>NZ_LQNF01000021.1 GCF_001618145.1 Oceanobacillus damuensis
TAATCCTTGTTGTATTAGTAGTTTCTACGATATGGACAAAAACATAACTATTCATAAGATTACAAGAGCAATGCATGCACTGGTAATGCTGACTGCAGGAAATCAATCTCCATTTATCTCCCAAGCTCCAGAAGAGACATATGTGGTTGAATAAACCTAGTACCGAAGCAAGTATATTTTTTAGACGGGTTTGGCGAAGCAGGTACAGAATTGTCTTATGCACCTATGGGAAAAATTGCGCGATATTAAAATTTCTATGTTTAAAAGCCTATATAATAAGGGAAAATAACCGTGGACTGTATTTATTATTAAAAATCGTTATAATGAACTCAAGGATTCATATGAGGAGGAAACGAAATGAAGCTGTATCAAGTAAGAAAAGGGCAATTTGTATTTTATGAAAATGAACTCCACAAAGTGTATTCAGTGAAACCAATGTTCAAAAAGTCAATTCACATGTATCGTTTGAAGGATATGAAACAGGTTCTGACAAAGTCCAGTGAAATCCAACATTATAAACCGCAGCACAATGATACGTTCATTTTCTACGGGAAACGCTATACAATTGACCAGTATGCAAAGCCACAACCGGGCGATTATATTCTGATCGTAAAACCCGCACCGGATTTTCTTGACCACTACTCGCTGAATGAAATCGAAAAAGTGGAAAGTGTCGAGGATGGAAATGTAATAACGACACGTGATAATGGAGTTAAACATAACGAATACGTAGTCATGGTTCCTGGCAGACAGGATGCAAGTCAGGAAATAGCATACTATGATAAAAATCTGGTACCAGAAGAGCAGCAGCTGCAGGATGAATCCATTAGTTACCTTGCTGAAAATGATGAGACATTAAAACCGGCTGTAGGAGATATCTATCTGGATGTTCGAAATAATACGAAAGCAATGATTGTGGCTATGACAGAAGATGAAATCGTATTTGGCCATGGCGTCCAAGTTCATGTAGCAGAATTGTTGGATGAGAAAAGCTACGAACTGATCTACCAATTTGAAGTCGATTGAGATTCACACTTAAAATAGAGAAATCCGACCACTTAAGAGTCAGGATTTCTCTATTTTTAATGGACATGAAATGAAGCTTTTCTAAGTTTTTTAATTTAACTCCTCTTGTGCTTTATAGCCTATTATATTGATTGGATCTTTGGAACTGGAATAGACTGGCGAATAACCGAGTTCCAGTTCAGAAAGGTTATTTACTGTCAATCTTCCCTTAATGGCGGTAGCAAGGACTGCCATCCGTTTATCGACACCCTCATACCCAACAACATTGGCACCATACAGTAAACCGGTATCGCCATTGTAAAAGATCTTAATCCACAATTTCTTCGAATCGGGATAGTATGCGGCATGTGAATAAGCAGAAAGCTTCGTATGCTTAAATATTCTTCCCTCTTCTTCCAGTGTTGCACTGTTATGACCAGTAGCAGCAACCGTTAGGTCAAGGACTTTTAAAATGGAAGATCCCAGGTTTCCTTGATATGGTACAGGATTGTTACTCAAGTGACTGGAAATAATATATGCCTGTCTGTGCGCTGGCCATGCAAGTGCGATTTTTTTCGGTGAGCCGGTCAGAAAATCACGAACTTCAACGGCATCCCCCAAGGCATAGATGTCTGGGTCATTTGTTTGCATAAATTCATTGACCGCTATCGCTCCAGAGTTTCCAAGCTCCAATGAGGCTTCTGCAGCAAGCTTTGTGTTCGGTTTAATGCCGACTGCCAATATCGTCATATCGGTATTAATTTTTTTCCCGCTGTTTAATACCAATGTTTTTCCATCATTTTCGAAGGCCGCTAAACCATCATTTAAGAGAACTTCGATATTTTTTTCCTTCAGATGATCCTCGACAATTTCAGCCATATCACCATCAACACTTTTGATCAGGTGTGGGGAGCGGTCTATGATGGTACAATTTAACTTTAATGCATGCAGATTTTCAAGCATTTCCAAACCGATAAAGCCGCCTCCAATGATTGTCGTCTTTTCAGGATGGGAGCTGCTGATAAATTCATTGATCCGGTCCATATCCTCGATTGTCCTCAATGTGAACGTGCGGCTGTTATCAATTCCTTCCACATTCGGAACAATTGGCGATGCTCCGGGAGAGAGAATTAATTTGTCATAGGATGTTTCATTGCTAGTCCCGTTGCGTTTATATTGAATGGTTTTATGTCTCCTGTTAATGGACATGACTTCCGTGTCTATATGGACGTTCACATTATATTTTTCGGCAAATTTCTCCACTGGGTATAATAGCGTATCCCGTTTCTCTACCGTACCACCAATATGATATGGCATACCGCAATTGGCAAAAGAAATATACCCGCACTTTTCGAACAGAAAAATTTCTGCGTCTTTATCAGTTCTGCGTATTTGGGAAGCGACGGTAGCTCCTCCGCCAACACCACCGACAATTACAATTTTCTGAGGCATTGAATTCTCTCCTTTAGGTAAGTTTCACATATTTTCCCGGTTCATATACTCCATTTAAGCTTCCATCGAAATCCAAGCTTGGAAAAAATAAACGATATCAATATATATTTATAATACCCCTAAAGAGCTAAGAAAAACGATTATTATCGTGACAGGGACGACCCAGCGCATCAGCTGAAACCATATTTGATACGTACTGTACGGTAAATTATGGCCATAAGAAAATTCCTGCTTGATCAACGTCTTATCCATTCTGAAACCGATAAACAAAGCAATGAACAGACATCCGGCCGGAAGCATAATGTTGCTTACCAAAAAGTCGCTGGCATCGAAAACAGTGAGACCAAATAGTTTGAAGTCAGAAAGCAGGTTGGAAGATAATGCAGCGGGAATACCTGCTATGAAAACAATTAACCCGGCGATGATAGAAACCTTTTTACGTGATCTTTCCGTATTCTCCGTAAATGCTGATGTAATGATTTCGAGCATGCTGAACGAAGAGGTTAAAACAGCAAATAGAAACAACAGTAAAAATAAGCTTAGGAAAATTTCACCGAACGGCATCTGGGCAAAAGCCTCAGGAAGTACGATGAAAAGTAGTCCAGGACCTTCCGCCGGTTCCAGTCCAAAGGCAAATACAACCGGAAATATTGCAAGACCTGCGAGCAAGGATACGAAAATATTCATCAGTCCTACAGACCCTGCAGCTGCTGGCAGGCTGACGTCTTTTTTCAGATAAGAGCTGTAAGTGACCATAACGGAGATACCGACAGCTAAGGAAAAGAATGCTTGTCCAAGTGCGTAGAGTACATTTTCCCCCGTTAGCTTGGAGAAATCAGGCTGGAGGAAAAAACGGATGCCTTCCATTGCTCCTTCAAATGTAACGGAACGAATAACGATAACAATAAAGAATACAAATAGTAATGGCATTAAAAGTTTACTAGATTTCTCGATTCCATCTTTTATTCCATACGAAATAACAATGATATTGATAAGCACGAATAATGCCAGTCCCATAACAGTTATAAAGGGATTTCCAGTGACTGCAGCAAATAGCTCAGGATAGTTTACATTGTCTTGAATAACCATTCCTGGTACGGATAGGGCACTGTAAATCAATACCCATCCACCTACTACACTGTAGAAGGACATGAGGATGAAAGCTCCCACCACACCCCAGATACCGATAAAAGACCACGGGGATTTTGGAGCGAGTGTCTTGTATGCACTGACAGCTTCCTTCTGTGCGCCTCTGCCGATAATAAATTCTGCGATCAGTAATGGAAGGCCAATAATAATCGTGAATGCAATAAACACGAGGAAAAATGCGCCTCCACCATTCATTCCAGTCATATAAGGGAATTTCCAGATTGCTCCGAGGCCAATTGCTGCGCCTGCTGATGATAATATAAAGCCGAGCTTCGTCGACCATTGATCTTTTTTCTTATCCATGATGTCTATATCCTTTCTGTCCTAAGAAATATCTATTTAGTATAACATACACGGGTTCTGCTTTAAATTTAGGAAAACAGACATTTTACGTTTAACCCAGTTACCTATTGGAACTTATTTATTGTCAAAGTTGATTGGTAAATAACTCAACTTTCGCACCAAGAAAATTAGCTTAAACAGTTAACTGGGTTAAACTTGGAATGTCTCTAATAATCCCCTTGCGAACCTGATGAAAATAAAGCTATTTACAAGATGGTTTGCTTTTTAATTATTGCATAGTTGATAGAGAATGCGTCACAGCCTAATGAGCATCTTCGGTGACCGCTCTGGGAAATACACTGCGCTTTTCGCGGGCGGCTGGTGAGCCAACTTGCGCTAAAGCGCTGCGCTGTCTCACCTATGCCTCTGCTCCCGCAGAAGTCTCCGTGTATTTCCCCGAGCTAAATTGAAGATTGCTGCTAATTACTATTCATGTAGTAGCAGGAATAGCATCATACAGCTTCACCAGACCGGGTGAGCGGGCGGGCGGTGACTCCTGCGGGAAAAGCACGTGTCCGAAGACCAGAAGAGTGGTTTTCTCTTGGGGGCTGAGGCCGTGCCCGCGGAAAGCATCCGCCCAGAGCGATCCCGGACGGCAGCAGATGCACATATCTCCTAAAAAAACCTGAGTTACTTCGCAGTTTACACAAACTGCGAATAAAAAGCTGTGAAACTAAAAGAACGATGGGGTACAGGTGTATCCAGGCTACTCAGTGCAAATAGTTAATCCAAAGTCAACTTCAGCAGTGCAACTCACGCCATCCTAATTCTGCCAAGGCTTATTTATCTATTTCCTTCTGCGAAAGTTGAGTAAATAATAAAATAGATGGTTTCTGATAACAAAATTCAGTATTTTAAAAACAGTTGTACAATTGGATTGTACTCATTTATACTTAAGATGTAAGTCTTTAATTGATAAGCGTGTGCCCTTACTGCAGTAGTCTTAAGTATTTGGGGATAGAATTTCATTTACTTATAAGGAGGGAAAATGATTATGACAGCGTTATCATTGGATGTTCAGAAACTTAGTAACTATATTAATGGAGAATGGGTGGAAGTAAATAACACGACGGCCGTAATCAATCCAGCAACAGGGGAGGAAATCGTCCAAGTACCCTTATCTGAAGCGGAAAGTGTGGATGCTGCAGTACAGGCAGCAAAGAAAGCACAGAAAGATTGGGCTCTTGTTCCTGCTCCGCAACGCGCGGAAGTATTATATCGTATCGGTTATATGATGAAAGAGCGTAAAGAAAGATTGTCTCAATTGCTCACGATGGAAAATGGCAAGGTAATTGAAGAGGCACGCGGGGAAGTTCAGGAAGGAATCGATATGGCGTTTTATATGGCAGGTGAAGGACGGCGTTTATTCGGCCAGACTACGCCAGCCGAGCTGAAGGATAAATTTGCAATGAGTCAACGCTGCCCTGTCGGAGTTGTCGGGATTATCACACCATGGAATTTTCCGATTGCGATTGCCACCTGGAAGTCATTCCCAGCCATCGTTTCGGGAAATGCTGTTATTTGGAAGCCTGCAACTGAAACACCGATCATGGCCTATGAGCTTGCTAAAATTTTTGAAGAGGCTGGACTTCCTAAAGGAATTGTCAATGTTATATTTGGGAAAGGATCAGTTGTAGGAGATGCGATGGTACATCATGATGATATTCGTGTCATTTCTTTTACAGGTTCAAATGATACTGGCCGAAATATTGCAAGCGAATGTGGGAAGCAGTTAAAGAAAGTTTCCCTCGAAATGGGAGGAAAGAATGCAGTTATCGTGATGGATGATGCTGATTTGGACCTTGCTGTTGAAGGAATTTTATGGAGTGCTTTCGGAACTAGTGGACAACGCTGTACTGCCTGCAGCCGCGTGATCGTCCATGAAAAAGTAAAGCAAACACTTGAGGAAAGATTGCTTGCTGCAATGGATGGGCTGTCGATTGGTAATGGGTTGGATGAATCGATTAAGGTAGGGCCGATTATTAATCAGGCAGGGATAGATAAAATCAAGCGCTACATTGAAATAGGGAAAGAAGAGGGAGCGAGGTTACTTGCAGGTGGATATGAACTTACGGAGGGAGATCATCAAAAAGGATACTATTTTGCACCGACATTATTTACCGATGTCAGCGCTGAAATGAGAATTGCGCAGGAAGAAATTTTCGGTCCGGTTGTCTCTCTTATATCTGTAAAGAGCTTTGAAGAGGCGATTGACGTAAATAATGGGGTAACATATGGTCTTTCCAGTTCAATATTCACCAATGATGTGAATCGTGTGTTTAAAGCACAACGTGACCTCGATACAGGGATCGTTTATGTAAATGCAGGAACTACCGGGGCTGAGATTCATCTGCCATTTGGAGGCACAAAAGGTACTGGAAATGGACATAGAGACTCAGGCATCCAGGCTTTGGATGTGTTTACGGAGTGGAAGGCAATTTATGTGGATTACAGCGGAAAACTGCAGCGCGCACAGATCGATGTGGAATCATAAGCTACCATAGAGTGACATATCAAAAAAACTGCAGGGAGTGAATGATATGAAAATTGGAGTACTTGGCTCCGGGTTAATGGGAAAGGAAACAGCACGTGATCTTGCAGCAAGTGAAGGAGTTGCTTCCGTAGGTCTTGCAGATATCGATATCCATCGCGCGCAATCAGTTTGTAATCAGCTCAATTCACCTAAAATAAAAGCATATCAGGTTAATGCAGCGAACAAAGAAGAACTTGCCGACTATATGAGTAACTTTGATGTGATTGTTAATGCACTGTTTTATTCATTTAATGAAATTGTAGCGAAAACAGCTATTGAAGTTGGGGTATGCTCCGTAGACCTGGGGGGACATATCGGGCATATGACGGACAAAGTACTTATGATGGATGCAGAAGCAAAAGCGGCAGGAGTAACACTCATACCCGACCTTGGTGTGGCGCCAGGTATGATCAATATTCTCTCCGGTTATGGTGCAAGTAAATTGGATCACGTGAAATCCATCAAGCTATTTGTGGGAGGTATTCCAGTTAAGCCAGAACCCCCATTTGAATATAATCACGTATTTTCCATGGAAGGCGTCTTTGACCATTATACTGACCCATCCTTAATAATAAGGAATGGTATCAGACAGGAAATTCCATCACTTAGTGAGGTTGAAACAATCCATTTTGAAAAATTCGGCCCGCTTGAAGCTTTCCATACATCAGGGGGAACTTCCACGCTCCCTCTTTCTTTTCCGAATGTGGAAACATTGGAATATAAAACGATTCGCTATCCGGGCCATGCGGAAAAGTTTAAGCTGCTCGTTGATTTAAATCTGACAAGAAATGATTATGAAGTTGAAGTGAACGGTAAAATGATCAGTCCCCGGGAAGTGTTTTTAAAAGTTCTCGATCCTATCGTAAAACTGGGGGAAAAAGATGATGCGGTGCTATTGAGGGTTATTGTGGCAGGGGAAAAGGGGAGTGCTGAAGCCTCCTGCAAATATGAACTGGCAACATATAAAGATCGGAAAACGAATGTTACCGCTATGGCAAGGGCAACCGCAAACACGATTTCTGTTGTCGCTCAAATGATCGGAAACGGAACTATTTCCAAGAAAGGTGTTTACCCACCTGAACAAATTGTTCCTGGAGAACAGTATATTAAGGAAATGGCAGATCGCGGCGTGCAAATTGTCGAATCGGTGCTTGTTGAAAATACTGCATCTGTTTAAAGATGTTAAGCAATAAGTTGACAGTGAAAGGAATGACCAATTAGTGAAAACAGTTTTTATTGCAGGACACGCAAGACTGCCATCAGGCATGGCCGCTAAGAGCATCTATGAAACGCTGACAATTACGGCTGAAATCGATAAAAAATACGGGGTCATCGTTACAGCAAATTGTACACTGGCAACAGATCACGGGAGAGAATTCGTTCAACAATTGCTGAGAGGTCATAGTCTTCAGGATGGATTAAAAAAGCCACTTGAAGAAGTTAAAACGCATTATTTAGGTAAAGCAGGCAATGCAGTTGCCAGTGCGCTTACAGATTTATACAAACAGTACGAAAACTATATAAGGAATCAGGAAACCCACCCTCATGAATGAGGGTGGGCTTTTGCTAGGTTGGTAGGTGGTCAAAACTATTAAACTAATTCAGTCTGACCATCCCAGGCAGGAAGCATTTTGTTCAATTGCCTATCTTCCCGGTAGCCAAGCACATATTCTGCCTGCATAATGGTATGGATTTCCCTTGTTCCCTCATAAATGACCGGAGCTTTTGAATTACGTAAATAACGCTCCACCGGATATTCATCGGAGTACCCATAAGCACCATGAATCTGTAATGCATCATCTGCTGCTTTATTTGCAAAGTCACAAGCCTGCCACTTGGCAAGGGAGGTTTCTCTCGTATTTCGCTTACCTTGATTCTTCAATTCACCTGCACGGTAGACCAATAACCTGCTCATTTGATATCCCGCTTCCATTTTTGCTATCATCTGCTGAACGAGCTGATGTCTTCCGATTTCTTTTCCAAATGTTTTTCTCTCATGACAGTATTTGATGCTTGATTCAAGACAGGCCATGATTTGCCCAACAGCACCTGCTGCCACCGTAAAGCGACCATTATCCAAGGCAGCCATTGCAATCTTGAATCCTTCCCCCTCTTCACCAAGAAGGTTCTCTTCAGGAACCTTCACATTTTCAAAAAATAATTCCCCGGTATTTCCAGAACGTATACCATGCTTCCCTTTGATAGCCTTTGAGGAGAACCCTTCCCAGGAGCGTTCTACGATAAATGCTGATATTCCTTTATGTTTCTCTGTACGATCACCTGTGTAGGCAAACACGATGAAATTATCAGCAGTATCACAAAGGGAAATCCATGTTTTCTGTCCATTTAAAATGTAGTGGTCGTCCTCTTTAACAGCGGTGGATTGTAGTGATGCAACATCAGAACCTGCTCCTGGCTCTGTAAGGCCGAATGCACCAATTTTATCCCCTTTTGCCTGGGGTTTAAGATATTTTTGTTTTTGTTTTTCATTCCCCCACTGAAGCAGTGTCATGCTGTTCAGACCAGTGTGAACGGAAACGGCGGTTCGGAAAGCTGTGTCACCACGTTCAAGTTCTTCGCACACGATGGCGAGCGAATTATAATCCATCCCGCTTCCACCGTATTCTTCTGGAATGCAAACTCCCATTAACCCCAGATCTGCAAGTTTCTTCATGATTGTGGGGTCAAATTTTCCATCGCGGTCCCAATCAGCAATATATGGCATGATTTCCTTGTCCGTAAAGCTTCTCACCGTTTGGCGCAGCATTTTTTGTTCTTCCGTAAATTCAAAGTTCATAAAATCATCTCCTTATTAGTCGTTTTCCATTGTCCTTATTTTTGAGAGTATTTCACTATTGTGCTCACCGGGATCTGGTGGAGGAAGATCATAGCTTACAGGCGTTCTGGATAGCTTCAGGGGGCTGCCAATTACTTTTACCGTGCCTGCGGTAGGATGCTCGTAATCAACAAACATTTCCCTTTCCTGTAGCTGCGGGTCCATATTTACTTCGGCAATATTTTGGATTGGTCCACAGGGAATATTATTTTCATGACACTTTCCCAGCCAGTATGCGGTTGGTTTGGTTAAAAATACTTCCTGCAACAACTTAACTAGTACACCCCTGTGTTCAACTCTGTCTGCATTTGTGAGAAATCTCCCATCGGTTGCTAAATCAGTCTTCTCTATTATAGAACTCAGTTTTTTAAACTGATTATCATTTCCAACTGCAATCACCATTTCTCCATCCTTTGTGGAAAATGTCTGGTATGGAACAATGTTTGCATGGCTGTTCCCAAGTGGAGAAGGGATTTTTCCGGACATTAAATAATTGCTTCCTACATTAACGAGGGAGCTTACTGCGGAATCATAAAGTGAAATATCAAGTTTTTGTCCTATTCCGGACTGTGTTCGTTCATGTAATGCAGCCTGGATGCCAATACATGCATACAAGCCTGTTAAAATATCGGTTATTGCAACACCCATTTTTTGTGGTCCTGATTCCTCTGTGCCGGTGATGCTCATTAGTCCACTCATTGCCTGGATGATGAAATCGTAACCTGGCATATTTTTGTACGGGCCAGTCTCACCGAAGCCGGTAATAGAACAATAGATTATGCCAGGATTTATCTTCGCTGCCGTCTCATAATCCAGTCCAAATCGCTCCATCGTATCCACTTTAAAATTATTGATGATAACGTCTGACTCAGCGATCAGCTGCTTGATCATAGATATCCCTTCATCAGTTTTTAAATCGATTGTGATGCTTTTTTTATTGCGGTTTGCACAAAGATAATAGGCACTTACTCCATTTTTGAAGGGGGGACCCCATCCACGAGTTTCATCACTGCCACCGGGCGCTTCCACTTTTATCACCTCAGCACCAAGGTCACCGAGGATCATCGTGCAATATGGTCCTGCAAGCACGCGGGTAAGGTCGAGAACTTTAATGCCATTTAACGCACCAGTCATATGGAACCTCCTTTCTTAAGTGATAGCGGATCCTGCCGGCAGGGGAACTTGATATTCGCTAGCCGGGCGCTTGCGCTTTTGAACGTCCAGCTCCAGCGCCTACCCCCTCGAGGTCTTAAGTAGAAACTACCTGTGGCAAAGAATGCCACTGGTAGTTTCTACTTAAGCTTGTCGGGGGTGATCAAGGCGCTTCCGCTTTTGTGCCTAAAAAAAGCCAGCTCAAAAGAATGCAGTGTTTCTGCAATTCAATTTGAACTGGCTTTTATTTGTTGATGCATTCCCTGGAAAGGGCATGCGAACAAATTAGGCAGTTAATTTTATTGTTAAGTTGCTGTCACCGTGTGTTTTAACGTGGAATACGTTTCTGCACGGCTGGTTAGTAAAGATTATACATCATTCTGAAATATTTGTAAACGTTTTCTTTTGAAAAGTTGAGAAGCTCATACAAAAATTCTGTACGAGCTGATCAGATTATTTTGCTGCTTTCTGTAATTTTCCAATCATCTTTAAAGCACGTCCAGTTCCGATTGCCACTGATTCAAGTGGGTTTGGAGCCATGTGCACTGGAACGCTGATTTCCTCAGACAGCCATTCCTGCATGCCATTTAACAGAGATCCTCCGCCTGTTAAAACAATTCCGTTATCAACGATATCCCCGCTCAACTCAGGCGGACATTCTTCCAATGTAGCACGGATTGCTTCCAGTATTTGCTCAAGAGATTCTTTGATAGCATGATAGATTTCAGTCGAAGTGATTTCAATCGTTTTAGGCAGACCGGTAACCATGTCACGGCCTCGAATATCCATCATCGTTTCTTTATGATTTGGATGCGCATATCCGACTTCCATTTTAATGTTCTCTGCCGTACGCTCACCGATTAGAATGTTGTAAGTCTTACGGATATGCTGAATAATTTCCTCGTCCATTTTATCTCCGCCAGTACGGACAGAGTTACAGGATACAATTCCTCCGAATGAAATGATCCCCACTTCGGAAGTTCCTCCACCAATATCCACAACCACATTTGCAATCGGTTCATCAACTGGAAGATCTGCCCCGATTGCCGCTGCAACAGGTTCTTCGATTAAATGAACATGCTTTGCTCCGTAGCTTGTCACTGCATTATGAATTGCACGTCGTTCAACAGTTGTACTGCCAGAAGGAGTACAAACGACTACTGTCGGTTTACGCATGGACATACCAAGCTTCTTGCTTACCTTTTTCAATAATTCCTTCAGCATTTGTGCCGTTACATCATAATCAGCAATGACGCCATCTTTTAAGGGACGGATGGGCACAATGTTTTTGGGTGTTTTACCGACCATTTCTTTTGCTTCTAAACCAACAGCAACTACTTGCTTTGTATTAATATCAATAGCCACAACAGAAGGCTCATTTAATACGACACCTTTTGTTTTTGAATAGATAAGAATATTTGCGGTACCTAAGTCAATTCCGATTTCTGCATTTGAAAACATTTTATGTTCCTCCAATAATGAGAGATTATATTATAACACTTCTATAGGAAATAACCGTTTCAGGGTAATTTTCTTCCTGTATCCGACTGGAAAGGTTTAATTGATTTTCCGATTTAAATAAAGAACGTTACTCTTAAAATTAAAACACTCAGAGAGGGAAAATCAAGTGACATTTTGGTTACAAAATATTGCAGGTTGTAACATAAACCCTTGTTATAAAAGGTGTCAACTCCATCTTTGTAGTAATATCTTCCTGCACGATAAACATTTTCCACAAGAACCGAAATAAGGTTATCAAACATTGCTATAGAAGATAAGGTTTTGAGATTGATAGGTAAAATTGTCCATAACAAAATAGCTAATATGGTAATCCCTTCCTCAATTATTACAAAAATCGTGTGATAAGATAATTTTGCACAGAAAAACAACAACAAAAATCAAAGGAGAGTGCATGGAATGTTTAAGAAAATAGGAGTTGTAACAGCACTATCAGCAACTTTATTATTCGGTGGAGCTTTTTCATCAAATGCCGAGGCTTCAGCAGATCAAAATCAGTCATTCAATACTTTATATAAAGCTTATTATTCTGTGAATGGAGATGCTGACGTAGTTTCAGAGAACGATATTCAAGGACTATTGGATAACGTATTAAATAGATTCGATATAAATTGGAACGACATCGATTGGCAGTCACTTAAAATAGAAGAAGAGAAAGAAAATAATGAAGAAGCAGCAGAAAAACAATCTGAACCAGAGAAAGTAACTGAGAAAGAAGAACCTGCAAAAGAAGAACCAGTTCAGGAACAACCAGCAGCAGAAAAGCCTGTTGAAGAAGAACCAGTAAAACAAGAACAACCGAAACAAGAACAACCAAAACAAGAACAACCGAAACAAGAACAACCAGAAGCACCAGCACAACAACCAACTCAACAACCGGCACAACCACAAGAGCAACCTAGCCAAAATCAAGAACAATCACAACAATTAAGCCAATTCGAGCAAGAAGTAGTAGAATTGACTAACCAAGAAAGAGCAAAACAAGGTTTGGCTGCATTGCAAATCGATACAGAATTAAGTAAAGTAGCTCGTGAAAAATCACGTGACATGGCAGTAAACAACTATTTCGATCATAATAGCCCAACACATGGTTCACCATTTGATATGATGAAGAGCTATGGCATCTCCTACAAGACTGCTGGTGAAAACATTGCAAAAGGACAACGTACACCTGCAGAAGTGGTAAACGCTTGGATGAATAGTGAAGGTCACCGTGCAAATATCCTAAATGGTAACTACACACACATCGGAGTAGGTTATGTTGAACAAGGTAATCACTGGACACAGCAATTTATCGGGAAGTAATGTTCAAAGTCAAGGAATCCTGTCAGCGATGTAATGACTGCTCCCTGCTGAACGTGTGGGGCGTAGATGTTAATCACAGGACCATGGCGTAACTTTAATTAAATAGCATTTACTTTTTGAGACCAGCTTAGGCTGGTCTCTTTTTTGGCAAGTAAGAAATTATAAACTTTCTTACTTGCATAAGTGCAACTAAGGCTGTCACCGAAAGGCTTTTTGCTGACAACCAAGTTTTCTAATGCTCTCTTAAGCTATTATACTTGTGAATAACACTGTTATTGCCGTTTTGCACGTCAAATTAAAACCGTTTTTGATTTCCCGGATCTCTTATTAATTTTGCACGAAAATGGGTAAAATAGAAGGATACAGGGTATACCCCAAATACAGAGACATATCACTAATGAGGTGTAGTAAATGGTACAAGGGTCAGCTAATTTAAATACAGAAGTCAATGAAAAATGGCTGCAGGAATATATCGACAGCTGGGTGGATTTTTTTAAGAAGCAGACTGTTGACGGAGAGGTGGCCGACTACATACCTATACTGGCAAGAGCAGACCAGGAAGCGCTGGGGATTTCGATTATAGGAAAAAACGGACTAACCATCAGGTCGGGCATTACAGAGGAAAAGTTTACAATCCAAAGCATTTCAAAAGTGCTGACATTTATTGTAGCATGTATGGAAAGAGGGTTGGCCTATGTGCTGAATCGTGTCGATGTAGAACCAACAGGGGAAGCCTTCAACTCCATCATGCATTTGCAAATATCTCAGCCTAAAAAACCGTTTAATCCATTGGTCAATTCCGGAGCCCTTACCGTATCATCCATGCTTGAGGGAAAGACCTCTGACCAAAAATTGGAGACACTTTTCCTCCTCTTAGAAAAAATAATCGGCTATCGTCCGGAGTTAAATATTGAGACATATGAATCTGAACGGGATACCTCCATGAGAAACCGTGCGATCGGTTACTATTTATTGGAGGGAGGCTATCTGGAATCTGATCTTGGAATAACCTTGGAAACATATTTTAAGCAATGTTCCATCGAAATAACTATTGATGACCTTGCGAGAATCGGCTTAGTATTGTCAAATGACGGCTTTGACCCATATACAAATGAAGAGATCATACCACGGGCAATAAGCCGTCTTGCAAAAGCAATGATGTTAACTTGTGGAATGTATGATGCATCAGGTAAATTTGCAGCTTACGTCGGTATTCCTGCAAAAAGTGGTGTTTCTGGTGGGATAATGGCAGTCGTGCCGCCAAGGGTGAGGGAGGATGACTTTCCATTTCTTGATGGGTGCGGAATTGGTGTCTATGGACCTTCCCTTGACAAACAGGGTAACAGCATTGCTGGAATTAAATTATTGAAGCATATTGCCAATCAATGGGATTTTAGCTTATTTTAGCAACTAAAGCATACGCCGAAGAAGCTTGGTGCATGCCAAATTTTCTGAACGGGAGGGAGACAGGATGTGCGGAAGATATACTTTGCTCGCTGATGAACTCGAAATATTGGATGAATATGGTCTGGATGAAAGTATTGATTCATTTCATCCAAGTTATAATGTAGCACCCGGACAAAATGTGCTTGCTATTATAAATGATGGTGAAAAAAGAAGGGCAGGTCATTTACGGTGGGGGCTGGTGCCTTCCTGGGCAGAAAACGAGAAAATTGGTTTTAAAATGATTAATGCCAGAAGTGAAACTGCGAATGAAAAGCCTAGTTTTAAAAAACTAATGGCCCGGAAAAGATGTTTAATTGTGGCTGATAGTTTTTATGAATGGAAAAAAACAGAGAACGAAAAGCAGCCGAAGAGAATCCAAGTAAAAGACCGGAAACTTTTTACGTTTGCAGGTCTCTGGGATAAGTGGGTTCAGGAGGATAAAACTCTATTTACATGTACGATATTAACCAAAGAGGCAAATCACTTTATGCAGGACATTCATCATCGCATGCCAATCATTTTGCCTAAAGACAATGAGGATGATTGGATCCAGCCGAATCAGCTGCAGCCGGATGAAGCTAAACAATTATTAATGAGTTTTGAGGATGAAGAATTTATTGCATACAATGTGGACTCTTATGTCAATTCGGCTAAAAACAATGACCCGCTATGCATCGAGCCGATTGCATAAACAGCATAGGTGGCTATCCAAGAGATGTCAGGATAGCCACCTTTTCATTTATGCTGACTTCGCTTTTGCAGCTTTCTCAGCTTCCTTTTCCTCTTTCGCCACTTTCATAAATTTCTTCGTTTCATATACGATCACACCGGATAGTCCCAACAGACCAATCAGGTTCGGAATTGCCATCAATGCGTTCATGATGTCAGCCATCAGCCATACTACATCAATTAATTCGATTGCTCCGTAGAATACAACCAGCACGAAAAAAATCCGATAGATGGAAATGGCTTTGTCGTTCTTAAACAGATAGCCAAAACATTTCTCGCCATAATATGACCAGCCGACAAGAGTCGAAAATGCGAAGAACACGATGGCAATCGATACTAAGTATCCGCCAGCATCACCTAAAAATGCAGAGAATGATGCACTTGTTAAAGGCGCTCCATCCAACCCGCCGGAATACATATTAGCCATAACGAGAGTGATACCTGTGATTGAACAAACGATAATCGTATCAAAAAGCACCTGTGTCATGGATACGAGACCTTGTCGTCCCGGATAGTCTGTCTTTGCTGCAGCTGCCGCAATTGGTGCAGATCCAAGACCAGCTTCATTGGAGAATACACCACGGGCAACCCCGTATCTAATGACAGTTCCCAATATCCCCCCGCCTATAGCACTTCCCGTAAACGCATCAGAAAAAATAAGTCCGATAGCAGCAGGAATCAGATCCAGGTTCAATACCATAATCACTAAACCACCGATAATATAAAATAATGCCATAATCGGCACGAAAAATGCAGTAACTCTACCGATACTCTTAATTCCTCCAAGAATTACCAAGCCAGTCAGGATAGTTAGGACAATACCTGTAACCCAGGTAGGAACACTAAAGGATGATTCTAATACATCAGAAACAGAATTGGACTGAACCATATTGCCAATTCCGAATGCTGCGATAGCACCGAAGACGGCAAAAATGACACCTAACCATTTTGCATTGAGGCCTCTTTCAAGGTAATACATTGGTCCACCTGACATTTCCCCTTTGCTGTTAACGACGCGATATTTAACAGCCAGTACAGCCTCGCCATATTTCGTCGCCATTCCGAATAGGGCTGTAATCCACATCCAAAATACTGCCCCAGGGCCACCAGCAACTACTGCTGTTGCTACCCCGACAATATTACCGGTCCCTATGGTGGCGGCCATTGCGGTTGTCAGTGCCTGATAGTGGCTAATGTCACCTTTCGACTCTTTATCTTGTCTTTTCGGGCTGAATGCATATTTCAAAGCATAAGGTAATGCTTTGATTTGCAGAAAACCCAGTCTGAAAGTTAAATATAAACCAGTTCCAACAATTAAAATCAATGTTGGAGGACCCCAAACAAAGCCACTAATTTCATTAAGTATATCCAGCATATCGTTTCCTCCTCTATCTAGTATACTATTAAATATTCCGAAAATTGCACGTTTTGTCAAGTGTGATTTGAAAATTCCCAAAAGATAATCGTTTCTGATTTCCCTCTAACTTTAAATTTTTATCTAAAAAGCTGGAACTCCGGCTACTCGTCTCACCGAAAAAAAGTAGAGATTGCAGAAAATGTGTAAACTGCGACGTAACTGCTATTTGTGTTAGAACTTGTAACGAACAAAGGAAGCAAGTTACTTCGGCGACCGCTCGGGGAAATACACTGCGCTTTCCACGGGCGGCTGGTGAGCCTCTTCATGCTACGCATTTCAGTGTCTCACCTATGCCTCTCTTCCCGTAGGAGTCTCCGTGTATTTCCCCGAGCTGGTTAGAGGATTGCTTATTATTATTTCATATATAACAGCTAAAATAACATCATACAACTACACCAGTCCGGGATTGCTCTGGCCGGTGACTCCTGCGGGAATAGCACGTGTCCGAAGACCCCGCAGAGCGGTTTTCTCGAGGAGGCCGAGGCCGTGCCCGCGGAAAGCATCCGCCCAGAGCGATCCCGGACGGCGACAAGAGCACAATTATGGTGATATATCTCCAGTTACTTCACATTTTATATCAACTATGCAGGAGCAAAAGCAGCAATAATAACGAAAATTGATTAACCTCAAACAAGCAATTTAATTAAATCGAAAAAAACCGAATACATACTTTGCTTATTGATTAGAAAGTTGCTTATAATATATTTAAAAGCAAGAAAGGTGTTATGATAATGATACGTGTATTATTTGTCTGCTTAGGTAATATTTGCCGCTCACCGATGGCGGAAGCTATATTTCGGGATCTGGTGAAAAAGGAGAATCTTCCTGATAAAATTGAAGTGGATTCCGGTGGGACCGGTGATTGGCATGTGGGAAGTGTACCACACGAAGGTACCAGGTCAATGCTGGATCAGGAAAATATTTCTTATGAAGGCTTGCTGGCCCGACAGGTTGAGGAAAACGATTGGGATGAGTTTGATTATATTATCGCAATGGATGAACAAAATATCCAAAACCTGGGCAACATACGGAAAGAAGACGATTCTATCGTGGTGGCAAAACTAATGGATTTTGTCGAAAATCCGGAGGTTGCAGATATTCCTGACCCGTATTTTACAGGGAATTTTGACTATACCTATCAGCTGGTATCAGCTGGGTGTACTCATTTACTTAATCACATAAAATCTAAACATGATCTAAATTAAAGGAGAGAATGGAAATGGGAAAACGTAAACTTTTATTAGGTATTACAGTTGGAGCGGCGGTTGGTGGAGTAACTGCATTATTTGATAGAGATACTAGGGAGTATGCAAAAGAAAAACTGGTATCAGCCCGGACAAGCTCTTCGTATTTTATGAATCATCCTTCCGAGGCCATCCATAACCTAAGAGATACTTTCGATCAGTTAAATCAAACATTTGCAAATGGTGCAGAAAATGCTATTAATGCATTGGAGCAAGTAGAAACCACGTTGGACAAAGTTACGAATAAAAAAGAAGTTAATGAAATAGAGTAAAAGAATTACATTATTATGGGGAGCGGGTGTCATGAAAAATATCGGAAGCCTAGTCAGGCAGTTTTATCAGCGGATTGAGGAAGTTGATGTGTTCGGTCTGGCAGCTCAATTAGCGTATTTTTTTCTTCTGTCACTGTTCCCTTTTTTAATATTTCTGCTTAACCTTATCGCTTATTTACCGATTAATGAGCAGTTGATTCTTCAAACTATCGATACTTTTGCTCCCAGGGAAGTAATGGACCTCATAAATGCCAACGTCAGTCAGATACTGAATGAACAAAATGGCAGCCTGCTTTCATTTAGTATAATCGGTACGCTGTGGGCTGCTTCGAATGGTGTCAACGCCATAACGAGGGCCTTCAATAGAGCCTATCGAATAGAGAAGAAACGTTCCTTTTTTAAAGACAGGCTTATTGCTATACTGCTGACCATAGCTATGATTGCAGTTATATTGGTCGCATTGCTGCTTCCCGTGTTCGGCAGGGAAATAGGCGAGTACATATTCTCTATTTTTGGTCTGTCAGCAGGATTTTTGGCTGTATGGGAAACATTGAGATGGGTAATTTCATCGGTCATATTTTTTATCGTACTGCTTTTTCTTTATAAACTTGCTCCGCATAAAAGAATTTATTTTAAAAATGTTATTTGGGGTACATTGTTTGCAACGGTTTCCTGGCAGATAGTCTCATGGGGGTTTTCTTTCTATGTAGGCAATTTCGGTGATTACTCATCTACGTATGGGAGTCTTGGTACGATAATCGTGCTGATGATATGGTTTTACCTGTTTGGAATAATCATCATTACCGGCGGTGTAATAAATGCATTTATAAGAAAATACCGTGAACAAAAGCCCGAGGCACCTTGAGGACCCTGATAAAAAGGAAGTTCGACTAATAAAACCACATCCAACGCTGAACTGACCCACGCCCTGTGAGGCCAAGCAGAAACTAAGTGGTGTTCTTTGACACAGGCAGTTTCTGTTTAAGACCTCGAGGGGACAGGCGCTCCGAGCAGGACGTTCAAAAAAGGGCTTCCAGTAGTATTGGCGGCTATTTCAGTAAACGAAGTCCATTCAGAATGACCAAAATTGTACTTCCTTCGTGGCCGATAACTCCAAGTGGAAGGTCAATCAACTGGATGTAGTTGCTTATGATCAATATTGCGATAACGCTTAATGAGAAAAAGATGTTCTGCTTAATAACCCGATTCATCCGACTGGATAAATTAATGGAATTAGTTATTTTTGATAGATCATTTTTCATCAGTACGATATCTGCTGTTTCCAGGGCGATATCGGTTCCTTCACCCATCGCTATTCCCACATTTGCACTGGCTAAAGCTGGAGCATCATTGATTCCGTCCCCGACCATCGCTACGTTACCATACTTATCCCGAAATGCTTTTACATGCTCGACTTTATCTTGCGGCAGACAATTTGCAATATAGTGATCAAGGCCAGCTTCTTCAGCAACAGCATTGGCTGTCAACTCGTTATCTCCCGTAAGCATAATGGTCTTGATCCCGTTATCTTTCAGTTTGCTGATTGCTCTTTTTGTTGTTTCACGTACAGTATCCTTGAGTGCGAAAACAGCAACAATCTTATCGTTTGCCTGTACAAACGTAATTGTCTTACCTTCAGATGCCATCGTGGTCATTGCGCCATTTCGAAACTCGCTTGCAGCATCTTTTCCCACAAAGTCTGCCTTGCCGATTTTCCAGCTCTTGTCTAGCGCCACAGCAGAAACTCCCTTGCCGCTGATGTTTTTCATATCCAATACTTCTATATCCTCCACGCTTCCTGCCTCTTCTTCACAATAGGACGTAATTGCATGTGCGAGGGGATGAGTGGATTCCTTTTCGATCGCCCCTACGGCTTTCATAATTTCCATAGCATTATAATCTGAAGAAAAAAGTGCCTCTGTAACAACTGGTTTTCCATTTGTCAATGTACCAGTTTTATCGAGAGTGATTGCTTTTATACTGCTCAGATTTTCAATATGCACGCCACCTTTAAACAGAACTCCTTTTTTGGCGGCATTTGATATGGCAGACAATGTGGCCGGAGAAATGGAGGCAACAAGGGCACATGGGGACGCCACGACAAGTAAAACCATTGCCCGGTAAATACTTTCCGACAGGGTCCATCCAAATGCCAGATAAGGAAGGAACATCATAATAGCTACCACCCCTAAGACGATATAAACATAGGCATTTTCAAATTTCTCGATAAATAATTGGGAAGGAGACTTTTCTTCCTGTGCTGACTGAACTAATTCGATTATTTTTTGAAAAAGGGTTTCGTTTGGCTTTGTTGTAATTTTTATGGTGATTGTTCCGTCAAGTGCAACCGTGCCAGAAAATACTTCATTGTCATCCCCTTTATTAAGTGGCATCGACTCACCGGTAATCGTGCTCTCATCTATGGATGAGGCACCTTTTACGATGATTCCGTCTGCCGGAATACGTTCGCCGGCCCGGACAAGAATCAAGTCATCGATCTTTAGCTCGGAAACGGGCACTTTCTTTTCCTTATTGTTATTAATTAGCAATGCTTCCTCCGGCTGCAGCTCCATTAATGAAGAAATTGCTTTATTGCTTTTATTCAAGGAATACGTTTCAAGAGCCCCGGATAATGCAAATATAAAGATGAGTATCGCACCTTCTGTCCAGTAACCAATGGAAACAGAACCAATCGCAGCGAGAATCATCAATATTTCCACATTCAGCTTCCTGGTCCGGATTGTTTCTGATATCCCTTCCTTCGCTTTTGCGTATCCACCTATCGCAAAGGCAATCAAATGAAAGGTGACCCACAACGAGTCTGATAAATGATTTCCCATTGTCCACGTTATTAAAATAATGATTCCGCTTAATAAGGCTGCAATTAATTCTATATGCTCTTTTGTTTTGTTAATGAAGTTCTCTGAGGAAAAAGATTTTTGTATCTTATTTCCTGAACTTCTTAGTATATCATGATTGATATCCATTCTCATTCACACTCCTTAATTGATAATAATAATCATTAGCAATTATTTAATGTTTCTACAAGTTCATAAGGACAGGTTATTTGAAATTAATTTTAAATTATAATTAATATAAATTAATATGTAGTATTATTATAGCACTTCATATTTTGGAGTCAATGATAATAATCAAGAATATGCCGCTTTTCCTCAATTACGAAGAATTGTTGGATCTAATGGAAATTATTAATAAATCAGATGCCTTTATTTTTAATTTTGAAACTGTTACAATTATATGAGGATTTTATATATAACAAAGGGGTGCATTAGATGAACAAATTTAATTTCTTTACACTGTTATTAGCATTTACCATAGTACTAAGTGCATGTGGCGGTTCTGATGATACAGATTCCACAAGCAGTGAAGGAGAAGGTGCAACAGAAAGTACATCAGAAGAAACTGCAGATGGCAGATGGGAAGAAATTCAAGAATCAGGAGAACTTGTTGTAGGAACGTCGGGTACTTTGATTGCATCATCTTTTTATGATGAGAATGATGAATTAACAGGGTATGATGTTGAGGTAATGCGCGAAGTTGCTGAACGTCTTGGTCTTGAAGTCAGCTTTGAAATTATGGGTATCGACAGTATGCTTCCAGCCGTACAAAACGGCAGAATTGACGTGGCAGCAAATGATGTTGAAGTTACAGACAAAAGAAAAGAAGAATTCAATTTCAGTGAGCCATATAAATATTCATATACAACCATGGCAGTCCGTGAGTCTGATAACTCAGGAATTGAAACATTGGAAGATTTAGAAGGTAAAAAAGCAGGTGGTGGTGCAACAACTATCTTCAGTCAGATAGCCGAACATTACGGTGCAGAGGTGATCACATATGGAAACGCACCTAATGAAGCGTATTTGAGTGATGTCAGTAACGGAAGAACAGATGTGGTAATCAATGATTATTACTTAACTAAATTTGGTGTAGCAGCATTTCCTGACTTTGATCTGCATCTGCACCCTACATTGATGTTCCACCCGACTGAGCAGGCAGTTGTAATTCCTAAGGGAGCTGACCAGCTCACAGAGGAAATCAATAACGTGCTGAATGAAATGCGTGAAGATGGAACACTATCTGAGTTAGCTATACAGTTTTATGAAGAAGACGCTTCCGTTATGCCTGAAGGTGATATCGAAGTAATTGAAGGATTGGAACTGTAATAAGCTTATCATTGAAGGAGAATGACAGTTGAACTTCAACGGATTTGATTTCGGAGGATTATTTGATATTGAACTAGCCATAAGAAGCCTTCCTTTCGTGTTGGGAGGCTTGCCAATGACAATTCTCATAGCCATTGCAGGTATGGGGATTGGGTTAATACTAGGGTTATTCCTTGCTCTGGCAAGAGGGTCTAAAAACATCTTGCTGCGCTGGCCATCGAGGATCTATATATCCTTTATGCGGGGAACACCAATGCTCGTATTTCTTTTTATCTTATACTTTGGGTTACCTGTTGTAGGCATAGAATTTACAGCATTGACGGCAGCCATTATTGGATTTGGCCTGAACAGCGCTGCCTATATTGCTGAAATAGACAGGTCATCTCTGAACAGTGTTGACAATGGACAATGGGAGTCGTCAAAGGCTTTGAATATGCCTTACTGGATTACACTACGGAAGATTATCTTGCCACAGGCAACCCGTATCGCTATTCCGCCTTTAACAAACGTATTTATGGATATAGTCAAGGCGACATCACTGGCGGCCGTTATCACAGTTCCGGAACTTTTCCAAAAAACACAGATTGTTGCAGGAAGAGAATTTGATGCAATGACAATGTATGTTCTTGTAGCATTAATTTACTGGCCAATTTGCATACTTATAGGATATATGCAGGAAAGATTGGAAAAACGGTACAGCAGCTTTATATAAGAAAGGGATTTACTTTATTTCTGCATAAGGGCTACTAGCCGGAAAGACTTAATATGATTACAAACTTCGGAGCTCTGAACTGCACCTCAATTGGTAGATACACTATCAATTGGAGGTGCTTTTTTATAGAGATTTTTTGCTCATATCCAACTGTTTCCGATCCGGCTTAGAGAAAGTGAAGTTATCAATGGCTCTGCTATGACGGGGAGCAGCGTAAACTAATTTCATTCTAGTTGTGAAGGTCAAAACCTGGGAAGGAAGTGTCGGAAAAGGTCTTCATTAAGGTTATGAAAGTCAAAACCTGGGAAGGGAGCGTCGGAAAAGATCTTCATGGAGGGTATGAAGATCAAAACCCGGAAAGGAAGCGTCGGAAAAGACCTTCATGGAGGTTATGAAGATCAAAACCCGGGAAGGAAGCGTCGGAAAAGATCTTCATGGAGGGTATGAAGATCAAAACCCGGAAAGGAAGCGTCGGAAAAGATCTTCATGGAGGGTATGAAGATCAAAACCCGGAAAGGAAGCGCCGGAAAAGATCTTCATGGAGGTTATGAAGATCAAAACAAGTGAAGGAAGCGCCAGAAAAGACCTTCATGGAGGTTATGAAGATCAAAACAAGTGAAGGAAGCACTGGAAAAGATCTTCATGGAGGTTATGACGATCAAAACAAGTGAAGGAAGCACCGGAAAAGATCTTCATGGAGGTTATGAAGATCAAAACAAGTGAAGGAAGCACCGGAAAAGATCTTCATCAAGGTTATGAAGATCAAAACAAGTGAAGGAAGCGCCGGAAAAGATCTTCATCAAAGTTATGAAGGTCAAAACAGAGAAGAACTCGTCGAATAAGGCTTTCATCAATGCTATAAAATCAAACGTTGAAAAAGATTTTCGCCGATTTTATGAAGGTAAAACCCATGAAGAAAGCTCCAATAGAACTCATTACCCAATCAGATTTTCTTTTCCGCCCTCGATTAATTCACGCCATTTTGAAAACTATTTTCCAGGCAGTGCATAATTTAGCCTTAATCGAAAAAAATAGGGGAAAAGAAAGGAATGGAAAACATGAAAATAAAAAAAATAGCGGTATTTGTAATTGCAGCTCTCTTATTGTCTCTTATTTTTCCTTCAGCGGGCTTGGCTGAAAAAGAATCGGAAAATAAAGAAATGGAAATACCGAGTCATGTTTTAAATATATCTAAGGAAAATACGTATCCAAATTCTACAGAAGATCAGGAAGTTATTGAACCAAGTGAATTGACTCAGGAGTTACTGGACGAACTGTCAGTAGCGATTGAAAATCCGGATCTTATTAAAATGCTGAATGAGACATCAATCAACCCTTCCCCAATTTCGATAGGATATCGAGGAATGATTTACCTTGGGAGATGGGCATTGAATTACAATTCAGAGGAATCGAATATCAATTGGGAATATCAGCAGATTAACCTGAATGAGTTAAATAATCTTGGTGGAAACGAAACGGAAAATATGAATTATATCCAACAGGAACAGAAGGAAATAAAAGGTGCACTGACAAATAAGATAGCCAACCCGGATGATGTGAAAAAAATGATGCTTTTAAAAGCGAAGGATAAGACAAAACTACCGCTTTCCTATAATACCATCATAGGAAAAAACACAAAAAAAGATAATTCCTATGGTGTCCCCGCAAAGAAATATGGAACATTGCAAGCATATGCCCCGGCGGTCAACGAAAAAGGGCAAGTGACATTTGGGGAAGTGTACTTGAAATTAAAGGGTTCAAAGAAATCGATTGAAATTAAAAATGTAACAAAACAAGGTATAGGTGGATGGATTCCGATTCAGGACCACATTTCCTTTTCCTATAAAACAAAATAGTTTCAGCACTCCACCCTGTAATTAAAATGCAGGGTTTTTTTCATAAAAAGGGGTTGCTTTTTTTGCATCAGTGCTTTATCATGGTAAAGTATTAAAGGGAGAGAAAAATTGGCTCATCATAGATTGTGACACAGGGGGAAGATTTAAAATGGAATGGGTTGTTATTATATCGGTTTTAGTAATGATGATTTTGAGTTTGCTGCGTGTAAATGTGATCATCGCCATCATCGCTGCAGGCTTAACGGCCGGAGTATTGTCTGGCCTATCTGTAGTAGAATCAATTGAATTACTTGTTAGTGGTATGGGTGATTCATCGAGTACTGCATTAAGTTATATTTTACTTGGAGCATTCGCCGTGGCAATCAGTTACACGGGGATTACTTCCGTTTTAGTTACCTATCTTATTCGCGTACTGACAGGTAAGAAAACAATGATGCTGCTGGCGATAGCGGGTGTAGCATCCCTATCTCAAAACGTGGTTCCTGTCCATATTGCATTTATACCGATTTTAATACCACCACTTTTAAAATTGTTTGATCAAATGCGTATGGATCGCCGGGCTGTTGCAGTTGCACTTACTTTTGGTCTTAAAGCACCTTATATGATGATACCGGCAGGATTCGGTCTGATTTTCCATGGCATCATCATCGAAGGCATGGAAGCAAATGGTTCTTCCATTACAAATGGGGAAACTGTATTAGCGATGCTGATTCCTGGTTTGGGGATGGTTGTTGGACTATTGATCGCAATTTTCATTACGTATAGAAAAGACAGAGATTCGATACCAGGTGCAGGGGGCTCCGGAGCAACCATCCAAATGCCGGAAAACCAAACGGTTACTTTTAATAAAAATCACAAACTGACGATTGTTGCGATTATTGCCGCACTAATCGTTCAGATTATCACCGATAACCTTATACTGGGCGCATTAACTGGTTTATTGTTTATGTTTCTGTTACTTGTCGTGCCATTTAAAAATGGAGATAAAGTCATGACAGAAGGAATCAGCATGATGGGTACAATCGCGTTCGTAATGCTGGTGGCATCCGGTTTCGGAACGATATTAAAAGAAACGGGTTCAGTGGACGCATTGGTTGAATTATCAACCGGATTTTTAGGGGATAATAAAGCACTTATTGCATTTATTTTATTATTGGTAGGTTTAATGGTTACTTTAGGAATAGGTTCCTCATTTGGAACAATTCCTATACTTGCGGCATTATATGTTCCAATTTGCATGGCAGCAGGTTTTTCGCCTGTTGCAACAGCAGCACTTATCGGGACGGCCGGAGCACTTGGAGATGCTGGTTCTCCTGCCTCGGACAGTACACTTGGACCGACAGCTGGGTTGAATGCAGATGGGAAGCATCACCACATTTGGGATACTGTCGTGCCAACCTTTGTCCACTTTAATATTCCGTTAATCATATTCGGATGGGTTGCTGCAATGGTACTATAGAATAATTTTATAATAAATAGGAAAAGGTAAGAAAAAAACAGGTGGGTTGCTATGCGAAATTTTAATGCAGCATCAATCATCATTTTTCTTACCTTTTTTATTTGTTTTATGGAGCCTTCCACATCGCAAGCATTTGGCTGGGGATACAAGAAGAACTCCGAACATAAAATACCTGAAATCGGCTCTTACCAGCAGTTGCTAAAAAAATATGGAGCCTATTATGTGGATGACTCTGGTGCAAAAAATATCTATATTACCTTTGACAATGGATATGAGCAGGGGCATACCGAAGAAATACTGAATGTGTTAAAGAAAGAATCTGTCCCGGCAACATTTTTTGTGACAGGTCACTATGTGAAAAGTGAACCGGAACTAATCAAGAAAATGGTGGATGAAGGTCACATCATCGGAAATCACTCCTACCACCATCCGGATTTTACGATATTATCGAAGGATGCAATACAGAAGGAGCTTGAAACACTTGAAGCGGCAGTGGCAGAAGTGAGTGATCAAAAGGAAATAAAGTTTTTGCGACCTCCAAGGGGAGTGTTTAATGAAAACACATTGCGGTGGGCAAACGAACTGGGTCTTATCCACGTATTTTGGTCCCTTGCTTTTACAGATTGGGATGTTAATAAGCAGAAGGGTTCGCAATATGCCTATGATCAAATTATGGCTCAGATGCACCCAGGTGCAATCATTCTGATGCATGCAGTCTCTTCCGATAACGCAGAAGCCCTGGAGCGTATTATCCAGGACCTGAAAAAACAAGGGTATGCATTTAAAAGTCTGGATGACCTGCTAATAAATGAAATGCTGCCAGATAGTTTTCATGGTTTATAAAAGCCAATAAAGTGTGCGGATTTTATAAAAGTCAGCACACTTTTTTGGCCAGAGAGTATAAAAAATTAGTGCAGCTAAAGCATTTGCCAAGCTTTAATAAGTTACTCGCGTATTTGGATGTTGTTTTTTCCTGCAGATTTGGCTTCATATAAAGCCAAATCTGCATTTTTTAGTATGGAAACTGGAGTTGCCTTTTCATCCGATACAAGTGCAATCCCGATACTGGCTGTAATTTTGAAAATGCTTTCTTTATAATACCAGGGTTCCTGTATGGCATTATGAATTCTTTTAACTATTTCGAGGGCATTTTCTTTCGTATTGATATTGGGGAGGATAACAGCAAATTCATCTCCACCGAGTCTTGCTGCTGTATCTTTTTTTTGGAGGCTGTCATCCAATCGTTTGGCTGCAATTTGAATGACCTTATCACCAAAATCATGGCCCATCTGGTCATTAAATTGCTTCAGGTTGTCGACATCAATCATTAAAACAGCTAGCCCATTTTTTGAAGATGCCATCGCAGTTGCAAGTTTTTGATTGAAATATCTCCGATTAGGCAAACCGGTCAGAACATCATGTAGAGCGAAATGCTCCAATTTACTTTCGTACTCCTTTTGATGTGTAATATCTCTCGTAATCAGAGCGAGGTGGATTAACTTCATATTTTCATCAAATACTGGAGTACCTGACAATTCAACCCAAATCCATCCTTTGGTGTTGTGCTTGTGCTTAAACTGCAATTTGCAGGATTGATCCTCATTAATTGCTGTGCTCAGTGCGTCGAGCAGTTTCATTTGATGTTCTGGATGTATAATGTTGATATAAAGCTGGTCAAGCAATTCATTCTCATCAAGGCCGAGATTTTCCTTATAGGAAGGAGATGCATACATGATTTTTCCTTCGTTATCCAACAGGGTGATAAAATCATGAGAGTTTTCCGCAATGATCCTGAATCGCTTTTCACTTTCCTTCAGCTTTTCATAAATCCCTTTATTCTCTAATTTAGTGATTCTTTCTTCTGTAATATCCGTCACCAGTGCCACAATATGAGTACAAATTCCTTGATCATTGCATAGCGGTGTAAGCTGAGTTTTCGAATATTGCTTGTCACCGGAAGCAGAAAGATAATAATCATGGTAGATTAACTTCTCTTTCGTTGCTGCTACCTGCCAATATTTTTCATATAGGTGATCGGACTTTTCTCTATCGTCTACGTAAACCGTCTTGATGCTGCTGCCAATTACGGCATCGGTCAAACCACTATTCTTCATTGCAGCGTGATTGAGAAATTCATAGTATAGCTCCAAATCAGCATCTACGCGAATAACGAATATCATGTTTTGTATACCATTCATTAAAACTTCTTCATATATGAAGCCAGCCGAGCTAGTCATGACAGCATCTTCCTTCTTTTACGTAAAGATTCGATTAGGGTACTATAGTCCTGAATTTCAACCTTTTTTAACGTACTTTTTCCTCAGAAAATTATATCACAGAGGATATCAAAGCGATATAGAAATTTAATAACATATAGGTTTGCTGAAGTATCGTCTGCCCCTGTTAAATGGGAGAGGAGTCCAGTCAAACGGTAGGGTGCGCTGCCAAATGGGAGAGGAGTTCAGTCAGCCGGGAGAGGATTCCATCCGGGCGGGAGAGAGGACGAGTCAGCCGGGAGAGGGTCCATCCGGGCGGGAGAGAGCACGCGTCAACCGGGAGAGGACCCCAGCAAACCGGTAGAGAGGCCGCACCGAACGGTAGAGGAGTCCAGTCAACCAGTAGAGAGCCCACACCTAACGGCAGAGCATCCCTCCAAACGAGAAAAGCAAAAACTCCACGCCCCACCTGGCCAGCTACAAAAGCTTAAGACTATAAATTTTGCATCGTAAAACCAATACACATCACTTACAAATAAGTAATCTTTTTCAATTGCACCATTTAACAACAGTGCCGCCATCTAACAACAGACAAAAAAACAAACAAAATACTTGAAAGTCAAAATAGGTCAGAGTATAATAAAGTCAAGGTCAAAGATAGTCAAAGTCAAATGAAAATGAAATAGATACAATATTTATAAGGAGGAATGGGAAATGCAATGTCAACAATGTGGTGTAAATCAAGCTAGTATTAACGCGCAAGTGCACATTAATAACCAGAAAATGGAGATGCATCTTTGCGGTGAATGTTTTCGTGAATTACAAGGGAAAATGATGAACTCGAATGACTTTTTCTCTAATACTCCGTCTGGAAACTTTAATGATGCGTTTGCCAATAACTTTTTCCAAGGTAATGGGGGAAGCAAAATGGAAACAAATACAAAGCAAAAAGCAAATAAAGGAAATGGCCTGATTGATCAGTTAGCCAAAAATGTTACGGATTCAGCGAGAGCTGGAGGAGTTGATCCGGTAATCGGCCGTGACAAAGAAATAAAACGTGTAGTTGAAACATTAAATAGAAGAAATAAAAATAATCCTGTCCTGATTGGTGAACCTGGTGTCGGTAAAACTGCTATTGCGGAAGGACTGGCAGTTCGAATTGTGGAAGGTAACGTACCGGCAAAACTACTGGACAAAGAAATTTATTTGCTTGACGTAGCGTCCCTTGTCGCCAATACAGGAATACGAGGGCAATTTGAAGAACGAATGAAAAAGCTGATTGAAGAACTGCAGTCCAGAAAAAATGTGATTCTATTTATCGACGAAATTCATTTGATTGTTGGTGCAGGTACAGCGGAAAGTTCACAAATGGACGCAGGAAATATTTTGAAGCCTGCCCTTGCACGTGGCGATCTGCAATTGATCGGTGCAACTACATTAAAAGAATACCGTCAGATCGAAAAGGATCCTGCACTTGAAAGACGTTTGCAGCCAATTATCGTGAATGAACCATCCATGAATGACTCAATCAAGATTCTGAATGGCATTAAGGACCGTTACGAAGATTTCCATGAGGTTCGCTACTCAGATGAAGCAATCGAAGCTTTCGTGACATTATCAAACCGTTATATCCAAGATCGCTTCCTGCCGGACAAAGCGATTGATCTAATGGATGAGGTAGGATCCCGTCTAAATCTCGCGAATGCCCAAAAGGATTCAGCATCACTTCAGCAACGTTTGGATGAGGTTGTAAAAGAGAAACAGGAAGCAGCAGATCGAGAAGATTATGAACGTGCTGCCAACTTGCGCTACCAGGAAATTCAGCTTCAAAAGCAAATGGAAAAAGCTGTTGATGGTGAGAAGACACTTGATGTCGATATCTCTGATATTCAATTGATTGTTGAAGAGAAGACAGGCATCCCTGTTACGAAAATGCAGGCAGATGAGCAAGAGAAAATGAAAAACATTGCTGAAAACCTGCGTAAGAAAGTCATTGGACAAGATGAAGCAGTCAACAAGGTTGCCAAGGCTATCCGCCGCAGCCGTGCAGGCCTAAAATCGAAAGACCGCCCAATCGGTTCCTTCCTGTTTGTCGGACCGACTGGTGTAGGGAAAACAGAGTTAACGAAAGTACTTGCCGAAGAATTATTTGGTACGAGAGATTCTATGATTCGCCTTGATATGAGTGAATATATGGAGAAACATGCCGTATCAAAAATTATCGGTTCACCACCAGGATATGTAGGACACGAAGAAGCAGGACAGTTAACGGAACGTGTGCGTCGTAACCCATATTCCATTCTATTGCTGGATGAAATTGAGAAGGCACATCCGGATGTTCAAAATATGTTCCTGCAAATCATGGAAGATGGACATTTGACTGACTCACATGGCCGAAAAGTAAGCTTTAAAGAAACAGTTATCATCATGACAAGTAACGCTGGTACTGGTGTGAAATCGGTGAACGTTGGTTTTAACAGCAACAGTCACGAATCTGTATCGACACTTGAGAAACTGAGCGATTACTTTAAACCAGAGTTCCTGAACCGTTTCGATGCAATCGTAAACTTTAATGAGCTGGCAGAAGATCACCTATTAGAAATTGTTGATTTGATGCTTTCCGAACTTGAAGATACCGTTAAAGAAAACAATATTTCGATTACAATTACGGATGAAGCAAAACAGGAACTTGTTCGATTGGGTTATGATTCCCGTTTTGGTGCACGACCTTTACGTCGGGTAATTCAAGATAAAATTGAGGACCAGCTGACAGATCTGATCCTTGAAGAAGAGACGATTGAAAACATCCATGTTGATGTTATAGAAAATGAAATTGCTGTCCAAAAAGCATAAATGGTGAAAACCGCTGACTCGTTCAGCGGTTTTTTATTGCAATTACAACGTTGGCATTCAATTAGAGCCGGGCTGTTTTTTCAAAGGGTTTCATTCAGAGTTACATTTACAAAAAATACAACTCAAATGATATTAAAATTGACTGATAAAATGACGCTCGATAGTCGTCTGAATTAAAAGGCTTTTATTATTAAAAATGGTAAGAATATCGTTTAGTTTTTTAAATATTAATAATATATGGTAAGATAACCTTGTGAAATTAGGTAATTAAACTATCAGGCAGGATACTTGAATAAACATCTTACCTTTTCCCTTGTTATAGTCTAGGTATAATGTTGTAACAGATCTTTAAAATAACCATGTATTTCAGGAGAGTTAATATGCTAAAGACATTATCTTTTATCGGAGAGAGATTAAAAAACAAGAATATAACTTGGGGAGTTGGTGGTTCACTTCTACTTAGTTTTTATAGAATAATTGATAAACCTAATGATATAGATATTCTGGTAGATGAAACAAATGCCACCAAATTAAATGAAATAATGTCATCGATTGGGAATCCGAAAGAAGCGTTAAGTTCTCACCCTTTTCGTACAATGAATTTTTCTAAATATAGAATTAATGGTATTGATATTGATGTCATGGGTGGATTTGCAATACAACATGACGAAGGGATTTATAAAATATTACTGCAACAGGAATCCATTGTAACCCATAAAAACATAAATGGAGTGGAGATCCCTTTATGTTCACTCGAAGATTGGTATATCCTATATTGTTTAATTCCAAACAAACAGGAAAAAGCGTCATTTATTGAAAGTTTTTTAAGAACTAATGGAGTAGTATATCCACAATTATTAGAAGAAGCACTGAAACAGTCTTTACCGCTTGAAGTAAAAGAAAGGGTAGAAAAATTATTAAGCAAAACTAGCCAATAATTTGTGAAGAACGCTACTTAAAGTAAACGGGTGCAAAAGCTAAACAATGCAATCATAAATTGATTGTCTTTTTCTTCAGAAACCGTTTTAAATATTATGTTAGCATTTAAAGGGGATTTTTTCACTATCAGGGCAGGATTGCTTAAGAGTGGTATTTATGGGAACAGGGGGTGAGCAAAATTGAATTATCAATACCCATATTGTTATCCAATTTACTCAGGAAGATCTGAAGCCAATATGCCCATGATGGGAATGGATGAAATGAAGCAAATGACGATGGAACATATGAAGATGACCCAACAAATTAAACAAAAGGTCGATATGATTGATGAACGTTTAAGGAAAATTGAAGAAAAAATAATGAGATAGCAAACAACTATCGCATCATTTTTTAATTAACGTGCTTAACGTTTCTAGGGTTATTCTCCGCAATAAAATTTTACTATTCTGTCAATTCATGTAGTCGTTGTCTGTACTCCTCGGTATCAATTTCTCCTCTCGAATATCGCTGTCTAAGTAATTCAACTGCTTTGTCAGTTTGGCTCGATTTATTTCTTGATGACAGTTTTCGTGTCACTAATACAATTAACCAAATAATTAAACCCCAGAACACTAACATAAAAATCCCGCCAAATATCATCATTGGGAAACCACCTCCAAAACATTCCGCCCCATTATTCCACATCATACTTGGAACCTCCTTAATAATCTGATTTAAATGGAATCAGATTCAATAAACATCCTTGAAGGATAAACCACAATTTCTATCTCTCCATGTTACTGGTCTATGGAACCAATGACAACCTTGTTGCACATCATGTATTTGAATCTTGTCGAAAAGCTTTGCCAAGTTCCAAGATGTAGGAATATCCTAAATCAAATTAAAAATTTATTGGTACAGTAGAGAAGTGACTGGCTATGCCACATTAACTGGTGCGATTTTTTAATAAAGGCAGTCGATTCTTGTGCTAAATGGCAGGTTAATTGAATAAAACAATTTTTGTAAAGGGGGTGATATAGGAGTGTTATCTGAAATGAATTTAAAGATTCGACTTTTGTTGGTTATTTCTTTATTACTAATCTTAGTTATAAGTGGTTGTAGTTTAGGAAAAGAAGGATTAGGAGAAGAAATTACAATAGATGAAGCTAAAACAATAGCATTAGAAGATGCACCAAGGTTTAAGCCCAATAATAACAACTTTGAAATCTGGAAGACAGAGAAAACTGACCAAGGATGGATTATTATGATTAGTTCCGGTGAACCAAAGCATAGAGAACCATCCCCAAACATTTATTATAAAATTAGCAGAAGCGGAAATATAATAGAACGTGAAAATATGGCATTGGGTGAATAACAAATATGTGCATTATCTTATTAAATTAAATGGTGCAAGAGTTAAATAAGGCAATCGGAATTTGATTGCCTTTTCTTTTTCTAATAACGTTAGGAATATTATGTTATCGTTAAATAAAAGATTGCTGAGATATCCGGCAGTTTAGTACAACAATAATTAACTAAGGTGAGAAATTTGTGGATATTGTGTCTTGGTATGTAGTCAGGTTTTTAATACCTATATTGTGCATTATATTTTGTGTAAATTTAGTATCTATATTGAAAAAGGTAAAGAACGAGGAAAAAACTACAGTTAATACTGTTTGGCTTACCATTTCTTTTACACTTATTATGTGGACCATAGCAATAGTAGCTTCATCAAGTTTTTATTAAGCTAACTGGTGAAAGAGTTGAAAAAGTTAAAACTAAAATCTTTTGCCAACCGTCTAATTTTGTAAAGGGGGATTGAGGGATGTTTAAAATAAAGATATTGTTAATTTTATTTTTATCAATGATAATGGTAGCGTGTAATAACCAAACAACACCTAGAAAATCAGGAAATGATATTGGCAATGCTACTGCTGCTCAAATTTTATTAGAGAATAAGGATGCAGATATATTTCCCCTAAATGGCATTGTATATACTAATGCAGAAGATATTAAATGGGTTAATAAAGAGGAATTAACATTAGGTGAAGAAGTAGGCGGGATAAAGAAACAAACCACTGATAGTGAAGAATTCGAAAATTATACTGCTACTAAATTGCCAGTTGGGACTGCAATATACAAACCTGTTGAAAGAGAGGACATATATATAGTAAAAATGGATGATAAGGAAATACGATATTTAGGATTGATAGAAGGATAATTTTATTAAACTGTGCTAACGGGTGCTTTAACCCAACAAGAGATCGTCAATACAGTTGCTCCTATTTAATTATCGGGACAGTTATGTTGAACAAGATTATTTTTGTTTTGATGGTAAAATATTGCATGGGGAGATGGTTTTATGAAGAAAATCGCAATAATTGTTCTGATTAGTATTGTTATTGTTATTGTTTTTGTTGGAGGTATGCTTCGGTAAACCTATATACTAAAGCTAAACTTAACAGTGTTGAAGAAAATGTAAAGGAACATAATTCTGAAATAACCACGGTAGAATCAATAAATAATGTTGGTTATTGGGGAGAATGATTCTCGGAATATTCATTAGTTGTTGTAATTGAAGGTGAAAAATATCGAGTGTGGACAAGTGAAGATGGAGAAGTTACAGATAAAATGCCAATAGATTGATATTGAGCTAAAGGGGCAGGTTAGTGAAAGAAGGACTGGTTTTTATTTTCCATAATTGAAACAATTGTTGGTACAAATTCGTCTATATTATAAAACAATTTTAGGGGGGTTATGAATGAAAAAGGTTACTATCGCTTTTTTAACTGTAACATTAAGTTTTGTTTTATTTGGTTGTAATAACACACAAGAATCACAAGATAAAGAACAAATTGAAGGGAAATCGGTTGCAAAAAACGGACAGTATGAACAGAAAGTCATTATTATGGATTCTGTTGATGAACCATTACCACCAGAGGCAAAAAATGTTCAATCTATGCCAAGTGAAAGTGAACCACAGCAAATTCCAAACGTAAATTTAAGTGATCCAATTATAATTACAAAAATGCCTTATTCTGAAAACTCAAAACCTCAATAGATTTTTTGCTTCAACAAACTGGTGCTTTAATATAACAATCAGATCGTCATTGGCGGTCTTTTTATACTAAATTGCAGGTTAGTTGAAGAGAGTTGTTTAACTTTGTTCAACAATCTGGCCATATTGTTGTATTAAGCGGGGAATGTGTATGAATGTTCGTCTAACTGATAAAATAATATTGATATAAAAATAAGCTGCAGGGAGCGTCAATGATGAAATATTTATTACAAGTTGATTTTAAAATGGAAGGGCCATATGGTGAAGAAATGTCCAAGGCGTTCGTTGATTTAGCTGAAAGTATTAACGATGAGCCAGGTGTGATTTGGAAGATTTGGACAGAGGATGCTAATGCTAAAGAAGCTGGTGGAGTATACTTATTCGAAACGAAGGAGGATGCAGAAAAATATTTAGAAATGCATTCAGCTCGTATAACAAGTTTTGGTATTACGGATATACGTGGTAAAATCTTTGCGGTAAACGAAACTCTATCACTTATTAATAACGCACCAATTAAATAATAAAAGAGGCTCAGAATGGTGGACATAAGTATATAAAAAAATGGCCACAAAAAAGAATTTAAAGGGTACAAGAGTTAAATAAGGCGATTATCTAAACAATCGTCTTTTTTTATTGAAATAATTTCTGAGTATTACGTCATCGTTATGACCAAGTAAAGTTATTTAACTATCTAGGCAGTTTAGTTGAAGAAGATAGCAGAATTACAGTGGGTATTTAAATGGCATCAGTTTCTTACAAAAAAGAGCACTGTATTCCAATGCTCTTCGTTCTTTATGATGCTGGTTTAGTTTGTAGTAATTTAATTCCCATAGCAATAAAAACAATCCCTGTTAATTTATTTAGGACAGTCGAAACTTTGGAATTGCCTCTTAGTTTTCTAGTTGCCATTGAAGAGAAATATGCAGTGATTAAACACCATATCCCTCCTGTCAAGGTAAAGGTAAGTCCTAAAATAATAAATGATACCGGAGTTGAAACACCTGAATTAGTATGAATAAATTGCGGAAGAAAGGCTAAGAAAAACAAAGCAACCTTTGGGTTGGTTACATTCGTTATCATACCTTGTAGGAATATCTTTTTATTGCTTTGCTTTGGCAATGATTGCTCTTCTTTTGTATCATTTTTTGTAGTTAACATCTTTATGCCTAAGTAAGCTAGATAGATAGCACCAGCAATTTTAATTACATTGAATAAAAAAGTTGATTGCATTAAAATTACCGATAGTCCAAATGCGGCAAGAAATGTATGTACCACTACTCCAGCATTAATTCCAAGGACTGAATAAATTCCAGCCGTCCTGCCTTGAGAAATACTTCTGCTCACTATGTACATAATATCTGTACCAGGAGTTAAATTCAGCAAGATTGCTGCAACTAAAAGTTAATAATTCCCCACATTTTTACGTCTCTCCTTTTAAATATCTTAATGTATTAAGGATCCTAAATCAATACAAAATTTGATAGCTATAAGTTAGATTGTGAATGATTGTACTTAAACAATCGGGTGCAATTGTGACCAAGGATAATGGCTTCTTGTGCTAAATGGCAGAAGAGCTGAATAAGAAAAGCATATCTGTGTTTAGTGAAGCATCCTCATAAAATAAGAGGCCGTCCACAGAAAATGTTATAAAACAATTTCGGAACAACCTCTTTTTTTATTAAAAAAATACACCTTTACCCATACATAAGTTAAGTAGGAGCGATTTAAAATTATCTAAGATAGTTGACTGCCATCTCAGCATACATCTCGGAAGATTCTACTAAGCTCTCCACCGAAACTCGCTCATCGTAACCATGGATAGTATGTTGCAGTCCAGGACCGTAAAGGACGGTATCAATGCCATGGAGCCGGAAGTGACGGGCATCACTTGAACCAAGCAAGAGTGTGCTAAAAATCGGTTCTTCCATTCCGAGGACACGCTGAATTCCCAGTTCTATGTCTCGCACAATTGGGCGGTGCTCTAATGTCCAGTTCGGGCTATTAAAAGGTATTATCGGTTCTATAACGGCACCTGGCGCTACAGAACTGACAAGATTCCTAGCGAAATCAAGTACAAACGCGGGCGTCATACCAAATGGAACCCGGATATCTACATCAATAATGCACTTATCTGCGACAACGTTTACATGTGCTCCGCCTCGGATTACACCTGGATTATAAGAGGGACGATAAAGAAGTTGTGAGAGCATGGGATTTTCTAGACGTTGGGATAGGAACCATTCTGTATTGTACAAAAGTTGACCAAGTTCTGCTGGAGGTTTCGCCTTGAGGTTCCAGAGACTGGCTAGTGCCTCGACCACGGCTGCTCCTCTTCGTATGGCAGAGATTCCAGAAATGGGTTGTTGGCTGCCGTGCCCGGGCTGACCTGGTATGGTCACTCGCATCCATGCCATGGATTTTTCGCCAACAATCGGATTGTAGGGGTACGTTGGTTCACCAATAAGACAAGCCTCACCCGTAATCAATCCTTGATCCAAGAGTGTGGCTACCTCAATGCCACCAGACTCTTCATCCGGAGAGGCAATAATTGCTAGGCTGCCTTTCAAATTAAGATTAGGGGCTAACTCCTGAAGAAGTCCGGCCACAAAGATCATTGATGCCAAGCCTCCCTTCATATCAGAAGCCCCTCGACCCAAAAGCATACCGTCTCTGATTTCTCCTGAGAAGGGGTCGAAGGTCCATTGGGAACGATCACCTGCAGGTACGACATCTGTATGTCCGCAAAATAGGAGCCTTGGACCAGATACACCGGTTAAGGGAGCATCACAGACCATGGTAACCGGCGTACTTTCACTACGGCGATGCTCGGTAATCAAGAATCCTTTTGCTGCTAAGTATTGGCTTATATGGCGTCCAATTTCTGCCGAGCGCTTCTTAAAATCGAACGATGGATTTTCAGATGGGATTCGAATTAATGAAGCAGCAAGTTCAACTAATTCCTGTTGCCTTGATCTTATTAACCTCCGAATCATTCTAGTACCCATAAAATCATCCCCCTATGTTCAGTATTTATTACTATTCTATGTGCTGTCCTCAGTCTTATCTCTTATAATTAGCTGGGTTTCAATTCTTTTAGGGATTAAAATCGGTTTTACTATGGCTACTACATCGAGTTAATGACCAAATATATAACTTTATAAGTTAATTTTAGTAAATAAAATTACTAAAACAGCTAATAAAAGCTCGTAAAAGACGATTATCCATTCGATAATCGCCCCCGATACCTTGTTCAGAACTAAAATTTAAAACTGCGTTTAGCGTGCTCGTTCATTTTCAGGAGAGCTTATAGTGAAGAAGGCACCTTGGAGGCACTCTTCGAACTGACTCGCTGCAGCATATATTCAAGCAGGAAAAGATAATCCTTCTGATTGCCTGTGTTTTTAGCAAGCTCGGATAATTGCTCTAAAATATACAGGCAGTCATTTTCATACAGGCTATAGTTATCAAATCCATAAATGGTCTGTCGGGCAAATTCCCATAAATCCTGGTGTACCTCCTTATCCATCGTTTTACTCAGCAGAGAGACCATCGTTATAAGCTCTGTTATGACGATGGAGTTCTGGTTGGCATACTCACGAATGGAGGCAAATCCCTTATGAAGGTAATATTGAAAATCCTTTTGATTTAAGATAATACGAAGCTCCTGTTCCTGGTCGAAAAGGTTGGGAGAGAAATTTGTAGACTGGCCGATGCTTTTCAACAAATCAGCAATCTGATGAATCGTATTCGTGACCGTAAGAGGGTCATTATGACCGAAAGCCTTGATGGCTACTTCGGCAAGCTTAATTAGCCCATATTCCAGGTCTTGAATTTCTGTTTGCTTGACTCCGATTTCAATCGACTTGAAGTAGCGGTTGGGATTTATGGTTTTTCCGTATTCCCAATAGGTAAACAGCGGTGTTCCTTCCACTACAAATTGTCCAATTCGGACCTCAAACCTTAAAAGGATGTTGTCTTTGTTCGCCTGTTTAATCAGTCTTGAAAAGTCAGCGACTTGAAGATAACCGGATTGGCTGGTTTTTATAACTTTCCCATCAGACTCGGGGGGGAGCAATTCCCTTTTTACCTCCTTCTTAAAGCGATAAGACTTTAATTCTTTTTCCAGAGAAGCCTGGACCTGTTTTGACTTGGCATTCATATTGAAGCTGATATTATGAACCTGCATCCAAGTTGTCGTATGGTTGATAAAATAAATAAATGTCACAGCAGCCGTAATAGCTGTCAGAATTGATAAGACCGGAGTCGCCACAATATACTCCTCTTCTTCATGCGTAACGTATAAGAAGTTTAGGAGCACATAAATAAAACTCCCATTAAAAATACCGAGCACGTGCTGGGTCGCCCGGTCACTGACAAAGTTTACAAGCATTTTGGAAGAAAACTGCCCGCTGAACGTCGTCAGGGCGACGAGCAGGGAGTTAATTGTAAAAGCGCTTAAGGTCAATACCCCTCCTACAAGTGCACTGAGAAGCACCTGCAGGGTCTGTCCGCTAAAACCGATTGCTGCCGGCAGATATAGGCTGACATCAACCACATAATCAAGGTAGAAGGTAAAAGCAGATAAACCGACCGCTCCAACGATATACCAAAAAGGCATAAACCAAAGTGTTGCTTTTAATTCACTTTTTCGTTGACGTCTCGACATTTTAAAATATTTCTTTATATAGTAAAAGAACCCCATATGATCACCATTCTATTCTTAAGAGTTTTGAATACTTCTATTTTCTACCCTGGAGAGAAGTAAACTAACCTAAATTATGATGATTTCATCAAAAATAGGGAGAAACCCCCTGGCTCTTTAATCTGGAAGGATTTTTAAAATCTACACGATTTTTAGCGCAAAAGGGAAATTTGAAATTTACTGATTTAACCACTAAGCATTGATATAGCAACAAAAAAGACGTATACCAATTCATACGTCTTTTACTATGTCAGTTAATTCCATATGCATCTCAAAACGGAAAATTTTATGTTTTTTTATTATCAAAACATGAAGAACTCCTAATTAAAATGAAACTTCGGTGAGAAACTATCGATAAATAGTCGAAGTGAAGGATGTTTTTAATGAAAAAATTAATTGGATTTATTATGGTTACTAATTTTTTAATTTTTACGTATCCTGTTCAAGGCAATAACGATCCCTTACCTGAAATGCAAGTTCATTTTATAGATGTCGGGCAGGGAGATAGTATCCTCATTCAAACTCCTCAAAATAGATCTATCCTTATCGATGGTGGACCACCTGGTTCCGGTAAGAAAATTCTATCCTATCTCGAAGAACTCGGAATTGAAAAGCTGGATCTCTTAGTCGCAACACATCCGGATATTGACCATATCGGAGGGCTGCCAGAAGTACTTGAGTCCATTGAAGTTGTTGAAATTCTGGATACCGGAAGACTGCATCCGACCAAAACCTTTGCCAACTATATCAATCAGATCCGGAAGAAAAATGTCCCTGTACAATTTGCAGAGAAAAATGTTCCCATTGAAATAGACCCAATGATCCATATCGAGGTTTGGAACGCGTATGAAAGATATAAAAACAACAATAAATCCTCCATTGTATTAAAGCTGACATATGGAGAAGTTGATTTTTTATTGATGAGCGATGTTGAAAAGGAACAGGAGAAATCTTTTCTTGAGGAGTATGAAGTACAGGCGGAAATAATAAAGGTGGCACATCATGGCTCAAAAACAAGCTCATCATTGCGTTTTTTACAGGAGGTAGACCCTGAAGTGGCCATTATTACGTACAGTAAAGAAAATGATTATGGCCATCCGGTGAATCGTGTTATTGAGAACCTTTACGAGGTGGATGCGATGATTTACTCGACTGCAGCACTTGGTAATGTTGTCATCAATACAGATGGTACTGATTATGTAGTTATCCCACAAAAGAACCCGATCAAAAAATTAATTGAAGCAATTGGGTGATTAAAATTGCTGACTAAAAAGAGATTTTCACTTCCAAGTGTTAATCTTTTTTTTCTGAAAAAGGTTGACAAAAAAACGGAATGGTTATATGGTTAATTACATAAGTAATTAACCAATCAAGGAAGGAAGCAATCATGAAAAATTCATTAGATGAAAACAAACCAATATTCCTTCAAATAAAAGAGCAGATAGAAGACTCAATCATCGATGGGAGCATAAAGCCTGGAGAACGGGTTCCATCAACAAATGAATTTGCCGCTTATTACAAAATTAACCCGGCTACAGCTGCAAAGGGAATCAATGAACTTGTAGCAGAAGAGATTGTCTTTAAAAGAAGAGGTGTTGGAATGTTTGTAACCGAAGACGCCAAGGACATTTTGATTGAAAAGCGAAAGGAGATTTTTTATGAGAATTATATGTTTCCTTTAAAGAATGAAGCGAAAAAACTGCGTATTAAGGAAAGCGAATTGATTGAGATGGTTAAAAGGGAGGATGATACAAATGAAAATTGAAGTTAAAAATCTGTCCAAAAAATATCACGATAATTTCGCTCTAGATAATGTTTCATTTACATTGGATGAACCTAAAATTTATGGATTGCTGGGAAGAAATGGGGCGGGAAAAACAACCTTTATGGATATTTTATCCGGCCAAATACTGGCGAGCAAAGGCGAAATCTTAATAAATGGAAAAAATCCATTTGATAATCAGCAGTTAACGGAATCTATTTGTCTCATTAAAGAAGGATATAATTTCAAAAAAGACTTGAAAGTAAAAAATGTGCTGAAAATCTATTCGTTCTTCTATCCAAATTGGGATCAGGAGCTTGCGGATTCATTAATTAAAGAATATAACTTGAATCTAAATTCAAAAATCAAAACGCTATCCAAGGGGATGGAATCGGCACTCGGTATTACTGTAGGCTTGGCAAGTAAAGCTCCAATTACCATTTTTGATGAACCATATATCGGCCTTGATGCACCCTCAAGGAAAAAATTCTATGAAATGATGCTCGAGGAGTATCAGGTAGAGAAACGTACCATTATTTTTTCCACACATCTTATCGACGAAGTTAGTTTACTATTTGAAGAGGTCTTGATATTACAGGAAGGTTCCCTTGTCCTGCAGGAGGATTCGGAGGTATTACGGGAAAATACGATAGCCGTCTCCGGAAAAGAAGACAAGGTTGAGCTGTTTCTTAAAGGAAAAGAAGTCTTACAGAAAAAACAGTTTGCAGGTACGGTGACTGCCTATGTGTATGGAACAAAAGAAGAAGCTAAAATGCACGGACTAAATGTGGAAGGTGTTCCAATCCAGGAACTGATGATTTATTTAACGGAGGGAAAGAAGGGGGCTTGACCGATGGGAAGACAATTAAAAGGGCTACTTTATTTCTTTGTAACTGATATTTTGTATTCATTGAGGATCTTCTGGCTTATTTTGCTTAGTATTTTGGTAGTTTCATTGACAATATCCTATTTTCTGCTAAATGTGGAGAACGGTGCATACTACTTTGGCTTCTCATTCCCCATTTATATCTATTGTGCCATTTTAGGATTTCTAACTGTTAGAGAAAGCATCCCTTTTTCACTGAAAATGGGTGCTGTCAGAAAAAATCTTTTTATTAGTATTGGATTATTTTTTCTTGGATTGGCAATTGTCAAGGCTGTTATAGCTAATTCAATACATTCTTTGACGTTGGCATTTACAAATCGTGCAGGCATTCATCCATTTGAGTTTATGCATCCTGCTCAATTATTGGAGGATACATGGCTGAATAGAGTAATCATCGATACAGCCATTATGTTTTTTATGTTTGCGGTTATGTTTATTGTCGGCCTGTTATTTTATAAGTACGGATTAGTGGGTGGAGGTTCTGTTGTCGGTTTATCTGCTGTTTTATTACTTGTCGGAATAGCCCAAGGATGGGTGATGGACTATATTATCGAACTGTATTCATCAATCGATATGATGTTTTTCACTCAAATGCTTGCTGGAGGTATCATCATCTATTGTATTTCATTCCTGTTTTTAAGGAAAATTACAACTGTAAAAGTAAAATAATCAAAGACAGGACGGGTGCTCGCAATAAGTATTCGTCCTGTCTTTTTAGTTTGCGAGCTAAAGATAAATCAACAGGATAATCGAGAGAATAATAGTTACAGCTGATGGCTCAATTGATCGATTCCAAAAGCTCTTGCATCAAAATTACTACTATTTGTTGTTATGCTCCAAACAAAAATGGGATTGCAAATGCCAGCCCAATTATTACTGATATACCAGATTATAAGCAATAAGAGAAAACAGAGATTACATTTTAATTCTCTGTTTTTTATACACATATTTATCCCCAGTTAATCAGCAGTTAAACCACCGTTATTCAGATAATATCCACAAAACCCACAATTAAAATCAACTTTATACACATTTATTTGTTGATAAGTGGGATTGTTTGATCGACGCTTAGAATGCTTATTAACAGCAGGTGAATTTTCTGTGGATAAAACATCGAGCAAAAGCGTAAGCGCCTTGATCACCCCCGACAAAAAGGAAGTTCGGCTACTTGCACCACATCCTCTGGCAACGCCGAACTGACCCACGTCCTGTGGGCCCAAGTAGAAATACCAGTGGCGTTCTTTGCCATAGGTAGTTTTTACTTAAGACCTCGAGGGGGTAGGCGCTGGAGCTGGCCGTGGCTGTTTATGTATAAGACTTAATTGCTGCCAAAATTGATACTTTCTTATTTCATCAAAAAGAAAACCAAAGCAATTAGCTTCGGTTTCCCTTTTGTGTGATCTGATTGTAGACACGGTCTGCATTTTTAAACTCTTTCTGATAAAGAACTTCCTGTGTTTTAGAAAGAAACTTTTCAGATTGACCAGGTTTCATTTTAGCCATCAGGATCCCTCACTTTAATGACTAGAATGCCCAATCGTAATGTGGTTTATGCATAGAAATTATCTATAAATCAGGAAACTTCTTCACCTGTATCATCAGTTTCACTGAATCTGAATTGTTGATAAGACATATAATGCTCTTTTGTAATTACAAAAAGATCATAAATATCTTCATCTGGATTAATTTTTGCAAATACTTCGGGAAATATTTCATTACCTAAAGCTACATAATGCAATTTCAAAACAGCTTTGAGTGAGCGCTTATTTGTTCTTCTCACCTTCATAAAAATCCCCTCGATATTGCAGTTAAAAAATAATATATCGAAGAATTGCTCTTTGGCACGCTGATTATAACCTTTGCCAAAGTATGGCTTGCCAATCCACGTAGCCAAAAATCCGTAATTTTGATCGATGTCAAATAGATTGATTGTGCCAATTGGATGATGGTATTCATCTAAAATAGTGCGGGAGATCAACTCACCGTTTTCTTCGGCCTCGATTGTCTTTTTAGTAATGAAGTAGAATTCATCGCTTGTTTCTGCTTTATGTCTAACATAGGGAAATACCTCTGGATGGGCCATCAATTCAAATAGCAACGGTACCTCATGTAAATCACGCAATTTAAGCATAAAAAATACCCTCCTCATTCCAGGCGGGTAAAAACACGGATTTTCCATAAGGAAATCCAGCGAGTGACCCACCCTCGAATTTTTATTTTAGCGTTCAACAAAAATTCGGGGTGGGAATCGAACCCACTAGAACCAGATAAAACTGGTGGCGCACCATTTGCCTTCCCTATTTAATTCTGTGCTGTAAAGTAATACGTTCCATTCATCTCTTTCGTGTTTTGGTATTTTTATTTTACAATCTTTTTATTGAAAATGGAACTGTTTTTTTGTAAATTTATTTATATATTTTTGAACGTTTAAGTGCAGTGAAGGCATTGACCCACAGGCTTTAAAGAATGCCTGTTTTCTAAGATTCAGCAAGCTCTGTCAAAGCATCTTTTAATTCTGGATACATGAACTCGAAGCCATTATCCAATGCCTTTTTTGGCAAGACGTATTGTCCTTTGGTAATTAGTTGTCCCATCTCTCCAATTATTGCGTGGATTAAGACAGAGGGGGTTCGGAACCAGTACGGCCGTTTCAAGTTTTCAGACAATGATTTCATGAAATCTTTGTTCCGTGTTGGTTTGGGTGACGTAAAATTAACCGGTCCTTCAATTTCTGGCTTAGATAGACAGTATTCCATCAGATGGACAACATCGTTTATATGGATCCAGGACATCCATTGTTCACCATTGCCGATTTTTCCGCCTGTGTACATTTTAACTGGAAGGCTCATTAAAGGAAGTGAACCTTCTTTACCTAATACGAGACCGAAACGGGCATAAACAGTCCGGATATCCATAGCTTCTGCCTGTCGGGCAGCTTCTTCCCATTTTACAGTTACATCTGCAAGGAAGTCTTTTCCGGGATCGATTGTAGCTTCTGTGAAAATTAAATCCTCAGATGTTCCGTAATATCCTACAGCTGATCCGCTGATAAAAACGTTTGGTTTTGTTTTCAAGTTCCCCATTAGTTCAATGAGGTGATTTGTAGCTTCCAATCTGCTGTCCATAATCTTTTCTTTTTTCTTGGAAGACCAGTAGCCGAAAAGAGATTCACCAGCTAAATTGATGACGCCTTCTATGATGGGAAGTTTATCGGCTGGATAATTATAGTCTATGTATGTTGTATTCGATGTGTTCGATTTATTATCCGGAGATCTTGTAAGTATATAGGTATGATGTCCTTTTTCATGTAAGGATTCGGAAAGATTCTTGCCAATAAAACCGGAACCACCACTTATAAGAAAATTCAATTTTAACCCTCCCAGCAAAAAATCTGCATGCATTTAATAGTATATACATCAATTTGTTTCTTACCGTAGTATACAGGAAAATTTTTAAGGTATTAGGAAAGTACAGACTTACCAACCTGCAAAAATACAACCAAGCCATCTTCTCTTAACCCGCTCTTCGCAGCTGTGCTCCTTACTGGTCGCTGTCATGCCCATTCTGTTATTATAAGTGAAAGGGGTGAGAAGCATTGAGAAAGATAACCCGGATCACGACCCAAGTAAAACATAAGAATCGGTTCAATATCTTCTTGAGTACTGCAAATGACGAGGAATATGGTTTTAGTGTGGATGAAGCAATATTAATTGAATATCGGCTTCGTAAAGGACTTGAGCTGGACGATTCAATGATTGCCACACTTGTTAACAAGGATACATTACATAAATCATATACCCAAGCAATTAACTTTTTAAGCTATCGAATGCGCACAAAAAAAGAAATCATGGATTATTTGGTGAAAAAAGAAGTCGATGCTGAGCATATCGACCAAATCATAAAGAAGCTGACAGACGAAAAACTGATTGATGACGAGCAATTTGCGATTATGTTTGTCCGTACCCGAATGAACAATTCATCAAAGGGGCCGAAATTGATTAAGAAGGAATTGATTGATAAAGGCGTGTCTGCTCAAATAGCTGAATCTGCACTTGAGCATTACCCGTTTGAGAAGCAATATGAAAAAATAATAAAGCTAATTGGAAAGAAAATAAATTCCAGGAAGAACGAGTCATTCCGAAAGCAGGTACAGCAGCTGCAGACAAATCTATTGCAAAAAGGATTCAGTCAGGAAGCAATTAAGGAGGCTTTTGCGGGAATCGAGGAAGAAAAGGATCAGGATGGTGAATGGGAAGCACTTGTCTATCAGGGAGAAAAACTATTGAGAAAGCATGAAGCAAAGCATGATGGATATGCTCTGAGACAAAAGGTGACAGAAGGACTATATCGAAAAGGGTTTTCATTTGATATGATCCATACCTTTTTGGATGAGAAAGCTGAGAAGTAAAAACTGTTTCCATTGTTATGAAACAATTGTTAAAATGGTAGATGGGGAAGGGGTGGACAACATGAATTATCGGTATAGTGATTATTCGATTGAACAGTTACATAGAGAAATTGGCCAATTAAAAGAAAAGGCTCAGAAGGCTGAACAGTTAGGAAATATTTCAGAAGTTCAGGTTAACGAGCGAAAAATGCAGGTTGCTTTAGCATATACATTGAATCCTGATGACTTTGCGGCTGATGAAATATATCAGTTAAAAATGGAGCCGGGATTTACGTTCAAAATTAATTATATAAATGGTGTTTTTGCATGGGGACACCGAATTAATCTCCTTGATGAACTGTATGAAGAAGAGGAAGCACTCCCAATTTCTTTGCTTGGCAAAAAAGTGAAGAAATAGAAAAACAGCAGGCAGCCTGCTGTTTTTCTATGTTGTCGGGTCACCAACATATAATTTGCTTTTCAATTTGTGCTCGGAAAAAATCCAGCCAGTATAGGAACTGATAATCTCTTTGTTTTCATCGATTTGGACAACCGCCACAAATGGATAATACGTTTTTGACCGATAGCGCAGGTCGATAAAGCGAACTTCGGTTAGCGAGTCAAAGTAATTAATTTCCCAGCGGTAAACAGGTGAAAAGTTTAAAAACGCTTGTATATTTTTATCTGTTTTGGCTACCTCGATTATTGGAGTGTCGGGTAATGGAACCTTCCAGAATTCATCCACAATTTCAATATGCCGGTTTTCCACAGTGCCAACATAGAATTTATCTTTTGTCGTGATTGCAACCCGCCAGTAGTTTTGCTTAATTGTTGGAGAAGTTGCGATTTCGACGGTATCAGGATAATAATCTTTAATTTTCTTGACGATTTCCCTTTTATCCATATACCTTTTAATATAATATAATACGATGACCGCGTATATCGCCAGCCACGTGTGACCTGGATTTGCTCCGAGAGCCCAGGCTGAAATTCCAGCCAGATGGAGGAAAAAGATATAAGGGTCAAAGGTGTTGATTATCCCCTTTGCAATCCATTTATCGGAAAATGGCCTGAAAGCCTGTGTGCCATATGCATTAAACAGGTCAACAAAGACATGGATAATAACTGCCAGGGAGGTCCATAACCAGAGATGCAAATAGCTTACCTCTGGGACGAACATATAAATAACCCCGGATACAAGCAATCCCCATAGAACGATTGCAGGCAGGGAATGGGATGCTCCACGATGGTGACGTATATAAGTTGCATTGTTTTTAAGTTTAAATACTGTATCGAAATCGGGGGCATGTGAACCAACCACTGTCCCGACCAACACAGCGTTGAATAGTGCTGGATCGCTATGCACTGCAGGGTCTATAGTGGCAAGCCCACCTAACGAGATACCCATTACGATATGAGTGCCAGTGTCCATATAATATGGTCCTCCTTAAGGAAACTTTAATTTTATAAGAGCTTTATAAATGTATTGTAGCATGAAGGAAGTGCAATTATGACAGATAATATATTAAAGAATCTCAACATTTCACAATTCCAGGATGATCTTCTGAACTGGTATGAAAAAACGAAACGTGACCTTCCATGGCGAAAAGAAAGGGATCCATATAAAATATGGGTTTCGGAAATTATGCTGCAGCAGACAAAGGTAGATACAGTTATTCCCTATTTTAATCGTTTTATCGAGAAATATCCAACTGTATACGATCTTGCGGCTGCAGATCAACAGGATGTCCTTAAGACATGGGAAGGTTTAGGTTACTATTCCCGTGCCAGAAACCTGCAAAACGCTGTAAAGGAAGTTGTTTCGGAATATGGCGGAAAAGTACCTTCAACACCGAAAGAGCTTGGGGGATTAAAAGGAATTGGCCCATATACAAAAGGGGCTATTTTATCCATTGCCTATAACCAGCCTGAGCCGGCAGTAGATGGAAATGTGATGCGTGTGTTTTCGAGGCTGCTGAAGATAGAAGAGGACATAGCTCAGCAACGAACAAAGAAACTATTTGAGGAGTATGTACGCCAACTGATTTCTGAAGAAGACCCGTCCTCCTTCAATCAGGCGATTATGGATTTGGGGGCGACAATCTGTACACCAAAGTCACCAGCCTGTATATTCTGCCCACTACAGGAACATTGTCAGGCATACTTCGAAGGAATACAGGAGGATTTGCCTGTTAAAGCGAAGGCGAAAAAACAAAAAACGATACCCTATGCTGTCTTACTAATAAAAAATGATCTGGGCGAATATGTCATAGAAAAAAGACCGGAAAATGGTTTGCTGGCGAATTTATGGCAATTCCCGATGGGTCCTGTCCATGAGATTGGGATGGAACATCTTGAAAATTGGTTTTACAGTGAATATGGTTTACGAGTGCAGCTTGGTCCTCAAAAAGGGAAGTTGAAGCATGTATTTTCTCATCTTATCTGGAGATTGGAAATATACGAAGCGAAAACAGAGCAAACGAAAGCAGAAGATCACAGACTCACTTTTGTTGATCAAAAGGACATTGCCAGATATCCTTTCCCTGTTTCCCATCAAAAAATGCATAAATACCTGGAAGGCGAAGCGTAATAAATGATTTCAGGGAAAAAATAACCAAGACTCCCTACTGATAGAGGGAGTCTTGGTTATTTTCCGCACGTGTATACATTTCTCTGTTAATTTCATGTAAAATCGTCAATCCTTCTGAATTTATATAAGGTAAAATTTGTGAAAGAGCATGTTGAAAATATTGTAATTCGCTATCTTGCCATTTCGTCTTGCTAAGCATGGACAGTTCTGTGAAATCCCTTGGTGTGTTCATAGTAAAGTCCTCCAAAAATGAACTGATCTTACACGTATAAGTTTTCCTGTTTTCTCCGTTTTATGCGTTGGCATAATTTGCTTACCAAAGAAGTAAAAAATACATTGGATAAGTTCTTGCGTAATGGAGAAATTAATTATTGCGGAGGTGATATTGATGGCTAAAAAACCAAATCAAACAACTGCAGGTACTAACGTTCAGCATGTTAAACAACAAAACCAACAAGCAGCCCAAGGACAAGGTCAGTTTGGTACAGAATTTGCTTCTGAGACAAACGCTCAAGAAGTTAAAAAGCAAAACAAACAAGCTGCTCAAGGACAAGGTCAGTTTGGTACAGAATTTGCTTCTGAGACAAATGCTCAAGAAGTTAGAAAGCAAAACCAAAAGTCTCAATCAAACAAAAAGTAACAAAATTGATATCCTGAGTGATAAAAAAGAGTTTCCTTCTAGCCAATTGAAGGAAACTCTTTTTGCTTACATCGATTTTCTGGTTCTTAGAAACCTTTTCTGTATATCATCGGGGCATTATGCTTTATATTTAGGTCTGATACCTTTATAATTGATGGATAATTAATACGGAATAAAATGTAAGGGGAAAGGAAGATAAGATGGTTGCTCCGAGGGCAGGTTCTAAAATGCAAATACAGAGCTACAAACATAATGGACAGCTGCATCGGATATGGGAGAACAGTGTGGTTCTAAAGGGGACGGAGACAGTTGTTATCGGAGCTAACGATAGAACTCAAGTAACGGAGAGTGATGGACGAACCTGGATCACAAGGGAACCGGCAATCTGCTATTTTCATGCAAAGTACTGGTTTAACATTATCGGAATGCTTCGGGATGAGGGAATCCACTATTATTGCAATATAAGTTCCCCTTTTGTATACGATGAAGAAGCATTGAAATATATCGATTATGATTTGGATGTTAAAGTATATCCGGATATGACATATGATCTGCTTGATGAAGATGAATATGATGAACACAAAAAAATGATGAACTATCCAATTGTTCTCGATAGAATTCTTCATAATAATATGGAATATCTGCTGCGATGGGTGAGACAACGAAAGGGACCATTTGCCCCGGATTTTGTTGACAGCTGGTATGAACGCTATCTGACTTATCGCTGAGACTGATTATTCGATTTATCATTATAGTATGTCCTTGTTGCCAGGTCATTTGTGTAACAGGGATTTTTTTCAAATAAGTAAGAAAGAATAAATTTTGGCAGCACTGATTCTTACACATAAACATCGAGGCCCAGCTCCTAGAAACACATGAATAAATGGTCATTTTCAGACATAAAAAAACAGAGGAAGATTAATTATATGAGCAGTGTCAAGCAATACATGAAATTTGTAAAACCATATAAGTGGAAAATATTCTGGACGATTATCGTAGGAATTATAAAATTTGGTATACCGCTATTGATGCCTTTAATTCTAAAGTATGTAATCGATGATGTAATCGGAGCAGATAATTTAAGTGATACAGATAAAATCACGAACCTGTTTTGGATTATGGGCATTTCTTTTGCGGTATTTCTCATATTGCGTCCGCCAATTGAATATATTCGACAATATTTAGCCCAGTGGGTTGGTAACAAAATCCTTTATGATATCAGGGATAGGCTGTTTGATCATATACAGAAACTGAGTTTGAAATACTATTCTAAGACAAAAACCGGCGAAATTATTTCCCGGGTAATAAATGATGTCGAACAAACGAAAAACTTCGTGATTACTGGGTTGATGAACATTTGGCTTGATCTTATAACAATTCTTATTGCTATAGGAATTATGTTGACAATGGATGTAAGCTTGACTATTGTTTCCATTATCCTTTTCCCGTTATTTGGATTTGCAATCAAATACTTTTTCGGCAAGCTGCGCCAATTGACAAGGGAACGTTCGCAGGCACTGGCTGAAGTGCAAGGCCACCTTCACGAACGTGTGCAGGGTGTACCTGTTACCAGAAGTTTTGCATTGGAAGAATATGAACAAGGACAATTCCAATCTCGTAACACGAACTTCCTTGATAAAGCATTAAACCATACCGACTGGAATGCAAAGACATTTGCGGTGACAAACACAATTACAGACCTGGCTCCGCTCCTTGTTATTGCTTTTGCCGGCTACCAAGTAATAATGGGCAACGTCACATTGGGAACGATGGTAGCTTTTGTCGGGTACATGGAAAGAGTATACAGTCCATTGCGAAGACTCATTAATTCATCAACAACGCTTGTACAGGCAATTGCGTCGATTGACCGTGTATTCGAATTTATGAATGAAAAGTATGATATTGTCGATAAGGATAACGCTATTGAACCTGGAAGAGTCAAAGGCTCAGTCAAGCTAGACAATGTTTCGTTCCGATATGACGAAGAAGAGCTTCCCGTGCTTGAAGGTATTAACCTGGATGTTGAAAAAGGAGAAACGATAGCGTTTGTAGGTATGAGTGGTGGAGGTAAATCAACCTTGATCAGCTTAATACCTAGGTTCTATGATGTTACGGACGGTGCCATTAAAGTTGACGGCATTGATATTCGTGATATGAAGGCAAGATCATTACGCGACAACATTGGAATGGTTCTTCAGGATAACATACTTTTCAGCGAATCGATTGCAATGAACATCCGTATGGGGAAACCTGACGCGACAGATGAGGAAGTTATTGCTGCCGCTAAAGCAGCCAGCGCACACGAATTTATTGAATCATTACCATATGGTTATGATACCCTTGTCGGAGAACGGGGTGTCAAATTGTCAGGCGGACAAAAACAGCGTGTAGCGATTGCACGTGTCTTTCTGAAGAATCCGCCAATCCTGATTTTTGATGAAGCGACATCTGCCCTCGATCTGGAAAGTGAACATTTGATCCAGGAGACGATGGAACGATTGGCATCCGAACGGACAACATTCATTGTTGCCCATCGACTTGCAACCATTACACATGCCGATCGAATCGTCGTTATTGAAAATGGTCAGATTGTTGAGATGGGGTCCCATAATGAGTTGATGGATAAGCAAGGACATTATTATGATTTGTACCAAATTCAGCATTTGGATGATGTAAAAGCATGATCATGACAATAAAGGGTTCCGTTTTGAGGTGCAAAACATTAATTAAATAATCAAATTAACTTACAAATTATATGAGAAAAGCTCTGCATTTTAGCAGAGCTTTTAGCATTCTAAAAATCAATTAAACTTAAGAAGATATTACTGAATCTTCAGATGTATTATTTTAAACTTAAATATGAGATTGTGAAGAAATGTACTTACACTAACTGGCAGTATAGTTGAAGAAGAAAAAAATATAATAATAATTGTTTACAAGATTTTGCTAATTAGATATAATCGGAATTATATAAAGGTTAGGTTCGATGACGAGGAGAGTAGTTATATAAGGAGATCAAAGCGATTTAGGGATGGTGAAAGCCTAAAATATCCTTTTGTAACGAAACGCACCTCTAAGAAACGCACTTGAAATCAGTAGGGTTCGTCGGGGAAAACCCCGTTATCAATAATGAGTAGACCAGCAGAACAGGTTTATTAGAGTGGTACCACGGGGAAACCTCGTCTCTTAATTGAGATGAGGTTTTTTTGTTTTTTAGGGAGGGATTTAATGAATAATGGTTCATAACCGGTTAAAAGTTGATTGTGTTGTAACAATACAAAATTAAATGGAGGTTGATACAAGTGAGTTTCTTAATTCGAAAAATGACAAAAGAGGATACGAAAAAAGTTCAAGATGTAGCACAAAAGAGCTGGAATACGACTTATGAGGGGATTATACCTTCTGAGATACAAGAAAACTTTTTAAACGCAGCATATAGTGATGAAATGATGGAAAAACGTTTAAATAGTTCATTATTACTTGTTGCAGAAGTGGAAAATAGCCTTGTTGGTTTCGCTAATTACTCCCCAGTTAAAAATGAATGTGAAGTAGAATTAGGTGCAATATATATTTATCCTGAACATCAAGGAAAGGGAATAGGTACCGCTTTGTTACAAGAAGGGATTAAAATCTTAGAAGGTGTAAGAGAGATTTATATAAACGTAGAAAAGGAAAATAAAATAGGAAAAACTTTTTATGAAGCTAAAGGTTTTAAAATAGTTCAAGAATTTGACGATGATTTTGATGGTCATATCCTTAAAACAGTACGAATGGTTTTAGAAGTGAGGTCATAAACTAATTGGTGCAAGAGTTGAATAAGACAATTGAAATTTGATTGTCTTTTCTTCTGCTAATAATGTTAGGAATATTATGTTAATGTTAAATAAAAGGCTGTTGAGCTATCTGGTAGGTTTGTTTAAGAAGGTGTGAAACTTTTTTTTAGTAAAAGAATCGTTATAAACTATAAAGGGGGAGACAATGAAAAAAATAATATTTGGTATTGCATTTATTGTATTGATGGTGGTATCCACTTTCATTTATATAGAGAATAGTAAAAAGAGCAATTCATATTCTACGCCAGAAGAAGCATTAAAAAATTATGAACATGAATACCTCGATGTTTTAGAAAACGTGGATACAAAAATATACGAAGAAGTTGCATATGTCTTCTATTACTCACAATTTGATGCTCCGAAAGACTATTTAGCAGCAGGAATAATAAATAAGAATAAATATGGTTGGCGAGTGGATGAAGTAATAGGTGTGGGAAGTGTTGATAAAAATAATGAGGGAATGGCTTCAGGTATGGATGAACATATTGTTGGTTTTGCCAGAAAAGAAGTAGCTAACGTTAAAATGGGAACTCATGAGGCTGCAATGATAGAAATAGAAAATGAATATATGAATGCTTTTTTATTTCACGGTGTTGACTCTGAGTTGTTGGGAGAACTCGAATTTGAGTATTTTGATAAAGAAGGTAATGAATTACCTTAATTAAAGTAACTGGTGCAATTGTTAAATAAGGACAGTCGCTTGTTGTGTTAAAGGGGCAGGATTGTTTAAGAAGAAATTACCTCATATTGTTGAAGATAATCTACCTTAAATGATACGGGAGGTCGTAGGAAATGAATGAACAAAGTATCAAAAATAAAAATGCTTGGGAGTATCGGGCATATGAGTTTTGGAATAAAAGAGATGGATCTCCGATGGATAAGGCAAAAGAAATATTAGAAAATCCCAAAGCAAGTTTAAAAAAACACCAACAGTATTTTGACAAAATTGAAGGAAAGAAAGTTGCAAATTTATGTGGTTCAAATGGAAGAAGAGCTGTTCCCTTGTCTTTATTAGGTGCGGAAGTAACGGTTTTTGATATATCAGAGGAAAATAAAAAATACGCTTTAGAATTAGCTCATTGTGCTAATACGTCAATTGATTATATAGTAGGAGATATTTACGATATTGATTTGGAAAAATATAAAAATTCCTTTGATATTCTTTATTTAGAAGGAGGAATATTACACTACTTTAATGATATTGATAAATTTATGGCTATTCTTTTTTCAATTCTTAAAAGTGGTGGGAAAATGATTTTAAGTGACTATCATCCAATAAAAAGGTGTATAGGCTCTGACTTCAAATATACTCCTAATTATTTTGATAATGAATTGCATAATGGAGAATTAGCTTATAAACAGTATTTCGAGAAGTCAGAACAACAAAAATTCCCTGATGTATATATAAGGCATTATACATTAAGTGAAATAATCAATTCCGTTCTAAAAACAGGCTTTACATTAAATAGCTTTGACGAACATCGTGGATGGAATAATGAAAATATACCTTGGGAATTCACAATTTTGGCTATGAAATAAATTGTTTTTTGTTCAACTAACTGGTGCAATCCTAAAAGAAGGATTAGCACTTTTTTTGTTGAATTTATAATATAAGGGGCAGTAGAGTTTAAGAAGAACAGGTAACTTTTGGGAGATGGATGTGATTAGAATGGGGACTAATATTGCAGTTATTGCCGATATTCACGGGAATAGTGCTGCGTTAAAAGCAGTTTTGGATAATATTGATAGAGATAAGCAAATAGAACACATTTATTGTCTTGGTGATTTAGTAGGTATCGGACATGAAACAAATGAAGTTCTTGAAATGTTGTTTTCCCGCACAGATATATCTTTTGTTAAGGGAAATCATGATGAGGAAGTATTAAGCATAATTGATGGAAAAGAACCGAACAGTGTTGGTGAGGAAAGGGAACACCATAGATGGATTGCATCCAAATTAGATGAGAAATTTATTCCTAAATTATCAAGTATTGCAATGAAACAAGAAAAAATAATAAACGGTAAAAACTTTTTATTCGTGCATTATCATATAGAGAAAAAAGGTAAATTTTTATCAATTGATAATCAACCAACTATCGATAAACTTGATGAATTTTATAAAACCTCTAATGCAGATGTTATCTGTTTTGGACACCATCATATTGTTCATCATTTTAAGTCTAAGGAGAGACTCTATCTTAATCCGAGTTCATTAGGATGTAACCACAAACCTTATGCATCGTATGTAAAACTGTATATTGGCAAAAAGGGTCAAATCGACGTTTCTTTTATTGAAGTTCCTTATGATAACAAGGATTTCTTGCTGTCATATGAAAAGCTAAATGTTCCTGCTAGGGATTTTATATTGAAATTCTTTCATGGTGAACAGCATTTACAATACATCTAACTTCTTATTACGCTATCTGGTGCAATACTTGAAGAAGGAAAAACACCCTTTCCTATTGAATTTATTAAAGGGGCAGAATAGTGTAAGATGGCAACTTTTATTTCAATTAGTGATTTTCCTCTTTGTTAAAATATAAAATGAGAAAAATCACTATCCGATAGTTCTAAAGCATAGAGAAATGTCATACTAATTTCTGGAGTTATTTATTGATTGATCGTTCTCTAAATGATATCGTAGAGTATATAAGGTAATAGATAAGCAATATTTTTTTTTGGAGAAATGAGAATGACCGTTCTCGAAACGAGCATCTAAGTACTTAAAGCCTTTTTAAACGAGGTACTAAAGAGCTGCTATAGTTTGTTCGAAAGGAGGGGGATTGGATGGCAAGAATCAAAGAATATGATGAAAATGAAGTATTACAAAAAGCTATGGTACTCTTTTGGGAACAAGGCTATGAAAAAACCTCTATACAAGATTTAGTCACGCATATGGGCATCCATCGCAGAAGCATATACGATACATTTGGCGATAAGCACACATTATTTATGAGAGCTTTGGATCGCTATGATGAGGTAATAGGGACCAAGATAGATTCGCAAGTAAAGTCACTGGATTCGGTTAAACAGGCGATCAGGCGACTATTTGAGATTGCAATTTATAAAAATGAAAAAAAACCTATTGGTTGTTTAACAGTAAATACAGCAGTTGAATTGTTCCTGCATGACGAAGAAATAGCAGAGAAAGTTGTGGATAGTTTCTCAAAGACCGAGAGACTATTGAACGAGCTATTGCTACGAGGTCAAACATTAGGAGAAATCTCCCATCATCATGATGCGGAAAAGCTCTCCCAATTTATGCATAATTCCTTAGTGGGATTGCGAGTACTAGCGAAAACAAGCGATGATAAAGAAAAGTTGGAAAGCATTATCGATATGACACTGTCTGTCTTGGATTAAGCTTTCTTTTTTTACCCTTATTAAGAATGTTCATTCTCAAATTATTTCAATTAAAATTGGACGTATGCTTGTAGAGTAAATTATTTCCTTTACAAGGGATTGGACACGAAAGAATGCTTATTTAACAACAAAGCATCTTTTGAATACATGTTATTTGGAGGTGAAGATAGTGAAAGCGATGGTAATTGATAAGTATGGAAAAGTCCCATTACGCTTGGCAGAAGTGCCCCTACCTGAAATTGATGAATATGAGGTACTCACAGAAATTCATGCAGCTAGTATTAATCCGCTTGATTTTAGGATACGCAATGGGGAGGTGAAATTGTTAATTAATTATAAAATGCCGCTGGTTCTTGGGAATGACTTTTCTGGTATTGTTACAAAAGTTGGTAAAAAAGTGACTGGCTTTAGAGTCGGAGATGAAGTATATGGCCGTCCGCGTGAGAGTAAAATCGGAACTTTTGCTGAATACATTTCTGTTCATGAAGATGACATAGCCTTAAAACCTGAAAATTTAAGCTTTGAAGAAGCGGCATCGATACCATTGGTAGGGTTAACTTCATATCAAGCTTTACATGAAATACTTCAATTGCAAAAAGGGCAAAAGATATTGATTCACGCTGGTGCTGGTGGTGTCGGAACTATTGCTATTCAACTAGCAAAATTAATGGGTGCCACTGTTGCAACGACTGCTAGTGAAGCAAGTAGGGAATTAGTCAGGTCCCTCGGTGCAGATGAAATCATTAATTACAAAACAGATAAATTTGAAGATATACTGGAAAGTTATGATGCAACATTTGATACGCTTGGAGGCAAGACGCTCGAAAAATCCTTCACTGTTCTTAAAGACGGAGGAAAAGTTATATCCATTTCAGGATTACCAAATGCTCGCTTTGCTAAAGAAAGGGGATTAGGATTTTTAAAAACGATGTTGCTCTCCGTAGTAAGTAAAAAACTTACTACACTTGAAAAAAAGCAAAATGTTCAATATAGGTATTTGTTTATGAAGCCGAGTGGCGAACAATTACGTATCATTGCAGACTTTATTGAATCTGGAAAAATCGAACCTGTAATCGATAGAGTATTTTCCTTTGAAGATGCGCAAAAAGCAATAGAATATTCGGAATCAGGAAGAGCTAAAGGGAAAATTATATTGAAAATCAGGTAGCCATCACATGTACAGTAAGTCACAGCCAGACAGATAAAATCTAATTTAAAAATACTCGAACAATAAGTTCGAAAGGAGACTATACAATGTCAACATTTACAATTCCAACTGAATCAAGTTATATCGAAGCTGAAGGGGTACGATTTGCCTATAGAAAGTTCGGCCAAGAAGCAGGAATTCCGCTAGTTTTCTTCATTCACTTCCGCGGAACAATGGAAAACTGGGATCCTATTATGATTGGTGCTTTAGCTGAAAATCGACCAATTATTCTCTTTGATAATGCTGGTGTTGGTGAATCCAGTGGTGAAACTCCGCCTACTATAGCGGAGATGGCTAAGGATGCAGCGTCTTTTATTAAAGCACTTGGCTTAGAAAAAGTCGATATTCTTGGTTTTTCAATAGGAGGAATGGTTGCACAGGAATTAGCATTGCAACAGCCAAATATGGTACGACGCATCGTCTTGGCGGGTACATCTCCACGATCTGGTGTCAGTGAGCGTAGAGAAGGCGTGTATGAGGCGATGACTGAATCTAGTGGAAATGATGCTCGGGAGAATTTCTTGTTCCTATTTTACGGACCTACCGAAACGAGTCGAGCGGCTGGTATAGCTTCATTAAAACGAATCTTGGGTCAGAAAAAAGTGGAAAGCTCATCTCAAGTGACCGAGGCGCAATTCAAGGCAGTATCCGAATGGGCTCAGCGGGAACCTGAACAGAAATACGACTGGTTACAGAAGATTACGCAACCAGTACTCGTGACCAATGGGGTTGAAGACATCATGGTTGCGACTAAAAACAGTTACATTCTTACTGTAAACTTACCTAATGCCCAACTCATTATTTATCCAGACTCTGGTCACGGACATCTATTCCAGTACCCAGAACAATTCGCTGGCGATGTAAATCGATTTCTTGATGCTGAGTAATGAAGAGGACAATTAGTCATAGATAATCAATTACTACTAACCATCTTATACTTAAAGTGTATGAGAACAAAAAAGGAGAATGAAATTGAAGAAATTATTTGAAGAGGTTCGTATTGGAGACGTTACATTGAAAAACCGCTTAGGTATGTCACCAATGACAAGAAATAGAGCTTTACCTGATGGTACTCCAAGTGAGTTAGCGGCTGAATATTATAGTCAACGTGCTTCATTTGGTTTAATTATAAGTGAAGGTACACAACCTTCAGATGATGGGCAAGGGTACTTCAATACACCTGGGATTTATACGGCATCTCACATAGAAGGTTGGAAGAAAGTAACGAGTCGTGTACACAATGAAGGTGGACGCATATTCATTCAGCTCATGCATGTAGGGCGTGTTTCACATCCTGACAATACACCACATCACCGACAAGCGGTCGCACCTTCTGCTATTGCACCTGGTATAGAAATGCATACAGCTGAGGGGAAGAAAGATATTCCGACGCCTAGGGAATTAGGTCAAAATGAGATAAAAGAAGTCATTCAAGAATTTCGTACTGCCGCAGCCGCAGCAATTGAAGCAGGAGCCGATGGAGTCGAAATTCACGGGGCGAATGGGTATCTCATTCAACAGTTCCTTAGTGAAAACTCCAATCTCAGACAAGATGCCTATGGTGGTACCATTGAAAACCGAGCTCGATTTGCAATTGAAGTGACTAAAGCAGTCATTGATGAAATTGGTCCAGAAAAAACGGGGATTCGATTCTCTCCTCAAGGAACATTGAACGGCATTGAGGAAGGCGATACAAATATTGAGATGTATCGTTATTTAATAGGGGAATTAAACAAACTTAATTTGGCTTATCTTCATATTATGCACTTTGGTAATGAACCCTTATTACAAGAAATACGTCAATTATGGACACAACCCCTAGTAGTAAATAGAGCGGGACGTCCACTTGAACAACTTACTGTGGACGTGGACAGCGGTATAGCAGATGTTTCGACAGTAGGAATTTGGGCACTAGCTAATCCAGATTTCATTGAGCGTATAAAGAAAAATGCCCCCCTAAATGAACCGGATTTAAATAGGCTTTATACCGGTGGTGCACAAGGTTATATAGATTACCCGTTTCTAGAAGCTTAATTTAATTTTTCAATTACTGCATGGAGACTGCAGGTTTATTTACTTTAATAATCTAGAAGCACTTATTTTGGTATTAAAACTAGTAGGGATTATTTAAGTAAAGACGCTTCTTTAAATAAGAGAAGCGTCTCCTTACACTATTAAAATAATTAAAAGTTTATTCAACAATAGAGGGCTAGAGTTTAGCAAGCAAACACAAAAAGTCGATTCATTAGTGTGCCGGAATTCTACTTTACAGATAGAAACGCGCTTAACGGACAAAATTTCTGACTTGTTGGCAGTACCCTAAAAGTAAAATTTATTATTTAGGAGTTGTGGATAATGAGTCACTTAGAAAGAATAAAGAAAATGATGACGGGTGAAATACCTGGTGCTCCTGTTGCGCAGGTACTTGGCTTTAAGGTGGTAGAAGCTGAAGAAGGCAGAGTCGTTATTGAAATAGAAGCTTCTGAAAGATTGCATAATCCGATGGGCACATTGCATGGCGGGATACTGGGTGATATAGCTGATGCTGCAATGGGATTATCTTTTATTAGTACACTTGCTGAGGACGAATTGTTTACGACGGTGGAACTTAAGTTGAATTTCCTTAAACCTATTTTTGAATCGAAACTGCGAGCTGAGGGGCAAATAATAAAAAAGGGCGGCACAATTGGATTGCTGGAATGCCATATCTATGATGAAAAAAAGAGTCTTGTTGCGCATTCAACGAGTACGTGTATGGTTTTAAAAGGGAATTCCAATCATAAAAGAGAAAGGAAAGTATGATAAAATGAATAATTTCAAAGCGATGGTACTAGACAAAGTAAATGATCAAACCAAGTTAGAAATCAAACAATTACGTATGGAGGACCTTCCAGAAGGCGACGTAACCATTCAAGTAGCCTATTCTAGCGTAAACTTTAAAGATGGTGCAGTAGCCATCCTAAATAAGTTTGTATCCTCCTATCCTGTTGTGCCAGGAATCGATTTAGCTGGAACGGTTATTGATTCAAAAGACGAACGATTTACAAAAGGTGATGAAGTTATTGTTACGAGCTACGAATTAGGAACAGGTCATTTTGGCGGCTATAGTGAACTCGCACGTGTTCCTTCAGAGTGGGTTGTTCCTCTTCCGAAAGGGTTATCTTTAAAGGAATCCATGGTTCTTGGAACAGCAGGATTAACTGCTGCAATAGCCGTTCAAAGACTAGAAGATAATGGATTAGAACCTAGCCAAGGACCTGTTCTAGTAGCTGGTGCAACAGGAGGAGTAGGCAGCGTTGCGGTAAATATTTTAGCTAAAAAAGGTTATGAAGTTGTGGCGAGTACAGGAAAAAAAGACCAAGAAGAGTATTTGAAAGGATTAGGCGCTAAACAAATCATTCATCGAGATGAGATTGTAGATAACGACAATCAGCCAGTGCGTGAAGAAAAATGGGCAGCAGCGATTGATCCTGTAGGGGGGAAAACTCTCCAATACATTCTAAGTACATTGAAGTATGGTGGATCTGTAGCTACATGTGGTTTCACAGGTGGCAGTGAAGTTTCCACAACCGTTTATCCTCATATTTCACGAGGTATAAATTGGCTTGGCGTTGACTCGGTTCAATATCCAAGATATGAGCGTTTAAAAGTTTGGAATCGTCTTGGGAATGATTTGAAACCAACAACCTTAAATGAAGAGATGGTTAATGAAATCTCATTAGAAGAACTACCCGGAGTATTAGCTGCTATATTAGAAGGGAAAGTACGCGGAAGAACGCTTGTTAAACTATAAACAGATTTTGAATGGAATCAGCTCACTGCCTGTGTGAGGCAGGTTGATTAGTCGTTGTCGTCCGAATACGATAACGACTAATTACTTTAAAAATAAGGACGGGATCAAATGACGTCAACTACTTCTCCCCAATTAGAAAGCATGGTACCCATTCAAGAGAATAAGATTATTTTAATTTTGAGTTTTACCATCTTGCTCGTAGTAATGAACACGACGATGTTTAATGTTGCATTGCCCTCTATAATTATAGACTTTTCCTTAAATTCATCAACAGCGTCGTGGCTCGTTTCCGGTTATTCAATCATGTTTGCCATTGCATCATTGGCTTTTAGCAGATTGTCGGACTTTATCCCCGTCTCTAGACTTTTGTTTTTTGGAATCAGTATTTTAGGAATCGCATCCATCATCGGCTTCTTTTCCAATCATTTTCTCCTCTTATTAGGAGCTCGAATTGTTCAGGCTGTTGGTGGTGGAGGGATTATGGGATTGGGAATAATCATCGCCGGGCGTTTACGTCTTTCGAGGCGTGCAAGAGCGATGGCAATTATTACTTCTACGGCTTCTTTGGCATTTGGGTTAGGCCCTCTAATAGGGGGAATCATTACGCAATACTTAGGATGGAATTATCTTTTCGTTATCAGTAGCATTTCGGTCCTTTCCATTCCATTCTTCCATTTGTTGTTGCCGAGAGAGGTTCTTCAAAAAGGTCACTTCGATCTATTTGGTGCAATTCTAACGGGACTTAGTGTTACAGGTCTACTCCTTTTTCTGACCACATTTTCCTATATTATCTTTGCTGCAACCGTCGTTCTTTTTGTGGTGTGGTGGAGATATCTTCATAAAAGAAAAGAGCCGTTCATTCCGCCAATCCTCTTTAGAAATAGGCAGTATACAAAACTACTGTTAATAGTTTGTATCACTTTTTTTATAAATTTTGCAAATCTGTTTTTAATGCCAATTATGCTTACAACTACATTCCAACAAGGACCGATAGAGGTAGGGATGATCATTTTTCCAGGAGCTATTATTGCAGTGATTGCTGGACAATTTATAGGAAGAGTAATTGATCGTTTTGGCAATATGCCATTAATTATTTCGGGGCAATTGTTTTTATTAAGCGCGACCATCCTATTCGCATTGTTATCTACCATCAGTCCTTATTTTATACTTGTGGCATATATGTTTGCGAGTGTTGGTTTTACATCACTTTCAACGAGTATTTCTAATGAGATAACGAGGATTCTGCCAATGACACAAGTCGGTTCAGGCATAGGAGTCGCCCAATTAATCCAATTTTTCGGTGGAGGGCTTGGAGTCACTATTTCTGGATTACTACTAACCCTTCAAAATAGTTTATCTCCAGAAACTATTTATAGAAATATTTTTAATTGCTTTTTCTTTGTTATAATGATAGCTATTTTAATATACGGTTTATATTATCGAAGTTCTAGGCTTAAACAACCAAGTTAACTTTATTATCACTTGAATCAAAATAATACAGTCATAATATGTTTCAATCATTCTATTCGGTTGTTTCCTAATTGAAAGCTTCTCAATCGTTATTGTTTTACTGTTTCAGTTAATAAATCTTAAATAGATACTCTGCTCAGTTGGTCTTTTAATGCGCTTTATTATTCATGTTTCTTACAACATTTTTAGTAAACCTAGATTTAATAAAAAAGCCCAGTGAAACAATTAAATGTAAGATGTTAATTAAGACATGTCTGAGTGTTAAAATTTGAACAGTTAATACTTTCTTTGCATATTAAAATAGATTGTGAAAGATTGTACTTAAACTATCTGGTGCTATGCTTCAATAATAAGGATTGCTTTTCTTATTGAAGTGCTGGCAGTAGTTGCTAATTGATTTAATTAACGAATCAAGATTCTGATGCGGTGCTTAAGGTCATCTCTGTTACAAAACGAATAAGGTAAAAAAATGGCGAAAGAAAAGAGGTGAAGTTTTTGATTATATATAAATGTCTCCATCACGTTAGTCTTAATGTGACTGATTTGGAAAGAGCAAAAGAGTTCTATGGTAAAACTTTATGTTTAAAAGAAATTCAACGCCCGAATTTTGATTTTTCAGGTGCTTGGTATGAAATAGGGGGACATCAACTTCATTTGATAGTAGATCCCTCTTCACAGACGATTCGTAAGGATAAAAGTTTATCCAGTAGGGAGGGGCACTTTGCCCTTAGAATCGAGAACTATTTTGACACTCTTAAATGGTTAAAACAGAATGAAGTTGAAATTCTGGAGAAACCAAACGGAAAAAGTGGGTTCGCACAAATCTTCTGTGTCGACCCAGATGGTAATTTGATTGAACTAAATGTTAACCAAGAAAATCTATAAGTATAGCAGAAAAATGCCGCCATTACTGCACTTTTCTTATTGAAGTAACTGGTGCGTTAGCTTAAGTATTTTACTGTTCCACAATCGGGCCATATTGTTGAAAAAGATTATTGTTTTAGGGGGAGGTTGCATCTTGAATAAGAAAAAAGCAAAAAATATATTGGGAGTTTTATCAATATTAACTGTAGTAATAAGCATCATCTTTTCTTTATAACAAGAGGACCTAATTCAAGTTGACTGTGGCTATAAGTGTGTTTACCGTGCTTCCGAACTTGGAATTATTTTTGCTATAACATCTAAAAAACTGTGGTTCATTGTAATAAGAATTATACTTAATAGCGCAATGTTAGTATTTGCTTATTTTCTGTTGATTGCACTAGCAATTGGTGGACCATAAAATTTAATGAGGTAACGACGAGTGATTGTTTCATAAGCGTCTCTGTGCGTTTCTATAAGAGGGAATTGCACCCTTTTTCAATTAAAGCAGCAGTTTATTATAAAAAGGGGATCTCCTTTTTATTTCATCAATATGTGATCCTCTTTATAATAGCTTTATTTTTGTTATGAAAAATAAACATAGTAAGTACAACATAATCTTGTAAGACATACAAAATTATCAACATAATTGATCAATGAGTTTAGGATTTCCAATTATTTGCTCTATTCCATATTAAAAGACAGCATAAAGCTGCCTTTTAATCACTATTATAGTACCTACCACCGGTGTCCTCCACCATATTAATACCCAGGGTAATAAGGGTAATAAGGGTAATAATATGGATAAGGGAATAAACTTCTAAATAAACGGAATGGGAAACGTTGGCGACGGAAACGACGAAACCTTCTTCTGCGAGGACGACCATAATAGTCATAATCATCATAGTCATCAAAATCATCAAAACCATCAAAATCAAAGCCAAATTGTCTGGCTACCCCTTCTTCATTAACCTGCCTTACTTGTACTGCATCAACCTCTTCAGGAACTAACATGGTTACGCCATCATCGTCCATACTTTCGATAATACCATCAAATTGTGATCCATCACGCATTTGTGCTATAACATGGTAGTTCATATACCTGTGGCAGGTTGCTTTTATATCGTGATCCATAGGTTGATAAGTTCCTTGAAATTGATGATGCATTGGATTGTTGTTATCCATTAGAACATCTCTCCTTTCTATATATCCTAATGATATTCACCTAGCTTGGGCAATGATTGGGCTAGGGTGTTGTGTTCTTGAAAAACGTATGCCAGATTAATACAGTTACACTAATTTGGTTACTTAATCATATCTATACAGATGAGAGTTACAGTCGTCTTCCTAATTAACAGATTGAACTCGAGTATCATAACGGAAGTCAATTCTAGGAACAGCTTCGGCTTCTGCTCATAAGATAAAAATAAAACCACTGTTACTTGAATTTTATAACCTCTATCATTTGCCTTTTTTAGCCCTTAATCCTCTTACCTATACAAAGTTATTTCGATTAACATAACTTATATTAAGGAGGTGAAATTTATGGAGAAATTTATCGCTAAGTTAAGAGGGATAAACGAAGTACCTCCAGTAAAGACGGATGCTTTTGGAGTAGCTAAATTTCTCGCTAATAAGGATTGTACAAAAATTGAATTTGAGCTAGAAGTCAACAATATTAGAAATTTCATTCAAGCGCATATTCACTTTGGAGCCCGCGGTGAAAATGGACCTGTTCTCGCCTTCCTTTTTGGGGCTGATCTAGCAACTTTAGAAGATCAAAATGGGATAACAACTCGCCGAGGAGTAGTTACGGGAGTTATTACAGATAAGGACATCGTTTCTAATGACGCAGGTGTAAGAAATGTCAATGACTTACTAATACTGATGCGAAAAAAATTAACGTATGTAAACGCTCATACCGAACAAAATCCTGATGGGGAAATTAGAGGGCAAATTATCCCCATTCACAAAAGATACTAAGTGTCTATTTGCCTGTCCTGTCTGTTCCTACCTCTTAATGGGTGACAGACGGGCACAGGATTTGACATATTTTAATAGATTTTGATTTTCCCCAATAGGGCGCGATTGTTGAACAAGCGTCTCTTTTCTTCTTCAACTGAATGGTGCTTTTCTTAAAGAAGGATAAGCACTCTTTCTTGTTGAATTTATTAAAGGGGCAGTTTAGTTTAATAAGCAATATAAGTAAAATTTGTAAAATGATATACTTTCAAAAAGGGGGAGATTAAATGATTTTGGAAGCAGTTATGTTGCAAGTTAAGCAAGGTATGGAAGAGGAATATGAGGAAGCATTTCGAGAAGCATCAAAAATTATATCTTCAATGAGAGGTTACATATCTCACGAATTACAACGATGTATGGAGGTTAATGGGAAATATTTATTATTGGTGAAGTGGGAAACATTAGAAGACCATACAGATGGGTTTAGACAATCGAAAGAGTATCAAGAATGGAAAAAACAACTACATCATTTCTATGACCCATTTCCAACAGTTGAACACTTTGAGAATGTTCAACTTTAATAGGTTATTGAAGTAACTGGTGCGATTGTTTAAGAAGAAAAGTCGCTTCTTGTATTAAAGGGACAGATGATTGTTGAAGAGTGTTCGGCAGATATTTTTAAATGTTTTCTGCCTCTTTTTTGTTATGATAAAAGCAAGTAATGTAAGGGTGAATTTATGGAAAGTCAAAAAGGAATAACGATTGGACTTATTTTTGGACCAATAATCAACCTTCTGAGCTGTGCTATCCTTGAAATTCTAGTCTTTGGTTTTTATGGAGGAATTATTAGCGCAATCCTTAATTTTGATTTCGAGATATATTTCTGGGCCGTTAGCATTTCTATACTACCTACTGTATTTTTGTTCATGTGGTTTGGTCATCGATTATCCAAAAAGGAAATGTCTAAAAAACAGGTTTGGTTATATTCAGCAATGGCTGGTTTTGTAGTCATATTTATTTCCGCTTCCATTGGTAATGGTGTTTATTCCTATTTTAATTCTACTAGTAGTTTATCAGAACATGTAACAATTATTGTAGCTATGTTTAAATACGCTCCAGTTTATGCATTGACTTTGATACCATTTACTACCCCAATGTGTGTTCTAGCATTAAAAATACTTTCAAAAATCATAACTTCTACGATAAAAACAAGAACAAGTATAAACTAATATACAAAGTCTTATTAAATATATATCGAGTTAGCAAAACCTTTGAAGTCATGAACTCAAAGGTTTTTTTCTTTACAGAGATTTATCTTGATATTTCCAAAATGTTTGTTTGAAGCCTATATTAATGTTTATGCAGAAAAACCCTCAATTCTCTTATCTGCCTCATAACCCTTTGCAGCATCCGATAATAACATAATGCTCACTCCCAAAAATATAAATTACAGTTTTGAAGCAACGAATAGAGTATCTATTATTGTAATATCCGAAAGTAAGATAAAGCTTCTTATTTTGGGGTTCTTCCAATAAGAAATTTTGTGAACCTTTCAGGGTTGTTTTTCCTTATTTGCTTCAAATGGTTCCACTTTCCTGCTCCCGATTAAATACAACAACAAAATAATAATCATCAATGCAGCAGAAAGACTAAAGGTCATGCCGTAGCCGACAAATTTTGCTAAGAATCCAAGCCCGATTGATCCAATGGCCAATCCTGAATCAATAAAAATTAGCAGCATCGAATTGGCTGTTGCCTTTTTCTCGGGTGGAACAAGTGTTAACGCCCATGCTTGGCCAATTGGATGGATAATGGCAAAAGCAATTCCGAATAATACTCCTGAAACGAGAACCATCCACATGCTGGTGGAGAAGCCTAATAAGATTAAGCCTACAGCCCCTGAGACAGCAGCAGGAATAATAAGAATTCTGTGACCGAATCGATCAAAAATCTTGCCTGAGACCATACGAATCAATACCATGGCAATCCCTTGGGCGATAAAAAACTGTGAAATGCTTCCGCCGAGATTGATTTCCTCACCAAATGCCCCCACAAAGTTTACAGTTCCTGCAATAGTCATATAATTCAACGATACTAAAATACATGGAAGAAGAACACGTCTATCGAACATGTACTTATAGAAAGGTTCATTATCTGTTTCCTGTGGACTTTCCTTTTCTTGTTTAACCGTATTTTTTGTGAAAAAACTGCACAGCAGGGAAAAAGACATCAGGACCAAAGTCAGCATCATCAGCGATTCGAATGAGTAATTTGCAAGGTAGGAAATAGCGATTAGCGGCCCAAGTGTCGTTCCCACGCTTGTGGACATTGCGAAGAAAACAATCCCTTCACCTAAGCGAGATTTAGGAACAATATTACTTGATATCGTAAAGACTAATATCGTAAGCATACTAAAACCAATACCTTGCAGAGCTCTGATGAATATTAAAAACCCGATTGACTGATTTATAAATGTAAGACCGATTGTGCCCAAAAAGTAAAGGAGAGAGATAATGAGGAGTAATTTCCTGTTAACTTTTTGGATAATGACACTCGCAAAGAAGCGGGTAATCAACGATGACGTCATTAAGGTCGTTGTCATGATTCCAGCAAGCGCAGGATTATCACTAAGGTTTGTTACAAAAATGGGGAAACCTGCAGTTATCATATAAAAAGAAGCGAACATAACTAAAGACAGTAATACAATAATTGAATATTGGCTTGTCCATAGTTTAACTTTTTCTTTACCCATGGTATCTAAGACCGCCTTTCAGTGACTATTTCTAAAAAAGTAATGATTTATACGTGAAAATTGCTTTCAACAATATGACGCCTTTATTCTTTCCTCATTTTTAAGAAATATTTAAAGTTGTTTTCAATAAAAGTAATTAATAATAAAAATACTATCCAGGACGTGGAAGACCACCTTATCACCCAAAACTTCTTTTGAAACATATATGGGCGATTGATAGCAATACTATTGTTATGTTCACTTTTTTATGGGGACCGTTATAGTTCTTATGCTATATCCTGGAAAGCAGTTCAGCTTTTTAGTCTGACGTAAATCTCGTGTAAGAGATTATTCCCACATGCAATAAGCTAATCTAAAAGGTTTGCCTTCTTCACGTTTTTTATCATAAAATTCTCTTAGTCTCTTATTCCATGCGATTATCTTACCAGCCGTTTTCATTCGTCCGACTCTTAACAATCCCGCCCCTAAACGCTCCAAAATTTAAGAAAAGAGCAAACAAAAAAATGGACTCTCCATCATGGAAGAGTCCATTTTTTTCATTTGCAGAAAGAAGTGAATACAACAACTTTCCTTCCTGCACTAGTGCCTGGCACCATGTTTTCTAACCTTTCATCACCTTAAACGCATTTCCCACCGCATCAACAGTTTCATCGATATCTGATTCACGATGCTCTGTTGTAAGGAACCAGGCTTCATATTTCGAAGGTGCAAGATTAATACCCTGTTCAAGCATTAATTTAAAGAAGCGTCCAAAAGCTTCGCCGTCCGTTGCTTCAGCCTGTGCATAATTTGTGATCTTTTCTTCGCCAAAATACACCGTAAGTGCACCACGCAATCGGTTGACGGTAATTGCAACATCGAATTCCTGTGCCTTTTTAAGAATGCCGTTTTCCAATCGCTCACCAAGCATATCCAGTTTTTCGTAGACACCATCTTGTTTCAATACTTCCAGACAGGCAATTCCTGACGCCATGGATGCCGGGTTTCCAGCCATTGTTCCAGCTTGATATGCAGGTCCGAGCGGCGCAACCTGTTCCATAATGTCTTGTCGTCCACCGTAAGCACCAATCGGCAACCCGCCACCGATGATTTTACCCATTGCAGTCATATCAGGTTCAACACCATACAATTGCTGGGCACTGCCGTATGTAAAACGGAAGGCAGTGATTACTTCATCATAAATCACGAGGGCACCTGCTTCATGGGTCAAGTCGTTTACTGCTTGAAGAAATCCTTCATGTGGCTCCACGATACCAAAGTTTCCTACTATAGGTTCCACTAATACAGCTGCAATCTGATCTCCCCATTTAGCGAGAGCTTCTTTATACGCTTCCAGATCATTAAACGGTACCGTAATGATGTCTTCTGCAGTTGACTTCGGCACGCCTGCTGAATCGGGTGTGCCAAGTGTGGAAGGACCTGAGCCGGCTTGGACCAACACTGCATCAAAGTGTCCATGATAGCATCCTGCGAACTTGATGACTTTTGTTCTGCCAGTATAGGCACGGGCCACTCGGATCGTTGTCATTACTGCTTCCGTACCAGAATTATTGAAGCGAACCTTTTCAAGTGAAGGAATAGCCTCTTTTAACATTTTGGCAAATTGGTTTTCCAGTCTTGTTGGTGTGCCATATAGCACTCCTGTAGTTGCCGCATGTGCAATGGCTTTTGCAATATGTGGGTGGGCATGGCCTGTGATGATCGGACCATATGCTGCCAGATAATCAATATATTTATTTCCATCAACATCCCAAAAATACGGACCTTGTCCTCGTTCCATATATACTGGTGAACCACCGCCAACACCTTTGAATGCACGGGATGGTGAATTGACACCACCAACAATATGTTCCAATGCTTCTTTATGGAGTTCTTCTGACTTTGTAAAATTCATTAATAATTTTCCTCCCTTACACATTAACTAATATACCAAAAAAGGGGTGGTAATACATGTATGTTGTTTATTGCAGAGCCGCAAGCCATATATTAGAAGACAAGCCTGTAATTATTTTGCATACATATATGATATAAAGATTTTCAAAAAGGGGTCATGAGATGGTTGTTCCATGGATTTTATTTCTTGCAGTCTGTTTTGTAGTCGGTAAGAGTCTGTATGATTTTGTACGGAGTAAACAAATAAACATTACGTTTGGAATGCGGGAGAGCCACTTTTCCACGGAGATATTTGTTGCTTTATTAATCATTTATATCATTGTCATGTTTGGCTATGGAATGATTTATTTTATATTGTCCTTTCAGGGAATCGTTCTTGTGGAGAATGGTGAGCTGCGGCAGGTTAGTATTTTAGGTTCGATAATTCATTCTGTCTATTTCAGTGGGGTCACATTGCTGACAATCGGATATGGAGATATCACCCCAATTGGGATCGGCAGATTTATTGCTTTGACAGAAGCGCTAATCGGATATGTTTTGCCAGTTGCTTTTGTATTGAAAATCGTTCAAATCGGGGAAAGAAGCAGGCAGGAATGAAACTGTAACGTCAATATGATATAGTGATTTCAGGTCTATTTATGGAGGGATATTATTATGACAGTGGAAGTTGGAAAACAAGTAAAAGATTTTACATTACCGAGTCATTCTGGTGAGGAGGTAAGTTTGTCAGATTTTAAAGGAAAGCATGTTGTCTTGTATTTTTACCCGAAAGATATGACCCCGGGCTGTACAACAGAGGCTTGTGATTTCCGTGATCAGCACGATAGCTTTGCTGAACTGGATGCAGTCATCATCGGAATAAGTCCTGACCCGGTGGAAAGTCATCAAAAATTTATTGATAAGCATGATCTGCCGTTTCTACTTTTGGCAGATGAGGAGCATCAGGTTGCAGAGGACTTCGGTGTATGGAAACTGAAAAAGAATTTCGGAAAAGAATATTATGGTATTGAGCGTTCCACATTCATTCTTGATAAAGAAGGTATACTCCAAAAGGAATACCGTAAAGTAAAAGTTGATGGCCATGTGGAAGAGGCCTTGCAATTTATCAAGGAAAACCTTTAAACAGTCCGATCCAGGGCTGTTTTTCTTTTCAGTAATTAAGAAAACGTTTACTATATAAGAAAGACAAACAAGGGGATGGGATGACGATGATATTATTTTCTGCCAAAATTTCAAGTAAACATCAGGAAAATCTAAAGGGTAAATTCCCGGATGAAGAGTTTGTATTTTCTGATAGCAAGGACGAAAAGTGGGAACACTTGTCCAAAGCAGAGGTTTTTGTAACGTATGGGAGTGATATTACCGAAGAATTAATACGTAAAGCCGATCGACTGAAATGGATCATGGTGTTATCGGCTGGAGTTGATGAATTACCATTCCAAATGCTTGAGGAAAAAGATATTGTTGTTACTAATGTCCGTGGCATACATAAGATACAGATGGCTGAATATGCTATATCAATGCTGCTCCAGGTGTATCGCCAGGAGAAGCTTTTTATGCAAAGCGAAAATGAACAGAAGTGGGATAAATCGATAAGAATAAATGAGATTACTGAAAAAACGATTGTTATTGCAGGTACAGGTGCAATCGGACAAGAAGTGGCACGTCTTGCCAAGGCTTTCCGGATTAAGACGATCGGTATATCAAGAAGTGGTAATAAAGTAGATTACTTTGACGAAAACTATAGGAACCATGAAATAAAACAAGTGCTGCCACGGGCAGATTTTCTCGTCTCGGTACTTCCGAGCACACCCGAAACGAAGGGCTTTTATACCGAGGAACATTTTAAATCGATGCCTGATCACGGTGTCTTTTTGAATATGGGACGTGGGGATGCCGTCACCAGTGAAACAATCGGAAAAGCAATCCAAACCGGAGAAATTTCTCACGCGATCCTTGATGTTTTTGAAGAAGAGCCATTACCAGAGGGGCATCCTTTCTGGAAGGAAGAGAAGATAACGATTACCCCACATATTTCCGGACTTTCGCCGCATTATGTATCCCGGGCAATGGAAATCTTTATAAGCAACCTTGAAATATATAATAAAGGGAATAATGCTTTCATCAACAAAATAAACTTATCCAGGGGGTATTAAGATGCGAATATACACTCGCTCAGGCGATAAAGGGTTAACGTCTCTCGTTTATGGAAAACGTGTACCGAAAAATCATTTGCGTGTGGAAGCATACGGTACTTGTGATGAAGCTAATTCTGCAATTGGTTTGGCATTGAGTTTGCTTGATGGTGAAGACTGGGATGGAAAAAAGGCGTTCGCTGACCAAATGCACAAGGTTCAGACCATTCTTTTTCATGTGGGTTCAGAATTGTCTACCCCAAAGGATAAGGAAGTTAGCTGGAAGCTGAAGCAAAAGCATATAGATCAAATGGAAAAGCAGATCGATGAGTGGGATAAGGAACTTGAACCCCTCAAAAACTTTATACTTCCGTCAGGTCATAGCGCTTCAAGTGCGCTGCATACTGCAAGAACGGTTGTAAGGCGTGCCGAACGCATGGCGGTTGGGTTGGAGGATGAACTTGAAAACAGTCTTGTGCTATCTTATTTGAACCGTCTGTCCGACTTCTTGTTTGTTGCAGCCAGGTATGTCAATAAAAAATTGGGCGGGGAAGAGTTAACATTGAAAGTAGATGTTTAATAACTGGTAATACTGGTAATTAAAATGATATTGAATAATATACTATTATTGACAGAAGGCTATTGGAGCAGGTACACTAATTATAAAGATTATAATCTAATAATGTTATTAAATGGAATAAATTATTGAAAGAGAGGTGGTTGACGGTGTCTGAAGCACGATTACGGGAAGCAATTGATACATTAAAAGAATCAGGCGTCCGCATCACACCACAACGTCATGCAGTTCTTGAATACCTGCTTAATGCGATGGTCCATCCAACGGCAGATGAAATTTATAAAGCGCTGGAAGGTAAATTTCCAAATATGAGTGTCGCAACAGTCTATAATAACCTGCGCGTTCTTAAGGAAATTGGGCTTGTTCGGGAGCTGACATATGGTGATTCATCGAGCCGCTTCGACTGTAATACCTCTGATCATTATCATATCATCTGTGAGGCATGCGGCAAGATCGTTGATTTTCATTATCCATCCTTGGACGAAGTGGAATCACTCGCAGAACAGGTAACAGGATTTGATGTAAGTCATCACCGTCTTGAAGTATATGGTAAATGTGATGAATGCCAAAACCTGCAAACACAAAAGCACTAACGAATAGAAAAACCAAATGCTCGTTTAAGCATTTGGTTTTTTGGTTGGGTTATTTTAAAAAATAAGAATAATAAATTTTTGGCAGCAATTAACTCTTATTCATAAACAGCCACGTCCAGCTCCGGTTCCTAGAAACTCTTGTCATAAGCAAGGGACATTCCAAGCGCGAAAACCATGCGCTTTCCAGTCCCTTGCTTATGCATGCGTTTCTAAACAGTCACCTCCGCTTTTGTTCTTAACTCTACTGCAACCCATTTTCTGACGCTGTTGATAAGCCAGATTTTTGAAGCTTCTGCTAGATCGTCTATGCGCAGTGTCTTTTCAGTTAATATATTCTTATCAAGTAAATCCTCTCGGTATGTACCTGGAAGTAAACCGGACCGTAATGGCGGTGTATATAATTTATCGTTTATTTCAACTACAATATTACCTGTCGTGAATTCGGTGATTTCCAGCTCCTCATTCCATAACAGCACGTCATAAACCCCAGATTGCTGCATGAAATTTTCATATACCCCTCGGTTTGTCGTCTTATGATGAAGAAATACATTATCTTTAGAAATTGGTTCACTTGCCAGTTCTGCACGGACAGGTTCTGTGAATGGTTTTATTTCTTTTCCTTCTATATAATGTTCACCATTTCTATCTGAAAGTAATCTTACTTTCCACTTTCCTTCCTTATGCTGGGATGCAAAGTCATTCAAGCTGGTTCTGACAGCTGTCATATCCAATCGATAGCCAAAAAACTCGGCTGAGCTTTGCATTCTTTTAAGATGGTTCTCAAGTACAATATAGTGTCCTTCCTCAAGGCCAAGTGATTCCAATAACTGAAAATCAGTCGGTTTCACATCCAATACTTTCGCTTTTGTCAGTACTTCGTTATATTCTTCCTTTTCAGTGGAGTCCCAGGTAATACCGCCGCCCACACCATATTGAGCAGTGCCCTTTTCATTGTCGATCATCACAGTCCGGATCGGCACATTAAAAATCGCTTCCTTTTCAGGTGTAATATAACCAATCGCACCGCAGTAAACATTCCTCGGACTGCTTTCAAGATCATTAATAATATTCATTGTGCTGATCTTTGGGGCCCCTGTAATGGAACCACAAGGAAATATGGCCTTAAAGATATCTGATATTGTTTTGTCATCGGAAATCTCAGCCGTTACGGTAGAAGTCATCTGATAGACTGTCGGATATTCTTCAATGGAATATAAACTCGGAACCTTTACACTTCCCTCGATTGCTACCATACCAAGATCATTACGCAATAAATCAACGATCATCACATTTTCTGCGCGATTCTTCTCAGATTGATAAAGCCATCTCGAATTATCGTCATCTTCTTGTGCATTTTTCCCACGGCCAACCGTTCCTTTCATTGGCTTCGTTGTAATGACCCCATCTTTTCTCAAATGAAAAAATAACTCTGGTGAAGCTGAAATTACCGTATAGTCACCAATATTTAAATATGCACTGTAGTTAGCGGCCTGCGCGTTGACCATTTGATTATAGAATGCGATTGAATCCCCATCAAATTGTGACAGCAGTCGTATTGTATAATTGACTTGATATGTAATGCCCTTCTCGATAGCGTTTTTAATTTGCTGAATGCTATCATTGTAATCGATTATGTTTGTTTCGGCTTTCCACTCAGACAAGCGGAAATCCCGAAAGCTCTTAATAGTTGTCTTTTCAGGTGCCTCATATATCCCGAACCAAAGAAGTGGCATATCGGGGTTTTCGTTTACTTTAAAGTTCTGATCAAAAGCCGGTGCCGCCTCATAGGAAACATAACCAGCAGCATAGTTACCCTTACTTGTTTCCTCTTCCACCTCTTTCAATAGCGGAATTACTTCTTCTATTGTAGATGCTGAGAGTACTTTGATTGGATTTTTAAAAAGTAAAGGATTTTCCTTTTTATCCTCTTTAATAAAATTAAAATGCAGCAGTGAATCCATTCAATTCTTTCCTTTCTTGACAGATTAGAGCATAGGCAGCTGTTTTAATTCTCGGGTCTGAGGTGGCTGTTTAAGTGCAAGAATTAATTGCTGCCAAAACATATTCTATTTTATTCTTTAAAAAAACCCGCCGAAACACGACGGATTTAAAAGTTAGTTGTTTTTGGCAGGCAGGAAAGTATAAACTTACCAACCTGCATAAGTGCAACTAAGGCTGTCACCGAAAGGCTTGGTGACAACCAAGTTTTCTAATTGTCTTTATTGGATTTTGCATATTTTCGGGTATTGTATTTTTCATCAAATTCTTTGCCTTCCAGATTTCTGTCCATTGTTAATGGTTGTTTACAGTGCATGCAAGCGTCCACCCGCCCAAGCATTTTCGTAGGTTTCTCACAGCTCGGACAAACAACTGGTACGGCTTTCAGCGACAAGGTACCTATCCATACATATACTGCACAGCTTAAAACCACCATGAGCACCCCTAGTAAAAAGAACAATACCATTAACCATTCAATATTTTTCGTTAATATACCAGCGTACATCAATAGAATTCCACCGAAAACAAGAATCAGGGCAAAGGATCTTATTTTATTTATTTTACTTGAATAAACCAATTGTTGTGCCATGTTGTTCCCCCTTCATATACAGTTGTAGTATAGCATATAATTACTATTTTTTTAATTTGAAAAAGGATTTCATTCGAATGTAACGAACTATTATAATAGATGAAAGAATGGAGGAAATAGATGATGGAAAATCTCCTGAGACCTATATATCAAGAACATGCAAGCAATTTAAATACAATGGGTATATTAATTATAGAAAAAACACAGTATGACAGCCCAATTACTGACGGTTTTGATGTCATTCTGCTTATAATAGTTAAAGACCAAGAGCAAAGCTGGTATGTAAAACATTATGAGGTTGCTGAAAAAACAGCAGCATTACATATCGTTAAAGAGGATATCCTGATGGAATGGATTGATACAAGCGGATATCGAAGAGCGGTGGAGTGGATTATTTATGGGAAGACAGTCTTTGATCGTAATGAATACATCAGCAGATTGAAGGAACACCTTCGAGATTTCCCTGTGGAAAAAAGGGATTTGAGAAAAGCAATCGAATTCAGCAAGCTTATAAAACGCTATAGTGAAGCGAAAGCACTTTATGAAGCAGGAGATACAAAGGATGCCCATAGTAAAATTTTATTGTCACTACATTATCTGGCAAGACTTTCGGTAATTGAAAAGGGCTATTATCCGGAGGTAACCGTGTGGAGCCAGGTAAAAAATATTGATTTGGAAGTGTATAAGTTATATGAGGTATTTATTGAAGGCAATGAAGATATCAAAAAAAGGATTGAATTGATGATTATTGCCATGGATTTTGTAATCAACAACAGAGCAAAGACCGGTGCAAATCATCTGCTGGAACTTATGAAAACAAAATATGATCCTTGGTCCTATGCAGACATTAAAAGTATGCCTGCTGTTCAACCGTATACCTTTGACTTAAGTGCGCTTCTTTCCTATCTTGTGGAGAAGAGCATTATCTTTCCAATTCTGGAGGAAACAAAAGGGGCAGGTGTTTTTCAAAGAAAATATGTGGTTAATAAAGATGTGTAACAGCCCGAAGTTGAACTGCATATAATGAACGGAATTGTGATTGAGCCCAAGCGTCGTATACTTTCTGGATTGCTTTGTAAAGGGATTGAAAACTCTGTGTAAAGTTATAGTTGACTTTAATAAATAACCATGGTAAAGTTATATCCGTTGCCAAATTCCACAACGGAATGCGACGAAAAAAACTCAAAATAATCGTTGACATTATATAAGCGGTTATGTTATATTAGAGAAGTCGCCGCTTGAGAATGCGACTTACAAATTTGCTCTTTGAAAACTGAACAAAACAACCAGTATGTTAAGGAAGAAAACATTGTTTTCTTCAAATAAGCAACAAACAGAAGCTAGTCTTCTGACTAAGCTAATTCAAACACTTTTATGGAGAGTTTGATCTTGGCTCAGGACGAACGCTGGCGGCGTGCCTAATACATGCAAGTCGAGCGCGGGAAGCTTAACTGAACCCTTCGGGGTGAAGAAGAGTGGAACGAGCGGCGGACGGGTGAGTAACACGTGGGCAACCTGCCTGTAAGATTGGGATAACTCGCGGAAACGTGAGCTAATACCGAATAATACTTTTTGTCTCCTGACAGAAAGATGAAAGGCGGCTTTTGGCTGTCACTTACAGATGGGCCCGCGGCGCATTAGCTAGTTGGTGAGGTAACGGCTCA
>NZ_KV392045.1 GCF_001618145.1 Oceanobacillus damuensis
CGCATAACAGTTACTTAATGGACGAGTCTGCCATTCTTCCAACTCAGGAAGAACCTGATCCGTTATATCGGATACCATTTCATGGGAAACTGAAAAACCATATATGTCCTCAATTGTAGAAGAAATATCTCGCTGCGACATTCCGCGAGCATACATAGAGATTACTTTATTCTCAATCGCTGAGACATCTTTTTTGCGCTTCGGTATCAATTCAGGATTAAAGGAACCATCGCGATCCCGTGGAACCTTGATATCCACTTCACCAGAACTCGTTTTAAGGGTTTTCTTTCCATAACCATTCCGTCTGTTTTCTGTCTCTTTTTCCTCTTTATCGTTCGATGCATAGCCTAAATGATGATTCATTTCACCCTTCAACATGGATTCAAACATAGGGCCAAATATATCTTTGAGTGCGTTCTGCATATCTTCTACAGTCTCTGGTTGGTAGTTTTCTAGAATTTGGTTCGCTAATTCAGCTGATTTTTGATCTCGCTTTGTTTTAGCCAATAGAACAACCTCCCAATCGTTATATTTTTATTCTACCAATAAAAAAACTAAACTGCGAAGTAAGAGCCGTACGCTCTCTTACTTACACAGTTTAGTTTACACTCCCGACGAAACAGAGGATCTTTTTTATGAAGTGGAAGGTCCTTAAAATACTAATTAATCCCCGGTAAACTTAGCTTTGCTGGGGCGCTATTTACTCAATCCGATGCTTTAACACTGCTTCTCATGTTATTCAACATGTTTGCATGAGGGATGGAAGATTTTTCCTATCTATGCTCTATGCCATAGTTTGATCGTTGTCTCTACCACAAAAACTAACTTTTGGCCAGAGTGATAGTCAGAGATCAATTAAAAAGACCTAAGAAATCTGATGTTACGAATACAATCATCGCCGCAGTAATAAATATCATCTGGCTAAGCGTAAAAATATAATCATTGTTGTCTTTTAAGTATTTCCATTCCATATAGGAACGAATTAGTTCCTGCAAGATAGTAAAAATTAACATGATAATAAATATGTACAATGCACTATCCATGTGAGGAACCGATGATTTATAAGTAAAAAAATATAAGGCAATGATAGCTACAATAGCAGAAATGGAACGTATACCTATATCATACTTTTTATGCTTATCATTCACGTAATTATTGGAAAACATCTTCTTACGTTCCACATTGAGAATTTTTCGCATAACCGAATTAAACAAGAACATCAACAGGATGAATATTCCTAATAATAATGTAAGGTTCCATATCAGATTATTTTCAAAATCAAACAAGTAAGCTCACTTCTCCCTTCCCATTATTTCAGTTACCATCAATCACATATTTCTAAAGAGAATTTAAATTAATTTACAAGTTAAGAATATTAGAAAAACAATACATATGCAAACCATTTTTTCATGATATAAAAAAGCCGGAAGCTTCATTTTCGAAGGAATCCCGGTTTCTTACATTTTAGTTGCTATTTCGTATTAATACGAGTTCGATAGCCTAAAAAAAGAACTGTTCAACCCAGATAGAGCTGTACAGTTCTTTTTTTATATTTATGCTTTTGTCATTGCAACTAATTCTTCCACTTTATCGGTTTTCTCCCATGGGAACAATATGTCTGTTCTTCCGAAATGTCCATAGGCCGCAGTATCATTAAATATTGGTTTCCGCAGGTCCAGCATACGGATGATACCTGCTGGGCGCAGGTCGAATAATTTCCGTACTGCGTCAACAAGCACTTCTTCACTGACTTTTCCTGAACCGAATGTGTTAATTGCGATTGATACTGGCTCTGCAACACCAATTGCATATGCCAATTGAACTTCACATGACTTTGCAAGGTCAGCAGCTACAATGTTTTTGGCAACATAGCGTGCAGCATATGCAGCGGAGCGATCTACTTTCGTTGCATCTTTCCCACTGAATGCTCCCCCACCATGACGCGCATAGCCACCATACGTATCAACGATAATTTTACGACCGGTTAATCCTACATCACCTTGTGGCCCACCGATAACGAAACGTCCTGTCGGGTTAATGAAATATTTTGTTTCATTGTCAAGCAGCTCTACAGGAACAACAGCACGAATTACGTGTTCAATCATATCTTTTTCGATTTGTTCTGTCGTAATGTCCTGATGATGCTGTGTAGAGATTACGATCGTGTCTATACGTACAGGCTGATCATTCTCATCGTACTCCACCGTTACTTGTGTTTTACCATCTGGGCGTAAATAATCCAGAATGTTTTCTTTTCGGACATCTGCAAGTCTTTTGGACAGTTTATGTGCCAGTGAAATTGGCAATGGCATCAATTCCTCTGTCTCATCACAAGCAAAACCGAACATCAATCCCTGGTCTCCCGCACCAATTGCATCAATTTCATCTTCACTCATTTTACCCTGGCGTGCTTCAAGTGCTGTATCTACACCCCCGGCAATATCTGCCGATTGTTCATCAATGGCGGTAAGTACTGCACATGTTTCAAAATCAAAACCGTATTTTGCACGAGTATAGCCAATTCCTTTAATCGTTTCGCGTACGATTGCAGGAATATCCACATATGTGGAAGTGGAAATTTCCCCAGCGACTAGCACAAGTCCTGTCGTGACGGTGGTTTCACATGCCACCCTGGCATTTGGGTCTTTCTTCAAGATTTCATCCAAAACAGCATCGGATATTTGGTCTGCCATTTTATCCGGATGCCCTTCAGTGACGGATTCTGATGTAAATAAACGACGATTTGCAGCCATATGGCTAAACTCTCCTTTATAATGTGTTACGGAACTCTATTTACAATGCTCTCATTTATATTATTCAAAGTACCTTCAAAAGGTAAACAATTTTTTCCCGGTCATCGGTTGATTATGTTTCTACAAGGAAGAGAGCTATCGATATGAATATCCTGTAAAAACAAAAAAACCTTTCCTTCATAGCATGAGGAAAGGAACTACCAGGCCTTTCACTCTTATTGTTCAAGGAATGATCCTTGCATCAGGTTAGCACCTTTTCACCACAGTGATGGTTGCTGGGTTTCATCGGGTCTGTCCCTCCACCGACTCTGAATAAGAGAGTATCCGTTCAAATTTTAGATTAACGAAACAAACCCTGCATGTCAACTATTTTAAACCTGTATACATTGTCACATAAAAATAATATTATAAAAATAATATTTTCTTAGATTAATAGTATGGACTAATGATTTAAATGTGTTATACTAATAAGCAGATTCAGACAATAATACGTGGAAAGTCATTACATTATATCATAAGAATACCTTTAAAAGGCAGGAGATTCCATATGAAAACCGTTGAAATGTCAATTGTAAAAGAGCTTTATTCCCATAAGAACATTCATCAGAATTTATCAGTGGCAAAATTAGTCGAAAAGATTTTAAGCCACGGTGAAGGTATATTGACTTCAACCGGTGCAGTGCGTGCTACAACTGGAACGTATACTGGACGTTCACCGGAGGATAAATTTATTGTAAAAGATGAGGTATCCAAGGATTATATTGATTGGGGAAAAATAAACCGGCCGATAAAGGAAGAACTGTTTGATAATCTGTACCGAAAAGTGATTGATTATTTAAATGAAAAAGAGGAGCTTTATCAGTTTAAGGGTTTTGCCGGTTCGGATGAGAATTACCGTTTGCCAATTCAGGTAATCAATGAGTACGCATGGCATAATCTTTTTTCCAGGCAATTGTTCATTACACCAACAGAGGAAGAATTACAAAATCATCAAGCTGAATTTACAGTTATATCTGCACCTGACTTCAAAGCAGATCCAACTGTAGACGGCACCCATTCAGAGACATTCATTTTAATTTCCTTCAAGAAACGCGTCGTATTAATCGGTGGTACGGAATATGCGGGCGAAATCAAAAAATCCATTTTCTCTGTAATGAACTATCTGCTTCCACAGCGTAATGTTCTATCGATGCACTGTTCAGCCAATGTCGGTACAGAAGGTGATGTAGCATTATTCTTCGGTCTTTCCGGTACAGGAAAAACAACCTTGTCCGCAGATCCATACCGCCGCCTGATCGGAGATGATGAGCATGGCTGGAGTCCAAACGGAGTATTCAATATTGAAGGTGGATGCTATGCAAAATGCATTAACCTGTCAGAAGAAAAAGAACCGCAGATATTTAATGCCATCCGTTATGGTTCTGTTCTTGAAAATGTGGTGCTTGATGACGATACACGGATTGCTGACTTTGACGATACATCATTGACGGAAAATACACGTGCAGCATATCCACTAGAAAATATTGATAATATCGTTTCACCGAGTGTGGCAGGTCACCCAAATACAATCATTTTTCTGACTGCAGATGCATCCGGAACACTGCCGCCGATCAGCAGATTGACAAAGGAGCAGGCAATGTATCATTTCCTTAGCGGATATACAAGCAAACTTGCTGGTACGGAGCGAGGTGTAACGAAACCGCAAGCGACATTCTCAGCCTGCTTCGGCTCACCATTCCTGCCACTTGCACCTTCGAAATATGCAGAAATGCTTGGTGAAAAAATCGATATGTATGATTCTAAAGTATTTTTGGTGAACACTGGCTGGACTGGTGGCTCTTACGGGACTGGAAGCCGTATGAAGCTGTCCTATACCCGTGCAATGGTTCATTCAGCATTGGAGGGTGAACTAAATTCAGTCGAAACAGTTACCGATGAAATATTTGGTCTGGAAATACCGTTACATGTACCAGGGGTGCCTGATGACGTTTTGGTTCCCAAAAATACCTGGGAGGATCAGGCAGCATATCAAGAGGCTGCACAATCACTTGCACTTAAATTCCATAATAACTTCGATAAGTTTACATTGGCAAGTGATGAAATCAAGCAAGCAGGACCTTTATTCAAAGGTTAATCATTAGTTTCCTCATCCCAAAAGGATTGTATTTATATGAGTGAAAGTTGCAATCAGCCATGTGCTGATTACCGGTCTCTTAATGGAGGCCGGTTTTTTTCTGTTCACAGGCAGGAAAACACATATGCTTACCTGTCCGCATAATAAGTTGGAACTAAGACTGGCACGGTGACAACCACTTTTGTTAATGATGGCAGTAGATGTTCCTTCCCGCAGTTGTGCTTTGTATTTTCATCTCCCTTCCCAAACTAGGCATTCACACATTTTTTTATGACGCATAAACTGTGTTGATAAATCATCATATAATTTGAAAGGAACGAAATGTATGAGAAAAGTTAAATTCATTGCTATTTGGTCCGTTGTTTTCCTCATTTTCCTTTCGGCTTGCAATGCAGCAGAAACGACTAAAATCAGTTTGGCAGAGGTTACACGTTCCCTTTTTTATGCGCCACAATACGTAGCACTTGAAAAAGGTTTCTTTGAAGATGAAGGTCTGGAAGTTGACCTGCAGACCACTTGGGGCGGAGATACAACGATGACTGCCCTCCTTTCAGACGGTGCGGATATTGCGCTGGTAGGTTCGGAAACTTCTATTTACGTCTATTCTCAAGACTCGAGAGATTATGCAATTAACTTTGCACAATTAACCCAGACAGACGGGACATTTTTAGTAGCGAAAGAACCAAAGCCTGATTTTACTTGGGATAACCTGAAGGACAGCAGCTTTTTGGGTCAGCGTGTTGGGGGCATGCCACAAATGGTTGGAGAGTATGTATTAAAACAGCACGGAATTAACCCTCACATGGACCTTGATTTAGTACAGAACATTGATTTTGCCAATATCCCAGGTGCCTTTGCTTCCGGTGACTATGAGTATGTGCAGCTGTTCGAGCCAACTGCAAGTGTATTTGAAAAGGAAGGGCAGGGCCATATTGTGGCATCTTTCGGTGAAGAGTCCGGAAAAGTTCCTTACACTGTTTTCATGACGAAACAGAGTTTTATGGAAGAAAATGATGAGGCGGTGGAGGCATTTACACGTGCAATTTATAAAGCACAACAATGGGTACAGGATAACAGTTCCGAGGAAATAGCTGAAGTTATTGAGCCATACTTCGAGGACACAGATTTGGACATTTTGACTTCATCCATTGACCGCTATAAAAACCAGGAGTCATTTGCCACAGATCCGATTTTGGATGAAGAAGAATGGGAGAACCTGAAAGCCATTATGGATGAAGCTGGTGAACTTCCTGGTGACGCTCCATATGAAGACTTGGTAAACACGGAGTATGCTGAAAAAGTAATATCTGATTAAAGGAGGAGATTTTGTGTCATTTTTGGATTTGGACCATGTCTCCCATCATTATTTTTCCAAAAACAGTTATACAAAGGCTTTAAATAACATTTCCATGTCTGTTAAAGAAGGTGAATTTATTGCATTACTCGGACCAAGCGGGTGCGGTAAGTCAACCCTTCTCTCCATTATGGCAGGGATAATCCCCAATACGGAAGGAAGGGTTTTGCTGCAAGGCAAGGAAATCGGTGACTCTGAAATGGGTATCGGCTATATGCTGCAGCAGGATTATCTTTTCCCTTGGAAAACCATCATCGATAATGTATTGCTTGGCCCTAAAATCAATCAAACTACTTCAGACGAATTAAAGGAAAGAGCAGTTAAACTGCTTGAGGAAGTAGGCTTAAAGGATGTTTCGGAAAAATATCCAAATGAACTCTCCGGTGGAATGCGCCAGCGGGCTGCTCTAGTCAGGACATTGATAAATGATCCTAAAATATTATTGCTTGATGAGCCTTTTTCCGCACTTGATTATCAAACGAAGCTTAAACTGGAGGACCTTGTATCTGATTTACTCAAGACATATCATAAAACAGCAATTTTGGTAACTCATGATATTGGTGAAGCAATTGCAATGAGCGATCGTATTTTTATGATGGATTCGAACCCAGGCACCATTGCCAAAACATATAATGTTCCACTTGAACTGCGGAATGAAATCCCTTTCCTCTCAAGGCGTCATCCGAAATATCAGATTCTATTCGATAAAATCTGGGATGAACTGGAAGCTAAAGAAGCAGGGAAAAAGGTGGTGGAACTTCCAAATGAATGACCGCCAATTATTTGAAAGCTACCAGCGGGGGTTAAAAAGAGAGAGGAAAATTGTCCTCACCTGGCAGCTGACTATTCTAATCGCCTTTTTCACCATTTGGGAAGCCGCAAGCCGACTGTATTGGATCGATCCGCTATTGTTCAGTTCTCCGAGTAAGGTCATCCATTTACTTGCAGTCAGAATCGGTAATGGCTCATTGATTACCCACCTGCAGATCACGCTCTTTGAAACCATTATCGGCTTTATCATTGGTACAATCGGCGGCGTTATCATTGCAACAGCACTCTGGTCTTCCGCACGCTTTGCCAAAGTCATGGACCCATACCTTGTTGTTTTTAACGCCATGCCTAAAGTAGCGCTCGGACCGATTCTCATTGTCGCCCTCGGCCCAGGATATCTGTCCATTATCGCCATGGGTTTCATCATTTCGGTAATTGTAACGACATTAGTTGTATTCAGTGCATTTAATGAAGTAGATCCAAACTATGAAAAAGTGCTGCGCAGTTTCGGTGCGACCCGGTGGCAATGCTTCCGTGAAGCCATCTTCCCTGCTGCCATGCCGGCCATGATCTCTACGTTGAAGGTGAATGTTGGCTTATCGTGGGTCGGTGTCATCGTTGGTGAATATCTTGTGTCAAAGCAAGGACTTGGCTATCTCATTATCTACGGTTTTCAAGTGTTCGACTTCACACTCGTAATGGCAAGCCTGGTCATCATTGCGATTCTGGCAGCAATAATGTATAAGCTGGTAGAGAAACTGGAGCGATGGCTGATTAAAAACAGAAACATATAGCTTGATTTTAATAGCTGTATGTTTCTGTTTTCCTGTAATTCGTTGAGTTTATCGGCCGGCCGCTCTGTTATTTCCTAAGCAGAAAAAGACCAATCCCCGAAGGTATTGATCTTTTTCATAAAAGATTATTTTTTTTAATATATCGCAAGCAATTTTCCAATACGTCATCTTTCATAATGAAACTGTATTTTTTAATTAATTTAACCTTTCCTGGTATATATTTGAGCAGTATTGGTCCGTCTGTTTCATAATAGGTTTCCTGCTCCAGAAGAGTTTCTACTTTTGCATAGTAAACGTTTTTTATCACCGTATCGTTTCTTCCATCAACCATATACTGTCCAATATAGCGGATTTCCTGAATGATTCCGCCCGTTTCTTCCATAACTTCTCTGATGGCAGCTTCTTTTGCTGTTTCTCCCTCTTCTACTTTCCCTCCCGGAAATTCCAATCCTCGTTCTTTATGTTTGGTTAATAGCCACTGCCCTTTGTGCCTGCATATTACCCAGACATTCTTCGGATTCTGGGAAAAGGGATGGTCTTGAAAAGAAAGCTTTACCTCATTGTTGTAGTAGTCCCTGAATGTTATCAAATAGTTCAACTGCCTTTTTACTGATTGGAAATTAATTATACAGGATTTCTGTTATTTTCCAATCACCATCAAATGTGAATTCCAACTCCAAAACATAATCGCCGTAAAGATCCGTATAATTTTCCTGTACGACTTTTACTGTAGAATCGTCCACTTTTATCATATCATAATCATTTTCTTCTAGAAACCATGGTGGAGTTTCAGTTGGCAAAATATACATTCCATCTGCTTCTTCCATATAATAGAAGTCAACATATTCCTGTGCAGTTGTCCTTGCAGTGACCTTTTCAAATTCATCAAGAAGTTCTTCTTTCGTATCAAAGCTTTTGACTTTATATTTTTCGTCAACATCCTGTACAAGAATATCCATGAACGTGCTCGTTAAATGAATCACATCGTCGTGCTGTAATTCTGCATTATCTGCAATTACTTCTTTATTTTCCTTTATAGTTGAAAGTTCAATTTGCTGGTGATCTTTTGCAAGCACCAGTTCTCTATCTATCACAGTGCCTATAAGAACAAACATAGCGACGATTCCACTTGTAATTATCCATTTTAAGCCTTTTTTGGCTTGCTTAGTCATGTTAAACCCCCCGGTTGTTAATTTAAAGTGTTCTGTATGTTTTCTATTCCTTAAATCCCAAGAGGTTAAACAACTATCAAACACTTTTTTCCAATTATATTCTATAATTTTTCTACATATGATTGTCCGACAAAATTCCCATTGATTTTATATGAGCTTTTGTTTGATTATCTCCAAGCTCATACACCATCCTATATGCTTCTGTCAGGTTATCGTCATACTCGTCATTGGCTGTATCATTATGGTATGGAACGATTGGGATATGGGCACGAATAAAGGAGTCAAAACTTGCACCATGCATATTTTCCATTTTTGATCTCAGTAATGCTATATCTTCCATACTTGCATAGATGACAAACTCATCATTATTTTGATATTCCATCTGAGAAATCTCCCCGGTACCGATATTTACGTAATACTTTTCCTTTTCCAATCTAAGCACCTCCTCCCTTTAATTTGGCTTATTTACAGGAAAATAACCAAAAAGAGCATCTGCCTTCGTTTTGGCAGATGCTCTCAAGATACTTTATTTACGGTTTCTCCGGATCATTGTCCTGTAATGGGTCCGTGTCGTCAATGTTATTTAATGGATCAATATCATCAATGGATTGCTCCGTATGTTTCGTTGGATTTACCTCACTATCTTCCATTAAATCGGATAAATCCGTATTTTTTGCTTCTTGTTGTTTAAATGATGTTTCATCAATTGTATTGTCAAACTTTCGCAAGTATTTGCTGGCGAAATCTTTTCCTCCAAGCCCGAACGCAAGACCGAATGCAAGGGCAAGGCCTCCAAGAATCAGGATAAATGCAGCATTAACAATTGATGGTGCAATTCCAAGCTGGGTTAAAGCCATAAATGCCGCGATCACAAGGATTGCATATTTCGCAAAGCCTGCAAGTGCATTTGAGGCAGGACCATCAAGAATATTTTTCAATAGCTTTTGGACAATGTTCCCCAGCAGTATTGCTGCTCCAAGAATCAGTACGGCAGCCAGTACATGTGGAATATAAGCTGTGATTGCAGTTGCGATTCCTACAAGGAAGTCCAGTTGCACAAGATTCAGTGCCTGTACAGTCAGGAAAAAGACAATCAGAATCTGGACGATATAGCCAGCGATGGCAGAAGGTGTCATCCTGTTGGCTGCAGCCTGTGTACTGCTGACATTGAATTTGGCCGAAAGACGGTCAAACCCTAGCCTCTGCAGATAATCTTCAATGAACCCACCAATCAGTTTACCTAGCCATACACCTATCAGTACAAGTGCGATTGCAACAAGAATGTTTGGAATCATGTTCATTACGGTGTTTAGCATGTCGATGGCAGGATCTGTAATTCCTCTTAGTTCCAGCTGCTCAAGCGCTGCAATCGTGATGGGAATCAAAATCAAAATGAAGACTATATTACCGACAAATGCAGCAAAGCTTGTTCCTTCAAATAATTTGGAAAGCTTTAAACGAGCGATCAATTTTTCGGAGCCAGCTGCCTGGAGAAGATTTGTTACGATATTTTTTACAATTTTAGCTACAAACCAACCTACTGCAAAAATAATGGCAGCAGCAATCAGTTTCGGAATAAATCCAAGAATAGTTGCCAGTAAGCCACTGAACGGTTCTGCTACCCCTTTGATATTCAGTGCATCGAGAACTCCCGGGATAAACAATAATAGAATCAAATAAAAAACTATCCTACCTAATGTATGTGTATACCTTTGTATTTCTTCTTCGGTTTTTGCAACTTTCATCTTGAAGAATAAATTTTGCAGATTAATTTTTCTGCTTCCTTCAACAATCAACCATTGGGCAATGCTCGCTACAATCCATGCCAACAGAAGAATTAGTGCTGCTCCTAAAACTGCCGGAATGAATCTTAAGAACGTTGAAATAAGATCAGATAGTGGATTTGCAATCATATTCAGGTTGAGTACATTAAAGAACAGGATGAATACAACTAAAAGAAGTATGTAATAAACCACTTTTCCGATGATTCTGGCTGAATTTACCGGTTTATCACTTGTACGGAATCTGTTGATTAATTTGTCGTCCCAATCCGTTTTTTTCAATGCCTTCTCCACTGCACTGCCTATTGCTTTGGCGATCAGCCAGCCTACTAATAAAACTAGCAGGGCAATAACGAAATTTTGCAGTCCTTGCATAAAACTGACTGAGAAGTACTGGTCCATAAAATTGTTCATATATACAAGCTCCCTTCAAGATTATACCTATATATACCTTAAGGGAGCCTTTTCGAAACCATGAAATTAGGTGATTAGTTTATTGCGCATCAATTTATTTGAAGCGTTACGCGGAAGCTCCTTCACAAAGTGAATCTCTTTCGGTAGTTTATATTTTGCCAGGCGTTCAGCTGCATAGCTGATAATTTCCTCGCGTGAGACTTCCTGTCTTTTCACAACAAAAGCAACAGGTACCTGCCCCCAAATGTCATGCGGCTTGCCTGCCACACCAACTTCACGAATTTGCTCCATACCGCTCAAGACACTTTCAATTTCCGATGGGTATATGTTCTCCCCGCCGGAAATAATCAAATCATTACGGCGATCGACCACATATAAGTATCCTTCCTCATCAAGGTAGCCCAAATCTCCTGTCGAAAGCCATCCGTTATCCATTGCTTTCTCATTCGCTTCATTATTTTTGAAATAACCTCTCGTTACCATTGGACCCTTAACTTGTATTTCGCCTACATGACCACTAGCTTTTCCTGAAATTCTCAGCTGGGCAGGGAATAGCGGTTTTCCGGCCGAACCGAGTTTTTCAAGAGCATCCTTAGGACTTAGGGTGACTATTTGTGAAGCTGTTTCTGTCATGCCATACGATTGAAAAACAGGGATATTTTTAACCTTCGCCAGTTCCAGCATAGGCTTTGGAGCTGGTCCTCCGCCAAGCAGCATGCAACGCAATGTGTCTGGGTACCTGTCTTCTCCGAGTTGGTCGATCAGACGCTGGACCATTAAAGTAACAACAGATATAATCGTTACGCCTTTTTCCATAATTGCCTGATGGACGTCTTCAACATCAAATTTTTCCAGAAGATATAGCGGCATTCCATAAATAACACTTTTTATCGTTGTCGATAAGCCACTCACATGAAAAATCGGCAATGGAATCAGCCATTTATCTTCCTTATTCAGTCCGAGATTCAATGCTGAACCAATTGCACTCCACCAATGATTGCCATATGTATGGATGACACCTTTTGGAAAGCCTGTGGTACCTGACGTATAGATTATCGTAAAGGTATCATCTAAGTGAAGCTCTGATTTTAAGGGGAGGTCCTTTTCTGTCAGTGTTTCAACTTCGGAGAAAGATTGAATTTCGTTCACTTCGATCGCAGTGGTGTCTCGCTTCAGCCCGTCCGCTGTCAATAGGATGGATACTTCTGCGTCCCTTACCTGGTAATTAATCTCTTCATCGGTAAGACGTGTGTTTAAAAGCACACCCACTGCACCAAGATAACTCAACGCATGAATGGCCACAATCATTCGAATGTCGTTCGTCGACAGAATCCCAATATGACTGCCTTCCCTGACTTCCAGCCGTGCAAGCTTTTTGGCAAAACGCTGACTTCTTTCTTTTAATTCCTTAAATGAGATTTCCGATCCGTCATCGAGCTCAATAGCAATTGCTTCTGGAGCCAAATCTGCCTGTTTCGTTAACCAATGTGGAATAATTTCTGCCATGATGATTTCCTTTCTCTTTAATGGATAATTGTCGGGGTTGACGTTTATTATCTCACATTTCATTCTATGCTGACCTAATTAGAAAACTTGGCATGCGCCAAGCCTTTTCGGCGAATGCCTTAGTTGCACTTATGCAAATAAGAAAGTTCATACTTTCTTACTTGCTAAACGAAAAACCTTTGCCAAGTTTAAGCAAAGGTTTTTCGTATCTTGAACAATCTTGGAGATCACGGAAAACGCGGAAACTGTTTGAAGTTCGGTTTTCTTTTCTCTTTGAAGGCGTCGCGGCCTTCTTTTGCCTCATCTGAAGTGTAATAAAGCAATGTAGCGTCTCCACCCAGTTGCTGCAGACCTGCAAGACCATCTGTATCAGCATTGAAGGATGCTTTCAGGAAGCGGAGTGCTGTCGGTGACTTCTCTAAGATCTCATCACACCATTGCAAGGTTTCGTCTTCAAGCTGATCCAGTGGTACTACTTTATTGACCAAGCCCATTTCATAGGCTTCCTCCGCATTGTACTGACGGCACAGGTACCAGATTTCACGTGCACGTTTATGACCGACAATACGTGCAAGGTAACCTGCTCCATAACCGGCATCAAAGCTGCCTACTTTAGGTCCGGTCTGTCCGAAAATGGCATTGTCTGCCGCGATCGTTAAGTCACAGACTACATGCAATACGTGTCCGCCACCGATTGCATATCCGGAAACCATAGCGATAACCGGCTTTGGTATCTTGCGGATTAACGTTTGCAAATCCAATACGTTCAAGCGGGGGATACTATCTGTTCCAACATAGCCACCATGTCCACGTACGGACTGGTCTCCACCCGAACAGAATGCTTTATCTCCTTCACCAGCAAGAACGATTACCCCGATTGAAGAGTCATCCCGTGCATCCGAGAAAGCATCAATCAGTTCCTTTACTGTAAGCGGTGTAAATGCATTACGTTTTTCCGGACGGTTGATGGTTACTTTTGCGACACCATCATATTTTTCATAAATAATTTCTTCGTAGTTTTTAGCTTTTTTCCATTCTACAGCCAATATAATTCCCCTCCATTATTGTCAATATGTAGTCAGTCTCCATAATCAGTTATGGATCTCCATGAACTCTGTAACTATTCTATCAAAAGATTCGGGTTTTTCCACGTGAACTGCATGTCCTGCATGCTCACATACAATCATATTACCTGATTTGAGCTGTTTTTGCATCTTTTTGTTAATCTCAACAAACTTTTGATCAAGCTCCCCGACAATCAATAATACTGGTTTTTCCAAATTCCCCAGCTGATCCCACCATGATGGCTGACTCCCTGTACCCATACTAAGCAACGATTCGGCTAAACCTTCTGCAGATTGGGAAAGCCGTTCAGAGCGAATCATTTCCTGTTTCTCTTCAGACAGGCTCTTTTGAGAAGAAAAAAGCGGAAGATCCTGCCAGATATCTACAAAGGAGCTGACACCCTCACGTACGATTTTCCGGGCAAGCATTTCGTCATTTTCCTTTCTCACTTTCCGTTCTTCTTCTCCGGCCAAACCGGGTGAAGTGCTTTCCAACATCAGCGAGCGCACCGTTTCCGGATAAAACATGGCATAAGAAAGTGCTGTGCGCCCGCCCATCGAATAGCCGAGCAGGTGAAACGGTTCCAGTTCCAATGATTGAAAGAGTGCATAAAGGTCTGCACAGCAATTTTCCATAGACCTTGGTGATCCCGTATCTGTTTTCCCATGACCAGGAAGATCAATCGTGATGACTTGATAGCCAATTTTAACCCACTCTTCCACAAAAGGCCGCCATGTGGCTGTACTTCCTGTAAAACCATGCAGCATGACTACGGGAATGCCTTTACCATGGATTTCATACCAATAGGTTGCATCTCCTTTGGAAAAATACAAAATGATCAGTCCCTGTCCTGTAAAATTTCCTTTTCAATTGCATGCCACTTTGCGCGATGCCATTCCACATTTTCTGTTCGATCTGTTTTAACTTCTATTACAGATAGGCCTTCATGCTGATAACTCCTATCAAGCAGTTCTTTTAGTTGTGGCTCGGTCGCTGCAAGAGCGTATTCTCCACCGTACATGGTGATCGCTTTTTCAAATTCAAGGTCTGCAGGCGTGCCGAAGAGTGCTTCAAAATGCTTCTTATCATTAGATTGGGGCAGGAAAGAAAATATCCCTCCACCATTATTGTTCACCAGTATAATTGTAATGTTCAGCTTATAATGCTTTGCAGCCAGCAACCCATTCATATCATGGAAAAATGATAAATCACCAAGCAATAACGTTACTGGCTTGCCTGTGGTTGCCGCTCCCATTCCACTGGATACGATGCCATCAATTCCGTTTGCTCCCCGGTTGGCAAGGATGGGAATAAATTTTTTCGTCGTCATCAAAAACGTATCCACATCCCGGATAGCCATACTGTTTCCGACATATAATGTGCTGTCTTCAGGGATGACTTCGCATAGTCCTCTGACAACTTCACCTTCTGTAATTGCATCCTCCATACCATTTAAAAGATGCTTTTTGGAAATGCGATTCATCTCCTGCCACATTCCCAGCCAGCCTGTATCAACGTCGCAAGGAGTTTCTGCAGCCGTCAAATCTTTACAGAGCATGACAGGATCAGCGAAAATGAACTCCGTTACATTGCCCGTAGGCTCGCGATATCCCGTGTGATTTTCCACGATATACTGTCTGGAATCCGCGTGTTCTTTTACATAAAAAAGATATGCCTTTGAAACTGGCATTGCACCGAAACGGATAATATAATCTGGTTTCATTTGCTTTCTGATGGATTCATTCCTCAAAAAGGCATCATATCCCTCGATTACCTGGTCTTTATGATGCCTGCCGGTCCGTACCTGGGATAATGGATCAGCCAAAACCGGAAGCCCCCATTTGTTGGCCAGATCTGTTACCGCAGCAGGAAAGTCCGGATCTGTTTGCGGCCCACAGACAATGACCCCTCTTTGTCCACTGCCAAGTTTCTCCAAAAGCTGCCTTATCTGCTGTTCGGCTAAACATTTTTTACCATCAAGGATTGGGTTGACAGACTTTGTAAGTTGTTCCGCAGCAGGAAAAGCCCACAGATTATGCAAGGAAAAATCCGGATTTAGTGGCTCACGGAATGGAAAATTCAAATGAACCGGACCAGGATTTCCTTCCAGTGCCATATATACAGCACGTGCCGCTTTATTGCGTGCATAGGCCAGCATTTCCGGAGTGCCTTCTGGCAACGCCATTTCATGAAACCATTTTGGATAATCGCCGTATAGTTTCAACTGTTCGATTGCTTGTGGAGCACCAATGTCGCGTAATTCATGTGGGCGATCTGCAGTGAGAACGATTAATGGAACCCTGCTGTAATGTGCTTCAACAATAGCAGGAAAGTAATTTGCTGCCGCAGTTCCGGAAGTACAGACAAGTGCAACGGACCGGTTTGTTTCTTTTGCAATACCCAATGCAAAAAAAGCTGCAGAACGTTCATCGATAATAATCCACTCTTTTACTGCAGTGTGTTCTGTAAAAGTTAATGCAAGCGGTGTGGAACGTGAACCAGGGGATATAACAACATCGGTCAGTCCGCTTTTGGTTAGTTCATCTACAAAATTTGCCGTATATCTTGTCAGTTTTTCTGTGTGATTCATTTATTGTTTGCCTCCTAAAACAGATAGCATAGGGAGTAGCTTGATTTTTGTCTCTTCATATTCGCTTTCCGGATCAGAATCTTTAACAACTCCACATCCGGCAAATAGAGAAGCCTCATCCCCCTGAACAAGCGCAGAGCGGATTGCTACTGCAAATTCTCCGTTCTGATTGCTGTCCATCCATCCAATTGGAGCACCATACCAGCCACGGTCCAGCAATTCGTGTTTTCTTATGAATGCGAGTGATTCCTTGCGAGGGGTACCACCGAGTGCTGGAGTGGGATGCAATTGCTTAATAATATCAAACAAACTGTAGCCATCTTTCAAATGACCTGTTACCGGTGTGTATAAGTGCTGTAAATTTTTCAAAGGATAAATTACCGGTTCATCCGGAATAGTTACTTCCGTACAGCAGTCCTCGATTGCACGCTTGATCATTTTCACAACAAAATCATGTTCCTGACGATTTTTCTTGTCATTCATCAGTTCCTTACTCAGTTCCAGATCATGTTCCACTGAATCACCACGAGGAGCAGTACCTGCCAGACATGTCGATAAAAGTGCCTTCCCCTCCAGTTTTACCAATCTTTCAGGAGTTGCTCCAACAAAACAGTCATCCTCAATTTCATATGCGAAAATATAGCTGTTCTGCTGCGTTTTTAACAGGTTGGATAATACGGTTGTAATATCTGCCTTCTTGTTAAATTGCAATCGGATTTCCCGAGCGAGTACAATTTTTTCCATTTCTCCCCTGGCAATTTCCTCTGTTGCTTTGCGGACACTGCCTTTCCATTTCCCCGGGTCAATCTCCTTCTCCCCAGTGACGATAAGTTGGTCCATGGATCGTTCCCTGCTGGCAAGAAGTTTTTCTTCCGTCTGCATCAATTCATCTGCCAGCTGATTGGCATGGTCATTCTTTTTCACATATATATTTATAGTCAAATAGTAGCCTTCGTTATATTTAGTCAATAAAAATGCAGGTATGGTGAAATGACTTGGTTTGAATTTATTCCATAAATTGGTTGTCCCCTTTTCCGGATCAAACGACATACCTCCCAGGGCAACTAGCCCAGTCCCTGGAACCTCATATGGATTATGAACGAATGCTTCACACAGCAAAGAATTCCATTGTTTCTCCGTTGCTTCAAATCGTAAATGATCTGCAGTCATTTGATGTGCCTCACCAGCCCCAGCCAGCCAAAGCTGTTGGGTAGAGCTTGTCCAAAACGCACGGTTCCCTCCAATATGCTTCGCTGCATCAAAAAAGTGAAGTGGATCCGTCTTTTGTATTTTTTTTGTTATGCTGACAAGCTTGCATTCATCCTCTGCCTTCACTAGTTGAATCGCTTCGGATAGAAGTGCTGAAACTTGTTTGTCCTTCGTTTCAATCATCTAAATAAACCTCCATCATGTCTTGGAGTCAGAAACATCCTATCTTATTTTATGCTCTTTTAGCCAGTTTCTCAAGAAAAGCTTTCTTTTTCAGTGAAAATCAGCAATCTTGCTGCTCTGAATCGATTGACAGCATGTTTTTATTTGCCTAAAATTAATATGTTCTATTAGTCACATTGGCAATGCATATGCAATTGGGCGAATGCCCACGTTTTTAAGGAAAAGCTGGGAAAAAATTTGAATTGCTCCATCTGCAAATGCCCGAATCGTTAAGCTATCTACTTTTCAAAAGAAAATCAGGGGGAACAGACACATGCAGTCTACAGGTAATAATATTAAACAGGCATTAAATGAACGTGGCGGATTTCACGTTTGGTGGCGTCTCATCCGTCCACATACACTTACAGCCTCCTTTGTACCCGTTTTTGTCGGGACAATGATCGCTTTTAATGAAGATACAATTAATTGGCTGCTCTTTTTTGCCATGTTAGTTGCCTCGCTGCTTATACAGGCTGCGACCAATATGTTCAATGAATATTATGATTTTGTACGCGGATTGGATACAGACCAGTCAGTTGGAATTGGTGGTTCCATTGTTCGTGATGGAATTGCCCCGAAAAAAATCCGTAATCTTGCCTTTACCTTCTACGGTATATCAATACTTCTGGGTGTCTACATCTGTATGGCTTCCAGCTGGTGGATTGCAGTTATTGGTTTAGTTTGTATGGCTTTCGGCTATTTATATACAGGAGGGCCTCTTCCAATATCCTATACCCCATTTGGAGAATTATTTTCAGGGGTTTTAATGGGGACGGTAATTATCGGCATTACTTACTTTATCCAAACAGGTACAGTTACTGCCGAAATGATCTGGATTTCCATTCCAGTTACGATATTCATCGGCAGTATCAATCTATCCAATAATATTCGCGACCGTGATGGAGATGCGTTGGGAGGCAGGAAAACAATCGCTGTTTTGATAGGCAGAGAAAGCTCAATTACATTACTGGCAATTTTAATGCTTTTTGCGTATGTAATTACTGCCATATTAATCGTTCTCGGTGTTTTGCCTTTTTGGTCACTAATCACCTTCTTCAGCGCGTTAAAAGCACGTGAAGTCATCAGGGATTTCCGCGGCAAAACCGAACCGATTGAGATGATGCCTGCAATGGCTGCAACCGGCAAAACGAACACGATTTATGGCTTTCTTTTAGGCATATCACTGCTTCTTTCAGAGCTGATCTGACAGCAATTGTTTCATATGGGAATGCCCCCTCCGTAATGAAAGGAAGGATGAGATTATGAGCAATCAACTCAGCAAAGAAAAGCTTGCATATTTTAAAGAAAAACTATTGCAAATGAAAAAGGATACAGAACAGGAAATGGAACCCAACGGCAAGAACGGGCCAAATGAGTCCATCCAGGAACTTGCTGACTACGATAACCACCCAGCAGATATGGGTACCGAACAATTCGAGCAGCAGCGTGATGCCGGATTGGATCTCATGCGCCAGGATCGATTAAAAGAAATTGAAGATGCGCTTGGGCGAATTGAAGACGGCACTTACGGTCTCAGTGAGAAATCGGGCAAACCGATTCCGGAAGAAAGACTGGAAGTAATGCCAATTGCAAGAAACTTAGTTGAAGAAGAGGAATAATACACAAATCCACCCTTACTGATGGTAGGGGTGGATTTTTCATTTCATAATGTGTTTCCAGTTATCAGGAAGGTCATATGTCACTACAAGTTCGTAAGAGGTCACCTTAGGGGATTTGTCGTTTTACATAATATAAAAAGTACAGAGGCTGTTTCACCTCTGCACCGTCTATCAGATTATGGTAAATAAGTTTTACTTACCGTTACCTCTGCCCTTGCCCTTATCTTTTCCTTTTCCTTTGCCGCTATCTTCTTCACCAATATACAATTTACCTTCAGCCTGTTCACGTGTTTCATTACCGAAATCGTCAACAGCTGTTACTTCGATGACAGCACCATCTGCCACGATATTGCCAGGTACAGTCCAATATCCGACATAATGTCCCTCAGATGTTTCCGTTAATGGTAAATCAGTTACATTGGAAAGGTTGCCTCCTAGATTGGTTAATGGCATATGCACTGCAAATGTGGCAGTCAGGCCTGATTCACTATCAAACTCTATTGCGACTGTTTGACCTGCTTCAAGCTGTTGATCTTCAGACGGAACCAGGTTCTCGATTGCAGGTGCCGTGTAGTCTGCAGCAATTGTTATTGTCTCTGCTGTTGTGTTTCCTGCCGCATCAACAGCAACTACTTCAATTACATTCTCACCTTCTTCAAGAATCAGGCGTTTCGAGTAGCTGCCGTCTGTAAAGGATGCATCTTGGCCGTTAACCTCTACAGACTCAAGATGCTCATCTGAAACAGTTCCTTCAACAGTAACGGTTTCACGATTCGTCATGTTCCCGTCCAGTGGGCTATCGACTGTAAGTTCAGGTGAAACCGTATCGAGTGTAACGGTAACTGCTTCTGATGTTGTTGCATCTTCACCATTCACTACGGTTACTGCGGTAAATTCATTTTCCCCTTCTGTTAGTTCTGTTGGAATAGCAAAAGTACCCTCATCACCAACCTCAGCAGTACCAACTTCAGTTCCATTGTTCAGTAATTTGACAGTTGTTGTTGAAGATGCTGTTCCTTCCACAGTAACTGCAGCATCATTTGTTACAAGACCATCTGCCGGCGAGGTAATTACAGAATCTTCCACTCCATATGCCACACGTGCACGGATCATGTAGTTACCTTCGGATGCAGGTGATTGTGACCATGCTCCGCCAACATACTGATAACTGCGTCCCGCATTTGTCCCATTTTCATCTGTAGCCAAGCCAGGTGCATATGGGTGCGGATCCGTCTGCATATAAACCATATAGAAATCGCCTTCAACCTGGATGGAATGCTCTCTTAAGTCGACAACGGTCCATTCGTCCAGGCTTCTTACGGCTGTCGCATCAAAAGGTCCTGCAATTCTTTGCCCAGGAGTTCCATCAGATCCTGCAGCATCCCATACTTCAACAGCGAACTCTGTTCCACCAGGATTTGGCCAGTCTGTACCATGGAATTGGAACACACCATCTGTTACAATCGCAGATTCCTCATTATCCGGTAAGGACATTTTCACGGCCCAACCGTTTCCGGCATCATAAAATGCACGGGCATTTTCTGCTGTTCCGTCGTCATAGCCAATTTCCCCGCCTGGGACTGTATAAAATGGGTCAAGTTCGATATTTAAGTCGAAATCCTCGTCAAGTTCTATTTCAATTTCCTGACCATGGAAGTCTCTTGCCATTACTTTCAGTGTATATGTCCCATTGTATCCAGTTAATGCATAATTACCTTCTGAATCGGTTTCTACAGGGGTAACATTCGCATCTTCAACGAGCAGCAATGTTGCTCCTTCAATCGGGTTTCCAGAGTTAGAGCTTGTCACTGTTCCACGTATTGTTGATTGTTCCAGCTCTTCAAGTACAAAGTCAGCAACGACCGTTTCATCTTCACCCAATGATACGGACTGCTCCTGTGCCTCGAATCCATATGCTTCTGCAACAACCGTAAAGTCACCAGCAGCATGCATAAACGAATAGGTCCCATTTGCTGGATTAGTAGCTGCAGAACGTCCACTTTCAAGCACACTTACTTGCGCACCCAACGGAAGCAGCATCGGATGAATCCCTTCATCATCACTTAATGATAAAGATTCAATTTCAGCCATGCTAGGCTGCATATTATCAGGGTCTACTTTTTCTTCTTTAATGACATCACTTGTACTGTTTTCCACTGCACCAATTGACGAAGCTTCTTCTATTTCCAGTGAAGTGTCTGACAATCCTACATCATCAATATACCATCCATCTCTGAGCACACTTCCATCCGTATCCAGGTTAAACGCAATATATACGCGATCACCAGCATATTCAGACAGATCGATTTCAACCGTTTCCCATTCATTATTTACATCTGTTATACGGAGAAGCTGTGTCCAGCTATTCTGATCCGTAGAAATGTAAACATGGCCATAATCCCAGTTTCTTTCAATGTTATACCAATGACTAAACTGCAGATATGATTCTCCTTCAGGTAAGTCAATCGGGGGCATCATAAGCGTTGAATCCTCATTGTTCGTATATGCTCCGTCTGTGTTTGTCGCATAGACGTATTCCCCTGAGTATGCTTCACCTGGACCAGAAGTTGGAATACCGTGATTCCAGCTGTTATTATCTGTGCCAAATACTGTCCAGCCTGCAGGGTTCGTCTCAAAGTCTGTAAAATATCCTACAGTGATTCCTGGATAAACCGCTACGACATAGTCTTCCGTAATTACTTCATTATTACCGAAATCGTTTATAACAAAGTGATATGTGAAAGAATCACCTGTTATATCTTCACCGGGAATAGTAGCTGCATATTCACCAGATTGGTAATCTCCCGAGACGCGTCCTGCCTCAATCGATTGTCCCTCCCCATACACAACTTCTACGGAAGCAACACTAATATTATCGGAAACCTGGATCGATAAATCGAGATCCATTCCTTCATACGTTTCGATTGGTGACACATGTTCAAAAATTGGCGCTTCTGTATCTTCCCCTTCTTTCGTTACTTGCCCCTCTATTACACCAAGACCAGATACTAAAGAGGAAACAGCATCATAACCATTAACTAAGCCATATCCAAAACCATTATTTGGGGATTCTGTATATTGACTGTTTGTTAAAGGTGTCGCTGTATTCATGATAATCTCTTCCAGGTTATCAACAGTCAGACCAGCATTTGCCTGTTTCATTAAAGCTACTACGCCAGACACAGCAGGACCGGACATGGAAGTCCCATTCCAGCCACCTTCATAACCGCTTCCTGGTACCGTAGAACGAATATTTACACCAGGTGCTGAAATGTCCGGTTTGATTTCATCATACGGGGAGGGTCCCACTAATGAAAAGCTTGCCAGTTCATCATTGATGTCCGTCGCTCCAGTTGCAAAAGACTCTGGATAGTTTGATGGAGCAGCAACTGATCCAGGAGTAGGAGTCCCATTACCTGCAGAAAACTCTGGGAATATTTCTGCTGCTCTCCATGCAATTACAACATCTCTGTACCATTCATCAAGTCCAGGGCCTCCACCCCAAGAGTTATTGACGACATCGGGCGCCTTTGTCGCATCTCCACCTGGAGCCAGTAACCATTCTGCTCCAGCAATCAGATTTACATCAGTCCCACTGCCAGCCGCATTTAATCCTTTAACAGAGATCCATTTGGCTCCAGGAGCGACACCGACCTGATTGGAACCATCCGGCTCACTTCCTACCATTGTACCGGTTACATGTGTACCGTGCCCATGGTCGTCATAAGCAGGCGTTTGCCCATTTACAGCATCGAAAAAGCTGTACGTATGATCTACTTCACCGGTTGCTGCGTCATAGCCGCGATATTGTTCAGCAAGTCCGGGATGATCAAACTGTGCTCCCGTATCGATACTTGCTACAACAGTCCCTGTACCATCAATTCCCATATCCCATACTCCAGGCGCCCCAACGCGTTCCACATTCCATTCCACGTTAGCGATTTCCGAGTTTGGTGTTTCCGCTTCTTCTGAAACAGTTACTGCAGAAACCTCGCGCGTTTCATTTGGCAGGATTTTCTCAACTTCGGTAAAAGCAGCAATTTTTTCTGCTACTTCTCTAGTTGCAGTTACCGCCAAACCATTGACAATATGAAAAGACTGGAGATCTTCTGCGTTCCCTTTTTCCACTTCCTCCTCCACATATTCGATTACATTCTGCTGGGATGTTAAAGAAATGGATTTCAACTCTGCAATGACAGCAGATCGTTGAATATGTTCCGCTTTTTGTGCGGAAAGGTTCGCCCTATCGGCACTTGCTTTAGCATTATTCGCCACTTTTTCAACATCTGCTTTTTCATGGAATTTTACAAGGAATGTCACTTTTTCATTGTCTGTAAATTGTGTCTGTAGCCGATCACTCACTTTTGCCTCTGTTACGTTAAGAGTATCATTTAAAGAGTGATGCGCTTTGTCGCCAGATTGCGCAAGAACGGCACTTGGAGCAATGAATGAGAATGTCATTAATACTGCTGCCGCAATACTGAATGCTTTTACTTGACGTTTTTTCTTCCGTCTCACATTGTTTCCTCCTCTCGATTTGTAAAGCCTTACATTTTCCAGCTGGCTATTCGACATTTGGACATGTGAAAAACACCGTAACCCCCCTCTGCAACATAATCATGTCGAGTCTCGAGCCATTGCGGTGTATATTACAAACTCATGCTGTTGGTGCAAGTATAGTAGATTGATAGATGAAAGCCTGTCGATTCATGTCAACACTATTCTGAATTTTCTAAAACAGGAATATTGTAGTATTTTTTCCCTGTTCTTTTCAAACTCTTTTGCTCTTCCCATTCGCTTATGTTCAAACAGATTGTTGGCATAGGTGAGTTTATTTCCATTAAGGTACTTTTTTCCTTATATCCACGCCTTAAAAATGATTAAATTATCCTAAAGATTACATTCAAAGTTTCTTTATGTTTTCTTTTCTTTGGAAAACCAGGTATACATACCTGAACATAAGTAGTTGGATATAATTCATAAGCGGTTCATTATATCCATTACAATAATATGTATAGCGTTTTATACCTAGTAAGTGTGATCAGCCGGTAAATCCCTGATTCAGGACTTGCCGGCTATTTTCACTTCATCGTATTTAATCTTCCAATGGATTTAGACTTTCTTCGCCAGTCATATTGGCAATCATCGTTACGAGCAGATCGATTTCCTCTTCCATATCTTTTATGCTCGCCGTTTCAACAGGAGAGTGCATATACCGTAGTGGTAAAGAGACTAATGATACCGGGNTTTTGCGTTGAAGGTTCTTTTCCAGATTTTCAATTGCACTTTAACCTTCATCGTCTAGATTAACATCATTTCCAGAGCATTTCCTTTGCTTTTTGATTTTCTTCGCCTTGATGAAGATTATTTCTACTGTTTTTCCTTCTCTCTTTGATCTTCATCACCACGATGAACTTCTTTTCTACTGTTTTTCCTTCTCTCTTTGATCTTCATCACCACGATGAACTTCTTTTCTACTGTTTTTCCTTTTCACTTTGAACTTCATCACCACGATGAACTTCTTTTCTACTGTTTTTCCTTTTCACTTTGACCTTCATCGCCTTGATGAACTTCTTTCCTACTGTTTTTCCTTTTCACTTTGACCTTCATCGCCTTGATGAACTTCTTTCCTACTGTTTTTCCTTTTCACTTTGACCTTCATCGCCTTGATGAACTTCTTTCCTACTGTTTTTCCTTTTCACTTTGACCTTCATCGCCTTGATGAACTTCTTTCCTACTGTTTTTCCTTTTCACTTTGACCTTCATCGCCTTGATGAACTTCTTTCCTACTGTTTTTCCTTTTCACTTTGACCTTCATCGCCTTGATGAACTTCTTTCCTACTGTTTTTCCTTTTCACTTTGACCTTCATCGCCTTGATGAACTTCTTTCCTACTGTTTTTCCTTTTCACTTTGACCTTCATCGCCTTGATGAACTTCTTTCCTACTGTTTTTCCTTTTCACTTTGACCTTCATCGCCTTGATGAACTTCTTTCCTACTGTTTTTCCTTTTCACTTTGACCTTCATCGCCTTGATGAACTTCTTTCCTACTGTTTTTCCTTTTCACTTTGACCTTCATCGCCTTGATGAACTTCTTTCCTACTGTTTTTCCTTTTCACTTTGACCTTCATCGCCTTGATGAACTTCTTTCCTACTGTTTTTCCTTTTCACTTTGACCTTCATCGCCTTGATGAACTTCCTTTCCACAGATTTTCCATCGTATTTAGACTTTCATTCCCACGCTGACAGGACAGGTAACACTTCCTTCTTTTCCTTTATATTACAATCATTAGACCTGGCAGAATTCGACTAACCCATTAACCGATTAAGGCAAAAAGCGGTACCTGACCCTATTACAAAACTTGCAAGGTAAAAGGTGGAGTACTGCACATCTAACTAGTAGCTATTTAGACCTAACCTTTATAGTTATTTTGAAAATCAATTAAAAACCAATTTCCCCTGAATAACTAATTGAATTAAACAATTAATCCACCGACCGGACAAGGAAAACGCCCCTGAGCTACCTTATATTCACTACTAGCTTTACTTTCTGAAGCAAAAAAATAAACTGCAACCACTTACATTAAAGTGATTACAGTTTATGCGATTTAGATTGCCTCTATTTCACTATCTTCAATCTTACCCTCTTCTTTTAATCTTGCTAACTCTGTTTGAATTTCTTCCATTCTCTTATCATCTAGTTTATAGAATTTCATACAGGTTATCGAGATAATCAACATCAATGCTGGCAATCCAAACGCCAAGGCTAATGTCATCCAGAATAATGGTGTAGTTAATGGATCATTAACTGTAGGAAACGCATTATTAAATCCAATCAATGCAACACCCAATCCAATGATAGCTGGTGCTAAGGACGTAATTAATTTATCAACAAAGGAGAACAATGTTCCTAACATTCCTGGTACGTAGCGACCTGATTTATATGTTTCATAGTCAGAAACGTCTGCAATCATTGGGTTTACCAATGTAGAAGGAATCTGTCCAAATCCTATCGCTAACGTGTAAAGAATGACAAATGCTACTAATCCAACACTTACTCCACTTGACATTGTTGAAGGATCTACGATTAAGAATAGTGCAAATAAACCTGCTAAAGATAGAAATGCTATCCATGTTGCTATGATAAATGATTTTCTCATTCCTTTTTTTCTGGCAACTGCTACTGCAGCAAATACAATTAATAATGTCGGTACCGTGGTAATTAGAGAGATCGTACCGCTAAGTGCATAGTTTCCCATTAGAATACCAAATACCATAACAATAACAACCGACTGTCTTAATAAGCTAAAAGCTAATTTATCTACAGTAACTGCAGTAACAAGTAATTGTAAAGGTTTATTACCTTTCAAAATGGGCCAGTAATCACGGAATCTTGTATTTACATTTAAATCGGCTAAACCATAGAATTCTTTACGGTCTTTTCCAGAAATACCGATAACAGCTAAGATGGTACAAGTTGCTGCTACGATAATAGCTAACGTATTCAACTCTGTAAACAATCCTATGGTAAAATCGCCATATTTCCCCATTAGATAGGAGGCAACATAAACTTGACCTAATGTAAAGATAACCGTAACATAAATCCCATCAAAAACAGCAAATAGTGGTCTTTGTTTTGGATCGTTTGTTAAAACTGTTTGGGCAGCTTTCGTAACAGCTGTTTGTAAAGTGTAACCGATAACATAAAGAGCATAAGTTAAAATAAAGAAAATCAATTGATATTGTGCTGGAAGATTATGTGTAATGCTATACATTAAAATAATGGAAGTCGCTAAGAGACTATTACCCAATATCATCATCGGTCTGAACTTACCAAATTTTGATTCTGTCTTATCAATAATGAAACCTACAATTGGATCTGTAATCCCATCAAATATCCGCATGAACATTAATATACTACTTACAATCGCAACGGTCAGCCCTGCCACCCCTGCTGCATAATAGGATACGAATAATAGAATAAACATATAAAGATTGGTTGCTGCATTATTTAATGCAAATAACCCGATTTGCCATAATTTCGCTCTATTATACTTTTTGTCATTTTCCACTGCTGTAGTCATACTATTTCCTCCTCTTTTAAATGAATGAAGCATATAGAAAGCCCTTACAATTAACTTCTAAAATTCAATTCTTATATAATCCAATTATTAAGCCTAAAATGAAAACTATTTATAGCGGCTATATTATTAAAAGCAAATAATCTTGCTCTATAATATTGCTGACCATAATCTGTTTTTCAGATGAAATATATTTTCCACCTTGTTTGTAAATGGGGAGAGTTTTGATATCGCAAGATTCCGAAAAAGGCAGGTGGAAACCTTGATACTATTGCTCCTTTTACTCCATATCTTAGATGTTCGGATTATAAATTAACAATCTTCTTTCCTCTCTTGTATACTAAAACACTTTCAGTCAACATAGAGATAATTTGTTAACGAAACAAATTATCTATAAGTAAATAATATATGTAAGCGTTTCATAAGTCAACCACTTTTTTAAAATTTATATTAAATTGAAAAGTTTAATTGGTTGCTAGAATAAAAGGATTTTTTGGTACACAAGGCCCAGACACTTTCTCTACCTACACTTTGTACATATCGTGTTACTTCTATACAGTTTATACATTTTTCTGTGGTAAACGGTTAATAGAGCCTTGATTCATATAAATCTACTAAAATTCCATTTTTCTGATATAATGATTGTAAGCGCTTTATAGTTTGGCTTGCAGAAATCGATCAATTCATTAAAATATAGATCAAATAAAATAGATTTACTCGAGGGGGATACTGGTGATGGTTGCAGTTGCAAGTGCTTATATCAAAAAAATCAATCGGAGTGTCATTTTAAAGAATATTATCGAGCATGGCATGGTCTCAAGAGCTAAATTATCAAAAATTACCGGGTTAAATAAAGCAACCATTTCTGTCCAAGTTGCTGACTTATTAGAAGAAGAGATTATCAGTGAGACTTTACAGGAACACAATGCAATTGGAAGAAGACCGATTATGCTTTCTATTAACGGCACTGCAGGATATGTCCTGGGAGTTGACCTTGATTACCATGAAATTCGATTTACGGTATGCAATCTGCAAGGAAAAACGGTTCTTAGCAGTGCAATCACACCCAAAACGGAGGATTATGATGATATCGTCCAGTTATTAATAACAGAAATAAAAAACTATAAAAATAAATTTTCCCACAGTATTTATGGATTAGTTGGTGTTGTCGTGGGGGTTCATGGAACAGTTAATAAAGATCAGAGCCTTTTATTTGTGCCGAAATATCAGTGGCATGAAAAAAACTTAAAAGCGGATTTGGAAAATAACATCAACGATATAGATATATACGTGGATAATAATGCTAATCTATCATCCAATGCTGAAAGGGTATATAAATACAGTGATAGCGATAACTTACTTACCGTTATACTGACCTCTGGCATTGGTACAGGTATCTTCATCGACGGCAAGCTCCATAGAGGATACCATGGTTATGCTGGGGAAATGGGGCATATGATCATCACACCAAATGGTATACCTTGTAAATGTGGCAATCATGGCTGCTGGGAAAGGTATGCTTCCGAGCCTAGCTTTTTTGAACAGCTAAATAACATGTATAATAGCCAACTTACACATAGGGATGTTAAGGAACTTATAGAAAAAAAGGACACCGCTGCACTTGAATTAATGGATGGGTTCATCAAGTATATTTCCATAGGATTAAATAATATCATTAATTTATACAACCCAGACACCATCGTCTTAAATAGTGAATTACTGAAAATGTATCCAAATGTGATAGAGGAAATCGAAAAAAATCTTACGTCATCCGTTAGTCAATACCGGGAAATCGTGCTTTCTGACCTTGTCCATCAAGCATGTCTGCTAGGTGCCTGTGCGCTTGCAATACAGCGATTCTTTCAAGTACCAGAAATCAGGCTCACCATAGATAGTAATTCATCTGCAGTTAGCGAAAAGGTAGGAATATAATAGTAGTAAAACTCCCTGCTTCGTAAAGGGCTTCTATTCTATTACAACCAATCAAGATCTATTGACACCACGTCAAAATCCTTCCAACAGAAAAAACGACCCAAAAATTCAAGTCAATGATTTTTGGGCCGTTTTTTATACATGTTATTTCGTTACGACAATTGCTTCTTCCTGTGTTTTCAAACATAATTCCGCTGCTTTGAAAGCATGTTCTTGTGTCATAGCTTTTTCCGTACGATTTAGACAATCTTTGATTAACTCACCAAAGAACGGGAAGCCAACTTTTCCAGATAACTCATAATGTTTTTCTCCCTCTTTATTTACCAAATAAAGATGGTCTCCTGATTCCTCACGAGCGACATCAACATACTTCCGAATCTCGATGGTGCCTTCCGTTCCTGTAATGAACGTTCTGCCATCTCCCCATGTACTTAGTCCATCTGGAGTAAACCAATCGACTTTAAAATAAAATGTTGCACCATTCTCTCCGACTAATGTCGCGTCACCATAATCCTCTAGCTCTGGATATTCTGGATTATTGTAATTTCCCACTTTACTGTGTAAAACTTTTGCGTTTTTATTTCCTGTATAATATAAGAATTGTTCAATTTGGTGACTGCCTATATCACAAAGAATCCCACCATATTGTTCTTTCTTAAAGAACCAATCAGGACGACTCGGTGCATTCAACCGATGCGGACCAAATCCAGTAACTTGGATAACATCCCCAATGACCCCATCTTTAATAAGCTGCCCAGCAAAAACAGCCCCTTCTACATGCAGTCGTTCGCTGAAATAAACCATATATTTCTGCCCAGTTTGTTCCACTACTTTTTTCGTTTCTTCGAGTTGCGCTAGTGTTGTAAATGGTGTTTTATCTGTAAAATAATCCTTGCCAGCTTGCATCACTTTATTTCCTAAAGAACTACGCTCAGAAGGGATAGCTGCAGCCGCTACGAGCCTTATCTCATCATCACCTAATATCTGTTCCAATGATTCTGCGACTTGCACTGCAGGAAATTTCTCAACAAACGCTTCTACTTTCTTGACATCTGGATCAAATACCCACTTTAAAGTGGCTCCAGCCTCAACCAAACCATTAATCATCCCGTAAATATGTCCATGGTCTAATGCCGCTGCAGCAATTTGAAATTCTCCCTCTTTAACAACCGGGTTCGGTTTTCCCTTAGGTGCATAATTCATACCATCTTTATTACCCAAATTCATTCGCTCCTTTTTTAAAATAATGGAAATAGAAACTAGCTTCGATACTAGTTCCTATTCCTTAATATTTCGTTTTCCATTAAAACCAGTCTGCGTAACCTAGTTCTCTTAAGTTTCTGGCGGATGTTTCCAGGCATTCAAATGGATCGATTCCATACGTATCATCTTGTTCGATAAGGAAATATTGTGCCCCACTTTCAAGACCCGCTTCCATGATAGCCGGTATATCTAAGTTACCTTCACCAACCTCGGCAAATTCAATAAGATTTGTGAATTTAGCGAAGAATTTCGCCATGTCTTTTAAATCATCTTCATTTACATCCAATTGACCAATTCGGTAATCTTTTAAATGAAGTAGTGAGATCCGGCCTTTATATTCTTTCACAAATTCTACTGGGTTGACACCAGCTCTTTGAATCCAGTGTACATCCAATTCGAAACCTAATTTTTTCGTGTTATTTTTCATTAGATCCAGTAGATATTCTCCATCATATTTTTGAAATTCAATGTGATGGGTATGATAGTATAATTCAATTCCATGCTCTGCTAAACGCTCTGCCATCACTTCTGCTCTTTCAATAAACGCCATTATCTGATCTTTGTCACCCATTATGTTTAGAGGTAACATACCAATACGAATGAAATTACAGTTTAATGTTTTACAATCCTTAACTATTTTATCGAAATCATTTGTCAGGGTTTCACCAGGCGCACCTGGAAACATCTGTTCTAAACCAGCTGATAATGCTGCAATTTTAATATCAAACGCTTCACTGGCTCTTTTTAACTCCGCTACATTTTCTTCTGTCATTGGAATTTGAGAAACCTCAACTGCTCCAAAACCTAGGTCGTGCAGTTTTTTCATGGTTTCATATGCACCAAGCTCTTCTACTTTTTGCTTCAACATCATCATTTGCACACCGATTTTGCCGTTAGTCATTTGTATACCTCCATATTAATCGTTTGTTTTATTTCAGAAGACCTACGAATAGCACTAATCATTTCCATGGATATTTGGGCATCTTTCGCATGAATATAATCCTGTGAATCATTTTCGATACATGAATAGAAGTGATTGATTAATTTAGAATGACTTGCACCATAGTAGAATTTACTGCCAGGGAGTTTTTCGTCCTCGATAATTTCTTCTTTTTTGCCTGCTTCATTCGTTTTTGTGAGGACACTATCTTTTATAGTCAATTTTCCTTTTTCAAGAATAACTTGAAATTCCACAGAAGAGTTAGTGGCATTGGTTACGGTTGAAAAGAACAAACCTGTTGCACCATTTTCAAACTGAATGTTTGCTGTTGCTGTATCTTCTACCTCATACCCATAATCAAATAGATTGTCAATCGATCCTCGAATCGTATCTATTTTTCCACCTATTAACTGCATCTGATCCAATGTATGAATGGCTTGATTAATCATAACGCCACCACCTGCTTCACGCATCCGACCCCTCCATGGCTTTTCATCATAATAGGATTTTGGTCTGAACCATGTCACTAATCCTTTTAGTCCTGTTACTTCCCCGTATTCTCCACTATCGACTAGTTCTTTTAGTTTCACAAAAGTTTCATTTAACCTGTTTTGAAAGCTAACACAGATTTTAACATCTTTGTATTGTTCTTCTAAATCAACTATAGACATACCTTCTTCTGCATTTCTGGCTAATGGTTTTTCCTGAAGAACATGTACACCTTTTTCGACACAAGCTTTTGTAGCAGGATAATGGAGATGGTGCGGCAAACAAATATGGACACAATCCAACGATTCCTGATCTAGCATTTCATTATAGTCTGTATAAAAATTTACTCCTGAAAAAGAATCTTTAAATGATTTGTCTATATCGCATACTGCTACTAATTCTGCATGTTGACTTTCCTGGATGATAGGTAGATGAATTTTAGAAATGTCTCCAAGACCAATAACTGCTACTTTAAGCATTGGTTGTTCCTCCTTTAATATGGATTGGAGAAACAAAGGTAACAAAACCTGATTTCCCCAATCCACATTTTAAAAAAAACATTTTACTGATTTTGTTTTTCTTCTTCAATTCGTTTGTTCAACTCTGCTAGGTAAACTTCTTCATCCACTGGAAGTTCTACTTCTTTTCCTAACCAGCTTGACAGATGAATCGCANTTAAATGAATCACATCGTCGTGCTGTAATTCTGCATTATCTGCAATTACTTCTTTATTTTCCTTTATAGTTGAAAGTTCAATTTGCTGGTGATCTTTTGCAAGCACCAGTTCTCTATCTATCACAGTGCCTATAAGAACAAACATAGCGACGATTCCACTTGTAATTATCCATTTTAAGCCTTTTTTGGCTTGCTTAGTCATGTTAAACCCCCCGGTTGTTAATTTAAAGTGTTCTGTATGTTTTCTATTCCTTAAATCCCAAGAGGTTAAACAACTATCAAACACTTTTTTCCAATTATATTCTATAATTTTTCTACATATGATTGTCCGACAAAATTCCCATTGATTTTATATGAGCTTTTGTTTGATTATCTCCAAGCTCATACACCATCCTATATGCTTCTGTCAGGTTATCGTCATACTCGTCATTGGCTGTATCATTATGGTATGGAACGATTGGGATATGGGCACGAATAAAGGAGTCAAAACTTGCACCATGCATATTTTCCATTTTTGATCTCAGTAATGCTATATCTTCCATACTTGCATAGATGACAAACTCATCATTATTTTGATATTCCATCTGAGAAATCTCCCCGGTACCGATATTTACGTAATACTTTTCCTTTTCCAATCTAAGCACCTCCTCCCTTTAATTTGGCTTATTTACAGGAAAATAACCAAAAAGAGCATCTGCCTTCGTTTTGGCAGATGCTCTCAAGATACTTTATTTACGGTTTCTCCGGATCATTGTCCTGTAATGGGTCCGTGTCGTCAATGTTATTTAATGGATCAATATCATCAATGGATTGCTCCGTATGTTTCGTTGGATTTACCTCACTATCTTCCATTAAATCGGATAAATCCGTATTTTTTGCTTCTTGTTGTTTAAATGATGTTTCATCAATTGTATTGTCAAACTTTCGCAAGTATTTGCTGGCGAAATCTTTTCCTCCAAGCCCGAACGCAAGACCGAATGCAAGGGCAAGGCCTCCAAGAATCAGGATAAATGCAGCATTAACAATTGATGGTGCAATTCCAAGCTGGGTTAAAGCCATAAATGCCGCGATCACAAGGATTGCATATTTCGCAAAGCCTGCAAGTGCATTTGAGGCAGGACCATCAAGAATATTTTTCAATAGCTTTTGGACAATGTTCCCCAGCAGTATTGCTGCTCCAAGAATCAGTACGGCAGCCAGTACATGTGGAATATAAGCTGTGATTGCAGTTGCGATTCCTACAAGGAAGTCCAGTTGCACAAGATTCAGTGCCTGTACAGTCAGGAAAAAGACAATCAGAATCTGGACGATATAGCCAGCGATGGCAGAAGGTGTCATCCTGTTGGCTGCAGCCTGTGTACTGCTGACATTGAATTTGGCCGAAAGACGGTCAAACCCTAGCCTCTGCAGATAATCTTCAATGAACCCACCAATCAGTTTACCTAGCCATACACCTATCAGTACAAGTGCGATTGCAACAAGAATGTTTGGAATCATGTTCATTACGGTGTTTAGCATGTCGATGGCAGGATCTGTAATTCCTCTTAGTTCCAGCTGCTCAAGCGCTGCAATCGTGATGGGAATCAAAATCAAAATGAAGACTATATTACCGACAAATGCAGCAAAGCTTGTTCCTTCAAATAATTTGGAAAGCTTTAAACGAGCGATCAATTTTTCGGAGCCAGCTGCCTGGAGAAGATTTGTTACGATATTTTTTACAATTTTAGCTACAAACCAACCTACTGCAAAAATAATGGCAGCAGCAATCAGTTTCGGAATAAATCCAAGAATAGTTGCCAGTAAGCCACTGAACGGTTCTGCTACCCCTTTGATATTCAGTGCATCGAGAACTCCCGGGATAAACAATAATAGAATCAAATAAAAAACTATCCTACCTAATGTATGTGTATACCTTTGTATTTCTTCTTCGGTTTTTGCAACTTTCATCTTGAAGAATAAATTTTGCAGATTAATTTTTCTGCTTCCTTCAACAATCAACCATTGGGCAATGCTCGCTACAATCCATGCCAACAGAAGAATTAGTGCTGCTCCTAAAACTGCCGGAATGAATCTTAAGAACGTTGAAATAAGATCAGATAGTGGATTTGCAATCATATTCAGGTTGAGTACATTAAAGAACAGGATGAATACAACTAAAAGAAGTATGTAATAAACCACTTTTCCGATGATTCTGGCTGAATTTACCGGTTTATCACTTGTACGGAATCTGTTGATTAATTTGTCGTCCCAATCCGTTTTTTTCAATGCCTTCTCCACTGCACTGCCTATTGCTTTGGCGATCAGCCAGCCTACTAATAAAACTAGCAGGGCAATAACGAAATTTTGCAGTCCTTGCATAAAACTGACTGAGAAGTACTGGTCCATAAAATTGTTCATATATACAAGCTCCCTTCAAGATTATACCTATATATACCTTAAGGGAGCCTTTTCGAAACCATGAAATTAGGTGATTAGTTTATTGCGCATCAATTTATTTGAAGCGTTACGCGGAAGCTCCTTCACAAAGTGAATCTCTTTCGGTAGTTTATATTTTGCCAGGCGTTCAGCTGCATAGCTGATAATTTCCTCGCGTGAGACTTCCTGTCTTTTCACAACAAAAGCAACAGGTACCTGCCCCCAAATGTCATGCGGCTTGCCTGCCACACCAACTTCACGAATTTGCTCCATACCGCTCAAGACACTTTCAATTTCCGATGGGTATATGTTCTCCCCGCCGGAAATAATCAAATCATTACGGCGATCGACCACATATAAGTATCCTTCCTCATCAAGGTAGCCCAAATCTCCTGTCGAAAGCCATCCGTTATCCATTGCTTTCTCATTCGCTTCATTATTTTTGAAATAACCTCTCGTTACCATTGGACCCTTAACTTGTATTTCGCCTACATGACCACTAGCTTTTCCTGAAATTCTCAGCTGGGCAGGGAATAGCGGTTTTCCGGCCGAACCGAGTTTTTCAAGAGCATCCTTAGGACTTAGGGTGACTATTTGTGAAGCTGTTTCTGTCATGCCATACGATTGAAAAACAGGGATATTTTTAACCTTCGCCAGTTCCAGCATAGGCTTTGGAGCTGGTCCTCCGCCAAGCAGCATGCAACGCAATGTGTCTGGGTACCTGTCTTCTCCGAGTTGGTCGATCAGACGCTGGACCATTAAAGTAACAACAGATATAATCGTTACGCCTTTTTCCATAATTGCCTGATGGACGTCTTCAACATCAAATTTTTCCAGAAGATATAGCGGCATTCCATAAATAACACTTTTTATCGTTGTCGATAAGCCACTCACATGAAAAATCGGCAATGGAATCAGCCATTTATCTTCCTTATTCAGTCCGAGATTCAATGCTGAACCAATTGCACTCCACCAATGATTGCCATATGTATGGATGACACCTTTTGGAAAGCCTGTGGTACCTGACGTATAGATTATCGTAAAGGTATCATCTAAGTGAAGCTCTGATTTTAAGGGGAGGTCCTTTTCTGTCAGTGTTTCAACTTCGGAGAAAGATTGAATTTCGTTCACTTCGATCGCAGTGGTGTCTCGCTTCAGCCCGTCCGCTGTCAATAGGATGGATACTTCTGCGTCCCTTACCTGGTAATTAATCTCTTCATCGGTAAGACGTGTGTTTAAAAGCACACCCACTGCACCAAGATAACTCAACGCATGAATGGCCACAATCATTCGAATGTCGTTCGTCGACAGAATCCCAATATGACTGCCTTCCCTGACTTCCAGCCGTGCAAGCTTTTTGGCAAAACGCTGACTTCTTTCTTTTAATTCCTTAAATGAGATTTCCGATCCGTCATCGAGCTCAATAGCAATTGCTTCTGGAGCCAAATCTGCCTGTTTCGTTAACCAATGTGGAATAATTTCTGCCATGATGATTTCCTTTCTCTTTAATGGATAATTGTCGGGGTTGACGTTTATTATCTCACATTTCATTCTATGCTGACCTAATTAGAAAACTTGGCATGCGCCAAGCCTTTTCGGCGAATGCCTTAGTTGCACTTATGCAAATAAGAAAGTTCATACTTTCTTACTTGCTAAACGAAAAACCTTTGCCAAGTTTAAGCAAAGGTTTTTCGTATCTTGAACAATCTTGGAGATCACGGAAAACGCGGAAACTGTTTGAAGTTCGGTTTTCTTTTCTCTTTGAAGGCGTCGCGGCCTTCTTTTGCCTCATCTGAAGTGTAATAAAGCAATGTAGCGTCTCCACCCAGTTGCTGCAGACCTGCAAGACCATCTGTATCAGCATTGAAGGATGCTTTCAGGAAGCGGAGTGCTGTCGGTGACTTCTCTAAGATCTCATCACACCATTGCAAGGTTTCGTCTTCAAGCTGATCCAGTGGTACTACTTTATTGACCAAGCCCATTTCATAGGCTTCCTCCGCATTGTACTGACGGCACAGGTACCAGATTTCACGTGCACGTTTATGACCGACAATACGTGCAAGGTAACCTGCTCCATAACCGGCATCAAAGCTGCCTACTTTAGGTCCGGTCTGTCCGAAAATGGCATTGTCTGCCGCGATCGTTAAGTCACAGACTACATGCAATACGTGTCCGCCACCGATTGCATATCCGGAAACCATAGCGATAACCGGCTTTGGTATCTTGCGGATTAACGTTTGCAAATCCAATACGTTCAAGCGGGGGATACTATCTGTTCCAACATAGCCACCATGTCCACGTACGGACTGGTCTCCACCCGAACAGAATGCTTTATCTCCTTCACCAGCAAGAACGATTACCCCGATTGAAGAGTCATCCCGTGCATCCGAGAAAGCATCAATCAGTTCCTTTACTGTAAGCGGTGTAAATGCATTACGTTTTTCCGGACGGTTGATGGTTACTTTTGCGACACCATCATATTTTTCATAAATAATTTCTTCGTAGTTTTTAGCTTTTTTCCATTCTACAGCCAATATAATTCCCCTCCATTATTGTCAATATGTAGTCAGTCTCCATAATCAGTTATGGATCTCCATGAACTCTGTAACTATTCTATCAAAAGATTCGGGTTTTTCCACGTGAACTGCATGTCCTGCATGCTCACATACAATCATATTACCTGATTTGAGCTGTTTTTGCATCTTTTTGTTAATCTCAACAAACTTTTGATCAAGCTCCCCGACAATCAATAATACTGGTTTTTCCAAATTCCCCAGCTGATCCCACCATGATGGCTGACTCCCTGTACCCATACTAAGCAACGATTCGGCTAAACCTTCTGCAGATTGGGAAAGCCGTTCAGAGCGAATCATTTCCTGTTTCTCTTCAGACAGGCTCTTTTGAGAAGAAAAAAGCGGAAGATCCTGCCAGATATCTACAAAGGAGCTGACACCCTCACGTACGATTTTCCGGGCAAGCATTTCGTCATTTTCCTTTCTCACTTTCCGTTCTTCTTCTCCGGCCAAACCGGGTGAAGTGCTTTCCAACATCAGCGAGCGCACCGTTTCCGGATAAAACATGGCATAAGAAAGTGCTGTGCGCCCGCCCATCGAATAGCCGAGCAGGTGAAACGGTTCCAGTTCCAATGATTGAAAGAGTGCATAAAGGTCTGCACAGCAATTTTCCATAGACCTTGGTGATCCCGTATCTGTTTTCCCATGACCAGGAAGATCAATCGTGATGACTTGATAGCCAATTTTAACCCACTCTTCCACAAAAGGCCGCCATGTGGCTGTACTTCCTGTAAAACCATGCAGCATGACTACGGGAATGCCTTTACCATGGATTTCATACCAATAGGTTGCATCTCCTTTGGAAAAATACAAAATGATCAGTCCCTGTCCTGTAAAATTTCCTTTTCAATTGCATGCCACTTTGCGCGATGCCATTCCACATTTTCTGTTCGATCTGTTTTAACTTCTATTACAGATAGGCCTTCATGCTGATAACTCCTATCAAGCAGTTCTTTTAGTTGTGGCTCGGTCGCTGCAAGAGCGTATTCTCCACCGTACATGGTGATCGCTTTTTCAAATTCAAGGTCTGCAGGCGTGCCGAAGAGTGCTTCAAAATGCTTCTTATCATTAGATTGGGGCAGGAAAGAAAATATCCCTCCACCATTATTGTTCACCAGTATAATTGTAATGTTCAGCTTATAATGCTTTGCAGCCAGCAACCCATTCATATCATGGAAAAATGATAAATCACCAAGCAATAACGTTACTGGCTTGCCTGTGGTTGCCGCTCCCATTCCACTGGATACGATGCCATCAATTCCGTTTGCTCCCCGGTTGGCAAGGATGGGAATAAATTTTTTCGTCGTCATCAAAAACGTATCCACATCCCGGATAGCCATACTGTTTCCGACATATAATGTGCTGTCTTCAGGGATGACTTCGCATAGTCCTCTGACAACTTCACCTTCTGTAATTGCATCCTCCATACCATTTAAAAGATGCTTTTTGGAAATGCGATTCATCTCCTGCCACATTCCCAGCCAGCCTGTATCAACGTCGCAAGGAGTTTCTGCAGCCGTCAAATCTTTACAGAGCATGACAGGATCAGCGAAAATGAACTCCGTTACATTGCCCGTAGGCTCGCGATATCCCGTGTGATTTTCCACGATATACTGTCTGGAATCCGCGTGTTCTTTTACATAAAAAAGATATGCCTTTGAAACTGGCATTGCACCGAAACGGATAATATAATCTGGTTTCATTTGCTTTCTGATGGATTCATTCCTCAAAAAGGCATCATATCCCTCGATTACCTGGTCTTTATGATGCCTGCCGGTCCGTACCTGGGATAATGGATCAGCCAAAACCGGAAGCCCCCATTTGTTGGCCAGATCTGTTACCGCAGCAGGAAAGTCCGGATCTGTTTGCGGCCCACAGACAATGACCCCTCTTTGTCCACTGCCAAGTTTCTCCAAAAGCTGCCTTATCTGCTGTTCGGCTAAACATTTTTTACCATCAAGGATTGGGTTGACAGACTTTGTAAGTTGTTCCGCAGCAGGAAAAGCCCACAGATTATGCAAGGAAAAATCCGGATTTAGTGGCTCACGGAATGGAAAATTCAAATGAACCGGACCAGGATTTCCTTCCAGTGCCATATATACAGCACGTGCCGCTTTATTGCGTGCATAGGCCAGCATTTCCGGAGTGCCTTCTGGCAACGCCATTTCATGAAACCATTTTGGATAATCGCCGTATAGTTTCAACTGTTCGATTGCTTGTGGAGCACCAATGTCGCGTAATTCATGTGGGCGATCTGCAGTGAGAACGATTAATGGAACCCTGCTGTAATGTGCTTCAACAATAGCAGGAAAGTAATTTGCTGCCGCAGTTCCGGAAGTACAGACAAGTGCAACGGACCGGTTTGTTTCTTTTGCAATACCCAATGCAAAAAAAGCTGCAGAACGTTCATCGATAATAATCCACTCTTTTACTGCAGTGTGTTCTGTAAAAGTTAATGCAAGCGGTGTGGAACGTGAACCAGGGGATATAACAACATCGGTCAGTCCGCTTTTGGTTAGTTCATCTACAAAATTTGCCGTATATCTTGTCAGTTTTTCTGTGTGATTCATTTATTGTTTGCCTCCTAAAACAGATAGCATAGGGAGTAGCTTGATTTTTGTCTCTTCATATTCGCTTTCCGGATCAGAATCTTTAACAACTCCACATCCGGCAAATAGAGAAGCCTCATCCCCCTGAACAAGCGCAGAGCGGATTGCTACTGCAAATTCTCCGTTCTGATTGCTGTCCATCCATCCAATTGGAGCACCATACCAGCCACGGTCCAGCAATTCGTGTTTTCTTATGAATGCGAGTGATTCCTTGCGAGGGGTACCACCGAGTGCTGGAGTGGGATGCAATTGCTTAATAATATCAAACAAACTGTAGCCATCTTTCAAATGACCTGTTACCGGTGTGTATAAGTGCTGTAAATTTTTCAAAGGATAAATTACCGGTTCATCCGGAATAGTTACTTCCGTACAGCAGTCCTCGATTGCACGCTTGATCATTTTCACAACAAAATCATGTTCCTGACGATTTTTCTTGTCATTCATCAGTTCCTTACTCAGTTCCAGATCATGTTCCACTGAATCACCACGAGGAGCAGTACCTGCCAGACATGTCGATAAAAGTGCCTTCCCCTCCAGTTTTACCAATCTTTCAGGAGTTGCTCCAACAAAACAGTCATCCTCAATTTCATATGCGAAAATATAGCTGTTCTGCTGCGTTTTTAACAGGTTGGATAATACGGTTGTAATATCTGCCTTCTTGTTAAATTGCAATCGGATTTCCCGAGCGAGTACAATTTTTTCCATTTCTCCCCTGGCAATTTCCTCTGTTGCTTTGCGGACACTGCCTTTCCATTTCCCCGGGTCAATCTCCTTCTCCCCAGTGACGATAAGTTGGTCCATGGATCGTTCCCTGCTGGCAAGAAGTTTTTCTTCCGTCTGCATCAATTCATCTGCCAGCTGATTGGCATGGTCATTCTTTTTCACATATATATTTATAGTCAAATAGTAGCCTTCGTTATATTTAGTCAATAAAAATGCAGGTATGGTGAAATGACTTGGTTTGAATTTATTCCATAAATTGGTTGTCCCCTTTTCCGGATCAAACGACATACCTCCCAGGGCAACTAGCCCAGTCCCTGGAACCTCATATGGATTATGAACGAATGCTTCACACAGCAAAGAATTCCATTGTTTCTCCGTTGCTTCAAATCGTAAATGATCTGCAGTCATTTGATGTGCCTCACCAGCCCCAGCCAGCCAAAGCTGTTGGGTAGAGCTTGTCCAAAACGCACGGTTCCCTCCAATATGCTTCGCTGCATCAAAAAAGTGAAGTGGATCCGTCTTTTGTATTTTTTTTGTTATGCTGACAAGCTTGCATTCATCCTCTGCCTTCACTAGTTGAATCGCTTCGGATAGAAGTGCTGAAACTTGTTTGTCCTTCGTTTCAATCATCTAAATAAACCTCCATCATGTCTTGGAGTCAGAAACATCCTATCTTATTTTATGCTCTTTTAGCCAGTTTCTCAAGAAAAGCTTTCTTTTTCAGTGAAAATCAGCAATCTTGCTGCTCTGAATCGATTGACAGCATGTTTTTATTTGCCTAAAATTAATATGTTCTATTAGTCACATTGGCAATGCATATGCAATTGGGCGAATGCCCACGTTTTTAAGGAAAAGCTGGGAAAAAATTTGAATTGCTCCATCTGCAAATGCCCGAATCGTTAAGCTATCTACTTTTCAAAAGAAAATCAGGGGGAACAGACACATGCAGTCTACAGGTAATAATATTAAACAGGCATTAAATGAACGTGGCGGATTTCACGTTTGGTGGCGTCTCATCCGTCCACATACACTTACAGCCTCCTTTGTACCCGTTTTTGTCGGGACAATGATCGCTTTTAATGAAGATACAATTAATTGGCTGCTCTTTTTTGCCATGTTAGTTGCCTCGCTGCTTATACAGGCTGCGACCAATATGTTCAATGAATATTATGATTTTGTACGCGGATTGGATACAGACCAGTCAGTTGGAATTGGTGGTTCCATTGTTCGTGATGGAATTGCCCCGAAAAAAATCCGTAATCTTGCCTTTACCTTCTACGGTATATCAATACTTCTGGGTGTCTACATCTGTATGGCTTCCAGCTGGTGGATTGCAGTTATTGGTTTAGTTTGTATGGCTTTCGGCTATTTATATACAGGAGGGCCTCTTCCAATATCCTATACCCCATTTGGAGAATTATTTTCAGGGGTTTTAATGGGGACGGTAATTATCGGCATTACTTACTTTATCCAAACAGGTACAGTTACTGCCGAAATGATCTGGATTTCCATTCCAGTTACGATATTCATCGGCAGTATCAATCTATCCAATAATATTCGCGACCGTGATGGAGATGCGTTGGGAGGCAGGAAAACAATCGCTGTTTTGATAGGCAGAGAAAGCTCAATTACATTACTGGCAATTTTAATGCTTTTTGCGTATGTAATTACTGCCATATTAATCGTTCTCGGTGTTTTGCCTTTTTGGTCACTAATCACCTTCTTCAGCGCGTTAAAAGCACGTGAAGTCATCAGGGATTTCCGCGGCAAAACCGAACCGATTGAGATGATGCCTGCAATGGCTGCAACCGGCAAAACGAACACGATTTATGGCTTTCTTTTAGGCATATCACTGCTTCTTTCAGAGCTGATCTGACAGCAATTGTTTCATATGGGAATGCCCCCTCCGTAATGAAAGGAAGGATGAGATTATGAGCAATCAACTCAGCAAAGAAAAGCTTGCATATTTTAAAGAAAAACTATTGCAAATGAAAAAGGATACAGAACAGGAAATGGAACCCAACGGCAAGAACGGGCCAAATGAGTCCATCCAGGAACTTGCTGACTACGATAACCACCCAGCAGATATGGGTACCGAACAATTCGAGCAGCAGCGTGATGCCGGATTGGATCTCATGCGCCAGGATCGATTAAAAGAAATTGAAGATGCGCTTGGGCGAATTGAAGACGGCACTTACGGTCTCAGTGAGAAATCGGGCAAACCGATTCCGGAAGAAAGACTGGAAGTAATGCCAATTGCAAGAAACTTAGTTGAAGAAGAGGAATAATACACAAATCCACCCTTACTGATGGTAGGGGTGGATTTTTCATTTCATAATGTGTTTCCAGTTATCAGGAAGGTCATATGTCACTACAAGTTCGTAAGAGGTCACCTTAGGGGATTTGTCGTTTTACATAATATAAAAAGTACAGAGGCTGTTTCACCTCTGCACCGTCTATCAGATTATGGTAAATAAGTTTTACTTACCGTTACCTCTGCCCTTGCCCTTATCTTTTCCTTTTCCTTTGCCGCTATCTTCTTCACCAATATACAATTTACCTTCAGCCTGTTCACGTGTTTCATTACCGAAATCGTCAACAGCTGTTACTTCGATGACAGCACCATCTGCCACGATATTGCCAGGTACAGTCCAATATCCGACATAATGTCCCTCAGATGTTTCCGTTAATGGTAAATCAGTTACATTGGAAAGGTTGCCTCCTAGATTGGTTAATGGCATATGCACTGCAAATGTGGCAGTCAGGCCTGATTCACTATCAAACTCTATTGCGACTGTTTGACCTGCTTCAAGCTGTTGATCTTCAGACGGAACCAGGTTCTCGATTGCAGGTGCCGTGTAGTCTGCAGCAATTGTTATTGTCTCTGCTGTTGTGTTTCCTGCCGCATCAACAGCAACTACTTCAATTACATTCTCACCTTCTTCAAGAATCAGGCGTTTCGAGTAGCTGCCGTCTGTAAAGGATGCATCTTGGCCGTTAACCTCTACAGACTCAAGATGCTCATCTGAAACAGTTCCTTCAACAGTAACGGTTTCACGATTCGTCATGTTCCCGTCCAGTGGGCTATCGACTGTAAGTTCAGGTGAAACCGTATCGAGTGTAACGGTAACTGCTTCTGATGTTGTTGCATCTTCACCATTCACTACGGTTACTGCGGTAAATTCATTTTCCCCTTCTGTTAGTTCTGTTGGAATAGCAAAAGTACCCTCATCACCAACCTCAGCAGTACCAACTTCAGTTCCATTGTTCAGTAATTTGACAGTTGTTGTTGAAGATGCTGTTCCTTCCACAGTAACTGCAGCATCATTTGTTACAAGACCATCTGCCGGCGAGGTAATTACAGAATCTTCCACTCCATATGCCACACGTGCACGGATCATGTAGTTACCTTCGGATGCAGGTGATTGTGACCATGCTCCGCCAACATACTGATAACTGCGTCCCGCATTTGTCCCATTTTCATCTGTAGCCAAGCCAGGTGCATATGGGTGCGGATCCGTCTGCATATAAACCATATAGAAATCGCCTTCAACCTGGATGGAATGCTCTCTTAAGTCGACAACGGTCCATTCGTCCAGGCTTCTTACGGCTGTCGCATCAAAAGGTCCTGCAATTCTTTGCCCAGGAGTTCCATCAGATCCTGCAGCATCCCATACTTCAACAGCGAACTCTGTTCCACCAGGATTTGGCCAGTCTGTACCATGGAATTGGAACACACCATCTGTTACAATCGCAGATTCCTCATTATCCGGTAAGGACATTTTCACGGCCCAACCGTTTCCGGCATCATAAAATGCACGGGCATTTTCTGCTGTTCCGTCGTCATAGCCAATTTCCCCGCCTGGGACTGTATAAAATGGGTCAAGTTCGATATTTAAGTCGAAATCCTCGTCAAGTTCTATTTCAATTTCCTGACCATGGAAGTCTCTTGCCATTACTTTCAGTGTATATGTCCCATTGTATCCAGTTAATGCATAATTACCTTCTGAATCGGTTTCTACAGGGGTAACATTCGCATCTTCAACGAGCAGCAATGTTGCTCCTTCAATCGGGTTTCCAGAGTTAGAGCTTGTCACTGTTCCACGTATTGTTGATTGTTCCAGCTCTTCAAGTACAAAGTCAGCAACGACCGTTTCATCTTCACCCAATGATACGGACTGCTCCTGTGCCTCGAATCCATATGCTTCTGCAACAACCGTAAAGTCACCAGCAGCATGCATAAACGAATAGGTCCCATTTGCTGGATTAGTAGCTGCAGAACGTCCACTTTCAAGCACACTTACTTGCGCACCCAACGGAAGCAGCATCGGATGAATCCCTTCATCATCACTTAATGATAAAGATTCAATTTCAGCCATGCTAGGCTGCATATTATCAGGGTCTACTTTTTCTTCTTTAATGACATCACTTGTACTGTTTTCCACTGCACCAATTGACGAAGCTTCTTCTATTTCCAGTGAAGTGTCTGACAATCCTACATCATCAATATACCATCCATCTCTGAGCACACTTCCATCCGTATCCAGGTTAAACGCAATATATACGCGATCACCAGCATATTCAGACAGATCGATTTCAACCGTTTCCCATTCATTATTTACATCTGTTATACGGAGAAGCTGTGTCCAGCTATTCTGATCCGTAGAAATGTAAACATGGCCATAATCCCAGTTTCTTTCAATGTTATACCAATGACTAAACTGCAGATATGATTCTCCTTCAGGTAAGTCAATCGGGGGCATCATAAGCGTTGAATCCTCATTGTTCGTATATGCTCCGTCTGTGTTTGTCGCATAGACGTATTCCCCTGAGTATGCTTCACCTGGACCAGAAGTTGGAATACCGTGATTCCAGCTGTTATTATCTGTGCCAAATACTGTCCAGCCTGCAGGGTTCGTCTCAAAGTCTGTAAAATATCCTACAGTGATTCCTGGATAAACCGCTACGACATAGTCTTCCGTAATTACTTCATTATTACCGAAATCGTTTATAACAAAGTGATATGTGAAAGAATCACCTGTTATATCTTCACCGGGAATAGTAGCTGCATATTCACCAGATTGGTAATCTCCCGAGACGCGTCCTGCCTCAATCGATTGTCCCTCCCCATACACAACTTCTACGGAAGCAACACTAATATTATCGGAAACCTGGATCGATAAATCGAGATCCATTCCTTCATACGTTTCGATTGGTGACACATGTTCAAAAATTGGCGCTTCTGTATCTTCCCCTTCTTTCGTTACTTGCCCCTCTATTACACCAAGACCAGATACTAAAGAGGAAACAGCATCATAACCATTAACTAAGCCATATCCAAAACCATTATTTGGGGATTCTGTATATTGACTGTTTGTTAAAGGTGTCGCTGTATTCATGATAATCTCTTCCAGGTTATCAACAGTCAGACCAGCATTTGCCTGTTTCATTAAAGCTACTACGCCAGACACAGCAGGACCGGACATGGAAGTCCCATTCCAGCCACCTTCATAACCGCTTCCTGGTACCGTAGAACGAATATTTACACCAGGTGCTGAAATGTCCGGTTTGATTTCATCATACGGGGAGGGTCCCACTAATGAAAAGCTTGCCAGTTCATCATTGATGTCCGTCGCTCCAGTTGCAAAAGACTCTGGATAGTTTGATGGAGCAGCAACTGATCCAGGAGTAGGAGTCCCATTACCTGCAGAAAACTCTGGGAATATTTCTGCTGCTCTCCATGCAATTACAACATCTCTGTACCATTCATCAAGTCCAGGGCCTCCACCCCAAGAGTTATTGACGACATCGGGCGCCTTTGTCGCATCTCCACCTGGAGCCAGTAACCATTCTGCTCCAGCAATCAGATTTACATCAGTCCCACTGCCAGCCGCATTTAATCCTTTAACAGAGATCCATTTGGCTCCAGGAGCGACACCGACCTGATTGGAACCATCCGGCTCACTTCCTACCATTGTACCGGTTACATGTGTACCGTGCCCATGGTCGTCATAAGCAGGCGTTTGCCCATTTACAGCATCGAAAAAGCTGTACGTATGATCTACTTCACCGGTTGCTGCGTCATAGCCGCGATATTGTTCAGCAAGTCCGGGATGATCAAACTGTGCTCCCGTATCGATACTTGCTACAACAGTCCCTGTACCATCAATTCCCATATCCCATACTCCAGGCGCCCCAACGCGTTCCACATTCCATTCCACGTTAGCGATTTCCGAGTTTGGTGTTTCCGCTTCTTCTGAAACAGTTACTGCAGAAACCTCGCGCGTTTCATTTGGCAGGATTTTCTCAACTTCGGTAAAAGCAGCAATTTTTTCTGCTACTTCTCTAGTTGCAGTTACCGCCAAACCATTGACAATATGAAAAGACTGGAGATCTTCTGCGTTCCCTTTTTCCACTTCCTCCTCCACATATTCGATTACATTCTGCTGGGATGTTAAAGAAATGGATTTCAACTCTGCAATGACAGCAGATCGTTGAATATGTTCCGCTTTTTGTGCGGAAAGGTTCGCCCTATCGGCACTTGCTTTAGCATTATTCGCCACTTTTTCAACATCTGCTTTTTCATGGAATTTTACAAGGAATGTCACTTTTTCATTGTCTGTAAATTGTGTCTGTAGCCGATCACTCACTTTTGCCTCTGTTACGTTAAGAGTATCATTTAAAGAGTGATGCGCTTTGTCGCCAGATTGCGCAAGAACGGCACTTGGAGCAATGAATGAGAATGTCATTAATACTGCTGCCGCAATACTGAATGCTTTTACTTGACGTTTTTTCTTCCGTCTCACATTGTTTCCTCCTCTCGATTTGTAAAGCCTTACATTTTCCAGCTGGCTATTCGACATTTGGACATGTGAAAAACACCGTAACCCCCCTCTGCAACATAATCATGTCGAGTCTCGAGCCATTGCGGTGTATATTACAAACTCATGCTGTTGGTGCAAGTATAGTAGATTGATAGATGAAAGCCTGTCGATTCATGTCAACACTATTCTGAATTTTCTAAAACAGGAATATTGTAGTATTTTTTCCCTGTTCTTTTCAAACTCTTTTGCTCTTCCCATTCGCTTATGTTCAAACAGATTGTTGGCATAGGTGAGTTTATTTCCATTAAGGTACTTTTTTCCTTATATCCACGCCTTAAAAATGATTAAATTATCCTAAAGATTACATTCAAAGTTTCTTTATGTTTTCTTTTCTTTGGAAAACCAGGTATACATACCTGAACATAAGTAGTTGGATATAATTCATAAGCGGTTCATTATATCCATTACAATAATATGTATAGCGTTTTATACCTAGTAAGTGTGATCAGCCGGTAAATCCCTGATTCAGGACTTGCCGGCTATTTTCACTTCATCGTATTTAATCTTCCAATGGATTTAGACTTTCTTCGCCAGTCATATTGGCAATCATCGTTACGAGCAGATCGATTTCCTCTTCCATATCTTTTATGCTCGCCGTTTCAACAGGAGAGTGCATATACCGTAGTGGTAAAGAGACTAATGATACCGGGACTCCCTTCCCGGTCAATCGCATTTTATCTGCATCCGTTCCTGTCATTCTTGGAGTCAGTTCATATTGTACATCCATATTCAGCTTTTTCGCCGCCTGTTCAAGCAATCTGTTTATTTTAACATTAATCGGTGCACCTTTTGCGAGTACAGGACCACCTTCAAGTCTGATGTCCCCATACTTATTTTTATTGACGCCAGGATAGTCCGTAGCGAATGTCACATCACAGGCAATTGCCATGGTTGGTTCTATGCCTGCGGCTGCAAAATACGCTCCGCCCATATTCGTTTCTTCATTGACAGTACTTGCAGCATACACGCCAACCTTCACATCTTTTTCAGCTAATTGTTTAAGTACCTCCGCAACAATGAAAGCCCCTGTACGGTTATCTAAACCACGTCCAGCTACATAGCGGTCCATCAGAATTTCCGGTTCGGTTTTATAAACGCCAAGGTCTCCTATTTGTACATGTTTTGCAGCTTCCTCTTTTGATTTGTAACCACAATCGATAAACAGATCTTCAAGTCCAAAATCGTTTTTCAGTCCCCCATGGTGCTGAGCATTAACACCAATCACACCGGTTACAGTCCCCTTATAGCCAAGTATTGTAACCCGCATTCCTACTGCAGCTTTTGGATTGATTCCACCCATTTTATCGAAATGTAAATAACCATCAGCATCAATCCGATTGATAACGAGTGCAATCTCGTCACAGTGCCCTGCAAGCAATATTTTAAATGGTGCATCCGGATTCAATACACCAATCGCATTACCTGCATTGTCCGTCCGAACTTCATGTGCAAAGTCTCTCACATAGTTTATCCATTTTTTCTGAATTTCCATTTCCATACTTGATGGAGAAGCAGTTTTCAATAATTCAAGTAAAAACTCCTGATTTGGTTGAGCCATCTTATTTCCTCCCAGAACGTTTGATTTATCCTACATGATAGCAAAAATTCATCTGGAGAGCACTTTTGTTTACTGCCTATTCAATAATGGGTACACTTCTAGTAAAAGTTTTTTTAAATACGAGGAGTGTGGCCAATGAATCTGAATGACTGGTTTGAAAAAGGGTTGAACCCGGATCTTTATATTGAATCGATGGAAACGCACAAAGAGGATTTACTCCATATCTATGATCACTTCATCTTACCGAATGATGAACCGTTTTTCGAGCTAGTACGGGAGCGCAATCTTCGGGCCATTGTACTGACGGAAGACTGGTGCGGGGATGCGATGCTTAATATCCCAATCCTAATGAAGCTTTCCGAAGCAGCAGGAATACAGGTACGTATGCTTTTGCGGGATCAGAATCTGGAATTAATGGACCAGTACCTGACAAATGGCAAGTCCCGTTCTATTCCGATTTTCATCTTTATTGATCGGGACGGCAATGAAGTTGCAAAATGGGGACCAAGAGCAGCAAAAATACAGGAATTCGTCGATGATTCCCGCAGTAAGCTTCCACCACAGGATGCAGAGGATTTCAAGGAAAAGTCCAGTGAGATGTATATGTTCATGACAAAGTCCTTCCGTGACCATACTGAGTTTTGGACAGATGTTTATGACAGTTTAAAAGACACGCTGAAATAGCTCGAACAAAAGCGCAAGTGCCCGTTTAGGGACGTACGGACTGCGCTCCGAACTGTAGGGTGGTTCGACTTGTCGAACATTCCTACGTAGGAGATAAAGGAAACACGACGAACGGAGAGAGTCGATGTTGACTTATCGTACGGAGGTGAAGGAAGTCTCGCTAGTCCCTGGGCGCTGGAGCTGGCCGTGGCTGTTTATGTGTAAGAATTAATTGCTGTCAAAATTTATGCTTTCTAATTTTACCGAAAAGTAACAGTTTTTCTGCTGTTACTTTTTTCATTATCTGATGAGTTGCAGCCCAATACGCCTTATATGACTGAATAACTTACCTGTTCCGGTAAATACTATCTGAAAATTGACGATTCCAAGGTGAAGTTATGCATATTCGATTATTGAAACAAATCTACTATCGGCTTCCGACTGCTCTGAAGCTGCTGGTCACCATTTTTGTCATGATGAATTTTTTTGGCTTCCTGATCCATATCGTTGAACCGGTTCAATTTCCTACTATATTCGAGGGCATTTGGTGGGCTTTTGTAACAGGCGCCACTGTTGGATATGGTGATTACGTTCCATTGACACAAACCGGTAGAATTATTGCTATTTTGCTGATTTTGACAGGTGGCGGCTTTCTTGCATTTTATATTACATCGCTTTCTTCAGCTACGGTAAAACGGGAACAGGAGCTGGAAAGCGGCAGGCTCCCGTTTAAAGGGAATCACCATTATATATTTATCGGTTGGAATGAACGAACGAGACAATTGATTGATATTGTAGTGAAAAAACACCCGAGTACCCGCATTGTGCTGATTGACAGGACTTTACGCCATCTCACCTTTCAGGAATCGCCGGTCCATTTCATTCACGGGGATGCAACAGAGGACAGCACCCTGATAAAAGCAAATATAGCACATGCGTCACGTGTTTTGATCAGTGCAGATATAACTAAAAATGAACGGCAGTCCGACAATTATACAATTCTTGCTGCCATTGCAGTACGAGGCAATAATAAAGAGATTCCGATCGTAGCGGAGATTTTGTCTCAAAGGCAAATCGAAAATGCATTACGTGCAGGGGCCAATACAATTATCCGGTCGAATGATTTTATGAGTTCATTATTTTTTCATGAGCTTTCCAACAACAGAAAGGCTACTTCATTTGAAGATATTATTCAAATTCTTGGTCAACAGCAATTTTTGCATACAAAGTTATCAGAAACACTTGAAAACAAAACGTATAAAACTGTTTTAGCCGAAATGTTAAAAGAGGAAAAGTTGGTCCTCGGGTATATTCGTGAAGGAAACTATTGTATTCATCCCCCCGCAAACCAGATATTAGTGAAAGATGACATTCTCATTTCACTTACACGCTGGTAATGGTTCCTTCCTTAACCCCCTCTATTATTTTTGCTAGAATCGGTAATCTATGCTATAATAATATATTGTGTATTAGAATCGAATATAGGTATAGGAGTTGTTCAGCATGACTAACAAATTTGAAGCTGGTCAGATAATAGAAGGTAAAGTAACTGGAATTCAGCCGTACGGAGCGTTCGTAGCTTTAGACGAAGAAAATCAAGGCTTGGTTCACATCTCGGAAATCACACATGGATATGTTAAAGATATCAATGAGCACTTATCAGTAGGTGACGATGTTAAAGTAAAAGTAATGAACATTGATGAAGCTAGAAATAAAGTTTCTCTATCCATTCGTGCTACTGAAGAAGCGCCAAAGAAACCTGCTAGAGCCAAGAAACCTCAAGCAACATTCCAACAGGAAAATGATACGGCTGGATTCAACACATTGAAGGATAAACTTCAAGAGTGGATCGATCAATCAGAAAAGAAGTAAGGAATATGAGAAAGAGGCAAACTCGGTAGGATACATCTTACCTTGCATAAGCCTCTTTTTTGTTTTATAAAGGCTACCCGGTCACCTGTCCCCAATCCGCACTCTCCCCCGTTTATCCTGCTGTTTGCGTAGTATCTTTCAATTCAAACGTAATATACTAGGCTTTGTTCTTGATTTGACACTCCCAATAGCTTAAAGTTATATTGTATTATTACTGTAGCTATAAGGAGGATAACAATGACACATGTATCATTTACGTATGATAAAGCCCTGAAATTTTTCAATGAACAGGAAGTTGAAAACTTAAGTCCTTTTGTGGAAGCAGCACATCATATGCTTCACGAAAAAACAGGAGCTGGAAGTGATTTTCTTGGCTGGATTGACTTACCTGCAAACTATGACAAGGAAGAATATGCGCGTATAAAGAAAAGTGCTGAAAAAATCAGAAAAGATTCCGATATCCTGCTTGTAATAGGGATTGGCGGTTCTTATCTGGGTGCACGTGCCGCACTTGAAATGCTGAACCATTCTTTCCAGAACCTGCTATCCAAAGAAGAACGCAATGCCCCGCAAATTATCTTTGTTGGTCATCATTTGAGTTCTACATACATGAGCGAGCTTTTTGATGTCCTAAAAGATAAAGATTTTTCCATTAACGTGATATCAAAAAGCGGAACAACAACGGAACCCGCAGTTGCCTTCCGTATTTTCAAAAAGTATCTTGAAGAAAAATATGGTGCCGAAGAAGCGAAAAGCCGTATTTATGCAACTACAGACAGGGCAAAAGGTGCTTTGAAAACCTCTGCAGATGAGGCTGGCTATGAAACGTTTGTCATTCCGGATGATGTCGGCGGTCGTTATTCTGTACTGACTGCTGTAGGACTGCTGCCGATTGCTGTCAGCGGTATTTCCATTGATGACATGATGCAGGGTGCAAAAGATGCGATGAACGATTTTGCTGAACCATCACTTGCAAAAAACCCGGCTTATCAATACGCTGCTGTCAGAAATGTTTTATACGGCAAAGGAAAGGTGACTGAACTCCTTATTAATTATGAGCCAAGCCTGCAATATTTTTCTGAATGGTGGAAACAGTTATTTGGCGAAAGTGAAGGAAAAGACCAAAAAGGCATCTACCCTTCCTCAGCCAATTTCACAACAGACCTTCATTCATTAGGTCAATACATTCAGGAAGGCCGCAGAAATATTTTCGAAACGGTTCTGCACGTTAATTCTTCTAAAAAAGAAATGACACTTGAAGCGGAAGAAAATAATTCCGATGGCTTGAACTACCTTGCAGGAAAATCAATCCATGAGATCAACGACAAAGCTTTTCAAGGTACGATGCTTGCACATACAGACGGTGATGTTCCAAATCTGATTGTAGAAGTGCCTGCACTCGATGCTTATACATTCGGTTATTTGGTGTACTTTTTCGAAAAAGCCTGTGCGCTCAGCGGCTACCTGCTTGGAGTAAATCCATTCGACCAGCCAGGGGTGGAAGCATACAAAACAAATATGTTCGCATTGCTTGGTAAACCTGGCTACGAAAATCAGAAAGAAGAATTGGAAAAACGACTTTAACGAAAGAAGTCATAAAACATTTCTTAGAAAACTTGGTATGCGCCAAGCCTTTTCGGCGAATGCCATAGTTGCACCTATGCAAGTAAGAAAGTTTATCTTTCTTACTTGCCAAAAAAATATTTTAAAAAAGCTGTTTATAATTTTTAACACCGGGTAATACTATAACTGTAAGACTTTCTCGTATTCCCCCTGTAGGCAAGGCGTTTCGGCGCTTTGCTTTTTTTTTGCGCATTCTCGGCCACACTTTGCTATAATAGCAATAATGAAAATTAGGAGGCTGACTGAATATGAGTATCTTTGATGAAATATACGACCGTAGAAATACAAGGTCCGCCAAATGGGACATGGTTAAGGAAGTATTCCAATCGGAGGATGTTCTCCCGATGTGGGTTGCCGATATGGATTTCAAAGCCCCGAAAGAGGTCAATGACGCCTTGATCAGACGCGCCCAGCATGGTATTTATGGCTATACAGTGGTAGATGATGATGTGTCTGGTGCCATTATTGACTGGCAGAAGAAAAGAAATCAATGGACAGTAGATAAATCATGGTTAACCTATAGTCCTGGTGTAGTGACCAGCTTACATATGGCAGTACAGGCATTCACTGAACCGAATGATAAAATCCTTATTCAAACCCCTGTCTATACTCCGTTTTACAGTGTAATTAAAGAACATGACAGAATAGTTGTTAAGAATTCACTTATAAACAAAAATAATTATTATACAATTGATTTTAATGATTTCGAAGAAAAATTAAAAAATGGTGTCAAAGCTTTTATCTTATGCTCTCCACATAATCCAATAGGAAGAGTCTGGAAAAAGGAAGAATTGCAGGAAATGGCAAGACTTTGTCTGAAATATGATGTCATGATCTTTTCGGATGAAATTCACAGTGATCTCATATTTCCCGGAAACCGCCATATTCCGATTGCATCGCTTTCCGAGGAAATTGCTGATCAGACCATTACATGCATGGCACCGTCAAAAACTTTTAACCTTGCTGGTCTCGATGCGTCCTATGTTATTACTGCCAATAAAGACAAGCGCAAGCAACTGGATGCTGCGTTCAACAGGCAAGGCTTCCATAACATGCTGAATATGATGGGAAATACGGCATTGGAAGCTGCTTATACGTATGGTGAGGCGTGGCTGGATGAACTTGTGGCATTACTCGAAAACCATGCAAACTATGTTACGGAAATGTTTGCCAAATATGCCCCGCAGCTTAAAGTCGTTGAAACCGAAGGAACATACTTACTTTGGGTTGACTGCAGCGAACTTGGTATGGACAGCAAGGAATTGAAGAAGTTTATGGTTGAGAAGGCAAAAGTCGGTTTGAATACAGGGGCTGAATATGGTGAAGAAGGCGAACAATTCATGCGCATCAACATCGCCTGTCCACGTGCAACATTGGAAGAAGGCGTAAACCGGATTGTCGAAGCAGTACGTTCTCTTTAATTTACGCTTTTTCTGAAAGAATGTTGTTATGGCTGCGAGTGTAAGATAATATATTATATATAATTAGAAACATCAAAGCTTACGAAAAGAGCCTTGATTTAAAAGCCGCCACATGCTTAATGTGGCGGCTTTTTGTTTTATATTAATTAAACCTCTTTTATTGGAGCATTTGGTGCTTCAACAACTATATTATTATTTATCGGCGGATTACGGTGTTTTATCGGCGAATCGCTAATTCACTTCAAAAACAGCCCCTACTCGTCCTGCTCCTCATTAAAATCTGTCGGATCTGTCGGAGACTCTTCTCCTCCACCACTATCTTCGTCCTTTTTTATTTCCCCACAGAGAATTCTTGGCCCAGATTCACCACTTGGCTGGCTCACCCCATCATCCTGGGCTTCATGTACAACCAACGAAGTTCCCTCTTCACTTAATAGCGAGTTTTTCCCATCAAGCAGGGTGGCGCCCGCCAGCATCAGTTCCGCTTCCACCAGACCACCACCATCAGCTTCTATATTCGGCAGATCACCGAGATGGGGCCCCTCAGGATGCATTAATCCATGTTCATTTCCCTCTGGATTGTAATGATTGCCGGCAGTTGTAAAATCTGGTCCTTCACATTTTGGAAATTCATGAACATGAATTCCATGGAAGCCAGGCTCGAGACCTTCCAATTTAAGTTCTATCCCTACGCCCTCTTCCTGTTCATTCAATTTTGCAGTTCCAACCATATCCCCTGAGGCATTGTACATTTGCACTTCTTGACTCGTTGGGCTGTCGGCTTGACAGGCAGTTAGAATAAGTATTGTAAGCAGAAAAATAAAACGCATATTACCGGCTCCTTTAGCATTTCTTTCTACTCAGTATCTGCAAATATGTTATAAAGTAAACAAAAAAGCCCCCTTATCTGTACAGACTAAGGAGACTTAGGCTCAGGCATTGGATTTATCATCACCGGCTTGGTCCAATTGCTCTTCGTATTTCTTTTTAAAATCCTCTTCATCTTTTCTGGATTTTTTTATCATAAAGTACATTGCAAGAACTGCTAAAAACATAAAAATTGCCAGTGTGATAACAGCCGGAATATATTCCGTTTTATCTTCAGGAAAATAAAGAAAAGGCATCATATGCGTCACATCCTTCATTACTTATTATAGCAAAATTCCTGTTATATCCAACAATTCGAGTCAAATATTCGCTAAACTGTTACATTTTTGGCACAATGTAGCTAAGGAGAGTGATACACAATGGGCGAGGCTGCAATCGGAGATATCGTCAAAGCGCATTATCATTCAGGTACATATATCGGTACAGTAAGGGAGGATCGGGGGGCAAATTATCTGATTGAAGTGCTGGCTGTTCTGAAACACCCACTGCAGGGCGATCTTCATAACTATGGCAAGCTTGAAGGCGTCTTCTTCCACGAACGAAAAGCATTGGCATTCCATGAAAAAATGAACGTGAAAAAAGCTGCCGTTCACCCATTTGATGGTGAAGTTCCTGCTTATGGTGCATCCCTTCAACAGGCAGTTGAAGATTACAGAAAAAAATTAGGTACGGATGAAAGTGAATTTAACAGGCAATCATTGCTAAAATTAAATAACCTGGAAGAGAATCACTATAAAAAGTTGTACTGACCCGCATTTCATAAAGTCAAAATTCAATTCAAAGGGGGCCCCAGCTTCCCTTTAGGATCACCAATCAAAAAAGCTAGGAAACAGACAATGTCTCCTAGCTTTTTTGATTACTCACCCAGATGTTCTTTGATTACTTCACTAACACCATTCAATGCTTCTTCTTCGTCATTACCGGCAGCAGTAACTTCTATTTCAGCACCTTTTGGAATTCCAAGTGACATTACACCCATGATTGATTTCAAGTTAACTTTTTTACCGTTATAAGATACCTCTACTTCAGAATCATATTGGCCAGCTTTATTAACCAGTAAAGTCGCAGGTCTTGCATGGACTCCAGTTTCAGCTGTAATCGTAAATGTTTGTGCTTTCATTATTTCTCATCCTTCCAAATCTATTTGCTCTGATTAGTTTATCATCTAAACCATTTTGTCGCTTGGTTCACATAAACCTAGTTATATTATATACAATTACAGGATATTATGAAAGAGTTAACTCAAAAATTGTCAGCTATAGAGAAAATTTGTCTTTCACACCCTGTTATGATAACTTTAATTCGAAGGATGTTTTTATGATCAAGGAGGAAAATAAATGAGTATTCATATAGGTGCAAAACAAGGAGAGATTGCTGATAAAATCCTTTTGCCAGGAGACCCGCTCCGCGCAAAGTTTATTGCTGAAACTTTCCTGGAAGACGCAAAACTTTATAACGAGATCCGCGGCATGTACGGTTATACAGGTACATACAAAGGTGAACGTGTTTCCGTACAGGGAACCGGAATGGGAGCACCATCCATCTCCATTTATGTTAATGAACTGATTCAGAGCTATGACGTGAAAAAGTTGATCAGAGTCGGGACGTGCGGTGCCATTCAGAAGGATGTCAAGTTACGTGACGTAATATTGGCCCAAGGTGCAACAACTGATTCAAAAATGAACCAATTAATTTTCAATGGGATTGATTATACGCCAATTGCCAACTTTGACCTTTTAAAAAATGCCTATGATGCTGGTGTCGAAAAGGGCCTCCAGCTGCGTGTCGGAAATGTGTTTACAAGTGATGCATTTTACCGCGACAATGCAACTGAAGTAAATGAACTACTTGCCAACTATCAAGTGCTTGCAGTCGAAATGGAATCAGCTGCACTTTATACGCTTGCAGCAAAATATGGACGTGAGGCACTATCGGTGCTGACTGTTTCAGACCATATTCTTACTGGTGAAGAGACTACTGCAGAAGAACGTCAAACAACGTTCAATGAAATGATGGAAATTGCACTCGATGCAGTGATTAAATAGCTTCTCTCAAAAAGCTGCCCATTTTGGGCAGCTTTTTTTTGAGAGATAGGACAGTGTCAAACTCTCCTGTTTGACAATTGCGATGTAGGCTCTCGTCCGAAGACTTTGTCAGGAAAGATTTCTGTTTGTCACCTCATTTTAAAAATAAGTTGACATTAATCCCCTTTACAGTTACGATCAATATTAAAAAGGGGGAGTAAAATGAAAAAACTACGTCCAATTGATCTTACATTAGGAGCATTATTTGTCTGTTTAATGACTATCGGTGCAAATATTACTGTCTGGTTTCCATTTCTGTCTGTCCCTATCGGAGGGGCGACTGTACCGGTTTCCCTGCAAACATTTTTTGCTGTCTTGGCAGGAATGATACTCGGAAAGAAACTTGGCACCATTTCAATGGCTGTTTATCTGCTTGTCGGAGCAGCAGGCGTACCGGTTTACGCAGGATTAAAGGGTGGATTTTTTGCGTTAATCAGTCCGACTGGCGGGTTTATTATTTCGTTTATATTTGTAGCATATGTGGTCGGCTGGATGACAGAGAATCGTAAAAACCCAACTGTTCCATATTATACTTTAGTAGCTATAATTGGTTTATTTGTTAATTATATGATTGGAGTATCCTATATGTATCTTGCCATGAATACATGGCTGGAACTGCGTATCACTTATGTGACGGCCTGGGCCGGAATGACTCCTTTCATTCTGAAGGATGCTGTATTATCAGTAATTGCTGCACTGTTCATGGTAAGCCTTACAAAGAGAATTCCTTCCACATTGCGAAATATAAAAGTTTAGAATTGCTATGGCCTAGGACATTCATTTACCTGAAAACATCCATATGGTAAAATAACATCAACAATACAGAAGCGAACCGGTGGAATCACAGGTTTCGGTCAGCAGGAAGGATGTTTTTAGCATATGGCTTTGTTTTCCAATTTCCCTTTGTGGGCAGCATTAGCGGCAATTGTATTTGCTCAGGTGGTTAAGATTCCTATCAAATATATTTTTACCAAAGAGTTCCAGCCTGGTCTTGCTTTCAGTACAGGTGGTATGCCCAGCAGTCACTCTGCTGCGGTAACCGCCCTGACAACTGCGATCGGCATTTTGGAGGGAGTAACTTCCAGTGTGTTTGGATTGGCTTGTATATTTAGTGTCATTACGATGTTTGATGCCTCCGGAGTACGAAGACAAGCTGGGGAGCAAGCTGCTGTTCTGAACCGACTAATTATAGACTTTCAGTACTTTACCGATAGTGCAAAGGATTGGAATAAGAAAGAGGAATATGAGAAACGTCAGGAATTGAAAGAATTGCTTGGCCATCAGCCTATTGAAGTATTTTTTGGTGGACTGACAGGTATTATCATTGCTTTCATTCTTTATCCGCTATTTCAATAAATAAGACTCCCAATCACTTGGGAGTCTTTTCACTTTTATACTGGCTGTTTAGCTTTCATTCATTTGTTGCCTGAATACTTGCAGGGCTTCATCTTCGTTCAATTGATTCAGTTGGTCCTCACTTAGTTCCCCGTCACCCATTTCCACGATATAAACATCAACTTCTTTTTTACCCCAGTGGGAAAATACATCTTCTACGGTATCGTAATACAAATCGATTTTATCACCTGTAATTGCACTTCCCTTATCTGCAACGACACCATACCCATAATCCGGAATATACAGGATTGTCCCTATCGGATAGACATCCAAATCTGCAGCAATGGTAGAATACAAGTCTCGCTTTACTTTAACACCGGAGAAAGTAATACCGTATTCCGGGTGATCCTCTGTTTTTCCGGTGGATTCGATCCCAGCCGTATAGCCAGTAGCCACCACCTTTGCAACCGGATACTGATTAAAGTCGATTGCTTCTTCAATTGTTTGTGGAGCCTCGATCTCATCACTTGAAATATACTTTTGTTTTGCCTTTGCAACGTTTAAGCCTTTATCTTTTAGTGCGCTATGTCTGAACACTGCTGTATTTGAATTGATGGAAGTATCCGACTGGACAACTGCTGCCTCAGTTTTCAATTCACTCCAAGTGACATTCGAAATGGAAGTTGCTGCTTGAAAAAAAAGCACCATAATCAGCGGCAGCATTCCAACATGCCAAATAAAATTTTTGATTTTCATGAATAACACCTCTTGGATGCTATCATTTCCAATCTATTAAAATTTTATTCAAAAAAATACTTAAAACATCTGATATCCGCTTTTACGCAGGAATTTGATAACGAAACCAGAAACGATTGCACCGATTAAACCTGACGATAAAATAATCACATCAGCAGCTGCTAAACTAGTTATTTCTGATAATAATTGCGCAAAAGCCTCACCGGTATTTGTGAAATATTTCCATGTTGACATCTTATCAATTATCATGATAACAACAAAAGGGTATAGGAATGCCATCAGCCAGGTTCTTCTTAAAAGCATATTCAATATGAATGCTATCCCGAAAAATATGACAAAATATAACATAATGGAAACGATTAATTGGATCAAGATAGTAACCCCCTTCGTTTGATCTATGTAAGCATATAAATGTTATTTTATAATAAATCAAAGGAAAAGCAAAGGCTGTACGCTTGCCTTTGCTTTTCCTGAGATAGAAGAAATATAAAATTTAAACAGCAATGCGTTCATCTACGCATAGTGAAATTTCGGTCAGTAGGGGTTTTTTCCATCCCCACTAAGTGCCACCAGGGTATGACCTAAGGCCTTGAACGGAATCGGGCTATTGCCACAGTTGACCCCAGACTACAATAGTTAGTTGCTTTTCCATACTTCTTGAATCGGGATTCACTGTCCACTAACACTTGATACAGCTACGTACAAATTGGAGTGCTGGTTATCAGTAAAAGAAGTTAAATTTCCCTTTTTTCAGCAATAATCCTAATCCGCCTAATTTAAGGAGATAACGGTTGTCACTCATTTTTTTCATAACTGCTGCTTTCCACCCGAATACTTTATGGCCGAATACTTCGGCAATAGCATCATCGTTACCGAGTGAAGCTATTGTCCCTTGGAGATTTGGGATAAATGGTTTTAGTTCTCCACCACGTATCTTTTCCTTCACATTGCATGCAACCGTTTCAGCCTGTTGGATTGCGATTTGCGCAGTTGGTGGGAATGGCCGGCCGGTTTCCTTATTTATGATCATCGAACAGTCTCCAATAACAAAAACATCGTCATAATCCGGTGTACGCATATCACATCGCACTTCAACTTTCCCACGGTTTGTTTCAAACCCGGATTCCTCAACGACAGAATTTGCACGGACTCCTGCTGCCCAAATTGTTGTCATAGTTGGGATTTCATGGTGCTTTCCATACTTCTCATATACAATGCTGTCTTTCTTGCACTCTTTCAGTATTGCATTATTAATAAATTCCACCCCGCGGGATTCCAGGGAATTCATCGCATATTCAACAAGCCTTTCATCAAATCCTGGCAATACAGTCCGGGCACCTTCAACAACAAGGATTCGTACCTGTGTCTTCTCTATGTCATACTCCTCACACAGATGGGGAATCCGGTTTGCCAATTCACCTGCAAATTCGATTCCGGTGAATCCCCCACCTCCGATTACAATATTCAAACGTGCGGCTTTTTTATCGATTTCATTATGATAGCATGCGAAGTTATAGTCCAAATGCTCCCTGATTAGACGTGCATTATTGATATTAGCTATTGTAAATGCATGGTCATCAAGTCCTGGAATCCCAAACGTTGCCGCTTCAAATCCCAATCCAATAACGAGAACATCATAATTCAGTTCCGCATTCGCCAATTTCACCACTTTTTCTTCGGGTTTAATGCAAAGAACCTCATCCAGCACAATATTGACTTTGCTGGAGTTGATCACATCTTTGATTCTAATTTTAGTCCGATCATGATGAAGTGTACCAGCCGCATTTTCATGCAGCCATGTCGTCTGATAATGGTAATCATTTTTATTAACGATGGTAATTTCTGCTTCATTTATATGAAGTTTTTTCTGTAATTTGGCCGCTGTCATCATACCACCATATCCAGCGCCCAAAATTACTATATGAGGTTTTTTCATTACATTTCACTACTCCGTTTTCTCTGATGTCACATTTTGTGACTTTTTTCACTAATATATAAGCCGGAACAAAAGTGCAAGTGCCTTGACCGACACTTACTTATCCTTTTAGAAAACTTGGCATGCGCCAAGCCTTACCGGCGTATGCCATAGTTGCACTTATGCAAGTAAGAAAGTTACTTGCCAAGAAAACTTGGTTGTCACCAATTCTTTCGGTGACAGTCTTCGTTGCACTTATGTGGATTGACAAGTCAATATTTTCATACTATCTGCCCAAACTCTATTAAAGGTTTTTAATAAAAAGTTACAGAAAAAATATCTTATTGTCATCATTTTGTAATATACACTTTATTATACTAGCTTCTTTAACAATAATTATCAACCCTTTATCCTAGATTTTAAATTATCAATCATCTTGAGATAAAAGCGGAGGTGACTGTTCAGAAACGCATGCATAAGCAAGGGATTGGAAAGCGCATGGTTTTCGCGCTTGGAATGTCCATTGCTTATGACAGGAGTTTCTAGGAACCGGAGCTGGACGCGGCCGCTTATGTTTAAGAGTTAATTGCTGTCAAAATTTACTTTCTTATTTTTTACAAAGTTTGGTATTCACTGCTTTTCAATGACAGCCTTCATTGCACTTAGGCAGGCAGGTATGTCTAAACCTTCCTGCCTGTCAAATAAGTACGCATTTATATCATGCTTCAAGCGTTTATGGTACGATATATATGGCTGAAATTAATAGATAGAAATGAGGGTTCATCATGTCTGAAGAAATTTATGATATTACAATAATCGGAGCAGGTCCTGCCGGATTATTTACTGCTTTCTATGGTGGCATGCGCCAGGCAAGCGTAAAAATAATCGAAAGCCTTCCACACACAGGTGGTCAGCTTACGGCCCTTTATCCGGAAAAATATATATATGATGTTGCAGGATTTCCAAAGGTACGTGCACAGGAGCTTGTCGATCGACTTGAAGAACAAGCAAGTATGTTTAATCCCGAAATTGTTCTCGGACAAGCAATTGAAAAACTGGAAAGACTTGAAGATAATTCATTCAAAATGATATCGAATACAGGCGAAGTTCATTACACAAAAACGATTATTATTACAGCGGGGAATGGTGCCTTCCAGCCACGCCGTTTAAACATCGGTGAAAGTGAGCATTTTGAGGGGAATAACTTGCATTATTATGTAAAAGACATGAATCAATACAAAGATAAAAATGTCGTTCTACTAGGCGGAGGGGATTCTGCAGTAGACTGGGCACTTATGCTTGAGAAAGTCGCAAAAAATGTCAAGCTGGTCCATCGTCGCGATCAATTCAGGGCCCATGAGCATAGTGTTGAACAATTAATGACTTCAACGGTAGAAGTACTGACTCCGTTTGCACCTACTGATATAGTGACATCTGATAAGATTGACAAGATTATTTTGGAAGAGGTCAAAGGCGAAAGAAAAATGGAGCTTGAAGTCGATGATATTATTTGTAATTATGGATTCATCTCAAGCCTCGGCCCAATTAAAGATTGGGGTCTGGAAATCGAGAAAAACAGTATCGTGGTAAATACAAAAATGGAGACAAATATACCTGGCATTTATGCTGCAGGAGATATTTGCACCTATGAAGGAAAAGTCAAATTGATCGTAACTGGTTTTGGGGAAGGTCCAACTGCAGTAAACAATGCAAAAAACTATATCGATCCCAAAGCACGTATCCAGCCGAAGCATTCCACGGCTATGTTTTAAGCGAGATAACCTTTAAACCATCCAATATTTACTGGGTGGTTTTTCTATTTAACCCATCACTAAAATCAAAAAACGAAGCGCCTTAGATTTTAGCGCTTCGGTTTCTATTAACAGTCCCCTGGGGTGCCTACTTTATCTTTTGTACGGAAAGATGATCCACAACCACAGGATACGATTGCGTTCGGATTATCGATGCTGAACCCGCCGCCCATCATATTTTGTTTGAAATCAATTGTCGTTCCTTCTATGATAGGTATGTCCTGATTGAAAAACACAACAGGAATTCCGTTTATATCTTCAACAACATCCAGTTCTTCATTTACATCATACTCAAAACCCAATGAATAGGACAATCCGCTACAGCCGCCACCTTTTATACCAAAACGCAAACGTGCATTGTCAGATTCATCCTTCATCATCTCTTTGATTTGAACACTGGCATTATCCGTTATATTAATGACCATTTGACGGCCTCCTCTTTTTTGTTTCTATACTAAGTATACAATAGAAATCCTGATATTCAACTATTTGATTTCTGCTTTTGATACGTAAAAGTTCCTTCTGCAATAACTTCTGCTCCACCAGTCATCCAAACATCTCCGTTATCATCCCATTTGATTGTTAAATCCCCTCCAGCCAAATGGACAACAACATCCTCATTTCTTTTTACATGACCATTCAATACAGACGCAACGACGGCTGCACATGCACCGGTTCCACATGCCTGGGTGACACCGGACCCTCGTTCCCAAACAGAAAAATTAATCTCATTCGGTGATACGACTTCAATGAATTCCACATTCACACCATCCGGAAAGCGCATATCTTTTTCAATTTTAGGACCGAGTTCATACAATGGTGCTTCTGCAATATTGTCCACGAAAAAGACAGCATGAGGATTTCCCATTGAAACTGCTGTCACTTCCAGTTTTTGACCATTTACGATAAACGGCTCTGACACAACTTTTGGGTCATCATTTCCCATCATTGGGATATCCATGCGACGCAGGTTCGGAGCTCCCATATTAATCGTTATTTGCTGCACCTCATCGCCATTTAAAGCAACTTCGGACTTCACAATATTAGCTTTCGTTGAAATGCTGAATGTCTCATTCGTAACGATCCCATGCTCATAGGCATATTTGGCTGTGCAGCGTAAGCCATTGCCACAGCTCATTCCTTCAGAGCCATCTTTATTGAAAATCCGCATGCCGACATCTGCTTTTTCAGTTGGATGTATCAAAATCATACCATCCGAACCAATTCCCGTATTAACATTAGAAACCTTTTCGGCAATATGTGGTAAACTTTCTTCGTCTAAATCATATTGGAACAAATCAATATAAATGTAGTTATTTCCAAGTCCGTGCATTTTGATAAAAGGTATTTCCATTTTAATCCCTGCTTTCATTTATGACTGTATTTGAATGCCGTGTCTATCCAGTGATTGATATATTGTCTTTAAACGAGGAATACCTTCAGCCACTAATTCATCGTTCACGAAGACGATTGGATAAAATAAATCCTCTTCAAAAATTTGCTGTACAAATTGTTTATGCTTTTCCACTTCTGGAGGCTGATTGATATCAATATATTCATATGCTATTGGATCATCTATATACTTCCTTCCAATTGCCGCCTGGAGCCACTCATAGGTATCCTTCGAACCTGGTGCCCCGACACAGCTGGCACAGATCTGTTCTGCTCCATAAACAGTGATTGTCAGCTTTTTGTTTTCCATCTGATCCCCTCCTATTATGCGACACGCCTGAACAGTCGCCTTCGCTTTTGGTTCGGCTAGCTACGGCTCCTAGAAACTCCCGTCATAAGCAATTGACACTTCATGCAGGAAGTTCACCTGCATTACGGTCCCTTGCTTATGCGTCCGTTTCTAAACAGTCGCCTTCGCTTTTGTTTATAGTTTCTTTTATTTTACAAAATCTTTATATAAAGATAAAATATAAGTGACTGGAAAACTTAAAAATAATTTCAGATAGATTTTTATGCCAATACAATTTATAATGGGAGTATGGAAAGGAGTAGATGGATATGCAAGAGCAAGTACAGGAAGTATTGAATAAATTACGTCCATTCTTACTACGTGACGGTGGAGATGTCGAGCTGATCGATGTGGATGAAGATGGTGTTGTTCTTCTTCGTCTTATGGGTGCATGTGGAAACTGTCCAAGTTCTACAATTACATTAAAAGCTGGAATCGAACGCGCATTGATGGCTGAAGTTCCTGGCGTCAGAGAAATCGAACAAGTATTTTAAAGAACGATTATATATATCAGGAGGCAGACAATCTAATTTGTCTGCCTTTTTATGTGCCCTCATGTCACTGGTGTTTTAGCGGCATTTCCACCTATCACCGCTTTTAAATTATCGAAACATAGATTAATCATCGTTGTTCGTGTATCTTCACTTGCGGACCCGATATGCGGAAGACATACCACATTTCTCATTTTTGCGAGGGGGTGTTCGGCACTAATTGGCTCATTACGGAATACATCAAGCCCTGCCGCTTTTATTTCCCCTGTCTGAAGAGCGCTTTGCAAAGCATCTTCGTCAACAACTCCACCGCGGGATATATTGATAAAAATGGCGCTTTTTTTCATTTTTTTAAAAGCATATTCATCAAATATAGCTTCCGTTTCTCCGGTCAATGGAACGACAGAAACGATAAAATCCGATTCCGTCAGCAATTCGTCAAAGCTGGAATAAACCGCCCCAAGTTGCTTTTCCGCCGTTTCTTTACGTGTACGGTTGTGATAGCGAATGTTCATATTGAATCCTGTGGCACGTTTCGCTATAGCTTCCCCGATTTCTCCCCATTCCTAATATTCCAATGGTTTTATGGTGTATATCGGAGCCGGCAAGCAGATATGGCGCCCATTCCTTCCATTGATTGTTTTTAATGAAATCATTCGCCTCAACGACCCTTCTTGCGGTGGCCATCAGTAAGGCGAACCCAAGGTCAGCAGTTGTCTCTGACAGTACATCCGGCGTATTCGTAACCGTTACACCATGCTTTTTAGCAGCCTCCAAATCTATATTGTCATATCCCACTGCAAGATTAGCCACTATTTTCAGATTTGCTGCTTGGGACAATAGTTCTTCATCTACCCGATCACTGAGAACAGTAAGCAGACCATCTGCTGTTTTTGCCTCTTCCAATAAAACTTCTCTTGGAACAGCTTCATCCTCTTTCTCCCACATTCTAACCGAAAAGTTTTCCTCCAAATCCGCAAGCAAAGACTTCGGAATTTTCCTCGTTATATAAATTGTTTCTCTCCCCATTAAATCACCTCTTGTGCAATCATTACAGCCAGTGTAACACAGGTATCTCCCAACTTTCAGCATCGACACCCACTGTTCTGTAAAAACTGCCAAGCTGCTTTTCATAATCTGCCTGCAGACTGATTAGCCTTTTTAATTCCTTTTCATTAGGATTGGTGAATCCCTCTGCAATAAAATCATAGAGATGTACAGGAAAGAGTAATCTAGCGTATACCAACCGCCATCCAAAGACGGATAAAGGGGAGATTGTCTGATAATCATTCAGGAAACCTATTATTTTCTCTGGACTGTCATTTTTCAAAAAGGAATAGCGTATATATTCTGCAATATCTCTTGCAGGATGATCATACACAAGCTGATCTGTCCATATGATGGATTGCTCCGGAGACTGACCAAAGCGAATGAATGTCGTTGTCCCTTGGTCAGAAGCCAGAATGCGTCTTTCGCGTTCGCTTTCCTGCAGATACTGAATGGCATTTTCGCTTGTTCCGATTAAATAAGGGAGAAAATCCATCAGTGTCCGGTAATAGTCGGAAGGCTTCTTTCTGGCCTCTTTTTCGATAACGTCCTCAAATGCAGTTAATTTTTCTATCCACAGATCCTTCCACTTGCCATAGCTCGATATCGACTTTGGCTCATAGCTGAATTTGGAGCCTGTTTGATGAAGCTTCGCCAGATGGATTCCTATCGGCTCGTTGTGCTGCCGATTCATTGTTGGAAGATGCAAAACCATCCAGGAATCATCTGCAAATGCAGTCCACCATTCCCCATTTGCATTCCTGATTGGCATGGCAATACCTTCAACGGAATTTTCGCTCAAATAATAAGAGAGGGCTGCTTGTTCCATTAGTATCGTTTCCCTGTTCCTTCCAGAAATGGTAAAATAAAAAGTGTCACCCTGCCTGTATCCTTCTTTCGTTCCAAAGAATAATTTTTCCTCCACGTGGATACGGTAATGGATATTCAGCATTTCTTCCAATGACAAAGCAATCTCCCCTTTTTCTCCTTTTAATAAAAGTGTATGAAGGAAAGAAAGATATTTTAACTATAATATGAAAAGGTGATTATATGGATAAATACACGAAAAAAAGCGAACTGGAAGTAAAAGCAAGAAAATTACTGACACAACGTGGAGTAGAGTTGGATGATATTGCTGAACTGGTCTATTACCTGCAATCGAAGTACCATGAAAATTTATCCATGGACGAATGCCGACATAATGTTGACCGCGTACTTACCAAAAGAGAAGTGCAAAATGCCATTCTTACAGGAATTCAACTCGATGTGCTGGCAGAACAGAAAAAACTTGATCAACCATTACAAAAAACAATTGAAATTGATGAAGGACTTTACGGTGTGGATGAGGTTATTGCATTATCCATTGTTAATGTTTATGGTTCCATTGGGATGACCAATTTCGGTTACATTGATAAGCAAAAGCCTGGTATACTGAAAAAATTAAATGATAAATCCAGCGGAGAGATCCATACTTTTCTTGACGACATTGTCGGTGCGATTGCAGCTGCAGCATCCAGCAGATTGGCACATAGTGATGCAGAGGATATGGATGAAGTTGATATTTAAAATCATGCCAGTATATTAACAATCAGTTATACTTCTTTGAAAATACAATCAGACGATCATGTAAACACACAGCAATAAGAGCGTACTTGCTGTGTGTTTTTGTTTGTGATCAATTAATTTTTAGAAGTATTGGGGGAGGGAATAATATGAGTGGAATGGAAGTTTTAAAGGCATTTGGTTTCGACCCAACAGAAGAGCCCGAAAGTATTTATCCTTTCTCTCCGGTATTCCGGGTGAATGATTATATTGTAAAGCGTACCAAAAGTCCGATGGCAAAAGCGAACCGCCTTATTTCTTATACATCAGCCTTAAAAGAAAAAGGGATTAATATAGTAACCCCCGTGAAACTGGGTGCTGCCAATCCACAGGAAATCGGGGATGACGTCTATGTCGTCTACCCATATATTAATGGATCCGTATATTCGGGGCAACAGCATGAAATTTACGAAGCCGGTAAATTGTTGGGGAAAATCCATCTACATTCACCTATCGAGAATACATACGAACTGGAGGAATACGACGTTTTTGATTTTAATAATGAAGAGGTAGATGAAAGTATAGAAAATATAAAAAGACATAAGGAAGGTGCAGGTTCTTCCATTGATAGTATTCAATTAAAAGAGAAGTTATTGCGGATTGTCACCCAGCAGAAGGAATTAAAACGTCTACCCTTACCATCAGTTGCAACACCGCATGATTATAAGGCCAATAATTTAATCTATACAGCTGAGCCTTTCCTGATTGATCCCGACAATGCTATATGGATTCCAAAAATTTTTGATTTGGCACTTGTATTACTTTTATTCCATAATGAAATGGCAACAGCACCTGCCCGTATATTCTCCCCTGCTGAATGGAAAGTATTTCTATTGGGTTATAAAGAAACAATGACTGTTACCGAAATGGAAATCGAAATGTGGAGCAAAGCGGTGGAGCATGTGTTTCTTGATGAAGTAATGTGGTTAATGGCAGAGGTTGAGGAAGATTGGTCTCATCTATCACAAGTAAAGCTATTTGAAAGCATTGTTGAGCTATTGTTTGATACATCTGAATATCGTTTGGATTAATTTTTAATTCGTATCTTATGTAAAAGGAGATGACGTGCGTCCCTTTTCACGTCATTCTCCTATTTAGAATAATTTGAAACAATATAATTCTGCAATTATTAACTCAACATTCGCACCAAGAAAATTAGCTTAAACAGTTAACTGGGTTAAACTTCGAATGTCTCTAATAATCCCCTTGCGAACCTGATGAAAATAAGGCTATTTATCAAGATGGTATGCTTTTTAATTAGTGCATAGTAGATAGAAACTGCGACGCAGGATAAGGAGCTCCGACGACCGCTCTGGGAAATACACTGCGCTTTCCACGGGCGGCTGGTGAGCCCCTTCATGCTAACGCATTTCAGTGTCTCACCTATGCCTCTCTTCCCGTAGGAGTCTCCGTGTATTTCCTAGAGCTGGTTGAGATTGCTGCTAATAAACTGCATACGTAATAAAAATATAATGATACAGCTTCACCAGTTCGGGTGAGCGGCGGGCGGTGACTCCTGCGGGAAAAGCACGTGTCCGAAGACCAGAAGAGTGGTTTTCTCTTCGGGGCTGAGGCCGTGCCCGCGGAAAGCATCCGCCCAGAGCGATCCCGGACGGCAGCAGATGCACATATCTCCTAATAAAACCTGAGTTACGTCGCATCTTATATAAACTGCGAATAAAAAGCTGTAAAACTAAAAGAACGATGGGGTCTAAGTGTATCCAGGCTGCTCCGTGCAAATAGTTAATCCAAAGTCAACTTGAGCAGTGCAACTCACGCCATCCTAATTCTTCCAAGGATTATTTATCCATTTCCTTCTGTGAAAGTTGAGTTATTAAATATACGGAATCCATTCCCTTAGGCTATGTACAGCATATGTTGGCTTCGTTTCAAGATTCTCCAATTCACGAAAAGATGTCACCCCGGTAAAGACCATTAATGTATCCATTCCTGCATTAATCCCCGCCTTAATATCGGTATTGTAATTGTCGCCAACCATCAGAGTATTCTCTTGTGACAAACCTAGAATGTTTAAAGCCTCCTTCATTATAACCGCTTCCGGTTTTCCGATAAATATTGGTTTTTGCCCAGTGCTTACAGTAACAACAGATGTCAATGATCCGTTTCCAGGGAGCAGACCTCGCTCGGTCGGGATTGCAATATCGCTATTGGTGGAAATGAATGATGCCCCATCGCGTACAGCAAGACATGCCTTCGCGAATTTTTCATAGGTCACCTGGCGATCGATTCCCATAACCACAAAATCAATCGATTCTTCTGTAATTGTCAAGCCACTTGCTGCGAGTGCATGATGCAGCCCTTCTTCTCCAATTACAAAACAACGGGCTCCCTCCTTCTTGGAACGGATATAGTTTGCTGTTGCAACACTTGTAGTCACCACCTGCTCCGGTGTTGATTTTATACCCATTGAATTCAGCTTGTTGGAAACATCCTCCTGCTTTTTGGAGGAATTATTGGTAACGAATAAGTAAGGGATGCCATGTGTGAACAGTTCATCTACAAACTCTGCAGCTCCCTCAATCGATTCAGTCCCGCGATACATGGTTCCATCCAAGTCGATTAAATAGCCTTCATATTTTTTCATTGAAACACTTCCCTCCACGTAAAAAAAGATGATTCCATCGACTCAATCATCTTTTTCCGGCTTTGTTATCGTCCACCTGCACATAGGCTCCCCTTTTGTTATGAAAGTGTGAGCCTCCACTTCACTATAAGGAAAGACCTCCTCAAACAGTTTTTTCTCATTTGTGCACATCTGGGGATAGCAGGTAGCGATATTGGCAACAGGGCAATGGAAATTTCTTATTTCATAATTACCCGCATTCGTCCTCTCTACCTCCAGCATATATCCCTTTTCATTCTGCTTACGAGCCAGCTCAGTTATTTTCTCATCGAAATCCTCTGTTTCCATAGCTTCTTTTAAATGGGCTTTATCCCGATCGGTATGCTTATTCAAGAACTCCTGAACCGCTTTCTTCCCGTGTAATTCTTCCAGATCCTGAAGCAGTTCCAAAGGGAGATTTTTATATTGGTCGGGGAAAGTTTCATGTCCCTTACCAGTCAATGCATACGTGTAATATGGCCGACCGATTTTCTGTTTATGCGCATCTTTTCTCACCAGTCCCTGCTGTACAAGTTCGTGAAGCTGTTTTCGTACAGCAATTTCCGAAATGGAAAAATGCTCCATAATGGTATCAATCGTCGCTCCACTGTTCTTTTTAAGGGTATTCAACAGCTTTTCTTTTGTCGGTGTATGTTTACTCATCAGAATCACCTTTATTCACCGGAAAAAGCGTTAGCTACTCCCAGTTCGTTTTTTAAATAGGTGCGAATGTGACTGCTGAACTGTTCCAATATCTCCTGGTCATCCATTAATGTTTCATGCAAGATAGTATGATTGACATCAGTATAATCATTAACGAGCATTTTGCGCAATATGATAAATGATTTGTATGCTTGCTCTTCTTCTTCAGGCAATACCTTCTCATCAATGAGAATATCAATAATGTCTTCGTAACTTCCAGGGTCGCGCATGATAAATCCGTCAATCATCATGTTACCGACATCAAGAATCGATTCAATCAGTACATGAATTATACGCTCCAGACTTAATTTTTCCATTCGACTGCTGAATGATTGTTTTTTCACTTCCTGAAGGATTTCTTCCATATATAAAAGCGTTTTCTCAATTTTACTTTGATCAACAAAATACATTCATATTACCTCCGATAACTGCCTATAATTTTATCATATCATATTCTTTATGAATATAAGTTAAAACATGATATATTTAAAAATAAGACACTTAATAATGAGGGAAATCAAATGAAAGACAGATCAATTATTGATATGGATGCGACTGGTCTAGCCAGGGCCATTCAACAACGGGAAGTGACTAGTGCTGAAGCTGTTTCAGTGTTTATCAAACATATACTCGAAGAAAATGCGGAAATTAATGCAATGGTTGAAGATCGATTTGAAAAAGCTTTGGAGGAAGCCAGCGAAATGGATTCCATGCTTGAAAGAAATGAGATTAAAGGGCCATTGCATGGTGTTCCAATCAGCATAAAGGAATCCCTGCATGTTGCAGATATGAAAACAACTGGCGGTCTCGAGCATCGGCAGGATTTAATATCCAAGGAAGATGCAGCGGCTGTTACCCGTCTTAAAAATGCTGGTGCAATAATTTTAGGCAAAACCAACACACCTGCTCTATGTTTTTGTCAGGAAACGGAAAATAAGTTATATGGAAGAACCAACAACCCTTGGGACTTAACTCGCACTGCCGGTGGGTCAAGCGGTGGTGAAGGAGCCCTGCTGGCAATTGGTGGGGCTGCTGCTGGCATTGGTTCTGATATCGGTGGCTCCATTCGTTTTCCTGCCCATTTCAATGGGATTGTCGGTTTCAAGCCTGGGATGAATCAGGTTTCAACTGCCGGACATTTTCCTCAGGCAGTTAACCCGCTACAGCAACGGATGCATACAGTTGGGCCGATGGGAAAATCCGTTCAGGACATGAAACTGCTATACCAGATCCTTTCCGGCTCCTCCACAGAACAAAAAACACTGCAGCGGTTCCGGATTGAAATACTGCCAGGAAATATCGATTATCCTTTATCACAAAAAACAAGGGACATTCTTGATCAGCTGGAATTGTTTTTGGAAAAAATCTATTCCACAAAGCGGGCAATGCCACCTTATTTCAAAAATAGTGCCCTCATTTGGCAGGAAATCATGTCGATTGAAGGAAGCAGATTAATTGAACTGGAAGCATATAACAATGACAGATCCAATGTCTATACATCCTTTTTCAAGGAAAAATTCACGCAGCGTACAAAGGTTCATCCATATCTTTCCTGGGCTATCATGGCGGCTAAGATGTTCCGTCCATCCACGAAGCGCATTCGTGAAATAGAAGCAACACTCGAACAGGGTGATGAGCTGCTGGCGACTTACTTAAAAAATCGTCTGTTGATCTTTCCGATTTACCATTCAGGAGCCCTTCCGCATGGTCAGGTCTTCAAAGAAATCTTTTCCATTCGAAAGACATTCCTGCTGCACATGCCCTACACGGCATATGCGAATGTCTGGGGACTGCCTTCTTTGACAGTGCCTGTTGGAGTCGATGAGAACAATATGCCAGTCAGCGTTCAAATTATGAGCGCAAACGGTAATGAAGATGCGGTATTCCGCTTAGGAAGACTGCTCGAGAAAAAATTCAGAGGTTATGTACGGTGCAAAAAATAAGCTGTTTTCCAAACGAATGCTGCTGCCAAAACACTTTTCCATTTGTGAGGGCTGTAGAGTTAACTTACGATACATTTTATATCACTGCGAAGCCAGGACAAAATTTTCAAATACAGAAATAAAACATAAAGCCAAATAACAGTCAGTCCATAGAAATGGCCTGGCTGTATTTTTATTGGTCTTGAAAGTAATTCTATTTTTCCCTCCAGTGATTTACGGTACGCTTCACCTGATTATAATTCCTTTGTTTATACACATACTATAATTGCTTAACCTAAATAAAGGTGGCGATTTACAAATGGAAAAAAATCATAAAGAGGAATACGCCAATTTTCCCAATGTCGATAAACAGAAAAACCAGTTAATTCCGGAAGAATTCCCTGAAGGTGCTTATGGTTCGGCAATTAATATAGAAGAGAAGGTAACAGGAAAATCGGAGCCATGGAAGCCTGGACAATATCGTGACAGTGCCTTTGTTTTTCCGGATAAAGATCAGCATGATGGATTACCAAGGCAGGCAGATGGCGCCCACCCCACACATGACAGTAAAGATTAAAACAGTACAGAAGCGAACCTTTATAACAAGTTTTTATTTTCCCGCTTGCGAAAAATAGGCAACAGATTTGAAATCTGTTGCCCCTTCTTATGATGATCAGATTAATTGAAATGTTCTGCTCTATATGAATAACAATTATGGCATTACTTTGGTAATTTTTTCAGTACAAAATAGGCACATCCAAAATTACAGTATTCCAGAAGATAATCCTCCAAGGTACCAATTTTGGAGTCGATGGAGGCTTTTGAATTTCTATCTTTATAGAATCCTTTTAAACGAAGCTGGTCATAACCCCAGTCTCCCACAATATAATCATATTTTGCCAAGATTTCGGAATAGCGGGCTTTCAATGCTTCTTCCTGAAATCCATCTTTATTGTTTTCTATAATTTCGTATTTCTTTCCGTTCAGTTCGACCAAGAAACTCACCCCACTTAAGCTGATTATAGTTTACCACATGAATCGTTATGGAAACCAGAAATTTTTACATGCATTATTTTATGGCTTTTAAAGAAACTAAATGTATCCAATGTCATGTAGGAGGAAAAATATGAGATCACTATTCTTTATTATCCTTGTTGTTACAGCAGTTCTTTCCGGGTGTGCAGAAACAGATGATACGATGACTGAAAGAGAGCAGATTGTAGACGAATTGGATCCTGCAAGAAATTATGAAGAGCCTGCAGACCATGAATTGAATTCTCAGATTGGCTATGTCCGATATACAAAGGAACAATTTGAAAGCAACTCTGAAAATCAGGATAAAGCAATCACTGTCGATCGACATGAAATGGCTGATATGATTACAAGGATCATCCTAAGAAATGAGGGTTTTGATGAAGTTGCAACGCTTGTTACTGACCAGGAAGTTTTGATTGCTTATGACAGAACAGAAGGGTCATCCGAAGAGGAGGCTGCCGATATTGCCACAAGGACAGTAATGTCGATTATGCCGAGTTATTTCGATATTTACGTGTCAGATAATGAAACATTAATGTATGACCTTCAAAGTCTGCACAATTCCAAGACAGAAAATCGTGACTATGATAACACAATAAACCTGATCATCAATGAAATGCAAAAATCCTCACAAGGTGATCAAAACAAACGGGATCATATGGAATAAGAAACATCTATAAATCCGCTCTGGAGGTGAGAAAATGCTTTTTCGGATAACGATTATTTGGTTAATATTTATGCTTTTGCTAATCCAGCCATATACCGTTCAAGCGGAAGATGAAAGTATTTATGATGAACGTATGGCTCTATTCAAGAAAACAGAAGCACTTACCCAAATACCATGGTATTACCTTGCTGCAATCGATAATTTTGAACGTAATATTAAAAGCAGTGATGAACCTGAGCAAGTTATATCTATAGAAATCCCACCTGAATTATGGTTTGGTCCTGGGAACAGCTCATTTTTGAAAGACATCGCTCTCATCGACACATTTAATGGTAAAGGAAAAGATGGAGACGGTGACGGGATAGCAGACCCGGAAAATGAGGAAGATGTGCTCTACACGATGGCGATGATTCTTTTGGAGTATGGTCCTGACAGAGATGATATAAAAATTGCGCTATGGAACCATTACAAACGGGATTTAAGCGTACAGACAGTCATGAACACTTCAAAAGTGTTCCAGACATTCGGAGATATCAACCTAACAGACAGGGACTTCCCTGTTTCCATCGAGCATAATTACAGCTACCGCAATACGTGGGGTGATCGAAGAGGATTCGGGGGACTGCGGATACATGAAGGAACAGATATCTTTGCCGGGTACGGGGTTCCTGTAAAGTCTACCACCTATGGGGTAATTGAGATGATGGGATGGAACCTTTACGGTGGCTGGCGGGTTGGTATACGGGATATCTTTAATATTTACCACTATTACGCACATATGAGCGGGTTTAGCGACGACTTAAAGGTGGGTCAGGTTGTAAAGCCTGGTGATGTGATTGGAAGTGTTGGATCAACAGGTTATGGACCACCTGGTACATCGGGAAAATTCCCTCCGCATTTGCATTACGGCATGTACAAGGATAATGGGTACAGCGAATGGTCTTTTGATCCTTACCCATATTTAGTGAAGTGGGAGCGCATGGCAAAAGATAAGAACTAAGAATAAAAGCGGAGGTGACTGTTCAGAAACTCAACGCTAGCAAGGGACTGGAAAGCGCATG
>NZ_LQNF01000025.1 GCF_001618145.1 Oceanobacillus damuensis
AAATTCTAAGAAAAACAGCGTAAACAAGAGAAAACGTTAGTATATAGAGGGAGTATAAATTTTTTGGCAGCAATTAACTCCTACACATAAACAGCCACGTCCAGCTCCAGCGCCCAGGGACTAGCGAGACTTCCTTCACCTCCGTACGATAAGTCAACATCGACTCTCTCCGTCGTCGTGTTTCCTTTATCTCCTACGCCTCATTCCAGTCCGTACGTCCCTAAACGGGCGCTTGCGCTTTTGTTCAAAGATAAGAAAGTATAAAAAATTGGCTCTACCACAGCGTTTGTCGCTGTGGTATTTTAAATATATGGAGAAAAATATTTTGAAACAAATCTTCTTTGGTAAACATCAACATTGGGATTCATTTAAAAAGAAACATGGGGCTAAAATCCGTCCAGTCGTCATCAAGGAGGTAGAAAAATTTCGTGACTGTGGAGATCTCAAAAAAGGGTTTAAACTCTATGTTTGTGAAGGATGCCATGATGTCCGGCATGTACCTTTTCGATATAAAGGTCGTTTTTGTACGACCTGTTCAGTTGGAGAAGGTGAAGAATGGAGTCGCATTCTTACAAAAGACGCCCTACAAGTAAATCATCGACATGTGATTTTTACGATCGATGAAAATTTACGGGAGATATTCCTATGACATCGGGAACTGTTGAAACCACTTATGGATGAGGGAGCAAAGTTAATTACGGAGTATTTTCAAAAGAAAGCAAAGGTGACCCCAGGGATTATAGCGGGTTTACATACATTTGGATCAAGAGTAAATTTCAACCAGCATGTCCATATGTTAGTGACCATGGGTGGGGTAACAAAGAAAGGAGAATGGAAAGCATACGACTTTATACCGTTTCAGATGCTTCGGAAACAATGGCAAGCAGTGGTATTGAATTTCATTCGTAAACACCTATCGAAAAACGAAAAGAAAAGAATTCAACCAAGATTACAAAAGGCATTCTCCAATAATAGGGAAGGCTTCTATGTGTATGCCCCAAAGCAAAGAGGAAAAGTAAAGGACCAACTTAGCTATATTGCCCGTTATATCCGTCGACCAGCGATTGGAATTAATCGAATCGAGGAATATGATGGGCAACATGTGACGTTTAAATATATCGATAAAGTGGATGGAAAAGAAAAGCATGAAACCGTTACAGCAGAAGAGTTTATCATTCGGTTAATTCGCCATATTCCCGATGAGCAATTCAAAACGATTCGTCACTACGGGATGTACTCTAGAAGAAGTAAAAACTTAAGTAGAAAACTATTAGCCACATGGCAACAAGGAACAAAACGCTGGATATTAAAAGTAAAGAAGACCTTACGCCACCAAACCTGGAGAAAGCGTATTATTATTTCTAGTGGTCAAAAAGATCCCCTGGTGTGCCCACATTTGTGATAATTACTATGAATATAAGGGAGAAGTGTGCCTTGAGAATGGGAGATTAGAAATAAAAATTGTATTAACGAAAGAAGCAAGGAATTATTTAGAAAGGGTGATTCATTATCTCGCACAGGCGAACAAACAAAAAAAAAGAAAGAAGAAAAAAGGAACCGATCACTTACGTCTAAAGAAGACACACGTGAATTATCATTGTTTGATGTGTCGTGAAGAAGAAAAGATACCGTATGAAGTTGGGGAAGAATTTGATTTGATGGATGGTGGTGATCAACTACTCTACCAAGATTTAGCTGTGAAAAATGTGGAGGAGAGATGTATCCAGAGTATTATAAAGGAATACATGGACAGGAATACAAACTATCGGATGTTCTCTAGTCTCGAAAGGTAGAAAAGGACCGGGCTGAACTTTGGCCGGTTTTTCTTAGTACGTAGAGGGTTTCCGCTAATACTGTAAACATGGAAAACAAAAAAAGCTTGCAGAAAGTCATCTCTGCAAGCTGAATTGCTTTTAAAGGTTGGTATATTCATTTCTTACTATTCATCTTCTGCAAAACGAAGCAAATCGCCGTAAATTAGCGCATCCGAATAACCTAATTCTTTTTCGACCTGTTCCTGTATTGGGGCACAACTACTTTCAGTATCAGCCTCATCTATAATTGGTTCTCCAGTTTCCCGATCGTAACATATACCACTGGTGGCTATATAGTCATCACTGATAAAATCACCATTTCGTAAGGCAATATAGCCCTTCCTGTCATCTGAGAAGATATTATTGCCGAAATTAAAACTATCATTCTCAGAATCAATGCCTAAAAGGTTCATTAAAGTCGGTTTCATATCAATATGACCGGTAACCTCGGACCTAATTTCTCCTTCCCCATGCCCAGGTATATGCACAAATAATGGAACTCGTTCTAATTGCACCTGGTCATACGGTGTAATTTCTTCCTTATCTAAATACATGCTCATTGCGGTGTTATGATTTGCACTGATACCAATATGGTCACCCATGATTATAATGATGGAATCCTCATATAATCCTGCTTGTTTTAAATGAACAAAGAAGTCCTCAATTGCCTCATCCATATATCTTACTGCTGGAAAGTAGTTATTTAATGTATTTGAATTTGAATGATAAGGTTCGATTGACTGATCTTCCTCATCCAATTCAAAAGGAAAGTGATTCGTCAAGGTGATGAATTTAGCATAGAATGGTTCTTCCATTGATTGTAAATACTTTATGGATTGTTCAAAGAAAGGTTTGTCCTTCAATCCCCAGCCAACTGAATTTTCTTCTGTCACTTGGTAAGATTCTTCACCGTAATTTCCGTTAAAGCCTAAACTACTATACATCTGTTCACGATTCCAAAAGCTCATGTTATTAGCATGCAAAACAGAGGACGTATATCCTTCCCTTTCTAATATTTCCGGTAGTGCCTGGTGGTAAGTGTTTCCTCCGTGTGTAAAGAAAACTGCCCCTCGTGATAAAGGATACATGGATGTTTCGACAAGAAACTCAGAATCGGATGTCTTACCTTGTTCCGTCTGATCATAAAAGTTTTCAAAGTAGTACGTGTCCTCATCTTCTGTAAGACTATTTAAAAAGGGAGTGACTTCCTGACCATTCATTTCATTGTTTATAACGAAACTTTGAAGTGATTCTGCGTTTATATAAATAACATTCCTACCTTCAGCTACACCAAACATCTCTTGATTATTATCTGTTTTTATATTTTCTTTGATAAAATTTTCAATTTCGGGTAATTCGTTACCATCTGCAAAAACACGCTGTGTTTCTGTTTTTGATTGCATGACAATATCATAGATGTGGAAATTAAACAAACCTATATTTTTAACTAAATATTCACGATCAAATCCACGTGTGAATAATTGTGGTCTTTCCATTTCTGCAAGAAAGAAGTTCCCTGCAAGAAGTGCAAAAGATATAGCCAGTGCGAATACTTTTCCGTTTCTTGGATAATCTACTGTCATCTTCTCCGGTTTCTTTTTACTTAGATACCAGATGATCACGACATCCATAAAGAGTAATATGTCGGATGGGTTGATTAAGGTTAAAATACTTGATCCTAGATCAGACATGTTACTTCCTTGGAATAACTGCGGTATCGTTATAAAATCCGTAAAAGATCGGTAGAATACGAGATTTGCAAAAACAATCAATGTTCCAAGCAAAGCAGTATATCGTAAAAATTTCATCTGTCTGGAATGCTGATTAAACCAGACGCTTAACGCAAAGATCAGAAAAGCAGAGACGAAAGGATTAATGAATAATATTAATTCCTGCATCTTATTTTCCAAATCTATATTAAACATAAAGCGATAGACGAGGTAGGTTTTAAAGCCAAATAGCAAAGTTGCTATGATATACAAAGGCATGTTGGTATGTTTCAATTTCATGTTCATTTCCTCCTTAAACTATCTGGATAGTACCAAACCATTACAGTTCATAAATGTTGCTTCTTGATTATGCTTGTTTTTAAACGGAATGTAAAGTTTACTGTAATTTTAGATACGGGTTGGAAGATGAAAAGGTTTCAATTTGAACTAAGCTTAGTAGTTCGCTAAAAGATCAGATGGACCGTCATCTTCCAGTTGGAAAGATGACAGACCCTTCCCGATTAAGGTAAGACTGTGCATACCTCTGGTCATCGCTACATAGAGAAGTTTCAGGTCAATGTCATGTTGTCCATATACCTCATCAAAGGCAACCAGCTGAACAGCATCAAACTCTAGTCCCTTAGCCAGATAAGATGGGACAATTACAACATTACTTTTCAGTTCATCATTTTCTTTTAGAAATTGAATATCAATATCTCCCTGTTTTTTTAATCCTTTGTAGACCCACGTGCACTCTTTTTCTGTTTTGCCGATGACGGCAATGGAAGCAAACTCACCGGCCTGCAGTTCTCTTATATTCCTTACTAATTTATTTACTGCCTCCTGCTTTGTCTCAATCAAAAATAGGACAGGTTGTTCGCCATGTCGAACAACCGGCTCTGCAACAGGCTGTTCATTTTTTAGTTTTCCTAATATATGGTTAGCTAAATCCATAATCTCTATCGTTGTTCGATAGCTTTTTTGAAGTGTTAGATAGTTTGCCTTGGGAAGGGCATGGCGGATGAGAGTATCCCAATTATTAGTACCACGATAGGAGTGTATACCTTGAGACAAATCACCCAAAATGGTAAATAAATCTGTTTCGCAAGCCTTTCGCAGTGCTCTTATCTGAAAAAGATTATAGTCCTGTCCTTCATCGATGACAATATTGCCCATTTTTAGATCATTGGGAATGCCTTCTAAGTAAGTTTGCAGAAAAAGCATGGGTGCCAAATCTTCCATCTCATATGCATGTTGATCAAATAGTTTAGTTGCGTGTGAGATAATGTGGGTTATTTCTTCGTTTGTCAGGTCATCTTCTGCGTACTTATGAAGCAATTCAAAATTGGTCAGCAACTCTTTGTAATAGTCGATTGCATTTTTATTAGGGAATAGTTTCATGTAATTTGTGATAACACGTCTTGTAATGGCTTTTACTTCTTCGGTTTTTTGTTCTTTGCTATCGAGAAGGTTTACCATTTTCTTTCTTCTCTCATCTGGATCTTTATAGCGAGCAAGGATAACATCATATTTTTCTTCAAATTTTTCCTCAATCACCTCTAAGATTCTCTTTTTTCTATCCATAAAATTTGCTTTCAGTAAATTATTAATTTTTTCCTTTCTTTTAACGTATGGTAAGTAGCGATAATCCTTGATGAATAGTCTTTTTAATTTCTTTCCACTATACAATCGGAATTTGCCGATATAGACATCTTGCTCGGGGACATAGTGATTCCGAATATCTTTCAAATATCGTTTTAAGATCGTTTCAAACAGAAGAGAACCCTTGAACTCGGAAATCGAGCGAATGCTATCTTTATTACTGGTTAATGGGTCGATCAGTAATTTAAGCTTTTCATTCGAATCAATTACTTTTAATTTCTTGCCTAAACATTCACTTACGTAGTCCGTATATGTTGTTTGCTTAATTTTTTCTACACCTAGTTCCGGTAAAGATTCAGAAATGTAGTTGATAAACATTTTACTTGGCGCAAGAATCATCATTTGATCGGGTGTGATTTTATCAGCATAGGTATAGATGAAATAAGACAACCGATGAAGGGCGATGGTTGTTTTTCCACTTCCGGCTACCCCCTGTACAATCATTGGTTTTTGCAAATCGGCACGGATGACTTTATTCTGTTCTTCCTGAATCGTGGCGATAATGTCATTTAAGCGTTTATCTGCTTTCTCCGACAGGGATTTCTGCAGGAGTTCATCTCGTGTGGTAATGTCTATGTCCCTTATTTCCTCAAGATTCCCTTCTTCGATAACATACTGGCGTTTTAGTTCGAGGTCGCCTTTATGTTCACCTTCCACAGAATGATAGGATACTTCTCCCAACCTTCCTTCATAATAAACATTGGCAACTGGAGATCTCCAATCGACGATAATTGGTTCCTCATTATCTTTCCGGTAGAGGGATACTTTGCCAATATAGTATTTTTCAACATGATCAGAACCATGACGCCTAAAGTCGATCCGGCCAAAGTATGGTTTGTCCTTTATGTTAAGCAGGTTTCTTATATCTCCTTGAATCATTTCCAACAGACGGGCGTTCGTAAGGATATTGATATAGCTTAAGCTGCTGTCAAGATAATCCAGATTAACATATGCATCTTTGATATTATCTTTATAGTTGGCCTGTGCTGAGCCGGCAACTTCCAATATCGATTGGATATATTTCTTCGTATAGTCTAATCGACCTTTTTCCACGTGGTATGCTGGATGATTGTGCACTTCGCTCAATGGTTCTGCTCCTTTCTCTTTTTCTCCATCTCAATTTTCCCTCGTTCTTCCAGGATAATTAGTTGCGGTATATATTTCTTCATCTTGTCGATATTATCTGTTCCTTTTAGTTCCTTCGATAATCGTTTATACTTTATCTGATCTTCCTTTGATAAGCCTTCTAGAAATTCTTCCATGTTAATCCCCTTATAAAAAAGTTTTTGACAACTAATTATAATATAATATAATATAACAGAGTATATTCTACATTGTATATGATATAATTGTCTCGAATAAGATATATTTAAGGGTAATTTAACGGCTGAGCGGTGATAATTGATGGAAAAACGGGACTAGAAATGATAGTACCTTGATTGAGCCGATAAGCTACAATGGTGGACAAGGATTCGATATTTTGGATTTTTATAATGTTTAGTAGTAAAATGTAGTTGATAACCAAAAATTTACAGTTATCCCTCGAACTTCTCTACACATACTATTGGTACTTGTGGAGGGATGGTATAGAATGACTAAGATTACTTATGCACAGACATGGTTTGGAAATATAAAAGGGGATATACTACCCGGTCTAGTCGTGGCTCTTGCTTTAATACCCGAAGCGATCGCTTTTTCCATCATTGTTGGGGTTGACCCTATGGTCGGTCTATATGCTTCTTTTACTATATGTGTAGTTATTGCATTTGTTGGTGGAAGGCCGGGGATGATTTCAGGTGCCACTGGAGCGATGGCATTATTATTTGTTGACTTAGTTGCTGGGTATGGACTTCAATATTTATTGGCTACGACGATATTAACAGGTATAATTCAAGTTATATTCGGTATATTTAAGTTAGCAAGGTATATGAAGTTTATTCCGCGTTCCGTTATGGTCGGATTTGTAAACGCTTTAGCTATCATGATTTTTCTCCCACAGCTTCAGCATTTTGTTGGAGAATCCTGGGTAATGTACCTTCTGGTAGCGGTAACTTTGTTAATTATATATCTGTTTCCGTATATCTCTAAAACCATCCCATCTACCTTAATTGCATTGGTGGTGGTAACATCAATTGCGATTTTTATGAACGTTCAAGTTCGCAGTGTGGGGGATATCGGCTCTATCTCACAGACCTTGCCGATATTCCTGGTTCCGGAAATCCCAATCAATTTGGAAACGCTGTCAATTATCTTCCCTTATGCCTTGGCCTTAGCTATCGTAGGTTTGCTGGAATCTTTGTTGACGGCTTCTATTGTGGATGATTCTACCGGAACAGAAAGTGATAAGAATGTTGAAAGCAGGGGACAGGGAATAGCAAATATCATAACTGGATTTTTTGGCGGAATGGCGGGTTGTGCGATGATCGGGCAATCAGTAATTAATATAAAGTCGGGTGGAAAGGGAAGGGTTTCTTCATTAGTAGCTGGTATATTTCTTATGCTATTAATTGTGATACTCGGTAATATTGTAGTTCAAATCCCCATGGCTGCTTTGGCGGGAATTATGATCATGGTTGCAATCAGTACATTTGATTGGAATTCCATTCGAACGATCCATTTGGTGCCAAGAAGTGATGCAGTTGTAATGATTGTAACAGTATTATCGGTAGTCCTTACGCATAATTTAGCGATAGGCGTTTTTACGGGAATCATATTAAGTTCCATCTTCTTTGTTTCTAAAATATCACGCGTCCATGTGGAAAGTGCTGTCGAAGGGAATAAAAGAATATATAAGATTCGAGGAGAACTGTTTTTTGCATCTGTTACAGAATTGCTCCCTAAATTTAATTACGAAGAAGATGGTATTGAGGAAGTGGAGATAAACTTAAGCCATTCCCACATTTGGGATGATTCTGCGTTTGTTGCGGTAGAGAAAATTGTAACCAGGTTTAGAGAAAACGGTAAACAGGTAGCAGTAAAAGGTATGAATGAGGCAAGTACTGAATTGGTGGGTAAGTTACGAAATAAACTGGGATCACATTAATGAGGGGGGAATCAACGTGTATAAAAATATTTTACTTGCTACAGACGGATCGGAACATTCAAAACGGGCATTGGAAAATGCAATCCATATAGCTAAATGCACTACTGGATCCAAAGTTGATGTTGTTTATGTGATAGATGCCAGCAAGGCAAAATCAGATGTACTGAATAATTGGAATTCCTTCGATGTAAATGATTCGCGAATGAAACAACTCAAAAATGCCGAAAGACTGGCGAAGGAAGCAGGAGTATCTTTCGAAATAAAAATTTTACATGGTGAACCCGGTCCTACCATTGTAGAATATGCAAATGAAAATAAAACAGATGTAGTCATTATTGGAAGTAGAGGACTAAATGGATTACAGGAATTTATGCTGGGTAGTGTAAGTCATAAGGTAGCGAAACGGGCAAATTGCCCCGTACTGATTGTGAAATAAACTTAACAGGAAAGCTAACTGGTCTAAAAATCCGGTTAGCTTTTTTGGTGGGCATTAAACTACATAGAAATAACCCGATTCATCCTTTTATTTCAAAAAAGATCTGATTATATCCAGTTATAATTAGATATAACTATTTATGTTTATTAAATTTATGTTATAATCAATCTTGTTTAAGACCAAATTAATAGTTAAGCGGTGGGAATAGTGTTAAAAGATACAGGAGAAAGAGTAATACCAGAAAAGATGAAAATTACGAATGGATTATTGCTAGAGCACATTGCGAGGTATCATTTCGCTTCTGAGTATGTTCAGGGTCGCGTTCTTGATTTTGCCAGTGGTTCTGGTTATGGCAGCCATATTATCGCAAAGTTGTGCAAAAACAGGATACAAGAAGTTATAGGCATCGATAATGAAAAAGAAGCTGTCGATTATGCCAAATTGACTTATTATCACCCTCTTTCAACTTACCTTAAGGGAGATGTGACTGATCCCGGTTTACCTGAGAAGTTGGGGACATTTGATACCATTCTCAGTTTTGAGACGATCGAGCACGTAAGAGATGAAGAGCGATTTTTATCCAACATATATAAGATGCTAAAGCCTGGAGGCACCTTAATTCTCTCCACTCCCTTTGGGAAGGGGAGAGGAAAACCATGTGGTTCTCCATTTCATATTCATCAATTGACAGTTAAGGAATTTAAAAATCTGTTTACTGGGTTTTCCTATACCACAACTTCCTTTTTCTTTCAGAAAGGTGTATTAATTGAACCGGCTATTCCTGACACAAATAAACACTATCCACTCGGTATAGCAGTCTGTCGAAAATGAAAGCTCTATTACATAAAGAAAGGGTTAGGAGATTGAAAATATACACATTGTGTATGAACTGTAATGGAACCGGTAAGGTAGAGAAAAAGTTTTGGATATGGAATTACCACAGAAAATGCTCATTATGTAAAGGGGAAGGGAAAAAACAAGGGAAATTAACATGGGGTGATTAAGAGTGACCAAAAAGGAAAAATGGTTTGCGATAATGCTGCCGAAAGATGCTAATCGATTTCATCAAAGGCAGAAAAGAGCCGAAAAGATACTAAAAGCAGTGGTAAACAAACAGCGAAGAACTCAAATTGAAGCGATACTTCAATTTGCGATTTTTAACAATTTAACTGTAGAAATTCAACATTTTAGCTCACCTGACTTTATCACCACAATAGGAACATTGTACAAGATTGATTTGGCAGAAGGAACACTGCAATTAGAAGACAGAACAGAAATTGCTCTTAACCATATCCTGGATATTTATGTAGACTAATCGTTTATATAGATTCCCAATAATGTGCTACATATGCCATAGCAGTTATTCTTTAAATGGTTTTAATTGTTCAATTATCCGCAATCCGATTACTGTTAGGTTTCATACAATAATTGTTCTTGATATTGACAAAATGATCGAGGGAGACTTGGTTGCATCTAAAAAAATACAATAATTCATATTTTGCCACTAATGAAAGTTATCAATATGCTGCAGTTTGTATTGCAATTATCGCAAAGCAATCAATTGAGTTATTGGTTAACTATGAGTCGTCACTTCATTATGTCTCTGAACGGTGGAAACAGTTATTTGCAGAAAGTGAAGGAAAAGACAAAAAGGTTTATTCCCTGCTTCCGTTGAATTTTTAGTCGATTTGCATTCTATGGTCAATACGTACAGGAAGGTCGAAACCATGGATGAAGTAAAGAAAAAGACATTTTAAGGTACTGTCCTTACCCATGTAGATGGAGAAGTTCCTAATTTGACTGTTGATTTTGATGGGAGTGGCTCCATGTTGTCAACCAGGAGTAAAGGTTTACAAGAAGAATATGTTTACATTACTTGGTAAACCGGGATATGAAGAACAAAAGCGCACCCGCCCTTGTTGGCGACGTACGGACTGGAATGAGGCGTAGGAGATAAAGAAACACGGCGACCGTAAGGATCCGAGGTTGACTTTTAGTACGAAGGTGAGGGAAGTCTCACTAGTCGCTGGGTGTTGGATCTGGACGTGGCTATTCCGGTAACTAAGTTATCCACAGCATTTAAATTTTATAGTTTCCTAAGAAACAAGAAACGGGTGTGCTTTTGAAAAAACTAAATAAATAAGGTTTTATCTGTAACTATAGGAGGAGTAGATGAATGATTGACAGGCATGTAAGTTATGATATGGAAATGACTGTTAATTGGGGAGATTGTGATGCGGCGGGTATTTCGTATTATGCTAAGAATTTTGAATGGTATACGAATAGCTACATGCAACTTCTTGCTCATTACAGATTTCCTTATATGGAAACATTCCATAACCATGGGATAAATCTTGTATGTTTGAAGGCCGATAGTACATATAAAAAAATGGTGCGCCCATTAGAAAATATTATTGTTCGTTCCTCTATTACATTACTAGCGCGTACAAGGATGGAATTTGCGTATCAAATTATTAAAGAGAACGGGGAAATAGCGGCAGAAGGATATACATCCCATGCTTATGTTAATAATGAAGGGGTTCCTATGAATCTAGAAAAAAGTTTCCCAACTCTATGGGGAAAATTAAGTAATTTGGGCAAGCAGAGGTGAGGGTAAACATGTATAAAGACCGTATTGCAATTACAGGAATGGGGGCAATTACTCCGATTGGTTTGGACGTATCCTCCTATTGGAATAATTTAATTCTTAATAAGATTGGGGTGGGCCATATTCAGCGTTTTGATCCAAGTGAGTTACCGGTGAAGATCGCAGCCGAAGTGAAAGATTTTTCTCCCGCTGATTTCTTACCGAAAAAGCTTGTTAGAAATACAGATATTTTCATGCAGTTTGCTTTAATTGCTACTCAAGAAGCATTGGCTGACAGTAATATCCATGTGCAATCAGATCGAATTGGAATTGTTGTTGGATCAGCCCTAGGTGGGATTTCCACTGTGACTAGTACACAAGAGCAGATAACGAAGTGTAATAGTTATCGATTAAGTCCACATATTGTCCCAAAGATGTTAGGGAATATTGCTGCTGCTCAAATAGCGATAATCCATGGGATACAAGGACCAAGTTTGACGGTGAACACAGCATGTTCTGCTGGGGCAGATGCAATAGGTATGGCCTCCATGTTAATAAAATCTGGACAGGCAGATGCTGTTGTGGCCGTTGGGGCTGAGTCAATTCTTACTGGATTGATGGCTGCTGGTCTGTCCTCAGCACGGGCTCTTTCAACAAATAATAAGAGTCCAGAAAGGGCAAGTCGTCCGTTTGATTTAAACCGAGATGGATTTGTTATGGGAGAAGGTGGAGGAGCAGTTGTTCTGGAAAGATTAGATATTGCTATAGAACGTGAGGCAGATATTAAGGCGGAACTATTAGGTTATGCAAACAATACGGATGCATATCATGTTACATCTCCTGAACCTACTGGTCGTGGGGAAATAAGCTGTATGAAAAGAGCTTTACAACAGGCAGAATTAACGCCTTCACAAGTTGATTATATTAATGCACATGGTACAGCAACAAAGGTTGGGGATCAGGTTGAGACAACTGCACTGAAAGCAGTTTTCGGTGAATCCTTGGCAAAAGAAATTCCTGTTAGCTCAACAAAAGGTGCTACTGGGCATTTGATGGGAGCGGGTGGAGTGACAGAATTTATTGCTTGTATTCAAGCCATAAATGAAGGGGTTGCACCTCCAACGTTGAATTATGATAATCAAGATTCAGAGTGTGACCTCGATTACGTACCAAATCATTCTAGAAGAGTGGACATAAAGATAGCAATGTCTAATTCTTTCGGATTTGGTGGGCAGAACACATCATTAATAATTGGAGAATATAAACATTAAGAGTAAGAGAGGGAATGTATTATGGAGCAATTTACGTATGATACAACAATGTTTAGAGAAACGTTTGAACAAGAATTCACCTATATTAATGGTTTTTTACGTAATATACACAGATTTGCAGATTGTCCTGCAATGACATGTCCCATTCGTGAAAATACATGGACATATGCCGATTTAAACAAAGAAGTCAATCAATTAGCACATGCTCTTATAGAAGATAAGGTTGGAAAAAATGATGTCGTCATGTACCAACTCCTTAATTCGGCAGAATTTGTTTTTTGTTACTTAGCGCCACAAAAAATTGGAGCGATTAACAGTACTATTAATTTTCGTCTTTCTCCAGGAGAAACAGCATCGATTATTGATGATAGTAAGCCGAGTGTTTACATATATGATGCAGAAATTAAAGATACTGCAGAACAAGCCATAGCATTGGCAACACATCAACCGCAAAGAATCATTATGGCAGATATAACCGGTGAAATGGAAGCACCAGAAGGGCATGTCACTTTTTCAGAGTATGTTAACTATCACCCCGAAGAAGATCCGAAAGTAGACGTTCAAAGTCATATTTATGATGAGACAACAAGGCTTTATACATCAGGAACGACAGGAAAACCAAAAGGAGTTCCATTAAACAATATTAATGAGATTCTTTCTGCGCATGATGTTGCCATGCATTTTCCTCTGAGTCCTCAGGATAAGACAATGAATATGACACCATGGTTTCATCGTGGAGGAATACATTCAGGAGGCCCATGTCCAACTTTATATATTGGAGGAGAAATTGTGATTTTAAGACATTTTCATCCAAAGACATGTTTGGAATATGTAGAAAAGTATGGCATAACCTTCCTAATTGGGGTCCCATCGATTTTGCAAATGTTACATAAAGTGCAAAAGAGAAAGTCAGTTGACTTTTCTAACTTAAAAGGGATCATAACCATGGGTGCACCTTTGGAAAAAGAAGATTGCATTCAATTTCAGGAAACATTGACGCCGAATATTTTCAATGGCTATGGTACCTCAGAAGCTTTTTGGAATACTTTCCTACGACCTTATAATTTGCCACAAATGGCGGGGTCAGCAGGGAAAGCTTGTACGGATGATGATGTGGCAGTTGTAAAAGTATATCCAGATCGCAAGGCGGAACCAGATGACTTAGTAGAGAAAAATGGAGAAGAAGTTGGGGAGGTCATTGTAAAGGCGCCCGGAAAAACCACTTACACCTATTTGAATAATGAAGAAGAAAGTAAGAAGCGTTTTTACAAGGGATGGATTTATATTGGAGACATGGCTGCTTGGGATGAAAATGAGTTTGTCACGATAGTAGGTCGCAAAGATGATATGATCGTTTCATCTGGTGAAAATATTCATCCAGTCCAAGTGGAAGAGATTTTAAATCAACATCCAAAAGTAGCTGAGTCTGTCGTGGTTGGTGTTCAGGATGCTGTGAGAGGTGAATCTGTTGTGGCATATGTAGTTAAAAATGATCCTTCTCTTACCATTCAAGACTTGCACAAGTATTGCACCGATAGTCTGATGCTAGCTGATTATAAAAAGCCTCGTTTTTACAGATTTATTGAAGAACTGCCTTATACTGCCACAGGTAAGAAGAAGCATTTTATCATGAAAAGACAAGTAAAAAAGGATAAAGAACTTGGTTTATTAGAAAGAGGGTAATTTTTACATATTACAATAGATTATATTTCAGTTAGGAGAAACTATGATGAAACGTAGAGTAGTCCTAACGGGGAGTGGAGGTTGTTTCACCATTAGGCAATGATGTCGATACATTTTGGACAAGCAAGGATACCTGATGCCATATTCCCAATCATCATTGGAATTAAAAATGGGGACACGCATTTTGCTCCCTTTTCCATTACAGTTTGATGATTATCTAATAATGTCTGGAGCCTACCAATACCTGACCAATATAAATTCCCATTCGATCTTTATTCACATTATATTTAAAAGTGGATCAGAGGAGGGGGTTGAAACATGCTTGAAGTAACTACGACATAAAAAGGTATTACTTCATTAAAAAGTTAGCTTATTAACAAGACAAAATTTAAATTGGAGACTATATAATATGAAAACAAAAAATCATCAAGTAGCCATCTTTGCCCTCGGAGGGATGGGGGAAATCGGAAAAAACATGTACGGTGTACAATTTCAAGACGAGATTATTATTATTGATGCTGGAATAAAATTTCCCGAAGATGAACTATTGGGAATTGATTATGTTATTCCTGATTATACGTATTTAGTTAAGAATGTAGATAAAATTAAAGGGATTTTTATCACTCATGGTCACTTGGATCATATTGGTGGTCTTCCATATTTACTACGTGAAATTAACGTTCCAATATACGGTGGAAAGTTAGCATTAGGTTTAATTGGTAATGCATTAGAGGAACATGGCTTATTACGTCAAGCAGAGCTAAGAGAAATGAATGAAGATGAGATTGTGAAATTTCAAAAAACATCGATTTCATTTTTTAGAACGACACACAGTATTCCTGACTCCTATGGTATTGTCGTAAAGACACCAGCTGGAAAAATTGTTCATACCGGTGATTTTAAGTTTGATTTTACGCCAATTGGAGATCAAGCCAACTTGACAAAAATGGCTGAAATAGGAAAAGAAGGTGTTCTTTGCCTGTTATCAGATAGTACAAACAGTGAAGTTCCAGGATTCACAATGTCTGAACGCAAGATTAGCGAAAACATTGACCAGATTTTTCGTTCAGTCGAAGGAAGAATTATTTTTGCAACGTTTGCATCTAATATTTATCGACTACAACAAGCAGTAGATGCAGCGGTTAAATACGGTCGGAAAATTGCTGTTTTTGGCAGAAGCATGGATTCAGCGATAAATTTAGGTTCAGAGTTGGGATATATTAAAGCGCCTAAAGATACGTTTATTAAGCCATCAGAGTTAAATAAAATCCAAAAAAATAAAGTAGCCATTCTATGTACTGGTAGTCAAGGGGAACCAATGGCTGCCCTATCTCGAATTGCTTTTGGCAACCATCGCCAAGTTCAAGTTATTCCTGGGGACACAGTAATCATCTCTGCATCACCAATACCGGGTAATACGTTAAGCGTGAATAAAACGATTAATCAGCTGTATAGAGTAGGGGCAGAAGTTATCCACGGGCCATTAAATGATATTCATGCGTCAGGTCATGGTGGACAAGAAGAAATGAAGCTTATGCTTCGATTAATAAAACCGAAGTATTTCCTTCCAATCCATGGGGAATATCGTATGTTGAAACATCATGTTAAACTAGCTCAGGATTGTGGTGTTTTAGAAGAGAACTGCTTTATTATGGATAACGGTGAAGTGTTAGCACTAGATAAAACGGAAGGTGTTCTAGCCGGGAAAATTCCATCTGGTTCTGTATATATTGATGGAAGTGGCATTGGAGATATTGGAAACATAGTTATAAGAGATCGGCGAATTCTTTCACAAGAAGGACTTGTGATTGTCGTTGTCACCATAAACATGAAAGAATATAAGGTGACAGCTGGACCTGATATCATTTCTCGTGGATTTGTCTACATGCGTGAGTCTGGTGATTTAATTAATGAAGCTCAAGGAAAGGTAGCCGATTATCTGACTATCTTAATGGAAAGAAAAACAAAAAAATGGTCTGAAATTAAGCAGGAAATTTCAGACCTACTCACACCATTTTTATATGAAAAAACAAAGCGTAGGCCAATCATTCTCCCTATTATTATGGAAATCTAAACACATAAAAATCCGTCCTATTCATTCGTGGACGGATTTTTCATTAACTAATTAGTTTTAAAAACAAATAAATTATCTGTTGTCAGTTATTTTCTTTATCGAGATTGTTTTACTGCTTATGGAATTGGTTCCAAATAGCTTTTGAATGGCTATGTTGTTTGGGTATATAGGGATTGCAATGGACTAGACCGGATAAGTATAAATGTGATTTGGCCAAACTATTTTGGGTGAGGACATATCAGCAATGACGGTAATAGGCTCAACTCTAGGTCCACTAACTTTCAGAATAGGATATGATACTTCCAAAGCGATACACCAGTATTAATTGTCACATTACTATTTCCTGTTATTCAGGTTGTGTTTTCATTAATTGCCAAAAAGTCCCATAAATCTTAATTGGTCAAAACACATAATTAAACATAACATTGATTTAGGGGTTTCCAGTTAAATCCTATGGAAAATAATATAAAAGTAGAGACCTCACTAACATATGGGGTCTCTAAAAAATATTTAGATTCGCTCTCCATTTTTTTAGAATCTTCTTTTTTTATTCTTCAGTACCTTCCAATTTTAAATCCAGGAAACTTTCCTTCTTGTACTAATTTATATGTTGTCATCTCACTAAGTTGCAAGTATTCTGCTACTTGTAAAACGGTCAAAATTTTCTGCATAATATAAAATTCTTCCAAATCGTTAACTTATCCCTATCATACCACAATTGTTATCCAAGTTTTTAAAAAGCATAAGATAACTATCTCAATTATAAATAACTATGCTTAAATATAAATAACTATGTTCAAATATAAGGTTATGTAGATTTTGTGAAAAGTGGTAGATTAGTAGAGGATAATGAAGAATGGCGTAGTATGTATAACTTTTAAAATATTGGATATAAAGCTAACTGGGCTGGTTTGTACAAAAAGACATAATATTATTTGTTAGGAAATTCAATTAAGAAAAAAGTTATTTTTGAGGTCGTTATTTTATATATTGCTTGTGATTAATGTTTTCTCTATAGACGTAGTAAACTAGGGTGAAATTATTTTATTTAAAAATAAAATAGGAATATTTACATTTTCGCAGCTCTCTTGAATTTGTTAAAATTAGTCTGAACCAAATATAAGATAATTAAGGAGACGCTTTAATGGATTATCTAGAAGTTGCGAAAAAAAACAACTTAAATGTTATTGAAATAAGTATACTAGTTTACCTCAATCGTAAATTTCCACATGCAGCTTCTGTTGAAGAAATGATCACAAGTGAAAATGCAAATTGGCAGGTAAATAAAGGCATAAGTGGTTTAATTAATAAAGGTTTGATAAGTAAAGATAATAATAAATATAAAATCGAAAGAGATAAATTATATGATGTTATAATGTATTAAGAAAGGAATGTAGGTCTATTTATAGGATACTTCTAGTAGATGATTCAACTTTTATGCGTAAATGGATTAATAATATATTGCATGAGTCACATCGATACAATTATGTCTGTAATTGGTAATTTGTGCTGCGGAAAGTGTCACCGGATTATTAAATTTAATGAACCTGTTATCATTGGAGAACTTTATACTATAGCTCATCAACAGTGTTTTTATCTTTTAAATGAGTTTGAGATGGATCGAGGAAAATTTGGGTACATAGCTAATAAATATTTTAAATAGCCTTCCTTCATTAGATGGCTATTTTTGTGTACTGCATATTCAATTTATAACATTATCTACAACGTCAACTAGATTATTAAAGTTAGGCTTAATGATAAAATCTTTGGCACCTATGGATAAACATTCCTGTATAGATGAGGATTTTGCTAGCGAAGAACAAATAATAACTTTAACACCTGAAAATAAATGTACAAGGTGTCTTAAAGTTTGTACTCCATCCATATCATCCATGACTAGATCCATAATCACAATATCAGGTTGAAGTTCATTATATTTTAAAATAGCTTCTTGACCATTTGAAGCTTCTGCAATTACTTACCCCCCATAGATTAGCTATTCTACAGTATCATTGATACCGGCTTACTTAGAGTCTGGTAATATCCAAAAAAATCGTAGTTTACTGATATTCTAACAAACAGTTTAATAATGAATCTAGTTCCTGACTGCAGGTTATTGTCTCATCTGGGCTTAACCCACTTTTTTTTGCTATTTTTTCTTTTCTTGACTATTAATAACATAATGGCTTCTCTATTTGTATCACCTGGTGTTCTCAACATCTTCGCCCCTTTGCTTTCACCTTATATATAAATCACACCTAAGATCTATCGAAAAATGTATTTGGCAAGTAAAAAATGTATGAAATGGCATTTAAAATTGTATGCCCCTTGCCAGCCCCGATTATCCATGTAATAAAGATTCTTTGTAACGAAAACTGTCTCCTGTAAAAAGCAGTAAATGAGAATGGTGAATCAATCGATCAATGACTGCTTCGGTTAATATCGGATCTCCAAAGACGTGATTCCATTGACCAAACTGTAGATTAGTTGTTATAACTATACTTTTATTCTCATAACACATTGAAATAACCTGAAATAACAGCTCTGCGCCTTCTTTATGAAGTGGAATATATCCCAATTCGTCTAATACCAATAGATCGAGTTTTTCAATTTGTTTCATTAGCTTAGCTAACGATCCTTGCTGGTTCGCTTCAATCAATTTATTCACTAAAGATGCCACGGTATGAAACTTAACACGGCTGCCAAACCTATGTATGGCATTTAAGCTGATTAACGTCGCTAAATACGTTTTACCAGTACCAACTCCACCATACAGAATAAGATTCTCATTCTCGGTAATAAAATCTCCGTTAAGGACTGTCGTTCTGTTGATTCCTTGAGGAATCTGAATGTGCTCCCATTGATAGGCTTGATTACCTGTTTTTGGTAACTGCGCTTGATTAAGTAATAAATTTACTTTTCGCTCTTCACGATTCTGTATCTCCTTCTCAAATAACTTGAGAAGGTATTCTTGGTTATTGTCTGCTTCAATCTCATGATAGTTTTCTCTTATCCAACTTAATTTTAAGCGTTTGGCATATGCTTCTATCTGTTCATTCACCTAATGTTCCCTCCTTCTGAAAGAAGGAATCATAATGAGATAGTCCTCTAGTTATCTCCGGTACCTTAGGTATTGACAAATTTGGTTTAATTGTTGTGTGAGGTGTATTTTGATTAAGCAATGTATAAAAGCAATGTTTAATTTGATCAACACTAGGGTGCCCATGAGTAGAAGCTGTTTGTAAAGCTTCATTTAATAATGAAAAGTCATCATTCTTTAGGAGCTCTCCTAATAAACGCAAAGCACTTTTTTGTTCTTCCTCGGTACAATCAATCAAATAGTCAGACCATATGGCTGGAAATTGGTCATATAAGCTTGAATATTTCACGGCTCTCGGACGTTTTGACAATAGATCTAAGTATGGCTGCCAAATCATGGATTTTCTTCTAATACCATATAATCGTGAATGCTTTACTATCACTTCGTTATTGTCATTTAAGATAAGTACTGTGTTGTATGTAATACAAACGCTTACCTTCTGTTTTGCGAATCTTGGAGAAGTAGAGTACTGCTTTTTATCTATTGTCACCATCCCATATTTGTCCGCTTTTACATCTTGATAACGGGCACATTCAAACTCTTTTTCTGGAAGTACTAGCCAATTATCTTTATCTTCTTCATAGAGTTTAGCTTGAATAATATCTTTTTCATAATGGGGACGATTACGGTCTTCCTCAGCCAATTCCCACAATGTCAAATTAAATTGATTCAAGCCTAAAATTGTGTTCTCAGGTAATAAGAAGTTGTTCCTCACATATTTAACCATTGCTTCTACATGACCTTTTTCATTGCCTTTACCTGGATTACAGAATTCATACTCAAAACCATAGTGTAAAACAAATCTATCAAATGTGTCGGTTAAATCCCGTTCTCCTTTTGCACGTATCTTCTTAACAGCTGGTGATAAATTATCAAACCGAATTGTTTTAGGAACACCACCCATATGCTGAAACATTCGCTGTAAGCCTTCTAGTAAACACTCTGTATTTTCCGAAGGAAACACTTGAAAGTAAAAGCTATTACTGTAAGGGAAGGACATGACCAAATAAGGGAGGTCAATTACTTCTGACTGATATTTAAATGGCGCGGTCCCAAAGTCAACTTGGGCGGTACCGGGGAATGATTCAAGCGGTAACGCCGCATCCACCGTAGTTTCTTTTAATTCTTGTTTACGACGAGATACATAATCACGAACGGTACGGTAAGAACCTGTGAAACTATGAAACTTCTCCAACTGTTGAAACATTCTTTTTGCCGTTCTATGATATTTTCTTTTCTTTTTAAGATCCTCCTTAATCCACTTATCTAAAATTGGTTTAACGGGATCCATTACCGGTGATTTTCGTTTTTGTTTTTCTTTTCTTTTAAATTCATCTTGATTGGCATATTTATTAACCGTACGTGGGTCAACACCCATCTTTCTGCCAACGTTGGCATAAGTTTCTCCTTTTTGGTTTACCTCATGTCTGATATAATCAATCTGAGCCACTGCTAACATCTCCTCATATCCTCCTGTCGAACGTTGTTGGTCCAACGAGGAGTTTAAAGTTATTTGGAGGAGTTGGCAAGTGGTTTTTTTAATTTATGTACGGCCCTACGGGCCGTACATAAATTAAATGCCAATGCCAATGCCTACATTATTAGTTTGCCATAAACATCGAAAAAAGCATTCATATAGATATTTTTACCTAAATATATTACATCTGAGGTGAAGATTGTAAATGGAAGCTGTAGAAGAGTTAAATAGGTGTCTCGATGATTTGGAAGAAAAATATAATGTCCTTGAACGTGAAATTGAAAAAATGCTGGATCAATTTAAACAGATTCTTTCTTCTTAATTAGACTAGGGGATAACCGGCGGAGATCTCTCATAATGATTGCATATCTATAACTTATGAACTGTAATTAAATCCAATAAACCTAAACTGGAGATATAATCATGATTTCACCCGACGAAATGGTTATCTTTGTTAAAGAGTTAGAGCTGTTACATAGTGAATACAGTAAATGTATCGATGAAAATATAAGAGAGAAAATTTATGATGATATTCTATTTTTTAGTGAAATAATAAAAATTTAGTCCTATCAAAAAATCAAAAGAAATCCCTCAAAAATAGCTGGGTGAGTAACACCCAGCTATGTCTTGCAGTAATTATTAGGTTCTAATCCGTTGAGCCAATCTGGAATCATTACCTGACGTCCCATTATTGTTGTTTACCGCAAAGTCTGATTACTGCTTGTCCCTATTACACTTATTCTCAATTAACATAAATGAAGAAGTTACCACTTGTAATATATAGGATATTATTATAAATTATTATAGTAATTTGTAACAAATTATAATGGTTTATAATAAATATAGTAGATTCTTAACAAAGGTTGGTGTCTTGATTAATATGATAAAAAATTCATTTTATATCTTTTACTTTATTGCTGTTCTATTCATGTGGATAAAAACATATCTTACTCAATTAACACAGTTTGAATTAGGTGTAGCCAATTCATTACAGAACTTTTTATTATTTCTTAATCCATTAGGATCTGCCCTTCTTTTCTTAGGGATAGCATTTCTATTCAAAGGGAAAATGAAATACAAAGTTCTTTTTATTACTTACTTCTTATGTTCTTTTCTACTTTATGCAAATGTTCTGTTTTATAGGTTCTTTAACGACTTTATTACATTGCCAACATTAACTCAAACTCAAAACTTTGGAAATGTCAGTGGAAGTATTATTTCATTATTAAAGCCATATGATCTTCTAATGTTTTTAGATTTTATAATTCTTATCATGTTGGTACTATTTAGAGTCGTGAAAGTTGACTTGCGTAAATTTAGCTATAAACAATTAGGAATTGTTTTCTTATTAGGATTATCAATATCTGGAGCAAATTTGGCACTTGCACAAGTAGATAGACCACAGTTATTAACTCGAGGGTTCGACAGAAATTATATTGTTAAATATTTAGGGATCTATAATTACACAATATACGATGCTGTGCAAAATACAAAAGCATCGACGAAAAGGGTTTTTGCTGATAGCGATGATATTACAGAAGTCAGAAACTATACCAATGCAAAATATGCCGAACCAAATCCAAAATATTTTGGTGTTGGTGAAGGAATGAATATTATTTATGTCCATATGGAGTCTATCCAAAACTTTCTTATAGATTACGAACTTCACGGTGAAGAAGTAACGCCTTTTCTAAATTCATTAACAAGAGATGAAAATACTTTATATTTCAAAAATTTCTTCCACCAAACCGCTCAAGGAAAAACGGCAGATGCTGAATATATGGTCGCAAATTCACTATATGGTTTACCACAGGGTTCGGCTTTTACTACGAAAGGTTTAAACACATATCATGCTGCACCAGCTATTTTGTCTGATGTTGGTTATACATCGGCCGTGTTGCATGGGAATACAGGAAGTTTTTGGAATAGGGATGAAATCTATAAATCATTGGGGTACGATAAGTTTTATGATTCAAGTTATTACGAAATGGATCCTGATAATCTAGCAGATTATGGATTAATGGATAAACCATTCTTTAAAGAATCAATGGGTTATCTAAAAGATTTACCACAACCTTTTTATGCGAATTTTATTACGGTAACGCATCATTATCCATTCACCATGGATCAGGAAGAAGCAACGATTGAACCTCATACTACTGGAAACAAAACTGTAGATAATTATTTTCAAACAGCCCGATATGCAGATGAAGCCTTAGAACAATTTTTCTTGGATTTAAAGGAAAACGACTTATTTGATAACTCTATTATTATTATGTACGGTGACCACTATGGAATATCCAATAACCACAATAATGCAATGGAAGAAGTGATTGGTCAAGAGGTCACTCCATTTGTAAGTACACAATTACAGAGGACCCCTTTATTTATTCGAGTACCAGGAATGGAAGGAAGTATTATGGAACAATATGTTGGTCAAATTGACCTTCTTCCAACACTCTTGCACATTTTGGGAATTGATACAAAGGACTATATTCATTTTGGGACTGATATGCTATCTGAACAGCATGATGAACTCGTACCTTTCCGTAATGGTGATTATGTGAGTCCAGAATATACAGGGATTGATAATACATTTTATGATTCAAAAACAGGAGAGGAACTTATAAACGAAGAACAAATTGAAAAAGCAAAAAAGTATCGTCAGCTTGCAGAAGAAGAATTGTTACTTTCTGATAAAGTTGTAAATGGCGATCTACTACGGTTTTATACTCCTGAAAACTTTACACCTGTCGATCGTACTAAATACAACTATTTAAAAACAACAGAATAAGATATATAACAAAACAACGTTTAAAGTTATATGGGAATTTATAAAAAAGTTGGTTCTTGTACATTAGGGGTACTGCCACAAAACGCAGATATTATACGCTAAGACATTTTTTTGAAATAAATAAAAATCCTGATTTTTCTACGCTAAGCAGAAGAATCAGGGTTTAATATTTTCTTGGGTATGCTTTCGGTTTCATAATTTCCAAATAATGTCTTGGGAAATATCCCGGAAGGAAACATGTGCCTTAACCCCTCATGTGAGCCAGTCTATTGTTAACCTTATCATAACATATCCGAGCATTCGTTCCTATAAAATAGTTGACATTTTTAGATTATTTGGTTAATATCAATATATAGTTAATTTATTGGGATGCCACTTTTAGTGGAAGTCGTCATATCTTCATTTTTTAGAAGGAGATTCGGCATAAAGGTTTTGTATTGACAGGTCGTTTACTCTCGTATACCGGAAGCTTTTTTTTGTTCGTAAACGGTAATGTTGAATAGGTGTTTTTTGGCACAAAATTGTTACACAGTATGTGTAATGTAATAAAAGTTGATTAAATTTAAATGTATAGCCATGGCTATGCTTTTTTTAATGGTTAATAAAAAAGCCGATTGATTCCTGTAAAGGGAATTGATCGGTTTTTTTTATTTTATAAAAAACTTTAAAAGGAGGATTTCCATGTTAAAGGAGCAAAAGAAGATGTTCATCGCGTATGCTGATGAACAGCGAAAGAATCAGTTTCTGGTCCGTAAAGGCAGAAGGTATTTTCTTCTGAATAACAGAAAGGAAATGCGGAAATTGAGCCCCAAAGAAGCCTATCAGATTTTCCTGATGATAACGGCCAAGCAACTAAAATTCAGAGGGATTGGTTCATTTCAAACGATGAAGAAAGGCGGGATTCAATAATGAGCTTAGCAACTCAAGTCCGTACAGAGGCAATCGAAAGTTTTGATGATGCCATTCAACTGGCCAATGAAATTAATCGGTTGGAAGCTGCATTAAAGCAAATGAAAGAGGAATTGAAAAATTTCGTGAGAGACCATGGAGAAGTTGATACTGGGGAAGAAACGTGGAACTTTTATGAATCAGTTTCCTGGAGATTCAGTGATATGGAATTAAAAGAGGTGGCTAGAGAGATGGCATTAGATGGAATTGATCCTTGGAGCATGTTGAACATTTCTAAAACTAATATCAATAAACTGGGCTGGGAAGAACAAAGACTATCCAAGCTTGGTACAAAAAAAGTGACGCAAAGGTTTACGTCACGTAAAAAAAGATAAATAAAACTTAAGTTAATGTTAGTTTACTAAAAATAAAGCCTTCCATCAAGGCAGAATAATCAGATGGCATGCAAGTCGGGTGCCATCTGGTACTCGTCTTGTGTGGAAAGGAGATATAAATGCGTACCATTGAAAAAGCTAGGGAAGCTATTTCGACATATGATTCCATAGGAGACCATGGATTGGTAAGTAACCTGGATATTTTATCAGTTATCTTGGGCCCGTTTGCCAATACAGAGACGGTTCAGCATTTAAGTCAATATCAGTTGCGTGATCTGTCTGATATGACGGTAGAAGAAATGAAGATAGAAGGGTTAACGCATAATCAGGCTTTAGCTTTACATGCAAGCCTGTTGCTTGGAAAAAGGTGTCGTGTCCTATTCAGGGAGGAAAAAGGTACGATACGTTCGCCAGAAGATGCAGCAGAATGTGTCATGGAAGAATTACGATACCTGAAACAAGAGCATTTTGTTGCAATGTATTTGGATACAAAAAATCAAATCATTCATAAAAAGACTGTATTCATCGGAAGTCTGAATTCAGCGATTGTCACTCCGAGGGAGATTTTTCGGGAAGCCGTCAAACGTGCTACAGCATCGGTGATCCTATTTCATAATCATCCGAGTGGTTTGCCTGAACCATCAAATGAAGACATTCATGTAACACATCGCTTGGTGGAATCGGGAAAAATGCTTGGAATTGAGGTACTTGATCATATCATCATCGGAGATGGAAACTTTGTCAGTTTAAAGGAAAAAGGATGTCTGTGATGGTAGGTGCCAACCCGAGTATGTACTGTTTATCGAAGAGTATCAGGACCATCAGGCGATCTGGATTCGATTACATGCCAAACAGGAGACGGTGGAATGCAAGGGTCCGAGGCATGCATCTGATGCAGAACGCTTTATTGATGGGTTAATCGAAAAATATAAGTTAAATGGAAAAGCCTCTATCGTCAATAACTGTTTTGATGAGGGGGGAAAACTGGAGATGACCTTAACGGAAACAGTAGAGGGTTATTTGAAATTGGGAAACAAACTATAGATCGTTCAAAGCGCATTCTTAAAAAGCTGTCATGAATAGCCTTTGGGAATGCTTTTTTATTTAAAAAGGAGTGGTAACGATGGATGAAAAAGTAACATGCGAGTTATGTGATGGTAACGTTCGATTGGATGATGCGCTATTCGATGAACAGGCAGAACTCTATTTTTGTGATCTGGGCTGTTTTGAGGAATGGGCGGATGAGAATTTCGATGAGATTGTTAAGCAATATCGTCAATTACATCTCTACCATGCAGGCTAATAAAAGGGAAGGAAGCGAAAAGAAATGATGAAAGGATTTCAACTGTGTGTCACTCCAGGCGTCGAATCATATCTTCAAAGTAATGTCTTAAATTCAGATAATTTGATGATTTTAGTTCAGAAATCAATTAAACATGGGGATGCAAGCTACTTCTTTGCGTTTAAGAAGAATCGTCATACGACACTGGTTACGGATGGTGATAATCAGATTCTTGATGAATTATGGATGGTGGTTCCTGAACAAATATGGATTATTGCCGAGGAATATGAGACGGAAAGAATCTATATTGTCATTTTGCCAAGAGAGTATTAATTAAAAGAAGGCAGGAATATTTAAGTTCCTGTCTTTTTCATCTAAAAAAATGGAAAGGGTGGATACTCGTGATAGAGCTGAAAAAGATGACAGCGATCAAAAATGACGAGAATGAGGAGATGGACCTTTTAGGTTATCTAACCTGGTATAGCGTGGGAAAACAATTGGTAGAAGCGAAAGAGTTGGAAATAAAACTGAAAGATGCAGGACTCGACTCAGCGTGGATGCCAAAGCCGATTCGGTCTGCCGATGCATTCAGACGTGCAACGAAGGAAATCGAGCAGCGGAAAGCAACTTCCAATCCAAGTGTATTTGAAAATATTCTTATTCGTGAAGTGTATTCAGATAAAGAGCTGATTCAACGGAATATGGTTATCGAAACCGTCGATCAGCATGGGAAAAGATTATCTTATGATTCAAAGGCAGGAATCATCACACTGGATAAGAAAAATAATCGGTTGACCTTTACTGTGGAGAATTCCATGGCACAGGAGCTTTCACAGGAAGTTGAAAGAAAGTTCGTTATTTATAGAAGTCATTATGCAGCCCAACAGGTTCGGGTCATGGTAAATAGTATAATGCAATCCCTTGCCCCGACACCTGTACGGAAAAACGGGGGAATATATTTTGTCCCGGATTCAAAGAGCATGGAATTGGCAAAACTGGTTCAGTTTATTTCCTCACTAGATAACAGTGAAGGGTATAAGATCCCTGTCATTGACAGTATGGACAACCGTCATATGGTCAATAAAAAACTGCTTGATCATCTGAAATCGGTTTTGGCAGAATGCAGAAACAGCAATCGGCTTTCAAAAGGTCAAATTAAAGTGTTGATTGATGAAGCGAATGGGATGATTAAAAATCACCGTAACTATAAATCTATTGTCACAGACGAATCAGCCAGGATGGAAAAAACGATAGCAACGATCCGTAGTGAAATTTCCAGAATGGTTACGGAAATATAGAGAGGATGAAAAACGTGAATCAATTTCATTTGACGAAAATGGGACAGGACTTTTTCGGTTACCATATTCCGGAAATGACTAAGCGATTAAAAGGGATTGAAAAGGAAATAAGACAAGCAAACTTTTTAAAAGAAAGAGAATTGCGAATGAAAGAAAAGGAAATACAGATGAAGCAACATGAACTCGCCATCTTAAAAGAACAGTTATTCAAATAAAATGTGGAAGGGAAAAGGAGGCTACCCATGTCGAACAATTTAATGAAGATAAGGGAAATTAAAGATGCGCTGAACGGGAAGTATCTGGAGCGTGAACAGCAGGTGGAAGGAATGCTGATTGCCTTGTTGTCCAGGCAGCATATTCTATTGGTCGGTCCGCCGGGTACAGCCAAGAGCGCCTTGTCGATGGAGTTATCAACCATCATTGAGAATTCAACCTATTTCCAATGGTTGCTGACAAAGTACACGACACCGGATGAAGTATTCGGAGGAATAATGTTAAAAGACATCGAGGAAGGAATTCACAAACACAATACGGAAAAGAAATTGGCCGAAGCCCATCTCGTATTCTTAGATGAAATATTCAAAGGGAGTTCCGAGATTCTAAATGCGTTGTTAAAGGCGATTAATGAACGCACGTTTGAAAATGGTACCGAAGAAATGGATATGCCCCTGATGACACTTGTGGGAGCAAGTAATGAGTATCCCGATGAGGAAGATGGATTGGATGCCTTGTTCGACCGATTTCTGCTGCGATTTGAAGTGGATTACATCAAGGACCGTCGTAATCTCCTTAAAGTGATGAAAGGAACTGGGCAAGAGCAAGAAATGCCTACGATCTCGCTGGAAGAATTGGAAAACCTCCAATTCCTGCGTGAAATGGTTGCCATTCCCGATGAGGTCTATGAGAAAGTGGCAGACATCTGGGAGGAATTACGCGATGAAGGAATCTTTCCCTCGGATCGAAGGATACAGCGCTGCTATTCGGTCTTGCAGGCCAAGGCACTGATGGAGCAACGGCAAATCGTCGAAGTGAAAGACATTTTATTTTTGCAGCATGCCCTGTGGCAAAATATCGATCAAAAAGGACAGGTTACCGAAATCATCCGTAAGCATGCACAAGATGTTGTTTCCCGTTTGCTTGAATCCGTAACCGAAGAATCAGCAGACATCATGAAACAGCTGCAAGAGAGTGAAAACACAAATTATGTATTGGAAGCAACCCAAAAAATAAAGTCGCTTGCCAAAGAGTTAAATAATGTGAAGGAGAAGCATCCTGCTCGCATACAGGATATTGAGAAAGTAAGTGAAAAACTCAGAGAGAATCTGGAGACGTTAACAAATTCGGTTTTGGAACCGATTGAAGAGCCAATGCCAAATTAATCACATAATAAGAAGTGTTGAAGGGTTTCCTCCTTTAGCACTTCTTTATTTTTTGGAGGAGTGTTGAACATGTATACGATTAAGACAGATACGAATCAGTCCGTCCTGAATACGGATAAATATGACCAGAGGGGATTTAAAAAGCTGTATGCCATGTCCAAGGGATTGCAAAATCTAAACGAATTTGAACAGCCTTTTCCAACGTACGAATCACTCTTAAGTGATATATGGGCAGGCTTGTATAAAGTGAATCCGAAATTAAAGGAGCTGGAGATAGTGAGCGATTACCTGTATCCAAATCATTCACTGATGCAACGAATGATGGATGATGAGAACTTCCACCATTTTAGGGAGTACACCCGTCTGGATGACTTGTCTTCAGCAATCGGAACAGTTCAGTTGGGAAAGAAAACAAAGGAATGGCTACAGGAAGAACAGCACAATAATAATGAATTGAACAAAACATTAAAGGATATCGAGCGGATGCAGCGGCAGTTGAAACAACAGGAACAGGATAATGGAGTTGGTAATGGGAATGAAAGTCTGCAAGCAGATTTACAGAAGTTATTGGCCAATCTGCATGAACAAATAGACAAGGCATTACGTGATAATCATATAGGATTCGGAAAAGCAATGAAACAAGCGATGCAGGACACACAGGATACAAGGGAGTCTGTAAAATCACTGATGGGCGGAACCAAAGCAGGCAGTGGAGAAGCGGAGCTAAAAAAGGTACCCCTCCGTGATCAATTGAAGTTAGCGGACAAAATGGAAGAACAAAAGAAAATGAAAGAAATTGCTGATTGGGCTGGAAGATTCAAGCAAATTGCCCGCAAGAAGCAAAAGAACAAACATAACAAGGCAACAACGAGAAGTGGCATTACATTAGGAAATAACCTGGAAAGGGTCTTGCCATCGGAACTGGCTATGTACAAGAATGAGGCAACAAAAATGGATTTTCTACGCCTTTTTTCAAAACAGAAAACACGTCAATATGATGCAAAGGGGAAAGATACGTTGGGAAAAGGTCCATTCATTCTTTGCCTGGATCAATCCGGCAGCATGAATAACTTGGATTCGCAATCCAAAGGCTTTGCATTAGCTCTGATGAGTATCGCTAAAAGGCAAAAACGAGATTTTGCCTTGATACCATTTTCTTCAAAGGCATATAAATATCTTTATAAAAAAGGAAAGATTGAGGCAAAAGATATGGTCGATCTATGTGAAAGATTTATTGGGGGAGGAACGAATTTTGAAGCTCCTTTAGGAAAAGCGTTGGAAGTTATAAATGAAAGTAGTTTTAAAAAAGCTGATATTGTATTTGTGACTGATGGAGAGGCTAGTGTAACAGAGTCATTTATAAATGATTTTCAGAAGCAAAAACAAAGGAAGGAATTTAACGTGTTGTCGCTAATAATTGGATACCGAAGTGATACCGTCAACCTTTTTTCCAAAAAAATTATCCAAATAAATAATTTCCACGATGAAGGAACTTTCACCGCTTTTGAAATATAATTGCCAGAACAGGCTCCTGTATGCTGGAGCCTGTTTTCTATTATATACATAAAATTAATGTATGGGAGTGTAAAATAATAGCGAAGTGAAGCCGTACGCTCTCTCGCTTATACAGTTTAATTTGCACTCCTTCTTTTTGCCTTTAATATTACTTTTTAAGACTAAATCATCAGATTTTCTGAATTGGAATTGATCTCTTGAGTCCAATCTTCGATTTGTTTAATTTTTAATGATACATCTTCTGTTTTCTCTTTTTTTAGATGAAACTTTAAATGTACTATATCTAAATAGTAAAGAAACATTAAAATATCTTTTGCTGTACGTTTTTTTTCCTCTATTGAAAAATGTTCTTTAAATGAACTTGTAAGTAATTGTCTAGATCGTTCTTTTAAATGACTTTCAGTATTCAAGATTAATCTATACATACTATTTTTAAAATAAAAATGTACTTCGGATGGAAGCTTTGATAAAATATCAGGATGTCTAGTTAATTCTTCAACACTGCATTTATAGTTGAAGGTAGCAAATGCTTCTAAGATTCTCCTTAGATTATTTCCGATATTTAAGTCATTAGTAGAACTATCTATTATAAAATCAAATGCACTCTGAATTAAGGTTGAATATTCATCAAAATTTTCTTGTTTTACTACATCTAGTTCTTGGCTATCTAAATAAAATAATTTTAGTCCTTTATTTTTATCAGTAATATTTAAATCACTATATACTTTGGCCATATTGTATAGAACATCTAAATCATGACTGAAAATAACTGATTTGCTTTTTTCATTACCATAATGTAATTCATTAAGAATATATCTTAAAAACGAATATACGCCAACTTTATTTTCAAAATCAAAACTTGATAATGGATCATCTAGAATTAAAAGACATTCATTCTTAAATAAATCTTCCATACTTTTATTTTGGAACAAGGTAGAGAAGAAATAACACAATGAAATTATATTTTTTTCGCCAATTGATAGAGAACTTGGTTTAACAGGCTTTCCTCTACTCATTACTTTATAGGAGTCCTTAGATGGTTCTAAGTATAATCTGTTTTCATCATAAAAAATATAACGTAAGTAATTGTTTATTAATTCAAGGGCAATTTCTACATTTTCTAAACTTGCTTGCTTTTTATCGATTTTCCCCTGTATATTATTAATCTCTTTATTTCCGCTTATTTTATCCGCTTTAGCTTCCAAGAAAAGCTTATTCTTTTCTTTATATAAGTTTAGTAACTCTTTACACTCTAGATATGCCAATTTTTTATTGATATCTTTTAGCTCGTCGGCTATGGTTTTTTTTATGGTGATTTGTTTATTAAATTTTTTTACTTCTAAATTTACTGTTTTAATACATTCATTGATAATGTTGACTAAATGATTAATGTCAAAATCTATTCTTATTGGAGAATAAGGATTATTTTTTTTATTATTTTGTTCAGACTCTAATCGTTTTATAAATTCATTGTAAGATTCGATGTGAGTTTTAAGATTGTTGATTATCTTGTCATCAACAATTGTTTCGATCGATGAAACATCTATTTTATAATATTTGACTTCTATCTGGTTTAAGGTGTTTTTTAAATTATTCGCAGCCTCTGTATTTAGGATTTTTCCGATGGTTTCAAGAACCATTGATTTATGATCGATATCGACATTTTGAAAACATATCGGGCATGTATTGTCTGAATTGTTTAAGAATATGTTAGCATCAGTAGTTTTTTTATTGTCTAATGATTTATAGACCTCAAGGATTTTTTGTTCTTTTTCACTTAGGTGTGGTTGTTGTAATTCTGATTTTAAAAGGTTAACTAACTTTTCAATATTAATATCTAATAATAAAGGTTCAACGTCTTTGATTGGAGTAGCCGATTTTAATTTTAGATATTTACTATAAGTATTCTCAAATACAGTAAAAAGATTTTCATAAGAATCATTAATACTCTCAAAATTCATTAGCTCTCCGAATAGATTAGTATCAACTCTACCCAATGTTTTTAAATCATTTATATTTTGGTGTCTAACGGACCAAAGTTGTCTGAGTTTATTTTTAATTTGTTCCTTAATATTAAAATGCGAATCTATGTTATTAGGGTTGGACATTTTCTCTACCTTTTCGATGGTAGTATTATACTTTTCTTCTGACTTTTTTAGATCTTCTTCTAATGCCTCTAAATCTTTTTTAATATCTAATTGTTCGCCAAACATAACTATAGTTCCAAGACCACTATCATTAAATGAAACAGTGTCATGAGTAAACTCTTCATTATGTACATAGCATGGTATACTAATTTTCGATGTGTCAATTAGCTCTATACCCTGAGAGGGATGGGCTTTTAGTTTATAAAACTCTATTGACGAAAACTCCTTTTCTTTAGTAGGTTCAGAATTGAATACTTCTTGAAAAGCACGTGAAATAGAAGATTTACCACTCCCATTTTTTCCATAAATAACTGTAGCAACTTGCTTATGATTATGGAAAAGTTTAAATTCTTTTTGTGAATTAAAATAACCGCCTGAAATTTTGATTGTTGAAATACTCATTTGCTTCCCTCCAAATTACTTAGATATTTACCTCTAAGTAAAGTTTATAGTTACAATTAACTATACCACTATTGGATAAATAATCTATTATTTGTTTTAGTTTTGTGGAAAATTATAGAAAATAAGAAGGTTAATTCATTTTAAACAATGTGATTAAATCAGCTTCTTACCAAAAAAATATAACGAATTACAATCTACTTAATATCGACTATTGCTATAATAAACATATGAAAAAAGGTCAACTAGTAAAATAAAGTACCCTATTGAGAGACCTTAAAAAAGTTCCGCCCTTAGGGTACTTTTATGTACCTTAAATTACAGATAGATTTTTACAAATTTCAAAGGAAAAAATCACATCACGAAGTAATCAATTAATTGATAAACTGAAAAATTAAAGTTATAAATATTTGTTCTCCTAGAGTACACGCTGTTCAAACAAATAGAAATGTAGTAATATCAATATATAAAGTTGTTCAAACAGACTTGTTCATTGAATGGGAAGTGAGAGTGGTGATTTTTGGATATGCAAGGGTTAGTACGAAAGATCAAAATTTAGATCGCCAGATAAAGGAATTGGAAAAATTTGGGTGTGATAGAATACTTCGAGAAAAACAATCTGGTAAAAACTTTGAAAGACCTGTTTATAAAGAAATGCGTTCTAAGATGCGATTTGGAGATGTTTTAGTTGTACATGATTTAAGTCGATTTGGTCGTAACAAACAGGAGATAAAGGAAGAATGGGAAGAACTTGTTAAAGAAGAAATTGATATTGTCGTTTTAAACATGCCAATTCTTGATACAAGAAAATACAAAGAATTAGAAGGTGTTGGACAATTAGTTTCTGATTTAGTGCTTACGTTGCTATCATGGATGGTGGATGAAGAAAGAGAGCGTATTAGGGCTGCTCAAAGAGAAGGAATAGAAATTGCAAAGCAAGAAGGTAAGTTCCGCGGTGGCAAGAAAAAATATCATGCTGGGGCTACTGGTAAAGATAAAGTGATTTATGATAAGGTAATACAGTTATTAAAAGAGAAAAATAGTGTTATTGATATACATCGTGAAGTAGGAATATCCAGAAATACCATTTATTCAATAAAAAAGCAATTAAATAGTTAATAGGATTTAATTTTAAACGTATTAGATTCAACAATATAAGTAAATAGAAAGGTGACCAAAATGGAAACAACACCATATAAAAGTTTTCTAGAACTTATTCAAGAGATTGATACAGTAGAACGTGAACAAAGAGATCGAGGTACACTTTTTGAATTGTTAATTTCCGCTTATTTAACACATGAACCAATGTATACACGTTTATTTGATGCAGTATGGCCTTTGAATGAAGTGCCGATAGAATATAATATTCCAAAACATGACACAGGTGTTGATTTAGTTGCCAGAAAACGAGATACAGGGGATTTAGTAGCTGTTCAATGTAAATTTTATTCAAAAGATACTATTATCCAAAAAAAACATATTGATTCATTTTTAAATGAAATTGGAAAAAATTATTATACAGAAGGTTTAATTGTTACAACAACTGATAAATGGAGTAAGAATGCAGATGACGCTTTGAATAATCGTAATAAGGCAATCATGCGGATTTCTTTATCCGATTTAGCTGACAGTCGTATTGATTGGTCTCAATATTCATTCCATAGACCTAAAGAGGTTTTTCTACAAGATAGGAAAACACCAAGACCTCATCAAAAACCAGCGATTGAAGCTGTTATAGATGGATTCAAAAATGCTAATCGGGGAAAACTCATTATGGCTCCAGGTACGGGGAAGACATTTACTTCACTGGCGATTGCGGAAAAAATGGCATCAGAAAAAGAAGGTACTTTTAAGGTGTTGTATTTAGTACCAAGTATCCAACTACTATCACAAACCCTCCGAGCGTGGAACGCAGACACTCAATATAATATTGATTCAATCGCAGTATGTTCCGATCGAAAAGTAACTAAAGAAAGAATTGGCACAGAAATTGAAGATATTGCAACTACAGATATAGGATTCCCAGCCACAACAAATGCCCTGAAATTGCTAGAGTATCAAGAAACCATTGAATCAAAAAGTATTACAACGGAATTTATTGCTGTTTTTTCTACATATCAATCCATTGATGTCATTATAGATGCTCAAAGGGATGGCTTTTATGATTTTGATTTAATTATTTGTGATGAAGCACACCGTACAACAGGTACGACAGAGTTAAATCAAGAGGCATCAGCGTTTACCAAAGTACATAGTAATAGTAATGTTCAAGCAACTAAACGACTTTACCAAACAGCAACTCCACGTGTTTACGGTGAAGATGCTAAGAAAAAAGCTGAAGAAAATTCTATCATTATTGCAGACATGAATGATCCTGATACATATGGAGAAGAGTTTTATCGCCTTGGATTTGGTGATGCTATCCGTAAAGGTATTCTAACCGATTATAAAGTAATGGTTTTAGCTGTTGAAAAAGATGTCATTGCTAGACGGTTTCAGGATATGTTAGCTAATACCGAATCTGGTTTAGCATTTGATGATATCACCAAGATTGTGGGATGTTGGAATGGACTAGTTAAACGGGATGGAAATAGCAATAAAACGCTAGGTGAACCGATGAAAAGAGCAATTGCGTTTACAGGAACGATAAAAGACTCCAAGAAGATCACTGAAATGTTTTCAACTGTAGTAGACGAATATTTATATAAGAGCGGTGACGTTTCTGAGCCTTTTTCTATTGAAATTCAACATGCAGATGGATCAATGAACGCTGTCGAGAAAAACGAAAAAATCAATTGGCTAAAAAGCAAAGTACCAAAAAACACCTGTCGGGTATTATCTAATGCTCGCTTTCTGACAGAAGGTGTAGATGTACCAGACCTTGATGCAGTTATGTTTCTAAAACCAAGAAAATCTAAAATAGATATTGCACAAGCTGTTGGACGGGTTATGCGTAAGTCGGAAGGAAAGGATTATGGCTATATCATTCTACCAATTGGGGTACCAGCAGGGGCTGAAGCACATTCTATATTAGATAATAACGAAAATTATGCAGTAGTTTGGGAAATATTAAACGCTCTTCGTTCCATTGATGAACGCTTTGATGCCACAATTAATAAGCTTGAATTAAATAAGAAAAAGCCAGATCAATTACAGATTATAGCTGTAGGAGATGCTCCAGAAGAAGGTTTAGAGCAAACGAGTGGACATGAGCAATTAACTGGAGAATCAGTATTGTTTGAGGAAGATTTATCAGACTTAGAGCGAGCCATTTATGGGAAAATTGTTCAAAAAGTTGGTAATGTACGCTATTGGGAACAATGGTCGGAAGATGTTGCAGAGATTGCTCAAAAGCATATATTGCGAATTAATGTTATGTTGGAAGATAAAAAAAGTGATGCCTATAACGAATTTAAAAAGTTTGTAAAAAGTCTTCATCATAACATTAATGATTCTATTACGGAACAACAAGCAATTGAAATGTTGTCACAACACTTGATTACAAAGCCTATATTTGAGGCGTTATTTGACTCGTATAGCTTTGTGAATAATAACCCCGTATCACAATCAATGGAATCCATTTTAGACATATTAGATAAACAAGGGCTTATGAAAGAACAAGAACAGTTAGAAGGTTTTTATGAAAGTGTTCGTATTCGGGCAGAGGGTATTGACAACTTGGAAGCTAAGCAAAAAATTATAATACAGCTTTACGACAAGTTCTTTAAAGTTGGCTTCAAGGAGACGACCGATCGTTTAGGTATTGTTTTCACACCACTAGAAGTGGTGGATTTCATTATTCGCTCAGTTGACGTTGTTCTAAGTAAACATTTTTCTAAATCTATCGGGGATAGGAACATTCATATACTAGACCCATTCACAGGTACGGGTACTTTTATTACTAGAATCCTAAATTACTTAAAGAGAGAACTAGACCAAGGGAATATAGAAATGGAAGACCTAGTTCGAAAATATACTCAAGAATTACATGCTAATGAAATCGTATTGCTCAGTTATTATATAGCTGCAATTAATATAGAAGAAACTTTTCATAGTATAGTAGAAGACGACTACAAACCATTTGAAGGAATAGTTCTTACGGATACTTTTGAGAGTACTGAACATAACGAATACTTCGATGGAATTCTTTTAAACGAGAATAACACTAGGTTGCAAAAGCAGAAAAACGAGAAGATATTTGCAATCGTCGGAAATCCTCCCTATTCTGTAGGGCAAAAAAATGCAAATGATAACCGAGGGAACATAAACTATCCTTATTTAAATAAACAAATTGAAAAAACTTACGGAAAACATACAAAATCAAAGTTGAAAAAGGCGCTATACGATTCTTATATTCTTGCTCTAAGGTGGGCTTCTGACCGTATTGCCGACAAAGGGGTAATCTCTTTTGTAACTAATGCTTCATTTATTGACAGTAATTCCACAGCAGGGGTAAGAAAAGCATTAAATGAAGAATTTAATTACGTGTATATATTCAATTTACGAGGGGACCAACGTACTCAAGGTGAGCAATCTAGAAAAGAAGGAGGTAAAATATTTGGCTCAGGCAGTAGAACGCCAATAGCGATTACTGTTTTAGTAAAAGATGGTTCTGAAATTCATAAAATCTATTATAACGATATAGGAGATTACTTAAGTAGAGAGGATAAGCTCAGCATATTATCAGAAAAGAAATCCATTGATGGGCTGGAATGGCAAGAAATCATCCCAGATGAAAATCACGACTGGATAAATCAAAGGGATACTAAATATAATAACTATCCCTCTATTGAAGAATTTTTCAATCACAAGGCCATAGGGATAAGTACAAATAGAGACGCTTGGGTTTATGGTTTTTCCAAAGATAAAGTAGAAAATAATGCTCTACAAATGGTAGGAAATTATAATCATGAATTAACTCGTTTATCCAACATAAAGGATTCTACTGAAAGACAGGATAAAAGAAATATGGATCCAAGCTATATTAAGTGGACAGTAAATCTGACTAAAAAATTTAAGAAAAACGAAAAGATTCAGTTGGATAAAAGTGATCTTACCCAAAGTATGTATCGTCCTTTCGTCAAGAAATGGTTGTTCTACAATAAAGATATTATAGAAAGACCAGGTCAATATAAAAATAAAATGGGTAATGACAATAAGGTAATTTATATTACAGGAAGTGGTGCAAGTAGAGACTTTTCTGCTTTAGTGGTAAATAAAGTTCCTAATCTACACTTGCAAGATTCCGGTCAAGGATTCCTGAAAAATATTTATAGAGAGGATAATCTTTTAGGAAGTTACGATAGCAATATTGCATTAAGTTCTTTTCTAGGTTTAGATTTAACAACCGATGAATTGTTTAGCTATATCTACGCTGTCTTAAATTCTCCGGAGTACAAAGAGAAATATAGTAATGATTTAAACAAAGTACTCCCAAGAATTCCACTTTTGAAAAATAAAAATAAGTTTATAGAAGTTGGTCAGAAACTCATAGACTTGCACTTAAATTATGAAACGGAAGAGCCTTATGAAAATGTAACAATTAAAATGAATCCTAATCCCTCATTTAAAGTTAAAAAGATGAAACATCCTAAAAAAGGAATGCTGGATACCATTATATTTAATAGTGATATTACTATTAAGGATATACCAGAAAAAGCCTATGAATACGTAGTAAACGGTCGTCCTGCAATTGAATGGATTATTGATCAATATCAAGTTAAAACTGATAAGAACTCAGGTATCGTTGATGATCCGAATGACTATTCAGAAGATGAAAAGTATATCTTTAACTTGCTACTTCGTATAATCAATGTATCTGTTCAAACAGTTGATTTGGTAAACAGTTTGCCGGAGTTAAAAATTGAGGAATAATTGCCAAAGAAAGGAACAACAATTAATTATGTTGAAAAACAGCCCAAATTAAAGGGCTGTTTTATTTTTATGTCAGGGTGTATGAAAAATGATTAACTATAGGTCATATGATATTATAAAAAAGAATGTGGTGGTATTGGCAGACCCCAGATTTTAGTGTGGAAAGCTTTAATCTACGATAAGGCCAAAGGAAAAAAGCCCTCACGTTTGCGGGGACTTTCATTTCAATCTAATTCATAGAATATAAGTACATCATACCAATGGGAGCTATCAATGGGGTTAAATAAATAACGTTAACATCTTAAATAAAAATAAAATGATCTAAAACTAGGCGTGATTGCAACTAAATTAACCCCAAAAATAACAGTAAAAATGAAAATACTAAAAAGATAGCTTTTAAGTAAATAAGTCCGGTCAAATACTGAAAATAAAGTCTTGATAAAATTCACTGTAAATGTATGCCTAGCTAATTTATTTTTCCCTCATAGTTAATTATTCTACATTACCTCCAAAAGCCCTGCGTCTTTTTTACTTTTTTTATTATTATTTCACTGAACTATATAGAAAACGGCTATAAAATAAGAAGGATAAGCGTGCTAATCCTGTATTTATTTAATTAAACAATAACAGGACTTTCTTCCTGTGAAAATTTACTAATCTGTGTATAATGAATTTTTGAGGTGTGAAAGAAATACTACAAGAATTAGACAGATGTCTAAATTACACAGAAGCTCAATTAGCTGATATTGAAAATAGTATTGCTTGTTCAAGGGGCGATTGTAAAGAGTTACTTGGTAAGGTTAATTAGTACATATTAAAAAATTTTTCTACTTTAGATGTCTTAAATTTATTTACATAAATTATTTCTTTGCTTATTATTAAATAAAAAGAGATTAAATTTAAGGAGGAGACATGTATGCAGAGAATTTTATACAATAGAAAATTCTGGTTACCCGTTATAGTTCTCTTAATAAGCTTAATCTCAATATTTTTATACAGGAATATAGGAACGATAGCATCCAATTGGTTTGATACTTTAAAAATAACAATAGGGGTTATAGGTTTAGTTACAACTCTTTTTAATTACTGGAAAAAATTTAATTTGTTTGTTACTAAGATTTGGATTATATTAACTAACTCAACCGCTATTTGGAATGTTTCTTCTAACTTTGAAGGTGAATTCGATAAAGAAAATTTCAAAAGAGCTATTAATGAAATTAGAAAAGGGAATCAAGTTAGTGATTATTTTGAAGTTAGTGAGACTATGGTAAAACTTACAGTTAATGGGCTTAACTATAATTTTGAATACGTTGATATTGAAAATGACGAAGGCACTGGAGTTATCGGTAAAGTATATTGTAATATTGTTGATTTTAATAGTTCCTATGATTATTCAATAAAAGCATTTGGAGAAAACATAATCCCGTATTTTAGTATAATAGAGAAAAATCTTCGACCCGATGTAACAACTTTTAATTTCAAGATAAAATTTAGGGGTAAAAACCCTTTTATTAGATTAATCACAAAAAACGTAGATTTAAAAACAATTAGTTCGTTATGGTATTCTATACAAGAGACAACAACAGCTGGCAAAAGAAATATCAAGATTACTGATAAATCTATAGAGTGTACCACATCAAATATAACTGATTTTCAAAATTCTAGTATAAATTTCATATCATTGGTAGGTGAGTAATTTTTGAAGTCATATCACTTTTTGGATGTTCAAAACTTCAGTGTGTTTGAAGGAGAATCTGAGGGATGTATAAAAACAACTGAGCAACAACTCGCTATGGACGGTGTTGATGCACAACCCAAAAGTTCAATAAAACTAATTAAAAGGGACTACTATAAAGGATTTGATAAGTATATCATTCACCATGAAAAGGTAAAAAGAAAATACGGAAGAGCATATGGTGAAGAGTTGTTTTTTAATAAGTTTGTAGAGAGTTCTAGTATGAATGTTTATTATAATAAGCATTTTAGTTTAATGCTAATTGAGGGAAACAAATCATCCGTGAATGATTTTAAGAAAAAGTTTGAAAAACACTATCCTGAAGAATTTAGTTTATCCCGTTCAAATGTTGATTTCCCTTATCTTATCCAACATACGCAAAATGTTTGGGGAGGATGGTTGAACGGGTTTAACGATGGAAGTCTCAGAAGTGTTGCCCTTTATGGAGATAGAGTTAATCTGAGTGAGGATTACAATAGATATGAAGCTGCAGGTAAACTAAGCTCATTAAATTGCTCAATTGCTTTTGAAAAAGCAAGTTATGATTTTATGATAACCGCGAACAAAACAGTCGTTATAATGCAGAACAGAACTCCTGAAGAGGATTTGGATTTATTATTATTCATAAGACCTATGTTATATAAAGATATTTAAAGCCCTTCATTTGAGGGCTATTTCAATTTATTAAAAAACTTCCCCAGACAACTCCGCACAAATCTGATCACAATCTTCTTGACTCGGAACACCATCAGAAGTTCTCTTATTAATCTCACTCATTCCAGCATTTGTAAACTTACCATATTAATCGTCCTTTAAGCGCCGCATTTCCTTAACAGTTAAAAACAAACCAAATGACCTTTTATTATTTTTTACATAATGAATCCCCTCGCTCAAACGGGTGCATTTTTATGGTTTAATTATCATAGGTGAAAAGAAGGGTTTTCACTCCTCCTGTCGAATAAAGTAGGCAGGAGGAGGTGATTAAATGCAGTTGAAACTAAAAGAATCCTCAGAGATTCCTCATGAAGGTTACGGGGCAGGCAGTGGTCAGATTATCAAGAAAGAATATGTCTGTCCTTGCGGAAATGGTACTGTCTATTATGAAAAAGATGATATACCCGGTTTTAGGGAAAGCGATATCTATTGCGATTGCGAAGATTGTAACAGTAAATATAATTTCGCAAGAGGTACTGCTAGTTTAAAATAAAATCCCACCCTGCCACTAGATATAGTAAATAAAGGACAGGAGGGGATAAGAATGACTATTTTAGCTTCAGTTTTTGTTCCAGATGGAATAGTTATGGCCGCCGATAGTAGAGTAACTTTAACCACAACTTACCCTAATGGAAGGGAGTGTAAAACTGTTGAGCGGGACAATGAATATAAGATATCGCTACTTCGAAAAGGAACTGTAGGGATAAGTTATCACGGGAAAACACATATAGATAAAAAGCCAGTACCAGGATTATTAAAAGAGTTTGATGACAAGTATATTAATGAAAATGACACTTTGGAAGAAATCAGTAAAAAACTGCACGAATACATGTCACTTCATCCAGGAAGTGAAGTTTGTTTTATTGCTTGTGGATATGATAAAGGTGACCCTATTGCTTATACTATTTGTGAGGATGCTTATGTACTAAATTTTAGCAACAGAAAACCATACCATGCCATTTGGCGAGGGGATATAGAACAGGTTGATAAACGATATTCTAATATCGATATTAATTCAAACCCTATTCCACTGGAAAGTGCTATTGAATTTGCGGAATTAATTATCAAAACTGCAATAGATTACGAGGTTATCAAAGGGCATAATCCGTGTGGAGGACCTATTGATGTATTGGTATTAACAAAAGGTTATACGAAATTTTACAAACATAAGAATATTAGTCTTATTGAATCAGAATGCTAATGAGGTTCTTTTTACGGGGAAATAATCTTAATTAAAAGAAGGATTACCACTCTCATTTTGTCGAATAGACTAGGCAGGAGGAGATAATGTGAGTTTATATTTGATAAGATATTCAAATGATAAATTTGTAGTGAAAGCTGACAGTAGCATAGATGCAATAAAATTATGGATTGATGAGAAAAATAGAGAAGAGAAAGAAGTTTATCAATCCAAAAGAAAATTTAATCCTAATGATTTTTCCATTGAAAGACTTGGAACTTATCATGGAATTATGGAAGCACCCGAATAGTAAAGGGTGCTTTTTCTATTGGGAAGGATTTTAATTATATCTATCGAATTTAAACCAATAATGGAGGTGAATGTATGAATCAGAATAGAACGGATTCAAAATTAACTATAGATCCCAATAGTCATTTATCGAAAAATATTAAAGCTAAGGAAGCAGCCGAAATGATGGGAGTATCACAACGATTCATCAGAATAGGCATACGGCAAAAAGTATTTAATTTTGGCTGTGCTGTTAAAATGTCATCTATATGGACTTACCATATTTCGAGAAAGAAATTGAATGGGTATCTTGGAGAATAGAATCGGTTTTATTCAATCAGCAACCTAGGTTGAAATTTATGCGGCAGTTGATGGAAGTACTGATAAATAGCGGAATAAAGCTACAATTTCAATCCACTGAAAAACCATCGAGAAGTTTTAAAAATGGGGTTTCTATGTATGGATAAAATATGTAAATGTTGATTTATAAAGGTCTTTATCGTGTGTTTTGTTGCATTTTTATGGTGGTTAGATGTGGGGAATGATGTAATCATCCGCTCAAAAACCCATGATGCGATATGCAACAAGTGAGAGAAGATGGTTTCAAAAAATTTCAGCTATATACGAACATTCTATTTTTAAAAATATTCAACGATTGGTCAAGAAATGCATTGTATTAGAAGATTTTAATTAAATAAAAAAGTCTTTAACCATTGATGGATTAGGTTTTCTAGTAATTGCTGGTAAGAGGACTTGAACCCTAGACCTCTTCATTACGAGTGAAGTATTCACACCATGACGATAGTGAATACCTGATTTTAAATATGGACTACTATATTTGATTCATATCGTGAATTCTATTGCATTAATAACATTAATCTTATTAAGTATTATAGTATCGAACACGTTGTACAGTGAAAGAATATGATTTTTCGTTTCTTTGCAGAAGGAGATTGATTTACTTTTACACATAACACATGAAAATTATTGTTATATCAATGTTTCAAGCGCTATGTAGACCCCAACCACCGATGTTCAACCGCCAGATACGAGAAATTAGATTAATTAAAAAGCAGCAACAAAGATAAGCAAATAAATACTCCAATTCTTATAATGAATTGAGCAAAAATCTAAAAAACAAGAAATCAAATAGGTTTCCTGTATATAGCCTGCCAGCGTATTTTTTTGAATACGTTTTTGAATACCCCTTGAATACCCTTTACGAAAAATCCGTTAAAATCCCATGAAATACAAATAGGGAAATACGTTGATTTAAAGCGGTTTATGACCTCCCATATAATATAGAAGAAACTCGTCTATGAAAGAACGTAATAAATACGGTCTTTTCAGCAATTCTTTCTACTAGATTTAAGAAGTGTGAAAAAATAGCCAGCCAACTGTAAGCTTTATTTATGAGTAACAAAGGAGTAACGCAATATCGTGAAAAGGAATTATTCACTGCTAAAAATATTACAAGACGTATCCTGCGAAAATGATGTAAGTCGCACGTTAATCAACTTATGTTATCTTTCGTTAAACATGTTACAAATAGAAGGACTTATGGCAAAAATGTTGGGTCCGCCAGATTTATTGTTCAGATGAGAGATAATATTGTTATGGACCGTACAGGTAAGGCTTTGGCTGATGCTATTGCTTCTCATTTTGGCCTGAAAAAGAAAAGTGGCGGTGCTGCTGGAACTTACACTGTCAAATCCGGTGACACTTTATGGAGTATTGCACAGGATCATAACATGACAGTTGATGAACTAAAAGCGTTGAACGGGTTAACTGACAATACTATTTATCCGAGACAAGTATTAAAAGTGAGTGGATCTGGTTCTTCAGGTAATCTATATGTTCAGGTTATTGTTTCAAGCTTGTTGGTGTATGATGTACCAGATTGGAATGCAAGACATTCAACAGTCAGTTCAGGAGAATTATTTACGATTGCAGAAATATTAACCGTTGACGGATCGACGATGTACAAGCTTAAGTCAGGATTGTATATCACTGGTAATCCTAGTTATGTTCGAGTTTTTGAACAGTTGAGGGGTTATTTTATTTCTCACAAATTGACTTTAGCGAGATATTTAAATTAAAACCCCTTCCTAAGAAGGGGTACTGAAGGGTGGCTCTAAAGCAGCCACCTTATTATGTGTATTAAAAATTAAATTATGTATCTTTTTAATATAGTAATTTAAAGCCCTCAGCTGCGGAAACAGTTAGGTGCTTTTTTTTATTCGGCCTTGAAATCTTAATTTATTGAGTAGGATAAAATATCTTCTTCTTCATTCCAATCAACAAAAACTTGAACAGATTCTCCTTTGATGTTCGTTACCACAAAGCTAGGGTCGCAATGTTCTCCTGCATTATCTGCTTGCTCGTTAAATATTTCGGAAACATCTTCTTCTAGGAATTCGTTTATAATTTCAATTGCTCTGCTACGGGGTAAATTTTTCATTGGTTTTCTCCTGTTTTTTGTTTATAGGATATCCAAGATATACGTTTTAACTCGCGAATTTAATAATGCAGCTATGGAAACAATTGTGGGTTTATTTTTTAAATTTATGCAAGGAGATGAATTCATGCTGAAAATCACAAATGATTTTATTAATTTGACACAGGGGCAACTATTAATAAAATATTGGTGGTTATGGTTGATAATAATTGTCTTTACTTGTTTTTATATGTTTAGAAAAAAATTAATTCCTTAGACAAAAACCAATGAATTTTTGGCCAAAGCTATTTAAACTTATGGCTTGATTTAATGCATTATCTGATCCATTTCCAATGGTCATACTTTGCTGAGATGCATTAATAAATCCGTAGTTTTTAATTCTTCCAACTGCACCAACGATAACGGGCTGTTCGACACCGGGCTTGTTTATTGATCCAACTAAAGTCATATCGGGATGAATAGATTTTAAGTAATTTAATAATTCTACTTCTAGCAAAGTCATATCCGCTAAGGTGTCAATGAAATACCTACGTTCATCAAAGTTATTCTTATTAGTTGATTCAGAAAGAGTATGCTTTAGGAAATTTTTGAAGTAAGATCTCTTCTTTTCAAGAACCTCTTGCTCTATCTTCTCGTTTAACCTTTCAATAATTGCAATTAAAGCGTCCTCATCGTGTGATTTAATTGACTTAAATCTATAATCAATTTCTTGCATTTGACGGGAGAACTCTTCGTAAAAGCTTTCTATCCGTTTAAACCTTTTCTCATTTTTTGTACCAAAATAGGCAGTAGCCAATGGTCCTCCTACAGTAGGTATAAGCTGCAATCCAGACTCCACGATAATATCAAATTTTTTTCTCCCGCTTAATTTTTCATCATTCGACATAAAATTTCCCTCCCTTAATATATAATTAGACAAACGCATAGTAATTCCTCCTATTTTATTAAATTAATTTAAGCAACAAAAAAGACCGCTATACACGATCCTTCCTGCTGAAACAGTTGGGGTTTTTTATTGAAATTGAATTTTAATATAAAAAAATATTTATTATATAAAGGACTTTCTTCACAGGTGTCGAATACTATATTTTAGAAGATAAATAAGGAGGGGGAGAAAAAGATGGGAATATATTGGGAATACATAGACAAAAATATGAACTTTGATGAAATAACCGCTGAAAGAAAGAGATTATTAAAAAAAATCTCCTCATTAAGAAACAACCGTGATGTAATTGTTTACGCTGCTGATTATAGTAAAAATCAGGCGCCAATCTCATTAACTTATGACGACTTAATTCCATTTTATGACCAACTGTCAAATTTACATGGTGATAGTGTTGACCTTATTTTAGAAACACCTGGTGGTTCGGGAGAAGTAGCCGAAGACATTGTGAAGACATTAAGGAACAAATATAAAAACATAGCAGTGATTATTCCTGGTTGGGCAAAAAGCGCTGGAACAATTATAGCTATGGCTTGCGATGATATTTTAATGGACAGCACTTCAGCATTAGGACCAATCGACGCACAATTATCATGGCAGGGTAAGACTTTTTCAGCCGACGCTTTAATTAAGGGTTTTGAAAAAATTAAAGATGAAGTTGAACAGAAAAATCATCTTAATCAAGCATATATTCCAATTCTTCAGGGAATATCACCGGGAGAATTGGAAAGCGCACAGAATTCCTTGGATTTTGCGAAAGACCTCGTTAAACAATGGTTGATATCGTATAAATTTAAGGATTGGAATGTTCACTCTGGTTCTGGCATAGAAGTAACTAAGGAGAAAAAAAGCCAAAGAGCTGAGGAAATAGCAACAGAATTATGTAACCATGAAAAATGGAAAACCCATGGAAGATCTTTACGTATAAAAGATTTAGAAGAAATGAAATTGAAAATTACTAATTATGAAGATATTCCTGAACTTGACGAGGCAATCAAAAGATACAGGGCGCTATTAAGCAAGAGTTTTGATAGTAATATCTTCAAAATCATTGAAACAGGTGATTCTCAAATATATAGACATTTAAATGGTCAAAATAACACCCCTCAAAAACCACAGGAAAGAGATATATTTTTTGTTGATGTTAAATGTACGAAATGCCACTATGTAAATAAAATCCAGATCAATGTGGCAAAACCCAAACCCATTCAAAAAGGGTATAAAAGCATTTCAGAGGATGGAACTGTAATCTGTTATGGTTGCTCTGAACAAGTAAATTTGACACAATTATTAAAACAAATTGAAGCAAAGGCAAAGAAACCTGTGGTAATATAATTAAAGGAGGAATTTAAATGAATACTGACAGATTTAAAATCGTTTTTTCAGAACTCGAAAAGAATTTGGAAAAGGATGAGTATAGTTTTGAGTTAGAACCTATTATTGAATACTCTGATGAAATTTACGAGCTTCAAAGGCTCTCCGAGGAATTACAACAACCACAATATCAAGTAGTGAGTTCTACCAGGTATTAAAAGCCTCAATTCCGAGGCTTTTTTATTTTGTACGAATGAACCTCCTCAGACAACTCCGCACAAATCCGATCACACTCATCCTTACACGGCACACCGCTATACCTACTTACCTGCACCTCGCTCATCCCAGCGTTCGTAAACCAAGCATAATAATCAGCTTCTAATCGCTCCATGTAATTAACAGATCCAAACCCAACCAAATGACCATCAATAATTTTTTCCATTAGAAATTCCCTCCTACAACTACTATCGTTGTAATCAGGGGGTGAAAACCTAAAAAATGAGGTCATATGAAAGCAACGGAATAGCTAAGATTTGACTGCACCCACGAAACACCCACGAAACACCCACGAAACACCCACGAAACACCCACGAAATTTTGAAATAGAAGAAAAACGATTGAAAAACGGATTTGTCAAATGTTGATATAAAGATAAAATTGATATGTTTTTAAATTGCAAAACAGTATGGTACAGAATCCGTACTACTGTACATCCGTGGGAACGTGAGCAGTATTTGACGAATTATTAAGCTTGGTGTAATGGGATTTTTATCGTGGGTGCACTATTGATTTTGGGAATATTAATAGGCCGCACCCACCAAACCCCCGCAAAATATGAAAAACAATAAATTATCTTATTTTAAAATATCGTTCAGGTATGATTCATACTGAGCGGTATTTTAAATTCATTTTATATGAAATATGTCAGTAAATCGCAGTAATTTGATAGCTCCCGTAACCTAAACGGTTTATATATACATATTGGCTCGCCCCCGCCTCTAACAACAAGACAATATGTGTATGACGTAGTGAACGAATAGGTAACGTTTTAATGCCAGATCGAATACACAGACACTTCTCATTATACAATATAACAATGAGCTCGTTTATACGGGGGTCATTCTTCAGCTAATGGGACCGCGGTAAATAGGTTAGTCGGATTTTTCATATGCGAAAGTTGAGTTGATTATCTTAAATCCAATTTTTTTGACATTATTATTTTTTCTATTATTTTTGATGCATCATTTTTTTCAAGATACTTATCAAAAGCCTCTAACCGTTCTTTAAAATCCGATAAATCGTTCAGCCACCTAGCCAATACCACGGCTGCTTTTTTAATATAATATGAATGATATATTTATTTTTTGACTTTACTCCATATTAAAAGACAGCATGAAGCTGCCTTTTAATCAATTTTATAGTACCTATCACCAGTCTCCTCCGCCATTTTCAATACCAAGGGTAATAAGGGTAATAATATGGGTAAGGGAATAATATCCTAAATAAATGGAATGGAAAACGTTGGCGACGGAAACGACGAAACCTTCTTCTTCGAGGACGACCATAATCGTCATAATCATCAAAATCGTAGCCAAATTGTCTAACTACCTCTTCTTCATTAACCTGCCTTACTTGTTCTGCATCAACCTCTTCAGGAACTAACATGGTTACGCCATCATCGTCCATACTTTCGATAATACCATCAAATTGTGATCCATCACCCATTTGTGCTACAACATGGTAGTTCATATATCGGCGACAGATTGCTTTTACATCGTGACCCATAGGTTGATAAGTTCCTTGAAATTGATGATGCATTGGATTGTTGTTATCCATTAGAACATCTCTCCTCTCTTTACATCCTAAGGATATTCACCTAGCTTGGGCAATGATTGGGCTATGGTGTTACGTTCTTGAAAAAAGTATGCCAGTCAATACAGTTACACTAATTTGGATACTTAATCCTATCTATAAAGATGAGAGTTTTTTTAAATAGAAGATGATTTCTTTTATCCGTATTATTACTACAGAGTTAACAACTGGTCGCATGTTTTTAATTTGTTACAACAAAGCTTGTAAGTCGAAGAAATGGTATGTGCTGTGAGTAGTTAGCTTTTCCATATACCAGAAACCCAAGATTTAGAAGGAAACATTACAATGCATAATCATCTAGTACCTGCTTCATATCATCGAGTAACCGCAGTAGGTTCAGCACAAAAATTAAAGAATGGTGAAGAGCAGCAAACCATTATAGAAACAATGGTAGCCTGTATAATAAATGCTGAAACCCAAGATATAAATGTGTGAAACCGTTTATTATTGTAATTATCATATGGTCCAATTGACCTTGATATTTTTTTTATTAATCTTATAATCCGTATCAAGATTATTTATCAGTAATCCACTATCTGGTTCATTCAGTTTAATTACACCTAGTTATTATTTTTTCGACTACTATTGGCTGACCTTTCCAGGTTTCCACAAATTTATGGAATAGACCAAAAGAATAAAAACAAACAATATTGCTACTCCCGTAAAATCAAAGTCTATAAATAGTTTGATAGAGATTGCAAGGAAAAAAAGGGTGAGATGAGCCAGATTTTGGCCAATTACTCTTTTAATATTCAAGAGGGTAGAATACCCTCGCGAATATCATCCTTTTATTCTGGATTTCCGATTACCTTTTACTTGGATTATACTCATCATAAGAAAACCTTGTCATAGTAGTCGATTCACCTTTTTTAATATCGGACTTCGTTGCCTTCTTTCCAAAAGAATCTTCTGGATCCATACCTGGTGCAACAGCAGTATCTTCTGCTTGTAATTTCTTTTTATCCATATCGTCATCTCTCCATTCCTGCTAAATATGAAGTAATATCCCTTGTATTCAATCTGTTAGTTAAGGTACACAAGACTAAAATAGTCGTAAGTTTAATCCTTAAAATACCCAATTTTATTATCTTTAATCACGCAAAAGGGAGTTGGCAAAAACAGTTTTTTACTCTATTCCTGTAAATTAGAGCAAAAACAATAGGTATTTTTAATTAAGTTAAGAATCAAAGTAGGGAATCAGGTCAAAAGTAACCAATAGTGAAGATGGTGTGGATTCAGGGTAAAAGGAATAGTTTGGATTTACCAGGGTTTGAAGGAAAATAATAAATAATATGCAGTATATTTTCGCCAAAAAATCAAAAACTTGAATGGACCAGGAAATCCAACTTAGGAGGGGTTAGAGTTGACAGTTATAACACAGGTTAAGCAAACAATTGCTGGATTAAAGAGCGCCCAGGCAAGTTTTGAAACTTTTGCACTTGAAACGGATAATAAACAGGCTCAACAGTTGTTTCAAAATGCTGCACAGCAAACACAAGCAATCTTACAGAATGTAGAGCCAAGAGTCCAGCAAATGGAGCAAGAGGAACCGCAATATAAACAGTAAGACACGGAGGCTGGGATAAAACCAGCCTCTTATTAAAATCATCATATCTTTCTGTGCGTGACTTGTATTCCACATGTCTTTTTGGGTAAGTTTCAAATGTTTGTTTGTATTTGTTATGAGGTTTAAAAAGGACCCATATTGGGCCACTCTAACAAAAAATAAATAATACCAGATTCGGCTACCAAACAAAAGCATCAACAATTATAATGTGTTCTTTAAACTACCTTTATCTTTTCAGGTTAACTTGGAATTTTAATCCTAAAATAGGAGAATTTATATAAGATGTTTTTACGTTGGAGGTTAAATTGTTAAAAAGAAAAATCAATATCCAACAGATACTTTATGTAAAGGTGGGACATCCATTGGAAATAAATAATATTGCAGGTATCGGTGATAAAATTTCTTTTAAGTCCGGGGTAAAAGGCGTTGTCGAAAAAATCTATGAGAATTCAGTAATCGTATCGGTTACTGAAAATACTACCGATTTAGAGTTTGAAGGGGACAAGACAGTCGTCGGACATAAAAATTATGAGATTATCTGATAGGTTATAGCATGAAAAGGCGCCTTCCCAATACTGGAGAGCGCCTTTCATGTAAAACTTAAAATGAACTAAAAGTCATTTTTGTTTGTTGTTATCCATGTTTCGACTATTATCTTCAAGGAATTCTTCTGCAAATTCCACATTGTCAACTCGTTGGTCATTCTCATTGTTACGGTTGTTTCGGTTATCCCGATTATTACGCCTATGAACATACCATTCGAGGGCCCAAGTCAACAAAATGCATACACTATCTTTCAACAAATACTGATAATATCTGTACAGAATTGCAGAAGTTTTTTATCTATCATATATTGAAAATGAATCTAAATGATTGTACAGACATATTTAGGACCGCTAAGACAAGTTTACATTATTCCTCAGGAAAGCTTATTATCTGATCATATTATTAGATGCCAGGGTAATAGGTGTGTAACGTAATTACTTGTGGTATAATAACTATACAACTCCATACAATATTAAAACCGCCCCATGCTGGTAACATGGAACGGCTACAATAGACCAACCCCATCAAGAGGGGTGGGCACAATTGGTAAAAATAACCCCTTAAGGCTCGGCTAAAGCACATGAGGGGTTATTTTTTATATTTGTCGGACATGATGAATGCAATCAACATGCCGAAGGAAATCATAATCGTCAATACCTCACTCATATCCAAAGGCGGCACCTCCTCCCATGGAAATGTCCTGGAAGGAAATTGGTGCACCCAGCCCCTCGTTTGAAGCCAGTCTACTGTTAATTCAATCATAACATATCCGAGCATTCGTTCCTATAATTCGTTGGCGGATTTAGATTATTTGGTTAGGTATTAAATGTTCGGTAAACTCCTATTTTAAACACAGCGACATTTTACTTCATCACATGAGGAAAGTGATACTTCATCCTTTTTAAGCCGGCCATACAAATAGATGGACCAAAGTAACCATGATGGCACACGTGATGAATAACAAAATGACTAATGGGAGCATAAATCTTGCCCATTTAAGCCAAGAGATTCCTGCAATTGCTATTCCAGCCATTAAACCGCCATTTGTCGGATAAAAGGCGTTTGTGAATCCATCCCCAAACTGGAATGCGAGAACAGCAGTTTGTCTGCTTACCCCCACTAAATCTGCTATCGGCGTCATGATTGGCATGGATAACGCAGCTTGTCCGCTTCCGGAGTTGACAGGCAGATTTAATAAGAATTGACCTAGAAACATACCAAAGGCTGCAAAGCTGGAAGGAAATTGACCAGCTAAATTCGTTAGGCCATATACGATAGTGTCGATTAAATTACTGTTTTGCAGAATTACAACAATAGTATAAGCAAACCCAACAGCTAATGCACCTTCCATTAAGTTCTTACATCCATCTGTAAAGGAGGAAGCCACTTGATTCACGTTCATCCTCGAAATCATCCCAACGACAACTCCCATTAGGAGGAACAACCCAGTAATTTCTTTGAAGTACCATCCATAGTTAATAATGCCAATCGGTAAGGATATAAATGTTGCTGCGAGGCAGATTAATATCAAAATATGTTTTCCTGTTAGACGAGTTTCGATAACCTCTTTGTTTTCTTTTACCTTTTTATTGTGATCCTCATCATATACTAGGCTCTTTTCTGGGTTCTTTTGAATTTTTCTTGCATAGAGTGTTATATACGTGCCACTAACGATGAGGAGTATAAGCCAGCAAATGATTCGTACTCCCATCCCTGAAAACAGTGGTAATTCAGCAATTCCATGGGCAACACCAACATTGTATGGATTTAAAAAGCCACCTGCGTATCCTATAGCTACACCAACCATCGGGACTGCAACGGCAATAATGGAATCGAAGCCTGCTCTTAATAGAAGTGGCAACAGGATAATAATATAGACCATCGCTTCTGATCCCAAACCAAAACTGGCTCCAGCTAAAGAAAAAATAGCAAAAAGAACAGGGATTAGGTAAACTTCTTTACCGTGCATTTTTTTGATGACTTGATGGAGGGCACTTTCAATCGCTCCTGTCTTCCCTAAAATACCAAATACACCACCAGTAATAAGCAGCAAAAATATGATACCGGAAGCTTGGGACATGCCATCATAAAGGGAATTGAAGAATTCTAAAAACCCTGTTGGATTTCCTTCAGTTTGCTGATAGGTTCCGTTGACTAAAATCTCTCTACCTTCATCATTTGTCGTTCGTTCATATTCCCCGGCTGGAACAAAGTAAGTGGTCACAGCGGTTATAATCATCATGCAAAATAAAATGACAAGGATGTTTGGCGGTTCTTTTCGCTTGTTCTTTGTCTTTGTTGTGTTTACATTGTTTTGTTCATTAACTTTCATGTAGCTAGATCTCCTTTTATTTTTGCTGAGAATACCCTTCCATAGACTTCAAATAATAATGCCTATACGGAAAATGAGTGTTATCTTGATAACGTACCATCCTCCACCTGTTTTCCTTATTCAACTGTAAGGCGGAATGCCAAAAACTGTTGGATTTTTTCAGTTTTTGAATCAACATAACTAAACTTCCTTATGCAAATCGATTTATAGATTTTTTGCATACTCACCGAGTTGGTGAACCACATGGCAAGTACATTGTATCCCATCAAAGAAATAATCCATTTTGATGTTTTCATTTGGGGAATGATTTCGTTGATCGAAATTCGCATAAGGCACAATAATGGATGGAGTGTTTAAAATGTTTGTCCATACATAAACAGGAAGTGAACTCCCTAGACTAGGCTGTAAAAGGGGTTCTTTTTGATAAGCCCCGAAAACTGCATTCGTTACCACTTCCACAATATCCAGATCTGCAGGAGTCCTTGACGGTTCCATGGACACTAAATGCTTCACTTCAATACCTGGATCATGTTTTTCGACGTGTCTGCAGATTTTGTTGTAAATATCTGCAGGGTCTTGGTCCACGACAAGACGAACATCCAATTTCACGGCTGCAGTAGAAGGGATGATTGTTTTAACGCCTTCTCCTGAATAACCGCTATAGATTCCTGCTATATTAAAGGTTGGTTCCATCGTTAGCTTGTGATAATAGTTTTCCCCATCCATTTCCAGCCCTGGGTAGCCGATTTTCTCTCCAATATCATCCGCATCAAAAGGCAATGTTTGAAGTAGCTCCTGTTCTTTCGGTGAAGGCTTGCGGATATGATCATAAAATCCTTCTATTAACACGTTTCCATCCTTATCACGCATTGTCTGCAGTAAGTCGATTAATCTCCAAGCTGGATTTGGCACGATATTTCCTGTATTTCCGGAGTGATTATCCCATTTTGCTTCCGTCGCTTTTAGTTCTAACTGGAGAGATCCTCTTGCTCCTAATAAAATAAGGGGAGAATCGCTATTGTGTGAAGACCCGTCAGCTGTATAAACAAGATCTGCTTTCAATAGTTCTTTATTCTCTTTCACAAAGGAGGCTAAATGAGGGCTTCCATTTTCCTCTTCTCCTTCAAATAGAAACTTTATGTTAATGGGCAAGTCTTCAAATAGATCGATATATGTCTTAATCCCAAGAAGCGTGGCCATTAGCTGTCCCTTGTTGTCTCCTGCCCCTCGAGCGTAAATTCTCCCATCACGAATGGTAGGTTCAAATGGTGGAGAAAGCCATTCGTCCAGTGGATCTGGCGGCTGTACGTCATAATGTCCATAAAAAAGCAATGTGAAGGCATTTTCATCCTTCAGCATTTCACCGTAAACTACAGGATGCCCATCCGTTTTCATAATTTTGGTGTTAATCCCGATTTCTTCCATTATATTTTTAAGAAGTTCGGCACAATCCGTAATCCCGTCGTTTTGTGTGCTAATACTTTTTTGGCGTAATAGAATAAATAATTGTTCCAGGTATTCTTCTTTTTTGTCTAATAGGACAGATTGAATCTCTTTTAAAGGCATAGAAATCCCTACTTTCTTTAAATAACGAAACAAAATAAAAAGTAATAAAGGTGATATTTCTTATTTATAAAATAGAGAACTCTATAAGTATATTAGTTATCACTTTAAAGTAGTAAAGAACTAAATTAGTACAGTAACTAGAATTATATATTAATAGAAATCGTAAAACAAGAAGTTTTTGGAGGTAATTATTGAAGCTAGGGAATAGTCTATTATTACAATTTGACCAGTGGGATAGGTTTACCGGTCTAATCACCATAATGCTGATTCGGAAACAAATGGTTTGGTTTTTGAAAGAGACTGTACAACAGATTCCTTAGCAGAGAATCGTTTTACACATTAATTAAAGAATTGAATGATCGTGGTATAGAAACAGTAATGATGACTGGAGACAATAGCCGAGTAGCAACTTATGTAGGTGAAAAATTCGGGCTTTCAAAAGTAATTGCAGAAGTTTTACCACATGAAAAGTCGAATAATGTGAAGGATTTAAAACGAGGTGGCAAAAAAGATACCGTGATTGGTAACGGAATTAATGATGCACCTGCCTTTGCTGAGGCAGATTTAGGTATTGCAATCGGTGCTGGTACAGAGGTTGCAATTGAAACTGCTGATGTCGTACTAGTAAATAGTAATCCAGTAGATATCTTAACTATTATTAAGCTGTCTAAAGCAAGTCGTAGAAAATGATTCAAAACTTAGGATGGGCAGCGGGCAACTTATTCAACACGGCATAATTCATCTTATTTATAGAACCCACTGAACTCCATAAGTACGGATTTTTAAACTATTAAAATACTTTCTTGAAAAGCTAGTGAATTTGTATTATTGTAAAGTAATAAAAAGTATTTGAAAAAACGAATTCTTTTTAATAACATTATATTTATATAGTAAGTATATTTGAAAGAGAGAAGGTGAATCCTTGAGTGCTGTTCAGACAACAGAAGTAGATGTAAACAACGAGAAACAAGGAGCAGTTAGAAAGTACGTTGGCAAAACAGCATTTTTTATATCAGTATTAGGCATTATTTGGTCTATATTCCAATTATATGCAGCTGGAACTGGAGCACTTGATGCGATTCGCCTGCGAGCCTGGCATATTATCTTTTTACTGATGATGGCCTTTTTACTATATCCGGCTCGGAAAAAGAAAAAGGAAGTTATTAAATATCCTAAAATCTTTGATATAATATGCATTATTTTATCGTTGGTATCTTTTGGCTATTTTCTAATGAATTATAATGATATTGCATTAAGAGGCGGTTTCTTATTAAACCAGGATTACATATTTGGTGCGATTGGGATAATAATGGTATTTGAAGCAGCGAGAAGAGTAGTTGGAAATTTAGCAGTTCTTGCCTTCATTTTCCTTCTTTATAACTTCTTTGGTTACTTGGTACCTGGTATTTTCGGTCATGGTGGCTTTAGCATAAATCGGGTCATTGATCATATGTTTTGGGGAAGTCAGGGGATTTTCGGTATAGCTATTGGTGTTTCAGCTACGTTTGTCTTTCTTTTCATTTTATTCGGGGCATTTCTTAGAATAAGTGGATTTAGCCAATTTATTAATGATCTTGCTTTAACGATTGCGGGTCGCTCGCCTGGAGGTCCTGCAAAGGTTGCTGTTCTAGCCAGCAGTATGATGGGAATGATTAATGGTAGTGCCCTTGCAAATGTCGCTACCACTGGCACGATAACCATTCCTATGATGAAGAAAAACGGTTATAAGGCAAGGTTTGCAGCCGCAGTAGAAGCTGTTGCATCTACTGGTGGACAATTTGCTCCACCTATCATGGGAGCTGCTGGTTTTGTTATGGCTGAGTATCTGGGTGTTTCTTATACAATTGTCATGGTAGCAGCAATCGTACCAGCTTTTCTGTACTATTTAACACTTATTTTAGTTGTACACTTTGAAGCAAAAAGATTGGGACTGAAGGGGATTTCAAAAGAAAATATACCGAATATTGTTAATGTCCTTAAAAAGCAAGGACATCTTTCTATTCCACTCATTGTATTAATGGGGCTATTATTTATGGGGTATACACCACTATTCGCGGCAGTATTTTCTATTCTTGCCTGTGTTGCAGCAAGCTGGATACGTCCTGATACGAGAATGGGTCTTAAAATGATTCTTAGAGCATTGGAAGATGGAGCAAAAGGTGCTGTTGGTGTAGCGGCGGCCTGTGCAATCATTGGAATTATTATTGGAACTGTTTCATTGACAGGACTTGGACTATCTTTTGGTTATAGTATTATGGAATACACGAATGAAAGTATTTTCATTGCAGCATTTCTAGTCATGATCATGAGTATTATTCTAGGGATGGGAGTTCCTGGAGTGGCTGCTTATGTTATTGTTGCAACCGTAGCAGCACCAGTACTTGTTGAACTGGGGGTCCAGCCGTTAGCTGCGCATATGTTTGTATTGATTTATGCTTGCCTGTCCAATGTTACGCCACCTGTTGCACTTGCCTCATTTGTTGCAGCGGGTATCGCTAATACGGATCAAACGAAAGTATCTTTAACAGCGGTGAAACTGGCTTTAACCGGATTCATTTTACCATTCTTTTTCATATTTGAACCAGCATTATTGATCAATATGGAAGCACCTTCGGAAAGTATTATTCCTGTAATTACTGCTTCTATTGGAGTAATCGCATTTGCTTCCGGTTTGCAGGGCTGGCTGATTACTTTGGCAACTCCTATTGAGAGAATATTACTTGTAATAGCTGGGGTTTGCATGATTGCACCAGGTCTTGCGCTTGCCCTTGTGGGAATGGGAATAATCCTTATTTGTATTGTTTGGCAATTAGCAAAGAAAAAGAAAATTCAAAGGGAACAGGATAATTTCCCTGAAACGATTAAAATCACAAAATAATAAAGTTATCGTGGTAGGAAAGGAAGACAAATAGTATGAAAACATCATTTAAAAAGCTGTGGAAAATTGGAATATTAATCGGGTTAGCACTAATCGTATCCGCGTGTGGTAGTAATAACGCAGACGGGGGAGATGATGAAACATCCTCGGGAAATACAGAATTGAACTTTCCAACAGCAAGTACAACTGGAACCATTTACCCATTAGGAGCGGCGATGGCGAATATTTGGAATAATGAAGTGGATGGAATTCGTGTCAATGCTCAAGGTTCGAATGGAGGCGTAGAGAATCTGAATCTATTAAAAGAAGGGGAGGGTCAGATTACGTTTGCTACTGCTGGTATTGTCTGGGAAGCATATAATGGTGAGCGTGGATTTAAAGACCGTGCATATGAGGATGTTCGTGTCATGGCTGGTCTTTATTATAATCCCAATCAATTTGTTATTCGAGAGGATTCCGGAGTAGAATCTGTTGCAGATTTAGAAGGACGCAGATTTGCCCCAGGTGCTATAGGAAGTACACCGGAAGTAGAGTCTAGCATTATTTTACCTGCTTATGGAATCGGCTATCCGGATGGCATTAAAGAAAACTTTATTGGATTTACAGAAGCAATCGATTTAATGAGAAATAATCAAATCGATGGAGCTTTAATTCAGGCTGGAGTTCCTACCGCTGCAGTTACAGAAATGACTGCTACAGCTGGTGGAAAGCTTATTGGCATTGAAGATGAGGTGCGTGAATCATTAATAGATGAGTATCCTTGGTATTCGGATGTAACCATTCCAGCAGGTACATATGATAATCAGGATGAAGATGTAAATACGTTGGGTATAAAAATGCTATTGTTAGTCGATGCATCGTTGGATGATGATCAAGTCTATGAAATGACGAAAGTATTCTGGGATAATCTTGAACAATTAGAAGAGACACATCCTATTGTAGAACAAATTGATATAAATGAAGCTACATTAGATCTTTCCGGTATTCCGCTTCATGAAGGTGCAAAACGCTATTATGAGGAAGTAGATGTATTGGTGGAAGAATAAAACATATATTTGTTTCTCTGAAAATTGGCGACCTACATTTAGTAATCGCCAATTTTTAATACGAATAAACTTTTTTCAGCCAAAAAAAGGAGTTATTACGTCGAAGCACCACCATGAACAGAAAACAAACAATAGATAATGGAAATCATTATACGAAAAATGGTTCTGATCATCAAAAACTGATGATTGGAACCATTTTTTAGTTATTTTTGGCTAGTTATGTCCCGGCCTCTTCTTTCCTGTACTTTCTATCACTGAAAAAAGCATTTTCTTTTTGAATCTTGTTTTTAATTTTTTTCCCTTAATTTTTGTGAAAATGAATCATATAGTCATCGTTAAATCGTCAATGACATACGAGACTTGGAGATCCTATGCAGCTCATGAACACCTACTGATAATTTTTCAAATCCAGCTGTCAGTTGTTTAGACAGGCTAAATAAAAAATCTAAAATAACTGTAACAATAATAGCAATGTAAATATTCACTTTATAAAAAAATCCCTATATTGAAAACATATTGACAAAATAAAAGTAAGCGATTACAATGTATTTAATATTCGTTAACTGTTAAGTGTTAACAAATGAGAATATTATGTTAATTATTTTAAAAGGAGCCTGTGTTATTAATGAATATAAAAAAAAATCATGTAAGTGAGCAGGTTCTTACTTATTTACGAAAAAAGATAATGTTGAATGAATTAAAGGAGGGTGACCACTTAAAAGAATCTGAACTATCAAAGCGATTGAATGTTAGCAGGGGACCTATACGCGAGGCTATAGCAAAGTTAGAAGCCGAGAGATTAGTTGAAACGCCTTCAAATGGTAGAACAGTAGTTGGGAAATTTGATGTTAGGGCGATTAAAAATCTTTATGATAGTCGTATTTTATTAGAGAAGCATGCATTAACACAGATTGATTCAGAATCTTTAACTAAACATATTGATACATTAAATTTGTACATCAAGCAAATGCAGGATTCTCATAGCAATGGGATAAGAGACGTGGAATCAGATATGGCTTTCCATGGTTTACTTGTAAAAATGACAAATAATCAAACGCTTATTCAGTTATGGAATTCGTTAAATGGTTTGATTGAAACATTAATTGAAGTTACATCAGCGTATATTTCAATACATCAGCAAGAGATTATTGAAGAACATCAGGTTGTTGTTGATGCTTTGAAAAAACAGGAAGTAGAAAAAGCGCAAGAGCTGCTAGCCATACATCTGGAGAACGCCTCGGATTATTACTGTCAAGCTATTAAGGAATTAAATTTAAAAGGAGTGAAGTAAAATGGTAACCGAGAAAGTAAAGTGTGCGATTATTGGATCAGGAAATATTGGTACAGACTTAATGTATAAGTTATTAAGAAGTGAAAAACTGGAACCAACCGTGATGATTGGAATTGACTCAAATTCAAAAGGGTTGGCATTGGCTAAAGACTATGGATTAGTTCCTATATATACAGGGATTGATGGATTTGTAGAGCAAGCGGATTTAGCTGACATTGTGTTTGAAGCTACTTCTGCTAAGGCGCATACATATAACGCACCTATTCTTAAAAGACTAGGGAAGAAGGCAATTGATTTGACTCCAGCGGCTGTTGGACCGTTTATGGTGCCATCTGTAAGTTTAGATACTCATAATATTGAAGAATTGGATAACGTTAATATGGTTACATGTGGAGGACAAGCAACTGTTCCTATGGTCAAGGCAATTTCGGATGTAGTCGAAGTAGAATATGCGGAAATTGTTGCATCTATTTCAAGTAAGAGTGCCGGACCAGGCACTCGTCAAAACATTGATGAATTTACGGAAACTACTGCAAGGGCATTAAAAGAAGTTGGTGGAGCAAAAGAAGGAAAAGCAATTATTGTTTTAAATCCTGCTGAACCTCCTATATTAATGAGAAATACAATTTACGTAAAAATATCGGAATACTCTGATGAGATACATCAAAATATCTTACAAAGATTATATGACATGCTCGAAATTGTACAAAGCTATGTGAAAGGATACAGCTTTAAAGCAGATCCAGTTATAAAAGATAATATTGTAACTGTTGCGGTCGAAGTAGAAGGAAACGGAGACTTCCTTCCGAAGTACTCAGGTAACTTAGATATTATTACATCTGCTGCGGTAAAGACAGCTGAAGTTATGACAGAATTGATGGTATCGAAAGGAGTATCACAATGACACAATCAAACAAAATAGTTTTTAATGATGTAACATTACGTGATGGAATGCATGCCATTTCCCATCAATATTCAGTAGAGCAGATTGCCCAACTAACAAAACTACTTGATGATGCAGGTGTTGATATTATTGAAGCCACACATGGAGATGGATTAGGTGGTAGCTCCATTCAATATGGTTTCTCTAAAGAAACAGAAAAGGACATTATTACCACCGCGGTGAAAAATACAAAAAACGCAAAAATTGGAGTACTTTTAGTTCCTGGAATAGGTACAATCGAACACTTAAATAATGCAAGAGAGTGGGGTGCATCAGTGGTCCGTGTAGCCACACATTGCACGGAAGCAGATGTATCCGAACAACATATTAGAGCAGGAATAGATTTAGGAATGGATACGGTTGGATTTTTGATGATGTCACATCGTACAAAGCCTGAATTATTACTGGAAGAAGCTAAAAAAATGGAATCTTATGGAGCAGGAACTATTTATGTAGTGGATTCTGCTGGTGCATTAACAATGGATGATGTAAGAAGTAGAGTATCTTTATTTAAAGAAAACTTACATACAAAAGTTGGATTTCATGCACATAATAATCTCTCTCTTGGTGTAGCCAATTCAATTGTTGCAATAGAAGAAGGGGCAGATAGAATAGACGCTAGTTTAGCCGGAATGGGTGCTGGAGCTGGGAATGCCTCTCTAGAACAGCTTGCTGCAGTAATGAATAAATTAGATATTCCACATGCAGTAGATTTATATAAAGTGATGGATGCAGCTGAAAATGTGATGAAACCAATGATGAAAAGACCAGTTCAAATTGATCGACTAAGTCTGACACTTGGATATACAGGCGTCTACTCTAGCTTTCTTCTATTTGCAGAAAGAGCTGGAAAAGAATATGGTGTTGATCCACGTGACATCTTAACAAAGATTTCTGAGATGGGTGCAGTTGGTGGACAAGAAGATTGGATTATCGGAGTAGCACAGGATTTGGCTAAAGAAAAAATAACAAGAGCTAAGGAGGAAGTTTAAAATATGAAAAAAATACTCTTTTTAATCATGGTAGTAGGTATGTCAATTATAATTGCAGCTTGTTCAAGTGAAACTTCAGGAGATAATGGCGCTGAAGCAAGTGATGGTGAAACATTTGTGATTAAAGCAGGTCACGCAGCGTCACAAGATAACTTTCAACACGCTTCGTTTGAAAAGTTCAAAGAGTTAGTTGAGGAAAATAGTGATGGTCGTATAGAGGTTGAAATCTATCCTAACAGCCAGCTTGGTGGAGAGAGAGAAATGATAGAGGCAATTCAATTAGGTAACCTAACAATGGCAGCGCCTTCAAGTGCGCCATTAGCATCATTTTCAAATGAGATGCTTTTATGGGATCTACCATATTTATTTCCAAATGCAGAAACAGCTCATCGTGTCTTAGATGGAGAAGTCGGGCAAAAAGTATTAGATTCATTAGAGGAAAATGGCTTAAAAGGTTTGGTATATTGGGAGAATGGATTCCGTCACTTTACAAATAATATAAGACCCGTCTCATCTACTGATGATTTGGGTGGTATTAAAATGCGTACATTGGAAAATCCATTACAGGTTGAAGCATGGAATGCAGCGGGTGTAAACGCAACACCAATAGCATTTAATGAGCTTTATTCTGCATTACAGCAAGGTACAGTCGATGCACAAGAAACACCATTAGCATTAATGTATAACATGAAATATTATGAAGTACAAGATTACTTGACATTAACTGAGCATATGTATTCTCCATGGCCAGTAATTATTAGTCCAACTTTTTATGATAGTTTACCAGAGGATTTACAACAAGTCGTATTCGATGCAGCAGTAGAATCACGTGAGTATAACCGTCAATTATCTGCAAATGATGAAGCGGCGGCACTTCAGTTATTAGTAGATGAAGGAATGGAAGTCGTTGAATTGACTGAAGAAGAAAAAGCTGGTTTCAAATCGAAAATGGAAGTCGTTTATGAAGAAATTGCTGATAAAGCAGGTCAAGAGCTATTTGATGATTTAATGGGTGAATTAAATCAGTAATCTAAGGATAACTAGGTAGTAAACGACTGCCTAGTTATCTTCATACATAGGATGGATGGTGAAAATCTATATGAGATACCTTAAGTCAATTCTAAATCATTTTGAAAAAGTGTTGATAACACTAAGTATGATTATCATGGTTGTATTAATTTTCATACAGGTATTTACAAGGTATGTAATGGGTGATGCGATGACTGGAATGGAGGAGGCGGCAAGGTATTTATTTATTTGGTTAATCTTTTTATCAATTGGGATTGGATTTTCAGATAAAGCCCATATAAGTATTGATATTATAATAGATAGGCTCCCAATAGCAGCACAAAAAGCATTAAGACAATTTGTATATATAGTGCTGTTTGGAATTTTTATTTACTTTACATACCAGGGATATTTATTAGTGGAAAATATGATGGGCTTTGGTCAAAATTCAGCTACACTCCAGATCCCGATGTGGCTTGTATATTTATCATTGCCTGTAGGTTTCCTCTTTGCTTCTTTACGATTGATTCAAACCTCGATCAATCTATGGAAAGAAGATGATAACCAGATTGAAAAGGAGGGGCCGATACTATGAGTCCATCGATTATATTGTTTGGAACTTTAATTATTTTGCTGTTACTATCTGTCCCTGTAGGATTTGCACTTTTAATTGCTAGTTTATTTACTGTTCTAGTTAGTGACATTTCAATGCCTATTAACTTAATAACACAGGTTTTAATAACAGCAAATGATTCCTTTCCGTTAATGGCTATTCCTTTCTTTATTTTAGCTGGTGCATTAATGGGGAAAGGTGGGATCTCTGAGCGATTATTTAAGATTGCAAGTAGTTTTGTAGGTCATTTCCAAGGTGGATTTGCAATTGCAGCGATTCTGACAGCAATGTTCTTTTCAGCTATTTCTGGATCAGGTCCTGCCACTGTAGCTGCCATTGGAACCATTATGATTCCAGCAATGGTTTCTAGGGGATATAGTAGAATTTTTTCTACTGCACTGATAGCTGCAGCGGGCACGATTGGTATTGTTATTCCACCTAGTATTCCATTGGTAGTTTATGGTGTATCGGCTAACGTATCAATTGGTGATTTGTTTATTGCTGGTATTGTACCAGGTATCATGATGGGGCTAAGTCTCATTATATGGGCAGTTTTTCATTCTAAAAAGCATAATTTTTCTGTTTCTGAGAAATCATCATGGAAAGAGCGTCTTAAAATGTTGAATCAAGGTAAAGGTGCTATTCTAATGCCTGTTATCATTTTAGGTGGTATCTATGGTGGTGTTTTCACACCAACTGAAGCAGGGGTAGTAGCTGTGGTTTATGCATTTGTTCTAAGTGGGTTGATTTATAAGGAATTAAAATGGACAGAAATGTTTTCTGTAATTTATAAGGGCTCCTTGACTACTGGTTCAATCATGATTATTGTGGCGGCAGCGGCTGTATTTGGACGTATATTAGCATTGGAACAAATACCTAATCAAATTGCCACAACTATTATGGGAATTACAGAAAATCCAATTATATTTTTACTTTTAATAAATGTATTGTTACTTATTGTAGGTACATTTATGGAAACCATTGCTGCGGTAATTATTTTAACTCCAATTCTATTGCCATTGGCAACTGGATTAGGGATTGATCCTATTCACTTTGGTATTATTATGATTGTTAACTTAAGTGTAGGGTTTATTACACCACCACTTGGATTAAATTTATTTGTGGCTTCGAGTATCTCAAAATTAAAAATTGAGAGGTTATCGATAGCAATCATTCCACCTTTTATTATCCTAGTCATAACACTATTACTTATAACTTATATTCCAAGTTTATCTTTATTTCACATATAACATGGTGAACACAAGGAGGAGAAAAAATGACAACACCATTTAAAGTAACGATAATTGATCACGAATGGGAAGATACAAATATAGAAGAAGAAATTGTAGCCTCATATACAACTAGTGAACAACCAATAGAATTATCAATTTTACAATCACAAGATAAATCTAAAATTGTAAATGCTGCTAAAAATTCAGATGCAATAATCATTATGTATGCAAATATTGACAGGGAAATTCTAAAGAAAGCACCGAATTTGAAATTGGTTTCACGTTACGGTATCGGAATAAATATGGTTGATGTAGATGCAGCTACCGAAGCAAATACGATAGTTGCAAATGTAAATGATTATTGTGTTGACGAGGTTTCTGATCACGCGTTAGCCAGTATTCTTTCGGCTGCACGTCGCTTGGTACCATATAATGATATGACCAGAAAAGGACAGTGGGACTTTAAACAAGTAGCTATTCCACTTCGCTCTAGTAAAGCTACTGTAGGGTTACTAGGTTATGGAAAAATTCCTAGAAGACTAGCTGAGAAACTAAATGTAATTGGATATCAAGTGTATGCATATGACCCATTTGTGGATGGGGATACAATGAAAAAGGATAAAGTAGTTAAAGCAACTGTAGAAGAGATTATGAGAAATTGTGATTTCGTTTCAGTTCATGTTCCATTAATTGACGATACTTATCATTTAGTAGGTGTAGATGAATTGAATATGATGAAAAGAAATGCCTATATTATTAATACTGCTAGAGGTCCAATCATTGATGAGATAGCATTGATCGAGGCATTAAAAGAAAACAAAATTGCTGGTGCGTTTCTTGATGTAACGGAGAAAGAACCACTTCCATCTAATCATGTCTTAAGAACTATGGATCAAGTAGTTTTAACGCCACATGCAGCTTGGTATTCAGAGGATGCTTTTAGGGAAATCAGACAAAAAGCAATAATGAATGTAATTGAAGTCGCTCAAGGCAAATTACCAACCTATCATATTAACAAAAATGTTTTAGTGAAATAATTAATGGAATTATACTTTATCAAAAGGGAATTTTCATGCTTCATTAATAATATTTAACTAAAGACCAAGACATATACTTTGATCTAAATATCCCAACAGATGATATAACTAGCCATTAAACATCACACTGCATGTTGTTAAACTTCAAATGTAGGCTAATGTTAAGAAAACTGTGTTGTATACAACCCTGTATTCTATTAATATAATGTCGTCTATTTTTTAATTATTCTATTTTTATCTAAAAAAACCAATATTTCTACTTGACACTTTATTTGTGATTCGTTATGATATGGTGAAATCGTAAAACTAAAATTTTAAATTGAATAAAGCAATTTCTTATCAAGAGTCGGGGGAGGAACTGGTCCTGTGATCCCGCAGCAACCGTTACTTTAAAGAGTAAAAAATGGTGCTAAATCCAGCAAGCGTCCGCTTGAAAGATGAGACAGTGTGTAAAGAAATTTAACCTCTTCCTCATCGGGAGAGGTTTTTTTGTTTTCACTGAAGGGGGTGATAGAATTCGAGATTTGGAAAGGTATTGAATTTAAACCAACTAAACGAATGGGATAAGTCCTGTTGATTTAGGAAGGGAAATCAAACAAAGAGTGCGTTTTTTACTTCAAAATCAAAAATTAAAAGAGGAGAGATTATATTGACAACGAAAACAGATAGCTTATATAAAAAATCATATTTTAGCAGGATCACTGAATTAAAGGAATATGCACCGGAAGCATTCCAATCCTTCTTTGCTTTTAATACAGAGGCATTGGCCGAAGGAAAATTGTCCGTAAAATTGAAGGAATTGATTGCTGTTGCAGTGGCACACATCACCGGATGTCCCTACTGCATCGAATTACATGTTGGGAATGCGAAGAAAAATGAAGCAGACAAAGAGGAAGTTGCTGAAGCTATTTTTGTAGCAACAGCATTAAAGGCAGGCTCGGCAGCTGCCCATGGGGTAAACGCGCTAAATGCATTTGACGGGGAAAGTGATGAGGAGCTTTACAAAGCATCCTATTTTAATAGACTTAAAGAATTTGGTGATCTAAACGGTGATACCTTCAAGGCATTTGCCGCTTTTGATCATAAGGCCCTCAAAGCAGGTAAGCTGACAGTGAAGGAAAAAGAGTTAATTGCGGTGGCATCCGCACATACAACAGGATGTGCTTATTGCATTAATCTGCATACGAAAAATGCCAAAAAAGCGGGTGCAAGTCTGGAGGAAATAACGGAAGCCATTTTTGTGGCAGTAGCGTTAAAAGCAGGATCGGCCATTGCGCATAGTGTAAATGCATTAAATGCTTACGATGAGGCATAAGTCATTAGAAAAAACCAGTCAATAATAGGAGAGAAAGGAGCCTCACCCACCTTCCCTCACTCGACGGGATTATGGAAACATAGAAAGGATAAGGGAACAAATCATAATAGTCTATCTTATTGGAGAGAAACGGCAAACTAATGGAACATAGATTTTAATAGAAGCTTAACATTTATTGACTTTCTTCATAATAGAAAAAGAGATTTTGGAGAAGTAAAACAGTAGTATGGTTCTTTAGCGACAATCATGATATCTTGAGCGCTTGCGCTTTTCTTTCAAACAAAAAGAGAGGTTTTACCAGTGAATGGTGAAGCCCCTCTTTTTATTAATGGATATTTCTGTATAATCCTATTACTTTCCCTAGTATGGAAACATTTGAATAAATTAATGGCTCCATTGTCGCATTCTCGGGCTGCAGGCGTATGTGGCCTTTTTCTTTGAAAAATCGTTTCACCGTTGCCTCATTATCTTCAGTCATAACCACTACAATATCACTGTTATTGGCTGTGTTTTGCTGTTTTACGATTACCATATCCCCATCAAGTATTCCTGCTTCTATCATACTTTCACCATCAATTACCAGTACAAATATATTGTCATCAGGATTGGAATTGGAACTAGGAAGCGGGATAAATTCTTCGATGTTTTCTACAGCTGTAATAGGAAGACCGGCGGTTACCTTTCCTATTACCGGAGCATAAAGCGCTTCTTCTTTCGGGATGTGATTATCCACATCCAAATCAATAATTTCGATAGCTCTCGGTTTAGTGGGATCTCTGCGAATAAATCCTTTACTCTCTATTCTTTCGAGATGACCATGTACGGTCGAACTGGAAGCAAGACCAACTGCAACAGCTATTTCACGAACGGACGGCGGATACCCTTTTTGTTTAACTTCGCTTTTTATAAAATCAAGAATCATTTGTTGTCTTTTTGAAAGTTTCGTCATCTATCGTTCACCTCTCACATAGGATTAACTAATGATAGTTTACCATTATCTTCATGAATAAGCAAACATTCGTTCTAAAAATCATTGACAGGACCATATGTTCGGTAGTATACTTTCAGTAAGCGAACAGTCGTTCTAAAAAATTGTAAAGGGGACTATAACATGTTTGAAAAAATTTCAAAATCGGATGCTTTTTATTTAGTTGCTTTTGCGTTATCATTGGCTTTTCTATATTTTTCCATGATCATTAGTGGATAACTTTTATACTGGGGGAGGATCTTGGATTTGCAGGCAATCATATACTGTCGAGTAAGTACAGACAAAAAAACACAGGAAACTTCATTGGCCCGACAGAAACAGGAGTTGCTGCGACTCGCTGATAAATACAATTTTGATGTGATGGAATGCATTGAGGAGCAGGTAAGCGGGTACGAGATTGATCGGGATGGAATCTTTAAAATGCTGGATTATTTTTCTGCTGACAAAGCACAATGCTTGTTAATCCAGGATGAAACGAGACTTGGCAGAGGAAACACGAAAATTGCTCTTTTCCATCAGCTCCAAAAGTTAAATATTTCCATCTACACCGCGATTAATGAAGGGGAACTCGAACTGACCGAATCGGATTCAATGGTGCTTCAGATTGTGGGTATTGTCGAAGAATATCAGCGTAAAATTCACAATATGAAAATCAAACGTGGTATGAAAAAGGCAATAAATGAAGGATATAATCCAAAAAATAATTTAGCCAATATCAATAAGGCTCCAGGAAGGGAACGCATTGCTTTTCCTATCGAAGAGGTCGTTCGGTTACGCAGCAATAACCTTACGTTCGATGAAATAACAAAAACGCTGAATGGATTAGGCTATAATGTCTCTAAAGCAACTGTACACAGGAGATATAGAGAATTTCAAAAAACTTGAATATCGAATATAGGTAGAGTACGATGAAAAGGCAGGGATATAATATTCTTGCCTTTTTAATTTCTCTAAATTTACCAGGAGGGTAATGAAATGTTATCAAAGCAAAAACTGGAGCGAATAAATATATTGGCTAAAAAATCTAAGAATGAAGGGTTAACAGATAAAGAAAAAGAAGAACAGAAAACATTGAGAGAAGAATATTTAAATAATGTCAGAAGCTCTTTTAAAAATCAGTTTAAAACGATGACTGTTATTGATCCGGAAGGCAATGATGTAACTCCTAAAAAAGTTCGAGATCTGCAGGAAAGAAATAAGAAACATTAGAACATAATAAGAGGGAAGCAATATAATTAATTTGGTTAATAAACTAAATGGATGAAATCACTTGTTGCAAATCAAGATTCATTATAGAATGTATGTGGATACTTCATCCTTAAATTTGAAAGGAGCACTAAATATGTCAGAGAATATTGAACAATTATCGGTAAATACAATTCGTACTTTGTCAATTGATGCGATAGAAAAGGCAAATTCTGGTCATCCAGGATTACCTATGGGTGCAGCACCAATGGCGTACACACTTTGGACAGACTTCATGAACCATAATCCAAAAAGTTCAAAATGGTTTAACAGGGATCGATTTGTACTTTCTGCAGGACATGGTTCCATGCTTTTGTACAGCTTGCTTCACTTATCAGGGTATGATCTAACAATTGATGATCTGAAAAATTTCCGTCAATGGGATTCCAAAACTCCTGGTCATCCGGAAGTAAACCATACAGATGGTGTCGAAGCAACTACGGGTCCTCTTGGACAAGGTATTGCCATGTCAGTTGGTATGGCAATGGCTGAGGCTCATCTTGCAGCTAAATTCAATAAGGAAGACATGGCTATTGTGGATCATTATACATATGCCCTTGTCAGTGATGGAGATTTGATGGAAGGTATCTCACATGAAGCAGCTTCTTTAGCCGGACATTTAGGTCTGGGTAAATTGATTGCATTATATGATTCCAACGATATCTCGCTTGATGGAGAATTGAACCGCTCCTTCTCTGATAATACAGATCAGCGTTTCAAAGCTTACGGATGGCAGGTCATCCAAGTGGAAGACGGCAACGATTTGAATGCAATCAGAAGCGCAATTAAAGAAGCGCAGGCAAACACGGAACAACCTACTTTAATAGAAATCAAAACAATTATCGGATATGGTTCACCAAATAAATCTGCTTCTGCTTCTTCACATGGTGCACCACTTGGATCGGATGAAGTAAAGTTAACAAAAGAATATTATAAGTGGACTCATGAAGACTTCCAGGTCCCTGAAGAAGTTTATGCAGACTTTAACGAGAAAATCGTTAAAAATGGAGAAGAAAAACAATCTCAGTGGAATAAATTGGTAGAAGGTTATAAAGAAAAATATCCAGAGCTTGCTGAAGAATTCGAACTTGCTATAAAAGGCGAACTTCCTGCTGGCTGGGAAAAAGATCTTCCAGTTTATCAGCCTGAAGAAAAGGCATTGGCTACTCGTGCATCATCAGGGGAAGTTCTTAATGCGATTGCAAAATCAGTTCCTAACTTCTTCGGAGGAAGTGCTGATTTAGCCGGTTCGAACAAAACTACGATCAATGGAGAAGATGATTTCACTCGCAGAGATTATTCTGGCAGAAATATTTGGTTTGGTGTACGTGAGCATGCAATGGGTGCAGCATTGAATGGTATGGCGCTGCATGGCGGCTTAAAAGTATTCGCCGGTACCTTCTTTGTATTCAGCGATTACTTAAGACCGTCAATTCGCCTGGCTTCTATTATGAATGTACCGGTTACGTATGTATTTACACATGATTCCATTGCAGTAGGGGAAGACGGACCAACTCATGAGCCAGTAGAACACTTGGCGGCATTGCGTGCAATCCCGGGATTGTCCTTAATTAGACCTGCTGATGGCAATGAAACCCAAGCTGCATGGAGACTTGCAGTAGAATCAACAGACCAGCCAACTGCATTAGTCTTAACAAGACAAAACCTGCCTACTCTCGAAGGTACAAAAGAAAATGCTTATGAGGGCGTTAAAAAAGGTGCTTATGTTATTAGTAAATCTGAAAAAGAAACACCTGATGCAATATTGCTTGCGACCGGTTCTGAAGTGCAGCTTGCAGTGAAATCCCAAAAATCTCTTAAAGAGAAAGGCATCGACGTTAGTGTAGTAAGTATGCCTTCATGGGACCGCTTTGAACAACAGGACGAAGCATACAAAAACGAAGTAATTCCGCCAAATGTAAAAGCACGTGTCGGAATAGAGATGGCTACATCATTTGGATGGGCTCGTTATGTTGGCGATCAAGGAGCAGTCATCGGAATTGACCGCTTTGGAGCTTCTGCAAATGGAGAAAAAGTCATTGAAGAATACGGTTTTACTGTAGAAAACGTTGTAAACCATGTTGAAAAAGTCTTAAACTAAACAAAGCAGAAGATGGTTCCTTTTAAGGAGCCATCTTTTTTTGTAAAATAAGAAAATATAAATTTTGGCAGCAATTAACTTTTACACATAAACAGCCACGTCCAGCTACAGCGCCCAGGGACTAGCGAGGCTTCCTTCGCCTCCGTACGATAAAGAAGACTTGCCGACTGGCTTTGCCAGAGGCTTAGTCGCACTTAGACCCTTGTGGTGAAAGTCAACATCGACTCTCTCCGTTCGTCGTGTTTCCTTTATCGCCTACGTAGGAATGTTCGACAAGTCGAACCACCCCACAGTTCGGGGCGCAGTCCGTAGGTCCCTTAACGGGCGCTTGCGCTTTTGTTCTAACTAACGCTGTCACCGAGTGGCCTGGTGACAATCAAGTTTCCATGATAATTAAGTAATCTGACTAAACAGGTGCAAACTATGACAAGGTTCTATTTCTTCCCGGATTCGACAAAAATAGTATAAATTTGCATTATATTATGACAGGATTTTGTTGAATCAATACTTATAATAGAGGGTAAGAGGGGAGAAGATAGATATGAATGAGTACTCTATTTATTGGATTAAGGAAGAAGTTGCGAAAAGCTACTTTCACAAAAGTGATATCCTTTCACGCTTTTTGAGGGAATATGAAGCCGAACCAGACCGTAATGACTTGAAAACCCAATACTTATACATTACTCGTCAGGTTCGATTCAAGGAAATTTTAGCCCACTTGAATAAAAATCAAGCTAAACATATTACTGTTCATTCAGTAGGCAAGATGATATATATTAATCAAAACGACCATTCCATCCTGCTTCAGGTGGAGGGCGGGTTATTGAATTTCCGTTGTAAGAACTTGCAAGAGGCGGTTATGCTTTTATTTCCTATGCTGCGGGATTTTCACCCCTTTTTATTCGTACAGGGTAAAAATGTGCCAAATTACGGATGGATTTCTCCGATCATACAAAAAACAAGTGCTCAGGTAAGACAAGTATTGTATTCTTACCGCTAATTTAATATACTGTATAAGAGACAACACGAAGGAGGAAGTTCTGGAAATGAGCACAATTTGGGTCGTACTAATTGCTATAGCAGCATTAATTGCTGGTGTTGCTCTTGGATTTTTTATTGCTAGAAAATATATGATGAACTATCTGAAAAAGAATCCACCAATCAACGAGCAAATGCTTCGAACATTAATGATGCAAATGGGACAAAAACCATCCCAGAAGAAAATCAATCAAATGATGCGTGCAATGAATAACCAATCAGGTAAAGAATAGCTATTATATTAATTACAATGATAAACAAATATTGCACAACACCTCCACGAATTTAGACTGGAGGTGTTTTTATTGGGCAGGAAGAACCATTGCTGAAATGAGACGCTAATTACTGTCCAAGAAGATAATATTGCTTATTTTGTCGAATTCAATGTGTTTCTTTTACCTGGTTATCTGTTAGAATAGATAAGAGCCGATAGGAGGGTTACGATGACAGAGATAAATATCTTTCTTGCTTTTGGGGCGGGGTTCTTATCATTTATTTCACCTTGTGTACTGCCAATTTATCCGGTATTTTTGTCTTATATTACCGGTATGAGTGTAAACGAATTAAAGGAAGATAATAAAAAAGTCAATAAAAAGGCGCTAATACATACAATAAGTTTTCTGGTTGGTTTTTCCAGTATTTTTATAATGATTGGGTTTACCACTACTTTTATTTCAGAATTTCTTTTGACCTATCAGGATCTGATCAGGCAAATCGGTGCAATCTTAATTATATTTTTTGGGCTGGTTATAGTCGGTGTGCTTAATTTTGAATTCCTGATGAAAGACAGAAAAATACATTTTAAAAATCGCCCGGCTGGAATTTTTGGTACATTTATTATCGGGATGGCATTTTCGCTTGGGTGGACACCATGTACGGGTCCGATCCTGGCTATTGTCCTTTCGCTTGCAGCCACCAATCCGGATATTGGGATGGTTATGATGATCAGTTACATCTTAGGATTCTCGGTTCCTTTCCTTGTTTTGTCCTTTTTCATTGGTAAACTAACGTGGTTCAGAAAACACAGTGCCAAGCTGGTGAAAATTGGCGGATGGGTGATGATCTTTATGGGGGTTGCCCTGTTCTTTGATTGGATGACCAGACTTACTGCATTTCTGGCAGGGTGGTTTGGATTTTACGGTTTCTAATGGAAGTTTCCCTTTGAATATATTATGATAAACAATCATAGACTGAATTTACGAAAATAATTTGAAAAGGTGGTGTTTCCCTTGGCAAACATTCTTATTGTCGATGATGCGAAATTTATGAGAAACAATCTTCGTGAAATTCTCGAAAATAATCAGCATGTTGTAGTTGCAGAAGCTGAAAACGGCAGAGATGCTGTTGAATTGTATAAGGAGCATGAGCCGGATCTGGTTACAATGGATATAACAATGCCAGTAATGAGCGGTATAGAAGCTATTAAAGAGATTAAACGAATAGACGGTGAAGCGAAAATTATTGTATGTTCAGCTATGGGGCAGCAGAAGGTTGTTGTGGAAGCAATCGAAGCCGGAGCGCTGGATTTTATTGTAAAGCCTTTTGATGAATATCGTGTATTGGAAACCGTTAAAAATGCTTTAACGAAAGTTAGCAAATAACAGATTCTAGATTCATGTCTACGAGAGAGTGATTTAATATGTTTTGGTTAGTGGCAAGTACAGCTGTCGCAGCTTTAATGGCTGCAGCAATGATTGTAATAAGATTAAGAGCGTCCAAAAAACCTGCTTCAGTAAAAAAAATAATCTTGCCGCCACTTTTTATGAGCACTGGTGCTCTGATGTTTCTCTTTCCTGTGTTCCATATTTCCTGGGTCCAAATGCTGGAAGCTTTTCTGGTCGGAATGATATTCTCTATTTTACTTATTAAAGCTTCCAGATTCGAAGTTCGGGGCGATGACATCTTTTTGATTCCTTCAAGGGCTTTTCCTTTTATTCTGATTGGCCTGCTAGTGATAAGGATCATCATAAAGCTCATTGTAGGAAGTCATATCTCCCTAGGGGAAACAAGTGGTATGTTCTTTATGCTTGCATTCGGTATGATTATAACGTGGAGGACCGTGATGCTTTACCAATTTTTACAATTGAAAAAGCTCAGTTACAGATAAATGCGCTTAACCTTTAGTTAAGCGCATTATTTTGT
>NZ_LQNF01000026.1 GCF_001618145.1 Oceanobacillus damuensis
GTTGCTTAATAAAACTCCAACTATTGGGGGTCACACCAAAAGCGCAGTGTATTTCCCCGAGCGGTCGCCGAGGTATCTCGCTTCCATTATTCGTGCCAACGTTCTAACACTAATAGTAGTTACGTCGCATTTTATGCAACAATAAAAAGCGGTAAATAACCGAAAAGAATTGGTGTCCAGTTATACCCAGTTAGCTAACAGTTTATCCAAGATCAAGCAGTATATCTCCCCCCCAGAAAGCTTATTTAACATTCTCCTTTTGATGAGTCTAATACCGAACACGTTACAGAGGTGGGAAATTATTATCTCACTCTTTTTTGATCAGAAATGATTCCAAGCTGTTACAATACCCTCCTCCCCCTTTTCTATTCCACCACTATCGGAAACAGCCGCAAATCTCCCATACACGCTAACTAGGAATTTCTTCCTATGAATGATTCACTAATAAGAATCAGAAGAAATGAGAACCACTGGTGATACACTTTTCAAGCCTGCTGCCTCAAAATAAGTATTAGACAATTCCAAAAAAACCAATGGGAGGTATGTAAAATGAAAAAGGCGTTTTTTCAAAGGGAAAAGGTGCCGGCTAAAACATTTCCGCCATATGAAACATCCAATATGGAACATAGTAATGAAAAAAGAAGCCATTTAAGAGATAGAAATATCCGGAAATTTACATCTCCGGCAAGACAACAAAAGGAATATTTAAATAAGATTAACCATTTAACACATTATGATTATTTAACGGATCTTCCAAATAGGTCATTCTTTAATGAAAAACTTGCTTCCCTGATTGAAGAAGATGAGGATTCTGGAAATGGTTTCTCAATTCTATTTATGGATTTGGACCGGTTCAGAGTTATCAATAATTCACTCGGAGACAAGGTCGGCAACCTATTATTAAGACAAATCAGCCAAAGAATAAATACATTCCTGAACTCCACATCCTTCCTGGCAAGAATCGATGGAGATGAGTTCGGCATTATACTTAAGGGTCATAATGAAGATACGAAATACCCTATTACCATTGCCAAGGCAATAAAAGCATCATTTGATGAACCATTTGTTGTTGATGGTCAGCAGCTGTTCATTACTGTAAGTATAGGGATTAGCTGTTTTCCAACACATGGAAATACTGCCGAAGAATTGACGAAGAATGCTGCCATTGCACTTTATACAGCTAAAGAAGATGGAAAGAACGCTTATATACTTTATTCACCTTCAATTAATGCAAGTTCACTTCATCTGTATTCGCTCGAGGGTGATTTAAGAAATTCCATTAAACATAATGAATTAGCGCTTCACTATCAGCCTAGAGTTGAAACAGCGTCCGGAAAAATAATCAGTGCAGAAGCTCTCATCCGCTGGGAGCACCCAATTCACGGTCTGATACAACCAAATCGGTTTATTCCATTCGCCGAAGAAACTGGTTTTATTAATGAAATTACGGATTGGGTTCTGAAACAGGCTTGTCTGCATTTAAAACAGTGGAAAAAGGAAAACATTTCTGTCGTTCCAATTTCAATTAATATCACTGCACAAAGGTTCCTGAAAGACGATTGGAAAGATATATTTACATCCATCCTACTAGAAACAAATACAGACCCTGCTTTAATTGAGTTGGAAATAACGGAAACAACCATGATCAAATATGAAAAAACAGCAGAATCATCCCTGCAATTTCTTAAAGAACTAGGCTTCAAGATTGCGTTGGATGATTTTGGAACAGGTTTTTCGTCACTTTCTTATATTAATAAGTTCCCAATCGATACGGTAAAAATCGACCGGTCCTTCACAAGAAATATCAACAAATCTGAAAGTACCGATGTAATTATTAAAACGCTTATTTTTATGACGAAGGGATTAAATATGAACCTGGTTGCAGAAGGCGTGGAAACCACGGAACAGTTAAAATTCTTAAGACAGCAGGAGTGCCAGGAAATCCAAGGTTATTTATTCAGTAAACCAGTGCCTGCTGATACGTACCGATCCCTTTTAAAAAAACCTATTCTGGAAATTGCAGCAACTGATGAAAAAACAGAAACTAAAGGAAGAAGAAAGCATTTTAGAATTCCTTTGAAATTCCCTTCCCGCGCGCAAATGACAATGACATCTTTGAAAGGAAGAAAAATGGATTTCAAAAATACAGAAGTATTAATTGAAGATATTGGTCCAGGCGGTCTAAAGTTTCTGTCAAAGATGCACTTACCTGTAAGACCTGACAATGTCTACCAATTTAATACAAAAATTATGAATCATAATATTTGCCTAGATGGAAAAATTGTCTGGAAGGAAGAATTAAATGGGGTTTTTGCATATGGACTTAACTTTTCTATCGAAGAAAAAGATAGAGAACATTTAATAAAGCTTTTAAATCAGTTCTTAATTCAATTACGTAAAACTCCCTTTGTTCCGAATTCTAATATAATTAAAAGTGATAGATTTGCCTATCTGAAAAATATGTAGTGTTTTGTTTAACCTGTATAAAGTTGAATTCAACAAAAATATAGTCCCTTTTTCCCATTGGATATGATAATCTAGAAATATGTCGAAATTATATCTTTTGGGAGAGAGGAATCCATTATGAGCATGAGCAAAGAGAAAAAAATAAATATACTCCTGGTAGATGACCGACCGGAAAATCTATTAGCTATCGAAGCTACCATCGAAAAAGATGAATACAATATAGTCAAATCTTCGTCTGGCGAGGAAGCACTTAAATATCTATTAAAAAATAATGTTGCATTAATATTGCTGGATGTCCAGATGCCTGGCATAGACGGGTTCAGTACTGCCAAAATCATTAAAACCCGCGAAAAAACCAAAAATATACCAATCTTGTTCATCACTGCTAACAACATGGAGTCTGAACATGTTTTTATGGGTTATTCATTGGGAGCAATGGATTATATATTAAAACCAGTAGACCCTATGATTCTAAAAGCAAAAGTGGAAGGTTTTGTCGGAATTCATAAGATGGAACAACAGCTTATTGAACAGGCTAATACACTGCTTGAAAAAACAGATGAGCTGAAAAGGGCTAACATAGAACTTTCCGAAACCACCTCCAAACTTCGTGTGTCGGAAGCTTTGGCCAATGTAATCAATGAGACCTCTCTCGATTCCATGTTTATATTGGATAAGTATGGATCAATTATCAAAACAAATCCATCCGTAAATAAAATGTTTTCCTATAGTAATCTGGAGCTGAAAGAAAAGAATATATTGACTTTATTCACGCACGAAGAGTCAAGAGAATATATGGAAAATATTTTATTGTCAGTCAAACATTTTGATACAATCTCCGGTTTCGAGAATCCGAAAGAAATTTATGTCACAAGGAAAAACGGTACGACGTTCATGGCAAATATTCAAATTGGCATAAAATCTGTCCAGGGTACTTTTCTTCTGGCATGTACGATCCGTGATATTACGGAGCAAAAGGAAAATGAAGGATTAATTGAGCATATGGCATACCATGACAGTTTAACAGAATTGCACAATAGAAGATCGTTTCATTTGCAATTAACCAAGCACTTATCACAGGCAAGAGAATTAAATACCCCATTGAGTGTTCTGTTTTTGGACATGGATCGTTTCAAATACATAAATGATTCCCTGGGCCATCAGATAGGTGACCAGGTCCTGCTGGAAATTTCAAAACGACTGACCTCAAGCGTCAGAAATGGGGATATAGTCTCCAGGGTTGGTGGAGATGAATTTAATATAATTTTGCCTAACACCAATCGGGAAGGCTCACTGGAAATTGCAGAGAAAATTATGGAAGCGATCCAACAGCCGGTAACAATTAATCATTATGAACTGTATATTACGACCAGTATAGGATTAAGCGTTTTTCCGTATGATGGGGAAGATAGTTCTGTACTGATTAAAAATGCAGCTACTGCATTATATCGGGCCAAAGAAAATGGAAAGAACAATTTTAATGTGTTTCATTCCGGAATGAATATGCAATCTTACCGTTCCTTTAACCTGCAGAATGATTTGCGGAAAGCTATCGAACAGGAAGAGTTTGAGATTTTCTATCAGCCCCGTGTAAATACGGAAACAGGCTCCGTAAACAGTGCAGAAGCATTGCTTCGTTGGAATCATCCAAACTGGGGCATTGTTTCACCAGGTGAATTTATTCCCTTGGCTGAAGAAACCGGACAAATTATTGAGATTGGTAATTGGGTGATCAAATCCGTGTGCAATCAAATTATTGACTGGAAAGAAAACCGAATAACCCCAGTCCGGATAGCCATTAATTTATCTGCCCAGCAATTTCTGCAGCATAATTTAGTTGAGAGCCTGCAGCAAATCATAGAGGAAAAAGAAATAGATCCCTCCTATCTGGAAATCGAAATTACTGAGTCTGCACTATTAAGAAACGAAGAAACTGCTGCTATTACCTTACGAAAAATAAGAGACATGGGAGTCCATATCAGTATCGATGATTTTGGAACAGGCTATTCTTCGTTACACTATTTAAATAGGCTGCCTGTCAATACGCTAAAGATTGATAAATCGTTTATTGATGGCGTATTTAATAAGACGGCAAAAGAACAATCCATCGTCACGATGATTATTTCATTGGCTAAAGCCTTGAATCTAACCGTTATAGCCGAAGGAGTTGAAACAGAAGAACAGTTCAATTTCATACGAAATCTCCATTGTGAAGAAATTCAAGGTTATTTATTCAGTCCCCCTGTTGAAGCCAGCAGATTTGTGGAGATTATAGAAATGGGAAGCTATCCATTAAATGAATCATCTGTCCCATCAAATATTGTTGCAATGCCCGTAAAGGAAGAACCGAAAAAACAAACCATTATAAAGACTGCTCTCGATCAGATTAGGGAACAATTTCTGATTTCCAGCAGGGAATTAGACGTTTTCGAACAGTTATTGGCAGGGCTAAGCAATAAAGAAATATCGGAAAATCTATTCATTAGTGAGCATACAGTAAAAAATCACATCTCGCGGATTTTTCAGAAGCTGCATGTTAATGATCGAGCGCAAGCGATGGCAATGGTCTATCAGATTTGTATTAATGAAGGAGAAAATATAGTCAGGTAGGCTTTAAATAATGACTTACCCATCTGGGAGGAAGAAATCTGTTGAAAATTAGAACAAAATTGTTACTTGTACTTAGCACATTGCCCGTTCTTCTAATTATTCTGATCGCTATTGGAAGATACCAAATTACTAATTTCAATGAAATTAATGATGCCTTGCAAAACAATTACGATCTTTCCGTCGTTTCCGAAGCAATTCATCGAGATATAAAAGATGAAGCGATCAGTTTACGAAACATTATTCTATTTACTGATGAAAACACGATTCAAAGTGAAATGGAAAAAATAGAAAGATATGATGAACAAATATCAGCAAATATTCAACTGCTGGGATCGACTGCTTATACGCAAGAGCAACAAGCTATCATTGAAGATCTATCAGATACCAATCTGGAATTCAATACCTATAAAGAACAGCTTATCGAGTCCATTAATGAAGGAAACCGGGAGGACGCCCTCGTATTAATGAACGAGAATTCTCTCGAAATCCAACAAGATTTCTTTGACTCCATTTCCCTGCTGACTGATACGTTTGAGTCAGATATGTTCACATCCTTGGATACGGCCAGAGAAGATTTTTCAAGAAATATTACTGTTGAATCAATTGTGTTAACGACCGTTGTTATTTTTATCATGATACTTATGTATAGAAGTATATGGTCACTCACATCAAGATTGAGCAAAGTTTCGCATGCCATGAGCAATATTGCAAATGGGCATAAAGATTTAGACACGAAAGTAGAAGTTATCTCCAATGATGAAATAGATGAAGTCGCCAAATCTTTTAATCAAATGTCCGAATCCTTAAAAGAACAAAGAAACAGAGAACAGGATCTGCTGTGGACAAAAACACATATTGCAGATATTACGACAAACTTAAGTGGTGCAAAAACGATAGAAACGCTCTCTGAAACATTCTTATCCAACCTGCTTCCACTCGTTGAAGGCAACCATGCTGTTTTTTATGTTAAGGAAGAAGAGGATGACAATCAGGACTCTATTTTTAAACTTCGCGCTTCCTATGCGTTTAAAGAGCGAAAACATATGACAACCCATTTTCGTGCGGGCGAAGGTCTAATCGGACAGGCAGTACTGGAGAAATCACCAATCATCTTATCGAAGGTTCCCGCCGATTATATAACCGTAAAATCCGGCCTGGGAGAAGCTCCCCCCTTAAATCTGTACGTGCTGCCAATCCTGTTTGAGGGAGATGTCAAAGGCGTTGTAGAAATTTCTTCATTCCAATCTTTTAATGATAATCAACGAGTTTTAATGGAAGAACTTATAAGTGATCTGGGCATTCTTCTTGAAAGTGTGATGGGAAGAATTAGACAGGCCAAACTGCTGGAAGAAACGCAGGTATTAATGGAAGAAATCCAAGCACAGTCAGAGGAATTACAATCACAGCAAGACGAATTAAAAGCAACGAATGAAGAATTGGAGCAACAAACAAATACCCTCCAGCGGTCAGAGGAAAAACTTCAGATTCAGCAGGAAGAACTGGAGCAAACAAATACAGAGCTGGAAGAAAAGGCTAAAAGTCTGGCAGAGCAGAATAAGATGTTTGTACAGAAGAACAATGAATTGGAAATCGCTCGTGCTAACCTTGAAGAGAAGGCTAAAGAACTGGCCATCAGTTCAAAATATAAATCTGAATTCCTGGCAAACATGTCTCATGAACTTCGAACTCCTTTAAACAGCATGCTCATACTGTCAAACCTATTATATGATAACAAGAATAAAAACTTATCCGAAAAACAAGTCAAATATGCAAAAACAATTAATTCTTCCGGAAAAGATTTATTAACGCTTATAAACGATATTTTGGATCTGTCCAAAATAGAATCTGGAAAAATGGATGTATACCCAAGCGAAGTACCCTTAGCAGCGTTGACTGAGTTTGTAGAGGCTAATTTCAGACCTGTTGCTAATGACAAAAATCTGCAATTCAACATTTCCATGGAAGATAATATGCCTGAGTTTATTTACAGTGATGAATTAAAAATTCAACAAGTATTGAAGAATCTATTGGCAAACGCCTTTAAATTTACAAAAGAGGGAAAAGTTACGCTTGAGATTGAAACGCATCACCGATCCGGCAAAAAACCTGGGGTCATATTCTCAGTAACTGATACAGGGATTGGCATATCGAGGGAGGACAAGAAGGTCATTTTCGACGCCTTCCAGCAAGCTGATGGGACAACGAGCCGCAAATTTGGCGGTACAGGTCTTGGTTTGTCAATCAGTAAAGAAATTGCTGCTCTCCTCGGCGGAACTATCACTGTAGAAAGTGAAGAAGAAATAGGAAGTACTTTCTCATTCTCTATCAGTGATTATGAAAAAGATACGTTAACTGACGTTACAGCATCTGTGACAGAAACAGCAGTGGCAGTTGAGAGCTCAGATAAAAGAAGTGATTCACCAATAATTACAATGAATGAACCTGTTTATACTGCCAGCAAGGAGATAAACGGCCATATTAAAAGACTGTTGCTTGTCGATGACGATTTGAATCAGCGGAACAGCCTGATGGAACTGGTCGGTGAAATGGATGTTATCATAAAAGCTGTGTCGACTGGAAAAGAGGCATTGGAAGAACTGAAAGGCAATCCATTTGATTTTATGATCTTAGACTTAGGTTTATCCGATACAACCGGTTTTGACTTATTGGATGAAATTATGGAGAATCAGGCATATGAAAACTTGAAGGTTTTTGTCTATACTGGCCGTGATTTGACGACGAAAGAAGAATATCACTTAAACCAGCATGCCCATACCATCATTATTAAAGATGAACAATCCCCACATCGGTTAAAAGAAGAGCTTGAGCTTCACTTAAACATTGAAGCGGACGATGACGATGTTCCGGAACAGCCGAGTGAAGAAGCGATCCAGGATTCAATAGCCCTTGATGGGAAGAAGGTACTTCTTGTAGATGATGATATTCGCAATGTATTTGCATTGACAAGTGCACTTGAACATTACGGAATGGATATTACCTTTGCTGAAAATGGAAGAGAAGGTCTTGAAGCATTACAAAGCAATCCAGATATTGATTTAGTTTTAATGGATATCATGATGCCTGAAATGGATGGATATGAAGCGATGCGCCGAATCCGGGAAATTCCTGCTTTTATCAACTTGCCTATTATCGTACTAACCGCAAAGGCAATGAATGAGGATCGTTTGAACTGTCTGGAAGCTGGTGCATCCGATTATATTGTCAAACCGGTCGATACTGATCAGCTTATCTCGTTAATCAAGGTTTGGTTGTTTCAGCAGGAAGGAATTGTTTTGGCATGACAAGGGAAACAGCTCCAAATTCTGCACGAAAGAGTTTAGAAGAAGTGGAAATTGAATTGTTTTTAAAGGGAATTTATGAGTGGTATGGATACGACTATAGAGAATATGCCTACAGTTCCATTAAAAGGAGAATATGGCACCGTGTGCATGCCGAAAAATCTGCAACGGTACTCAAACTTTTGGATAAAGTATTGCATGATCCGGAATGTTTTCAAAGACTGCTGGAGGATTTTTCAATTAATGTAACGGAAATGTTTCGGGACCCCCTGTTCTTCCTGCAATTCCGGGAAGAGGTCGTACCATTATTGCGTACGTACCCTTCTATCCGAATCTGGCATGCAGGTTGCTCAACAGGCGAGGAAGTTTATTCAATGGCAATATTACTTCATGAAGAAGGACTATATGACAAAACTAAAATATACGCGACAGATATCAATGCCAATGTGTTAAAAATTGCCAAAAATGGACAGTTTCCATTGGAAAACATGAAAAAATATACGAGTAATTACTTGCAGAGCGGGGGCAAAAAAGCCTTTTCCGAATATTATACCGTAACAAATCACGGTGTGAAGTTCCATCCTTTTCTCACTAAGAATGTAGTCTTTGCCCAGCACAATCTTGTTACAGACCGTTCATTTAATGAGTTTCATGTCATTTTATGCAGAAATGTTTTGATCTACTTCAATAAACCGCTACAGCAAAAAGTGCACGATCTCTTTTATGAGAGCTTGGGCAGGTTCGGGATTCTTGGTCTCGGGGATAAAGAGACAATATCGTTCACAGAGAAATCTGCCTGTTATAAAGAACTAAGCAGAAAGCAAAAGCTGTATCAAAAGTTAAAATAGGCAACTAAAAGAGTGACGTTCTGTTCTGACACACGTCACTCTTTTAATTAGGTAGCTTCCAAATTTAAAATGAACCTATCAGCTGAAGCATCGCAGGTCCCAACAGGATGATGAATAACGTAGGAAAGATGAATAATACCAATGGAAACATCATTTTTATAGGAGCTTTCATTGCAGCTTCCTCTGCCTTTTGCCTTCTATATTCTCTTATATCTTCTGTCTGGACGCGTAAAACAGAGACCATGCCAATACCAAGCTTTTCTGCTTGCACAATATTATAAATCAATGTTCTTAATTCTTCTGAGACGAGTCGTTCATTTATAGCATTCAATGCTTCTTTTCTTGTTTTTCCAAGACGCATTTCCTCAAGCGCAGCCTTAAATTCCTTGATCACTTCTCCATTTTTCTTGGAAACAACCTGACTTAACGCCGCATCAAATCCTAGTCCTGCCTCCAAACTTATTGTTAACAAATCAAGAATATCCGGCAACTCTTTCCCTGCAAGTTGGCTTCTTTTCTGAATTTTCTTTTTTAAGAATTGCTTCGGTAATAGTATTGCTGTACCTATGCCAAGTAATAAAATCAGTAGGATATATGTTGTCTGTAGGCCGGCGAGAAGTCCAATCGCCAAACCAAGTAAAGGCACACCGACGAGTAATACTGTCTGCACCATTTTAAATCCCACCGGACTCAGGCCAAATGGCTGACCGGCCTGCAAAAGCAAATGCTCAAGCTTGGATGCTTTTTCTTTTCCCAATCTTTTTGTATATTTTCGTTTAAACGAAATCCAGAAAGGCTTAACAATCCGCTGGTGGAAAGAAAGCTCTTCTTCCATATCTGGATGATTCGATGGTTTATTATTAATGAAATAAGCCTGAATTCTCTTTTGGATATGCCCTTTTCTTTCAGCCCGTATTCCGACTACACCGTAAGTCAACAAGCTGATAAACATAAAAAAACTAACATATAAAGCCATCAAATCACACCTCGATTGTCGTAATTTTTCGTATCATCACAAAGCCGATAATGCCGCCTATGACCCCGGCAATCAGCATACCTATTCCAATTGGATCCGTAAAAAGTGTTCCAATATAACCCGGGTTCATTAAATAAATAATAAATCCAAGTCCAACCGGCAACAGACTAATAATCACGCCGGATAGACGTCCTTGTGCAGTAAGTGTCTTAATCTGATTTTGAATTTTAGTTCGTTCCCGGATGGTGTCAACAATCTTATTCAATAGGAAAGCCAAGTTACCGCCAACTTGCCTTTGGATGATGATAGCCTCTACCATCAGCTCCAAATCTTCACTCGGTATTCTTTCCTTCCATTCCACCAGTGCATCCTCAAGGGAAGTGCCATATCGCATCTTTTTTAAAACAAGCTCGACTTCTTCCTTTATCGGTGAATAAGATTCCTCTGCGACCATCGTCAATGATTGCGGCAAGCTGAACCCTGCTCGTAAGGAACCGATCATCGAAGTAACCATCCCTGGCAATCCCATATTAAATTTCTTTATCCGCTTTATTTCTTTTGATTTCAGCCATACAGGAAGAGTTTTAAAACCTATAATAATACCTAGTAATGCGAAAAGTAAATTGCCTGTTAATAAATGGAAGAGTCCGCCAGTGAATACTGCTGCCAGCCACTGAAAGGCAATGAATTCTTCTGGTTTGACAGGAATTGCCGCAACACTCAGCTTTTGTTCGAGATTCTTTTTCTTCTTGCTCTGCTTTTTATTTTTCATTAAAAGCTGGGATAATTTATTATTCATTTCCTTGAGCACTTGTTTAATGGGTGTTTTTTTCTTTGTTACTTCCTCGTTATGTTCCTTTTGTGAATGCCTCATCTGACTAACGGCAATAAGAAAAGTGAAAATCGTTGCAAACATGGTGATCAATATAACGTACATCATACTATTTCCACCTTTTCCGTAAAGATCGAGGAAGGAAGATGAATCCCTTCGTTTTCCATTCGCTCATAAAATTTCGGCCGGATTCCTGTTGGTACAAGCTTGCCGATGATTTTTCCATTGTGATCAAGACCGGATTGCTTGAATTTGAAGATGTCCTGGAGCACGATAATATCTCCTTCAAGTCCTTGCACTTCCGTAATATTCGTTATCCGACGAGTGCCATCCTTCAGTCTTGACTGCTGGATAATCAAGTCCAATGCCCCTGCAATCTGTTCACGGATTGCTTTTACAGGCAATTCCATCCCAGCCATCAGGACCATCGTTTCAAGTCGGGCTACCATATCTCTTGGGCTGTTCGAGTGTCCGGTTGCAAGTGATCCATCGTGTCCGGTATTCATTGCCTGCAGCATGTCCAATGCTTCTCCGCCACGAACCTCCCCTATTACAATCCGGTCTGGTCGCATACGAAGCGAGTTTCTCACGAGATCACGAATCGAAATCGATCCTTTTCCTTCGATATTGGGAGGTCTTGTTTCGAGCGAAACGACGTGCTCCTGTCCGAGCTGAAGTTCAGCTGCATCCTCAATCGTCACGATTCGGTCTTTATTGGAAATAAATGAGGAAAGCACATTCAATGTGGTCGTTTTACCAGAACCCGTTCCCCCACTTACAAAAATATTCAATTTCGCTTCCACACTTGCTTTAATGAAATCGGCCATCTCTTCTGTCAGCGTACCGAAACGGACCAAGTCATGGATGGTGAAAGGATCTTTGGAAAATTTCCGGATGGTAATTGTCGGTCCATTTAATGCCAGTGGAGGTATGATTGCATTCACCCGTGATCCATCCATTAACCGGGCATCCACCATTGGACTGCTCTCATCGATTCTTCTGCCAAGCGGAGCTACAATTTTTTCCAGTACTGCCATTACATGATCATTGTCACGAAACTGTATAGCTGTAAGGGAAAGTTTCCCGTTACGCTCCGCATATACCTGCTTCGGTCCATTGACCATTACCTCTGACACATCATCATCCAGTAGCAGTGGATTGATAGGTCCATAACCTGTAAGATCGTTTTTAATTTCTTCTTTAAGAATTTTCCAATCCTTGACATCCTTGATGCCTTCATTGTCGTTTAGAATTTCAGTAATGATGGAATCGAGATCGGCAACGATTTCTCCTACTTCCTCATCATTACGTTCTTTTACGATATACTTGAATATGAGATTTTTTAATTCTGTAAAGTCCTCGGAAGGTTCTTGTGGGTAGAATAGCTCGGTTACAGGAGAAGAAACCTCTGCCGATATGATTTCTTCTTTTTGACTTATTTCCTCTTTTGGAGTACTGTCAGTTGTTTGTTCCTTCATGTTTTCCTGACTTTTTGACTGAATTCTGGCTAGTAAACTCATTCCTTATCCTCCTTGGCCTGTTTCCTTTAATCGTAAGCTTTGAAAAAAACCTGTTTTGTCTTTTGGTTTTGTCTTTTTATTTAAATTAAGGAATTGGGAAGCAGCTTTTTTTAGTTCCTTGGAGAATGCTGCTTTCGGATGGGTTGTTACAAAAGGCTGTCCCACGTCCAGTGAATGATCGATTTGCTTATCTGTAAAAGGCAAATAGATCGCTTTTTCCATGCTTGTCAGTTCTGGTATTTCTTTTTGGCTAATCATCGTTTGTGCTGTGAATTTATTGATTAATATATGGGTTTTATCTTTCAACCCCAGTAACTCAAGGGTTTCAATCATCAGCTTGGAATTTTTTAGTGCCGCCATTCCTGGTGTGCTGACTACTAAAATTAAATCTGCTGTTTCCATCAGTTGGATATTTAAATCATTTAACCCTGCTTGTGTTTCTATTAATAAAAATTGCGTTTCTTCCTGCAGTTTTTCACTGATCGAAATAAGAAAATCCGTAGTAATCAATTCGGCATACTCCGGTCGGTCCGGAGCTGGTAATACGTTCACACCTGATTCATGATTCATTGTATAGAAAAGAATATTCTCTATATCCTTACGTTCCGCCGCATCTTTCAGAGTACGCGTTGGGTGAAGATCAAACGCCATGGCAATATCTCCAAATTGAAGGTCTGCATCAAGGACACGAACGTTTAAATTTTCCTTTGCCAAAAGTGCTGCAAGATTGACTGTTATCGTTGTTCTGCCAACTCCACCTACAGCACTGCAAACTAAAATTCGTTTGATGTCATGTGTCTCTGTCATACTAATCCCTCCGTATTTCTACTCCTGTTCGCCTTTTATAATTCGGCTGCTGATCCAGCCTTTTTGTTCATCCGTTGTCTCTATCTCTAGCCAGATACGGCCATCCTCATCCGTTTCCTGGTTACCCAAAAGAGAAAGTGTCGTTTCTTCCTTCACAATTTCTATTGGGTCAGCCTTAAGGCTCGGAGACTTTCGGATAACGGATTCAACTGGAAGCGTCACAACTTTACCATTCGTTGGCGAAGCTTTTTCTTCCGTTTCTATTTCTTCTATTTCTTCTGCTTCTTCTATTCCTTCATTTAAATCCGATTTGCTGTAGAGAGCCAGATGCAGTTCACCATGAGCTCTTGCGTTAATCAGCTTTACCGTATCCTCCTGGTTCAATTCCAGAGTGACAGATTGATACAAAACTGGTTCCGCACCTTCAGCTTTTTTCTCGGTCATCCGCTCACCAACAGCAAGCACATGGACTTTTTCCAGGATCATTTCCGTTTCCAGATTTTCACCAGAGGTCAAAACGACATCCACGAAGTCCTCTGGCTGAATAAGGTTTGAAATACCTGTCACATAAGTTACTTCAGTAGAAACCGCTCTGTACCCCTCATTAATCTTGCGGGATATCACTTCTGCTTCTTCTTCTTTTTTCTGCATCCGATGATTCATCAGAATTTCACCCTGTTTGATATCAGTTATTGTGTACTGATGAAGTACGTTGTTGATATCTTTCACCATTTCCGGGTGTATTTGTTCCAGCGGTATTTCTTTTACCGTAATCTGTTCCTGTAAAATCTGCTGATCCTTTGGTATATCTGCAGCGGCTATAACAACTTCCGCCATTTCTATCTCTGGACCCGTTGCGCTCGTTTCCGTCGCCTGATTATTGATAAACATAAAAAATAAGAATGTTGTTATGACCCCTGATAGGATGGCCAGAAGGAGTACCTTTTTTGGTTTCATCTAAAACACCTACTCTACTAATTTAATTGCATATGCACCACGGTCTGAAGGACTGTTTTCACCTGTAATTCCTGTTCCAGTGCGTTTTATAAATATACCTTTAACTGAGTCATCATTATTACTCATTGGCTGGTTTATATAAAAGTAAGCAAACCCTGTAATTTCGACACTTTTCATTTGATTTGTAGTCTTCTCATGTGGCTTATAGACAACAACGAGCATCACTCTTGTACAATCTCTGCCCTCATAGTCACCATCTGGATATGGGCAGTTGGAAATTCGGTAGTTTATTCCGTCCCTTGTTGGGCCAGCTATATTCCCTGTTTGTGTATTTACAATGTCTCCAACTTTTAAAGGTTCATCGAAACCATTAATCAGCGTTTCCCCATAGGTTTTTGCTCCTGGTCCATCCAATGCAAGAACACCGAAGTTCCCGATCACGGAATCACCATCATCCACCTTCAATTCATAGATTTGTCCAAATACAAGATTTACAGATTCATCGATGCCAAGGGGGACAGCACCTTTCGCTTCTCCCATCGGATTTAGGCCCGCCTTTGCATCTGCCTTGATTGGTACAGTGTCGATGCCAAATAAAGTGGCAAAGAAAAGCGGCACATCTTTTGCAAGTTCTACATGCAGTTGACTGTCTGTTTCAATATTCACCTGTGACAGACTGTCCGTTTCATCATGTGATTCCAGTATTTTACTAACTACTTCATTTACATTAGCTTCTGAATTTACAATTTCCTGTGCACCTGACAATGCTGCTGCATTTGCCGTTTTCTGAAGGTGGCTTTTTGATACATATATATTGCCGCCATCAATCACAAGACCGACCATGGAAATGATCGCCCCCATTGCAAGTGCGATAAGAATAATAGCATTTCCATCTTCGTTTTTCTTTAATTTTTTATAAAAAGAATTCATCTGTTCACCTCATTCAACCCGGATGGTAGAATCTGTTCGTAAGGTATATGGAATGGCAGCCTCTCCAAGTACGTTCATAAATTCCTCTGGATAACTTAATGTGACAGTTATATAGTCGCCGGCCTTACGTGTACTATCCTCAGGAGTTATCGTTACTTGCAGCTTCGATTCCTCTCCATGAAACTGATTCATCGCATAAATCCGGATTTCCTCATCACTTTGACCCAAACCACCAATTCTGACCGATTCCTGAGCAACCATTTCAAGGTGCAAATGTGTATACAGTATCCTTCCAAAATCGAATATTAGTACCAATAACATTAATAAAATTGGTAGAATCAAAGCGAATTCTACCAATGATTGACCGTCTTGCTTCCTGATCATAGGAAGCTCCCGCCTTGTAAGAACAATCCGAGAAATGCTCCTCCAACAATGGCTACACCGTATGGATAGGTTGCAGTCAATGCCCCTTTTGTTATGACTCCTTGAACCTTATTTCCACCTTTGAGGCTTGAAAAATAGTAAGCAAGAGATTTAAACATGTTACCGCGGAATAAAATGATTAAAACGGCCATCAGGCCACCTATAATTGCTATATATAAAAATGACTGGAAGACAAATGCTCCACCCTTCATCGCACCAATCAACGCAAGCAGCTTCACATCTCCTGCTCCCATACCGCCCATAAAATAAGGAATAAGCAATAATCCAAAACCTATCAAAAAACCAATGAAAGAATGGCTAAGTGCTTCCAAGCCGCCTGTTGTAAACTGGTAGATAAACGTAATTAATAATGCGGGATAAATCACTTTGTTGTAGATCATTCTATTTTTAATATCCGTAATTAAGCAAATTAGTAATATTATAATAAGGAAGATATTAATCATCTGGTCCATCCTTTCATTCGTTGTTTGATATTTTGTAAAAGGACCCTATTAAATAGGGTCCTAACTTCTTTAACTGTTACACTGTAGGTTCAGTTGTATTGGCACCAGGTAATTCTTTGCGTAAATTCTCAAATAATCCTTTGAGATCGCCGCCTAAAAATCCTAATACTCCAATAATCGCTACAGCTATCAATCCCAAAATCAACCCGTACTCAGTCATTCCTTGACCTTTTTCTTCTATAAATAATCCTTTGATTTTGTTTAACATTAAAATCTCTCCTTTTAAATTGATTTAAACGGTAGTCTATTAACTAATAAATATTAAGTCTTGTTAAAAGATTAGTAGCTTTATCCATGTTAAATTTAAGTAGCTGGTTGTTAATTTACTGTTCCAGCACCAGGTAATTCAGTACGTAAATTTTCAAATAGTGCTTTGAGATCGCCGCCTAAAAATCCCAATACTCCAATAATTGCCACAGCTATCAATCCTAAAATCAACCCATACTCAGTCATCCCTTGGCCTTTTTCTTCTATAAATAATCCTTTGATTTTGTTTAACATTCAAAATCTCTCCTTTTAATATATATTATTTTTTAATTTGACTTTGTTATAAAACCTGGTCAGCTAAGTCTACCTTTTGTCCAACTACGGTAGAGGTGTTTCGAATCGTACCGGCTGGAAGCTCAATGACTGATTTTACGTTCATAAATTTCTTACCTATTTTTCCCGGCTCCAGGTATTCCTCGATCCCCACGATCTCTTTTTCTTTATTAAGATAGATAATATCAATACTGTATTTCATAAAAAACGTATGAATCGCTGTACAAGGAGATATATGAAGGGCTTCGTTTTCCGGCATGCTCTCCGTGAGCATCAATCCTTTAAACCGAGACCAGAATGTATAGGCTCCTTTTACACGTTCAGCAATCGCTTCATCTGTATCTATATTTACCAGTTTGATTTTCAGCACCTCCTGCTCATTTTTGAATTTGGTGTAACTTGTTGACCAACTTACAATCCCTATTATGCATTGCTGGAGCAATAAAAAATATCCCCCACCGTTCCTGTTATTCATTGGCAGTTTTTAATAGGAATGCATTCCTATTCCTACCGTTTAGTAATCGTTTGATAGGAACAACTGAAAATGAGAGTATAAGAAAAACCCCTCATTCCTGAGAGGTTTAACTAGAGTGATATTTTAACTGATATACTTTGGAAATAGCATGGGCACGGTCAGGCACATCAAGCTTTTGAAAAATCTTCGTCACATGGTTTTTTACCGTATGCCCGCTAATGTATAGCTCCTGGGCAATTTCCTTGTTATTGAGCCCCTGAATGACAAGATCAAGCACCTCTTGCTCCCTCGGGGACAGATCCATTTCCTTGATTGTACTTGTCACAGAATCAATCTTCCGTTCTGTTGAAATTCCATCCAAATCGATTTCTTCTTCAATAACCCGACTATCCATAACGAATGATATAAACGCTTGAACGGTTTCATTACCAATAATCTCCTTAGGTATTGCCTCAATCGAATCACTCCGACTATACATCATTGCCAATGCAAATACCTGTCCTCCGACACTTGCCTCTTCCCAAAGTAATGGACTGCCTTCCACTAATGCTTTGCCTTCTTTGACAATCAAATCGATCCTTTTTTCTGGAAAGGTTTCCCGGATGAATTCCGGCGTATAGCATGATAATTGACATGCATAAATGATTTCCTTTATTACCGCTGCATCCAAGCCGAGATTCATAGCATACTTGCCAGCAAGATTCGCGGTATTTTCCGCTTCGGCATACGCTTCTTTGTCGAATTGTGCGATTGCCCGAGAAAGCATGTTAACTTGATTCTCCTCATATTGCTCTTCTTCTTTGCCGGCCAGCTGCAGTGAAGCTCCGCCCATAATTGAAAGCGTCTCTAAATAGTTGATATGTTCCTGGAGCTGCGCTTCCGATTGATTGGACAAGCCAACACAGAGTATTCCAACTGCCTGTCCCCTGTTAAACAGCGGACATTCAACCACACGATCTCCATCTTCCGTTACTTGGACCGTTGGCGTTTGCGGTTCACGAGAATTTCCGTCAAAAAAGCGTTTTGCCACGTCTTTTGCATACTCTCCAATACTGTCTGGAGCCTTCCCTCGGGATATCAGCTTCACTTTATCATTTTGGATATCTTTTAAAATAAGGCAAGAAAAAGTGCCTTCAACTAAATTAAGACCAATATCCACTAAGATATAAACGATTCTTTTTAGATCTGGAGCTGCCACCATCAGTTTAGATATTTCAATCAGTGATGATAACCGTCGGAGCTGATTGTCGTTCTCACTTTGCAGATGATGGATGACCGAATGAGCTTCCAGCATAATCGCCAATGTCTTCACTAATTCCAATTCACTACTTGAAAAACCGTCCTTATTGATATTTCCGCCAAACAATAATTTCGTTGAACCATCATGCTGCTTCATCGGGTAGCAAAGAAGTGATTTGGGCTTGAATTGATGCCTTTTAAAAAAGATCGATCTTGGATCCTTATCAATATTCTCCCAGAAATCAAATTCACCCGTTAACAGCACCCTTCCTAAAAAACCTTCCCCTGGAGAGAATTGAGCCCCCTGAAAAGCGTCTATTCCATCCCCAATCACTTCGGTTACCACATAGGAATTTTCCTGTTCTTCTGCCAGACCGAGAAATTCAAATACCTGTTTATGCTGGAAAAAATCATGTAATAAATGGGTGATATTTCGATCCCTTTCCTGCACGCCCTGATGAAACAGTTCATTTTGTAAGGCGGAAAGAGAACTGTCGGTCTTTTCCGAAAGCAATTGGGAAACGAGCATGCCGACTTTTTTCATCCAATCTTTCCATACCTTTTTTCCTGAGGGGGTAATGAGAGGTGTCTCAGCTAATATCGCTTCCCAGTTTATATCATCTTGATATGCAGTCTTCAACTGTTCTATTATGAGTTCCTCTGTTCCATCCTCAATCATGAAACCTGCGAATATATTATATTTATCTGCATTCTCCAGTGGAATGGAAATTGTCAATACATAAACTCCCGGAAGAATATCATAAAAGAAAGGTGTATGGATTGGCCACGCTTTTTGTGCACCCTGCTTTATTTTTGTAAGTATATTCTCCTGTTCCTTGTTTAGGATTACATTACATAATTCATTGTTACCAGAAGGCGGTAGAACGATTTCTCCGTTTTCGTCTGTTAGCCATATCGTGAAGCCATACTTCGCTGCATATACGGATTGGATTTCCTCCAAAAGCTCCCGATTCACATTCATATGCTATCCACTTCTTCTGAAAAGTCGATATCCTGAATGATCTTCGGCTCCTTATAGCGGTACAGTGGGGAAAATTCATCGCCAAGCATCTGCAGAATCCCTTGATTCTCTAACTGATCGATAATCGGAAGAATGTCATCCACTTTTCTTCCCAGCTTCTTGCTTATCCCTTCAGCCGTTTCAATCATGTATGGATTGGATTGAAACAGCAATGTGCATTCCATTTGCAACGGTACCAGTTCTTTACTGACCATATGTTCTTACCTCCTTCTATATTAAACGTATATAAGGGAATTCCTGCATGTTTTCCAATAAGTAAGGCTTTGATATATCCCCATTGGATGCTTTCGTTATCTGCAAATATTGATACGATCCATCCACCCACGTTTTTAAAACGCCATTGCAGGAGCGTTCCAGAAATGATGCTACATTGATTCCTACTTCCTTAAAATTACACAGCACCAGCACGGTCATCCCTTTTGACCTTGCACTTGCTGTTTCTGTTGCGAAATGTCTTAAAACATAATCTGTTCCTCGTTCATTAATAATCGCATTCAAATCATAATAGATAAACCAGCTGCTATCTTTTTTCATATCTGAATTTATCTTTGGATATAACTCGTATTTCAGGAAATGATTATATTTTTCATTATCCAAACCTTTCACATGAAAGACCGCATTCCTCCAGCTTTCTGAGATCGGACGATTATAATGTTCAATAAAGAACATTTTCCTTTCTTCTATCACTTTATCCAAGTCTACTTGATGAAGTCTCAGAAGTGCTGCCAGTTCCTCGATAGATTGTATGCTTGAAAGAATCGTCAGTAATTGATCCCCTGCTTTTATTCGCTCAGCGAGAATGGACGTGATGATATTTCGGTAATTTGCTTTACTGTTCGTATCAAGCATATAAATATTCCCTTTATCCAAACCACCACCTAAAATATTGTCAAGTGAAGCAATACCTGTTTTCAAGCGCAAATCTGATTGCGAATCCTGTATGTCAGAAACTGTTCTGCTAGCAAGCACGACATAGATCCCTTCTTCGGTAATACGATAAATATGCTCCCCTTCAAGAATGCTGCTTCCTCTCATTTTTAAAACTTCCAATGTTCGTTGACGAAATAACTGCAAATGCTCTTTTAAAGATAAGCGAATAAGCCCATCAAAAATAAAATGCTCAAATGGTACATGCTCCACATTAAGGTCGGATTGCTCTTGGATAAGCAGTGAAGTGAGATTGAATTTTCGTAAAATATTACGTAGCGTATATAATATTTCTCTGCCTTTGACCTCACTATTCTGGTTTAGAAACTTTAAAAGACTTATGCTATCAATTACGATACGCCTGCAATCAACTTCATTTACCATTTGCTCGAATAAGCCGTTTGTCAGCAGCATTTGCTGAATTAATGTATCTGGCGAAAGTGAGATAACCCGTAACTGGTTTTTTCGCTCCAGCTCCTGTAAATCCCATCCGAATCTCTGCATATCTGCATATATTTGTTCAGGAAATTCCTCAAAGGTTATAAATATCCCATTCTCATTATATTGCTTGATCCCATTGTAAAGAAATTGAACACCTAATGTCGTTTTGCCTGTGCCGGGCGCTCCTTCAACAATTATTGCTGATCCTGCAGGAAGGCCGCCTCCTAAAATAGTGTCTAAACCGTTTATTCCTGTAGCTGACAGCATTACGATCCCCCTTATTTATTTTCCAGCATATTATTATGTACTAGTAAAGGAATAAGGATGATATTCCATATCTTATACCAGGAATATACAAATACATATCCCCTACCATTCCTATTTATTTCTATACCCTTATTTAAAGGACTTTAACTGCTTATCTACGAATCCATACAAACAACTTTTATCATGTATGCTATAATTAATTGGAAAATAAGCTATAAAAAGGAGTTCAAAAATGATTAAAGTAAAAATGAACGTGCAAACTGCATATCACGGAGAATTGCTTCGGGCAGGAAAAGTTTATGAAGTTGATGAAACGATTGCTAAACGTTGGATTGCCAGTAAATTAGCGGAAGAAATAAAGGAAGAAAATTAACGACAAAACACTCCAATTTTTGTATATCCTAAACTGTTGAAATGGGATATATTATAAATAAAAGGAGATGAAATAATGAGTCAAGCGGAATTTAATCAGCTGATAAAACGGTTCGACAAGCTCGAAGACATGATGGCACAGCTTATTAATACTGTCGGAAATGTCATGGAAGAACAGACTTCTATGAAAAATGAAATTAACTCTATCAAAGATGGGCAAACTTCTATGAAAGATGAAATCAGCTCCATTAAAGATGGGCAAACTTCTTTGAAGGATGAAATCAGCTCCATTAAAGATGGACAAGCTTCTATGAAAGCAGAAAATGAAACCCGGCATCAGGAGGTCATGGAACAATTAAGCAGACTTAAAGCTGATCAAGATCTCATTTGGGATAAATCTACAAAAAATGAACGGGAGATTGGAATTGTAAAAAAGCTATATGATTTTTAAACTACGTGAAACTAAACCTTCTCATTCTTCCATAGCTCATCGAAACTAACTTCATCGTTTTCCCATAAAAACGGATGTCCTTTTATAGTACCGCAGAAAAATCGGTTGATAATAGCAGGGGATTAATTACCTCTAAATTATCAATTCCTGAATAATTTTCTAATATTAGATTGTGTTCTACCATCGAATAAAAATAAGGCTACCTTAATTTAATTAAGGTAGCCTTATTTACGCTATCTATTCGCAAAGAATTCCTCTGCTTCCTCCAAGTATTTCTCCTGGGAAGGAGCCAGGTCATATTCTTCCTCTATTGCGGACACAGGACAAACCGCTTTACATGCCCCACAGTCGATACAAATATCGGGATCTATGTAAAACTGGTCCGGACCTTCTTCTATACAATCAACCGGGCAGACGCTGACACATTCTCCAGCTTTTTCACCACGGCAAGGATCCAATATTACAAAAGCCATCTATACGTTACCCCCTTATAAGCTAAAACATCATTCAACTAAATGATAATGCTTTCGCTTCGTGAAGTAAACCATTTGACTCCCATTTCTTAGTTTTTACACATGCACACTTACTCCAGGTCCAAATGGAATTCCAAGGAAGTAAAACACCAATAACATAATGGTAAAAGAAATCAGGAAGAAAATGGTGTATGGAAGCATTAAGGCGATTAATGTACCAATACCAGCCTTCTTATCATACTGCTTTACAACACCAAGAACAATAATCAGATACGGGTTCATCGGTGTGATAACGTTGGTAGATGAATCCGCGATACGATAGGCAGCCTGAACAAATGCAGGACTGTAACCCAAATAGTAAAACATCGGGATAAATATTGGTGCTTCCAGTGCCCATTGAGCTGATCCACTAAAAATAAACAGATTTAAGATTGCCGTAAATATCACAAAACCGATAATGACAAGGATGCCTGTCAACCCTATGGATTCAAGGATATTTGCTCCACTGATGGCAATCCATGCTCCCATATTGGTCCAGCCAAAATAGGCAATGAACTGAGAAGCTGCAAATACGAGTACGATAAATCCGGACAAGTCCTTCATCGCTTCTCCCATATAGGAAGCAACATCTTTGGAACTAGTAATTTTCTTTATTGTTACCCCATAGGCAACACCTGCAATAATAAAGAGAAATAGAATTAGCGGAACAATTCCGGATAAGAATGGTGACGGAACAATTCCCCCTTCTTCATTTGTCAGTGGGGAATTAGGAATTAGAATCGCTGCAACCAGTACTGCAATATATGTCAGACTGGCTATTACAGCATTACGTAACCCTCTCATCTCCAATGAAGTTGTTTCTTTTACAATTTCCCCAATGGCGCCTTCATATTTGCCAAGTCTAGGCTCGACAATTTTTTCCGTTACCAACCCTCCAACGATGGTTAATAGAACAACACAGGCAAGCATAAAATACCAGTTATCAACCGGAGTAACAAAAAGCTCTTCGTTGACTGTTTGTATTACTTCGGTAGATACACCTGAAAGCAATGCATCTGTACCGGTAATCATGAAGTTTGCGGTAAATCCGGCACCAACACCGCCAAATCCAGCAGCCAGACCTGCCAAAGGATGACGACCAATATTATAGAAAACCATGGCTGCAAGTGGCGGTACAATTACAAACGCAGCATCTGAAGCAATGTTTCCCAAAATACCAGTAAATACGACAGCATATGTTACAAGAGATTTGGGAGCCTTTAATATTGTACTCTTAATCCCGGTTTCCAGGAGTCCCACTTTATCAGCAAGTCCGATTCCAAGCATCAAAGCAAGTATTACTCCCAACGGTGTGAAACCAACAAAATTATCAAGCATCGATGTCAGAATGTATTGCAGGCCTTCTGCGGAAATTAAACTCTTGATTGCAAGTTCTTCTGCTTCTCCCGGTAATGTGAAAGTAACATCAAATAAAGAGATGACCCATGAAGCAACAATTACGAGTCCCGCCAATAATATAAATAATATAAATGGATCCGGAAGTTTATTCCCTACTGTTTCAATTCCATTTAAAAATCGGGTCATTCCATTCTTTTTTTCTTTAGCTGCCATTTTTTTCATCCCTTTCTTTTTCCAATAGTTTAATGATCTGTTAAAAAAACTTGGTTGCCACCATCCTTTCGGTGACAGCCGTCGTTTCCCATATGCAGATACAAAATTTTGATGCTTTACTTGCTAAAACAAAACACTCTTCGTGGCCTTCCGCGAATCCCGGATTGTATTTCACCGCATTGTTCGATAATTCCGGCCCTTTCCAGAAGGGTTACAATTCTCCGGCCGTTTCTATCTGTACTTTGCAGCCATCTTGATACATCCTGTGAGGTGAACTCGGGACGGTTGTATTGCCTCGAGTAGGCTGTTATTTTTGACACTACTCCTGGACTGACGCCACTATCCTGTATTTTTTGCTTCCACTCATCTCCAAGCTCAATCGTTTTATAAGCTATCGTTTCATTGCATGCATTCTTTGTAGTTATTTTCTGATCTTCATCAATGATGATGATCGATGTTGTTTCTTCTTCTCGCTGATTATGGAATCCATTTCTCACATTCTGCTCAGCCTGTGATACTGATTCACCGAAACCGATGGAAATCGTCAGCTGGATATCTTCCTGTCTCTTGATATCATCTATACTTGTAAATAGCTCGGATTCCACATGTTCATCTATCTCTCCACGGGTCGTGAATATGAAAAATAATCCATCACCCATCTGCATTAATGAACCATTAACCTTTTCAGTCACGTGCAGCAGAGATCTTCTTAATTCCAGTTCTTTATGCTTTGTCTTAAACGAATAAGTTATGTCTTCTTCATTCGCATTGAATTCCACCTTACATCCAATTACTGCCATTTGAGCGTTTTTATAACGTGAAGATCGTGCACGCTCAATTAATAGTCGAAAGGACTGTTCAATAGATAAATAGGAAGGAGTCACCCGATAGACTGGAATTCCAAGCTTCTTCAATGCGGAATAGGTTGCATTTATAAACGTTATGGCAACTTCTGATTCTCCCTTTTCGTACAGCGCTTGATGGAAAGCTACCTGTTCCTCGTAATCCGAATAGCTTTGAAAAGGACGATTTCGATATTTTATATCATCCAGCTTGTAATAGGATACTATTTTCTGGATTTCCTCATTTGTGATTGTATCCATGCTTATTTTTTTATACACCGTGTTTGCTTCCAGCTGGGCTTCCAGCAATGTGCCAAAAAACGTTGAACCATTCATATTCGGGTAAATGGCATTGTCAGGAGAAATCAGTTTTTTTTCGAGTGCATAGGAATAATTCATTATTCCCGAAAAAAACCATTGATCAAAGCTAAGGGAATTGTTCTTTATAATTACATGAATATCTTCCAGCTTTTCATAAACGAAAGGAACGATATGTGTATCGCCAAATTCCTTGGCAACCGACATAATTTGCTTAACAGAGTCAGCTGGTCCAATAACGCCAATTCTCACTTTCATATTATTCCTCCATTTCCCTCTTGAGGAATTCTGCAATAACCTTCGTTCCATTTTCGAGGTTTTCAATGGAAGTATACTCGGATGGATGGTGACTGATGCCGTCTTTACAAGGGATAAAAATCAGTCCTGCTGGCCATTTGGAGGCCATATTCATGACATCGTGTCCAGCGCCGCTATTCATGGAAAGGCTTTTGTAACCAATTGATTCACTCGCCTTTAGCAATTTATCATGCATGGCGTCATCCAGCATGACAGAGTCGTTGTCGACAAGTGTGGCAACTTCAATCTCCACCGCTGCTTTAGTTGCCGATTCCATACAATAGCTTTTAACATTTTCAGCAAAATTTCGTTTCAGTCTATCATCAACACTGCGAATATCAATTCCAAGTTCAACTTCACCCGGAATAACATTCATCACATTCGGCTTAAGACGAATGGTACTTACTGTTGCAACCAATGGATGCTCGCTATGTTCATTTACCTTTAAAGCTTCTTCCTGAACAAATGTCACGAGTGGAGCAATTGCTGCAAAAGCATCTTTTCTTCTATACATTGGAGTGGTTCCAGTATGATTTGCCATCCCTTTTGCCGTTACTTTTAATCTGACTGGACAGGCAATTCCTTTAACAATGCCAATCGATGCGCCAGCGTTTTCCAATTCCATGCCCTGCTCAATATGCAGTTCCATAAAACTTTCCAGCTTTTCTGCTGGAACGGCAGCCTGATCGATTGTATTAAAATTAATTCCATACGCTGTAATAGCCTGTTCGATTGAAATTCCGTCGCGGTCTTTTATTGCCGCCAGCTCTTGCTTATCCAGTATTTCGGAAATGGCTTTGCTCCCAATGGTAGAGACACCGAAGCGGGCTGACTCTTCTGAGATAAAACATATCACTGCTATATTCTTGGTTGGTTCAAACTTACTTGCCTGCAATTCTCTTATGGCTGCCAGAGCGGTTAGGACTCCTGCAGTGCCATCATAACCTCCACCCGAATCAACTGTATCCAAGTGGGAGCCTAAAGCAATCGTAGGAGCCAAGTCATCTACTTTCCACAGGGCCCACATATTTCCTGCAGCGTCCTGGTGTACATGCAAACCAAGTTCAGTGGCAACTTTCTCGAATTGAATATGTGCATCCTTTTCCTCTTTTGTATAACTGAGTCTGCTGAAACCTGCTGGTAATTCCATTTTGTCCGTTACATTCAGCTGAAGCAGTTTTTCTTCAAGCCAGGAACTCAAACTAGTCAATTTGCGATCCTCCTTTAATTATTTTCACAAATGTCTCCAGTGCAACTGGTAAAGCATCTTCCTGAAAATCGAATGCTGGATTATGATGCGGGTATTTTAGTTCTGTTCCAAATAACATGTAGGTTGCTTTCCCGCCATGCTGTTGCACCCGGTTCATCATGAAGCTTGCGTCCTCTGAACCGGAAACCTGTGCTTCCGGAATAACTTCCTTTACATATTCACCTGATTGACAGGCATGTTGAATGAACGGGATAAGCTCTTCACTGCAAACCATTTCTTCGGTAACACCAACAGGAGTTATTTCACATTGAACGTTATGCATATCTGCTGCCGCTTGGATAATTCGTTCAGCTTCACGCAGCATATAATCGTTGATTTCCTGTGTTTCTCCACGGGTTTCAATTTCCATATATGCTTCCCCCGGGATAATATTCCTTCCAGTGCCAGCAACAAGTTTCCCTACATTTATTCGGGTAATCCCGCCACTGTGGCGGGGGATGGCATAAAGATTCGTTGCTGCCGCTGATGCTGCCAATAATGCATTCTTGCCTAACTCAGGATGCATTCCGGCATGAGAGGCGAAACCCGTTAATGCTACGTTTATTTTTGAAGAGGCGAGAAAGCCTTTTGTCGTTGCAGCTATCGTACCAACTGGTAAGGATTGAATCCCGATATGACCACTGTAAAAATAATCGACTTCATCCAGCCAGCCTTTTTCAGTCATTGCCTTGGCTCCTCTGCCGCCTTCTTCTGCCGGCTGGAATAACAAGGTAAACTTTCCTTTTAATTTATCCTGATTGACTGCAATAAAGGAAGCTACTCCAAGCCCTATCGTCATGTGACCATCATGCCCGCACGCATGCATCACACCTTCGTTCGTTGAAGGAAATGCTTCACAGTAAGGGATATGCATTTCATCGGTTGATTCCTTAATTGGCAGGGCATCAATATCAAAACGAAAAGCGATATGATCGCCTGTTCTTCCAGTATCCCATGTAGCTATAAGTCCAGTGAGCCCTCCACGCATTTTTGTCAGCCATGACTCCTCGACACCAGCTTCTAAAGCTGCATTTTCCTGTGCGATGAGATCTTTTGCTTCCGGGACGCCCAATCTGGCTTCTCCATCCATTGCATCCTCCCCGAGATGCAACGTAAACCCAAGCTTCTCCAATTCTTTTCCAAGCCGATAGGTCGTAACATATTCCATAAACCCGAGTTCCGGATACTGATGAAAAGAGCGTCGCCATAAAACCAGCTGTTCTTCCAGGCGCTTTACAAAATCAGACATGTCAGCCCCTCCTTATTCATTATTCAGTTCATGTAAAGCATCGATTGCAATTTGTACGAGAAGCTTTGTTCCTTCAGGCAATGCACGTTCATTCAATTTAAAATTCGCGTCATGCAGTGGTGCCTGATTTTCCTTGTCTTCCAATTGTGTACCAAGCCAAACAAATGCTCCTGGATATTGTTGCAAAAAGCGGCCAAAATCTTCCCCTGCCAGGGATGGTTTATATGGCGGTGTTGCCTGTTCTCCAATTACCTTCTTTGCCGATTTTCTTGCAAGCTGCGCCCATTTTGGCGTGTTGATTGTAGCCGGATAACCATCTATATATTCGATAACAGCTTTTGCTCCAAAGGCCTCTGCAATTTGTGTGGTGATGTTGAAGAAACGGTCCTTCAATTTCTCCCTGATTTCCAGATTGTACGTACGGATTGAACCTTGTAAGGTGACCTCTCTCGGAATAATATTTGGTACACTGCCTGCCTCCAGCATACTGATCGTAACTACCGATGCTTCCATTGGATCGAGATTTCTGCTTACGATTGTTTGCAGTGCCGTGATCAAATGTCCTGCCGCTACGACAGCATCACTTGTTTGATGAGGCATGCTCGCATGTCCGCCTCTGCCCTCCAATGTTATTTTAAAACGATCGGATGCACCCATTACTTCCCTGTCATGAACACCAATTGTGCCTGTCGGGATATATGGCCATACATGCTGGGCAAATATGGCGTCCGGTTTATATGTATCAAACACACCGTCTTCCATCATGACGCTTGCACCACCAACAGGGGATTCCTCTTCAGCAGGCTGAAACACCAAAAGTGCTGTTCCATGGATTTCATCCTGCATTTGCTTCAGTATCTTCCCTGCTCCAAGAAGCATTGCTGTATGGGCATCATGTCCACAGGCGTGCATTACGTTCGGGTGTTTTGATACGAAATCGTGATCGTTTAATTCCTGAATCGGTAAGGCATCAATGTCTGCCCGTAACGCGACAGTTTTACCCGGATTTCTTCCTTTAATGATTCCAAGTACGCCATGTACAGCATATCCGGTTTCAAATGGGATTCCGTATTCCTTTAACTTTTGCTGAATGAATGCAGAGGTCTTTTTCTCCTGATTGCTTAGTTCTGGATATTGATGCAAATGGCGGCGCATCGCTATCACTTCTTCTGTTATTTCCTCTATGCAAGTTGTCAGCTCATGCTGCATGTAAAACCCTCCAAAAATTTAATGCCTTTATTAACGGAAATATTCCTTAAATGGTCCTTAAAATGGATTATACATAAAACTTCTTATTTTGTACACCATTTTTAGAAAATTTGTTATATGGAAATATAAGTAAACTGATAAGGATTAACTTTATGTTTTATTAAATAATAAGGTGGGAAAAATAAAATATAAAGTTAAAAAGGAGTTTTTCAGATGAGAACCTATAGTGTTACACCAAATGTAGATGCATCCGCATGGTTTGTTAAATTGGAGGATGTTGTCCCTGAAGATGTTTATGATACAAAATCCGAAGCAATTGAAGTTGCTGAACAACTGGCAAAGGAAAATACGCCAAGTATTGTGGAAATACTCGATAAAGACCATCATGTAATCGAAGAAAGAAGATTTAAAGGCTTATAAGTTGCCTCTGGAAGGTGTTCCTTTTAATTGCAGTGGTCAACGAAACGCGAACTATGGCAAATAAATTGTGAACTATGGTTTTTTCATATAAAACTATGGGTTATTTTCTGTGAACTTTGGCTATTGCCGCATAAACTATGGCATTTCAGGAAAACAGGGAAAACCTCATCAAGTTGATGAGATTTCCCCTGTTTTAATTATTTCTTCAATTTGGCCAATGCATCTGCCAGTGCATTATTTTTAAAGCCATCATCCTGTTTTTTCAAATATTTATTCACATCTTTTTTCGATACCTTATGTTTCTTCTCATTCTGTTTGCGGGCGTTGAACGCGGATAGTTTTTCCCTGTGTCCGCATTTACACATAAACATTTGGCCTTCTCCTTCACCACGGAGTTCCAGACGCTTATGGCAATTTGGACAGCGGGCATTCGTTTGTTTGGCAATATTCTTTTTCGTGCCGCAGGATCTGTCCTGGCAAACGAGTTTGCGGCCGTGTTTATTTTTGATTTCCAGCATGAGTTTTCCACAAGATGGACATTTCGTGCCTGTCATATTGTCATGTTTGAATTTTTCATCACTATTTTTAATTTCATTGACCGCTGCTGTCGTATAGGCTTTAATTTCCGAGATGAATTTTTCTTTTTTCAGTTTACCGTCCGCAATCAGCGCAAGCTTCTGTTCCCATTCAGCGGTTAATGCCGGTGAACGCAAATCTTCCGGCACAAGATCAAGCAGCTGTCGGCCGGTTGAGGTCAGGTAAATATACTTGCCCTTCTGCTCCATGTACATGTTATTAAAAAGCTTTTCAATAATATCGGCACGCGTTGCCACTGTCCCAATGCCACCTGTTTTATTGATTGTGCTTGCCAAATGCTTCTCCTCTGTATTCATGTAACGGACAGGGTTTTCCATTGCCTGTAGAAGTGCACCTTCCGTAAATCGCTCCGGTGGCTTTGTTTCTCCCTCTGTTATGGAAATACGGACATCTGTAAATTCATCACCTTTGTTGATAATCGGTAAACGTTGATCATCATGCTTATCCTCATCTGTAATGTTGTGATAGATTTCCTTCCAGCCCTGTTTTTTGATTACTTTTCCTTTTGCAGTGAAACGTTCTTTGCCAATTTCGGCAGTGATCGTTGTTTGCTCGTATTCATAAGCATCGGACAATACAGCGAGGAATCGTTTGACAACAAGGTCATAAATTTTCCGCTCCCTGTCATCCAAATCGGCCAAAATTACGGACTCCTCGGTTGGGATGATTGCATGGTGATCGGAAACTTTCGCATTATCGACAACAGCTTTGGAAAGCTTTAAGTCTTTTCGCAAAATCTTCGCTGCACTCTTGGAATATTCATCCACACCACATGCGCTTACACGGTCCTTTAAAGTAGGAACGATATCCGTGGAAATCACACGGGAGTCGGTTCTTGGATATGTTAATACTTTATGCTGTTCATACAGCTTCTGCATAATGGACAATGTCTGTTTTCCGGAGAAATTGAAAATCCGGTTGGCATCACGCTGAAGCTCTGTTAAATCATATAGCTGCGGTGCAAATTTTTTCTTATGGGTCTTATCAACCTGAATAACTTTTGCTGATTTGTTTTTCAGTTCACCGATTAATGCATCCGCTTTTTCCTTGGAAAAGATGCGAGAATTATTTTTTCCATCCTGCCAGATGAGTTTGAATCCTTTATTCGTTTTTGCTTCAATACCGTAAAATTTCTTCGGCTTGAATTCCTTGATTTCTTGCTCCCTCGCAGCAATCATAGCAAGTGTCGGAGTCTGTACCCTACCACTGGAAAGCTGGGCATTATGCTTTGTCGTCAGTGCTCGTGTTGCATTCAAACCTACATACCAGTCTGCTTCGGAACGGGCGACGGCAGATTCATAAAGATGAATGTAGTTAGATCCTTCTTTAAGATTTTTAAACCCATCACGGATTGCTTTATCTGTAACAGAGGAGATCCATAAACGTTTGACCGGCTTTTTCACGCGCGCTTTTTCCAAAATCCATCTGGCTACCAGTTCGCCTTCACGTCCTGCATCCGTTGCGATGACAATTTCTTTGACATCGTTACGGCTCAGCTGGGTCTTAACCGCACTGAATTGTTTTCCTGTCTTTTTAATAACGACAAGTCTTAAATCACGTGGTAGCATGGGCAGGTCTTCCATACGCCATGTTTTGTATTTATCATCATATGACTCCGGGTCTGCCAGTGTAACCAAATGTCCAAGTGCCCATGTGACAATGTATTTTGAACCTTCCAGATAGCCATTTCCTTTTTTATTGCATCCAAGCACTCTCGCAATATCACGGCCAACGGAAGGTTTTTCTGCTAAAACAACGATTTTACTCATTTCTTTAAAATCCTCTCTTTTCATCTTAAAACTTCTACTGTTACTTTAACACATCCTGTGCATACAGTGCAGTATTGCATTCCCGATTACAGGCACAACAGATGTTCAAATACCATACACTATAATCTAGAATCTCATAAAGAGGATGTTTAGGATGCTCTATTATACTGGGTTGCTATTATTAGTTACAGCAGTTAGTCTGGATGGTTTCGGTGTTGGAATTACGTATGGTATCCGTAAAATAAAAGTACCTGCCATCGCTTTACTGATTATCATGTTATGCTCAGGCCTCATTGTATACACATCGATGGTTGTCGGTGACTTCATCAGTATTTTTATTTCACAGAAATCAGCAAAAATCCTTGGAGGATCCATCTTAATAACATTAGGTTTATTTTCTCTTATAAATATTATTAGATCCAGATTGGAAGAGCCTCAAATGGAGCTTCCAGAAAAAGGTTCTACGACAAGAATCCATGATATAAAAACGGTGATCACGACACCTGACAATGCCGACTTGGACCGTTCTGGAATTATATCTGCAGGTGAAGCGTTTCTGCTCGGGCTTGCTTTGGCACTGGATGCATTTGGAGCCGGAATTGGTGCTTCCATGCTAGGTTATCCCCCATTAATCACAGCCTTCATGACAGCATGCATGAGCGGTTTTTTCTTGAATTTCGGTATGAGACTTGGGATTTTCCTTTCACGGAATGAAAAGCTGCAGCGCTTGACCTTTCTGCCGCCAACGCTGCTGATCGGCATTGGAATACTGAATTTGATGTAAAACGTTCAACTCAATTTTCACAGACCTGGGTTGGTAAATAAGCATGAGTGAATTAAGAGGGCTAAGTTAACCGGGAATTAAGTTCATACACAGTCTGTACACTAGGCTGTTTCATTCATTTTGCTGCTTTTTATCATCGGATTTAATATAAAATGCGAAGTAACTGTAGATTTATTCCCGAAAAACGTGCTTATGCTGCCGTCCGGGATCACTCCGGGCGGAGGCTTTCCGCGGGCACGGCCTCAGCCTCCTCGAGCAAAACCACTCTGCGGGGTCTTCGGACACGTGCTATTCCCGCAGGAGTCACCGCCCGGAGCGATCCCGGACTGGTGTAGTTGTAAGATGTTATTTTAGCTGTTATATATGAAATAATAATAAGCAATCTTCTAACCAGCTCGGGGAAATACACGGAGACTCCTGCGGGAAGAGAGGCATAGGTGAGACACTGAAATGCGTTAGCATGAAGGGGCTCACCAGCCGCCCGTGGAAAGCGCAGTGTATTTCCCCGAGCGGGCGCCGAAGACGCTTATCTGACTTTGCATACTTCATAGTTTACATAAACTTCGACTAATCTAAAGAAACCAACTTTTAGAAAGTAGCCTTAGAAACGTCCTTATTAAAGACTTAGATTATTCCCGTTAAATATGGAAAATCTGAAAAGGATCAGGCTGCATCTTACAGCCCGATCCTTTTATAAAGCTTTAACCTGTCCGCCATCCACGATTAATGATTGACCGGTAATATACGTATTCGCTCCGGACGCTAAAAAGACAATCGCCTTGGCAAATTCTTCAGGCTGGCCCAAACGTTTCATTGGTATCTTTTTTTCCGCTTCTTCAATCAAGCTTTCAGTCGGGACATTTAGCTTCTTGGCCCTTACTTTATTCAATTCGAGAATGCGCCCAGTTTCAATCGTACCGGGACCTACCGTATTCACTAAAATATTGTCAGCACTCAATTCCTGGGATAAAGTTTTTGCGAGCCCCACAATGCCAGGACGCATTGTGTTGGACAATACTAATTGGTCCAGGCTTTGTTTAATGGAAGACGATGCGAGATTTACGATATGTCCCCGATTCTGTTTTTTCATGATTGGAACTACTGCTCTTGTTGTACGTATAAAGCTCAGTAAATTTAACTCAAACGCGTGATACCAGTCTTCATCGCTCATGTCCATAAAGCTTCCTGCCGGTGGGCCGCCTGCATTATTAATAAGTACATCCACAGTCCCATTCCATGCCACAGCTTTTCTGACGAGCTGATCGATATCACCGGCATTTTTCATATTACAAACAGCATAATCAACCTGTTCATTTCCTGTCTCCTGTCTGATCTCTTCAACAGCCTGAAGAAGCGCTTCTTCCGTTCGGCTGCTGATTAAGACATGGGCACCTTCCTTGGCAAATTCTTTAGCTGTCGCCTTTCCAAGTCCCTTGCTCGCTGCTGTGACAATGACTGATTTACCTTTAAGCTCCAATTCCATCTCTATTCCCCCACCTCTCACCTATTTTGCCAATTATAGCAAAAAATTCAGAAAAACTCCTTCCTGGAGATTTTGTTATGATTACCTATAATGTGCCCTGTAAAAATACAAAAACCCGAAGCCTCACGACATCGGGTTTTTGTATTTATTTAAACCTTTTTAATTTAAAGCATGGAAACAATTAAGGAAATAACAACGATGGCTCCGATAATCATTAAAATCGTACGTAACATAAAGTTCATCCTTCCTGCATAATTGATTGCAATGAGTATAGTTATAAAATACCCAAATTATCTTCATTAAAAACATATACCGATTCAGGAAATCAGATTCAGCAGGATGGTGAGTGTCACGATACTGATTAAAGTAGATATAAATGTAATACTTGAAACGAGCTCCGGCTCCGTATCAAACTCAATTGCATACATCGTTGTTGTTGCAGCAGTCGGCATTGCTGAAATGATAATAAGAACTGTAGCAATAAGTGGTTCCACGTTGAAAACCCACACAAAGATAAAAGCAATAATTGGTGCGATTACCATTTTTAGCGTAACGGCTGATATTACTACCTGCCAATTTAGTTTTAGTCCTGTGATGGAACCTAGCTGCATGCCAAGCATAATCATCATTACCGGAATGGCGGCTTCTCCAACCATCGATAATGTAGAATGCACAGAATCCGCCACACCGATTGAAAAGAACTGAAATATGAATGCTAGGATTGCCGCATAGGTCGTTGGCATTTTCAGGACATTCTCAACTGCCCGTTTCATTCCACTCGTACTTCTTGATGCATAATACACGCCAAAAAAATTATTTTGCAATGCCTGCACAACCATAATGAAAATCGCATATGGAAGTGCTGCACTACCGACACTGAACAGGACGACAGGCAACCCATAATTTCCCGAATTCATAAATCCGGTAGCCAATATGGACGCACTTTCTGTGTTCGGCTCCCATTTAAATATTTTAGCCAATACCTTATTGATCAGCACCATTATGTAAAACAACACAAACATATAGATTACAATGATTAGAAATCCCATATCAAATTCCGCATCGTATAATGTAACAAAAACGAGAGCAGGAGATAATATGTATAAACAGACAGCCGATACTGACTTCACATCAAGCAGCCTGATCCTTTGCAAAATAAACCCAGAAGCAAAAACCGCCATAATCGGGATAATGACGTTCAAAAATAAGCTCATTCCAACATCTCCAAACTAGTAAACTATCTTTAAGTTTACCATATGAATCCTTCAGACTGGAAACATTATATTCTGTATGAAGATATCCCAGCATACAAATTTGACAAAGATGTAAAAATATGAGATTATTAATTAGTTATTAAAGTAACAGTAAGTGATCTGGCATTCTGCAATGTTTTTGAAGATGCTTATTCACACTGGCGCGACTAAGGGGTCGCAAGGACGTAAGAGCAGGATGGGCTTACGTTGCTTAAGTTAGAGAACAGTGAAAGGTGTAAGCGACCGACTAGTGACAGCAAGACTGCACTCCACAACACGTGGAGGGTTTGACATGCCACTTAATATGGCTGCCCATGTCGAACATTCCTTCAGAGGAGATTAGATGAACGTAATGTGTTGCGTATCATGTGGTTATAGAAGTCTCGCAAGTCACGGAAGCTGAAGCTGGACACCCAGTGGAACATGTACCGCGGTTAAGTGAAATGGATGATAAAGAAATTTCCCACCCGAAAAAATCGGGCTTAAAAAATAATATCTTATGTGTTACTTTTAAAACAAAGGGGTACTCTTTTAAGTAGGGGTACTCCTTTTCCAATCTGCTGACCTGGCTGTAGACCAGTCAAATACATATTATTATGGAAGAAAGAAGGTTGAAACATGAATACACTTGCAACCGGTACAGTCGAAACAATGACCGTCTCCCGCAAAATTGATACAGGTTATGTACTTGTGAAGGATGGACAGGAAGCATTGCTGCATCATAACGAAACAGAAAACGACCTTGAGATGGAGCAACAGATAGACGTTTTCCTTTACAATGATAAAAAAGGTAATACTGTCGCAACAACCAAGCTTCCTTCAATTCAAATGGATGTTTACGGCTGGGCCGAAGTGGTCGAAGTAATACCTCGACTCGGAGCATTTGTTTCCATCGGTACGACAAAGGACATGCTCGTCTCCAAAGACGATTTGCCACTATTTGAAAGCGTTTGGCCAGAGCAGGGTGATAAATTATTCGTGACTCTTGGCAGAGACCAAAAAGGGAAGTTGCTTGCAATTCCGGCTACAGAAGGTATCGTAGCAAGGGAAGTTGAAGCCGCTCCATCAGAGTTACTCAATAAGAAGGTGAGTGGAACGGTTTATTTAACCGATAAACAAGGGTCTGCAATCATTACAACGGATAATCACAGAGGATTCATTCACCATTCCGAGCGAAAAGCTGAACCGCGAATCGGCGAATTTGTTGAAGGTAGAGTTATTGACGTAAAAGACGACGGGTCGATTAACGTTTCACTTCTTCCGCTCAAACAGGACAGCATGGCGACAGATGCTGAAGCAATTATGCATAATCTCCAAGAAAATGGCGGTGTCATTCCATTCAGTGATAAGAGCGATCCCGAAGATATCCGCGGCACTTTCCAAATGAGCAAAGCTGCCTTTAAACGCGCATTGGGTAAACTTTTAAAAGAAGGTAAAATTGAACAACGGGAAGGAAATACGTATTTAAAATAGCTTATGTTAGAAACTTGGCATGCGCCAAGTCTTTTCGGCGAATGCCTTAGTTGCACTTATGCAAGTAAGAAAGTTTATACTTTCTTACTTGCCAATGAAAAAAGCAAAATCTGCTGGCAGATTCTGCTTTTTTTCATTAAACATTTACGTTTCTGTAAGAATCCAAAATCGAAGTAATAATAAATCCGATTGCCGCTGCGAACATGATTGCGATTCCCCAACCGCCAAATCCAGCTCCAAGCAAATCCACTTTTGGAGCAAGAGAAGCAACTGCCAATAATAATAATCCGACAATTACTAAAAAGACATTTGGATAGTATGGAGAATGCGATTCTTTTGTAGACAATCTAACAAGAACAATATTTGCAGCAACGGTTATTGCTGTCAAAATTGCAGCAATTGTAATAACTGCCTGTATCATATCTATCACCCCAATTAAATTAAATTACAATACCTATAGTCTACAGTTGAAAAGTCCCAAAGTCAATCAGATTATCACTTTTCAACGTATTGTTTCTGCTTTGTACAAAGTCCTCTGAAGCTGTCAAAACAGTTATCTACCGGCAATTCTGCCAACTTGTCCATCCTCAAGTCTGACCTTTATTCCATGGGGATGGAATTCAGATTTGGTGAGTAAATCTTTTACTATTCCCTCTGTTGTCTTACCGGTTCGCTGATCTTTTTTCAATACGATTTCAACCTTTTGTCCTGGTTGAATATTTTTTCGGTATCTGCCGTCAATCGTCATTTTTCTGTCCCCTATCATTTTTGAATTATTTCTATCATAACAGGTAGTACCCAATTATTGTATCGTTTACAGGCCTGATCGATCATTATATACGGAGATAAAATCAAGCACGAAGACTGAAAGGGGTTAAAAAATATCCTGTTGATAAAGGAATAAACCCCTGGTAAGTCGAATTAATGGTAGTATGATATAGATATTAAGGAGGTATCAGAATAATGAAATTTCAAGATTATCCATACGAAAGACCTGTCCTTCAAGAGGAACAGGATAAATTTAAACAACTATTAAAAACATTTACGGAAGCGGATTCATTAAACAAGGCGACAGAAGCAATAAAAGCGATCAATACTTTCCGCAACAGACTGTCAACTCTTTTCAATCTGGTTTATATTCGCGCATCCATTGATACAAGGGATGAATATTATCAGGCTGAACGAGATTACTTCGATGAAATAGAGCCGGAAATCAAAGCGATGAATACCGAATTTTATAAGAAACTTGTCAAATCACCTTACCGTGTGGAACTGAAAGAACAATTCGGGGAGCAATTATTCCAGATCGCCGACTTTGAAATCAAGTCCTTCTCTCCGAAGATTATCGATTTGCTGCAGAAGGAAAACAAGCTCTCTTCCCAATACTCGAAACTGGTTGCTTCTGCAGAGGTTGAATTCCAGGGTGAAACCTATACGCTTGCACAGCTTGCGCCTTTTGCTCAAAGCCAGGACAGGGATATCCGCAAGCAGGCTGTTGAAGCCAGCGCAGGTTTTTTTGAAAGTCATGCGGAAACGTTCGACTCCATTTATAATCAGCTCGTTAAAACACGTCATGAGATTGCGTTAAAACTCGGTTATAAAAACTTTATTGAAGTCGGTTATCTGCGCATGCTGCGAATCGATTACAATTCGAAAATGGTAGACGTGTTCCGCAAACAGGTTCTTGAATTTGTAGTACCACTAGCAACAAAGCTTTATGAAAAACAGGCGGCTCGTATTGGAGTAGATTCTCTAAAATTTTACGATGAGAACTTTAAATTCAAAAGTGGAAATGCAAAGCCGAAAGGGTCACCAGAATGGATTATGGAGAACGGCAAAAAAATGTATCAGGAACTATCTAAGGAAACAAACGAATTTTTCCAATTCATGCTTGATAGAAACCTATTGGATCTGGAAGCTAAAAAAGGCAAGGAAGCTGGTGGCTATTGCACATTTATAGAGGACTATGAAGCACCATTCATTTTTGCTAACTTTAATGGGACGTCAGGTGATGTCGATGTCCTGACACATGAAGCAGGACATGCATTCCAGGCTTATTCCAGTCGTGATATCGGCGTTCCGGAGTATATATTCCCAACCAGCGAATCAGCTGAAATTCATTCCATGAGCATGGAGTTTTTCACATGGCCATGGATGGAGCTTTTCTTCAAAGAAGGCGCAGATAAATATAAATATGCCCACTTGGCGGATGGGCTGCAGTTCCTGCCATATGGTGTTGCGGTCGATGAATTCCAGCATCTAGTATACGAGAATCCGGAGTGGACACCCACACAGCGGAAGGAAGCGTGGAGAAAGCTTGAAGAAATCTATTTGCCACATCGGGATTATGATGGAAACGCGTATTTGGAATCTGGCGCTTACTGGCAGCGCCAAGGACATATATATGAAGATCCTTTCTATTATATCGATTATACACTTGCCCAAATTTGCGCTTTCCAATTTTGGAAAAAATCCCGCGAAGATCATAAACAGGCCTGGGAAGATTATTTGAACCTATGCAAACTCGGAGGCTCAAAACCATTCCTTGGACTGGTAGAAGCTGCCAATCTTCGTTCACCTTTTGAAAAAGGCTCTGTTAAAACAGTCATCAATACAATTGAAACCTGGCTCGAATCTGTCGATGATGCAGCATTATAAAAAATCCCGGCAGCTGTCTAAGTTGTTGGATTAGTTACTTCTTTCAGCGTATGTAAGCAAGGTTTATGCTTTCTGCAAAAGTAAACAGGAGCACTCGGAGTTGAAGTGCTTCTGTTTTGACCTATCCTCTTAACAAAGCAATCTTAAGACCTAGTTAATAGAACCTCTATTCCTTATATGCTAAAATGAGGATAAACTGGCATAAGTAAAGGAGATCAACATGACATTTAAAGTACTTTTTTTGGATATAGATGGCACGATACTCAAACCTGATCATACATATACCGAAACAACCAAGACAGCGATTGAGCAAGTAAAAGAGAATGGTGTGGAGGTTTTTATCGCCACCGGCAGACCTCTTATTGAGGTAAAAGACCTTGCACAGGAATTAAATGTCGATTCATTTATTGGTTACAATGGCGCCTATGCTGTCTATCAGGAACAAACGATTATCAATGAACCAATCGACGAATTACTTATCCGGAAATTTCTGGACATAGCCAAAGCGAACAATCATGAAATGGTCCTTTACACGAAAGACAGAAACTACTATACATCACTTGACCATCCGTTTGTAAAACAATTTAACGATATATTTCAACTGAAACAAAACTCCTTGTTCACTTATGATGTTGCCGATCAAATTATTGGAGTAACTGTCATGAATATTGCACCTTCACAAGCCTATTTATATGAAATTGAGGATAATATCCGTATGTCACAAGTAAACATTGAAGGGGCAACGATGGCGTATGATGTTATCCGTAAAAATGTGAATAAAGGAGAAGCCATCACAAGAATCCTTAAACGATTGAATATACCGAAAGAACAGGCGATTGCTTTTGGGGACGGAATGAACGATAAAGAAATGCTGCAGGCAGTCGGAGAAGGATTTGCGATGGAAAATGCCCATCCAGACCTTTTCCGTTTTGCAAAACATCGAACTACCTCCGTATCTGATTCAGGTATATTCAATGGTTTGAAAGTGCTCGGGTTAGTAAAATAAAAAGTGAATTAATGTTAAAAGCAAAGCCTTTATCATACAAGGCTTTGCTTTTTTTTCGATATATTTATCTACGTTCATCTATGGAATGCTCAAATAGCTCGATTACGTCATTAATGCCCCTAAAGAAAGAACCCTCCATACAGAAGCGCACCTGCAATTACGAAGGCAGGATGGACATTTAATCTTTCAATCAGAAAATAACTGAGAAATACAATAATTGCAGTTGGAACGAACCCGATCCCAATATAGGATTCACTCAAAAAGTTCCATGCCATGACACCAAGCAATATGGCAATAACCGGCTGGACGAAAAGCGTCAGCCTTTTTACCTTTGGGGACTGCTTATATTTTATTAGAATGCCGCCAAGTAGTATCATCAATATCAAGGAAGGGGCGACATTTGCAAACACACTGACAATCGACCCGAACACCCCGCCAACTTCATAGCCGATATAGCCGGCCATTTTTGTAGCGATTGGTCCTGGAAGTGAATTTCCGAGGGCTAATACTTCTCCAAACTCCTGTACGGTCATCCATTCATATCTCTTTACAACTTCATTTTCAACGAGCGGGATGGATGCAGGCCCACCACCATATCCGAGAATACCAGGAATAAAGAAAGCTAGAAACAGTTGAAAATAGATCATGCCTTATCACCTTCTTTACTACCAACATCTTCGTTTCTATTATTTACCGGAAGTGACAGAGCTAGTATCAGTAACACAGCGATTACAATTCCCGGGTGAATGTTCAGTACTTGCAGGAATAGAAAGACAATGATAATCATCAGAAGTGCTTTTCCCCATCCGAAGCCTCTCCCTGCCTTTTTGGCAAATTGCCAAGTAAGTACAACCATCATCATTCCGACGACTGGAACAACAGCTGCTGTCATACCCTGTACCCAGTCAAAGTCACGAATACCGGAAAGTGAAGTCAGCAAAATAATCATCAAAAGGATGGTAGGTAAAACCGAAGCTACTAAGGCATTAATCATCCCGATCGCCCCCGAGACCCGATACCCTACGTACCCCGCCAATTTAGTCGCTATTGGGCCAGGTAATGTATTCCCAATCGCAAGAATTTCACCAAATTCCTCGTTATCCATCCATTTAAAATTTTCCACCACTTCTTTTTGAATAAGCGGGATGGATGCAGGCCCACCACCGAACCCAAGCATACCAACCCGAAAGAATGCAATAAATATATTCCATTGAGTTTTCATGCGTCACAAACCTTCTTCATTTATTCTGTCAGCTGTCATTACCAAGCTGCTACGGTACCATCTGTTCTCGATTCTGTCCCGCCGACCAATACACCGGTTTCGGGATTCCTCCATATAATCTGACCACGACCGAAGCTATTCGGCTCATGCTGTATTTTGACATCGTGACCTTTAGCTGCCAATTCCTGGGTAATATGATGTGGGAAGCGATTTTCCAATTCTACGGTTTTCCCTTTCATCCATTGCCACCTTGGTGCATCAAGAGCCGCCTGCGGATTTAATTCGAAATCCACCGTGTTCATCACTACCTGTACATGTCCCTGTGGCTGCATAAAGCCACCCATTACTCCAAACGGACCTACAGGCTGTTTACCCTTTGTAAGGAATCCAGGAATAATTGTATGGAACGTTCTCTTCCCTCCTGCCAGTGCATTCACATGAGCGGGATCCACCGAAAAATTATTCCCTCGGTTCTGTAAAGCAATCCCAGTACCTGGCACAACAATTCCTGAGCCAAATCCCATATAATTACTTTGGATAAAAGAAACCATATTTCCTTCCTTGTCTGCAGCAGACAAATAAACCGTACCACTTGCTGACGGGTCTCCTGCTTCAGGGAAAAGTGCTTCATCTCCGATTAATGCTCTGCGTTGCTTGGCGTAGGATTCATTCAAAATTTCTTCTGTAGATCGTTTCATATATTTTTCTTCGGTCACATGCTTGAGACCATCGGCATAAGCAAGTTTAATTGCCTCAATCTGTTTATGATATGTATCCGCCGAATCTTTCGTTTGAAACTCAAAACCTTTTAAAATATTCAACGCCTGCAGCGCGACAATCCCCTGACCGTTCGGAGGAATTTCCCACACATCGTACCCACGATAATTAACATGGATCGGATTGACCCATTCAGGCTGATACTCTTCCAAATCTTCTTTTGCCAGAAAACCGTCATTTTCTAATGAAAAAGCAGCTATTTTATCTGCGAGCCTTCCACGGTAAAATGACTCTGCACCCGTGTCCGCAATTTCCTCCAAGGTAGTTGCATGATCTTCAGATGACCAGACTTCCCCTACTTCAGGTGCTCTTCCCTCTGGAGCGAACGTTTTAAACCAATTTTCAAACGCTGCATCTGTTAACTTTTCTTTAAAGGAACGATAGGAAGCTTCCCAATACCTTCCGAGTGTAGGGGATATCGGAAAACCTTCTCTTGCATATGTAATCGCAGGCTCAAGAATCTCCTTAAATGGTAACTTTCCGAACCGCTTGGAAAGTTCTGCCCATGTTCCCGGTGCTCCTGGAACCGTAACCGGAATTAATCCGTGCGTTGGAATTTCATCTAATCCTTTTTCTTTAAGAGCATTAATCGAAATACGTTTTGGAGATTTCCCACTCCCATTCAGTCCATGCAGCTTGCCTTTTGTCCAAACGAGGGCAAAGGCATCGCTGCCAATTCCATTTGATGTAGGTTCTACTACAGTGAGACAGGCAGCCGTTGTAATTGCAGCATCAATGGCATTTCCCCCTTTTTTTAAAATTTCCAATCCCGCCTGGGCAGCCAATGGCTGGGATGTGGCCACCATCCCGTTTTTGGCATAGACCGGTTTTTGCGATAAAGGATATGGGTTTGATTGATTTGTACGAAACATTGTATTTCCCCCTCTGTTTGTATGATCCATTTATTATGGTGTCAGACAGATTACACCTGCTTAATTCTCCCCAGTCGCTGTAAATCACTCACAGCACTCTCTAATTTCTCCCACTTGCTAGCAAACTATTTAAATACTCTTGTTGCCTCGACAGCTTTCTGCCAGCCGGCATACAACTGATCTCGCTTTTCTTGTTCCATTTTATGAGTGAAGGTTTTCTCATTCTTCCATTGCATTGCTATCTCCGCTTTGTCCTTCCAATAGCCAACAGCCAAGCCGGCCAAATATGCAGACCCCAATGCTGTCGTCTCCTGTACGATTGGCCTTTCCACAGGCACCGATAGAATATCGCTCTGAAATTGCATCAGCAGATCATTTTTCACTGCGCCACCATCCACCCGCAATGTTTTCAATTCAATCCCAGAGTCAGCAATCATGGCATCAAGGACATCTTTTGTCTGGTATGCAAGTGCTTCCAATGTCGCCCGGATAAAGTGATTATTTGTGGTACCTCTGGTGAGACCAAAGACGGCACCTCTTGCATCGCTGTCCCAGTACGGTGTACCGAGTCCGACAAATGCGGGTACCATATAAACACCGTCCGTCGAATCCACTTTTGAGGCAAAAACTTCAGCCTGTGGTGCATTTTCTATCAGCTTTAAGCCATCCCGCAGCCACTGTACCGCTGACCCAGCCACAAAAATACTGCCTTCCAAAGCATACTCCACTTCCCCATTGACTCCCCAGGCCAATGTTGTAAGCAATCCATTCTCAGATACAACACCTGTTTTACCAGTATTCATCAGCATAAAACATCCTGTTCCATAGGTGTTTTTGGCCATTCCTTTTTCAAAGCACGCCTGTCCAAACAATGCCGCTTGCTGATCTCCTGCAATCCCTGCTATCGGAACTTCGTAACCAAAGAAATGGTAGGGCTTTGTATCTGTATAGATTTCCGAGGAATCGCGGACTTCCGGAAGCATACTTTTCGGAACAGTTAGGATCTCCAGCAGTTCATCATCCCACTTCAAATCGTAAATGTTAAACATTAATGTTCTTGAAGCATTGGAATAATCCGTAATATGAGTGGTTCCACCTGAAAACTTGTACACTAACCAGGAATCGATTGTGCCGAATAGGAGGTCCCCGTTATCGGCTTTTTCTCTTGCTCCTTCGACATTGTCCAGTATCCACTTTACTTTTGTGCCGGAAAAATAAGGATCAATCAGAAGACCGGTTTTATTGCGGAACAATTCTTCATACCCATTTTCCCTTAATTCCTTACATATCCCCTCTGTCTGGCGGGATTGCCACACAATCGCCTTGTAGATTGGCTTTCCTGTCGTTTTATCCCATACAACTGTCGTTTCTCGCTGATTCGTAATTCCGATTCCAGCTATCTGATCCGGGTTAATATCCGATTTCCTTAAAACTTCCGCAATACATGCAAGCACAGAATTCCAGATTTCATTCGCATCATGCTCAACCCAACCAGGCTGTGGAAAGAATTGTTCAAATTCTCGTTGGGCTGTCTCGACAATCATGCCATCATGATTAACAATAATTGCTCTGGAACTTGTTGTACCCTGATCAATCGACAAAATGTACTTTTTCCCCATAATAGCAACTCCTTTTAAGTCGTGCTAGATTACTAGTTTCTATTATACTTTATTTAGTGATTATTTTTAATTATTCCGTCTATTATTTCTTCGGACGCTCGGGTGCAATGACCTATAGCAGGCATTTCCAATCGGATTCTCCGGGTTTAATTATTAAAGATTATATTTCCCTTCTTACAGGCTTTTGGGGCAGTTTTATGGTCAGAAAACTTGGCATTCGCCAGGCTTCTAATAGAAAAACAGCCTGGATTGGTTCCAGACTGTTTTTGGTTGTTCGTACTGTTCTTATTTTTTCGGTAATACCGCATCGGTCGTCATGACCCACTCATAAATTTCATAACCTCTTGCACCCTGCACAACATACGGATCATTTTTTACAATAGCTTCGACCTCATCATAATTTTCAGCAATATAGATAACCATGCCACCAGTGCCATCCGCAAAACGGCCTTTGGCGAAGACTCTGCCTTCTTTTCCCAAATTCTCCAGATAATCCAAATGATCCTGACGATACTTCTGGCTTTTCCCCTCATCAAGCATCGGTGAAAACGCAGCAAAATATTTCATATGTAACATCCTCTCCTCTATCAATATACCCCATTATACCGCTTACATGAGGTGCCTGTCACTCCCCGGGTTTTGTCGAAATTTGTCTTTTTTGAGATGCGGGTACTGATATTGCACTCTTATGGAAGATATTTCTTCTCAATGGCTTATATCGCCCTCCTACGACACATTAAATACCAATTCAAACCTTCTCCCATCCCACCTACAACAAAAGCCCTGCCACTATCCCGGCAGGACTGCAACAAAGGCATCATTCACTAACCTTAATATCATATTTCCTGAGCCAGTAATCAATCTGGCACAGGTGGGCAATAAGCTGTGGTCCGCGCATGAGCTGACCATACCATGGATCTTTAAACTCTTTTCCTGCACTTTTTACGATAGCTTCCACCTTTGCTCGCTTCATAAATTCAAAGAGTCTTGCATCGGGATCATCCAAGATTACTTCCATCCACTTAACCACTTGCTCGGTATACTTCGGCTGGAACGTCCGTGGATATGGACTTTTCTTCCGATACAGTATTTCATCTGGCAGGATCCCTTCCATTGCTTTTCTTAGAATGCCTTTTTCCCTGCCTTCCAGGTTTTTCATCTTCCATGGAATATTCCATACATATTCGACAAGTCGGTGATCCGCATACGGCACACGGACTTCCAGGCTCGCTCCCATACTCATCCGGTCCTTACGATCAAGCAATTGAGCCATAAACCATTGGATATTCAAATAAAAAATTTCTCTTCGTCTAGCTTCTTCCGGATCTTCACCGTCCAGTTTGGGTGTTTCCGCTACCGTTTCCTCATACCGTTGCTGCACATACGATTTGAGGTCCAGCTTCTTTCGCCATTCCGGGAGCAGTAAATCGATCCGCGAATCAAGGGATCTCATCCATGGAAATCCATCTCCTGCCGCAATTGGATCATGAAACCATGGATACCCACCGAAAATCTCATCCGCACATTCGCCGGACAATGCGACGGTAGTATCTTCTTTAATACGCCTGCAAAACCATAATAAGGAAGAATCAATATCCGCCTGCCCCGGCTGATCCCTTACATCAACAGCTTCTTTTAATAGCGCTGCAAGCTGATCTCCCCGAATGATTTCATCGTGATGATCTGTTTTAAACTCCTTCACCATTTTTTCAATCCATGGCCTGTCACTGGAAGGCTGGAATTTGCTTGACTGAAAATGCTCATCATTACCTTCATAATCGATGGAAAAAGTCGCTAATGATCGACCATTGATTTCTTGAAAATAATTGGCAGCTATCGCGGTGATCGCACTGGAATCCAAACCACCGGATAAAAAGGTGGACACTGGAACATCCGCGACTAATTGACGCTGAACCGCATCAACAAATAACTCCCTCACCTTTTCAGAGGTTTCCTCAATTGAATCTATATGTGGCTTGCTGACCATGTTCCAATAGCGCCAAACCTTCAGACCATTTGTTGAAAAAATTAATGAATGTCCGGCACGCAGTTCTTTTATCCCTTTAAACAACCCATGCCCTGGAGTTCTGGAAGGTCCAAGTCCAAAAATTTCCGAAAGCCCATCCCGGTCGATTTCAGCATCCACATCAGAATGTGCCAGGATTGCCTTCAGCTCAGATCCAAAAACAAATTGACTTTCTTTTTCATAAAAAAATAATGGTTTTACACCAAGACGGTCCCGTGACATATATAACTGATTCTTTTCTTCGTCCCAAATACCGAATGAGAAGATTCCATTCAGATGGTCTACACAGTCTTCCTTCCATTCGATATAGGAGGTCAGTAACACTTCTGTATCCGATGCAGTATGAAATTGATAGCCTTTTTGCAGAAGTACTTTCCTTAAATCATCGGTATTATATAACTCTCCATTGTAGACAATTGTATAAGTACTACCATTCACTTCCTTGCTCATCGGCTGTTTTCCCCCTTCTAAATCAACAACCGATAGACGCTTATGTCCAAATCCCGTATGCCCATTCAGCCAATATTGTGTTGCATCAGGACCCCGCAAAGCCAAGGTTTCCGTCATTTTTTCCAATACTTCCTTTTGTGTGTCTGCCTTCCTGTTCCAGTCAACAAAACCTGTAATTCCGCACAAAAACTATCACCCTTTCTGATGCAACCTAGGTCTCCATCACATCGTATGCAAAAAGTGGGCTCGAGGTGAATCCTTCAAGTCTTAGGGTGCGTTGGATGTATACAGCCCGGTAAGTTTATGCTTTCCTGGCTCCAAAGAAAAAAACACCTCGGGAGAGCTAATCCTTCTCCAAGGTGTCAACCATTGACAAATCATCTATTATTTTGTGACAGATGAAATCAGATGGAAAATTTGTTTCGTTTGTTCAAACAGTAACTGCCCTGCTTTTTCCATACTCTCTTCCAATGTAGTTGGTTTATTGATAATTGAAAAACAACCAGCGAAGCTTTCTCGTAACGCTTCGCTGTCTCCCATTAAACTTCCGGAAATAAGAACCGCCGCCACGTTGTATTTTTTCGCAAGAGATGCTACAGAACCAGGGGCTTTTCCGTACAGCGTTTGTTCATCACTCTGCCCTTCACCTGTAATGACGAAATCGGCATTTTTGATTGATGTTTCCAAGTTCATCGTATTACCGATAAGTTCTGCACCTGATACAAGTTCTGAACCTATCACGAGAAAAGCGAATCCTAAGCCTCCTGCAGCTCCTGCACCAGGGATCTCTTTAATGGTTCTATTAATCTTGGATTCTATCAATTTTGAATAGCAGTCAAGAGCCTCGTCATATTTTTCAACCTGTTCTCGAGTTGCCCCTTTTTGTGGCCCATAGACTATACTGGCCCCACGGTTGCCGCAAAGAGGATTATTAACATCACATGCCACTTTAATAGTGACCTTGGATAAGCGACTATCCAAGTTTGTAAAATCAACATCTTTTATATGAAGCAAGTCTTTGCCGTAAGGGCCGGTAAGACAGTTGCTAGAATCCATTGACTTCATTCCTAAAGCTTGGAGCATTCCCAGTCCTCCGTCATTTGTTGCGCTTCCTCCGAGACCGATGATAAATTTTGTACATCCTTTATCCAAAGCGTGCAAGATAATTTCGCCAAGTCCAAAGGAGGTTGTGACATCGGGATTGCGCCTTTTTTTGGCTACCTGGAAAAGTCCGGCAATTTTTGCGTATTCAATAACTGCATTGTTCCCATCAATTATTCCATAGGCTGTTGGGATTTGGTCTCCCAATGGACCTGTGCAAGTCGTAGTAACAGTAACTGCCTTTGCAGCAGTTACCAGTGCTTCCAAAGTACCTTCCCCGCCATCTGCCATCGGTTTAGGAAGTATATTGGCATCAGGGTAAATCTCCATTATCGCTTTCTTCATTATGCTAGATGCCTCAATAGATGTAAGGCTACCTTTATATGAATCTGGTGCGATGACAATTTTCATAGCTGCCTCCCAATCATGATATCGCTTTCATAACAAGACACTTAAGAAGACCGCATTTGCAGCACTTCTCAATACTAAATATAGTTCTACCCGACGATATTAATTTCCTCACTATCACCAACAATGATTTTATCTGCCATTCCGATAAATAACCCGGTTTCCACTACTCCAGCAATTTCTTTTATATTCGTGTTTAACATAGCTGGATCAGTGATTACATCAAATGGGCAATCAAGTATGTAGTTTCCATTGTCCGTAATTAAAATTTCTCCATCCTTCTTTCTGAGCTCTGGAGAACAACCAAGCTTCGATATTTCATTTGCTGTGCGTTCCCAAGCAAAAGGAAGGACTTCAATCGGCAACGGATATTGCCCTAAATTTGTTACCATTTTTGATGAATCAACGATAATAATCAATTTTCTCGCCGCTTGGGCAATTATTTTCTCCCTGAATAAGGCTGCACCCCCACCTTTGATCAAATGGAGATTCTCATCCACTTCGTCTGCACCGTCAATCGTAATATCCAATTCTTTGACTCTTGCAAAATCTGTCAATGGTACTCCAAACTCATTTGCCCATTGTTCTGTTTGCATTGATGAAGGGATTCCTTCCACATCAAGACCGTTTTCCACCAGCTCTCCAAGCTTCCGAATCATCCAATAGACAGTCGATCCAGAGCCGAGACCTACCTTCATTCCGTCCTTCACAAACGTTGCAGCCTTTTCTCCAACCGCCTTTTTCATCTTTTCCTGTTCACTTAGCACCCAATCCCCTCCTACATTTTCTATCACCATTATAGCTTATTGATCCGAGTCAGCAAAATGGAAAAGGTCATGAAAAAAGGACTCGCTAGTCAGGCGAGCCCTTTTCCAAATACCTTTATTCTGGTAATACAGGATCTTCTTGTGTTACTCCAACCTCATGGAATGAATTATTCAAAATCCACTCTGCTTGGATAGACCAATCTGTTACACGGTTGTTGACCGGTACCAACTCAGCACGATAAAGAGTTGGGAAAACAGGAATCTCATCAACCATTAGTTGCTGCCACTCTTTATAGACATCGACACGATAATCAATATCCATCGCTTCCGGAGAGGCACCTTTTGCTAGCAATTCATCGTTTTCCTCACTAGCATAACGTGTATAGTTATAAGCAGCGGAACGTCCGTATAAACCATTTTGGTCTACGTCAGTACCAGTACCCCAAGCACCTTGATAAATATCAATGTCAGGATCGTCTGCTTCTACACGGTCATAGAAACTGTTGAATTCCATCAAACGTCCATCAACAAGTTCAACCTTAAGTCCTACTTGTTCCCATGCTTGAATGTAATAGTTTGCAATCGGCTCTGCTACATCGCCACCTGACATCGATGCAAAATTTATAACGAGCTCTTCACCATCTGGGTTTTCACGAATGTTATCTCCATCAACATCAACGTAACCAGCTTCATCTAAGAGACGGTTTGCTTCTTCTTGATCATAACTTGGAGTTTCAATTGTCGGATCATGATAATCAGGGAACGCAGGGATGATTAAAGTTGTACCAGCCCAGCGAAGTCCATTATAGAACCTTTCACCAACTGTATCATTATCAACCGCATGCCACATCGCACGACGCAAATTAACATCTGCCATTTTCGCATTTGGATCCGGTACTACTTCACCAGCTTCTTCATCCCATGAACCTAACTTAAATCCGATATAGGTATATGCTGTATCAATTTGTCCCAAGAACTCGACATTTGTTAAGTTTTCCTCAACATCTGGATATTGATCAGTTGGGAAACTATCTACAACGTCGACGCCACCTGTTTCCAACTCATTTGCTACCACTTGTGGTGCAACAACTTTAAGTGTAATACCATCAAGCTTTGGCGCCCCTCGCCAGTAATCTTCATTGGCACTATATGTCACTGACTCACCAGGAGTAATTGTTTCTACTTTAAATGGCCCAAATCCAATCGGGTTAACACGTACCGCATCTGATTCTGCCATCTCTTCGATAGGAATCTCTTCAAAGATATGCTTTGGCAGTGGTGATGTCCACAGCCCACTTGCAAGTAGTGAAGGGTTTGCATTGGTGAATGTAACACTTAGCGTCTTATCATCAACAATTTCAAGCCCTTCGATTGCATCTGCTTCACCGGCATTATATGCTTCCATTCCTACAACATCTTCAATGTAGTAATAACGTACACCAGTATACTCTGGACTTCCAATAACTTCATATGCAAAAGCTAAATCTTCCGCTGTAACAGGTTCACCATCATGCCAGTTAACATTATCACGAATCATGAAAGTTACTGTTACAGTACCGTCATCATTTTCTGTCAATTCCCACTCAGCCGCTCCGTCTTGGGTATAGTTAAAGTTATTATCTATTGCTAATAGGTTCTCGTCAAAAAACTTTAGAACTTCATAGTCTGGATTACCTTCATAAAATACACGGTTTAAAACACCTTCAAAAACCGTATCGGAAACTAAACCATAATTTAGTGTACCGCCTTCAATTGCTTCGCCTTCATTAGTTTTATCGACATTAAAATCATCGATCGAGTACAAACCATCAGTGTCTTCTTCCTCTTCTTCTGCTCCTTCTTCTGTACCTTCTTCTGTTTCTGTATCAGTACCCGTGTCTTCCTGTTCATCATCTGAACCGCTGCATGCCGCTAAAACTAGCAGGAAAACTAACATAAGAGCCAGTAAAAGCTTACTTAAACTTACTTTCTTCATCCTTATAACCTCCCCTTTTTTATCACTTCTTTTTCTTCTGGCAATCAGTTCATTTCAACTGATTGATATATACTCAACACCAATACAAGGATATATATTGATGTAGGTACCAATCATGGGTATTGCTTTAAACCTGCCATAAGCATTCATGCTAACCCCTTCTTTGACGCGAATCGGTTGCACGTCGTAATGCTTCGCCAACATTTCTTACTGCAAGCATCAATACTAAAATCAATACTGCTGCCGGTGCCCAAATCCACCATCTGAATTCAAGTGTTTGTGGATTTCTTGCATAGCTTAGTAAAGTCCCCAAACTTGGGGTTGTCTCCGGAAAACCGAAACCTAGAAAAGAAAGCCCAGATTCCAAACCAATGTTTGCTGCCAAATTCAATGTCATGGTTACAATGATAAGTGATGTTATATTCGGCAGCACTTGTGTAAAAATAATCTTGAAATCTGATGAACCAAGTGTTTTTGAGGCTTGAGCATAGTCCAGTTCTTTCTCCTGAAGCGCTTTTGAACGTATCAGCCTGGCTATTCCCATCCACGAAAAGGCCGTCATGATTAATGAGAATGTCAGCGTGTTATAGCTTGGGACTAACGATACAAACACGATAACGATCATAATAAACGGTAATATTAGGAAAAAATCTAAAATACGCATCATTATATTATCAATGTGACCACCGAAATACCCGGCAACGAGACCAAATGTCACCCCAATCAATCCGCTGAATAATGTTACGAGAAAGCCAATCAGCAAGGAATTTCTCGTTCCTATGATCAACTGACCAAACACATCCCGACCACCATAATCTGTTCCCAATATAAACTCATCAGAAGGCGGCTCGTTAATCGCGAACAAATCTACTTTAACGATTTCACGCTGGTCTAATACTAGTGAAATACCGAATACCGCAACTGTAATTAAAACTAAAAATATCAGAGAAACGAGTGCTAATTTATCTCGAACAAGTTCACGCCAGAGGACACGTAGTGCTGATGGACTTTTCATGTGATCCTCCACGATTCTGTTATTGATTTCCATTATTTTCACCTCAGAGTCTATCGAGTTTCTATTTAATCCGGATACGTGGGTCCACAAGGCTTAAAATTATATCGGATAACAATGCTCCTAATATAGAAGCTATCCCGAATAAAAGAACGAGGGCAGTTACAACACTATAATCACGCAATAAAATTGTTTCAAGGAACAAAGCCCCCATGCCCGGATAGCCAAATATCTGTTCGATAAAAATTGTCCCCGAGATTAAAGACGTAATCTCCCATCCAAAAAATGCCGCAATCGGTAATAATGAGTTTCTTAGAATATGTCTATTGTAGACCCGAGATTCAGAGGCTCCTTTTGCTCTGGCAGTAACAATAAAATCCTTCTGCTTCGTATCGACAATCTCACTTCGTAAATATTGCACAGTAGAAACGGTTGCAATTAATGCCATCGATAAAGCCGGTAACAGTAAATGGTTAAATTTGCTAATTACATACTCCATCGTACCTGGCGTCAGTCCTGGCTGAACACTTCCGCTCGTCGGAAACCATCCAAGCTGGTACCCAAACACCCAAACCATAAACAATGCAAAGATGAACAATGGTGTTGCAAATCCTAAATACGTATAACCAGTAATTCCCTGATCCAATAATGTATCATTATAACGTCCACTTGTAATACCTAGTGGCACTGCAATGATATAAGTGAAAATTAATGTAACTAATGAAAGCCAAAACGTATTAGCGATTCGTTGACTCAATAGTTCCGTAACATCCATCTTAAATCGGAACGACTGGCCCAGATCACCTTGCAAAATACCGGCTACCCAGTCTCTATATTGGATATACCATGGATTATTCAGTCCCAATCTTTCCCTTATTTGTTCCTTAATCTCAGGACTGACATTCGGATCAACCTGGCCTGTCAGAGCATCCCCTGGCATCATTTGTGCCATGAGAAACACTAAAACACTTAATAGTATAATTTGAGGTAATGTTATCAAAAGTCGTCTTACTATGAATTTCCACATATACTTATCAACCTTTCCCCGGAAGAGCAACCAGATGAGTATCAGATATGGGCTGCAATCCGTAAGCTAGACCCTCGCTGTCAAAGTAGTCATCATAAGAATGCTCATATTCCTTCTGTACTTCTTGGCGGAACTTAAATTGATCCGCACGATTTCTCGGATTAATGTCAGGTATGGCAGCAATCAGTCGCTTCGTATAAATATGCTGTGGATTATTGAAAATATCTTCCTTTGTTCCCTGTTCAACATATCTGCCTTTATACATGATCGCTATGTCATCACACATATGTTTTACGATTCCAAGATCATGACTGATGAACAAATATGTCAGGTTTAATTCCTTTTGAATATCCTGCATAAAATTCAAAACCTGGGCCTGTACCGAAACATCGAGTGCTGATACGGGCTCATCGGCAATAATCAATTTTGGCTTTAAGGCGATAGCCCTGGCAACACCGATCCGCTGCCTTTGTCCGCCTGAAAATTCATGTGGGTATTTTAAAATGCTTTCTGGGCTCAACCCTACCATTTCCATCAATTCTTGAATGCGCTTTCTTTCCTCAATTTTAGAAAGGTTTTCGTAATTACGGAGTGGCTCAGCAACAATATCGATAACCCGTTTTCTTGGATTTAATGAAGAGTAAGGGTCCTGGAATATCATTTGAATATCTTTTCTGACATTTTTTGTCTTGCTTTTTTTGGAGGTGATATCTGTCCCTTCAAATAAAACCTTGCCTGATGTAATATCATTCAGCCCGATTACCGCTCTTCCGGTTGTTGTTTTTCCTGATCCAGATTCTCCAACTAGACCATAGGTTTTCCCTTGTTCAACCGAAAAGGTAACACCGTCAACTGCTTTAATATAATCTACCGTACGATTAAAAATTCCACCTTTGATCGGGAAGTGTACCTTTAGATCTTCAACTTCAAGAAATCCCATTTGTTTGTTCCTCCTTGCTCTCTTCAGGGAAGTAAAAATGTGCATGACACGTACAGCGCACAAAGTGACCCTGTGAAACCTCATGCAACACAGGATTCTCTTCATGTGCAGACTCATCAATCCATGGTATGCGTGCTGCAAAACGACAACCCTTACGAGGGAGGTTTTTCAATGATGGCACAATTCCCTGGATAACGTGAAGTTTGTCCTGCCCCTCTGCAGGGACGGAATTCAAGAGTGATTTTGTATAAGGATGCAAAGGATTCTCAAACAATGTCGTAACATCGGCAATTTCAACAATTTGACCTGCATACATGACAGCAACCCTGTCAGCCATCTCAGCGACTACACCCAAATCATGTGTTATCAGGATAATTCCAGCATGTATATCTTCCTTCAGCTTTCTTATCAGATCCAGAATTTGAGCTTGGATTGTAACATCCAATGCTGTCGTCGGCTCATCGGCAATTAACAGCTCCGGTTTGTTGGCAATCGCGATTGCAATTACAACGCGCTGTCTCATCCCCCCGGATAGTTCATGTGGAAATTGTTCATACACATACTCCGGACGAGGGATTCCAACCATGTTTAACAATTCAATTACACGTGCCTTACGTTGTTTCGAAGACATATCTAAATTATGAAGCAGTAACGCTTCCGCAATTTGATCGCCAATTTCCATTAATGGATTCAGCGCTGTAAGTGGGTCCTGAAAAATCATTGCCAAATCGTCGCCACGGAGATTGTTCATTTTGGAAGGAGCGAGTTTTACAAGTTCCTGATCTTTCAGTTTGATGCTTCCCTCAATTTTTGCCCGATTGTGTAAACCCATTATGGAAAAAGCGAGCGCACTTTTACCTGAACCGGATTCACCCACAATACCTAAAACTTCATTTTTATTTAAAGTTAATGTCACATCATCTACAGCAGCGTGGTATTCGTCACCAATTCTGAATGATGTAGTTAGGTTTTTAATTTCTAATAATTCGTTACCCAAATTAATCCCCCTAAAGATCTTAGTTAGTTGACTATGGAATACCTTCTCGATTTTTGGAAAGGTTACAATTTTTCATCAGGAAAAACGGTTGGCGCCATAACAGGCACTTTTTATGGGTTTTTTTACCATAACTGAACGTTCTGAAATTTATGGCTATAAATAAATTCTTCTTGAGAATAGTTCCAAATTAAAGATGAATTTATCAATCTAGTATATCTGATTTGTGATTTTTCTAAAAATTTAATATAGGATATGTTTTGCTGCTACTGCCTATTTTTGCTCTGTATTTACATATTTCCTGTATTTTGCTTCCAAGTCTCGATCATTTCCCGGATTTTTTTACTAGAAAAAAATTGAAACATCCGAAATCTAATCGTAAATAAAACTTAATATATGAATAAATTATAATTGAGGGTTTTTATAAAAGCAATACGTTTTCATAAAAATTAACAGTAGTGTATTCAAACAAATGACGCTAATTATTTAAAAAACAGGGAGAATCCTTATTTTAAAAGGCTTTAGCAAAATGGAAAATTTTATATTTTTTTAAAAAATTTTTCGCAATTTGGGAAATCCTTGTTTGATATTATCGTATTTTGTCATTTGCACATTGCTCTATTATTCTATTTTAATGCACAACTCTGATACAAACCTTGGGAATACTGCCCCTCCCTTCAATCCCCTTTTTCTTCCTATGAGAAAAGTGAGCGTTATTTGTATGGCTTTTGGCAATGCAAAAATAAAAAAACCTCCCATTTTTCTTCTTAAAAAATGGGAGGTTTTCATATTAATCTACAAAGCCACAAAGGTTTTTTTTCTTATAGGATTTACACTTTCAGCAAGTTGCTGAATATTGGACATCGTACCAATATCCAGATTTCCACCACTTACGACGATTCCACAATGCCGTGATTTTATCTTGTCATTGTGGGTAAATAAGGCTGCCAATGCAGCTGCTCCAGCGCCTTCCATCAATGTTTTATTGCGTTCCAGCATATAAACAATGGCAGAAGCAATCTCTTCATCCTTTACCGTAATGATATCATCGACATATTCCTGAATAATCGGCAACGTCAGCTTCCCAGGTTCTTTCACCGCAATTCCCTCAGCAATTGTAGAAACTTTTGATAGGCTCTTTACAGTGCTGGTATGAAAGCTTTCATACATTGCAGTAGCGCCCTCTGCCTGAACACCGATAACTTTCATATTCCTGTTTACATGCTTGGCTGCAACAGCAATTCCACTGATCAATCCGCCACCGCCAATTGGTACGAGAATCGTATCGATCCGGTCTTCCTGGCGAAGCATTTCCATTGCAATTGTTCCCTGTCCTGCCATAATATCGTAGTCATCAAAGGGATGAATATAAGTTGCTCCGGAAATTAACTGATGTTCGATGGAGGCCTGATAAGCTTCCTGGAAGCTTTCTCCTGTAAGCACCACTTCCGCACCATAATTACGGGTTGCATTTACTTTTGCCAATGGGGTACCTTCAGCCATAAATATGGTTGCTTTTACCCCTAACTTGGCCGCTGCATGCGCTACTCCCTGGGCATGATTTCCTGCCGAAGCGGTAATCACCCCTTTGGAAAGTTCCTCCTCCGTTAGCTGCATCAGTTTATAGCTTGCTCCTCGAAACTTGAATGCACCGGTTTTTTGCTGGTTTTCCATTTTGCAGTATACATTTTTACCTACTATATTATCTGTCGTATGTGATGTTAATAATGGTGTACGATGAACAATGGGTGCAAGCCGCTTCATTGCATGGTATACCTTATCACCCGTTAAGCAATCCCCAAGACAAGTCACTCTCCTTTAATGGTTAAAACATTAGATTCTATTATTCTCATATGCTGTAATTTTATCTTCCTGAAGCAATGTCAACGCAATATCATCCCAGCCATTCAGAAGCTTTTCCTTATGGTATTCCGGAATATCAAAACTTATGACATTCCCTTCATCATCTGTAATGTGCTGATTTTTCAAGTCAATGGACAATACGAAAGTTGAATTCTCGGCCTTTTGCATCCATTGGTCTAATTGTTCTTCTTTCATTTTAATAGGAACAATCCCATTCTTCAATGCATTATTATAGAAAATATCTGCAAAACTGGGAGCAATAACGACCTTAAAACCAAAATCGGTTAATGCCCATGGTGCATGTTCCCTCGAAGAACCACAACCAAAATTCTCGCCAGCCATTAATATTGAAGCATCCTTATATGGCGGTTGATTCAAAGCAAAATCCTCTCTTGGATTTCCATCATCATCAAAACGCCAATTGTAAAATAAAAATTGCCCAAATCCGGTTCGTTCTATTCGTTTCAAAAATTGCTTTGGTATGATCTGGTCCGTATCAATATTTGAACGGTCCAATGGATAGACCAAGCCTTTATGTTCCTGAATCGCCTCCATGAAATGCTACCCCCTAGTTTAATACTCCAGACATTTTACGTACATCAACGAAATGTCCTTCTATAGCAGCTGCTGCAGCCATTTCAGGACTTACAAGGTGTGTACGTGCGCCATTTCCCTGTCTTCCTTCAAAGTTCCGGTTCGAGGTAGAAGCACAGCGGCCACCCGGAGGAACAATATCATCATTCATTCCAAGACACATGCTGCACCCGGAATCACGCCATTCAAATCCTGCTTCGGTAAATATTTTATCCAAACCTTGTTTTTCCGCTTGAAGCTTCACACTGAAAGAACCAGGTACAACGATTGCCTTTACGTTATCTTTCACTTTTCTGCCTTGAATGATGGATGCTGCCTTTTGCAAATCGCTTAAGCGGGAGTTTGTGCACGAGCCAATGAACACATGATCTATTTCTATAGAAGTAATCGGCTGATTTTCCTCGAGACCCATGTAATCTAGCGCACGTTTTACATCCTCTTTATATTCCACTTCATCCAAGTTTGGTGTGCTTCCCCCAACAGGAACACACATCCCCGGGTTTGTTCCCCATGTCACCTGTGGTTCGATTTCTTCTGCATGGATGACAACTGTTCTGTCATACTCAGCACCATTGTCAGTAGCCAAATCCAACCATTCGGCAGCCACACGTTCAAAATCTTTCCCTTTCGGAACATATTCTCTACCTTCCAGATACTCAACTGTCGTCTGATCCGGGCTTATCAACCCAGCCCTCGCACCAGCCTCGATAGACATATTACAAATAGTCATACGACCTTCCATCGACAGGCTGCGGATTGCATCACCTGTATACTCCATCACATACCCTGTACCGAATCGGACACCAAACTTGGCAATAATCGCCAGAATCAAATCCTTTGCGGTTACCCCTGGTCCAAGATTGCCTTCAACTTTAACATTCAGCGTTTTCGGTTTTTCCTGCCAAATCGTTTGCGTTGCAAGAACATGTTCCACTTCACTCGTTCCGATACCAAATGCAAGTGCCCCAAATGCACCATGCGTGGAAGTATGGCTGTCACCACAGACGATAGTTTTACCTGGCTGTGTCAAACCAAGTTGAGGGCCGATAACATGAACAATCCCTTGATCCGGATGAAACATATCGGCCAATTTAATTCCGAAATCTTCACAGTTTTTTCTTAGTGTCTCCATCTGTTTTTTGGAAATTTCATCCTTGATAACAGTTCTGTTTTTGGTTGGAACATTATGATCCATTGTTGCATAGGTTAAATCCGGACGACGGACCTTGCGATTCGCCAGGCGTAGACCTTCAAATGCCTGGGGTGAAGTTACCTCATGCACCAAATGCTGGTCAATATACAGCAAGTCAGGCTTACCCTCTTCCTGATGTACCACATGTTTGTTCCAAATTTTTTCAATAATCGTTTCCGGTTTTCCCATTGACTTTCACCCCGCTCTAGACATATGAATTGCATATCGAATCAGAGATGCGATTTGTACTTAAATTCTCAAGTACAATCTCTGTTAATTTCCGTGTGCTTACTTGTTTACCATTTTTTAAATTCAAATCTGGCGTATGGTATCCTTGTTCCAGTGTTTCACTTACTGCTCTTTCCATTTCGGAAGCTTCCTCTTCCATACCGAAAGAATATCGGAGCATCATCGCAGCAGATAGGATCATGCCAAGTGGATTTGCTACACCTTTACCTGCAATATCTGGTGCAGAGCCATGAACCGGCTCATAAAGTCCTACATTATCGGATCGGACACTTGCAGATGGAAGCATTCCCAGTGATCCGGTCAATACAGAAGCTTCATCACTCAAAATGTCACCGAAAAGATTTTCAGTAACAATGACATCAAATTGATTAGGCTGGGTAATCAGTTTCATAGCCGCCGCATCCACCAATAGATGTTCCACTGTCACATCCGGATATTCTTTTGCTTTTTCATTAACTATTTCACGCCACATCCTGCTTGATTCAAGAACGTTTGCTTTGTCAACTGAAGTGAGATGCCCGCTTCGGATTCTTGCACTTTCAAAGCCTTTCTCAATAATCCGCTCCATCTCTGTCCGATGGTAGTAAAGAGTATCTACGACGGCATTTCCATTTTCGACACGTTCACTTGGCTCACCGAAGTAAAGACCACCAGTCAACTCACGGATAATCATGATGTCACTATCCTTAATAACCTCTTCCTTTAATGGGGAGGCATGGAGCAGGGGAGCGAATCCCTGTACCGGTCTAAGGTTGGCAAAAAGTCCAAGTGATTTGCGGATGGCGAGCAATCCCCTCTCCGGACGCAGGTGGACAGGAATGGATTCCCATTTAGGACCTCCAACTGCACCAAGCAAAACGGCGTCCGCACTTTGACAAGCATTAACTGTATCCTCAGGTAATGGTACGCCATACTGATCGATGGCATCCCCACCAATTGCCTGTTCATGAAATGTAAAATGATGATTGTACTCAGATGCGATAGATGTTAACACTAGCTTTGCAGATTCCATTATTTCTTTTCCGATACCGTCACCCGGAAGAAGAACGATTTGCTTATCCATAGCTGAGGTCCCTCCTTATTTATTCGTGAACGTGGTTTTCAATTGAGACTCACTTCACCAATTCTTTCTTTGCTGTTGTTTTCGTTTTGATGATATAACGATTCACTGCGTTAATAAATGCATTGGCAGATGCTTGTAAAACATCCTGTGCTGAACCTCTGCCATTTACCGTTTCTCCATTTACGATCAACTGTACATGTGACTCGGCAAGCGCATCCTTGCCCCCACCAACTGAGTTCAGCTGGTAGTCTACCAATTTTATTTTCTCTTCTATTAAACTATCTATTGTTTTGTACAATGCCTCAACACTACCTTGACCAGGACAGGAAGTTTTTACGTTCTTTCCTTCCGGGGTTGTTAAGACTACTGTAGCAGTAGGAACATTTTCAGTACCATATTGCACCTGGAAATTTTCCAGATGGTATTTATTTACCGTTGAAGAGTCGGTTTTGATTTCCATTACAATCGTATACAGATCATCATCAGTGACTTCTTTCTTATGGTCGGTTAATTTCTTGAACTGGTCAAAGGCATTCTTCAATTCATCCTCTGTCAGCTCCACACCAAATTCTTTAACCTTATCTTTAAAAGCGTGACGCCCAGAATGTTTCCCAAGGAATAAAGTGTTGGAGGTTACCCCAACCAGCTCTGGCGTAATGATTTCATAGGTTTCAGCATTTTTCAGCACACCGTCCTGATGGATGCCTGACTCATGGGCAAAAGCATTTCTTCCTATAACCGCTTTGTTGGCCTGCACATACATTCCTGTCAGCTTAGCCACTAGATCACTTGTACGTTTGATTTCATCTAATTTTAGCCCTGTTTCATATGGATAATAATCAGAACGTATTCTCAATGCTACAGCTACTTCTTCCAATGCTGCATTTCCTGCACGCTCCCCAATTCCATTAATCGTACCTTCCACTTGAGTGGCACCATTTTCAACTGCTGCAATCGAATTGGCTACAGCCATTCCAAGATCATTATGGCAATGACAAGACAGTGCCACTTGATCGATGTTCGGGACATTTTCTTTGATATACCTAAATAATTTCCCGTATTCAGCCGGTGTTGTGTATCCAACTGTATCTGGCAGGTTAATGACAGTTGCACCTGCATCAATTACTTTTTCAATAATCTGGGCAAGGAATTCCCAATCCGACCTTGTCGCATCTTCAGCAGACCACTCGATGTCAGTAAATTTCTGCTTCGCATAGGAGACCATGCTGACAGCTGTTTCCATAACTTCTTCAGGAGTCTTTTTCAGCTTATATGTCATATGGATTGGTGATGTAGCTACAAAGATATGGATTGCAGGTCTTTCCGCACCTTTTAATGCTTCCCATGCTATATCGATATCTGACTTAATCGTTCTTGCCAACCCTATGACCGAAGTATTTTTAATTGTATCTGCAATAGCTTTTACTGCTTCAAAGTCACCCTGGGAGGAAGCAGGAAATCCCGCTTCCATCCGGTCAACTCCAAAACGCTCCAGCTGTCTTGCGATTTCAAGTTTTTCCAATTTATTCAGGTTGACCCCTGGTGATTGCTCTCCGTCCCGTAGTGTTGTGTCAAAAATCTTAATTTGTGACATTTGCCTTCACATCCTTCTGTTTGGATTTAACTGGCTGTTTAACAAAAGGCATTAACTCACGGAGCTCCCTTCCAACAGTTTCGATCTGATGTTTATTTTCCTTATTATTAATTGCATTGAACTGTGGACGTCCTGCCTGGTTTTCAAGAATCCATCCTTTGGCAAATTTACCATCCTGAATATCTGTCAGAACATCTTTCATTCTTGCTTTTGTATCTTCATTAACTACACGAGGGCCAGAAACGAAATCTCCCCATTGTGCTGTATCAGAGATAGAATAACGCATATTTTCCAGTCCGCCTTCATAAAGAAGATCAACAATCAGCTTCATTTCATGCATACATTCGAAGTATGCAACTTCCGGCTGATATCCTGCCTCTGTCAATGTTTCAAAACCTGATTTAATCAAGCTTGTAACACCACCGCAAAGAACTGCCTGTTCTCCAAACAAATCTGTTTCGGTTTCTTCCTGGAATGACGTTTCCAATACACCAGCTCTTGCAGCACCGATTCCTTGTGCGTATGCCAAGGCAAGCTCTTTTGCATTACCCGTAACATCCTGATAAACACCATATAATGCTGGTACACCTGCACCTTCTTCATAGGTTCTTCTTACAAGGTGTCCCGGCCCTTTAGGAGCTACAAGGAATACATCAACGTCTGATGGAGGAACAACCTGGTTGAAATGAATATTAAAACCGTGTGCAAAAACAAGTGCATTACCAGGCTGTAAATTTTCTTTTATGCTCTCTTCATAAACTTTTGGCTGCATTTCATCGGGCAGCAGAATCATAACCACTTCAGCCTGTTGTGCAGCTTCTGCTACTGAATATACTTCAAAACCATCTTCTTCTGCTTTTTGCTGTGATTTTCCTGCTCTTAGTCCAATGACAACATCATATCCGCTCTCACGAAGGTTTAATGCATGTGCATGACCTTGTGATCCGTATCCTACAACTGCGATTTTTTTACCTTCCAGAACCTCTTTTTGAATATCTTTCTCGTAAAGTACTTTAGCCATTTAAAATCTCCCTCTCCAATTATCATTTTTGTAGTTTTTATAGTTTTATTTATAGGAATAAATACGATGTCTGCAATGTCACTTCAGCTCTGAAAGGCTGACGGGTACATTGAAATTAGTTTGACATAGAATTTAATTCTGTTACCTGTTCCGGCTGCTGTCCTCTTAAGAATGCAGTCACACCGGTTTTCGTTAGTTCTTTAATTCCATATGGTCTGAGTAAGGCAATCAATGCATCCACTTTATCGGGACGACCGGTTACCTGAATCGTCATGCTGTCTTTGCTTACATCAATTACCGACGCACGGAATGGTGTGATGATGCCTTGGATTTCACTCCGTGTATGGCCTGATCCCACAACCTTGATTAACGCAAGTTCTCTTGCCACCATTGCTTTATCGGTTATGTCTGACACCTTCAGTACATCGATTTGCTTGTTTAATTGCTTCGTAAGTTGTTCAAGCTTCTGACGATCACTGATTTCCACTACGAAGGTCATTTTTGAAATACCTTCGATTTCTGAGGCTCCGACCGAAATGCTCTCAATATTGAATTGGCGTTTATGAAGCATCCCCGTGATTCGGTTTAAAACTCCTCCACGGTCCTGTACGGTTGCAGTTATTATTCGTCTCATTTCTTCACCCCGACCATCTCATGGATTCCTTTACCTGGTGCAATCATCGGATAGACAGATGTTTCCCGTACTACCCTGAAGTCAGCTACTACGGGTCCGTCGTATGCCATTATCTCTTCCAGCACCCTGACAGCATCCTCTTCTTTATCTACTCTGACGCCGCGAATTCCATAGCTTTCTGCCAATTTCACAAAATCAGGGTTTTCTGATAACAGGGATTCTGAATATCTTTCTTCATAAAAACTTTCCTGCCATTGTCTTACCATTCCAAGTGCTTCATTGTTGACGATAATTACTTTCACAGGAAGATTCCGATGTTTCACAACTGATAGTTCCTGTAATGTCATTTGAAAGCCTGCATCGCCTACGATGGATATAACTAAATCATCAGGTCTTCCAAGCTGGGCTCCGACTGCAGCCGGGAAACCAAATCCCATTGTTCCAAGTCCACCTGAAGTCACCCAATTATTCGGCTTATCGAAGGTGTAAAATTGTGCTGCCCACATTTGATGCTGACCCACATCCGTTGTTACAATTGCTTCTCCCTTTGAAACTTTATACACTTGTTCAATCAGCCATTGAGGAGATAAAAGCGTATTCGACCGTTCATACCATAATGGATAATCCTTTTTATTCTTGCGGAGTTTATCCATCCAGTCCTGATGACCCTGCATCTCTATCTTGGCGTTTAATAAAGCAACTAGAGCTTTTTTCGCATCTGCAACGACCGGAATGTGTGTCTCAATGTTCTTTCCAATCTCGGCTGGATCAATATCGATATGCGCCACTTTAGCATTCGGTGCGAAATGCTCCAGGTTTCCTGTTAATCGGTCATCAAATCTTGCTCCAATATTTATCAGCAGGTCGCATTCATAAACTCCCATGTTCGCTGCATATGTCCCATGCATCCCTGCCATTCCCAACGAGAGCTCATTCGAACCTGGAAAACTGCCAAGACCAAGCAATGTAGTCGTTACAGGCAACTGATATTCTTCAGCAAATTGCTTCAGTTCTTCGGAAGCATCTGCGAAAAGTGTTCCAGCACCTACCAGAAGCAGTGGACGTTTGGCACGGCTTAAAGCATCTGCAAGCTTAATGATCTGTAATGGATTAGGCTTAATCGTCGGCTGATAACCTGGCAGATGAAAATCATCTTCATAATCATCCAATGTGATATTTGCCGATATATTTTTGGGAATATCAACAACTACCGGTCCTGGGCGCCCTGTCGACGCGATATGAAATGCCTCTTTTACAATACGCGGCAGATCGGCAATATCGTTCACCTGATAGTTGTATTTCGTAATCGGAGTTGTTATTCCCATCACATCGGCTTCCTGAAAAGCATCTGTTCCGATGACACTTTTTGCTACTTGCCCGGTAAAGATTACGAGCGGTATGGAATCCATCATCGCATCCGTAATTCCGGTTATCAGATTGGTTGCCCCTGGACCTGATGTTGCAATAACGACCCCAGGTTTTCCTGTAACACGAGCATACCCTTCGGCCGCATGAATCGATCCCTGTTCATGACGGGAAAGCACATGCTCAAATGGCGTTTCATTACGGTATAATGCATCATAAATTGGCAATACCGCACCGCCAGGATATCCAAATACAGTATCAACTTCAGCGTCAATTAACGTTTTAATTAATAAATCAGCCCCGGTTACCAATTTCCCTTTTACTTCCACTTCACGACTAGCATCTACTTTCACTGCTGCAACCTCCTCAAATCTTAATTTAGAAACTTCGCATTCGCTTTCGTTCTACTGCTGCAGATCGGAATCGTCTTCCGCTTTTCAATCTGCAAATAAAAAAGACCCTTCTCTCCCCATAAATCTGCAATAATCAGAATTATTGGGGAGAAAAGAGTCATCTTTTCACGGTACCACCCATGTTCGTAGCATCCTCGCGAATACTACCTTGTCAGGCTAAAATAACAGCCTTTATTGATAACAGGTACAAACAAACTATGCACCTGACCGAATCTACTTGGAGTCACTTAAGAAATAGACGTTTCTCCGTTCAAAGCGGCACTCAGGGACGATGTCAGAACAACATGCACTTCTGGGCTTCCAGCAACCCCAGCTCTCTGTGAGTACACGGAACATGTTCCTTTTTTCCCGTCGTCGAATTAATTTTATTTAATTTTCATCAATTTTTAAAATTATAGGGCTCTCGTTGTTAAAAAAATGCTTTAAAAAATCATTTCTGATATTGCGGATAATCATATAACTTTTTCGAAAAGGAGTCAAGAGGTTTTCGTAAGTTTTTTGATAATTATATATAATTGGTTTTTGTGAATGCGTTTACATCCTTGCCATGTTCGGAAAACAAAAAATATTATTTTTTTGTAAACAAAAGCATGAGAAACCGGTTAGCGAACATATAGACCCTGCCTGACTGGGAGGGAAGTTCGATGATACTTTTTTTAAAAAAAACAACCCCGGTTCTCTTACAACCGGGGCGATGAAAAAAGCTATTTATTTAAATAATCAGTAACCGCACCTTTTGAGGAGCAGGAAACATTATGTGCATATTTTCCAAGCACCCCTTTCGTGTACAATGGCGGTGCAACCCAGCCTTTTCTTCTGTTCTCCAATTCTTCTTCGGACACATCCATCGTAATTTCTTTTTTCTCCGAATCAATTGTAACAAGATCTCCTTCTTCCAAGAGAGCAATCGGGCCTCCATCCTGTGCTTCCGGAGAAATGTGACCCACAACTAACCCATGGGTCCCACCGGAGAATCGACCATCTGTCAGCAAGGCTACAGATTCATCCATTCCTTTTCCGACCAGAATTCCTGAAATAGAAAGCATCTCAGGCATTCCTGGCCCACCTTTTGGACCTACATAGCGAATGACAATTACATCCCCTTCGTTGATCTCATCTGCCATAACAGCAGCAGTCGCATCTTTTTCGTTATTGAACACACGTGCCGGACCAGTATGCCGTTTTACTTTTACACCAGAAAGCTTCGCAACGGCCCCTGTTGGAGAAAGGTTACCTTTCAGTACAATTAATGGACCATCTTTTCGTTTTGGATTATCAAAAGGCATGATAACCTGCTGCTCTTCTTTCAAGCCTGGTGCTTCTGCAAGATTCTCAGCGACAGTTTTTCCAGTAACGGTCAGACAATCTCCATGAAGGTAACCATTTTCAAGCAATAGCTTCATTACTGCCTGTACACCACCTACACGATGCAAGTCCTGCATTACAAACCGTCCACTCGGCTTTAAATCTGCCAGATGCGGTACTTTTTCCTGGATGCGATTAAAGTCATCAATGGACAAATCAACCTCCATTGCATGTGCAATCGCAAGCAGATGAAGAATTGCATTTGTAGATCCGCCAAGTGCCATAACGACAGTAATGGCATTCTCAAACGCTTCTTTTGTCATAATATCTTTTGGATAAATATCATTTTCCAGCATTTTATAGACTGCTTCACCTGCAACTTTTACATCTGCAGCTTTTTCTTCTGATTCTGCTGGATTGGAAGAACTTCCAGGAAGACTCATACCCATCGCTTCCACTGCTGAAGCCATTGTATTAGCCGTGTACATACCACCGCATGCACCAGCTCCTGGACAGGCACTGCATTCGATTGCTCTTAATTCGTCATTGTCAATTGCTCCCGCATTATGCTGGCCTACCCCTTCAAATACAGAGACGATGTCTATATCTTTTCCTCGGTGTGAGCCAGGAGCAATTGTTCCTCCGTATACGAACACAGCCGGCACTTTTGAATTGGCAATTGCAATCATACAGCCGGGAATGTTTTTGTCACATGCACCTATTGCCACTAAACCGTCCAGATTCTCCGCGCCAACCACTGTTTCAATTGAATCGGCAATCAAATCACGACTCGGCAGGGAATATCTCATTCCTTGCGTTCCCATGGATATCCCATCTGATACTGTAATCGTGTTGAAAATCAGCGGAACTCCTCCTGCTTGTCTTACACCTTTTTTCGCGCTGACTGCCAAATCATTAATATGTATGTTACATGGAGTCACTTCTGCCCAAGTACTTGCAACACCAATCATCGGTTTCGTGAAATCCTCATCCGATATACCAACAGCCCGCAGCATTGCACGGTTGGGAGCTCTCATTGCCCCGTCAAACGCTTTACTTTTTATACGCAAATCTTTACTCATACAGAAACCACCTTTCTTTCGGACTATTATATGACTAATTATTTAATACTTCAATCAATTTTTTTTAATAAAAATTACGAATCAATGTACGCTTACCATGAAGCGTTTACAACTAATTTTTTGACTCTCCCATAAATTTTTGATTACAGAATATATTGACAACATTCTTGATATTGCTATATTGGATATCAGATAGGGAATTTTCAAAACATGAAGATGCTTGATTGACCCTCTGTTTCATGCTTATCGTACGTATAATTTTTAAAAGTATCATCAGTCTGCTTTTGGATTTAGAATTTAAAACAAAAACAAACTTGGACATTGCTGCCCAGGGAAATTACAGGAGGCAAGATAAATCATGGCCTATAATGTTTTAATCAGTGATCCGCTAAGCGAAGAAGGAATTCATCCATTACGGGAGGTGGAGAATATTCATGTTGTGATGGAGACTGACTTAAGTCCCGCACAATTAGAAGACCGTATTGCAGAATTCCATGCATTGCTCGTCCGCAGTCAGACACAGGTGACAAGAGAACTGATCAGCAAAGCAACAAACCTGAAAATAATTGGGCGGGCTGGTGTTGGTGTAGACAATATAGATCTGGATGCTGCAACTGAAAATGGGATTATTGTTGTGAATGCTCCAAACGGCAATACCAATTCAGCTGCTGAACATACGGTGGCAATGATGATGGCTTTATCCAGAAATATCCCTCAAGCGTTCCATGCTTTAAAAAACCGCAAATGGGACAGAAAAAAATATGTTGGTGTTGAAATTAGAAATAAGACGTTAGGAATCGTTGGTCTTGGAAGAATCGGGGCAGAAGTTGCTGCACGGGCTAAAGGCCAGCGAATGGATGTAATTGCCTATGACCCATTTTTAACTGCAGAGAAAGCAGAACAAATGGGAATTGGCTATGGGACACTTGAAGAGGTTTTAAAGAAAGCCGATTTCATAACGGTCCATACTCCACTTATGAAAGAAACGAGGCATATGATCAATGCCAAGTCTTTTGAGATCATGAAATCTGGTGTGAAGATCATAAACTGTGCCCGTGGTGGAATCATAGATGAAGATGCATTGTATGATGCCATTGTTTCCGGAAAAGTTGCAGGTGCAGCACTTGATGTATTTGAGGAGGAGCCATTTATCGACCATCGGCTGCTTGATTTGGAGCAGGTTGTCGCAACTCCTCACCTGGGGGCCAGCACAATAGAAGCACAGGAGATTGTGGCAATTGATGTCAGTCGTGATGTAATCAGCTTCCTAAATGGTGATGTCGTCAATAATCCCGTTAATCTCCCATCCGTTCCAAGTGAAATCATGCATAAGATTGCACCTTATTTTCACCTTGCAGAAAAACTTGGTACATTCCTTATTGACCTGACAAATGAAGTCCCTGAAGAAGTGAGTATTACATATTCGGGCGATCTTTCCGGAATCGAAGTGGCACCACTGACGCGAAACACTGTAAAAGGGCTTCTCAAGCGCTATCTCGGCAGTCACGTCAATGATGTTAATGCACTGTATCTTGCAGATAAAAAGGGAATAAAAGTAAACGAAAGTAAAACGTCCAGCACAAAAGGCTTTACCAACCTGATTACGGTAGTCATAAAAACTAATTCCGGCACCCGGAAAGTTTCCGGAACATTGCTGAACGGCTTCGGTCCAAGACTTGTAAAAGTTGATGAATACAGTGTGGACGTTACGCCCCAAGGTCATATGGTAGTGATCCAGCATGTTGATCAGCCAGGTGTGATCGGTAGGATGGGCAGCACGATTGCCAAGCACAATATCAATATTGCAACCATGCAAGTGGATCGTTCCGATATAGGTGGAAATGCAATCATGGTACTGACAATCGACAAGCATCTGGAAACAGAAGCCTTGGCAGAGCTCAAAAGCCTTGAAGAGATTAAAGAAGTTACGGCGATTGACCTGTAGCTGCAACGTTAAAAGCAAGCACACAGCCTGATATGGGTTGTGTGCTTTATGTTATTGATGTCTTTCAATAATCGGCAATAGCTCCTGCAAACTCGAAATCTCATATGTCGGTATAGGCTCTCCCTTGTCTTTTTGATGGCGATTAATCCAGACAGATGCTATACCTGCACGTTCAGCTCCAAGTATGTCAGTAAGGAGATTATCTCCAACCATGATAACCTCATGATTTTTAAGCGACAGCAGCTCCAATGCATGCTCAAATATTGTTGGATCTGGTTTGCCTTTTCCAAAATCACCCGAAATTACGATCTGATCAAAATACGGCACAAGCTCCGGTGTTAAATCAAGCTTCGTATTTTGCAGATCCGGTGAACCATTTGTCAGCATCAGCAACTGATATTTGCCCTTCAATTTCTCCAGTACCTCTATCGCGTCGTTAAATAAAAGTGCTGTTTTTTTCCGTTCTTGCGGAAAGGTTTCTGCCAGTTCCGCTCCAAACGCAGGATCATCGACGCCCATATCTTTTAAACCTGCTGTCCAGGCTTTTTTCCGATACTCAGGAGCGATTTCCTTTAATTTTCCAAACTCCTCTCCTGCATCTAAAAAATTTGCCCATAACCCTTCAAACGGATTAATGCCTATCAGCTTCGTAAACTCATATGTATCATAGGATGCATATATGTTCCGTGCATTTTCCCGCACCTTCGTTTCCAATTCATTTGGGTCGATGGCGTATTTACCTGCCGCCACCTCACATGTTTTTTCGAAAGCATCCTTGACACTTTTTTCATCCCAGAGCAATGTATCATCCAAATCAAAAAAAACTGCTTTAATCATTTTTCCAGCTCCCCCACACGTATTTTTTCTTACTGGCATATTACTGTAATATCAATTTAACATAATTAATTAAAAATTAAGTCTTGCGCAAAATTAAAATATCCCTTATGATTAATAGAAAATTTATAAACATAAAGCAAGGAGATAATTGATATGGCAGAGCAAACTATTCGCGTACAACTAAGTGAAACTAAAAAAGAAAAACCTAAATCAGATCAGCTCATTTTTGGCAGGGCATTTACGGACCATATGTTTGTAATGGATTATTCTGATCCTTTAGGGTGGCATAATGCGAGCATTGTACCATATCAACCTCTTACAATTGACCCATCGGCAATGGTATTCCACTATGGTCAATCCGTTTTTGAAGGACTAAAGGCATTCCGCACCGCAGACGGAGATATCCAGTTATTCAGACCGGAAAAAAATCTGGAGCGTATGAATCTTTCCAATGATCGGATATGCATTCCACCAATTGATGAAGAATTTGCATTAAAAGCAATCAAACAACTTATTTCACTGGAGAAAGAATGGGTACCAGATACAGAAGGAACATCCCTTTACATTCGCCCATTTATTATTTCCACTGAACCATATCTCGGTGTCGCACCATCACGCCATTATAAATTCATTGTTATTTTATCACCAGTTGGTGCATATTACAAAGAGGGAATCAACCCGGTAAAAATTGCTGTTGAAGACCATTATGCCCGTACGGTAAAAGGCGGAACCGGTGAAGCAAAAACGGGTGGTAACTACGCTGCAAGCCTGAAAGCACAGGAAATGGTAGCTAAAAAAGGATTTGCACAGGTTCTTTGGCTGGACGGTGTTGAAAAGAAATATATCGAAGAAGTTGGAAGCATGAACGTATTCTTTAAAATCAACGGAGAAGTTGTGACTCCAATGCTTAATGGCAGTATTCTTGCCGGTGTAACAAGAAACTCCGTTATCGAGCTTTTGAAACATTGGGAAATACCGGTTTCGGAACGGAGAATTTCCATGGAAGAATTACAGCAGGCCTATGAGGATGGCACATTGGAAGAAGCTTTCGGTTCAGGGACAGCTGCAGTTATCTCACCAATCGGTCAATTGACATGGGAAGGCAAGGATATGGTCATCAATAATGGCATAACCGGCGAAATTTCTCAGAAAATCTACGATACCATTACAGGCATTCAATATGGTAAAGTAGAAGATCCTTTTGATTGGGTGGAAAAAGTTGAATCAAAGAAAACAGTAAAAGTTAAATAATCAGGAACCCGGCGATTGTGTCGGGTTCTTTTATTTTTTAACAGCTTTTGCTTTCTGTTAAAAAAATTTGTTTTCTAATAGCTTGTGAATGCGGTTACTCGTTCCACGGAAAAAATATTGTTTTTTTGCACAATATGTGTAAAATGCGAAGTAACTTAATTAATTACAATTGGTTTTGAATAAGCTGTAACG
>NZ_LQNF01000027.1 GCF_001618145.1 Oceanobacillus damuensis
GACATTTGTAATCTTTTTGTAATATTGCTATGAAAAAAATCTCTAATCAACCCCCATAAAAAAACATACTATTTGTAAATATTTCAAAAAAACATATTACAGAACAGTTTAATGTGTTATAATTCCATATTGTAATGTCGAAAAGTAATGAAATTCTATGAAATATTTCAACAATCTTAGACAAAACAAAACTATATGGGGGTACCAAAATGGAAGAAACGATTTCCCTGAAAGAGATATTCGGGGTTTTGAAAAAGCACTTTTTAAAGATTACGGCCTTAGTGTTTGGCTTTGCGCTTGTCGCTGCACTTATAAGTTATTTCGTATTAACACCTACTTATCAATCCAGCTCACAGTTCATTGTAAATCAGAAGCTACAGGATCCGTCTGAACTCAGTACAAACAACATACAAACAAACGTCCAAATGATAAATACTTATAATATAATCATAAAAAGTCCTGCCATTTTAGACGATGTGGTGGAGCAATTAAACTTGCCTTATTCTTCAGCAACACTTTCTGAAAACATTCAAGTATCCAGTGCGGATAATTCTCAGGTTGTTACCGTAACAGCTACAGACGAAAATCCGGCAACAGCCGTGGATATAGCCAATGTAACGGTATCTACCTTTGAAACGAAAATACCGGATATTATGAATGTCGATAATGTAAGCATACTGACAGAAGCGCAACTTAGTCCGAACCTGACACCGGTTGCGCCAAACCCGATCCTTAATATTGCCATTGCAATTGTACTTGGCGCAATGTTTGGTGTAGGTATCGCCTTCTTGCTTGAATACCTGGATAACACAGTTACTACAGAAGAAGATGTCGAAAAGAAATTGGGGTTGCCAGTACTTGGTGTCATCTCATTAGTGAGTGAAGAGGATATCAGAGGTAACCAATTCAACTTTGAATCAAGCCGGAAGCAAAGGAGTGGCTACGATGGCGCGCAAAAGAAATCAATTTAAAGCAAGCAACAAGATGAGAAATCTCATCACTAAGCTAAACCCTAAATCACCGGTGTCTGAGCAATATCGTACGATTCGTACGAATATCCAGTATGCCTCCGTGGATAACGAAATTAAATCACTGCTTGTGACCTCTTCCGGACCGAGTGAAGGGAAATCTACGACGATTGCAAACCTCGCAGTTGTGTACGCTCAAACCGGTAAGAAAGTATTGATGATTGATGCCGACCTTAGAAAACCGACGGTACATTATACGTTCCGCCTTGATAACTTAAGAGGATTGAGCAATATATTGGTTGGTGAGAATACATTAGTTGAAACAGTCAATGCTTCCGATGTGGAAAACCTGGATGTCATTTCATGCGGGCCGCTCCCTCCGAATCCTTCTGAGCTGCTTGCTTCAAAAAAGATGGCGGCCTTTATAAAGGAAGCGACAGCAGTATATGATATTGTAATATTCGACACCCCGCCTGTATTGGCAGTTACAGACGCTCAAATCCTGGCTAATGTTGTCGATGGTTCTTTGCTTGTTGTAAGAAGTGGGCATACAGAATTGGAAGCAGCCGAAAAAGCAAAAGAAATCTTAGAACCAGCCAAGGCCAAATTGCTTGGGACTGTTTTAAACGGTCGTGAGAAAAAAGCATCAAACTATTACTATTATTACGGGACAAATTAATAAATAGATAAACCTCTCTGCTAGGCAATGCAGAGAGGTTTATTTTTTTATAAGGAATGAATTGGAAATCATGTCCAGTTATGATATGATTTTATTTATAGTCCATTTTACCTACTTTCCCCGAAAAATCGTCAATTGTAACAAAGATAAGTCTCTGATATAATAATAGCTTAATAAGATGCTATATTTAAGAGAGGAAGTGTCAAACAATGATTGATATTCATTCCCATATCCTGCCTGGTGTTGATGATGGAGCAATGACGGAAGAAGATAGTTTGGCAATGGCAAGAGAAGCAGTGGCTCAAGGCATCACCACTATTGTCGCAACCCCTCATAATAAGAATGGTAAGTATGATAATGATCGCCCATCCATTATAAATAGTGTGCAAATTTTAAGTGAACTGTTTGTGAAAGAAGATATCCCGCTAAAGATTCTTCCTGGACAGGAAAATCGCATCAATGGAGATATTTTGGAAGATATTGAAAATGGGAGCCTGCTGTCTATCAATGACTCCAAATATCTTTTTATCGAGTTTCCATCCGCAAACGTGCCGCGCTATGCAAGCCAAATGTTGTTCGACATCCAAGTGGCGGGCTATACGCCTGTCATTGTTCACCCGGAACGTAATCAGGAGCTTATTGAACATCCGGGCAGACTGTATGAATTTATCAAAAAGGGCGCATTAAGCCAGGTTACAGCTGCAAGTATTTTCGGAAAGTTCGGCAAGAACATCCAGAAGTTCTCCTATGATCTTATCGAGGCGAACCTGACGCATTTTGTTGCATCGGATGCACATAATACGACAACGCGTGGTTTCTGCATGAGAGATGCTTTCCATGAAATTAAAGATAAGTATGGTAGCGATTATTTTTATATGTTTTTAGAGAATAGTCAATTATTGATCGATAATATGAATGTCAACCGGATGGAGCCTTCCCAGGTGAAAAAGAAAAAGTTCCTCGGTCTGTTTTAACTCTGGATGCATCCATAAATTTCAGGCAATACGTTTATTTGTACATCCCAACGTTTACTATATAAATAGAGAAGGTTTTAGGGGGAGTATAGATTAACCTATGTAAAAGGAGCATTTCAGTGATTAAAGTTCTTTTAGTGGAAGACCAACATTTATTCCGTGATGGAGTTGAATCAATCCTGGAGCATACAGATGACATTCAAGTTATTGGTGCAGCTGACAATGGAGAAATCGCCATCAAGGAAATCAGTCATAAAAATCCTGACGTCGTTTTAATGGATATCCATATGCCCGATATGGATGGGATTAAAACGACGAAATTCATCAAAGACAATTATCCCGATATGAAAGTGGTTCTGCTGACAAGTACAGCAGAGGATGATCAAGTAATTACCGGGATTAATTTTGGTGCAGATGGGTTTCTCATAAAAGCGCTGTATGCAGACCAGCTGGTAGACTCCATCCGTATGGCATATCGTGGGGAGGTTGTCTTCTCGGGCGAAGTGGCTCGTCTACTGGCAAAACGAATACGTGAATTGACCATGGACAAGAAGCAGATTTTTGCGATGGGTCTGGAAAGAATGGGATACAAATTCTCAAGGCGGGAGATTGATATCGCATACTTGCTGATGGAAAATTATACTAATCAACAAATTGCCAAGAAGTTATTCCTTGGTGAAGGTACCGTTAAAAATTATATTAGTGAAATTTATAACAAATTAGACATCCATAACCGTACAAAAGCTGTCGCCTATTTTAACCATATATTCCAAAAAAAGGACTAAATGCCCAAATATGACTTTTTTTTCCAAAAGTCACTAATAATATGACTCGTGCTATTGTACTATTAGAACATATCTTTTTAGATATGGACTATTTTTTTAGATGAATAGGCGGGGAGTTTCATATGACTACTGTTGCATACATAAGCAAGATTCCATTCTCTAAACAAGTTACCGAAAAAATAGAGAATTATGGAAGCTTAAAGTTGATAGATTGTATAGAATACAAAAGAGATGCGATTTTGACCATTCAACAGATGAAGCCTGAAATTGTTATAATGGATATGGAAGAAATGCAAATCGAAACAATCATCAAAATGATACAATGCATTAAATCAACTGTTCCAGATGTAAAATTAATTACTTCGGCAAACAATCTTCAGTCTGTCTATTATTTCCAAATCATTGAAGCCGGAATTGATAGTATAATAGAAAAGCGTTCAGATTTTGCAAATAATTTGATTCGTACGATTATCTACGCCCAAAACAATTATTTTGTTATCCCTACTGCTTTGACTGCGGAATTTGTGGAGAGATTGGATGAATTAAGACATGATAACTTTGATTTCTTTAATAAGAGACTGAATGAATATAGTTCCAACTTGTCCGTAAAGGAAGTGGAAGTAGCCTATTATTTAAGGCAAAATATGCGGAATGGCGAGATCGCAGAGAAGCTGAACATTACCGAAGGAACGGCAAAAGTACATATAAGTAAAATTTATAAAAAAATTAACATAAAAGGCAGGAAAAATATGGTAGAATACTTGGATAGGATTATGTCGAATGGAAGAGAATCTGTTGAAGTGTAGTGGATTATAAGGAATGCGCATTAAGTTATTTAAGGAAAGGAACTGAATTTATGTCGTATCGTAAAAGGCTTGCATTGCTTATATTGTTGGACTCTCTCATTGTAAGTACAGCGATATTTATTGCATTTTGGGTAATTTACCCATCTTATCCAAATATATTGCTTATCGATGAACTTTTCATCAGTGCAGCCGCACTATTAGTCTTTCATCATATGTTTGCTTTCATATATAAGCTGTACAATAAAGTTTGGGCCTATGCCAGTGTGGGAGAGCTGGTAAGTATTGTAAAGTCGATCACCTTTTCGATTATCGCAGTCGGTGGTGTCCAGCTGCTTGTAAATGGAACGGTGTACAGAAGAGCACTGCTCATCACCTGGATGCTGCACATTATCCTGATTGGTGGCTCCCGCTTTGTTTGGCACATTGTCCGCGATCGTTATATAAAAAAAGATACAACCAAAAAAAGCACATTAATCGTCGGTGCTGGATCTGCGGGTGCGATGATCGCCCGGCAACTCCGAAATGAACATAGCAACACCGATTTACGTCCGGTTGCCTTTGTGGATGATGATATTAACAAACAAAAAATGCAGGTGTACAATTTACCTGTGGCAGGAACAACAGTAGATATTGAAGAAGTAGCAATAAAACTTGAGATCGAACATATCGTTATTGCCATTCCTTCGTTACGTAATGGCCAACTTGAGAAAATTGTTGAAGAGTGTAATAAAACCAATGCAAAAGTACAAATGATTCCAAAAATCGAGGATCTGATGACAGGGAAAGTATCTGTCAGCCATCTGAAAAATGTCGAAGTCGAGGATCTGCTCGGTCGTGAGCCGGTCAAGCTTGATATCGATATGATATCCGAATATGTCACTGGGAATACGGTGATGGTTACTGGTGCAGGTGGATCAATCGGTTCCGAAATCTGCCGTCAGCTAATGCGTTTTACGCCGAAGAAAATTTTGCTTTTGGGACACGGAGAATACAGCATTTATAATATTGATATGGAATTGAAACGTGTCTATGGCGATACCGAAACAGAAATTATTCCGATTATCGGGGATGTGCAGGATAGGGAGCGCATCTTTGATGTCGTAAATCAGCACAAACCAGAAATCATTTACCATGCAGCAGCACATAAGCATGTACCATTAATGGAATATAATCCGCATGAAGCGGTAAAAAACAATATTATCGGTACGAAAAATGTGGCAGAAGCTGCCGATGCCTTCGGTGTGAATAAATTTGTGATGGTATCGACAGATAAAGCAGTTAACCCAACAAACGTGATGGGCGCCACAAAACGTGTTGCAGAAATGGTTGTTCAGGATATGGCACAGCGAAGCAAGACGAAATTTGTCGCCGTACGATTTGGTAATGTGCTTGGAAGCCGTGGTAGTGTTATTCCACTGTTTAAAAAGCAGATTGAGCGTGGTGGACCTGTTACGGTTACCCATCCGGATATGACGCGTTACTTTATGACGATACCAGAAGCATCGCGGCTTGTGATTCAGGCAGGGACATTGGCGAATGGTGGGGAGATTTTCGTATTGGATATGGGTGAGCCTGTGAAGATTGTGGATTTGGCTCGAAACCTTATTAAATTATCTGGATATACAGAAGAAGAGATTCCGATTGAGTTCGCTGGAATACGGCCTGGGGAGAAGATGTATGAGGAGCTTTTGGGTGAGGATGAAGTGCATCCGGATGCGGTTTATGAGAAGATTTATGTTGGGCGGACGGTTGAGGTTGATAGGGAACTGCTTGATGAGTTGATTGAGAGGTTTGCTTGTTATGATCAAGAAACTTTGAAAAATGAACTTATGAATATTGTTTATGCGGAAAGAAAAATGTTAGCCGTAAAAAGTTGATTAATGATAAACTATATAATTAAAATTTATTACAGAAAGAAGTTGTTGAAATGAATTTTGCCATTGTTGGATGTGGCTTTATAGCCAAGAAACATGCGAAAGCAATACAGGATGTTGAAAATGCAAATCTAGTAGCTGTAAGTGACAAACTCCCTACCGCAATGGAACCCTATGTTAAGGAGTATGGTGTCGAAGCATATGAAGATTTAGATGAAATGTTACTTAGAGAGGATATAGATGTTATATCTGTATGTACACCAACTGGGTTACATGCTCCACTAGCTATTAAAGTAGCAAATGCAAATAAACATGTCATTTTAGAAAAGCCCATTGCAATGACTTTAGAAGAAACAGATAAAATTATCGAAGCTTGTGATAGGAACGAAGTAAAGCTTTCTATTGTACACCCTAATCGTTTCAGACCAGTTGTAAAAGAGTTACGTAAATTACTGGATCAAAATTTGTTAGGTAAAATAAGCCATGCCAATGCAATTGTAAATTGGAATAGAAACCAAGAGTATTACGATCAAGCACTTTGGAGAGGTACTAAGGAGTTTGATGGTGGTGCATTAATGAACCAAGCAATTCATAATTTAGACTTATTATTGTGGTTTATGGGTGAACCTGAACAAATTTTTAGTATGGAAGCAACAAGATTACGCAAAATTGAAGCTGAAGATGTATCAACAGGTGTAATCAGATTTGAATCTGGTGCACTTGGATTAGTAGAAGCTTCGACTACAGCTTATGGACAAAACTTTGAAGAATCAATTACACTTTTTGGTGAAAAAGGTACTGTCAAGATTGGCGGAAAGAATGCAATCTACTTTGATCACTTAGAAATCGAAGGTATGAACGAAGATGAAATCAATGAAATTAAAGAAAAAATAAACGAAGATCCGTTTGGTATACCAGGCCATCAATGTATTATTGATGATATGGTAAAAGCTATTGAGGAAAACAGACAACCGGCTGTTTCTGGTGAAGAGGGTAGAAAATCGTTAGAATTAGTACTTTCATTCTATGAATCTGCTAAAAAGAATCAACCAATCCAACTAAAAGGAGAAAGAATATGTTAACAACTAAAGAAAAAGGAAATCAACTTGCTGAAAAATTAATTGAAAAACTAAATAATAAAACAGCTGTAATTGGTGTGGTTGGGCTAGGCTATGTAGGTTTGCCTTTAGCTGTTGAAAAAGCAAAAGCTGGTTATAATGTAATTGGATTTGATGTACAGGAATCAAAAGTTGAAGAAGTTAATCAAGGAATAAACTATATTGGAGATGTAGTTGATGAAGAACTAAAGGAATTAGTAGCAAATAAAAAGCTAAAAGCGACAACGGACTATTCATTTATTAAAGAAGTAGATGCGGTTGCAATTTGTGTACCGACACCTTTAGATATTTATAAACAACCGAACACAAATTATGTTGAAAGTTCTGCTCATGATATTTCAGATTACATTCATGACGGTATGCTAGTGGTTCTAGAGAGTACGACATACCCTGGAACTACGGAGGAATTATTAAAACCAATTTTAGAGCAAACTGGATTAACATGTGGCGAAGACTTCTTCCTAGCCTATTCACCAGAACGTGTTGACCCAGGTAACAAACAATTTAAAACAAAGAACACGCCCAAAGTAGTTGGTGGAGTAACTAAAAATTGTACAAAAGTAGCAGCGACAATGTACGGGAATGTACTAGAAAGCGATATTCATCAAGTTTCCAGTCCAGCTGTAGCTGAGATGGAAAAAATTCATGAGAATACTTTCCGAAATATTAACATTGCTCTAGCAAATGAAATGGCAGTTTTATGTAATAAAATGGGTATTGATGTTTGGGAGGTAATTGATGCAGCTGCTACAAAACCTTATGGATTTATGCCATTTTATCCTGGGCCAGGATTAGGTGGCCATTGTATACCTATTGATCCCTGGTATTTAACTTGGAAGGCACGTGAATATAATTATCATACAAAACTTATAGAAACTTCTGGTGAAATTAACAATGAAATGCCACATTATGTTGTTTCACGTATTATGGAAATTTTAAATAAAACAGGTAAGGCTCTGAACGGTTCTAAAATCCTTGTTTTAGGTGTTGCTTATAAGAAAGATATTGATGATTATCGTGAATCACCAGTATTGCCTATATTAGAAAAACTTGATGAAGGCGGAGCTGATTGGACTGTTGTGGATCCAAATGTGAGAGAGTTTAAATATAAGAATGGGAGTGAATATCCACATCAAGTTATAACCGAAGATTTGTTAGAGAATACTGATTTAGTAGTAATCGCCACTGACCATAGTGGATTTGACTATGAAGAAATTTTGTTGAAATCGAAAGTTATTTTTGATACTAGAAACTCTTACAAAAATATAGAAAAAAATAAAAAATATTATAGATTATAAGTGAAATACAAGATGGCTAATAAAAAGAAAAATGAATTTAATAGTAACGTAATGAAGTTATTGACTGGCGCTTCCATAGCGCAGGCAATCCCGATAGCTACTTCACCTATACTAACCCGCTTGTACTCACCAGAAGATTTTGGTGTCGTAGCTATTTTTCTTGCTATAACAGGAATATTTGGAACGATTGCTAACGGAAGATATGAACTTGCTATAGTAATACCAAAAGATAAAAGAGATTCAATTAATTTAGTTGCCTTATCAATATCGGTATCACTCAGTCTTAGTGTTTTATTGTTATTGCTAATTCTTATCTTCCAAAACGAGATACTTATTTTACTGGGGAATGAGGAAATTAAATTCTGGCTCTATTTTATTCCTGTTGTTATTTTCTTTAGTGGGTTATTTAATGCACTTAACTATCTAAATACAAAATATAAAAATTTTGGACTGATATCGAAGGTGAAAATTATAAAATCTACTTCTTTAGTAACGGTTCAAATATTCTTTGGATTTATAAAAGCAGGTGCGAGTGGGTTAATAATTGGTCAGATTGTATCTCATATGTTTACAAATTTTACTTTGGCAAAAAATATTCTTACAGATAAAAAACTAATTAGTAATATAAATTTTAAAAAGATGAAAAAATTAGCTTGGGAATATAAAAAGTTTCCACTATTAACAGTTTGGGGTACTCTTTTTAGTGTATTAACTAGGCAAACTATTAATATATTTATTTCTATTTTATATACAGCAAGTGCAGTGGGGTATTACTCCCTTGTACAAAGGACAATTGGTTTACCGAGTACTATAATAGGTCAGTCAGTGGGTCAAGTTTTTTTTCAACAAGCTAGCCAAGAAAGAAATGAAATAGGAAATGCTAAAAAAGTGTATATTTCTACACTTATAAAGATGTTGGTCATATCGATACCAATATTCACGTTCCTATATTTATTCATAGAAGAGATTATTGTGTTTGTTTTTAGTGAAGAATGGAGAGTAGCTGGAACTTATGCCAAATATCTAATACCTTTATTTTTATTGAGGTTTATAGCATCACCATTAACCTTAATATCAATAATTTTTGGAAAGCAAATTGTGGACCTGTTATGGCAATTATCGTTATTGGTATTTTCAATTTTAGCTTTTGTATTAGCGTATTTTTACAATCTATCAATAACTAATTACTTGTTATTATATAGTGTGTTTTTGGGAATGCATTATTTAATTATAATTATTATCAATTATTATATTGCTAGAAACAAAACTAGCGATTTGTAGTGAAGTTTTGAAAATAATACTAGTGAGGAATTTATATGTTATCTATATTATTTGTAACATTATTTTTATTAACTTTGCTATTTTTTTTCCTCTTAGTAAAGTTATCAGCTATTGATTTATTAAAGCCAAGTATAACTAGTATCTTCTTCCTGGGTTATCTCCTGTTTAGTTATATAGGACTCTTGTCTTTGTTCTTTGGAATGGATGATTATAGAATACTAATTGGGATAAATAATCCTTATAAGGTTCTTAGGTTATGGTTTTATTGTAGTCTTTCTCTATACCTTGTTATTATTGGCTTTATTTTTAGTAATAAGGTATTAGGGATGCGGGATATTAATAAAAGTAGTTTCGAAATACAAACTTTAGGTTTTTCCACTAAAGGATCTATATTCCTATTATTCGGTGTTAGTTTAATTGTTTTTATAGTTTACTTAAGTAAGCTACCAGCTATACCTATAGTTGAATTTTTAAAGGGGTCTTCTGAGGCAAATTTGCAAGTTTTAAGGAGTTTAGCAACAAATGATTTTAGTGGAGACTATCACTGGTATACATTATTTTTTTCCACAATACTAACTCTGTTAACTTACCTTACATTTGCCGAGCTTTTAATTAATAAAAACCTGAAGAATCAGTTAATATTTTGGATGGTTTTTCTAATAGCTTCATTTGCAGCTATCGTTCCAACGCATAAAGCACCTTTTATATGGTTGATTTTTGGTCTTTTATTTACTTATTTAATTACAAAAAGAAAAAGGGTTTCTTTGATACAATTAATTTCTCTTGGTTTTTTAATTATTGTGATTCTCTTTTTCATGTTTAAGTACTTCATGGGATTAGAAAATAGAACAAATGCAGAAATCTTTAGTATGATTTTTAACAGGACTACATCTGGACAACTAACTCCAGCATATTTTTACATAGATATTTTTCCTAATGAGATTGGTTATCTTCTTGGATCTTCATTTCCTAATCCTGGGGGAATTTTCCCGTGGGATCCATTTAACCTTAAAGCTTTCGTTGCAAACTATATTAATTCAGGGTTAACAGGGCAAGGAATAGTGGGATCTGCACCGACAGTTTTTTGGGGAGAAATGTACGCTAACTTTGGATTTTTTGCAGTAGTTATTAGTTCATTTGTAGTTGGAATATTATTATATTCAATTCAATACTTTGTTTCTAGGCTTTCTAATAACTCAATCACAATTGCGTTAAATACTTGGCTAATAATAGAGTTCCATAAACTAGCTTTAACTGGTTTAAGTAGTTTTATCATAAATATTGATATAATTGCGGTCGTATTAATAGTTGGGTTTCTACTGTTACAGCAAAATTCAAGAAAAAGAGGGGCATCAGTATAGAAACTTTTGTTTACTGAATTTTTATATTTAAATTATTTGAACAAGGAGAAGGTTAAATGTATAGAGTTATTCACATTGTTTTAAATGAGTTTAATCCTGATTTTAGGATTTTGAAAGAAGTTATTTCTTTGAAAGAAAATAATTATGATGTAGCAGTAATAGCAATTAATGATAAGTCAAATAGTAAAAAAAATACAGAAATAATGAGTGGGGTTACAGTTTATCGTTTAAATATTAAGAGTCGGAAATTTAAAAGTAAAATTATGCTGCCTTTTAAGTATTTAGAAATTCTTTATAAGAGTTTAAAATTGGTGAAAACTTTAGAACCAGATGTTATACACGTACATGATTTTCAAGCACTTCCAATTGGCTATCTTACTAAACTCAAATTTAAGTGTAAGTTAATTTATGACTCACACGAATTTAGAGAAGATTCGAATATGACTAAGGAGTTTCCAAGTGCACTGAATTCTATCTTTAACAAGGTTGAATATTTTTTAGCGAAAAAAAGCGATAGGATAATTACAGTATCAGAAGGGATTGCTGATTTAATTCATAAGAGAGTCAACGAAGACCGTCCTGCAGTTATTCTTAATTCTCCTTACTTAAATAATGAAAATCAAACGCCATTAATAAATGTAAGAGAGAAATTTAATATTAGTGAAGATTCAGTAATAATTACATATGTTGGAGGTATTCTTCCTACTCGTGGTTTTGACTTAATCTTAAATGCTTTTATAAAATTAAATAATCCAAAACTGCATTTGTTATTAATAGGAAACGAAGATATTCCTAATTGGTTGAAAAGTAAATACGATTTAGAAGGATTTGAAAGAAATATTCACTTTATTCCTCCGGTTCATCCAGTAGAAGTAATATCACTAGCTTCCCAGGCAGATATTGGTGTTCATGCTATTAAAGGTGAAAGTTTAAGCCATCAATATTGCATGCCAAATAAACTGTTTGAATATATTCAAGCGGGATTAGCATTATTAATGACTGATCTAAAAGAAATGAAGAAAGTAGTGCACGAAAACAAAATTGGTCTTACCTTTAAAGATAGAGATGAGGAAGATTTGATAAATAAACTATCATATTTAGTTAATAACCCAGATATTATTTTTGAATATAAAGCTAACTCAAAAAGAGTAGCAAAAAGTTTAAATTGGGAAACTGAAGAAATAAAACTAATAGAATTATATAATAAGGTGGTGGAACATGGTTAGCAAGAAGATATTTCAAGACGTTCAAAAATTTCTTTCAGGTAAGAAAGAATACACTTTTATTAACCCTGGAGAAAATTTTATGTATCCTATAGACTTAGATTTCACTCTCGACAATGAGTTGATATACTATCATCCTAAAGACAAGATGGGAGTACCTTTAAAGGAATATAAATCAGTAGGTTCAAAATATAACCCAACAAGGGTAGCTGCCTATGGATTAAGTCATTGGAATAGATATCAACTTGGTAATAACAACTATAATTTAGAAGAATACAAAAAGGTGTTAGGTTGGTTTGAAAAAAACCATGAGGAAGGTAAATGGTATTATTATTTTGATTGGGAAGAGTTATCGTCTCCTTGGATTTCTTGTATGGCTCAAGGGGAGGCAATTAGCATATTAACAAGAGGTTATTTTTTAACAAAGGATCCTAAGTACCTAGACATAGCAATACTTGCTTTATCACCATTTGAAAAGTCAACTCTTGGTGGAGGAGTACTAAGCTTACTAAATAAAAATGATATTTTTTTCGAGGAATACCCCGTCAAAGATGCAGTACACGTACTAAATGGTTTTCTTTACTCTTTGATTGGAATAATTGAATTAAGAAAGATATTACCTGAAGATCATAGTAAATTTGAAAGAGTAAACTCCTTACTCAGTAAAGCTATAGGAAGTATCGAAAGAAATATAGGTAGATGGGAATTTAGTAATTGGTCAACTTATGATTTATCCAATGAAAATACTAAGATAAGAAATTACTGTACCATTAGCTATCATTCACTACAAGTCTCACAGCTAAAGTATATTTCTAATGAGGTAGGTAGTAAAAAGTTATTAGACGTTTCAAATAGATGGGAAGGGTATATGAATTCTCCTTTAAATAGAATTCATGCTCTTATTGGAAAAAGCTACTTTCGATTAAAAAATCCTGCTCAGAGGTAATTATTATGAAAATATGTCATTTAACATCATTACATAGTCCAGAAGATATTCGAATTTTTATTAAAGAATGTAGTACATTAGCCGTGAAGGGAATTGATACGAATTATATTGTGCCTTTTGAAAAGTCATATGCTAAAAACAAAGTAAAAATACACGGTATAAATATTGGGAGTGTAAACCGTCTGAAAAGAATGACACACACAACTAGTTTAGTTTATGAAAAGTCAATAAAAGTAAATGCGGATATTTATCATATTCATGACCCAGAACTAATACCTATTGCATTAAAACTAAAAAAATCCGGAAGAAAAGTGATATATGACGTTCATGAAGATATGCCCCGGGCTATCATGTCGAAATATTGGATACCAAAATGGCTAAGAAAGATAGTTTCTACTTTATTTGAATTATATGAAAATAAGCAGGCGAAGAAATTTGATTTTGTAGTTGGTGCAACACCTCATATTGCAAATAGGTTTCTTAAAAAAAATAAGAATACTATTGATATAAATAATTACCCTCTACTTAATGAACTTGTTAGCACAGACAAAACAGAATCAAAAAATAGACAAGTTTGTTATGTAGGAGGAATTAATACTATTAGAGGTATTCATAGTATCATAAAAGCGTCAACCTTGGTTGAAGGTGATATTGTACTTGCCGGACCAACCTCCTCTAGCGAATTAGAGAATGAAATTAAACAATCGAAAATAAATTATGTTGGGCTACTTAGTAGAGAAGAAGTAAATTCATTGTTAAATGAATCTATTGCAGGTCTAGTTCTATATTTGCCAGAACCTAATCATGTTAATGCACAACCAAATAAGATGTTCGAATACATGTCAGCAGGTATACCAGTTATTGCATCTAATTTTCCTTTATGGAAAGAAATCGTTGAAGTTAATAATTGCGGTATTTGTGTTAATCCTACAAGACCAGCAGAAATCGCAGATGCAATAAAATGGTTAATTGAAAACCCAAATAAAGCTGCTGAAATGGGAAGGAATGGTAGGCAGGCAGTCGAAGATAAATATAATTGGGAAGTTGAAAGTGAAAAATTAATTAAAATGTATAGGAGTTTGGAAAAGAAAATTGGTGAAAAATAAATAATAAAGATTAATTGAAAACAGATTTTTCAATCAAATTTATTACTATAATTCAATAAAGAAACCAACTTTTGTAATTCAAAGTTGTTCTTATCATAAATTAAGTATGATACTTTATTAGATTTTAAGTATATAGGATATAAATCAATTACAATTATACAGATTGTATAAATTTATTTTACTTGTGAATAAAATATATTGAAAATAGAGTGGATTTGAATTACAAATTATAGAAAAAGGGTGATCTTTTGAAATTATTAACAATTGCAGGTACTCGTCCTCAATTAGTGAAAGTTGCAGCTGTATCTAGAGAGTTAAGAAAACATTTTAATGAAGTACTAATTAATACAGGACAACATTATGATTATAATATGGCTGGTGTTTTTTTCGAACAGCTTCAAATACCAAAACCTGATTATGATTTAGGTGTTGGTTCAATGCCTCATGGTAAACAAACTGGTACCATGATGATTAAAGTTGAAGAAGTGATAGAAAAGGAAAAACCGGATGCTATTATAGTGTATGGAGATACAAATTCTACATTAGCCGGGGCACTTGTTGCTAGTAAGTTACATATCCCTGTAATCCATATTGAGGCAGGTCTTAGAAGCTATAATAAAAGAATGCCAGAAGAAATAAATCGAGTTATGACAGACCATGTATCTGAATTATTATTTGCTCCGACTAATCTTGCTGTTGAAAATCTAAAAAAAGAAAGCATTACAGATGGTGTTCATCAAATTGGGGACGTTATGTATGATGCTGTTTTATATAATATGGACATAGCAGAAGAAAATCATTCATTGACTGATTTTCAATTGACATCGAAAGATTTCATTTTAGGTACAATTCATCGCGCTGAGAACACTGATAACTTGGAGAGAATGAGAGCTATTGTAAATGCACTAATATCAATAGACCATAAAGTATTTTTACCTTTACATCCTAGAACAAAGAACAAATTAAAAGATTATAGCTTGCTTGAAAAGCTTGAAAATGCATCCAATATAGTTTTATCTGAGCCCATATCATACTTAGAAATGTTACTGCTAGAAAAACATGCTACTGCAATAGTAACCGATTCTGGAGGCGTACAGAAAGAGGCTTACTTTGCAAAAGTGCCTTGTTTTACATTAAGAGATGAAACTGAGTGGATAGAGACCGTAGAGATTGGTTGGAATCAATTAGTAAATCCACTAAATGATAATTTAGTAGATTTAATTAATTCTTTTGAAGAAAAGGATTATGAAGAGAACTTATATGGTGATGGAAAAGCTAGTGAAAAAATAGTCCAAATTATAAAAGAGTATTTCTCTGGGAAGAACTAGGAGGACAATAATGGATAAACCTCAAATTGGAGAAAATGTAATTATAGAAGAAGATGTAATATTTGGCGACAATGTAGTTGTAGGACATAATGTTATTATTTATGCTGGAACTGTAATAGGAAACAATGTAATAATACAAGATAATGCAGTGATTGGAAAACAACCAATAAGAGCAAAAGCTTCAATTCTCCCTAAAACGAATCAACTACCTGCAGCCAAAATTGGTTCCGAAGTTACTATTGGAACTTCTTCTGTAATCTATGCTAATTGTAATATTGAAGATAATGTATTTATTGCTGATCTTGCTACTGTCCGGGAGCGTGTAACTATTGGAGAATATACAATAATTGGACGAGGAGTAGCAGTTGAGAATGATTGTAATGTAGGCAAAAGGTGTAAATTAGAAACGAACTGTTATATTACTGCGTATTCGGAACTTGGCGACTATGTATTTGTAGCGCCTTGTGCAGTAACTACTAATGATAATTACATGGGAAGAAGTAAAGAACGATTTAGTCAATTTAGAGGTGTAACTGTTAAAACAGGAGGCAGAATTGGAGCAAACGCAACAATCTTACCAGGAAAAATCATTAAAGAAGATGGTGCTGTTGGAGCTGCAAGTGTTGTGACTAGAAATGTAGAAAGTGAAGAACTTGTTTTAGGTTCACCTGCAAAGAAATTTAAATATGTTGATGACAATCAATTGCTGCGCAATCAAGAAAGGTAGATTTAAGTGAATATATGGATATACAATCATTATGCAGTAGGTCCGAATTCCAATGGTATTACAAGACATTTCGATCTAGCTAAGTATTTAATTAAGAAAGGTCATAATGTAACTATTTTTGCTTCCTCTTTTAATCATCAGGCATTAAAAGAGGAGCATTTAAAAGATTCCTCAGAAAAATACACTGAAAAAGATTATGAAGGTGTAAAATTTGTTTGGTTAAAAACGTTTCCTTACCAAAACAATAATTGGCGTAGGGTAATAAATATGCTTAATTATACAATAAAAGCATATTTATATGGTGAAAAGAGAAAGGATAATCCTGATATAGTGTTAGGATCACTCGCTCATCCGCTTGCGGCCTATGTTGGATACCTAATAGCTAAGAGGAAAAAAGCTTTATTCTATTTTGAAGAAAGAGATTTATGGCCACAATCATTAATAGATTTAGGAAAGATGTCTCCTAAAAATCCAGCAATTATTGTTTTAAGTAGGTTAGAAAAATACTTATATAAAAATTCACAACGCATTATTTTACTCTTTGATAAAGCAATCAATTATGTAGAGAGTAGAGGAATTACTAAAAACAAAGTAGTTTATTTACCAAACGGAGTAGATTTTACTAGATTTGATAAAATTACTGAACTGCCAAAGGATATTACGAAAAAACTTAGCGATTTAGAAGATAAAATAATTGTCGCATATACTGGAACACTAGGTTTAGCAAATAATATAGATACAGTTTTGGACGCAGCAAAATTAATTATGAACGCTAATCCACAAGTCCATTTTATTTTTGTTGGCGGTGGTCCTCAAAAACAACATTTAATAAAACGAAAAGAAAAAGAAAAAATAGATAATGTTACATTCTTTGATCCACTCCCAAAAGAATATATACCAGTAATTTTAAAAAAAACAAATATTGGCCTACTTCCATTAAAAGAGTCTCCAGTGTTTAAATGGGGAATTAGTCCAAATAAACTTTATGATTATATGGCTGCATCATTACCTGTATTATTAATGTGTGACTTAGATGACACCCCTGTTGAAAAATATAAAGCGGGAAAAGTATTTAAAAAAGAATTTGTTCATAACTTAGTTAACTTTTTAAGAAATGTTAATTTAGAAGAGTTACATATAATGGGAGAGAATGGCTATAAATATGTGCATGAAAACCATGACTGGGAATTATTAGCTAACAATTTAGAACGAATTATGTTGGAAGATGCAGAAAAGTTAGTTAAATAATTTCAAGTCTTTTATATTAAATTATGTTTAAGGGTGTTTTATATGGACATTGAAAAGTTGTTAATAGATGAATTAGATTATTTGAATAGTTATAAAATGAAATCAATTACTATTAGTACGACGGCTAAACATGCATTAGACTTTCGTATTCTCCCTAGACGTATAATTTCAAATTTGGCTATGTCTTGTTTTATGATTAATAATGAAGAATATTTAAAGGAGACACTTTCCTTTTTTGATGGTAAGGTTGATTATATATACATAGACGTAGAACAAAAACAAAATATAAATTTATATAAAATTGCTAGAATTATTGTTAAAGAGTCACGAATAGTAAATGTTAAACCAAATGATATTACACTAGAATCATGTGACCTATTAATTCGCAACTATTATAAAGATGATCTGGCAAACAAAAAGGTAGTAGTAATAGGTACAGGTAATCTGGCAAGTAAAATTGCAATTAGAATTGCAGAGAGACAAGCACAAGTATATATCAAGGGCAGAAAGATACCAAAAGAGCAAGTAGTAATTAATGCTCTAAATTTCATTCTTCCAAAGTATAATTATCCGTTACAATCGTTTTCTCTATTGCAGGGACATGAAAATGTAGATGTAATCATATCGTTTTTGTCAGGACAATTTACTGAAGAAGAATCCCTAATACCGCATATTGGTAAGCATACACTTATCATTGATGGCGGAATTAATAACTTTAGTAAAGATTTCATTCAACAGATGTTAAATAAAAAAATTAACATCACTAGACTTGATACAAGAATAGCTCTGCCATATCAAATGCTATCCACTCATGATTATACAATAGGCTTTTTTAATGAAATATTTGGTCAAGCTCAAATTCAGGGGGTAAAAGTGGCCTCTGGAGGTTATATTGGCTCTGAGGGTACTGTAATTGTGGATAATATAAAACAACCAAACCAAGTGATCGGTATTGCAGATGGTAGGGGAGGAGTAAAGGCGAGTGAGCAGCTCAGTGAAACAGACAGAAACAGAATACATGAAATCGAAAAAGCCATTTCAAGGTATTATTAAGAGAACTTTTGACATAATCCTTAGCATGATTGCAATGCTAATCCTTTTGCCAATCTTTCTAGTATTAACAATTCTAATTGTAAAGGAAGATGGACGACCAGTTTTTTTTAGGCAAAAAAGAAGTGGACTAAATGATAGAGTATTTGAGATGTATAAGTTTCGCTCCATGAAAAATAACCAAGTCCCTGTACCATCTAATTCTCATAGTGAGTATAACTGGAGAAATGGTGTGCCAGATGATTTCGTATTCAAAACGCGTTCTGAGAGCAATCCAAATATCACAAAGGTAGGTAGCTTTATAAGAAAGTATAGTTTAGACGAATTACCGCAGTTTTATAATGTTTTTAAAGGTGATATGAGTATAATTGGTCCACGTCCAGAAATTATAGCTATATCAAGTTGTTATAATAAAAATCAGAAAAGAAGATTAGAGGTTAAACCAGGTATTACTGGATGGGCACAGGTAAATGGACGAAGTGATATGGAGCATGGGAAGAAAATTGAATATGATTTGTATTATGTGGATAATTTTAGCTTGTGGATTGATATAAAAGTGTTTTTTAAGACTGTAGTACAGGTTATTAGGGGGAAAGGATCGGTATAACATCATAGATTCAATGTAATATAGCTATTTAGCTAAAACCTAATAAAATATTTTAATTACCTCTCCCTTCCTAAATTATATAGAATAATAATATGAAGGAAGTATACATAGGCCATTATGTATAAAAAATAAGAATATAATTTTCAAAGTTTCATGTTAACATTTAAGGTAAGTAGTTAAATTAAATTTGCAAGTAATATCTTAATAACAGCACGGAGGGTCTAATATGCAATTCAGAGATTTAAAAACGCAGTATACTACATATAAAGATGAAATTGACTTAGCAGTTCAAGAAGTAATGAATAATGCCAGTTTTATTGGTGGTCCAATAGTGAAAGAGCTTGAGGAAGAATTAGCTGCTTACGTAGGTGTAAAACATTGTATTTCTTGTGGAAATGGTACAGATGCGCTTTCCTTAGTACTGATGGCTTGGGATGTAAAAGAAGGCGACGCTGTATTCGTACCTGATTTTACTTTCTTTTCAACTGGCGAAGTTATTTCCTTAAATGGTGCAACACCTGTATTTGTTGATGTAGAGGAAACCACTTTTAATATTGATACTAATAAACTTGACAAAGCTATCCAAAAGACGATCGAAGAAGGGAAATTATCTCCAAAAGTGATTATTCCTGTGGATCTATTCGGATTACCAGCAAACTATCAAGAAATTGAAAAAGTAGCTAAAAAATATAATGTATTAGTTCTTGAAGATGGGGCTCAAGGATTTGGAGGAAATATTGATGGAAAAATGGCATGTAGCTTTGGAGATGCTGCAACAACCTCTTTCTTCCCAGCTAAGCCATTAGGATGCTTTGGTGATGGTGGAGCCATTTTTACGAACGATGATGAATTAGCAGCATTGTTAACCTCTTTAAAAATTCACGGAAAAGGCGAAAATAAATATGATAATGTTCGAATTGGAGTAAATTCAAGACTAGATACAATACAAGCAGCAATATTGAAGATTAAGCTTAGAGCCTTTAGAGAACATGAGTTAGATGATGTTAATCGAGTATATGAATTGTACAACAATAAGCTAGCAGATTGTGTAGTAAAGCCAGTGATTCCAAATGGTTATTATTCTAGTTTAGCACAATATACAATACAGCTAGACTCTAAAGAACAACGAGATGGTTTGCAAAGCTATTTAAAAGAACAAGGAATTCCTAGTATGGTATATTATGTAAAACCAATGCATAAACAAGAAGCATTTTCTGATTTGAGTTTTAACGAGAGTGATTTTGAAGTTACCAATAAATTATGTGATACTGTTCTATCCTTGCCAATGCACCCTTATTTAAAGGAAGAAGAGGTTGAAAAAGTTTCTAAGACTGTGAATGAGTTCTTAGGTTAAGTAAGTTTTACAAAGAAAATATAAGTGCAAGTTTGTAAGAAGTAATGCAAACTTTGCACTTATTTGTTTTAATATAATCATTAGGAGAAAAGAATTTTCTACTGTGGCTTAGAGGAATTATTAAATTTAAAGTGGTGATAATTGACTAACTACTACTAATATAAGACATAAATGGGTTGTTGCTTTATAAATTACTGTAATTCCATGAAATTAATATTGCTTGTATACCTTCTAACATAAAGGATAAAATAATATGAAAAAAATCTTAATTTTACTTTCTGCCTCTTTATGGTTGTTGTTTTACTTATTATTACAACAAGATTCCAAAATTATAACAGAAGAATTATATAATGATTTATATGATGAGCAACTATGGTCGATTGATCAATTTCCTAAACAAAATTCAAATTACAATGCATCTTATTATGCTTGGGGTTGGAGCTATGTTGCGAACTCGTTAGTGGATATGTACAGAGTTACAGAAAATGAAAAATATTTAGATATACTTACACAACAGATAGACTTTATCCTATCAAAAACAGATGAAAAACTTGGAATAGAAAGTTTCACTGGTGAAGGTCTATCTCTTCCAGCCTGGTCTGATCGGGAACACTATACTTCTGGTGAATTTAACTATACATACCCAGTCCATACAGGGATGATCACGCTACCTATTCTAAGGTTTGTTGACACAGTTTATACAAATAACCTTATCCAATATAAAGAAGAAGCTGTTCGCTTCTTAGCAGCATCAGGTGAGGCGCTTGCTGTCCATAATCAGGATAATATGTGGGTGGACTTTTCTGCTACAGAAGGCTTTTATCTAGGACACCCTTATGGTGAGGATTATGTATCAGAAGCAGATAAAATAGCAATACCAAATAGAATCAGCGTTTATCTAGCATCTGCAGGTCTGTATGATAAGTTAACTGATGGAAATATTTACGGTGAACGAATTGAGAAAAGTCTAAATTACTTTAAGGATTCTTTATTTAAATATGATGAAGAGTTTGATTCATATTACTGGAGTTATTGGGAAGAGCAAAATATTCAAAAACCCTGGGAAGATATAAGTCATGCTGCGCTTACTGTATATGGAATTTTCTTACTTCATGATGAAGTGGGATATTCTGTATTTAAAAAAGAAGACTTTGAGAAGATCGCTAACAATGTCTATAAAATAATAGACGATGAAAGCTCGCCATTACAAATGAGAAAGCATATTCATCAAAGAGGAGTAGAAGAAAAAGCATATTATCCTTCAGAGGAAAACCCATATTACTATGATGTGCTAAGATGGGGCTTTTTGGGTGTATATGATAAAAGTATACTCGATGTATTAGAAAACGCTTATGCAAAAATAAATACGGAAGAAATGCTACCTCAAACAAGGCTAAACAGTATAGCTAGCTATTTGTATGCGAAGGAGAAGAACGGCTGGTGGTAGTATCTTGGGTGAAAGTTTCCTATAGAGCATCGAAGTGTAATGTGACTAACTTGTAAATCTTTTTTTGAAAGTTTCAAATGCGGGTGCCTGTGATATTATCCCCTTATAGTAGACACCAGATATGCGGGAGTGTTAGGGGAGTATACAAAATGAGCGGTAAAAGATATACAAAAGAGTTTAAAGAGAAGTTGTAAAATATTACTTTGATCATCCAAGTTTGGGGTATTTGAGTGTTGCTAGAGAATTTAATGTTTCTTCAGATGAATCCGTTCGACTATGGGTTAAAAACGAAGGAGGAAGAAGGTGAGCAAGCATTTCTACCTAAGAAACCAGAGTCTAAGGTTCGTCTAAAAAGAAAGTACAGAAGCCCACTTCCATCTTATCTATAGAGAACTGGGATAATCCCAAAGATGCGCAAGAGCGCATTGCTTTTCTGGAGGCGCTGAGAATGCTTATTTAAAAAAGTTGGTAGCGTTACGGAAGGAGGAATGCAAATAAATCAACAGATTAATTATGAAATTATACAGGAATTGTCGTCTAAGTACCCAGTCACACATTTATGTATAGTTACGGATTTAAACCGAAGTAGCTTTTATAAGTGGAGAAAACGTCAAACACGGCCATTAACACCAAAAGAGTTGGAAGATGAGGAGTTAAAGCAAATACACATATCGATCGACAAAGAGGTCAATCATATTTATGGTTGCCCACGGCTAACTATGGAATTGAATGCGAGGTACAATAAAGCTGTGAATCACAAACGTGTTGATTAAAGAACGAATTATTCATACAAGCAAAAATCTTTAAAAAGAAAAGGAAGTTTAAGTACGAAGAACAAGTTGCAGAGAACGTATTACAACGCAATTTCACCGCTGATAAGCCAGATGATAAATATGTTACAGATATCACCTATTTAACTGGAAATCGTACGAGATTATATCTTTCTACGATTCTAGATGTGTGTACAAAAGAGGCAGTAGCTTATCAAATAAGTGAAGTGAATGATAATAAGGTGGTTATTGATACATTAAAGAAACTCAAAAAAAAGAGAGATGTAAAAACACCCTAATACATAGTGATAAAGGTCATCAATATACATCTCACAAATACACTAATCAGTTAGAAGAATATCAAATGATCAAGAGTATGTCTAGAAAAGCAAACTGTTGGGATATTGCCTTAATAGAGAGCTTCTTTGGAAAGCTTAAAGAAGAATCTATGAGAGTGATGAAATTACAAACGAAAGCTGAAATTCATAAAGTAATAGATAAATATATTAAATTTTATAATACGAAACGAAGACAAAAGAAACTTAATGGGATGACACCACAAGAATTTAGTAGGGCAATAACAGCTGCATGCCCTCCATAATTTTCATGTCTACTTGAGAGGGGTAAGCTCACAGACCCCCGCTACGTCAATAATTATTTTTACTTTTTTAGAAAATCCTCAATCATTATATAAGAAACCCCCAGTGGAATGCTGTATGGACCTAAATTGGAAATTCGTATCTCGACTTCTTTTTGGTGGAATGGCAATGTTCTTGATTTTATAGTTTCCTTTAGTGAATCTTCAATCCAAGTTTTGCTGGAAGCGATCCTATTTCCGATAACTACACTATCAGGATTAAAAATATTGATTACATTGGATATCCCAATACCAAGCTGTTTGCCAATTTCATTAAAAATGTGAATTGCTTTTTGATCTTGCTTCTTCGCTTTTTCGACTAATTCTAAAAAGGAGATTTCTTTTTGATATACTTCTTTGGTCTTATTTAAAATAGCTTTTTCAGATGCATAAAGTTCCCAACAGCCTTTTTTCCCACACGTACAGACGATCCCATTGTTTTCTATACTCACGTGTCCTACCTCGCCTGAAAATCCGTTGATACCTTTATAAAGAGTATCATTAATTATAATGCCGCTTCCTATTCCCATACCTGCACTGATAAATATCATAGTTTCTACATGATTCTTGTTTCCGAATTTAAGTTCGCCATAAGCTCCAGCGTTTGCTTCGTTCTCTACAGTAACGTTCAGTGAATATTTTTGTTGAAGATCATGTTTCAAATTAATGTTTGTCCAGTTTAAGTTTGGGGCAAATAACACAAAACCTTCGTTGCTTACGATGGCTGGAACACTGACACCAATTCCAATAATATTATAGGTAGAGGAAGGTGTTTGGTTGATTAAGAAGTCAATCACTGTATAAATGTTTTCTTTAACGGATTGGTAGTCGGTAACACTTAAAGATATTTCTTTTTTTGTAATAATTTTACCGGAAAGATCAGTCAGTAAGCCAAATATATAATTCACCCCAATGTCAATACCAATTGCATATCCACATCGCTCATTAAACATTAGCATGATAGGGCGGCGTCCACCACTGGATTTTCCTGTACCTGTTTCATAAACTAAATCATTATGGATTAACTCAGATACCAAATTAGAAACAGTCCCCTTATTTAAACCAGTTATTTTTGAAACTTTTGCTCGTGAAATAGGCGTGTTATTACGTATGGTATTTAATACCAAGGCTTTATTCATTTTTTTAATATACATTGCATCCCCTGTTACAGACATGTTATCAGCCCCAATTAAAAGTGATATATATTAATAATAACCTAAATATTTTTTTAAAACAAACTTAGTTTGTGTATTGTCTGAACTAAGTTTTTATGCTAATATATTGATAATTAGAAAAGGAGGAAAAAAAATGAAAAAAATCTTAAGTATCTTTTTTTTGCTGTCTTTGATAGCGCTTTCTGCATGTGGCTCCAATGAAAATGGAGGTGCCAGTAATGAAGAACTTATCTTCTGGTCATATATTTCACCTACTAACCCGGATGGAGAATTACTGGAAGAGATGATAGATGATTATAATGAATCCCATGATGGGAAAAATGTGAAGCATGAGTATATTCCGCATGGTGATTACCATCAGCAATTATCTACAGCCGTGGCAGGAGATAGTCTTCCTGATATCTTGATTCTGGATAATCCGGATCATGCCCGTTATGCGTCGATGGGAGTTTTGGCTGATCTTACAGATGAAATCGACGAGTGGGGAGAAAAAGAAAATTTCCTTGAAGGTCCATGGGATTCTACTGTTTATGAAGGTAAAAATTTTGGCGTTCCTTTTTACAGTAATGCTTTAGCTATGTTTTATAATAAAGACATTTTTAAAGAAAATGGAATTGATAATCCTCCTGAAACCTGGGAGGAATTAAAAGAAGAATCAACAAAACTAACGCAGGGATCTACTTTCGGTTTTGCTATGGCAGGTACCAGTGGCCCTGAAGGACTATTCCACTTCTTACCTTTTCTTTTGTCAACGGGAGCAAATTATGACAAGTTAGATAGTCCAGAAGCAGCAGAGGCTTTTGAATTTTTAGCAGGGTTGATAGAAGACGGTTCAATGAATAGTGAGATGTTGAACTGGGGTCAGGGCGATGTATTAAATCAATTCTCCGCAGGAAACGCAGCAATGATGGTTAATGGCCCCTGGCAAATAAGCAGTTTAGAGGAACAGAGCCCAGATTTGAATTTTGGTATTGCCCTGTTGCCTAAAGATGAGAAATTTGCCTCTGTTCTAGGCGGGGAGAACTTCGCTGTTCCTAAAGGAGATAGTGAAGATGCAGCTTGGGAATTTGTGAAATGGATGACCGAAGCTGAACAAATGGAAAAATTTACTGTTGAAAGCGGACAATTCCCATCAAGAACCGATGTTGCTGAATCAAATGATCACTGGGAAAAGGATGCACATTTAAGTGTATTTTTAGAAGCAGTAGAAAAGGCTCAGCCTCGCGGACCGCATCCTGAATGGAATAAAATAGCTGAAACCATTCAAAATAGTGTTCAAAATGCACTTACTGGGTCGCTTACACCTGAAAAGGCAGCAGAAGAAGCAGCTAATCAGGTCACTGATCTTCTCGAAAAATAAATTAGGTTTTAATTAATTAGTGAAATAAGCGACATGTACCTCTGATAATAAAAAAATAGGTTACTGTCTTGTAATCAATAAATATTGACACTGCAGATTTAAAACAAAACTATTTTTAAGTTTGCAAGGAGGTCTACAACAATGAGATTCAAAGGAAACACTATTGGTTATTTGTTTATTTTACCTGCAGTAGCCGTTATGGCTACCTTAGTTGGATATCCAATAGTTTATAATATCATTTTAAGTTTTCAGGACGTTACGCTGATGAACCTAGGTAGTGGTGCGAAGTCCTTTATTGGGCTGGATCATTATAAGCAGATATTTAGTGATGAATTATTTATGAAAGCATTGTGGCAAACAGTTTACTATTCGGTGGCTAGTATAATCCTTCAATTTGTAATAGGGTTCGCGCTTGCACTGTTCTTTAGTCTGAATTTTAAACTTGCTTCATATCTTAGGGGCTTGATGATGGTAACCTGGTTAGTGCCTTTAACAGTGGCGGCATTATTATTCCAATTTATGCTAAGTCCCAGTGTAGGGGTACTGAATTATCTTCCAATGGAATTAGGAATCCTCAGTGAACCAATTGCATGGCTCAGTGATACAAATTATGCACTTTGGGGCTTGATCCTCACAAATGTGTGGATAGGAATACCTTTTAATATGCTGCTAATCGCAACAGGAATTAATAGTCTTCTAAAAGAGGTATTTGAAAGTGCACAAATTGATGGGGCAAATTGGTTCCAACGATTTGTAAAAATTACTCTTCCTATGTTGAGACCAGTTTTATTAATTGTGTTGATGCTCGGGATGATTTATACGTTCAAAGTTTTTGATTTAGTATTCGTGATGACAAATGGGGGACCTGCCAACTCTACAGAAGTACTATCAACTCTGTCGTACAGATATTCATTTGACCATTTTAATTTTGGTTTAGGAGCATCAGTAGCCAATGTTCTTTTCCTAATACTTTTAGTCATTGCATTCTTCTATATTAAAATGACCAGAGATGATGAGGTGATAGAATGATCAGGAAAAGTATTAAACATAACGGGTGGCTACTAAATATTATCGGGTTGATAATCGTAATAATTTATCTATCACCTATATATTGGATGATTATTACTTCTTTTAAGTCCCAAAGTGAAATTTTCCAGGCTGTTCCTACTTTGATACCAAAAGATTTTCAGTTCAATAGTTATATAGACCAGTTTGGTTCAGGACTAGGGCAGATGACTTTGAACAGTTTTATTATTGCGATTTCTTCTATGATAATTGTAATCATTGTTTCAATTCCAGCAGCATATGCCCTTGCGAGATTCAGGGTTAAAGGGGCGAAATTAATATTATTATTCTTTTTAATTACACAAATGATGCCAACTACAGTAAGTCTGGCACCCTTGTTCATCCTGTTCAAGAATTTAGGGATTCTTAATACTTATATTGCACCTATTCTTGCAACCTCAACAGGGGGGATTGCATTCTCTATTTTATTATTACGACCTTATTTCCTAAGTGCTCCTAAAGCACTGGAAGAAGCGGCATTATTAGATGGCTGTAATAGATTTACTGCCTTTATCAGAGTTATGATCCCGGTTGTAATGCCAGGTATATTAGTTTGTGCGGCAATATCATTTTTATTTGCCTGGGGAGATCTAATCTCCAGTTTAACGTTTATCAGAGACCAAGAATTATGGCCTTTAACAGCGGGAATATATAACGCTATTGGACGTTACGGAACAGAATATAATTATCTTATGGCATTTGGAACCATTGCAGTAATACCTGTAATAATTTTGTTTGTCGCTTTACAAAAGTATTTAGTGAAGGGGCTGGCAGCTGGCTCAGTCAAATAAGGAGGTTATTGTTCAAATGAACCATTTAAATCAGGAAATTGATTATTCCGGGGAATTTATAAATACAGAGAATTCCTATTATATGGCATCAAATGTTACAGACTTTTCTGCTGAAAATTTAACAGGAAATATAAAATGGGAGTCATATAGAAGAAAGAAAAGGTTCTCTTTTAATCAAGTTGAATTTCCGTTTGCAAGAGAAGAAAAACAATGGATTTTCCCGAAAGCTTATGTAACAGAACCTGAGGCTTCCTTTAAAATAGAATTTTACACACCCTATACATTCAGGGTTCGTATATCTACAAGAGAAAATGAATTAAAAAACAAAAAATCATTAATGATTGAAAAATTGAATGCAAAGCAACCAGAAGAATGTGGTTGGGAAGTTAAGTCATTTGAGGGTGGAGTTCAATATGAGAGTGTGGCAGGGAAGCTAATTATAAATTTCAATCCTTGGAGAATTACTTTACAAGATAGAGAGGGAAAGGTTTTAACATCAACGCAAAATATAGTTGATACAACTTCATTGAAAAATGATACACCAATTCCTTTTTCTTTTATAAACAGTGCAGGAAACAGAAGAAATATTCTGGCAGCAAGCTTTACTTTATCACCAGGCGAGAATATTTATGGAACAGGTGAATCTTTTACGAGGTTAAATAAAAGAGGGCAAACAGTAAATTTATTTACAAAGGATGCTATGGGTGCTCTCAGCAAAGGAATGTATAAACCTGTACCTTTTTTCATGAGTAGTAACGGCTATGGGATGTTTGTACATACATCTGCACCATTGACTTTCGATTTTGGTGACACGTATGACAGTAATAATGTTATATATTCCGGTGACGAGGAATTTGACTTTTTCATGTTTATAGGTGAGCCAAAGAAGATTTTGAATGAGTATACAGAAATTACTGGGAAATCACCTATGCCGCCGCTATGGAGTTTTGGGAACTGGATGAGTAGAATATCTTATTTTTCAGAAGAAGAAGTAAGGGATGTTGCAGCAAAACTTAAAAAATATGAAATTCCAGCAGATGTAATTCATATTGATACAGGCTGGTTTGAAGAGGATTGGAAATGCAACTATAAATTTTCAGAAACAAGATTTGAAGATCCTGAGCAAATGATAAAAGACCTGAATGCCCAAGGTTTAAAAGTATCTTTATGGCAGATACCATATTTCACTCCGGAAAATGAGCTTTACCCTGAGATTGTTGAAAGAGGATATGCAGTGCAAAGTGTACACGGTGGTTTGCCTACAGAGGATGCTATTCTTGACTTTTCTAATCCCGAAGCTGTGGAATGGTATCAGAAAAAAATTGCAGATTTACTTGATATAGGAGTAAGTGCAATTAAGGTGGATTTTGGTGAGGCTGCACCATTCGATGGTGTATATTCTAATGGCGAAAGTGGTTTGTACGAGCACAATATGTATCCTCTGAGGTACAACAAAGCAGTACATGATATAACCAAAAAAATAACTGGTGAAAATATAATCTGGGCTAGAAGCGCATGGGCAGGAAGTCAGCGATACCCACTTCATTGGGGCGGAGATGCAGAAATCACTGACAATGCTATGGCATCAAGTCTAAGAGCTGGACTTTCTCTGGGATTATGTGGGTTTTCTTTCTGGAGTCATGATATTGGAGGATTTACTCAAAAGAGCCCGAAGGATCTTTATTCCCGTTGGTTAGGATTTGGAATGTTAAGTTCCCATAGCAGAATGCACGGGGAACCCCCAAAAGAACCGTGGGAATATGATGAAGAATTTACGGATTTATTCAGAAGTTTTTCCGAATTAAGATATACTATGATGCCGTATATATATTCTCAAGCTCATGTCTCTTCTCAAAATGGCTGGCCGATGATTAGAACACTTTTCTTTGAAGAACCTGATGATCCTACTAATTGGCTAATAGAGAACCAATATTTCTTTGGATCAGATATCATGGTTGCTCCTTTAATGGAAAAAGGGAATTCGAGAAAAGTTTATGTTCCAAAGGGAGTTTATATTGACTATCAAACAAACGATAGATATGAGGGAAACCGGTGGTATGAAATAACTGCTGATAAATTGCCTGTAATTATATTAGTTAAAGAAGGTTCCGTAATTCCCCATGCTAAAAAAGCTTTAACCACTAAAGATATTAATTGGGAAAAGATTGAGCTTCGCTTATTTGGTGAGGAAGATAAATATTCTTGTGATTTTGTAAGCCCTGAACAAAATGACAGTAAGGGAACTGTAATTGTTCATTCGGCTGGTGATGAAATAAAAATTGAGCGTCAAAATATTAATGAGAATATTACTTTTTACACTACTTGAGACAGGTTGCGTTCAGATAAATTAATTGAAGGAGAATCATAATGAGTTACTTTAGCAACGTTAATAAAATCAACTATGAAGGATCAAAATCTTCAAATCCATTAGCTTTTAAATTCTATAACCCAGAAGAAAAAGTCGGTGGCAAGACCATGGAGGAAATCCTGCGTTTCGGTGTCGCATATTGGCATACATTCACAGAAGATTTGTCCGACCCATTTGGTACAGGCACAGCTATTCGCCCATGGGATAAATACCATGGGATGGACCGTGCAAAAGCTCGGGTTGAAGCGGCATTTGAATTCTTCGAAAAACTTAATGTTCCATACTTCTGCTTTCATGATGTAGACATTGCTCCAGAAGGAGATACCTTAAAAGAATCTAACGAAAATCTGGATACGATTGTTGCGATGATCAAAGATTACATGAAAGACAGTAAAACGAAATTACTATGGAATACTGTAAATAACTTTAGCCATCCACGATTTGTACATGGTGCGGGATCTTCCAATAATGCGGATGTATTTGCATATGCAGCTGCAAAAGTAAAAAAAGGTTTGGAAGTTGGAAAAGAACTGGGCGCTGAAAACTATGTGTTCTGGGGCGGACGTGAAGGGTATGAAACGTTATTAAACACAGATATGAAATTGGAAATGGATAATCTTGGACGTTTCTTCCATATGGCTAAAGACTATGCAAATGAAATTGGTTTTAATGCACAATTTTTAATTGAGCCAAAACCAAAAGAGCCAACATCTCATCAATATGACTTTGATGTAGCAAGTGGATTTGCGTTCCTTCAAAATTATGATCTGCAGGGTGTATTCAAATTCAATATTGAAGCAAACCATGCAACATTAGCGGGTCATACATTTGAACATGAGCTTCATTACGCACGTATTAATGGTATGCTAGGTTCCGTTGATGCTAACCAGGGACATCCTTTACTCGGATGGGATACGGATGAATTTCCGACAGATTTATATTCAACTACATTAGCAATGTATGAAATTTTGAAAAATGGCGGACTCGGCAGTGGTGGCTTAAATTTTGATGCGAAAGTCCGTCGTGAATCTTTCACACCAGAAGATTTATTCCATGCACATATTGCCGGTATGGACAGTTTCGCAGTTGGACTTAAAGTAGCACAGCGTTTAATTGATGATAATGTACTTGATGGTGTGGTAGAAGACCGCTATAAGAGCTTTAAAAATGGAATCGGTCTTGAAATTGTACAAGGAAATACAGACTTCCATAAACTTGAAGAATACGCACTTGGCTTAACAGAAATCAAGAATGAGTCTGGTAAACTTGAAAGAATCAAAGCTGCCATAAATCAATATCTGTTAACTACATTTACTGAAGAATAGAGATAGATTTGTGCCTAGCATAACAATTCACATACAGCAGGGTATCTGCTGTATGTGTTTTGTTTCATTTTATGACGGATACAGGAGTGGAATTATGATGAAATACGTAATTGGAGTGGACCTTGGGACAAGTGCTGTTAAAGTTTTGCTGATTAATCAACATGGTGAAGTAGTTAAAGAAATTTCTAAGTCTTATCCTTTGATCCAGGAAAAAACAGGGTACAATGAACAAGCTCCAAATGATTGGGTGGAACAGACTATTACCGCTATCTCCGAATTGATAAAAGATTTTGAAGGAAATCCAAATAATATTGAAGGAATAAGCTTTTCGGGACAGATGCATGGATTGGTTCTGTTGGATGAAAATCAGGAAGTTTTGAGAAATGCTATTTTATGGAATGATACTCGCACAACCGAAGAATGTGAAGAAATTTATGAGCGGGTTGGTAAAAATCATTTGCTTGATATTACCAAGAACCTGGCTTTAGAAGGATTTACCTTGCCAAAGATTCTATGGGTTAAAAATAATGAACCCGATATTTTCAATAAAGTGCAATCATTTGTATTACCAAAAGATTATGTGCGTTATAAGCTGACAGGTAAGTTGCATATGGAATACTCGGATGCGGCAGGTACACTATTATTAGATATTACAGAAAAAGCTTGGAGTAAGGAAATATGTGAACTACTGGATCTTAATCCAGAAATTTGTCCGCCATTAGTTGGCTCCCATAAGGAGGTAGGAACCGTTACTGAAGAGATTGCCGAAGCTACTGGCTTAAGTACTTTAACTCGTGTTTTTGCTGGTGGGGCAGATAACGCATGTGGTGCAATTGGTTCAGGTATTTTGGAAGATGGAAAAGCCTTAGCAAGTATAGGTACTTCCGGTGTAGTTTTGTCTTACGAAGCAGATGGGGAAAAAGTCTTTGAGGGAAAAGTCCATTATTTTAACCATGCTGCACCAGATGTTTTTTATACAATGGGAGTAACTCTTGCTGCAGGTTATAGTTTGTCATGGTTTAAGGATACCTTTGCAAAAGAAATCAGTTTTGATGAACTACTAGTTGATGTGGATTCCGTCCCAGTAGGTTCAAATGGAATAATCTTCACTCCATATATTGTTGGTGAAAGAACCCCACATGTGAATGCAACTATTCGCGGAAGCTTTATTGGAATGGATTCTTCTCATGAAAGAAAACACTTTGCTCGTGCGGTACTGGAGGGGATTACTTTCTCCTTAAATGAATCAGTAGATATATTCCGTGAAAATGGCAAGAGCATTGATACCATTGTATCTATTGGTGGAGGAGCAAAAAATGAATCATGGCTGCAAATGCAGGCGGATATTTTTAATGCGAATATTATAAAACTTCAAAGTGAACAAGGTCCTGGAATGGGTGCCGCCATGTTGGCAGCTTATGGTTGTGGGTGGTTTAATTCATTGAAGGAATGTGCGGATGAATTTTTGAAAGAAGATAAGGTCTATCAGCCAATTTCTGAAAATGTGGAGAAATATAAAGAACTATTTGCTATTTATAAAGAGGTTTATGGAAAAACCATGGACTTGAATAAGAGACTAGTGGGCTATCGCAATTAAGGATAGTGAAGCTACGTATATAAGAGTAGATAATTGATGTTTGTGAGATTTATAATTGTTAAATTTCTGTTCACAGTACTGTTCCTAATAGAAGAGATAAGGAACTTGTTTATTAGGCTATATCAAATTTTCAATGAGACTAGTTCATGAAATTCGTTGTAATGAGTTCAAAAATAATGTTAGTAATGAAGCATCTTGGATAGTATTCAGAAGAACAAGAATATTCAGTAAAAATTTCAACGAGCAATGTGGAAATACATGCCAATCTAAGATCTAGTCTGGATCTGTGGTATACCCCCATTACGCAAAATTTGAGTGGAACAGGAATGAATCCCGTTGAACTTCTTCTATCCTCATTAGGTGGATGTCAATCAATTGTCGCAAGAACATACGAAAAGAAATTTAAGATAGATTAAAAAAATTCTGGGTTGAATTAGAAGGGGATATTAATATGGATGGACTTTTAGGAAAGGGAGGCGTACGAGCTGGATTCTATTAAGTCCGATATATCTTCCATATTGAAACAGATGCTCCATCTGAAAAGGTGGAGCATCTGTTTCCTTCTCCCTTGGTATAGGTGCTTTCTGTTGTCCTCGTGATGTTTTACTTTTTTTGATGTAATTCTTCCATGAATTCGTCAAATGATTTGTACATAAACATTCTCATTAACCTTAAAAATGGCCGAAGTTTCTTTTTTGATTTTGTCTGTAATTGTAGTATCAATGTCATACCATATGCGGCTAAGGCAAGGAACATTTGTCCAAAAGGTTTCAATCATTCATCAATATCGGAGATCCATAATTTCTTCTAGATAAATCCCATCTTGTTGTCATTAATCGATAAAGTCTCTGTTCATCTTTAAATTCTACTAGACGAATCGGTTCCTTCGCATAGCTATATTTTACTTTTCATCTCTAAGAATAGCTGAGTGCTTGGTCTTGTAAGTTTCGATAGGTACAGCTCTAATATTCTTTGTAATTCGGACGACAAAGGAGATTTCTTGTTTCTGCCATGTCATCAGATATTTCACTGATGGATAGCAACAATCCAATAGATTCATTGCATCATCTTTTTCAAAATAAGGTGTTTCCACATCACCTACGTTACCTGGGAAGGCACAATAATGTCTAGGTAGGATATATCTTCTAAAACGACCACGAGACGGGTATGCATTTTTACCACGTTCCATCCTTTTGTGGCAAATGTCCAGTCACAAAGCTCTGGAGGGAGCTTTAAATGCATTGAATCGATAATTTTCAATTGCCCAATTTCTAGAGTTATTCCTTTATAATCTTTCGTTAAATCATGAATATATGTACCGCTCATTGAAACAAGGCCAATGCCGTTGGTCCCCATTGTGCTAAAGTGCACCAATGAAATTACGGTTGGCTGTTGTCAAAATGAATTTATATTTTTGTGGATATAATCTGTGAATTCTGTTAAGATTAAAATTACAGAAAATAATGAGTGTCGCAATCATTTAAAGGAACGCTTAAACCGATTAAATTGTAAATTTTATCCAATCTGTTTAACTAATAGAAGATGAAACTCCTCAGTCAAAAGACAACCCTATTTTTCGCAGTATATTCTTCTGGGAAAAATTATTTTAGCGAAAAAATTGTAAGTATTAACATTGTGAAAGCTTTATTATCACTTATATAATTATAATTCATCTGAATATTTGTAAGTTAGTATTACAGAATACATTTTTACTATTTAAACCGTTACTATTATTTGAAATGATATTTTGAAAGCGTTTCCCTTTTGGCTTAATGGTCATTGGGATTATCTTAATAGTGGATGAAGGTTGCAGGAAAGCATATATGATCAGTCGCCGACGGAGCAAACTCCAAAGAAGACCCTTGGGGTGAATCTCTCAGGTAGAAAAAACTGCAGCTGGACACAACTCTGGAGAGAACGTGTGAATACGTCACCGAAGGGGAAGGGCCCTATTGGGCTAAACTCTCAGGTAAAAGGACAGAGAAGGGCAGAGAAAAACACAGGATACATGTTTTTTTCTCTGTCCTTTTTGTTGTGTTAAAATTACCATCACTGGAGAGTTATAGTACATTCAATTGAACAGTTAATAAGAGGAGATGTTACATGGAACAAGCTATAAAGGTAGAGATTAGTTAATGATTTTATCTTGTTTGACAAAGTAAAGAAGCATTTATACAATACCAAACTAATGGTTAAATATGATAAAAACAAAAATTATCATTTAATTTCACTTTTTTGAAAAGGGTTTTCTTTTCTTTGATAAATTGAATTTACACAAAAAGTCATTTAATTGTAGGAGGAAGATTTGATGGATGTATTGATAGGTACGATTTCTCTTTTAGTCGTTTTAGCGTTGTTCTCTTTATTTACGTTTAAGGCACCGTATGGATCTAAAGCTATGAGTGCTTTGGCAGCTGCTGCGGTAGCTAGTTTCTTAATTGAGGCTTTAATCGGTTCTGTTTTAGGGGATATGTTGGGAATTGCTGTCTTTCAGGAAATTGGTGATTTAGCAGGAAGTTTATCCGGTATTGCAGCAGGTGCGCTGGTTGCTATGGCATTAAAAGTTCAACCAGGCTATGCATTAATGATATCGCTTCCGCTGGCTGGTATGGGTATTTTACCCGGTTTCATTGCCGGATATTTTGCCTCATTCCTTGTAAGATGGTTCCAAGATAGAATCCCTAATGGAATCAATTTACTAGCTATTATTTTTATTGCAACACCATTAACTTATTTCATTGCCGCTATGATTGCTCCACCAGTTGACGGAATACTGTTGAATGTAGGAAGTATCCTGGAAAGTGCGCAAGCTCAATCAGCTATTGTAATGGGAATTATCTTAGGTGGGGTATTGACTGTTACTTCTACAGCTCCGCTTAGTTCAATGGCTTTAACTGCGATTATGGGTCTTACAGGTCAACCAATGGCTATCGCTGCAATGGCCATTTTCGGTTCCGGGTTCTTGAATTACACATTCTTCCGTAGAATGGGATTAACAACACCACAAGAAACTATTTCAGTTGCGATTGAAGCTTTAACAAAAGCTCATGTTATTTCAGCCAACCCAATCCCAGTATACGTTACAAACTTTATTTATGGGGGAATAGCAGGTGTTGTAGTAGCTATATCAGGCTTGGTAAATGACTCTCCAGGTACAGCTGCGGTTGTTCCAGGGCTTGCATCTACGTTTGCTTGGAATCCACCTATACAAGTGCTCCTAGTCGGCGTTATTGTTGCCGTTATAGGAGTAACAGTTGGATTGGTTTGCTCATTTATATTTAAAAACTACCCGATTAAAACTGAAGAAGAGCTGTTAACTGGTGGTGATGAGGAAATAGAAGAGAAAGATGAAGCAAGAGCGAAAAAATCAGATTTAGAACCTGAAAGTGTGAATGCATAGGATGGGTAATAGCGTACCTTGTTCGATAGGGGGAAACACTAGGTTCTGAATTCGTTGGAACGTCCATTACCTCAGGTGGGGACGGAAGTGATTGAAAAACGCCAAGATACCGATGCGATTCTGGAACTCAATCCACACATCCAATTTTTCAATGATTTCCGTGGGTAAGTCCGTTGTACGGTAACACCTGAAAAATGGACAGCAGATTACCGTGTCGTTCCTTATGTGACCCAGCCTGGAACCCCTATCCATACGAGGGCAACCTTTGAAATTAGAAACAATCAGCCTGGACTGGTACTTAAGAAAGATCAGCCTATTTCCACGAAAAAACCGTCCAAGGAAGTGGAAGAAGGCGAATCAAGCCGCTAGAAAAAGCGCACGAAAAACAACTACAAAAACAAGGCCAGGTGAAAGAAGGAAATTAACTTCTATCTTTATTCCTGGAAAAAAGGTCCGTTTCATATTTGATACGGACTTTTTTTTGCATGGTGCCTGTCACTTCCCGAATTTTGTCATAATATGTCGTAAGCAAAAGGACAAAGGGAGAGGTACTGTCCCTTTGTCCGCGTGTCCTTCCCCCTGGCAAAGTTTCAACAGCAGGGAAGGAAAAGGAAGCAGGAGAACCGTCCCCATGCTTCGCAACCTAAATTAAGAAGTCGGCCATTTGTTGGATGTTTTCAATGATCCCCATAATATAACCCTTTATAATTATATAAGAAATAAACATGGCGAGGGCTGAGGACCCTAGGGCCAGGTATACTTTTTGATCCGAAGTGTTTCTTGTTTTCTCTAGAACCATAACTGCTGGAATAATGATAGTTACATAGACTAATGAAAGTAACATGAGAGTCAGTGTAATTTGAATAGATCCAGCTAAGGCTGATAATAGTCCCAATATATTTATGACGATAAATGGCGTTAACAGCCCGCCAAATTGTGCAACAAGTTCTTTGCTCGTAACAGTACTCTTTCCTAATTTACTTATAGCAAGGGTACTGACCCACGAAATCGCAAGGAATAGTAAAGTAATGAAAAAGACTCGAAAAACAATGGCGAAGAAAGGTACATTAAAATTCATTTCACTACCTAACATACTCCCGAACCCCATTGCAGATTTTGCAAATGAGTTAATCAAAAAATATAAACCAAGTGCGATGGCAACCACATATAAAGCAATGTTAATTAGTCCGTTTACAAACAGATTCTCTCTAGATACCAATGCTATTGAAGGATTTTTCAATAAACCAATAAAGTAAGTTCCAAAATTCTGTAAAACAACTTTAACTTCATTATTTGCTTGCTGGGTTGCCGTATTCATTGCAGCTGTTGCAGCTGTTTCCTGGTGAGATGGGGCAACTGCTGCTGTTCCTCCATTGCCATCCAAGACCATTGCTGTTCCGCATGATTCGCAAAATTTACCGGATATTTGTTCATGACTACAATTGACACATATACTCATTTTCATACGCTCCTCTTAATCTCTATTTGTTTCCACATAATCAATACTAGAAATCTTATAACCTTCTTCAGTTACATTCAGTGTGTATGTCTTTTCACGGTCATAATCTATTTGTTCATCCAGATGGTTAGTAAAAACGAATAATTCCTTTGTGATTACTTCTATTGTACTATCATCAATTTTTTCGGTACCTTTAACCTCGTTTGATGTAAATTCATAATGATAGGCAGTATCTTTAAGATCTCCAACATATTCATTTAAATCATTATATGCGTGACTTCCTGGTTCCAAATAATTTTCTATCAAACTAAAATCCTTTGAATTCAGCGCTTTCTCATATGCATCCCGGAAATCTTTCACGAACTCTCCAGCATCAACATCTTCCGCATTCGTGGCCGCACTACTGGCTGCTTCTCCATCAACCCAAACGGACTTATGTATTACTGGTTCTTCTACGGTATATTCTTTGACATTTTCTTCTCCAATGCCCCAGCCGTTTTCTTGTTTGCTAACGAGCCATACAGCTGAATCTTCATCATATTGCAATTCATAATTATAGGACCACTCGGTATTATCTTCAGCATATTCGGGATATTCAATGTCATAACTTGTGAAGTTTCCCGTTATATCCACATCCATTCCAGCTGTCCAAATACCTTCAACATTAGATAAATAGATGGAATCCAGATCAAAGGCTGATCCCTGAAATTCCATTTCCAAGACTTGTTCATTCTCCATGTTATATGTTGCATCTTCCAAGATATTTTCCTGCATTGCTTTAGTGGCTGAAGTTAAATTGCCTGTATCAACGGAAGTAAGAGCTTTACTCCACTCCTGATTGTACTTATGTACAGTATCCATTAAAGTCGTCTGCAGCTCATCATTCATCAGGTTTACATCCACATAGTCACGTTCAATCGGCTGTTCTTCCGTTTTCATTGTTCCCCATGGTAGCTCAATTTCTACGGATAATGTCATCGATCCGTCAGTTAGAACAGGGCCAAAAGTGGGGGTTTCCAAAGGATTAATTCCAACATCGTTACCATTAATATATAATTTAGCAACTTCACTGCTTTCAGGTGCAGGCATATCTACCGTTACTTCATCAGCTTCTAAATATAGTCCAATGGTTTCCGTACCATATTCAGGCATTAGTAAGATTTCTTCTTGCCGTTCCAAATCTACAAAGTCAGCCTTCAGTTCCGCCTTGACATTATGGTGACCAGGAAGGAACGGTCCGAATGTTTGAGAAAAACCTGCCGTATCAGTTGTAGCAATTTCCTTATCGTCAACGAAAAGGGTGGTATCCTTATAATTTGTTTCTATTGTAAGATACACAGGATCTACTGCAAGTTTATAACGGTCATAGAATAAAAATTTCCCATCCTTTTGTAATTGCACAAGATTATAACTTCCCGAATCAATTGCTAAGGCAAAGTTTGGCTGATCCATTAATTGTGATTGTTCGTTCAGCCCTGTAACAACCTTATTCGTGACATCAGGATTTTCTTTAAAGTATCTAAGCAATCCAGCTACAGATTTTTCGTCTATCTTCAGTTCTTTATCACTGGATGTTAAATATTCTGCAATATCCTCGGCATTTTGATCAATAAGTGCAGTATGAAATCCATCAATTAAACGTTCTTTAGATAATAATGAATTAATAAGTACATGTACTCCAAATAGTAATACAAAAGCTGCCCCGATCGATATCCACATCATTTTAGTTTTTTTGGACATCGGTTGTTTAGGAACCACTGGAGCACTATCCTGCTTCGAAACTGCTGGTTCAATCTTGGTAGACTCGTTTACAGGTTGCCCGCATTCCTTGCAGAATAAAGCTTTCTCCTGCAACGGTGACCCACATTCTTTACAAAAATTCATTCTTTCCCCTCCATGATAATTTTCCTAACCTTTTTAGAAGTATAAATATATTAATGGTTAATTTTACCTCCTTCTCAAGGACTAATTATACATAAATCATGAGTATAATAACACAACTTATGGCAATTTTTACAAAAATTTAGCGAAGGACAGAGGGACAGGACCTTGTCCGGTATAAGGGTTGATTATTTAATCCTATAAGTTATTTAGATAAATTGGTTTTTGATTTTCTACCAAAATCAATATATGTGCTTAATATAAATATAATGCAACCATCTCCAATGTATCTTGCAAAAAGGAAGGACGAGGTACCTGTCCCTGCGTCCGTCTCCAAAAAGTATAAATTTTAAAAAAACATTTAACTTTTAAATTCTATTATAGTAACATGGTAAATATGTACTGGGTAATTTATCTTTATGATTATATAAAATAATATTTCCCCGGTATTTCATTTTGATTAACAATAAAAAAGAAAGGTGGGATGATATGAAAGTTTCATTAAAGAATGACGCTGGTGTAGGTAAGGAAGTTAAGGTTGGATTTAGCTGGACTACTTTCTTCTTCGGGTTCTTCCCGGCACTGTTTCGCGGAGATTTAAAATGGGCTGCTATTATGTTCGTCATTGAAGCAATACTTGGCTCATTTACTTTGGGTATTGGTGCTTGGGTAGCTGCAATTGTATTTTCTTTTGTCTATAATAAAATATACATAAAAGAATTATTAGAAAAGGGTTATAAACCAGCTGATCAATCAGCAAAGGATATATTGCAGCAAAATGAGATTTTAACAGCTTAATTGTTTCTCAAACTTAACCGATCCTAATAAATTATGAGGATCGGTTGTTATATGAGGGAAGGACAAGGGACAGGTTTGTAGTGCACCCCAAAAGTTAGAGTAAAAAACTAACTTTTGGGGTGTTCTATTATGGTCAAAAAATATAGCGATGATTTAAAGATAAAAGTAATTAAGGAGTATCAAAATGGATATTTAGGAATTAGAGCTTTAGCTAAGAAGCATAGTATAAAATCAAAAATCACAAGTCGGTAGATGGATACAAATATATGAGGGTTTTGGTGAAGATGGCTTGAAAAGTACAAAAAAGAAGCAAACTTACTTTGTTCAATTGAAGCTAAATGTATTAAGCTTTATGGAGAGAACAGGTTATAACGGAAACAGCCCTTCATTTTGGAATGAAAAATCCTACTATGATAGCTAATTGGAAGAAAGCTCTTCGTAAGGGGGAATCAGGTGCCTGCCCCCCGCCGCTATAAAGCACTAAAGTACCATTATGCCGCCATTCGGAGCCGCATAAAAGAATCCAAACTGTAAGTAGTATTTTGTTCACACCACAAGGGATAAGCTTGATATTCGAGAAAAAATTTTCGCTCACCTTCTGGACCAATGCACCCGCGATTGAAATTTCCCTATTGACTATTAACCACAATATGATATTATCTGTATAAATCCTATGAAATTAATATGATTAATTTCTTCTTATCAAGAGAGAGGGAGGGACTGACCCTGTGAACTCTCGGCAACCAGCGCCTTAAAAGGTGTCCCGGTGCCAAATTCAGAGGAATGATATGAATTCCAAAGATAAGAAGGTCGAGCAAATAGTACGTTCATACGTATGAATCATTTTGTGAACCCTTCTCTATTCTTTGGAGAGGGGTTTTTAGTTTTTCCAAAAAATAAATCGGAATGGAGAGATGTGAAAATGGCTTTAACAACGGTAAGTGCAAAAACATATTTAAAAGAAGGTGTCTTAGTAGAAACAGAAGCTCGAGGGCATAAGGTAATTGTGGATGAACCTCAAAATTTGGGTGGGACAGATAAAGGAATGAATCCAGTTGAACTTCTTCTATCCTCATTAGGTGCATGTCAATCGATTGTAGCAAGAACATACGCAAAGAAATTTGAGATAGATTTAAAAAATTTCTGGGTTGAATTAGAAGGGGATATTGATTTGGATGGATTTTTAGGAAAAGGAGATGTACGACCTGGATTCTCTGATATCCGATATACCTTCCATATTGAAACAGATGCTCCAGCTGAAAAGGTGGAGGCTTATAAGGAGTTTATTGAAGCACACTGCCCCGTCGGTGATACAATTGCAAACACAGTTTCCCTAGAATCAACAAAAGTAGTTGTAGAAAACCCTGTAAGCTAATACGAAATATACTAAGGTAGATCCATTTGAGATGATTCGTAAAATTTCGCTTGAATAGCTTACTACATAATTTTGGCGGATAAATCGTATCATGATAAGTTGTGTAAACTTTCGTGGATAATTGAAGCAAAATAGTAGAAAAAAGGTAGAGTAAGGACGGTGCTCGTTTGTCATGTGATAAACGGGCGCCGTCTCTTTTTTTGCAATAATATAGAAGGACAGAGGGACAAGGACATAACTCCGTCTGCAGGCAACAACGCACTAAAGCTATTTACCCACCCCAAGATAATCACTTTCCACCTCCAAAGAAAATGTTGACAGACAAATCAACGTGCGTTCCATTTGTTTTTGTAAAAAGGAACTTGGAACATCTACCAGTATTTCTGCACCGTTGGAGAAGGTAATCTTAGATGAGGGTGCTTTTTCTGCTAGGTGGGTGGTAGGGTTTATATTTCGGACGTGCGTAGCAAAAATCCAGCTGCAATCTGGATCATTCGTTGCGTGTGTAGGAAATACATAGATGTTTTTCCCGGCGTCAATCGGGAGGGGGATTTTCCGTTGAAACCCGGTCTTATGGATGACGGCTTGTTTTCTTCCTTCATAGGTGGCACCGTATTCTAGGCATGCTGCTTGAATAAGCTGCATGGGAGTCTGTCTGATAAAAAGGGTTCTTTCCTGTTCGAGTGCTATCGTTTGATAATTGCTATGATAAGCCGGCATCAGTGCCATGGTTTGTTCATGAATGGTATAATGCGCTACTATTTTACTCATGGAAGCTATCTCCTTTTTGGGGAATTCAGGAATAGACAGGATTGGAATAAATGGCAGGTGAATATGATTTTTCCGGTGGAGGCGAGGTAGAGGAGGGGAGCGAAGATGAAAGAGGTATTTGTTTTTATTGATTTTCGAATTCCTTATCCAATTCGGCGAATAATTCATCGTAAATTCCTAATGCCTTGCAAAGCTTATAGTAGGTATACATATTGGGTAATGTATTTCCATTCCCAATTTTGCCTAAATATTTATCGCCCAATTCTGCTGTTTCCTCTATTTCTCCTTGTGTTTTCAGCTGTTGCCTTCTCTTTTTCTCTAATAGTTTCCCTGCTAAATGATCAAATGAATGTTTATCCAATGCTATCTTCCTTTTTAAACCAATTATCAGATTCAAGGAAAGGAGAAAGAACACCATATATAACCACTTTGATGTAAACGGTAAAATCTTTTTACTTGATGCAAATAATAAAGTAAGTAGTATCAAGTTTTTCAAATTATGGGCTAACTTACAAAAATCCCGGTGAAAATACAATTTTCGCCAGGATTTTTGCATTTTTAGAGAAGTCAAATGGACTTGAAATTGGATTTTGACCGTAAATCGTGAAGTTAGCAAAGGTGATGAGATGGCATTTTTTTATTAGGATGAATCATGAAGTAGGACATACAATCTATCAACCCTTAGGAGGAATGTAAATGAAAAATGATAATGAGCGAACGTTCGAGGAGATTTTCAAGCAGAATGAGAACCGAATTTACTACCACATCCAGAAGCTGGGCATCCGAGATGTATACAGGGAATTTTATATGGAAGGGTTGTATGCCATGTGGATGGCCTATAAGAAATACGAACCGGATAAAGGCCCGCTCGCCACATACTTCAACTATACGATCCGCAATCGCCTCATTGACACACTCCGAAAGAAGACAACAGACCACAATCATGAAGAAAAGTTCCGCGAAATCGAGATGCTCCGCCAGACTGCTGGCAATACTTACGGTGACAGGAAACTCCCCATTTTTGAATCGACTGGAATCACATTGGGTAATGAGCAGGTGGATTGGCAGCAAATTAAAGCGAAGTTAACGGAAAAACAATGGAAATGGGTGTATTACCACATCGTTGAGGGCATGTCTCTAAAGGAAATTGCCGAACAGGAAGGTACGAGCCTGGAAGCGGTCAAGAGCTGGGGGAAAGCGGCGAGGCGGAAACTGAGGAGGGGTGATGGGTTGTAGATTGGAATGAGATTGGTGGTGGTTGGGAAGGAAATTACGTATATACATTTGTGCCAAGTGTAAAGAATGCTATCGTATTGGGCCGGCCGGATGGGTGGACTAGCTGTGTGGAGGAGTAAGTCGATGAGAGAATCGGTCGGCCCTTTTCTGATCAAGCAGCAGAATACTAGTCCGAGTGAGACCCAATAAATATGCCGTTCGAACGGGAAATCTTCTCGATTCGATCGGCTACATAGAATAGATTGAAAAAATCATAAAAAATGGGAAGGTTGAAGAAACATGAATTACATTAAAGAAATTAACGCATTTTACGATCAGGTTGAACGAAACCCGCTATCTGCATCAGCTGTCACCTTATGGCATACCCTGATGCACATCAATCATAAAGCGATGTGGGTCGATCAATTTACAGTAGCTGCGCCAGTTCTTCGGCAGAAATCGGGTTTGAAGGAAAGCTCCTTCAAACGGGCAAGGGCTGAATTGAGAGAAAAAGGCTATATTAATTTCAAGTCTCGAACGAATAATCAGGCACCAATCTATCAAATGAATAGCCTCGTTGTTGAAATGGAGCAAAGTATGAATTACATAACGGAAAATTCAGGTAGTTACTCAAATAATTCAATTAATCAGGTTACAAACCGGGCTTTTGTTGAGCCTACTGCTTGTGAAGGTTCAAATGAACGGTCTCGTCATGGCGGGCAGGACTTTTCCACGGACCGGTCCACTAACAGGCCAGTAACCCAGCATATTACCGCCCCAGGTGCCCGAGATATGGACCAAGGTGTGGACCACCATATGAACCGGCAAGCAGCACATCTAGAGAACCGGAATGCGGGCACATTAATTAAACATAAACAAGATGACAAGAAAATTAAACAGAACGAATCAGCTGCATCCGATGTATTTTTATTTTATCGGGAAAACTTTGGTACCATCAGTCCATTTGTCGCAGAATCACTAATGAACTGGGTGAATGATTCCGGTGAGGCCCTCGTTCTGGAGGCAATGAAGCGAGCATTAAACCGCAATAAGATAAGCTTTGGCTATGTGAAAAGCATCCTGCAGTCATGGGCGGAAAAGGGAATCGTAACGATAGAGCAGGCAAAGTCAGAGGAGATAGACTATCGGAAGCAGCGTGGAATCGGACCGCGGTATGGGAAATCTCATGACGTGGGAGCTCGGGCGGAGGTAGTGCCAGAGTGGTTTTCGAAGCATCAAGAGGAAGCTAGGGCGAAGCGAGAAGGAGAGAAGCGAGTGAAGGCGGATGTGGCGATGGTGGAGAGTGTTCAGGCGAGGTTGGAGGGATATGGAAAGTAAGGAGGGTAGAGGAAGAGGTACCTCGTTTTGGTGGGGAACTTGGATAGTGGACCTGTCCTTCGTGCGTACATAGAAATGATCTTCTTTAAGGCGATGAAGATCAAAATTAGCTGGAGAAGCTGAAGAAATGATTTATCTTGTTAATAGTCTGTTTATTTCCCTATGTAATCAGAAACAAGAAATATCCAGTCCATTTAAAAAATAATCAAAATTCACAGATAATGTGATATGATAAAAATAATTATCCAGACTGTTTTTTAATAAGTTTCACTTGTTTCATCAAACTTTCGTCTTACTGTCTTAGGGGGAGAGAAAAAATGAAAGGCAGAGTTTCTTTACAAACAAAGATTCTTGTACTGGTCCTAGGAACAGCAGTTGCTACAACTGTTTTGCTAGCGGGAATTTTTTCCTATCATGAGTTCGTTGATACTGAAAATGAAATCGGAACGAAAGCTTTAGATACGGCGAAAATCGTTACACGCATACCGACATTAATTAATGCATTCTATCATGAAAACCCAGAAAAAACGATCCAACCGTTAGTCGAGGAAATCAGAAGGTATACTGGAGCAGAATATATCGTAGTAGGTAATACGGACAGTATTCGGTATTCACATCCTGATCCAAAAAAGATTGGAGAAAAAATGGTTGGTGGGGATAACGATCAGGCACTAATAGATGGAGAGTCATACATATCAAAGGCAGTTGGCAGTCTTGGGCCAGCTTTAAGAGGGAAAGCCCCAGTACTCGGTGTGGATGGAGAGATTATTGGTATCGTGTCGGTGGGATTTATGATTGAAGACATTCAGTCCATGATCTACAAACGACTTCTTAAAATTAGCGGGATATCATTGGTTGTAGTGATAATCGGTATTATAGCGGGAATTATACTCACAAGAAATATCAGAAAAGACACGCTGGGTCTTGAACCTTATGAAATAGCTAACTTATTCAAAGAAAGAGATGCCATTCTTTCTTCTGTCCATGAAGGAATTATTGCTGTAAATAAAGAGGGGGAGATTTCTCTCATGAATAATTCAGCAAAAAAACTAGCGGGAATTGACGATAAAGAAAAGTTAACGATTGATCAAGTATTTCTTGATATAAATAGCAATAGAATGTTAAATGAAACGAATAACCTTAAAAATATAGAGACGGTTGTTAATGAGAGAGATGTTATTGTTAACTCACAAACTTTTATGCAGGATAATGAAGTTGTAGGAGCAGTTGTAAGTTTTCGTGATAAAACAGAATTAAAGGAACTCGTTAACACTTTGTCGGAGGTTAGAAAATACTCTGAGGAGTTGCGAGCACAGACGCATGAATATACGAATAAGTTATATGTAATTTCAGGTTTGTTGCAACTTGGTAATTTTAATGAAGCAATTGATTTAATTCAAACAGAATCAGAAATAGCAAAGAATCAGAATAGGATACTATTTGAGCAAATTAAGGACTCAACGATTCAAGCGATTCTTTTAGGGAAAATTGGACTTGCTTCAGAAAGTAAAATAGATTTGACGATTGATCCTAATTGTTATTTAGACAAGGTTCCAGATTATATTCAAGCTGTACAACTGATTACGATTGTAGGAAACCTATTAGATAATGCGATTGAAGCAGTAAAAGATATACCAAATGGAGAGGTGATTTTTTCTGCCACAGATTTAGGAAATGATATAGTCATCGAAGTTTCAAATAATGGAAATAGCATTCCTGGTAAAAGAGTGAAGCAATTATTCCGAAGAGGTTTTTCAACTAAACAGAAACATGGGAGAGGGTATGGATTATCGCTTGTTAAAGATACACTTGAGGATTTAAATGGTCAAATTGAAGTGCAAAACCAACCAACCGGAGGGGTTGTCTTCTCCATTTTCATACCGAAGTATCAATCATTGCCCGAAATGAAAGGTGTGAATTCATCGTGATTCAAATTCTTATAGTTGAAGATGATTATCGGTTAGCAGACATTCATCAAAAATTTCTAATGGAATTAGACTATGTACACATTGTTGGAAAAGCATTGACAGGAAAGGAAGCAATCGAGATAGCTTCAAAAAAAGACATTGATCTCGTTTTATTGGATTTATATTTACCTGATATGATGGGGATAGAAATTATAAAGGAATTAAGAAACTATCAGCCAGATGTTGATGTTATCATTATTTCCGCTGCATCTGAAAAGGGAGTTGTTGGAAGGGCTATACGAAGTGGGGTTTTCGATTACATTATAAAACCTGTTATTAAAGAAAGGTTAATAGATACGGTTGCTCGTTATAATAACATACAAAGTAAATTAGTAGAACAAAATATTATAGATCAGAGAGTGCTTGATAATTATTTTGGACTTTCGGCGGACCATAGCATAGAACCATTGAAAGCCACACCTAAGGGTATAGATCCATTAACGTTGGAAAAGGTTAAAGAGATTATGGAAGAGATTCAACAAGGAATAACTGCAGAAAAAATGGGTAAAAAAATTGGTGCTTCCAGAACAACTGCACGAAGATATCTTGAATTCCTAATCTCTCAAGGAAAAATTGTAGCTGATTTGGAATATGGAACAATTGGCAGACCCGAAAGAATTTATCATTTTAATAGAAATATAAACTAGAGCCACCTGTATTTAGGTCGCTCTTTTTATCATTATTGTCATTAGAGGCGTGATGGTGAAAAATGAAAGTTTTTTCTTTTAAAATATCTCCTGTAAACAGTATGAACAAAGAGGCTGGGACAAAACTAGTCTAAAATAGTGTAAAAAAATGGTTCTAAGCATAAAAGTTTGCTTAGAACCATTTTTTGTGGAGTGATTTCCACCCTCAGAAGTTAGATTGTACTTTCTGGCGGTATACTTTCTTAAGTTTACCGCCAGAAATGCAAATCCTAATTCATTATTCACTTTCTCTTTACCCCTAACGGACATTCGAGTGAAACCCAAATTAGCCTTCAGAAATCCGAACACTGGTTCCACATCCGTTTTACGTTTCCCGTAAATTTCACCAGTTTTCTCGTCTGAAAGCTTCTCTCTGATATATTCTTTTTGAGATTCCCACTTTTCATTGAGGTATACCTTTCGATTGTTTCCCTCTTTCGCCTTCGTACACATGGAGCGTAGAGGGCATCCGGAACAATCTTCGCATTCATATACTTTAAATTCTCGTTTAAATCCGTATCTGTCGGTTCGATGGGACACATGGCTGAATAATACATTCTTTCCATTTGGACAGATGAATGCATCTTCCTCTTCATTGTATTCCCAATTATCTACATGAAAAGCGTTATTTTTGTGATTCTTTTTCTTCTCCTTTCGATACTGATTGTATGTAATTAGTGGCGTCCGATTCCGGTTTTCGATAATATCGTCATAATTTTGTTCACTGCCATATCCTGCATCCGCCACGAGATATTTCGGCAGCTTAAAGTAATTTTCTTCGATTGTATTTAAAAAAGGAATCAAAGTACGAGTGTCGGTTGGATTAGGAAAAACATCGTAAGCGAGCGCATATTGACCTTCTGTCGCAACTTGAACGTTATAACCTGCTTTCAGTTGTCCGTTTCCCATATAGTCATCTTTCATCCGCATAAAAGTGGCGTCATGATCGGTTTTTGAATAACTATTGCGGTCTTCGAAAATCTCCATATCTTTTTGGTACTTTTGATTGCGCACAATTAAATCTTCAAATTGCTTACGATATTGTTTTGGTGCTTTTCGTTCGGAACTCAGCTGCTTCCGTTTACTGCCAACGTTACTCGCTTCAATTTTTTCGTCGTATGCTTCGATCTTTTCGCTTAGTTTTTCCACAATCTCTTTCATTTCTTCAACGGAAAGCTCTTCGAAATCGTCTCGCTCTATTTCAGGAATGATCTGCTTCTCTATTAATTCATCATACATTTGATTGGACTTTTCAATTAATTTTTCACTATAATTTTCAACCGATTTCCGCCAAACAAACGTGAATTTATTCGCATTGGCTTCAATCTTTGTGCCATCAATAAAAATAGCCTCTTCTTCAATCAACTCTTCTTTTACCAGGTGAGAACGAAATTGAACAAAACACTTCCGTAATAACTCCTTAGCTAGAGGATGCACACGAAATCGATTAATTGTTTTATAAGAGGGTTGACGCTCCTGAGCTAACCACATCATTCGTACACTGTCTTCTAATAAAGCTTCGATTTTTCGTCCAGAAAAGGCAGATTGCGTATAACCGCATAAAATAATCTTCATCATCATTCGAGCTGGATAAGGAGGACGACCGGTTTCCTTTTTGAAGGGTTCAAAAGCTTTTTCAGGTATACTCTCTACCAAGTCATTAATCGCAAAGGCTATATCGTTTTCTTTTAATTTAACTTCCAAATCCATAGGCAAAACAACTTGTTTCATGTTACAATTACGCATAAGGATACCTCCCAAAAATTATTGTGTCGTTACTTTAATTTTATCAAAAGGTATCCTTTTTGTTTATTCAAATGTAACTAAAAATAGCGTGATGCTTTTCGAAGCACCACGCTATTTTTTTACTTACCGGAGTTTTGTCCCAGCCTCATGAACAAAACAATCTTAATAAACAAATTGCACATTATAATGGAAACGTTTACATATCAGAAAAATTAAACTATATTTAATGCAAAGTACTTTTAGTGCTTAAATACAGTTAATTAAGGGGGATAAAAATGAAAAAATATTTATTGCTTTCCATTCTAGCGATGATGCTATTTTTTGTTGCTTGTGGATCAGGGGAGAATGAGGAAGAGGAAGAGGCTACGGAAGCATCAGGGTCAGGTTCTGATTCCTCTGATTCGGAGGATGTGGCAAGTGATTGGGAGCCAGAAGAATCTATTGAAATAGTCGCACCAGCAGGAGCAGGTGGCGGGTGGGATACAACTGCAAGAATGGCTGCACAAGTATTCTCGGAAGAAGGAATTATTGATCAGAATATCGGAGTGGTAAATAAAGAAGGCGGAGGAGGAGCTGTTGGTTGGGCATATATAGCTGGCTTTGAAGGCAATCCGCATAAACTTTTCGTTGCTTCACCACCAATTATTTTTATTCCTTTAAATGGACAGTCGGAATATAGTTATGAAGACTTTACTCCAATTTCTAACTTAATTGCTGACTATGCAGCATTTGCAGTTCGTGAAGATGCAGAATGGGATAGCATCAATGATTTATTTGATGATATGAAAGAAGACCCTGAAAGCATTACAGTGGTCGGAGCATCATCACCTGGAAGTATGGACCACATGCAGTTTGTACAGATCGCAAAAGCAGCAGGTGTAGACATTTCTAAGATTAAATATGTCTCCGCTCAAGATGGCGGCGGGCTAACACAATTATTAAACGGTAGTGTGGATGTATATTCTACAGGTGTAGCTGAGACGGTTGAGCAAGTTAGAGCAGGTAAAATCAAAGTACTGGGTGTCTCATCTGAAGAAAGATTAGAAGGTGACGTATTAGAGGACTTCCCGACAATGATTGAACAAGGTATTGATGAAACATTCATTAACTGGAGAGGGTTCTTTGGACCTCCTAATATGGAGGCAGACGCTCTCGCATATTATGAAGCTAAATTTAAAGAATTAAGTGATTCAGATGCTTTTGCAGAAATTCGCAAACAATTTGGCTGGGAAGAACTCTATTTGACTAGCGAGGAATACATTCAGTTCTTAGATGAACAAAATGAGAGTCTAGGAAATCTAATGGATGAACTTGGACTCGGAAATTAAATGAGTGAAGTCAATGACTTATGTCATTGACTTCAATTACTACATAAACAGCATGCAAGTAAGGAGTGAGTCGATGTTAAAAACCGTTAATAAGAAAGTAAGCTTGGTGCTTTTAGCGATTGGCACAGGTTATCTCATTTTGGCGTATCAAATTCCGTCATATCCATATACACAAATCGATGCGGATGTTATTCCAAAAACTCTCGGATATTTACTAATCTTCCTTTCTGTTCTACTGTTTATATCGAAGGATTCAGAAACAGAAGAACAAAAAGCTAGACGAAATATACCTAAAAAAGAAGTGGGAATGCTGCTGGTGGTCGCTGGGCTTATACTTCTATACATTATCTTATTGGAAATAATTGGATTTGTATTAGTGACAGCGGTATTTATCTATTCTTGCTCCCGGTTTTTAGGATATAAAAGTCACATAACAAATGGAGTTGTATCGATTTCATTACCTGTACTTATGTATCTGATGTTTACAGAATTACTGAAAATTAGTTTACCAAGCGGGATATTGCCTTTTTAGGGGGGGAGTTTATGGGGTCAATAGAAGGGATCATTACAGGATTTCAGACAGCGTTTAATATAGAGTCTATATTATTTGTCATGCTTGGTGTATTTGCGGGTACCATTATTGGAATGTTGCCCGGGTTAGGTCCCATTAGTGCAATAGCTGTTATGATTCCGATGACGTTCGGAATGGACCCTAGTGTGGCACTAATTATGATGGCTGGAGTGTATTACGGAGCAATATTCGGTGGTTCCACATCAGCTATTTTGCTGAATGCACCAGGGGTTTCTGGTACCGTTGCAACGGCGTTTGATGGTTATCCGATGGCACAGCAAGGCAAAGCCGGAAAAGCACTTGCAATTGCAGCGATATCTTCTTTTGTAGGAGGAACAGTCAGCGTTATCTTATTAATGTTGTTGGCGCCAATATTATCAAGTGTTGCTATTTCTTTCGGTCCACCAGCCTACTTCGCTTTAATGGTACTAGGTTTAACGGCGATTGCGAGTCTTTCTGAAGGTTCAACAATTAAAGCATTAATTTCAGCTGTTGCTGGATTTATGGTTGTTACAATTGGTATTGACCCGCAGTCAGGGACACAACGGTATACATTTGGTAATGTAAATCTTCTTGAAGGCTTAGACTTTTTGGTGATTGCATTAGGGTTATTCGCGCTTGCTGAAGTGTGCACATTAGTACTAAAACGCAAAGATCAATCATTCAGAAATCTCCACAATATTGGAAGTCTTAAGCTTACGAAAAAGGATTTTAAAGAAATGTCTGGGCCGATGTCCAGACAATCATTTCTTGGGTTCCTAATCGGAGTATTACCGGGAGCAGGAGCAACGATTGCCTCATTTATCGCTTATATTTCAGAGAAAAAAATAGCGAAGAACCCAGAGGAATTCGGCAAAGGCTCGGTAAAAGGATTAGCTGCTCCTGAAACTGCAAATAATGCTGCCACAAGTGGTGCTTTTGTTCCGTTATTAAGTTTAGGAATTCCAGGTTCAGGAACAACGGCTGTTATGCTTGGTGCGTTTTTAGTGCTTGGCGTACAACCAGGTCCTATGTTGATGACAGAGCGTCCCGAGATTTTCTGGGGAGTTATTGCAAGTATGTATATCGGTAATATCTTTTTGCTTATTTTAAATTTGCCGCTGATTCCTTACTTTGCAAAAGTGCTCAAGATACCTAGGCCACTGCTTATTTCACTCGTCATTATCTTTAGTATGATTGGGGTTTATGCAGTAAGTTTTAATACCTTTGATCTGTATATGCTATTGTTATTCGGTGTCATTGGATTTATTATGCGATTATTTGCGTTTCCTGCCCCGCCTTTTATACTGGCGTTTATTTTAGGTGGAATGCTTGAACAGTCACTCAGACAATCATTAACAATTTCAAATGGTGATTTAATGATTTTCCTGACAAATCCAATCTCATCTGCATTATTAATCCTTTCCCTGCTTTCATTCGTTTTCCCATTAATAGGGCAAATACGTAAGAGAAAAGGATAGTTGAATGTGAAGAAATTGCGGATTGGATTAGGTTCTATATTACCCATCATAGGTTTTTTATTAGTGGGCGTTATAATTTCCAAAACATCTTTTCTGGAACATTTTTCAATAGAACAGCAATTAACTCTATTGCTATTATTTATCGCAATTTTTCTATGGATTACTGCTCCGATTCCGACAGCGGCAAGCAGTATATTGATTATTTCATTAATGATGGTGTTTAATATTGCCGGTTCTGTGGAAGAAGCATTCGCGGGTTTCTTAACACCCGCACTTTATTTCATTTTAGTTTTGTCATTAATAAGTAAAGCACTAGTGGAAGTTGAAGTCGATCAGGTATTTGCGAAACTGCTGATTAAGTTCAGTAAAGGTGGTCCTATTCTTATTGTATTGGGGCTACCGATTGCCATTTTACTTATGCCGATTATCCTTCCTTCTGCAGTAGCGCGATTTAAAATAATGTTTCCTTTAATGAACAGTATAAATCACTTTTATGGATATCAGGATAAAAGCATTTTTCATAAATACAGTATTTTCCTTATTGGTATGGTGAATCAAAATGCAACACTGGTCATTTTCACGGGTGGCGGGTTTCCGATTCTCGCACATCAGATTTTAAAAGATTATAACGTTACAAACCTTAGTTGGCTGGAATGGATACGTTTATTAGCACCGCCATTATGGATTGGATCCATTTTAATGGTGCTAATTATATGGTACTTTTTAAAAATTTTACACCCAAACGATAACTTGGCTAAAGCGAGTAGTTTCAGTCAAGGTAAGATAGAGAGCCAAGACAAGAAATTACCTTTCAAATTTTGGGTGACGCTGCTTAGTTTTTTCATTATGATTCTTGCTTGGATTTTTACCGATGAAGAAATAGTGCCCCTTATTTTGCCACCGATGCTGTTAATTGTTTTTTATGCGATGCCGAAAATGGGTTTAATTACGAATAAAATGATTCGAGAATATGACTGGGAGAATTTCCTTATGCTTGGAGCATCATTTTCGCTCGGGATGCTGCTTATGAAAAACGGAACAGCTGAGGCAGTTGCAAATTTATTAATTACTTTCATTCCTGGAAATACCGGAATCGTAATTAAAGTAATTATAATCGCAGTGATTGTATTTATTTTGCGTTTTTGTTTTATCGTTCCTTCTGCAGCTATCGTTGTGATTTTTCCAATTGTTATGTCTTACTCCGAATTAATAGGAATCCCGCAGATTCAATTAGCATTATTGGTGATTATAATCGTTGGAAGCGGAATGGTGTTGCCTATCCATTCCACAACAATCTATTTAGCTTTTGAAACAGGGATTTTATCAAAGAAAGAACAATATAGCATGGGCTTTTTATTTAGCTTAGTACTTATGGTTATTTCAATTTTGTCCACATTATATTATTGGTAGAGGAGATATAAAAAATGATACAACAGACAGATGGCTTACTGGTAGAAATTGCAGACTATGTTGTTGATGGGAAAATAGAGAGTAAAGAAGCAATGGAGACAGCTAAAAATGTTTTAATTGATACATTAGGCTATGGCTTCCTAGCAATGCGCTACCCGGAATGTACAAAGCATCTCGGACCTATTGTACCTGGTATATATGTGCCATGGGAGCAGGGTTCCTGGCACATAATTTGAATTAGACCCTATTCAGGCAGCTTTTAATATTGGAACAGCAATTCGCTGGCTAGACTATAATGACACGTGGCTTGCAGCAGAGTGGGGCCATCCTTCTGATAACCTAGGAGGGATTTTGACCAGCTAAGAGATAAGATGGAAGTTGTAGAAAATGAACAGTATTCAGCGGACTATTTAGATTCGGAGAAGCGGTCGATTGCAAATGCTGTTCAACTATTTTTTGCTGACGGATCATCTACGGAAAAAATAGAAAGACAGTATCCACTTGGACACCGATTCCGACGAGAGGAAGGAATACCGAATCTGGAAGAAAAGTTTAAAGAAAATCTTAAGACACGTTTCCCTGAAAAACAAGCAGAGGAAATATATATAATGTTTCTATAGATTTAGAGAATCTGAAAGATGAAAGTGTCAGTTCATTTATGGAAAAAATGATGATCTAGGGAAGGTGAAAAGTATGAGCTGGTTTATTCAACAACATGTATCTCAGGAAGAACTTGCGAAGCAGTTTTTATAATTAGTAAACGAAGAAAAAATCCTGAAGGTTCCTGGTGCACATGATGGGATGGCTGCATTGTTTGCGAAGAAAGCTGGGTTTAAAGTACTGTATTTATCAGGTGCTGCATACACAGCGAGTAAAGGCCTTCCTGATTTAGGTATTATTTATTCCAATAAAATGGCAGAAAAGGCAGAGGAGCTAATTCGAGCAACGAATCTTCCTGTTTTGGTAGATATTGATACGGGATATGGTGGTGTTTTGAATACGGTCAGAACAGCACTCGAGATGTATGAAAAGAATGTTGCTGCTGTCCAAATCGAGGATCAGCAGCTCCCAAAAAAATGCGGTCATTTGGATGGCAAGCAACTGGTTTCACCAGAAGAAATAGCACAGAAAATTCGAGCAATTAAAGAAGCTGTACCCTTATTAGTTATTGTAGCGAGAACAGATGCACTAAGTGTAGAAGGGCTTAATTCTGCAATCGAGCGTGCCAAATTTATGTGGAAGCAGGTGCTGATATTATCTTTTCAGAAGCTTTAACGAAAGAAGAGGAATTTCTTGTATTTAAAGAAAAAGTAGATGCACCACTACTAGCAAACATGACCGAATTTGGGAAAACGCCTTATTATACAGCAGATGAATTTGAAGCGTTTGGCTACAGCATGGTTATGTATCCAGTTACTTCATTATGCGTGGCAGCAAAGGCTATAAGCGAGTATTCAGTGAAATTATGAATAACGGAACACAAAAAGCCATTGGATGACATGCAATCACGCAAGGATCTCTATGAAACGATTGATTATTATGACTATGAGGATTTGAATAAAAAAATGGCAAAAACTACTGTTAGCGATTATTATGATTGATTTGCGGAGTGATACATTAACACAACCTACAGAAGTAATGCGAAAAGCGATGTATATTGTGGAGGTGGGTGATGATGCAAGAACCAACGATACTGGTCATGGTGAAGTATGGTGGAACATGTCTCCCAGTTGGAAAAGTAAATAAAATTGTTGCACTGGCTAAGAAGAAGGATGTACCTGTTTATTTAGACGGTGCCAGGGTTTTTAATGCTTCGGTTGGATTGGATGTCTAGATTAAGGACTTATGCTCTTCTGTTGATTCCATGATGTTTTGTTTGTCAAAAGGGCTCGAAGCTCCGTTAGGGTCTATGCTCTATGGCAATGCTGATTTTATTAAAGAGGGAAGAAGTACTGGGAAGCTGTTAGGTGGTGCAATAACGACAGGCAGGGATTATCGCTGCAACAGGTATAGAAGTACTGCAAAAATTTCATCAGCGATTAAAAGTAGACCATAAAAACGCACAGTTGCTTGCCAGAAAAATTGAGTCCAATGATACCATATCGATTGACTATCAATCCGTACAAACAAATATTGTGAAAATTAATATTATTAATAGTGGGATTACACCGCAAAAAATGGAAGAAGAATTATTTGAACGAGGACTCCGAGTAAAGTGCTTGGGCAATCGTTATCTACGCATGACCGTTTATCATGGAATTGATAATGAACAAATCCATAGAGCAGCAGATGTATTTAATAACTATACTGCAGGGTTAAGAAATAGAAAAGCTTGATTAACAATATAAACGAACCTCATGAAATATAATTGTTTCATGAGATTCGTTTATTACTTGCTACTCTTCGTATGTAGTTCTAATCATTTCACTAGGAAGGACAGAGGACAGGCACCTCATGCTGCTGAAGAAACTTGAACAGTGTATGAAGTGACCCTCCGGCCACATTTCGATGAAGATTAAAGTGAACTGGAAATTCCGAAGAAGTGAAGTTTATCATGGCGACGAACATAAGGACTGAAGGACAGGCACAAACTCGTCCTGCTGAGAAAACTTTGATAGTTTACCTGTCCCTTCATCAGAGAAAAGGACTACTGTTTCACTCAATAATTGTCTATTTTCAATTATAATCCTATAGAATATTCCATAGAACTTTTATATTCACAACGCTTGTAAAAAGTTAAATTTACCGTACTTTCCTTTATATATCTGAGTCACATTAAATTGATAAACTTCTTTAATTCGGGTAAGTCTTGTGCCGTTTGCCAAATCTCTAACTTAACATCATCACAAATCGTATATTCAAAGGTATTTGCACCCAAATGTCCCATGAAAACATGAGAGCGATTCGTAATATAAGAATTTTTACTCCACTTATCCTTCATGAGGGGTGCAGTAATTGCTAGGAGTCGCAGAAAGTAGTCTCCTGTTCATAGCGATAAAACTTATTAACAATATCCTTCGCCTGAAGACTCGGAGAAAAGAGGGTCATTCTGAAAATTAGTATAATCATTAAACTTTAAGGGCATTTATACAGGATATGTATTGGTAGTTGGTGGATTTATTAGTGTTTGGGTTTGGTGTTCTAAGAGGGTAGGTAAAGTATAGGTGTAATAATCGATTCTATTAACAAGCTAAAAAACGCTCAAATCGGTGGTTACCCACAAAAGTTAGAGTTTTTATTATGCAGCTGATTGGCTGGATTGAGTTCGGTATTCGACTGGACTCAATCCAGCCAATTTTTCTTTTGATCGTTCATGGTTGTACCAGTAGATATATTCTTCAATCCGTCTTTTTAATTCTTCATAGTTTACTAATTCTTCCCCATAATACATTTCTTGCTTTAAAATGCCAAAGAAATTCTCCATCGAGGCATTGTCTGCGCAGGTTGCTTTACGTGACATACTTTGGAATATTTTATTTTTCTTCAATGTTTGCACCCATTGGTTGTGCTGGTAATGCCATCCTTGATCAGAATGGATGGTGGTGCGGTAGGTTGCGTGATTCTTTATTATCTTAAAGGTTGCATAACTAGATCTAACGTGGGACGTTTCTTGATTTCAAAAGCAATAATTTCTCCGTTATAAAGATCAAGAATTGGATTTAAATATAACTTCTCATCCCCTAGACATTTGAATTCTGTAATGTCAGTTACTAATTTTTGAAGAGGAATAGGTGTACTAAAACGGCGGGATATTCGGTTTTTCGCAACCTTCCCAACCTTTCCCTTATAGGAATTGTATTTACGAGATTTTCGCATAAATTTTACACATTTCAATCCTAATTCTTGCATAAGTCGATACACTTTTTTATGATTAACACGATGTCCTAATTTCTTTAATTCCTTCGTGATACGTTTATAACCATAGCGTTCATGAAACTTCTTAAATAGGTCGGTTATGAGTTCTTTTAGTTCTGTGTCCGGATCTTTTTTTCCAAAGTTTTTTACATGATAGTGATAGGTTGCTTCAGGAATCCCCACAACAAGGAAGATATCCTTTAATCGGAATCCTTCTTCTTTGAGTTCAAATGCCACTTTTGCTTGTGCTTTTCGTAGAAGGCATTCGGATTTTCCCGAAAAGCTCTCAGCTTTTTTAGGTAAGCATTTTCTAACCTTAGTAGTTCATTCTCGCGTTCTAACTCTTCTTCACGTGTTAACTTTTTTTCTTCCTTTTTCTTTTGTTTATTGGCTTTTTTAGACATAGAAGGTCGCCCCTTTAGTTTTGGATTCAGGCCTTCTACTCCTTGTTCATGAAATTCTTTCATCCAGCGTACGATTAAGGAAGGGTTGTTCAAATTGAAGTGAACCGCAGTATCTAAATAAGAAGCACCTGTGTTTAACATAAATTGTATCGTATCTAATTTAAATTGAACAGAATACTCCTTTTTCTCCATTCTTCGTTTTAACCCATCCATCCCCTGAGACTTATAGACATTCACCCATTCACGTATAGTGGTCTGGCTGCCCATATTATATTTTTTTGCCAATGATCCATACCCAATGTTGCCTTCTAAATACTCAGTGACAAGCTTCATTTTGAATTCTTCACTGTATTTTTCCATAAAAACACCCCCGAAAGTTAGATTTATTACTCTAACTTTCGGGGGTCGGTACCATCTTCACCTGAACGTTTTTGTGCAAATTGCCAACTAAACAATTTAGTTTATAATAACATTAACGGTATACGCTTCCGCCGCCCCACAGGGATCGGCCACCTGTATGGCCAGTTTCTGCATGTATCTCTTTATCAACCAATTGCAGAACACCAGGATCTTCAGTGTGGTGCCATACATAACCTTCAGGAGTATCGCCGTTTTCAAGGGCTTGTACTTCGGCAGGGGATAATCCCAGTTCGCCTGCAAGCTGCGGGTCTGCCGCTATCTGATCATATAATGCTGTATTCGCATAACTAAAATGAACGCTATCACTCTGTAAATAAAGGTCTTCTGAAATGGTCACCTGAAAATCAGATTCAAAAGCAGGGAAAGTTCCTTCTACTATATCTCCATCCGGTAAGACTACTTCTTTTTCCACGAAAGGCACATTTGTTTCAGGGTGGACAGTTATTCCACCATTTCTTGTTTCAATTTCTTCAGCATCAACTGTGTCCGCTCCATCTAATAAATCTATCGCGCCGATTGCTAGAGTGGATACAGCAGCAACTTTTCCAAGGTTCTTAATTCCTTCTATTGCTTGCTGATGGTTTCCGCTTGTTATACCACTGTAGGTTGATCCCGCGTTTTTAGCAGTATACTTTATAGTATTTCCTACACCTTTAAAGGTTCTTCCTGATGAATCCTTTAGATTTTCAATTCCACTCTGTTTATAGTTTTCGTCTTTTTTATGTATCCATAAGTTGTTTCCGCAGTTCCATCCAAGAATTGTCCTAAGTTATCTAGAGCTACTGTTGATGCTGTTTCAACGCTATCCCCAACGTCTTCTAACCAATTACCTGCACTTTCCCATTTGGTACCGACTGCTTTTCCGGCAAGTTTGGTGGTTCCTCCGATGAGAAAGCCTCCAGTACGACCAACACCTTTTCCTGCTTTTCGTAAGATCCCCATAATAATGTTCCTCTCTCGATTGCTATTTTTAGATACATATTCCTCTTATTAGGTAAATTTTACCACGAAATAGTTAATGTGGGTAATTTTACTTATTAATTTAAAGGGAGTAAAGATGGATAGGTAAAATTTTTACAGTTCCGGGTGAATACCAGAATCTGAGAACAAGATACTGATAATTACGCTACTACAACAACGAGGTGCTAATAAAAAAGTATAGAATTAAACTTTTTTCAAAAAAACATTAAACATTATCAAAATCTGCCGATATAAGTAATGTGAGACACAAGGATGTGACTCGCAAAAAAAATACACTTACATGGAGGTAAGGAAATTATGATTATCAATCACAACATTTCAGCTCTTAACGCACATCGCCAATTAGGAGCAAACCAAGCTGCAGGACAAAATTCATTGGAGAAGCTTTCTTCAGGTCTTCGTATTAACAAGGCTGGAGATGACGCTGCTGGACTAGCGATTTCTGAGAAAATGCGTGGTCAGATTCGTGGGTTAGAACAAGCAACTACAAATGCTCAAGACGGTAGACTAGAAATGCCGCTCTAAGTAGTAATACTTAGATGAAAACTCCGTGAATTCGGTGGAACCCCAAACCAAGCTAGCAGTTGTGGATGGTGGGCAATACCGAGCCAAGCCTAGTGAATTGGAGATAACTTGTAGCTAGGAAGGTGTAACGATCAGGTAGTGAGGATATATACCAATAACCTACCCACGAGCGCGGGGCATCCTTAAGGGATGAAGATATGATCTGAACTTTATGGAAACATAAAGAAGTAGCGGATTAAATGCCACTGCGATAACAAATTTGATTTCTCTAATCCAAACTGCTGAAGGTGCATTGAACGAAACACATTCAATCCTTCAACGTATGCGTGAGTTAGCTGTACAAAGCTCCAACGATACTAATACGGATTCAGATCGTGCAGAGTTACAAAAGGAAGTCGACCAACTTGCTGCAGAAATCACTCGAATCGGTGATAATACTGAATTCAACACAAAGACTTTATTAGATGGTGAGTTCAAAGGCACATTCCATATTGGAGCAAATGAAGGACAAAACATTACTATCTCAGTAGATGATATGCGTACAGATTCTTTAGAAGTAGGTACTGCGTTCACTGCAGATACAACTGATGGAACTACTTTACTTGGACAAGATGGTACTACTGTTATTGGTACATGGCAAGCAGCTGATGAAACCGATCCAGATCCTGCAAACCATACTGTAGCTGGATATTTTGACGCTGGAGAACTTGTATTAGCAGCTGATACTGCTTTAGATACTGGAACAAAGGGAGCAATTGGTATTGATATTTCATCTCAAGGTGCTGCTGACTCTGCTATTACAGTAATCAATAATGCAATTGAAACAGTATCTGCAGAGCGCTCTAAACTTGGGGCTACTCAAAACCGTCTAGACCACACTATCAACAACCTAGGTACATCTGCAGAAAACCTAACAGCTGCAGAATCACGTATCCGTGACGTTGATTATGACTTAGCTGCTGCGTAAGCAGAAGTAACAGTCACAGTCGTCCTAACTGGTAACGGTTAGAGATTACTATCGGGTGAATTGCTGGAAAACCCTTAAAGCTTTCTTCTCCACAACGTAGCTGGAAACGGCAAGCGTGAAGGATAGAGAAGAAGAAAGATTGGGCAATCAGCAGCCGAGCTCCTGTGAGGAAACTCTGGAGAAGGTTCAACGACTAGAATATACCACCTAACGCAAAAGCTATGGTGATGAAATTCGTAGGTGAATGATAGAGCCGTAAAACTATCAGAATCCGAAGTGCCCGGCCCCTACTAGATAACTAGAGGGTGAAGATATAGTCTAGTCATTTATGAAAGTAAATGGTCGCACGATGGCGGCAGAAATGATGGAGTTCACTAAGAATAACATCCTTTCACAAGCGGCACAAAGTATGTTAGCTCAAGCCCAGCAACAACCGCAAGGAGTATTACAACTTCTTCAATAGTTAATGGGACGGGCGTCTAATCTGGTAACGGGTTAGATCATAACTGGGTGAATTGCTGGAACTTCCTAAAGTGTTTTGTGCCACAACGAGGCTGGAAACGGCAGACGTGAAGGTTTGAAAAACAAAACAATGAACCAATGGATAATCAGCAGCCAAGCGCCTGTGGTGAAAACCTGGCGAAGGTCCAACGACTAGAATGTACTGCCTAAAGCGAAAGCCATGGCAATGAGATTCGTAGGGTGGAGGAGAACGATCCCCATTCGAAGTGCCCAGCCCCTTATGATTTTAAGGGTGAAGATATAGTCTATTCTACGATTGAAAGACGTAGCGGCAAAGCAAGCCAACCAACAACCACAAGGTGTTTTACAGTTATTACAATAAGATTATTAGAACCCGCCTTTTTGGTGGGTTCTTTTTCTAAAAATTTATGGGGGAATATATATGGAAATAAACATCGAACTGCAGGACTTTCATGATTCTTATAAACCAGAGTACATTAATGGGTGGAAAAAAGTCTATGTAAATAATGAAGCAATCTTACATGCCGCCTATACTGTAGGGAGAGCAAATATTGATGATGTTTTTGCAACTCCCTTTTATTCTGATATGGAAATAAATTTCAGAACCAGTCTTTTACGGGCGTATTTAACAAAGAGTGATAAAAAAGTTAAAAAGTCACCTATATACGAACTACTGGACCCATCGGAAAAAGGTGCAATAAATTATTTTATTGGAATGGCCTTTACTAAATTAATTGCTAATGAAGTCTTTAAAGTAAAAAACTTAATGCATGTAGATGTTTATACACAAGGATTATATAATAGAAGACCGATAGAAGTTATTTTACATAAAGGTAAATCTAGACCGGATTTAATAGGCCAAGATGCCAATGACAGATGGTATGTTTTTGAAGCAAAAGGAAGAACAAAATATGAGAAATCTACTCTAAATAGTGCTAAAAGTCAATCAGAAAATGTGGATAAAATAAATAGGATGAATCCATATCTTAAAGCAGGTGTAATAACATACTTTAGAAATGAATCAATAGAGATGAGAGTTTCAGACCCGGATAAGGTTAAGAAAGAAGCTGCTTGTCTCATAGTAGACAAGAATGTTTTCATTTTGGAATATTACTCTTTAATCTTCTATTATTTAATAAATAAGCCTACGAAGGAAATCCAAAAGAATAGCTTGAAGTTCATTTATTATTATGATGAATGTTTAAAAGTGGGAGTGGGTATTGAAAAAAATGTATTTGAACTAATTAAAGACCAAAAAAATGATGAAAATGTAAATATCCATAAAGAAATTAACTTAATCTTAGGAAACAATAGTTCCAATATAGGATATTTGAATAAGAGTGAAAAACATATTTACGTGGGGTATGATGGTATATTAATCATGCAAAATAATTGACTCGATTTGAATTTTAGAAGATTATCATTTGATTATCGTAACCTAAATCTGGATTTTTGAATATGCCTCTTACCTATTGATAAATGCTCCCGTAATACAGTGGGGAATGATACTCGGGGGGGGGGGGCTAGATATCCAACTACAAAAGATAAAAGGATTAGCTACATTATCTTTATTTACTGTAGTGGTGTTTTTTCTTTCAGATTTAGGTAACGGCAGTAATTTCAATAAAAAGGGAACGTTCGTTCGTTATTTATGTTATAATAAACTTAGGTGATGAAAATGCTAGATATCTACAGAAAAATGGATAATAAAGATTTAAAAAATGAACCGATTATTGGGATCTATGAAGAATTATTTACTGGTGTACGCAAAGGTCTTCCCAAGGGAACTTGGCAGAACGATCAGTATGTAATCTTGATTATTAGATATGCCTTTGAAGTTAAATTGAAATTGAATAAAGTAGGTATTCCCAAGATCACCAAGCAAACCATTAAAGAACAGAAATTATGGGGAGCACTGAATCGTTTTAAGTCAATTAAAAAACTATTGCAACTTGTTTATCCAGGTGCCTTTGATGTATTTAGCTTTTATCGTGTGTCAGTAGATTATTGGTCTAACATTGAAAACATTAAGTCCCGTTTTGAAGATATGCTACAAAAAAATAATATTTCTTTCTATGATATACCTAAATTTATTACATATGACCTTTTGATTAAATGGGGTCTTTCCAATCCATTGAAGCGACATAAAGATTCACCTTTCCAGCTGATTAATGAGATGTATCCAGGTGTTTTTAAACCCTATCAATTCCGTAAAATTCCTCAAAGGCATGCTAGAAATAAGGAAATACTAAAAGAACAGTTTTTTGCCATGCTTAAAGAGGAACAAATTGCTCTTCACGAGATTCCTCAAAAAGTAACACAAGAAATTCTTTATAGATATAGATTTAACGGTGCCATGAGCTACTACAAGCAGTCTCCATCAAAGTTTATAATGGCCCTGTTTCCAAACGAATTTACTCAAAAAGACTTCATCAGACCTCAAGGATATTGGCATGATATTGAAGCAGCGAAATCCGCTATATTTAGATTAATAGAAAAACTCGCAATCCCCTTCGCAGAGATACCTCAACACCTCACGAAAAAAATGTTTGCAGAACACGGCTTAGGTGGGCTGTTAGATCAGTATGATGGTTCTCCAATAAACATTGTGCAGGCCTGCTTCCCAGGCGAATTTGATATTTTCGAATTTAAACGCGTGCCTAACAGATTTTGGTATGATAGAGAAAATAGAATTGAAGCTCTTCGCTCCTATTGTAGAAAACATCTTGTTGAAATTGAGGAATTGCCAATGTTAAGCCGGGCATATTTCAAAAGTAAATACCCTCGATTTGTTAGTGTAGTGGATAGACACTTTGAAAGCAAAATACACTTATGGATTATGGAGGCATTTCCTGAACATGAATTTACACCATCAGACTTTAATTTGCTAGTAGGAGATGATGGACAATTATGTGATTCCCATGAGGAGCTGCTCGTACATAATGCGCTGCTTAGAATCTTTAAAGATGCAAGAATTACCCGTGAAGGGAAACGTTTTACGAATAGGGAATATAATGAATCATATTTACCAGATTGGCTTATTGAACTCGATGGAAAAGAAATTTTAGTTGAGTACTTTGGTTTGTATGGTAGTAGTAGATTTCCGGGATATAATGAGAAAGCAAATAGAAAAATAGCCTTTTATAGAAGCTTGGATGATTTTGAGTTTGTTATGCTACTGCCTGAGGATTTGAATAGAATTGATTCTGTCTTAAATGATCAATTAGGGGAATCTGGAGATATTGGAATCAGTATCCAACAGCTTTAAATACCTAAAGATTTTGAGGTCAATCGCCTCACTACTCTTATCGATATTAAATAGAAGTTAGGGTGACTAAATGAATAATTCACACAACGAACACTACCATCAACTTCAATGGACAAAAGACAGAATCGAATACTTGGATGTCCTAGAAGGGAAACTTCAAATAATGCGCGGCCTTGCAGAAGATGCTGCAAGCGACCAGAGAACAGAAACTCAAAGAAAACAACTAAACAAGGAATTCCAGCAACTCCAAGGAGAAGTTAATAACATGATACAAGAATGGGAATGCAAGAAGGGAATGTAAGAATGCAGGTGCCTGACCCCCACTGATTTAATGTGCTAAAGTTTGCAAATGGAATAGATTAAATTGTCAATTACCAATTTAATATTGTATCCATGCTAATTAAACCATCCTTGATAACTGAACAGAATCGAAGGAAAAGGTCATAGTTGCACTGTATGCGAATGATTGTATGATAGTTGATAAGAAAGTAGTATTACTCTATCACCTGCAAAACAGAAGAAGAATAGCCCGATTTTTGGCAATGGCAATAGGGATAATGAAGGAAGCAGAAGAGTTAACAAATGAGATTCATGACCAATTAAAAGTATAGGAAAGATCAAAGCGTAAAAAGATGTCATTTCTTCTAGTAGAAGAAATGACATCTTTTAGCTTATTTTATTATCTAACGGTAGCTTGTCCACCATCAACAGGTAGTAATTGTCCAGTAATAAATTTAGAGGCATCGCTCGCTAGGAATACCATAACTGGACCTAGGTCCTCATCAGGATCTCCGTATTTACCTCCTAATGGAATTTCCGCTTGATTTGCTTTATCCATTTCCTCGAGTTGTTCAGCTGTTAGGCGAGAGCGGGCATCTCTGTACATTGGTGTATCAATTGCTGGAAGAACTGCATTTACTCGGATTCCCTCTGGTCCCCATTCAGCTGCAATACTTCTTGACCATGACATAACAGCGCCTTTTGAAGCAGAGTAAAGTGTTGCTCCTGGTTCTTTTCTAAGTCCAGAAATAGAGCCATAGTTAATAATAACTCCTTTACCTTGTCCCCGCATTAATTTGTATGCTTCTTGATTCGTAACCATAGTACCGCGTACATTTATATTCATAAGGAAATCATAATCTTCATCTGAGATTTCAGCAGCTGGAACAGAACGTTGAACAGCTGCAACATGTGATAGAACATCTAAACCGCCCAGTTCCTCGGCCACCTTTTGGAATGCTTTCTCGATTTCTGAACGATTACCAAGATCACAATGATAGTAGGTTGCCTTACCAGGTCCCTGTTGATTAGCCTCTTCAACCACTTGCTGGCCAAGGTCGTCAAGAACATCAAGTGATGCTACAATGGCACCCTCTTTTACATATGTGCGCACTGTTGCAGCACCCATGCCACGAGAACCACCAGTTACAATAATTTTCTTGCCTTCTAATTGCATATATACTTCCTCCTCTTTAATCAAAAAAATGTATCCGATTACAAGTTAGAATAACATAAAGTTATGTCGATTGTCGACAATTTTAACTAAGAACTAGATTCTTATTTTGCCCCCTCTTTTATCGCCTCTTTGATTGCTTCTTTTGCTTTATTAAAATCTGAATCGATTATTGTAGTTGCAAAATATTTTAATTTCACATGAAATTTTTCCATTGTTTTACTATTCATCTGGACTTGGGCAAATACATTTAATATATGATTCGCTTCTTCGTAAAACCGAATCAATCCAATGTTCTCGGTAATATAAATAATAAATCGAAACAACTTTTCTGCTTTATACTGATATTCAATGATATTCTGATTATCGTATTCAATATTCGAATCCTCTAGTAATGCTTTGAATTTATCTTTATTTTCTTTTGTCCAGTATTCTTTTGAATAATCAATTCCAAGCTGAATAATTCCTATTATGGTTTCAAGGTAATCTTCAATATCCTTTTGCGTAAACGACTTTACAATAGTTCCTTTTCTTGGAACTCTTTCGACTACTCCATCGATTTGTAATAAGTATAGTGCTTCACGGACCGGAGCTCGACTAGTGTTTAATTCTTTAGAAATTTCTTCTTCTCCTATTTTATCTCCAGCTTTTAATTCCCCTTTAATAATCTTTTTTAATATATTCTTACTTATTTGTTCTGGCAACGACTCGCCAAAATGTTCTGTTTTATCTAATGTATGTTTGAACATGCTTCAACGCTCCATTTGTTTTTGGTTTAATAATAGTATACATAATAGGATTCTAATTAACAAAAGGTAGTATCGGTACTCAATTGAGTCAGTGTCTGAATCTTTTTCCGGACAGCTGTCTGTATTTGCTATTGCTCCAGGTATCTCAAAAGAAGCCACAGAAACAAAGCCTACTGCCTATGACAAAGATTTCAATAATGTTTTAGGACATCAGATAGCAAAACAAGTGTTGGGAGATTGTCCGTTCTCTTCTTACGAATACAAAGAATCTAGTATTGTCAATAGAAGTAGTATTTCTAACTTAATGGATAGTACACATTTCACAACGATTAAAGAAGTAGCTGAATTGATTGTTGCCAAACAATCATCTAAACGTGAGAGAATGTTTATATGTGGAACGTTCTTGGCAGGGAGCGATTAGGGGTTGTACCATTCTAGCTGATATGTGGATTTGTTTTAATTAATTTGCCTTAATATTAATGATAGTGTCTAGGAAGTTAAGTATACCCACGCAAAACCTGCCAATAACCTCGGCAAAAGTTATTAGAATGATAAATATAGTATAAGCTGTCAAATGAAGTTGTATCTGAATTCAACCGTCCTGTAAATTAATTAATATAATTTATTATGTTATAATGAGACTAATCTTTATATAGTTAAAATGGAGGAAGTTCGATGCAACGTGGTACATTTCAGTTAATGAAATCCTTAAATAAAGCTAATATCCTCAATAAGATACGTAAATCAGAACCGATTTCCAGAGCTCAAATTGCAAAAGAAATAGAACTTACTCCACCTACAGTGAGTAGTATTGTGAAAGAACTTCTTGAACAAGGAATAGTAAAAGAAAATGCACTTGAAGACGCAAGAAGTGGTGGTGGACGAAAGCCAACGATGCTTTCGATCAATAGTGGGGCATTCTATGTTATTGGAGTAGATGCTGGGCCGGAAAAAGTGGAATGCATTCTTACTGACCTATCAGGAGAAGTATTTGAACGAACATCAAGTAAGCTGCGAAAACCGATATCAAACGATCAATTCATCAAAATATTAAAAGAAAATATCAATAAAATTTTACGTTCTTCAACGATAGAAAGAGAAAAGGTTATTGGTATTGGTGTGGCAATGCATGGGGTTGTTGATGTTGAAACAGGAACTTCGCTTATTGCTCCAAACTTAAACCTAAGAGATATTCCTATCAAAGCAGAGCTAGAAGAGGAATTTCAGTTAATTATCAAAGTTGAGAATGACGCTCGAGCAATGGCACTTGGTGAATTTTGGTTCGGAAGTCATAAAGATTTGGAAAGTATGGTTGCTGTCAATATTGGACGTGGCGTTGGAGCGGGCATTGTTATTAATGGAAAGCTGTACCATGGTGCACAGGATATAGCTGGTGAAATAGGTCATATGACAATTGATATAAATGGAACTGTTTGTGAATGTGGAAATCGTGGTTGTCTGCAAACGATTGTTAGTGGAGAGGCCATTGCGAAAAGAGCCCGTCAACAGGTTGGGGATGCGTTTGAATTCGAACCGCTGACAGGTGAAAGAGTTTATGAATTAGCACGAAAAAGGAATGATATCTTTATTCAGACTTTGCAGGAAACCGGAAAAGCAATTGGTGTAGGTTTGACGAATTTAATTCATCTCATAAACCCTAGTAAAATAGTACTCGGTGGCGGGGTGATGAAAAGTGAGGAGTTTATCCTGCCTGCAATAACACAGGCGATTCAACAACAGGCACTGACACAAAAGGCGAAGCAAACAGAAGTTACGGTCACAAAGCTTGGTGATGATGCTACATTATTAGGTGCGATTTCCCTGTTATTGGTCGAGTTATTTGATCCTATTTAAAAAAACGCTGGCATACTGTTGTTCTTAACAGTATGCCAGCGTTTTAAGGAGCATTGTCCGTCTTTTCCATAAGAAGGGGGTACTCACTCACTAGCAAGTTCTATACGCCCTGAGTTCTTTGATGCAAAACCTTATTGACTGAGAAGTTTTCTTTATAGGCTTATCTTTCAATCCTATTCTACATCAAACGAAAATACTGTGTTTGTTTTATACTTTGATTTGCCTTCTAAAATGACACTTGGAAAACCTTCGTGATGCAGGGAGGCAGGAGAACTTTGTGTCTCAAAACAGACGCCAATGTGTTTTTTCGAGAGTCCTTCTGCCAACTCCAGTCCGTTTTCCAACATGTTTGAGGTATACAT
>NZ_LQNF01000028.1 GCF_001618145.1 Oceanobacillus damuensis
TTCAGCGCCGATGGTAGTTGGGGCTTTGCCCCTGCAAGAGTAGGACGCCGCCAGGCTAATTAAAAAGAGTTAAGCTACAGCTAATGTATCTTAACTCTTTTTTTGTATTACATCATAAAAATGATAATGATGAAGAGGATTCTATTCAACACAAGAGAGTCATATTCTAAATAAGAGATGATGTGTTAATTATTATGTGAAAGGGTAGTTTTATTAGATAGATTTTAGGTGGGGGATGAAGAAATTGAGCTATTATATCGATCAACTATTTGGAGACAACTTTAGTTTAATAGTAATCCGACTATTTGTTGCCCTGGTTTTATCCGGGTTAATTGGTTTTGAGAGAGAAGTGAATAATCACTCGGCAGGTTTTCGAACCCATATTCTCGTAGGTGTAGGCTCGAGTTTAATGATGGTATTGTCCTTATTTGGCTTTACTGCTTTTATCGAGGCATATGATAATGTCCGATTCGATCCTGCCCGAATTCCTTCTTATGTAATCAGTGGTATAGGGTTTCTTGGGGCTGGTACTATAATTGTTTATGGTGGAACGGTCCGTGGTCTAACTACTGCAGCTTCGATTTGGGCTGTGGCAGGTATCGGTTTGGTTGTAGGAGTAGGTATGTACAGTGTAGCAATTGTAACAACCTTACTAATTTTAATTAGTCTTATCTTTCTTAATCGAATTGAAAATTTATTTCCTAAGTCCAAATCCAGTAATTTTATAGAGATGGTTGTTGAAGAGAACTTTAAAATTTATCAAGCAGTAGAGATTATTGAGAAATATAATTTATCTGTTAAAAACGTGGAGATATTCAGAGTGGAAAGCAATCTAAGAAAAATTTATATAAAGACAGACGTAAAAGAGAATCAAAATCTGGTTGAATTATTTGGAGAATTATCACGAAATAACCTTGTCAAACATATCTCCAAGTTAAATAGTTAAACTGTCTTAAACCTTACATGAATGACTGATGTAAGGTTTTTTGTTTTGATTTCATTAAATTTGTCTAAAATATATAAAGTAAGATGTTTGCATCTCATTATTTTTTGCGTATAATAAAAGTAAAGTCAAAGATAGTCAAAGTCAAAAGATACTACAAGCTGAGATAACTCATACGGATAAGAGGTGCAGGGAAAATGAGCAATATTTCGGATATAATTGAACAATACTTAAAAAATGTTCTCCAATCAAAGGGGCAAAACACTATAGAAATTAAACGCAGCGAGATTGCCGATCAGTTTCAGTGTGTCCCGTCCCAAATAAATTATGTAATTAATACGCGTTTTACTGTTGAAAAAGGGTATATAGTAGAGAGTAAACGTGGTGGTGGTGGATATATCCGAATCATGCGGGTGAAGCACCAGGATAAATCAGAACTTATTGATGAAATTATACAATTGATTGGGCTATCGGTTACACAGCGCTCTTCGGTCGATGTACTTGAGCGACTATTGGAAGAGGGAATAATCACGAAGCGCGAAGCAAAGATCATGCTAAGTGCAATAGATCGTACCACATTGGCCTTTCAATTGCCGCTGCGGGATGAAGTCCGGGCGAGAGTTCTTTCCGCAATGCTTTCGACACTGAAGTATTTAAGTGAATAATAAAGTCCATCTTCATTTGCAAAGGTAAAGGGGGAATAACTTTGGAATGTCAGGAATGTCACGAAAGACCTGCTACACTGCATTTTAAACAGATTATCAATGGGGAAGAAACAGCAGTAAGCATGTGTGAGGATTGCGCCAAGAAAAAAGGGTATATGTCATACCCTGAAGAAGGATACTCACTACATGATTTACTCACCGGACTGTTCAATTTCGATAACCTGAAAATGTCCAATCCGAGCGGAAAACAGTTAAAGCAAGTAAAAGACCTGCAATGTTCTTCATGTGGAATGACCTTTTCAGAGTTTAAAAAAGTAGGTAAATTTGGGTGTGCCCATTGTTATGAATCTTTTGCTTCCAGGTTAGAACCGATTTTCCGCAGAGTACATGCAGGCAATACAAAGCATTTTGGTAAAATACCAAAACGTGCAGGCAGTGATTTACATGTGAAAAGGCAATTAAAAAGCTATAAAGAGGAACTTAAAAACCTGATTGAATCCGAAGCTTTTGAAGAGGCAGCAAAAGTCAGGGACAAAATCAAGGCATTGGAAAAAGGGCATAGAGAGCCGGAAGCAGGTGATGAAATATGACCTTGGAGAATTTTATTGACGAAGCGATCAGTCCATGGATGCTTGAAGATGGGCCGGATAAAGATATTGTTATGAGCAGCAGGATCCGATTGGCAAGAAACTTTGCCAATGTTTCATATCCAATTCTTGCTGAACAGGATACGTTGGAAGAAATCCGAAGCTTCTTTGAAAAAGAATATGCACATCAATCATTTCAATCCTATGAGGATCTGGAATTTGTGTCCATAAGGGATTTAACACCTGTAGAAAAAACTGTTTTGGTTGAAAAACACCTTATCAGCCCGCATTTGGCAAAACATGCACAACAGGGTGCGGCACTGATCTCAAAAAACGAGCAGGTGTCAGTGATGATTAATGAAGAAGACCATATTCGGATTCAACTCTACTTTCCGGGTCTGCAGTTAAGAAAAGCATTAGAGCACTCATTCCATTTTGATGATTGGCTGGAACAAAAAGTCAATTATGCATTTGATGAAACGAAAGGTTATTTGACGAGCTGCCCGACAAATGTCGGTACCGGGATGCGGGCTTCTGTCATGATGCATCTCCCTGCTTTGGCGATGACGAATCAAATTAACCGAATGATTCCGGCGATCAGTCAGCTCGGCCTCGTTGTGAGAGGAATCTATGGGGAAGGCAGCGAGGCACTAGGCAATATTTTTCAAATCTCCAACCAGATCACACTTGGAAAGTCCGAGGCTGACATTATTGAAGATCTTGAAAGTGTAGTGAATCAGTTAATTGATCATGAAAGAACCGCACGTAATCATATAATAGAACAATCAGGAACAAAGCTTGAGGACCGTGTATTCCGTTCATATGGTGTGCTTCAACACAGCCGTATCATTGATTCAAAGGAAGCATCAAAGTGCATTTCTGACGTGCGTATGGGGATAGATTTAGGTATTATAAAAAATACATCAGGAAATATCTTAAATGAGTTAATGGTTCTTACACAACCGGGTTTTCTTCAACAATATGCAAATAGAACTTTGAAAGCGGGTGAACGTGACGTACTGCGTGCAACACTCATTCGCGAGCGATTAAAATTGGAAAAATAGGAGGGAAATCCAGATGATGTTTGGACGATTTACAGAAAGAGCACAGAAAGTATTGGCTTTATCACAGGAAGAAGCAGTAAGGCTCGGCCACAATAATATTGGTACAGAGCATATTTTGTTAGGTCTGGTCCGAGAAGGAGAGGGTATTGCCGCGAAGGCTTTGCAGTCCCTTGGTCTAGAGGTATCAAAGATTCAGGAAGAAGTTGAAAAACTAATCGGTGTGGGAAAGCAGCCGATGCAATCGATACACTATACACCACGTGCAAAGAAAGTGGTTGAGCTATCTCAAGATGAAGCAAGGAAACTTGGTCATTCCTACGTAGGCACAGAGCATATATTACTTGGTCTGATTCGTGAAGGAGAAGGTGTTGCCGCCCGGGTATTGAATAATCTGGGGGTCAGCCTAAATAAAGCGAGACAACAGGTTCTTCAGTTGCTGGGAAGCAATGAATCTCAGGCAGGACGTCAGGGTCGTGCAGGACAACAGTCAAATGCAAGTACACCTACCTTGGATTCGCTGGCTAGAGACTTAACTGTCAGTGCCAAGGAAGGTAAGATTGACCCAGTTATTGGCCGTGCCAAGGAAATTGAACGTGTCATCCAAGTATTAAGCCGCAGGACGAAAAACAATCCGGTATTGATCGGGGAACCTGGTGTTGGTAAAACTGCTGTAGCTGAAGGGCTTGCACAGCAGATTATTGATAACGAAGTCCCGGAGACATTAAGGGATAAGCGTGTCATGACCCTTGATATGGGAACCGTCGTTGCTGGTACTAAATATCGCGGTGAGTTTGAGGATCGCCTGAAAAAAGTAATGGAAGAAATTCGTCAGGCAGGAAATATTATTCTATTTATTGATGAACTCCATACATTAATTGGTGCTGGCGGTGCAGAAGGTGCTATCGATGCTTCTAATATATTAAAGCCTTCGCTTGCCCGAGGTGAGTTGCAATGTATCGGTGCAACCACATTGGATGAATATCGCAAGTACATTGAAAAAGATGCAGCACTTGAACGGAGATTCCAGCCGATCCAAGTTGATGAGCCTACATTGGATGAAACTATCCAAATCTTAAATGGACTTCGTGACCGTTATGAAGCACATCACCGTGTAACGATAACTGACGAGGCTATCGAAGCAGCAGCTACACTTTCCGATCGTTATATAACGGATCGCTTTTTACCGGACAAAGCCATTGATTTAATCGATGAAGCAGGTTCCAAAGTAAGGCTTCGCTCCTATACGGTTCCACCTAATCTGAAAGAACTGGAACAGAAGCTTGAAGAAGTTCGAAAGGAAAAGGATGCAGCAGTACAGAGCCAGGAATTCGAAAAGGCCGCGTCTTTACGTGACTCCGAACAGCGTTTCCGTGAAGAACTGGAGAAAACGAAGGATGAATGGAAAGAAAAACAAGGTCAGACAGATTCCGAAGTGACAGTGGAAGATATCGCGAGTGTCGTTTCCATCTGGACTGGAGTTCCGGTATCCAAATTAACAAAGGACGAAAGTGAACGACTGTTAAATATGGAAGAAATTTTGCATAACCGTCTTATTGGCCAGTCAGAGGCAGTCGATGCTGTTTCTAAAGCTATACGCCGGGCACGTGCCGGTTTAAAGGATCCGAAGCGTCCAATTGGTTCATTCATCTTCCTTGGACCAACAGGTGTAGGGAAAACGGAGCTGGCCCGTGCATTGGCAGAAGTAATGTTCGCTGATGAAGATGCAATGATACGAATTGACATGTCTGAGTATATGGAGCGACATGCTACTTCCCGTCTGGTTGGTTCACCTCCAGGTTATGTTGGATATGAAGAAGGTGGACAGTTGACGGAAAAAGTTCGTCGGAAACCATATTCGGTCGTATTGCTTGACGAAATCGAGAAGGCACATCCGGAAGTGTTTAATATTTTACTGCAAGTACTTGAAGACGGACGATTAACTGACTCAAAAGGTCGTCTGGTCGATTTTCGTAATACGGTCATCATCATGACATCGAATGTTGGAGCGAGTGAACTCAAACGAAATAAGTATGTTGGGTTTAACATGGGTGATGAAAAGCAGGAACATGAAACTATGAAATCCAAAGTAATGGACGAATTGAAAAAGGCATTCCGCCCTGAATTCCTGAACCGGATTGATGAAACAATTGTATTCCATTCCCTGGAGAAGGAGCATATGAAGGATATTGTCACCCTTATGCTGGAACAATTGCAACGTCGTTTGAAAGGCCAGGATATCCATTTGACCCTGACGGATAAGGCTGTTGAAAAAATTGCTAATGAAGGTTTCGACCCTGAGTATGGTGCAAGGCCATTGCGCAGGTCAATCCAGAAGAATATAGAGGATTTGCTGTCTGAAGAATTGCTCAAAGAAACGATTGCCAAAGGCCAAAAGATTAAAATTGGGCTAAACAATAAAGGTGATTTTACCGTTCTCACCTAAAAAGAACTTCATTCAGGAGACCTTTCTTTTCCCGGCAGGCAGAAAAGTATAGACTTTCCTACCTGCATAAGTGCAACTAAGGCTGTCACCGAAAGGCTTGGTGACAGCCAAGCATTATAACCAATGATAACCATAGTAAGGAAACTTCAAGAAGCTAGGAGATAATGTCTTCTAGCTTTTCCTTGGCAAATAGGAAAGTATAAACTTGCAGGCTGTATAAGTGCAACTAAGGCTGTCACTGAATAGCTTGGTGACAACCAAGTTTTCTAAAATGACAGGATGCATATCAAAAGCAAAACCCATCGAGTTGTGGCATAAATATGTAATATTATTTTATAAATTGATAGGATTCTGTAACCTGCCAGGCTTAAAAATGTTTTAAAATAAGTAGGAGTGGATAATGATTTGGCTAAGAGAAAAACAAAGTATGTCTGCCAGGATTGCGGATATGAATCAGCAAAATGGATGGGCAAATGTCCTGGCTGTAATAACTGGAATACGATGGTTGAAGAAATCGAAGCCTCCACTGTAAGGGGCAGGAGTTCTATTTCCAATGGAACACAATCGGTAAGTAAACCGGAAAGTATCACGGCAATCGAATCACAAAAGGAACCAAGAATTACTACTGCCATGAAAGAGTTTAATCGTGTTCTTGGTGGAGGAATCGTTCTCGGGTCATTGGTATTAATCGGCGGCGATCCTGGTATTGGTAAGTCGACCCTGCTCTTACAAATATCTTCCCAGCTTGCAGAAAAACAATTGCCCGTACTGTATGTATCCGGTGAGGAATCGACACGTCAGACTAAGCTTCGCGCGGACCGATTAGGCATTAAGTCAGACTTACTGTATGTTCTATCTGAGACGAATTTGTTTGATATTGGAAAGCAAATTGAAGAAGTTCGCCCGTCTTTCGTAGTGATCGACTCGATTCAAACCATTTTTAAGGAAGAAGTGACAAGTGCACCGGGAAGTGTTTCCCAAGTGCGTGAATGTACGGTTGAACTGATGAAAATTGCAAAATCGAATGGAATCCCGATATTTATCGTCGGTCATGTTACAAAAGAAGGAGCCATTGCAGGTCCAAGGCTATTGGAACATATGGTGGATGCCGTTCTGTACTTCGAAGGTGAAAGACACCATACATATCGTATTTTGCGTGGAGTCAAAAACCGATTTGGAAGTACAAATGAAATGGGCATCTTTGAAATGAAGGAAGAGGGTCTGAGAGAAGTTCTGAATGCATCCGAAATATTTCTGGAAGAACGTTCTGAGGGAACAGCGGGTTCAACCGTTGTCGCATCAATGGAAGGAACAAGACCAGTCCTTGTAGAAATCCAAGCCTTAATCTCACCTACCAGCTTTGGGAATCCAAGAAGAACTGCTACAGGTATTGACCATAATCGGGTACCGTTACTAATGGCAGTGCTTGAGAAGCGGGTTGGACTTATGCTTCAGAATCAGGATGCTTACATTAAAGTTGCTGGAGGCGTCAAGCTGGATGAGCCTGCCATTGATTTGGCCCTTTCTGTCAGCATAGCATCCAGTTACCGTGACAAGCCTACAAATCCCGACGATATTTTTATAGGCGAAGTTGGTTTAACCGGTGAGATCAGAAGAGTTTCCCGTATTGAGCAGCGTGTACAGGAAGCGGCCAAGCTTGGATTTAAGCGGGTAATTTGTCCAAAAAACAATCTGGAAGGATGGACTTTTCCAAAAGGCATTAAAGTTATTGGTGTAAGTACCGTTCAGGAAGCACTGGAAATAGGAATAATCAGCTGATGTGGGAATTTTTAGAAATTGAATCGTTTTATGTGCTGTGCTATGATTTGCTTGGCGGGTAGGAAAGTTTAAACTTGCCAACCTGCATAATTTCAACTAAGGCCGTCACCGAAAGGCTTGGTGACAAACAAGTTTTCTGAATATGATTGTCTTTTTTCATTTTTTTTAAGGGTTACATTTTAATAATATAGGCAATAATAAAGGTTAGGAGGTGTCGATAGTGCTCAATAAAGTTGTGCATTTGTTTTTTATTATCCTGGGTGGTACCATTGGATACTTGTATGTCCCGGAATTAATTAGGATATTGAACTTCACTGATTCCGGATGGGCTAGTTCGCCGTATTTAGGCATGATCATAGGTGCAATTATCTTTTTTATCCTTTCATACTGGCTGGCAGATTATATTTTGGACTTTTTAAGATGGGTTGAAGACGCGCTTATTAAGCTTCCGGCAATGGATTTGTTCTTCGGTAGCATCGGTTTGATTGTTGGATTGGTTATTGCATATTTTATCAACATGCCCCTTCAGGATATAAACATTCAAGTTGTTTCACAGGTTCTGCCATTATTTATTACGATTGTTCTTGGTTATCTAGGTTTCCAGGTTGGGTTCAGACGCAGGGAGGAGTTTGTTGGCCTGATGAAAACAAACAAAAAGGAACGACGCCGCCCGTTGGAGGGTGAAGATGCGGACCTGCTTATACCTAAAGCAAAAATTTTGGATACAAGTGTTATTATCGATGGCAGAATTGCAGATATTTGTCAGACTAATTTTCTTGAAGGAACGATTATCATCCCGCAGTTTGTTCTTGGAGAATTACAGCATATTGCTGACTCTTCCGATACACTGAAAAGGAATCGAGGGCGCCGTGGTCTGGATGTACTGAATCGTATTCAAAAGGAATTGCCTGTAAAAGTAGAAATCTATGAGGGTGATTTTGAGGAAATATCTGAGGTTGACAGCAAACTGATCAAGCTTGCTAAAGTAATTAATGGGATTGTTGTAACCAATGATTTTAACCTGAATAAAGTGTGTGACCTTCAAGGTGTGAGCGTACTGAACATCAATGATCTTGCAAATGCTGTTAAGCCTGTTGTACTGCCGGGAGAAGAACTGGTCGTGCAGGTGATCAAAGATGGGAAAGAGCATAATCAGGGCGTAGCATACTTGGACGATGGTACTATGATCGTTGTTGAAGAGGGCCGCGATTATATTGGTCAAACCATTGAAGTTATCATTACGAGTGTATTGCAGACATCTGCCGGACGGATGATTTTTGCAAAACCGAAATTACTTGAAAAAGCACTGTAAAAAGGGTATAACTTATAGAGGATGTAATAAAGTGATAACATGTATTGTGTTATCACTTTTTCATATAACGGTAATCTATTTTGTCTAAGAATTATCTTTTAATAATGAGAGGGGCAACATCATGAGTAATGAAGTCCGGGTACGATATGCGCCAAGTCCAACAGGTCACTTGCACATTGGTAATGCACGTACAGCTTTATTTAATTATTTATATGCAAAGCATTTTGACGGGAAATTTATTATACGTACGGAAGATACGGATGAAAAACGTAATGTAGAAGGCGGCGAAGAAAGTCAGCTGAAATTCCTGAAATGGCTTGGTCTTGAATGGGATGAAGGTGCTGATATTGGCGGAGATTATGGTCCATATCGTCAAACAGAACGCTTGGATATTTACAATAAATATGTGGACGAGCTGCTTGAAAGAAACCTTGCTTATAAATGCTACATGTCAGAAGAAGAGCTTGAAGCAGAGCGTGAGGAACAACGTGCGAATGGGCAAGTTCCGAAATATTCAGGAGCCCATCGTGATCTGACGGAAGAACAAATTGCAGCATTTGAAGCGGAAGGTCGTAAGCCGAGCATCCGTTTCCGTGTACCTGGAAATAAAACATATACCTTCCAGGATATTGTCCGTGGGGAAATTACGTTTGAATCAAGCGATTTCGGTGACTGGGTAATTGTGAAGAAGAACGGGATTCCTACGTATAACTTTGCGGTGGCGATTGATGATCATCTGATGGAAATTTCACATGTTCTTCGCGGTGAAGAGCATATTTCCAATACACCAAAACAGATGATGGTTTATGATGCTTTTAATTGGACAGCACCAAAATATGGTCACATGACATTGATTCTTAATGAAGAACGAAAAAAATTAAGCAAGCGTGATGAGCATATTCTGCAATTTATTGAGCAATACCGGAACCTCGGTTATTTGCCGGAAGCAATGTTTAACTTTATCAGTCTATTGGGCTGGTCTCCGGTTGGTGAGGAAGAAATTTTCTCTCAGGAAAAACTGATTGAAATATTTGATCCGGAACGCCTATCTACATCTGCCGCTATCTTTGATCAGCAAAAGTTGAAATGGATGAACAATGAATACATTAAAGCGGCTGAATTGGATAAAGTGATTGAACTTGCCATGCCGCATCTCGTTGAAGCTGGGAAATTGCCGGAAGATATGGATGATGAAAAAAGAACCTGGGCAGAAAATGTAATCAGTCTTTATCGCGAGCAATTGCGTTATGGTGCTGAAATCGTTGAATTGACAGAGCTTTTCTTCAATGAGCATATCTCCTATGATGATGATGCAAAGGAAGTGCTGAATGGGGAGCAAGTACCGGAAGTGCTTCAGGTATTTACGGATAAGCTGATTCATTTGGATGACTTTTCGAAGGATTCCATCAAGGCCCAATTTAAAGCGACCCAAAAAGAAACAGGCCATCGTGGCAAAAAGCTATTTATGCCGATTCGAGTGGCTACGACCGGCCAAATGCATGGACCTGAACTTCCATTCGCCATTGAGCTGTTAGGGAAAGAAGTCATTCTTGCAAGACTTGATAAAGTTCTTAAACAATTGGGTGCTTAATGATTCACATTTGGGCATACGTATAATATAGTATAAATAAAGCTTAGTGGTGGACTAAATATATGAACGTTGAAAAGGGAAAGTAAAAACGGGCTGCTTATTCAGAGAGAATCACATACGCTGTGAGTGATTTTAAGCAACTGTTTTGAAGTGCCCCTTGGAGTCTGTTATGGAAATTACAGTACATGACAGCGGTACTCTTCCGTTATGAGAGCTCAAGTTGGGAGATTTTTGATCTTCAAACAGAGTGGAACCGCGCATGTTAGCGTCTCTGTGTATATCGTACACAGGGGCGTTTTTATTTTTTTCATATGCCAAGTTTTCTAACAAATAAGGTGATGGGGGTCGACTCAATGGGGATGTTTAAAACGATGAAAGAGGATATGGATGTGGTGTTCGAACAGGATCCTGCAGCCCGGACCTATTTGGAAGTATTGTTAACTTACGCAGGACTGCATGCGGTGTGGGCACATCGTATGGCACACTGGTTTTTCAAAAGGAAGCTATTTTTTATTGCTCGTGCAATATCTCAGATCAGCCGATTTTTTACAGGCATAGAAATACATCCAGGAGCAAAAATTGGAAGACGTCTGTTTATTGATCATGGAATGGGAGTTGTCGTGGGAGAAACATGCGAAATCGGCAATAATGTCACGATATTCCAAGGGGTTACGCTTGGAGGCACAGGAAAAGAAAAAGGGAAACGGCATCCTACGGTTAAAGATAATGCACTTATTTCTACGGGGGCAAAAGTTCTAGGTGCGATTACAATCGGTGAGAATTCAAAGGTCGGTGGCGGATCTGTCGTGCTCAAGGATGTACCGGACAATTCGACAGTTGTTGGAGTGCCTGGCAGAGTCGTTGTACAGGATGGGGAGAAGGTAAGAAGAGACCTTGATCACCATAAAATCCCGGACCCTGTGTTAGACCGTTGTGAGCATTTACAGGAGCAAATTGATTCTTTAAAAGCAGAAATCGCTTTGTTGAGAGAAGGGAGCAAGGAATACCATGTCAATAAAAATTTATAATACGCTGACAAGAAATAAGGAAGATTTTAAACCACTTGAAGAAGGTAAAGTGAGTATGTATGTCTGTGGGCCGACGGTTTATAACTATATTCATATAGGAAATGCAAGACCTGCTATTGTGTTTGATACGGTAAGGAGATATTTTGAATATAAAGGTTTTGATGTTGATTATGTATTGAATTTTACCGACGTTGACGACAAGATTATCAAGACGGCAAACGAATTGGGAGTAGAAGTCCCTGAACTCGCAGACAAATTTATCCAGGCCTATTTGGAAGATGTGGGGGCACTGGGGGTCAAGAAGGCTACACATAATCCACGGGTCATGGAAGCGATGGATGATATAATTCGTTTTATTGATGTGCTTATTCAGAAAGAATATGCCTATGAAGCCGAGGGTGATGTCTACTTTAAGCCGCGAGCATTTGAAGGATATGGAAAGCTGTCCCATCAGTCCATTGATGAACTTCGCTCCGGTGCAAGAATTCAGATTGGCGAGAAAAAGGATGATCCGCTTGATTTTGCCCTTTGGAAAAAAGCGATAGACGGACAAATCTCATGGGATTCACCTTGGGGGAAAGGACGCCCTGGATGGCATATTGAGTGCTCGGCAATGGTAAAGAAATATCTTGGTGACACAATCGATATTCATGCAGGAGGGCAGGATCTGGCATTTCCTCATCATGAAAATGAGATTGCCCAATCCGAAGCCATGAATGGTCATACGTTTGCAAACTATTGGATGCATAATGGGTATATTAATATCAATAATGAAAAAATGTCCAAATCTCTCGGTAATTTTGTGCTCACAAGAGATCTGATCGCAAACCACGATCCTAAGGTTCTGAGGTTCTTTATGCTCAGTGTGCATTATCGGAATCCAATTAATTTCACGGAGGAATTGCTTGAAAGTGCAAAAAACAGCTATGATCGAATCAAGACAGCTTACCAAAATCTGGAGCACCGTAAACAGTCAAGCATGAATCTGGTCGATGATACGGATAGTTGGATAACAAAAGTCGATGAGATGAAAAAACGTTTTGAGACTGAGATGGATGACGACTTTAATACTGCAAATGCTATTTCTGTACTATTTGACTTGTCCAAAGAAGCAAACGTGTACCTCCAGTCTAAACAGACATCTGCAAAAGTTATTGAATACTTCCAGAAAACGATGCTGTCGCTGCTTCAAGTACTCGGAATTGATTTGGCTGAAACAGACGTGCTCTTGGATGAGACGATTGAAGAACTTATTGAAGAAAGAAATAAAGCAAGGAAAACCCGTGATTTTGCACGTGCGGATGAGATAAGGGACTTATTGAAAGAAAAGAATATCATTTTGGAAGATACACCTCAAGGGGTTCGTTGGAAAAGAGGGTAACCATGAAAATGGATGTAAAACAGATGAAAAGCTTAGCCTTGGCCTATATGGGTGATGCTACTTACGAGGTCCATGTGCGAGAGTACTTGCTTCGGAAAGGGAAGGTTAAGCCTAATCAGCTGCATCGTGAGGCAGTAGGCTTTGTATCCGGGAAATCTCAAGCGGCTGTCATTCTCCATTGGCTGAATCAGGAAGGGTTTCTGAGTGAGGAAGAAGCGAGCATTGTGGCCCGGGGAAGAAATGCCAAATCCGGTACAATCCCAAAGAATATCAGTGTACAGACGTATCGTTACAGTACTGCATTCGAAGCTTTGCTCGGTTATCATCATTTATTGAAAAATGAAGAGAGGCTGAAGGAACTTATCGAAACAGCCATTCAATTTGTTGAAGAAAGGAGTGAATAGTATGGATCAGGAAATGATTATTGGCAAAAACCCAGTGATAGAGGCTTTAAAATCTGGTCATTCGGTTAACAAGGTATTGGTCTCAGAACAGTTGAATCCAAATGTGTTAAGGAAATTAAATCAACTGGCAAGAGAAGCGGGGACAATTGTGCAAAAAGTGCCTAAATCCAAGCTGGACCAGATGGAGTCCGGGAATCACCAGGGAATAATAGCCTATGTTGCCTCCTACCAATATGCATCCATTGAGGATTTGTTCCAGCGTGCCGAGGAAAGAGAAGAAGATCCATTTTTCATTATTTTGGATGAACTGGAGGACCCGCATAATTTGGGATCCATTTTACGTACAGCCGATGCGACGGGTGCACATGGAGTTATTATACCGAAAAGACGCTCTGTAGGTCTGACAGCTACAGTAGCCAAAACGGCAGCGGGTGCAATAGAGCACATACCGGTAACGAGAGTGACGAATATCGCAAACACCATTGATGAACTGAAAGAACGGAATGTGTGGGTAGTCGGCACAGAGGCAGAAGCGACGGAAGATTACCGTAAGCTTGATGGGAGCCTCCCGATAGCGCTGGTTATCGGGAATGAAGGAAAGGGCATAAGCAGATTGGTCCGCAAAAAGTGCGACTGGACGGTAAATCTCCCGATGAAAGGAAAGGTAACCTCCTTAAACGCCTCGGTGGCCTGCAGTCTGCTATTGTACGAGGTGTACCGAAAAAGGTATCCGCTGGGTGAGGCATAATGGTTGTTCTTGTTGTAGATGGATACAATATCATTGGTGCGTGGGAAGAATTGCAGCGACTGAAGGAAAAAGACATTGGACAGGCTCGTGACCGCCTAATTGAACGAATGGCGGAATACCAGGCATATTCTGGCCATCGTGTCATTGTTGTTTTTGATGCTTATTATGTTAAAGGTATTGCAAGCAAGCTGCATCAGTATAAAGTTGATGTTATTTTTACAAAAGAGAAAGAAACGGCAGATGAGTGTATTGAGAAGCTTGTAAAAAAAATAAAAAATATTAAAACCCAAGTTTATGTGGCCACTTCCGATTATGCCGAACAACGAACGATTTTCGGACAAGGAGCACTGCGGAAATCCGCTCGGGAACTGCTTATTGAAATGACTGATATAGATCGCGAAATCAAGGCCAGCATTGAGATCCACAAGAAAGACCAGCCTCTGACCAAAATTGAATTGGACCAGGAAATTTTGGAGAAATTCGAGAAGATGAGAAGAGGAGAAACATAGCATAAGAGTCAGACTTTTATGCTTTTTCTACATTTTTCGTCATGTAATCGCTTATCATGTCGTGTTGACGTCAAAGAAATTATTACTGTATAATATTCCCTAAAGCGACTGCTGGGTAGTTGGGAGGCGATCTTGGTGAAGGTTGAGCAGATAGAAACAGACGACATACGTATCGATGAACTTGATGATAACGATTTGCTGCAACTGGTTCGTCAAGGGAATAGCCGCGCTTTGGATACTTTGATAAATAAATACATAAACTTTGTGAGGGCAAAAGCCCGAACTTATTTTTTGGTAGGTGCAGATAAAGAGGATATTATTCAGGAAGGAATGATAGGTCTCTATAAAGCTATTCGGGACTATGACGGGGACAAGCTTTCTTCGTTTAAAGCATTTGCCGAGCTATGTGTTACACGTCAAATCATTACCGCGATCAAAACGGCCACAAGACAGAAACATATTCCCCTTAATTCCTATGTTTCTTTGGACAAGCCAATCTATGACGAGGAATCTGATCGTACCTTACTTGATATAATCGGAGGTTCAAAGGAAATTGACCCACAGGAAATGCTTATTAATCAGGAAGATTACGGAAATATGGAATATAAATTATCTGAATTGTTAAGCGATCTGGAGAAAAAAGTGCTGCATTTATATCTGGATGGAAGAACCTATCAGGAAATTTCCGTCAGTTTAAACAGACATGTCAAATCGATTGACAATGCTTTGCAGCGTGTGAAAAGGAAGCTGGAGCAACTGCTGGAAGCCAATGGTGTGAATTTCTAGCAAATGCCACAATTCGACAGGTCGTTGACACAATATGGCAACCATGCTACATTTATAAGAGTAAAAATACCCTGCATGTGGGGTGAGGTAATGAGTAATAAAATAACTTTATCGTGTGCAATTTGTTCGAGCAGAAATTATTCAACTAACAAAAATGTATCCACAAAATCTACAAGATTAGAAGTAAAGAAATATTGCAAGACATGTGGAAAGCATACATTGCATCGCGAGACTAAATAAAGCAGTACCATTTTAGGGGAACTCCTGGAATGTTCGGTGAAAATGAGAGTTAGGTAGGTTCGGGGGGTACAAGCATGTTTAAATTTCTGAAAAACGTCTCTAGAGAGATGAAAAAAGTCAGTTGGCCAAAAGGTAAGGAACTAACAAATTATACAATCATTGTTATTTCGACTGTTGTTTTTGTAGCGCTGTTCTTTTTCGTTGTAGATCTTGGGATAACGCAGATTTTAAATGCATTTTTTGAATAATTAAGCTATAATATAGCTATACTGAAAAAATGATATTCCTTTTATAAAACCCGGAGAAAAAACGGGTTTTTTAATATTGGCAGAAAAACCGTTAATCTAAAAGGATGCATGCCGGTTTGGTTATGCAAAGGCTGGGTATGGCTGTCCAGATAGAGTTGACTTATAAATAATTATCTCTGCAAGGGAGGGAAGGACAAGGTATTGTCCTGAAGTAAATGGAGAAGAATTGGTATGTGGTTCATACGTATTCCGGATATGAGAACAAAGTAAAAATGAATCTGGAAAAAAGAGTGGAAACAATGGGTATGGAAGATAAAATCTTCCGAGTGATTGTTCCAGAAGATGAAGAAACAGAAATAAAAGAGGGCAAAAAGAAAGTTACGAAAAAGAAATCATTTCCAGGATATGTATTAACAGAAATGATCATGACAGACGATTCCTGGTATGTAGTAAGGAATACCCCAGGTGTCACTGGTTTTGTCGGTTCTAGCGGCCATGGCGCCAAACCGACACCGTTAATGCCCGGAGAAATTGATGTCGTATTAAAACGCATGGGTGAAGCAGCTCCAACAGTTCAAGTTGATTTTGAAATGAAGGAAAATGTTCGTGTTGCCGATGGTCCGTTTACTGATTTCACAGGAACGATAGAGCATATCGACATCGATAAACAGAAAGTCAAAGTTCATGTAAATATGTTCGGAAGAGAAACACCTGTTGAATTGGATTTCTCACAAGTAGAAAAGCTTTCTTAATAGAATAAGATAGAATGTAAAAATTGGTAACAAATTAACTTTTACGCCCAGCTTGTCTGGGCTGATCAAGGCGCATGTACTTTTGTTTTTTTTTGGACACTTGCATTATTATTTAATACGTGGTAAAATTCTTTTGTTAATCATGCCCTGAATACAGGAGCATTTGTAAATATGAGTGGGAGGGTATCCAAAACAATAACAGGACCCTATTACCACATCACGGACTTTAAGGAGGTGTGTCTCGTGGCTAAAAAAGTAATCAAATTAGTTAAATTGCAAATCCCGGCTGGTAAAGCAAATCCAGCACCGCCAGTAGGACCGGCACTAGGTCAAGCAGGCGTTAACATCATGGGATTCTGTAAAGAATTCAATGCTCGTACACAAGAACAAGCGGGTTTAATTATCCCTGTTGAAATTACGGTATTTGAAGACCGTTCATTTACATTCATCACTAAAACTCCGCCGGCAGCTGTTCTTTTGAAGAAAGCAGCAGGTATCGAGTCAGGTTCTGGTGAACCGAACAAGAATAAAGTCGCAACAGTAAAACGCGATAAAGTAAAAGAAATAGCAGAAACTAAAATGCCTGATTTAAACGCCGCTGATGTAGAAGCAGCGATGCGCATGGTTGAAGGAACTGCACGCAGCATGGGAATTACAATCGAAGACTAATGACAAAAAACTGAAAGCGGCCGGACAGAGTATTCTTTCTGACCGCTGCAGCTTGAATGTGTTGCTTCGAAAAAACAAATACGGTACAGGTTGCGGCTGGGTAACCATTCGCAACCTTTTTCGTGAATGCCCTGGACAGCTACTGGTTCATTGCATGCATTATAAAAGCCAGGTGCTTTTATAAGTGGGAGGTATTACCGTTATAACCACAATAGAGGAGGAAATAAAATGGCAAAAAGAGGTAAAAAGTTTCAAGAAGCTGCAAAGCTTGTTGATCGCACAAAAAGTTATGAAGTAAAAGAAGCTGTTGCACTTGCTAAGCAAACTGCTAAAGCTAACTTTGACGAAACAGTTGAAGCTGCTTTCCGTCTTGGAGTAGATCCTAAGAAAGCAGATCAGCAAATTCGCGGAGCTTTCGTATTACCGCACGGAACTGGTAAAACACAACGTGTGTTGGTATTCGCTAAAGGCGAGAAAGCAAAAGAAGCCGAAGCTGCTGGAGCAGACTTCGTAGGAGAAGCGGAATTCATCGAAAAAATCAACAAAGGCTGGTTTGATTTCGACGTAATCGTTGCAACTCCTGACATGATGGCTGAAGTTGGTAAACTTGGTCGTGTACTAGGACCAAAAGGCCTTATGCCAAACCCTAAAACTGGAACAGTAACTTTCGAAGTTGAAAAAGCTGTTAAAGATATTAAAGCAGGAAAAGTGGAATACCGTGTAGACAAGTCTGCAAATATCCATGTTCCTATCGGCAAAATTTCATTTGAAGATGAAAAATTAGTTGAAAACTTTGTTGCACTTACTGAACAACTTGTGAAGGTTAAACCACAAGCTTCTAAAGGTGTTTACATGAAAAATGTTTCGATCGCATCTACAATGGGACCTGGAATTAAAGTTGACGTATCTAGTTTCCGTTAATTAGGTATTGACTTTTTTCTGAGCTTTTGTTATGCTAAACTCCGTTATATAAACGAATACGTTATACCGTAGACAGTAGGGGCGAGGATTCGCTTAATCAACCTGCCGAGGTGTTTATAAACAAATGAGATGTCCGAAAGATTTCCGTTTGTTATATTAAGCTCCCATGTCTGCATGGGAGCTTTTGCTTCGTCTACTCGAATTTTCGATTTTTGAACGGTGTAATGATAGTGAATATCTATAGGAGGTGGAACAATGTCTGGAATAATTGAAAAGAAAAAACAAGTGGTTGATGAAATCACTGAAAAATTCCGTGCGAGTCAAACTGCAGTAGTTGTTGATTACCGTGGACTTGATGTAGCAGAAGTAACTGCACTACGTAAAGAGCTTCGCGACGCAGGGATTGAGTTTAAAGTTTACAAAAACACAATGACCCGCCGTGCAGTTGAGGCCGTTGAATTAAATGACCTTAACGAGGTGTTGGTAGGACCAACAGCTATTGCATTCAGTAATGATGATGTAGTAGCTCCTGCAAGAATTCTGAATAACTTCATGAAAGAACATGAAGCTTTGGAAATCAAAGGTGGAGTGATTGAAGGTAAGGTTGCATCGCTTGAACAAATTAAAGAGCTTGCCGATCTTCCGAACTACGAAGGTATGGTATCTATGCTGCTTAGCGTACTTCAAGCACCTATCCGTAACTTTGCTTATGTTACAAAAGCTGTTGCAGAACAAAAAGAAGAACAAGGCGCATAATTTGTGGCCACGAAATACAATTAAAACCCAAAAATTATTAGGAGGAATTATATCATGACTAACGAAGAAATGATTAGCGCGATCAAAGAAATGTCTGTATTAGAATTAAATGACTTAGTTAAAGCAATCGAAGAAGAATTTGGAGTAACTGCTGCTGCACCAGTTGCTGCTGGTGCTGCTGCAGGCGGAGCTGCTGAAGCAGAACAAACTGAATTTGATGTTGTACTTACAAGTGCTGGAGCATCTAAAATCAAAGTTGTTAAAGCGGTTCGTGAAATCACTGGTCTTGGTCTTAAAGACGCAAAAGACATGGTTGACAATGCACCAAAAGCAATTAAAGAAGGCGTTGCTAAAGAAGAAGCTGAAGAAGTTAAAGCTAAACTTGAAGAAGCGGGCGCTGGTGTAGAAGTTAAATAATTAAGTTTTTAAATAATAGGAGCTCGTCGTATTTTCGGCGGGCTTTTTATCTCGAAATCCTCTGGAATATATGGTGATAAGATTACTTTATGGGGATTTGCAAAAAAAACGCCGCATGCCGGAACGAAAATTTGCTATACCTCACAATGATGTGGAATAAGTTTTTTCGGGGCGGATGCGGCATTATTCTATTTCCGATAATGACACAACTTAATCAGATGATTAAGTTTTACTATATATATTTTGGTGAGAGCGATGAGCTTTCCTATCTCTTCTGAAATCCAAATACAATGTCAAAGTAGGTGCCCATATGTCTGAGCATTACTTTTCCGATAAACCTCAATCTAAAACTTCACCAAGAACATGGACATATCATTTAAGAGGGAAAGACTATACATTTACAAGTGATGTAGGTGTTTTTTCCAAAAACGAAGTGGATTTCGGTTCCAGGCTATTAATTGAGCAATTTCAAGAACCGGGCATTTCCGGGGATCTGCTGGATCTTGGATGCGGTTATGGCCCAATCGGAATCACCTTGGCAGAAAACTTTAAAAACCGCACAATTGTTATGGCTGATGTGAATGAGCGCGCACTGGCGCTTGCCGAAAAGAATGCTTCTGACAATAAATTGACGAATACAGTCGTTATTCAGAGTGACAGCTTCTCCAACCTGACAGATAAACAGTTTGCAGCAATTATTACGAATCCTCCCATCAGAGCGGGAAAGCGAGTCGTCCATCAAATGTTTGAGGAATCCCTTGCTGCTTTATTGCCGGGCGGTGAGCTGTGGGTGGTCATTCAAAAAAAGCAAGGCGCTCCTTCTGCAATGGATAAGATACAGGGCCTGTTCGGGAATGTTGAAGTTGTTTCAAAAAATAAAGGATACTATATTCTGCGGGCGGTAAATAATTGACCATGGGAAATTTATATGATAAGATTGGAAGATGTTATCATGGGGATTCTTATGTCAAGGGATTTTTTCGTGAAACAGGAACGTATATTTCATAGGCTAACGGCAACACTGGTATAATCCAAGAAAATGAAGGTTTTTAATTAAGCCTTTTTTCTAGTTTACCAAATTATTTGCCATCTGTACATCTGTAAATTAGATGTATGGTCACCGGAAATGGAATGGCACACTATTAATTATTTAGTGGAATGCGTATTGTTCTTGGTTAGAGCTGGAAACAATTTGGTTTTCAGAGGTTTGTCCGATTACTGGACAGCCGAAAATTACGTAATGTTAGTTTCGAAAAACACATCCGGAAATACGTTTTCTGATGCTGTTTTTTCTAAATATGATAAACATTTTTGTGTGAAAAATACCAAAATGTATGATTTAAGGGGTGAAGCAGTTGACAGGTCAACTAGTTCAGTATGGACGGCACCGTAAGCGCAGGAGCTATGCACGTATCAGTGAGGTGTTGGAATTACCAAACCTAATCGAGATTCAAACCGCTTCTTATGAATGGTTCCTGGAAGAAGGTTTGAGAGAAATGTTTGCGGATATTTCTCCGATTGAAGATTTTACAGGAAACTTATCACTTGAATTTGTAGATTACAGTTTAGGTGAACCGAAATATCCTGTAGATGAATCGAAAGAAAGAGATGTCACGTACAATGCTCCGCTTCGCGTAAAGGTTCGTTTAATCAACAATGAAACCGGTGAAGTGAAAGAACAGGAAGTATTCATGGGAGACTTCCCGCTTATGACAGATACAGGGACGTTTATCATCAACGGAGCAGAGCGAGTAATCGTTTCACAGCTTGTGCGTTCACCTAGTGTCTATTTTAATGAAAAGATCGATAAAAACGGAAAGCGTGGTATTGCTGCAACTGTGATTCCGAACCGTGGTGCATGGTTGGAGTTTGAAACAGATGCTAAAGATGTTGCTTATGTCCGTATTGACCGTACGCGTAAATTGCCGATTACGGTGCTATTACGTGCCCTTGGCTTTGGTACAGATCAGGAAATCGTTGATCTCCTTGGGGAAAACGAATACTTAAGAAATACGCTTGAAAAAGATAATACAGAAACGACAGAAAAAGCTTTATTGGAAATTTATGAGCGACTTCGTCCAGGTGAACCACCTACAGTAGAAAACGCGAAAAGTTTGCTCGTTTCCCGTTTCTTTGACCCTAAACGTTATGACCTCGCACATGTTGGTCGTTATAAAATGAATAAAAAACTTCATATAAAGAATCGTTTGTTTAATCAGGTTCTCGCTGAATCGGTAGTGGATCCGGAAACCGGGGAAATTCTTGCTGAAAAAGGCGAACGACTTGAGCGCAAATTGCTTGATAAAATTCTTCCGTATCTTGAAAGAGAAGAAAATCGCTTTGGTGAAAAATTATTGGAACCGCACGAAGGTGTCCTTGAGGATGAAATTTATATCCAGTCCGTTAAGATACTTGATCCAACTGATCCAAACGGTGAGCGTGAATTGACCGTAATTGGAAATGGCGGAGTAACTAAAGAAGTGAAAAATATAACTCCGGCCGATATTCTTTCATCCATCAGCTACTTCTTTAACTTGCTTTACAAGGTCGGAGGTACAGATGATATCGATCATCTGGGGAACCGTCGTCTGCGATCTGTTGGTGAACTGCTGCAAAACCAATTCCGTATCGGTTTATCCCGTATGGAACGTGTCGTGCGTGAAAGAATGTCCATTCAGGATACTTCAAGTGTCACACCGCAGCAGTTAATCAATATTCGTCCGGTTATTGCTTCGATTAAAGAATTCTTTGGCAGCTCCCAGTTATCTCAGTTTATGGATCAAACCAATCCATTGGGAGAATTGACGCATAAACGTCGTCTGTCTGCATTGGGACCTGGTGGATTGACACGTGAACGAGCTGGATTTGAAGTTCGTGATGTTCACTATTCCCACTATGGTCGTATGTGTCCGATTGAAACTCCTGAGGGACCGAACATCGGATTGATCAACTCGCTATCAAGTTACGCTAAAGTGAATAAGTTTGGATTCATTGAGTCACCATATCGTCGGGTTGACCCGGAAACAGGCATTGTGACTAACCAAATTGACTATCTGACGGCGGATGAGCAGGATAATTACATTGTTGCACAGGCAAATGCGCCATTGGACGAGGATAAGAAATTCGTTAATGAAGAAGTTATCGCACGTTTCCGTGAAGACAATATTATCGTCTCCCGCGATAAAATTGATTATATGGATGTATCACCTAAACAGGTCGTTTCTGCAGCGACAGCATGTATTCCGTTCCTTGAAAATGATGACTCCAACCGTGCATTGATGGGTGCGAACATGCAACGTCAGGCTGTTCCGTTATTGAACCCTGAAGCTCCTATCGTTGGTACGGGTATGGAATACGTTAACGGGAAAGATTCCGGAGCAGCAGTTATCTGCAGGGCTGATGGTATTGTGGAACGTGTAGAAGCGAAAGAGATCCTTGTACGCCGTGTTTCCGTAGTGGACGGTAAAGAAGTTCAAGGGGATGTAGAAAACTACAAACTGCAAAAATACAAACGTTCAAACCAAGGAACGAGTTATAACCAGCGTCCAATCGTAAGTGAAGGAGATCGTGTAACAAAAGGCGAAGTGCTTGCTGATGGGCCTTCCATGGAAGATGGAGAGTTGGCATTGGGTCGTAACGTTCTCGTTGGATTCATGACCTGGGAAGGTTACAACTATGAGGATGCCATCATTATGAGTGAAAGACTTGTTAAAGATGATGTATATACTTCGATTCATATTGAAGAATTTGAATCAGAAGCTCGTGATACAAAACTCGGGCCGGAAGAAATCACCCGTGACATCCCCAATGTTGGTGAAGATGCACTGAAGAATCTTGATGAGCACGGGATTATCCGTATAGGTGCAGAAGTGACCGATGGTGATATTCTTGTAGGGAAAGTAACTCCTAAAGGGGTTACGGAACTATCTGCTGAGGAAAGGTTATTACATGCTATCTTCGGTGAAAAAGCACGTGAAGTACGTGATACTTCATTACGTGTTCCACACGGTGGAGGCGGCATCGTTCTCGATGTTAAAATCTTCAACCGCGAAGATGGAGATGAACTGCCACCAGGTGTAAACCAATTGGTGCGTGCTTACATCGTCCAAAAACGGAAAATCCATGAAGGGGATAAGATGGCTGGGCGTCACGGTAACAAAGGGGTTATCTCCAAAATTTTACCGGAAGAAGATATGCCGTTCCTGCCTGATGGCACGCCGATCGATATCATGCTTAACCCACTAGGGGTTCCGTCACGAATGAACATCGGACAAGTGTTTGAACTGCATCTGGGTATGGCCGCAAGACAACTAGGCATTCACGTAGCGAGTCCTGTATTTGATGGAGCTACAGAAGACGATGTTTGGGAAACACTTGATGAAGCAGGTATGCCTAGGGATGCAAAAACAATCCTTTATGATGGAAGAAGCGGAGAAGCATTTGATAACCGTATATCCGTCGGTGTTATGTATATGATCAAGCTTGCGCATATGGTGGATGATAAACTTCATGCCCGTTCAACAGGACCGTATTCACTTGTTACACAGCAACCGCTTGGTGGTAAAGCACAATTCGGTGGACAGCGTTTTGGTGAAATGGAAGTTTGGGCACTGGAAGCCTATGGGGCAGCATACACACTTCAGGAAATCCTGACAGTGAAATCCGATGATACGGTAGGTAGGGTAAAAACATACGAAGCTATCGTAAAAGGGGATAATGTTCCAGAACCTGGTGTTCCAGAATCGTTCAAGGTTCTTATCAAAGAGCTGCAAAGTCTTGGGATGGATGTTAAAATGCTTTCCAGTGACGAGCAGGAAATCGACATGCGTGAGCTGGAAGAAGAAGAGGTCCAGGCAGCAACGAAGCTTAATATAGATGTAGAAGAAAATTAAAACAATGCAGAACCGGTACCACTCAGGTGGGCCGTTCTGCAGCTTGCATATAAGTCTTTACATGGATCCAGTGGTAAAATGAGCACATTAAAAAGGGAGGATTGCCCCTTGTTGGATGTAAATAATTTTGAGTATATGAAAATCGGGCTTGCTTCACCGGAAAAGATTCGTTCTTGGTCATATGGTGAGGTCAAGAAGCCGGAAACAATTAACTACCGTACATTGAAGCCGGAAAAAGACGGTTTGTTCTGTGAAAGAATTTTTGGCCCGCAAAAAGACTGGGAATGTCATTGTGGAAAATACAAACGTGTACGTTACAAAGGTGTCGTTTGTGATCGTTGTGGAGTGGAAGTGACAAAAGCGAAAGTCCGCCGGGAAAGAATGGGACACATCGAACTTGCTGCTCCTGTATCACATATCTGGTACTTCAAAGGAATCCCAAGCCGTATGGGACTTGTATTGGATATGTCTCCACGTGCACTGGAAGAAGTTATTTACTTTGCAGCTTATATCGTAACAGACCCAGGCAACACGCCTTTGGAGAAAAAGCAGCTTTTATCCGAAAAAGAATTCCGCAGCTACTATGACAAGTACGGCAATACGTTTAAAGCACAAATGGGTGCAGAGGCGATCCGCAAGCTTCTTCAGGATATTGACCTTGATAAAGAGGTTGATGCATTAAGAGAAGAACTGAAAAGCGCCCAAGGACAACGCAGAACAAGAGCAATCAAACGTTTGGAAGTAATGGAAGCATTCCGTCACTCAGGAAATGACACCAGTTGGATGGTATTGGATGTTCTTCCTGTTATACCACCGGAAATCCGTCCAATGGTACAGCTTGATGGCGGACGTTTTGCCACTTCCGATTTGAATGATCTGTATCGTCGTGTCATCAACCGTAATAACCGTCTGAAACGATTACTGGACCTAGGTGCACCAAGCATCATCGTTCAAAATGAAAAACGTATGCTTCAAGAAGCTGTTGATGCATTAATCGACAACGGTCGTCGTGGCCGTCCAGTAACGGGACCAGGGAACAGACCGCTGAAATCCTTATCCCATATGCTGAAAGGGAAACAAGGTCGTTTCCGTCAAAACCTGCTTGGAAAACGAGTGGATTATTCTGGACGTTCCGTTATCGTAGTAGGTCCGAATTTGAAAATGTATCAATGTGGACTCCCGAGAGAGATGGCTTTGGAGCTTTTCAAACCATTTATTATGAAAGAGCTTGTATCCAGAGGGCTTGCCCATAATATTAAATCCGCAAAACGTAAAATTGAACGTGTGCACCCGGACGTTTGGGATGTGCTTGAAGATGTAATCAAAGAGCACCCGGTACTGTTAAACCGTGCACCAACATTGCATAGACTTGGTATCCAGGCTTTTGAACCAACCTTGGTCGATGGCCGTGCGATTCGCTTGCATCCATTGGTGTGTACAGCGTATAACGCCGACTTTGATGGTGACCAAATGGCTGTTCACGTTCCACTTGGAGCGGAAGCGCAGGCGGAAGCTAGAATACTGATGCTTGCGGCACAAAACATCTTGAATCCAAAGGACGGTAAACCGGTTGTTACTCCTTCACAGGATATGGTATTAGGTAACTATTACCTGACACTGGAAAGAGAGAATGCAGTTGGTGAGGGAAGTATTTTCAAAGATACCAGCGAAGCTATGACTGCCTATCAAAACGGCTATGTGCACCTGCATACGAGAGTTGCTGTGCAAGCGTCCAGCCTGAATAACAAGACGTTTTCTGAGGAACAAAATTCACAATTGCTGCTTACAACTGTAGGTAAGTTAATATTTAACGAAATATTACCTGATTCGTTCCCTTATATTAACGAACCGTCCAAAGTAAATCTGGAAGAAAAAACGCCAGAAACCTATTTTGTGGAACGCGGTACGGATATTGGAGAAGAAATCAAAAAACGTGAATTGGTTAAACCATTTAAAAAAGGATTCCTAGGTGATATCATCGCAGAAGTATTTAAGCGATTTAAAATTACCGAAACATCCAAAATGCTTGACCGTATGAAAGACCTTGGATTCAGCTATTCAACAAAAGCAGGTATGACTGTCGGCATTTCGGATATCGTCGTATTGGCTGAAAAGCAAGGTATCCTGGATGACGCGCAAGCTAAAGTGGATAACGTACTCAAACAATTCCGTCGTGGTTTGATTACAGAAGAGGAACGTTATGAACGAGTTATTTCCATCTGGACACAGGCAAAAGATGTTATTCAAAACAAACTGATGGATTCATTGAGCAACCGTAACCCTATCTTCATGATGAGTGATTCAGGTGCAAGGGGTAATGCATCCAACTTTACACAGCTGGCTGGTATGCGTGGTCTGATGGCCGACCCTTCCGGTAAAATCATTGAAATTCCAATCAAATCCAGTTTCCGTGAAGGCCTAACTGTATTGGAATACTTTATTTCCACTCACGGGGCGCGTAAAGGGCTTGCCGATACGGCTCTGAAAACAGCGGATTCCGGTTACTTGACAAGACGTCTTGTTGATGTAGCGCAAGACGTAATCATTCGCGAAGAAGATTGTGGGACTGATCGTGGTTTACCTGTCAGAGCGCTGGAGGATGGATCTGAAGTAATTGAGCCATTAATCGACCGATTGATCGGAAGAACAGCATTCGTAACGGTAAAACATCCTGAAAACGGCAAAGTCATTATTGGTAAAAATGAATTGATCTCCGAGGATCAGGCTAAAGAAATTATCGAAGCCGGAATAGAAGAGGTAACAATTCGAACTGCCTTTACTTGTAATACGAAACATGGTGTCTGCCAAAAATGTTATGGCCGCAACCTGGCAACAGGAGCCGATGTGGAAGTGGGAGAAGCTGTCGGCATCATTGCAGCCCAATCCATCGGTGAACCTGGTACACAGTTGACAATGCGTACATTCCATACTGGCGGGGTAGCCGGAGATGATATTACACAAGGTTTACCGCGTATCCAAGAGTTATTTGAAGCGCGTAACCCTAAAGGTCAGGCTGTTATTACCGAAATTGCCGGTTCTGTCCTTGAAGTAAAAGAAGTTAAGGATAAACAGGAAATTGTAATACAGGGTGATGTGGAACAACGCAATTACGCAGTTCCATACAATGCCCGCATGAAAGTTTCAGTTGGCGATGAAGTAGTATCGGGACAAGAGCTTACAGAAGGTTCTGTTGACCCGAAAGAACTTCTGCGTATTAAAGGTGTTGAAGGCGTGCAGGATTACCTGCTTCGCGAAGTTCAGCGCGTTTACCGTATGCAAGGGGTGGAAATCGGTGATAAACACGTAGAAGTAATGGTTCGGCAGATGCTTCGCAAAATCCGTGTTACTTCAGCAGGAAATACCGAAGTCTTACCAGGTTCATTACTTGAATTGCACCAGTTTAAAGATGCAAACCATGCTGTGCTTAACAGTGGTGGAGAGCCTGCGACAGGTCGTCCTGTACTCTTGGGTATTACAAAAGCTTCCCTTGAAACGGATTCCTTCCTATCAGCAGCATCGTTCCAGGAAACAACACGTGTTCTTACCGATGCAGCGATCAAAGGAAAACGAGACGAGTTACTCGGTCTCAAAGAAAATGTTATCATTGGAAAACTTGTTCCAGCAGGTACCGGCATGCCGCAATACCGTAACATTCAAGCTGGCATGGACCAACCGGAAACCGTGGAAGAGGAAGAAACAGAAACTGTACAATAAATAATGGTTGATTCCAGGTAAAAAGCGAAAGCGAAACGCCTCGCTTTTTACCGATTTAAGACTTTTTTTAGAAGGTTAACAAGAAAAACATCGGAAGTGCCAAAAAAATAGCCATATATATATTGACATAAAAATTATAGAATGGTACTATATTCAAGGTGCTTCCGATTATACTTGTTACTTTGGAGGATACTCGGATGTCTTATGAAAAAGTGACAAAAGCAAGGTCGCGTATAATCATTGGGACAAAGCAAACACTTAAAGCTATGAATAATGGTGAAATAAGTGAAGTGGTTATTGCTGAAGATGCTGACAGGCAAATAACACACAAAGCAGTCAGTTTGGCAATTGAACTAGGTATACCTTACCAGCATGTGGATTCCATGAAAAAACTTGGTGCCGCTTGCGGTATAGAGGTTGGCGCATCTACTGTTGCGCTCAGGAAATAAACGTTTTGGCGGCAATTTGGATCGCTGAAGCATTATTTTTTACCGAAAGATGAACCACCTGGATGTGTGGAATTAGAATCGGTGTTCAGAAAATCTGATTGCTGTTTTAAATGAAAGATATAATACAAGAAGGGAGGACATAAAAAATGCCTACAATTAATCAATTAGTACGAAAAGGACGCGTAAGCAAAACAAGAAAGTCTGATTCTCCAGCACTTAACAAAGGTTACAACAGTTTCAAAAAGAGACTGACTGACCAAAGTTCTCCACAAAAACGTGGTGTTTGTACTCGTGTTGGTACATTGACTCCGAAAAAACCGAACTCAGCACTTCGTAAATATGCGCGTGTTCGTTTGTCTAACAACATGGAAGTAACTGCATATATTCCAGGTATCGGACACAACCTGCAAGAGCACAGTGTTGTACTAATCCGTGGTGGTCGTGTAAAAGACTTGCCAGGGGTACGTTATCACATTGTTCGTGGTGCACTTGATACTGCCGGAGTAGATGGCCGTATGCAAGGACGTTCTAAATACGGAACTAAAAAACCTAAAGAAAAAAAATAAGCCTAAAAAAATAACATAGATAGGAAAGGAGGATACTAATATGCCTCGTAAAGGACCAGTACCAAAACGTGATGTATTGCCAGATCCGCTTTATAACTCAAAATTAGTAACTCGTTTAATCAACCAAATCATGATTGATGGTAAACGTGGGATTGCTCAGAAAATCCTTTATAATGCGTTCCAATTAGTTGCTGAAAGAAGCGGCCAAAACGCTATGGAAGTATTCGAGCAAGCTATGAAAAATGTAATGCCTGTACTTGAAGTTCGTGCCCGCCGTGTAGGTGGTTCAAACTACCAAGTACCTGTTGAAGTTCGCCCTGAACGTCGTCAGGCATTGGGATTGCGTTATATCGTTAACTATTCACGTCTTCGTGGGGAGAAAACGATGGAAGAACGTCTTGCTAATGAAATTCTGGATGCTTCTAACAATACAGGAGCTGCTGTTAAAAAGCGTGAAGAAATGCATAAAATGGCAGAAGCAAACAAAGCATTCGCTCACTACCGTTGGTAATATAAATCTAACAAAAGCTTTTAAGAGGAAGGAGAAGAATACATGGCTAGAGAGTTCTCCTTGGAAAAGACGCGTAATATTGGGATTATGGCACATATCGATGCTGGAAAAACCACTACTACTGAGCGTATTCTTTTCTATACAGGACGTATTCACAAGATTGGCGAAACACACGAAGGTGCTTCACAAATGGACTGGATGGAACAGGAGCAAGAGCGCGGAATTACAATTACTTCCGCCGCAACTACTGCATCCTGGAAGGATCACCGTATTAACATTATCGATACACCTGGACACGTAGACTTCACTGTTGAAGTTGAACGTTCATTGCGTGTACTTGATGGGGCTGTAACCGTATTGGATGCACAATCAGGTGTTGAACCGCAAACGGAAACAGTTTGGCGTCAAGCGACAACGTATGGTGTGCCGCGTATTGTATTCATTAACAAAATGGATAAAACCGGTGCAGATTTCCTTTATTCCACAGGTACTTTGAAAGACCGTTTAGGTGCTAACGCGCATCCTATCCAGATGCCAATTGGTGCTGAAGACGAATTTAACGGAATTATTGACTTGATCAGAATGGAAGCTCATTTCTATTTGGATGATCTTGGAACACGTGCTGATGCTCGTGAAATTCCTGAAGAATACAAAGACCAAGCTGAAGAATTACGTGCAAGCTTAATTGAAGCTGTTGCAGAAACTGATGAAGAGCTCATGATGAAGTATCTTGAAGGAGAAGAAATCTCTGAACAGGAACTTAAAGAAGCGATTCGTCAAGCAACATTGAATGTTGATTTCTACCCGGTACTATGTGGTTCAGCATTTAAAAACAAAGGTGTTCAATTAATGCTGGATGCAGTTATTGCTTATCTTCCTGCTCCAACGGATGTACCTCCAATTGAAGGTATTATCCCGGGAACAGAGGAAAAAATTACTCGTCCTGCTTCAGATGACGCACCTTTCTCAGCACTTGCGTTTAAAGTAATGACAGATCCATACGTTGGTAAGTTAACCTTCTTCCGCGTATACTCTGGAACTTTACAATCTGGATCCTATGTAAAAAACTCTGTAAAGGATAAGCGTGAACGTGTAGGTCGTATCCTGCAAATGCATGCAAACTCCCGTGAAGAGATTTCTGTTGCATACTCCGGAGAAATCGCTGCAGCTGTTGGTATGAAAGATACTTCAACTGGTGATACGCTATGTGATGAAAAAGATCTTGTTATCCTGGAATCTATGGAATTTCCAGAGCCGGTTATCTCGGTTGCTATCGAACCAAAAACGAAAGCTGACCAAGATAAAATGGGTGCTGCTTTAGCGAAGCTTGCTGAAGAAGATCCTACTTTCAGAACAGAAACAAACCAGGAGACTGGTCAAACAATTATTTCAGGTATGGGTGAACTTCACCTTGATATCATTGTTGACCGTATGAAACGTGAATTTAAAGTAGAAGCAAACGTTGGCGCACCACAAGTTTCTTATCGTGAAACTTTCCGTGCTACAGCTGAAGTGGAAGGTAAATTCGTACGTCAGTCTGGTGGACGTGGACAGTTCGGTCACGTTTGGGTCAAATTCGAACCTAATGAAGAGGGTGCAGGATTTGAATTCGAAAACAAAATCGTTGGTGGGGTAGTTCCACGTGAATACATCCCTGCCGTTGAGCAAGGCATTCGTGAATCAATGGAAAACGGTGTTTTAGCTGGTTATCCACTGATCGACATCAAAGCTTCATTATATGATGGAAGCTATCATGATGTTGACTCGAATGAAATGGCATTTAAAGTAGCTGCATCAATGGCATTGAAAGCAGCGAAAAACAAATGTAACCCAGTACTTCTTGAGCCAATGATGCGAGTTGAAATCGTTATACCTGAAGAGTATATGGGAGACATCATGGGTGATATCACTTCTCGTCGTGGACGTATTGAAGGAATGGAAGCACGCGGTAATGCACAGCTTGTTAAAGGGTTTGTGCCACTTGCAGAAATGTTCGGTTATGCAACAGCATTGCGTTCAAACACACAAGGTCGCGGTACTTACACGATGTCATTCGATCATTATGAAGAAACACCTAAGAGCATTACAGAAGAAATTATTAAGAAAAACGCTGGTCAATAATTGATTTTTTCTTGTAATTAACGTATAACAATTAGTAAAGGCTAATGGGATAAACCGCATGCATTATTTCACTAGCGCCAACTAAATACAATAAAATGTTATTTATTTAAAGGAGGAACTATAAATGGGTAAAGAAAAGTTTGATCGCTCAAAAAGTCACGTAAATATTGGTACAATCGGACACGTTGACCATGGTAAAACTACATTAACTGCTGCTATAACAACTGTTATGGCTAAAAGAAACGGTAGCGGTAATGCAATGGCATATGACCAAATCGACGGTGCACCTGAAGAAAAAGAACGTGGAATCACTATCGCTACTTCTCACGTAGAGTACGAAACTGAAACTCGTCACTATGCACACGTTGACTGCCCAGGTCACGCTGACTACGTTAAAAACATGATCACTGGTGCAGCCCAAATGGACGGAGCTATCTTAGTAGTATCTGCTGCTGATGGCCCAATGCCACAAACTCGTGAGCACATCTTGCTTTCACGTAACGTTGGGGTTCCTACAATCGTAGTATTCCTTAACAAAACGGATATGGTTGATGACGAAGAGTTATTGGAATTAGTAGAAATGGAAGTTCGTGATCTGTTAACAGAATACGATTTCCCTGGTGATGATGTACCAGTTGTTAAAGGTTCTGCTCTTAAAGCTCTTGAAGGCGATGCAGAATACGAAGAAAAAATCGTTGAATTGATGGCGGCAGTTGACGAATATGTTCCAACTCCAGAACGTGATACTGACAAACCATTCATGATGCCTGTTGAGGATGTATTCTCAATCACTGGTCGTGGTACAGTTGCAACAGGACGTGTAGAACGTGGTCAAGTTAAAGTTGGGGATGAAGTTGAAATCATCGGTCTTGCTGAAGAATCTGGCAAAACAACTGTAACTGGTGTTGAAATGTTCCGTAAGCTTCTTGATTATGCTGAAGCTGGTGACAACATTGGGGCACTCCTTCGTGGTGTTGCTCGTGAAGATATTAACCGTGGGCAAGTGCTTGCAAAACCAGGCAGCATTACTCCACATACAAACTTCAAATCTGAAGTTTACGTTTTATCAAAAGAAGAGGGTGGACGACATACTCCATTCTTCTCAAACTATCGCCCGCAATTCTACTTCCGTACAACGGATGTAACTGGAGTTATCCAACTTCCAGAAGGCGTTGAAATGGTAATGCCTGGTGACAACATTGAAATGACAGTTGAACTTATCTCACCAATCGCTATTGAAGACGGTACTCGTTTTTCAATCCGTGAAGGTGGACGTACAGTAGGTTCAGGTGTTGTATCATCTATCCAAAAATAATTTCTTTTACCCAAAGCAGACAGCGTGACGACGCTGTCTGCTTTATTTGATAATAAGAAAGTATAAATTTTGGCAGCATTTAACTCTTACACATAAACAGCCACGTCCAGCTCCGGTTCTTAGAAACTCCTGTCATAAGCAATGGACATTCCAAGCGCGAAAACCATGCGCTTTCCAGTCCCTTGCTAGCATAGAGTTTCTGAACAGTCACCTCCGCTTTTGTTCTTAGTTTATTAGAGTCTGGAATTAAGTTATTACAGGCTGAATCCTTAACTTGGCTCGTTTGATTCAAGACATATTAAGTACGAACAATACACTGAAAATCTTATTTTCATTAAGGTTGACAAGGAAGTTTTTTAGTTTTAGTTAAGCCTGATCCAGTTAAACGTTTAAGCTTGTATCGTCGGTGCAATAGTTTAGTGCAGCTTATTTGGTTTTAGTCCTATATAATGACCACCATTCCATTTTATATGATTCCTCACAGTACTATAATACTTCCATACAGATTTTCTCCAAAAAAATTCCATAAAGCCTTGCAATGACCTAAGAAAAAATGTATAATACATAAATGCGTGAACTTCTGTTATTTATATAGGGGTTGCGCTGAGCCTGCATTTTTAGTATAATATTAATGTTGGTCACTAAAGGCGATGATGTGAAAGGTTGTTGGCACACCCGGCCCCTTTGCCATGGCGGGATGCTAAGAAATTTTCGCGGAGAATGTCTATATGAATATGGGCGAAAAGGAGGGAAAATAATGGCAAAAGAAAAAATCAGAATTCGTTTAAAAGCATATGATCACCGTATTTTAGATCAATCTGCTGAAAAGATTGTGGATACTGCGAAGCGTTCCGGTGCAAAAGTGTCTGGTCCGATTCCATTACCAACTGAGAAATCTATCTATACAGTACTGCGTGCGGTGCATAAGTATAAGGATTCTCGTGAGCAATTCGAAATGCGTACACATAAACGCCTTATCGATATTGTAGATCCAACACCAAAAACGGTTGATTCGTTAATGCGTCTTGACTTACCATCTGGTGTGGACATTGAAATTAAACTATAAAATTTGTTTTTAATATAGGAGGTGTAACGGATGACGAAAGGAATCTTAGGTCGTAAAATCGGCATGACTCAGCTTTTTTCTGAAAATGGAGAGTTGGTCCCTGTAACAGTTATACAGGCTGAGCCAAATGTAGTTTTGCAAAAAAGAACATTAGAAAATGATGGTTACGAAGCGTTGCAAATCGGTTTTGCTGATAAAAAGGAATCACGTACTAATAAAGCGGAAAAAGGTCATGCTGAAAAAGCAAACACAGCCCCTAAGCGCTACGTTCGTGAAATCCGTGACGCAGAGCTTGACAGCTATGAAGTAGGTCAAGAAATCAGCGTTGAAGTTTTTCAGGCCGGAGACAAAGTAGATGTAACAGGAACTTCTAAGGGTAAAGGTTTCCAGGGTGTAATTAAGCGCCACGGACAACAACGCGGACCAATGTCCCATGGTTCTCATTTCCATAGAGCACCAGGTTCAATGGGTGACGTTGACCCAATGCGTGTATTTAAAGGTAAAAAATTACCTGGACACATGGGTTCTGTGCAAGTAACAATCCAAAACCTTGAAATCGTAAGCGTGGATGCTGAGAAGAATCTATTATTAGTTAAAGGGAATGTTCCTGGAGCTAAAAAATCTTACGTTCAAGTAAATAGTGCAGTTAAAGGTAACTAATCACACATACGAAGGGAGGATATGTCATGCCTAAAGTAGCACTTTTAAAACAAGATGGAAGTAATGCAGGAGATATCGAGTTAAACGATTCCGTTTTCGGTATTGAACCAAACACACATGTATTGCATGAAGCAGTAGTAATGCAACGTGCATCACTAAGACAAGGTACTCATGCAGTGAAAAATCGCTCTGATGTACGCGGTGGCGGACGTAAACCATGGCGTCAAAAGGGAACTGGCCGTGCACGTCAAGGATCTATTCGCTCACCACAATGGGTTGGCGGTGGAACTGTCTTCGGACCGACACCACGCAGCTACAGCTATAAATTACCGAAGAAAGTACGTCGTTTGGCACTTAAATCTGCATTGTCTTCAAAAGTAAACGAAGACAGCTTGCTTGTTTTGGACAGCATTGCAATTGATGCTCCAAAAACAAAGGAAGTAGTAAAAATGCTGGATGCACTTAACGTCGATACAAAAGTATTGATCGTACTTGCTGAAAAAGATGAAACGGTTATCCGTTCAGCAAACAACCTCCAATCTGTTAAAGTATTAACAGTAGAGGAAATGAATGTACTAGACTTGCTTACGCATGACAAGCTGATCATTTCTAAAGATGCAGCTGAAAAAGCAGGGGAGGTGCTCGCATAATGAAAGACGTACGTGATGTAATTAAACGTCCTGTCATTACAGAGAATTCCGCTGATTTAATGGCAGACAAAAAATATACGTTCGAAGTATCTCCAAAAGCAAACAAAACAGAGATCAAAGATGCAGTAGAATCAATCTTTGGCGTGAAAGTTGAGAAAGTCAACACAATGAATGTCAAAGGTAAATTTAAGCGAATGGGCCGTTACGGTGGATATCGCTCAGATCGCAAAAAAGCTATCGTACAGCTTACGGAAGACAGTAAAGAACTGGATTTCTTTGAAGCTTAATCCAATAATATTGTGAAGGAGGGAAAAAGATGGCGATTAAAAAATTCAAACCAACCTCAAATGGTAGACGTAATATGTCTGTATCAGATTTCGCAGAGATAACTACGGATACTCCTGAGAAATCCCTTTTAGCACCATTACACAAACATGGTGGTCGTAATAACCAAGGGAGATTAACGGTTCGTCATCAAGGTGGCGGTCATAAACGACAATACCGTATTATTGACTTTAAACGTGATAAAGATGGTATACCAGGACGCGTTGCTACAATCGAATATGATCCAAACCGTACAGCAAACATTGCATTGATCAATTATGCTGACGGAGAAAAACGTTACATTTTAGCTCCTAAAGGACTAAAAGTAGGCCAGGTAATTGAATCAGGTGAAAATGCAGATATCAAAGTTGGTAATGCACTTCCACTTGCAAACATTCCTGTAGGTACAATCATTCACAACATCGAATTAAAACCAGGACGCGGTGGACAAATCGCTCGTTCAGCTGGTGCAGAAGCTCAAATTCTAGGTCGTGAGGAAAAATACACCCTAGTACGTCTTGCTTCAGGTGAAGTTCGTTTAATTCTTACTACTTGCCGTGCTTCTATCGGTCAGGTTGGTAATATCGAACATGAACTAGTACGCATCGGTAAAGCTGGTCGTTCTCGCTGGTTAGGTAAACGCCCGACAGTCCGTGGTTCTGTAATGAACCCTAACGATCACCCGCACGGTGGTGGTGAAGGTCGTGCTCCAATCGGACGTAAATCACCAATGTCACCTTGGGGTAAACCAACACTTGGTTACAAAACACGCAAACGCAACAAGCCGTCTGATAAGTATATCGTTCGTAAACGTAAAAAATAAACGGAATAAAGGACGGGAACCAAGAACCCGTCTGCAACTCTGGAAGGAGGTTTATCCATGGGTCGTAGCTTAAAAAAAGGACCTTTTGCAGATGACCATCTATTAAAGAAAATTGACACTTTGAATGAGGATGACAAGAAACAGGTTGTTAAGACCTGGTCACGTCGCTCAACAATTTTCCCGACATTTATTGGTCATACAATAGCTGTTTATGATGGACGCAAACACGTGCCAGTTTATATAACAGAAGATATGGTCGGACATAAATTAGGTGAATTCGCGCCAACTCGTACGTACAGAGGACACGCTGGTGACGATAAGAAAACAAAACGATAATGAGAGGAGGTACTAGGCATGCAAGCTAAAGCCGTTGCGAAATCAGTTCGTATTGCTCCTCGTAAGGTTCGTTTAGTTGTAGATCTAATTCGAGGAAAAAATGTTGGCGAAGCAATTGCTATTTTACGCCACACACAACGCGGTGCTTCTCCAGTCGTAGAGAAAGTTTTGAAGTCTGCTATCGCTAATGCAGAACACAACTACGAATTGGACACAGATAATCTAATTATTTCCGAAGCATTCGTAAACGAAGGTGCAACATTGAAACGTTTCCGTCCACGTGCACAAGGACGCGCAAGTAAAATCAACAAACGCACAAGCCACATCACAGTTGTGGTAACAGAAAAGAAGGAGGGATAGTCAGTGGGTCAAAAAGTGAATCCAACAGGTCTTCGCGTAGGTATCATTAAAGACTGGGAGTCTAAATGGTATGCTGGAAAAGACTATGCAGACTTACTGCATGAAGATATTAAAATCAGAGAATATCTTGAAAACCGCTTACGTACAGCTGCTGTTTCTTCTATCGAAATCGAACGTGCAGCTAACCGTGTAAACATTACAATTCATACTGGTAAACCAGGTATGGTCATTGGTAAAGGCGGTTCCGAAGTAGAAGCTTTACGTAAATCATTAAACAGCTTGACTGGTAAAAGAGTCCATATCAATATCGTTGAAATCAAAAAAGTTGATCTTAACGCAAAGTTGGTTGCTGACAACATTGCTCGTCAATTAGAAAATCGTATTTCATTCCGTCGTGCTCAAAAGCAAGCAATTCAACGTGCAATGCGTGGAGGAGCTAAAGGAATTAAAACTCAAGTTTCCGGACGTCTAGGTGGAGCAGATATCGCTCGTGCGGAACATTATAGTGAAGGAACAGTGCCACTGCACACATTACGCGCCGATATTGACTATGGTACAGCAGAAGCTGATACTACTTATGGTAAATTAGGTGTTAAAGTGTGGATCTATCGTGGAGAAGTCCTTCCAACGAAAACCAACAAATAAGGGAGGGGGCTCATTACTATGTTAATGCCTAAACGTGTTAAATATCGTAGACAACATCGTGGTAAAATGAGAGGCCAAGCAAAAGGTGGCACAACAGTTGCTTTTGGTGAGTATGGATTACAAGCTACAGAAGCTTCTTGGATTACTAGCCGCCAAATTGAGGCTGCTCGTATTGCAATGACTCGTTACATGAAACGTGGTGGTAAAGTCTGGATCAAAATCTTTCCAGATAAGCCATATACTGCAAAACCTCTGGAAGTTCGAATGGGTTCCGGTAAAGGTGCTCCTGAAGGATGGGTAGCAGTAGTTAAACCAGGAAAAATTATGTTTGAAATCGCAGGTGTTCCAGAAGAAGTCGCTCGTGAAGCATTAAGACTTGCATCTCATAAACTGCCGATTAAAACTAAATTCGTAAAACGTGAAGAAATTGGTGGTGAAAGCAATGAAGGCTAATGAAATCAGAGATCTAACCACTGCCGAAATTGAACAAAAAGTAAAATCTTTAAAAGAAGAACTATTTAATTTGCGCTTCCAACTTGCTACTGGTCAGTTGGAAAACACCGCACGTATCCGTGAAGTGCGTAAAGCAATTGCACGTTTGAAAACTGTTGTACGTCAACGTGAACTAAGCGTGAATAACTGATTCTAAGAGAGGAGGCTAGCCTCAATGACTGAACGTAATAATCGTAAAGTATATACAGGCCGTGTTGTTTCCGACAAAATGGATAAAACAATCACAGTTCTAGTTGAAACTTATAAATTCCATAAACTATATGGTAAACGTGTTAAGTATTCCAAGAAATTCAAGGCCCATGATGAGAACAATATTGCTAAAACCGGCGATATCGTCCGTATTATGGAAACTCGTCCGCTATCAGCTACTAAGCGTTTCCGTTTATTAGAAGTAACAGAAGAAGCGGTAATTATCTAATTAAAGTTCGCTCGGAAGGTATCCGAAGGGAGGTCACAGCGTTATGATTCAACAAGAAACTCGTTTAAAAGTTGCAGATAACTCTGGTGCTCGTGAAGTATTGACCATCAAAGTATTAGGTGGATCCGGACGTAAGACTGCAAATATTGGTGATGTAATTGTTTGTACAGTAAAACAAGCAACACCAGGCGGCGTTGTCAAAAAAGGCGAAGTTGTTAAAGCAGTAATCGTACGTACTAAATCTGGTGCACGCCGTAAAGATGGTTCCTACATCCGTTTTGATGAAAATGCTGCCGTAATTATCCGTGATGATAAAAGTCCAAGAGGAACTCGTATCTTCGGACCAGTTGCACGTGAATTACGTGATGCTAAGTTCATGAAAATCGTATCTCTAGCTCCAGAAGTTTTATAAGAATGAATTACCTTGTCAAGGAGGTGCGTTAAGCATGCATGTAAAAAAAGGTGATAAAGTTAAAGTGTTATCCGGTAAAGACCGCGGTAAAACAGGTACAATATTAGAAGCATTTCCGAAAAAAGAGCGAGTGCTTGTCGAAGGAATCAACATGATCCAAAAGCACGCGAAACCTTCTCAAGAAAATCCGCAAGGCGGAATTCTTAACATAGAAGCTCCAATTCATGTTTCTAATGTTATGCCAATCGATCCAAAATCCGGTGAACCAACTCGTGTTGGATATGAAGTACGAGACGGAAAGAAAGTCCGCATCGCTAAAAAATCCGGTGAAGCTTTAGATAAATAATTTAGCGACGAAAGGAGGGCGCCACTATGAACGAATTAAAACAAAAATATCAAGATGAAATCGCACCATCTTTAATGAATAAATTCGATTACAACTCTGTAATGCAAGTACCAAAAGTAGAAAAAATCGTTATTAACATGGGTGTTGGTGATGCAGTTCAAAACTCAAAAGCATTAGATAGTGCTGTTGAAGAACTTTCTTTAATTTCTGGTCAAAAACCATTAATCACTCGTGCAAAGAAATCCATCGCTGGTTTCCGCCTTCGTGAAGGAATGCCTATCGGGGCAAAAGTAACACTTCGCGGTGAGCGTATGTACGAATTCCTGCAAAAGCTGATTGCAGTATCACTTCCACGTGTACGTGATTTCCGTGGTATTTCCAAAAAAGCTTTTGATGGTCGTGGTAATTACACATTAGGTGTTAAAGAACAACTGATTTTCCCAGAAATTAACTATGATAAGGTAAGCAAAGTTCGTGGTATGGATATCGTTATTGTAACAACTTCCAATACTGACGAAGAAGCTCGTGAACTTTTAGCTCAGCTAGGCATGCCTTTCCAAAAATAAGCCAAGAGCTAATACAAGGAGGGAAAATTGTGGCTAAAAAATCTATGATTGCGAAACAAAAACGTCCGCAAAAATATAAAGTACAAGAATACACACGCTGTGAGCGCTGTGGTCGTCCGCATTCTGTAATCCGTAAATTTAAACTTTGCCGTATTTGTTTCCGTGAACTTGCCTATAAAGGTCAAATTCCTGGTGTCAAAAAAGCAAGCTGGTAAACCCCCATTCGGGAAGGAGGTAATTAGTAATGGTTATGACAGATCCAATCGCAGATATGCTTACTCGCATTCGTAATGCAAACATGGTAAAACATGAAAAATTAGAGCTGCCTGCTTCTAAAATGAAAAAAGAGATCGCTGATATCCTGAAACGTGAAGGTTTCGTCAAGGACTATGAACTAGTCGAAGACAACAAACAAGGTGTTTTGCGTATCTTCCTTAAATACAGTGCAAGCGAAGAAAAAGTAATCACAGGTATTAAACGTATCAGTAAGCCAGGATTACGCGTATACGCTAAAGCTGACGAAGTACCACGTGTACTAAATGGTTTAGGTATAGCTATCGTTTCAACATCTAAAGGTGTGTTATCTGACAAAGAAGCACGTTCACAAGCTGTTGGTGGCGAAGTTCTTGCGTATGTTTGGTAATTAACATTTTTTAAAGAGGAGGTGCATGGAATGTCTCGTATAGGACTTAAACCGATTGAAATTCCAGAAGGTGTGGAAATTAAACTTAATGGCACTACGGTTACTGTTAAAGGGCCTAAAGGTGAATTAACAAGAGAACTACACCCAGATATGAAAATTAATATTGAAGATAACGTTCTTACAGTTGAACGTCCAAGTGACCATAAAGACCATCGTGCCCTGCACGGAACTACTCGCAGCTTGATCGCAAACATGGCGGAAGGCGTAAGTAAAGGTTTCGAAAAATCACTTGAAATTATTGGTGTTGGTTACCGTGCGCAAAAGCAAGGAAACAAACTTGTGATTAACGCTGGGTATTCACATCCAATTGAAATCGATCCTATTGATGGAATCGAAATCGACGTTCCTAAAAACACACAATTAACAGTAAAAGGTATCGATAAAGAATTAGTTGGCGCAGTTGCTGCTAACATCCGGGCAATCAGATTGCCAGAGCCTTACAAAGGTAAAGGTATTCGCTATGCTAATGAATATGTACGTCGTAAAGAAGGTAAAACTGCTAAGTAAGATTAGTTAGGCGAGAAAGGAGTGACCTAGATGATCACAAAACCTGACAAAAATATTATCCGTAAAAAAAGACACGGTCGCGTTCGCAAAAACCTTTTTGGTACAGCTGAGCGTCCACGTCTAAACGTATTTCGTTCCAATAAAAACATTTACGCTCAATTAATAGATGATGTTAATGGAGTAACTGTAGCAAGTGCTTCAACTGCTGACAAAGAGCTCAACATTGGCGCTGGCTCTAATGTTGAAAATGCGAAGAAAGTCGGAGAAGCTATCGCTAAACGTGCTCAGGATAAAGGTTACAAATCGGTTGTATTTGACCGTGGAGGATATCTGTATCATGGACGTATTCAAGCATTGGCAGATGCTGCCCGCGAGGCAGGTCTCGAATTTTAATCGATAAAGGAGGTTACGCTTGTATGAAAACTAACATTGATCCTAACAAATTAGATCTTGAAGAACGCGTTGTGACGGTCAACCGTGTTGCTAAAGTTGTTAAAGGTGGACGTCGTTTCCGCTTTGCCGCATTAGTGGTTGTCGGTGACAAAAATGGTCATGTAGGTTTCGGTACTGGTAAAGCACAAGAAGTACCTGAAGCAATCAAAAAAGCAGTTGATGACGCGAAGAAAAACTTAATTACAGTACCAATCGTAGGAACTACAATTCCTCATCAAATCAATGGTCGATTCGGTTCTGGTAATGTATTGATGAAACCAGCTTCAGAAGGTACTGGAGTTATCTCCGGTGGTCCGGTTCGTGCTATACTTGAACTTGCCGGTGTTGGTGACATTCTAACGAAATCACTTGGTTCTAACACGCCAATCAATATGATTCGTGCAACATTAAATGGCTTAACAAACCTGAAAACAGCTGAGGACGTAGCAAAATTACGTGGAAAGTCTGTAGAAGAACTGTTAGGATAAGGAGGGAAACACTATGTCTAACAAATTAGAAATAACCCTCACACGCAGTGTCATCGGTGGCACAGCAGTTCAGAAGAAAACTGTTGAAGCATTAGGGTTAAAGAAAATTCGTCAATCCGTTGTACGTGAAGATACTCCAGCCGTCCGTGGTATGGTAAATAGAGTGTCCCACTTATTGACAGTTAAAGAAGTTTAATTACACATTAGCGTAAAGAGGAGGTGCTCGCATGAAACTTCATGAATTGAAGGCAGCAGAAGGAACTCGTAAAGAGAGAAATCGTGTTGGACGTGGTACGTCTTCTGGTAACGGAAAAACTTCCGGCCGTGGACATAAAGGTCAAAAAGCACGTTCAGGTGGTGGTGTACGTCCGGGCTTTGAAGGTGGACAAATGCCTTTATTCCAACGTTTGCCTAAACGCGGATTTACAAACATTCACCGCAAAGAATATTCAATCGTAAACTTAGACACGTTAAATCGCTTTGAAGAAGGCACTGAAATAACACCTGAGCTATTACTTGAAAATGGTGTCGTAAGCAAACTTAATGCTGGTATTAAAGTACTTGGCAAAGGCGCTATCGAGAAAAAATTAACAGTAAAAGCTCACAAGTTCTCCGCTTCAGCTAAAGAAGCAATTGAGGCAGCGGGCGGTCAAACCGAGGTGATTTAATGTTTCGTACAATCTCCAATTTTATGCGTGTAGCTGATATTAGACGGAAAATAATTTTTACGTTATTAATGTTGATTGTCTTCCGTATAGGCACGTTCATTCCTGTGCCGTTTACAGATAAAGCAGCAATTGATTTTATGAACCAGCAAAATGTATTTGGGTTTCTGAACACCTTTGGTGGTGGAGCCCTCCAAAATTTCTCAATCTTTGCGATGGGAATAATGCCTTACATTACAGCATCCATCATTATGCAATTACTGCAAATGGATGTTGTGCCTAAATTTACCGAATGGAAAAAACAAGGCGAAATGGGCCGTAAAAAGATTGCCCAGGTTACTCGCTATGGAACGATTGTTCTTGCTTTTGTTCAGGCAATTGCAATGTCAATTGGTTTCAACGCGATGGCTGGCGGCTTATTGATAGCCGATCCAAGCTTTATGAAGTTTCTTATCATTGCTATTGTATTAACAGCCGGAACAGCATTTTTAATGTGGGTCGGTGAGCAGATCACTGCACAAGGTGTCGGGAACGGGATTTCAATCCTGATTTTTGCCGGTATCGTCGCAGCAGTGCCAAATGGTGTAGGTCAACTATACAGCCAGTATTTTGTTAATCCTGGTGATGAGCTGTTCATTAACATCATCATTGTTCTACTGATTGCATTGGTGGCTGTAGCTGTAACAGTTGGAGTTATATTTGTAAACCAAGCATTAAGAAAGATACCAATCCAATATGCAAAAAAACTTGTTAATCGATCTCCGGTAGGTGGCCAATCCACACATTTGCCGATTAAAGTGAATGCTGCGGGAGTTATTCCGGTAATCTTCGCGATTGCATTTATGATTGCACCAACCACGATTGCTGGTTTTTTTGAAGGCAGTCAAGTAGCATCTACGATCTCGTATATATTTGACTATACTCAACCAGTCGGTATGGTAATATATGTTGCTTTAATTATAGCTTTCACATATTTCTATACGTTCGTTCAGGTTAATCCTGAGCAGATGGCTGAAAACTTGCAAAAACAAGGTGGATATATTCCAGGTATCCGTCCTGGGAACAATACAGAAGAATATCTTACTCGTGTTATGTATCGCTTAACATTTGTAGGTGCACTATTTTTAGCAGCAGTTTCTGTATTTCCTATGATCTTAGGTGGTCTAGCTAATTTGCCAACAGCTGTACAAATCGGTGGCACAAGTTTACTAATCGTTGTAGGGGTTGCATTACAAACAATGAAGCAATTAGAGAGTCAGTTAGTGAAGCGTCACTACAAAGGATTTATTAAGTAATTTCCTGCTGCCAATGAGAGCGAGGGGAAAACGTTGAATTTAATCTTAATGGGCTTGCCTGGTGCTGGTAAAGGTACTCAGGCAGAGAAAATAAATGAAAAATATAACATCCCTCATATTTCAACTGGGGATATGTTCCGATTAGCTATCAAAGAGGGTACAGACCTGGGCATGAAAGCTAAGGAATATATGGATCAAGGTGAGCTTGTTCCGGATGAAGTAACCATTGGAATTGTAAAAGAGCGTTTAAGCAAAGCTGACTGTGCAAATGGATTTCTTTTGGATGGATTCCCAAGAACCATTGCTCAGGCTGAAGCATTACAACAACTTCTAACTGATTTAAACCGATCAATTGATCACGTACTTCATGTAGATGTACCACAAGAAAAATTGGTAGAGCGTTTAACAGGACGGAGAATTTGTCCAACTTGCGGAACAACTTATCACGTTGCCTATAATCCTCCAAAAGAGGAAGGAATATGTGACAAAGATGGTTCCAAGTTAATTCAACGGGATGACGACCAACCGGAAACGGTTAAGAAGCGTTTATCCGTTAATATAGAGCAAGCACAACCGTTACTTGATTTTTATCAGGATAAAGGATATCTTGTGAAAGTGAACGGAGATCGCGATATCGAAGAAGTCTTTCAGGAAATACAATCTATATTAGGAAAATAAGTCATTAATTGTTCTTTGAACAGAATAGGTGCAAATCAAGCTCTGAAAAGTTATAATTAATGGCGTGAGTTAACATGAAAACACATGTATTGCTTTATATAAAGTGACACAGGATGATAATAGTTACTCTATTTTCTATTATAAATTTAACGATAGCCTAAGTGATGGTGAGCGCTGTTGTGCGAAAATGATTCGATTCCGGTGATGGGTCAGATAGTTCGTATTAAGCAAGGACGCGAGGCGGGTCAATACGCAGTTGTTATTCAAATCATTGATGATCGCTTTGTACTGCTTGCCGATGGGGAGAAGCGCAAAACGAATAGACCAAAGAAGAAGAATCTGCATCATATTGAGACGATGGATTATGTTTCCCCTGAAGTCCAAAACAGCCTTCTAGAAACTGGTCGTGTCACAAATGGGAAATTGCGATTTGCCATAACTAAATTTATAGGTGAGGTTGTGACTGATTTGAAGAAGGGAGATCAACACGATGGCGAAAGATGATGTAATTGAAGTTGAAGGTACCGTAACGGATACATTGCCAAATGCGATGTTTAAAGTTGAGCTTGAAAATGGCCATACGGTCCTAGCGCATGTATCTGGTAAGATCCGTATGCATTTTATCCGCATACTACCGGGTGATAAAGTGACGGTTGAACTTTCTCCGTATGATTTAACCAGAGGGCGAATTACGTACCGTTATAAATAAACGAGCTCCGATATAAAAGGAGGTAAAGATGATGAAAGTAAGAGCATCTGTTAAACCAATTTGCGAAAAATGCAAAGTCATCAAACGCAAAGGCAAAGTAATGGTGATTTGCGAAAATCCGAAACATAAACAAAAACAAGGCTAAAAACAAGGAGGTGCTATTGTAGATGGCACGTATTGCAGGCATTGACATTCCACGTGACAAACGTGTAGTAATTTCATTGACTTACATTTATGGAATTGGAAAAGTTACCGCACAGAAAGTCCTTAAAGAAGCTGGCGTTTCTGAAGACACTCGTGTACGTGATTTAACGGAAGAAGAATTAGGAAAAATCCGTCAAGCGATGGATGTATATGACACAGAAGGTGACCTTCGTCGTGAAGTATCACTTAACATCAAACGTCTAATCGAAATCGGAGCTTATAGAGGTCTTCGTCACCGTCGCGGATTACCAGTTCGTGGTCAGAAAACCAAAAACAACTCACGTACTCGTAAAGGCCCTCGTAAGACAATGGCTAACAAGAAAAAGTAAAGTAAGGAGGTAAGCAATCAATGGCACGTAAACAAAATACACGTAAACGTCGTGTGAAAAAGAATATTGAGTCAGGTGTAGCACATATCCGTTCTACATTTAACAATACAATCGTAACAATTACAGATACACGTGGTAATGCTGTCGGATGGAGCTCTGCTGGTGCATTAGGCTTCAAAGGTTCACGTAAATCTACTCCTTTTGCTGCACAAATGGCAGCCGAAACTGCAGCTAAAACAGCGGTCGAAAACGGCATGAAAACATTAGAAGTTACTGTTAAAGGCCCTGGTGCCGGTCGTGAAGCCGCTATTCGTTCACTACAAGCAGCAGGTTTGGAAGTTACAGCAATTGTTGATGTAACACCAGTTCCTCACAATGGTTGTCGCCCACCAAAACGTCGTCGTGTATAATTATACCGTATAGAATTTGTCACCCTGTCTATAATGGGTTATGATAGCTTAAATAAAAAGCAAAAATCACTAGCATCCAAGACAGACTCGTACGAAAGAAATACAGGTAGCGCAGAAACGCCAACTGCCTTATTTGAGGAATTTCGGTTAGACGGATGTCTAGCCGGGGTTTCGACGTTTTAAAGGAGGGTTTTATTGAATGATCGAAATAGAAAAGCCAAAGATTGAAACGCTTGAAATCAGCGATGATGCTACATTTGGAAAATTCGTGGTTGAACCGCTTGAACGTGGATATGGTGCCACTCTTGGAAACTCCTTGCGTCGTATCTTATTATCCTCACTACCAGGTGCTGCAGTTACTACAGTTCGGATTGACGGAGCACTCCATGAGTTTTCAACGATTGATGGTGTTGTGGAAGATGTGACAACAATAATTTTGAATCTGAAAAAACTCGCTCTAAAAATCTATTCTGATGAACCCAAAACATTAGAAATAGATGTACAAGGTGAAGGAAAAGTTACTGCTGGCGATCTGACATATGACAGTGACGTAGAAGTAATGAATCCGGATCTGCATATCGCAACGCTTAATAGCAAAGGCAATTTGCACATGAAATTGACAGCTGAGCGTGGTCGTGGCTATCGCCAGGCCGAAGAAAACAAAAGTGATGAGCAACCAATTGGAGTAATTCCTATTGACTCTATCTTCACGCCTGTTTCACGTGTCACTTACCAAGTGGAAAACACACGTGTAGGCCAAGTGGCAAACTATGATAAATTAACTTTAGATGTTTCAACTGATGGCAGCATTCGCCCTGAAGAAGCAGTTTCTTTAGGCGCTAAAATCATTACAGAACATCTTAACATATTTGTTGGTTTGACAGACGAAGCACAAAATGCTGAAATCATGGTTGAAAAAGAAGAAGATCAAAAAGAGAAAGTCATGGAAATGACAATCGAAGAACTTGATCTCTCTGTCAGGTCATATAACTGCTTAAAACGTGCAGGAATCAATACTGTTCAGGAACTTGCCAACAAGTCTGAAGAGGATATGATGAAAGTACGTAATTTAGGCCGTAAATCGTTAGAAGAAGTAAAAGTAAAATTAGTGGACCTAGGCTTAGGTTTGCGCGATGATGACTGATTTATACAGTCACCTTTAGAGTTTCAAAAAAGGGAGGGATAGTCCGTGGCTAGAAAGTTAGGACGTACAACAGACAATCGTATGGCACTGCTTCGCAACCTTGCATCTGATTTAATTATTCATGAACGGATTGAAACAACAGAAGCAAAAGCGAAAGAGCTTAAATCGATAGTGGAAAAAATGATTACACTTGGAAAACGTGGCGATCTACATGCACGTCGTCAAGCTGCAGCATTCTTGTACAACAAAGAAGCAGATGAAGAAAACAGTGTTCTTCAAAAACTCTTTGATGATGTTGCTGCACGTTATGAAGACAGACAAGGTGGATACACACGTGTTCTTAAACTAGGTGAACGCCAAGGTGATGGAGCAAAAATGGCAATCATCGAATTGGTATAATCAACTACATGCGGCAAGGGCAGGACTCAATCTCTCTCACGAGGTTAATCCAAGCCCTTTTTTTGTAGATTGAAAGGCTGAGGCGACTGTTCAGAAACGCACTCATAAGCAAGGCACCGTAAAGCGCATGGTTTTCGCGCTTGGAGTGTGAATTGCTTATGACGGGAGTTTCTAGGAGCCGAAGCTAGATCTAGTAGAGAAAAGTGCAGCGGGCTCGCCCAGAGACGGAGGGCATAGACAAGGGACCGCAGAGCGCTGGGTTTTAGCGCTCGGAGTGTCCCTTGCCTATGCCCCGTAGTCTCTAGCCCACGCGATACTAGACAGAGAAAAGTGCAGCGGGCTCGCCCAGAGACGGAGGGCATAGACAAGGGACCGCAGAGCGCCGGTTTTAGCGCTCGGAGTGTCTACTGCCTATGCTCCAGAAATCGTTCGCCGAAGCGATACTGGACATGCGAACTTATTAAATCTAAACTAAACGAGAAGTTATCACATACATATGACATACATATCAATCCCCGGGGCTTGCGCTTAGAGGTAGAGGAGGTTTTAAGATGAGAAAAAAGTTAGTAGAGTTTAGGAATGTATCATTCAGGTACGGAGATGAAGGGCCCTGGGTATTAAAAAATTGTTCCTTTGAAATCTATGAAAATGAATGGGTTGCCATTATTGGACATAATGGTTCAGGTAAATCGACAATCGCCAAGCTGTTGAATGGATTGCTTTTCCCGCAAGAAGGCGAGATTATAATAGATGGAAAACAAGTAAATGAAGAGTCTATATGGAATATCCGAAAAGAAGTCGGAATGGTATTTCAAAATCCCGATAATCAATTTGTCGGTGCGACGGTCCAGGATGATGTTGCATTTGGCATGGAAAACCGCGGCGTTCCACGAGAAGAAATGAACAAGAGGATTTCTGAAACGCTCAAAGCAGTACGTATGCAGGACTATCGGTTAACGGAGCCGCATCGTCTTTCCGGTGGTCAAAAACAACGGGTAGCGATAGCGAGCGTACTTGCCATCTCCCCTAAAGTACTTATTTTGGATGAAGCAACGGCAATGTTGGATCCTAGCGGCAGAAAAGAAATTATGGAGACTGTCGGATCTATCCAGGACCAGAGGGGGTTATCACTCATTACAATTACACATGATCTGCAGGAAGTTGTACAGGCCGACCGAGTAATTGTTATGAATAATGGGGAGTTGTGGAAGGAATCTACGCCACGTGAAATCTTTACACAAAAAGAAGCATTACGGAAAATTGGCTTGGACGTGCCCTTTGTTGCTATTCTGACAGAGGAACTGAAACATGCAGGTGTTCATCTTGGAGCCGCACCATTAAATCATGAAGAATTGTTGGAGGACCTATGGACATTACATTCGAGAACGTAACCTACATCTATCAACAGAATACACCTTTTGCGCATAAGGCTATTCAAGATCTTTCCTTTCATATCGAGTCAGGATCAATCGTTGCTATCATTGGTCACACTGGTTCAGGTAAATCAACGCTGATCCAGCATCTAAATGGTCTTTCTGTTCCAACAGAAGGCGAAGTTCGGATTGGGGAGTATCGTTTATCGCAGGAACATAAACCTAAAGATATGAAAGAATTGCGAAGCCGTGTAGGGGTGGTATTTCAATATCCTGAACACCAGTTATTTGAAGAGACGGTTGCAAAGGATATCGCATTTGGACCGCAAAACTTTGGGGTCCCGGAAGCGGTGATTAAAGAACGGATAAAGGATGTCATACCGGCAGTGGGTCTTTCGGAATCTGTCCTGGAACGATCTCCTTTCGATTTGAGTGGGGGGCAAATGCGCAGAGTTGCCATTGCTGGTGTGCTGGCGGTAAAACCTGATGTCCTTGTACTCGATGAACCAACTGCAGGCCTTGATCCCCGAGGTCAAAAGGAAATCATGGATATGTTCTATAGACTGCATAACGAGCAGGACTTAACAACTGTTCTTGTGACACATAGTATGGAAGACGCCTTGAAGTATGCAGATCGGATTTTAATTCTTAATAAAGGTACTAAGTTTATGGAAGGTACACCGGAAGAAGTATTCAGCCAGAAGGAAGCCCTTCAGAGTGTGCAGCTGGATGTGCCTGAAATGGTCCAGTTTTTAAACAGGTTTGAGGAAAAGTTTGGACAACAGATTCCTTTCAGAAATCAATCGGTCGAGGAGATTGCACAGATGATTCAGCAGATTATTAAGGAGCTGAATCAAGATGAATAACGCATTAATCATTGGACAATATGTGCCTGGAGATTCGTTGGTGCATCGACTGGATCCACGAACGAAAATCACGATTATCTTTTTCTTTGTGTTTATCGTATTTTTAGCAAATAACATAGCAAGCTATACTCTATTAACTGTATTTGCACTCGCAAGCATGTTGACTTCCAGAGTACCGATTCGGTTTATCATTAAGGGTCTAACGCCTGTCTGGTTTTTAATTGTGTTTACTTTTATATTGCACTTATTTGTTACGAAAGAAGGTACAGTTATAGCAGAGTTTTGGATTTTTGAATTTTATTCCGGTGGTCTTATTCAAGGGATTGCAATTTCTGTACGTTTTTTCTTGTTGATTCTCGTAACATCCCTGCTGACGTTAACGACGACCCCGATAGAGATAACAGATGCAATCGAGGATATGCTTCATCCTTTGAATCGGTTTAAGTTTCCAGTTCACGAACTTGCATTGATGATGTCGATCTCATTACGGTTCATTCCAACATTGCTGCAGGAGACAGATAAAATTTCAAGGGCCCAGGCTTCCCGTGGAGTAGACTTCAAAACAGGACCGGTCAAAGATAGAATTCAGGCTATCGTCCCTCTGTTGGTACCGCTTTTCGTCAGTGCCTTTAAGCGTGCTGAGGAACTTGCAATGGCCATGGAAGCGCGGGGGTATCAAGGTGGAGAAGGTCGTACAAAGCTTCGCGAATTGAAAATTGAAAGAAACGATATTTTTATTTTCATTCTCTTTGCTTTTGTTATTGCAGGTCTATTCATGACAAGGACGTATGGTTAAGAGAAAGGCTGGATAAGAATGGCAAGATTGAAATGTGTAGTGAAATATGATGGCTCCGGGTTTTCCGGTTTTCAGGTCCAGCCCCAATATCGGACCGTACAGGGTGTTCTCGAGAGCGCACTCAAAGAGGTGCATAAAGGGTCTGAAATACGCCTGCAAGCCTCAGGACGCACGGATACGGGCGTACACGCCGTCGGGCAGGTAATTCATTTTGATTCCCCGTACAAAATACCTGAAAATAATTGGAAACGAGCACTGAATACCCTTCTTCCGGATGATATTTACATTCAGGAGGTTACCGAGGTAACCAAAGATTTCCATGCAAGATATAGTGTGGTTGAAAAGGAATATCACTATTATGTTTGGAATGCAGAGGAGCCTGATGTCTTCAAGCGAAATTACGCCTATTATTTCCCCTATGAGCTGAATGTGGAAAAAATCCAGGAAGCATGCCGCTATTTGGAAGGGACACATGATTTTACGACATTTTCCTCGGCAAAGTCGACCATTAAGGGAGAGAAAGTACGAACACTCTATCATGCCTCGTGTAAGAAACAGGGGGATGAAGTAGAATTTATTTTTCGGGGGAGCGGTTTTTTGTACAATATGGTCCGCATTATGGTCAGTGTGCTGCTGGATATTGGTCAAGGCCGCAGAAACCCAGAAGATATTATCGGGCTTCTTGAAAAAAAGGATCGCCAGCAGGTTGGAAAAACGATATCTCCGCAAGGTTTATACTTGTGGAATGTAAGATATAATGAAAAGTAGAAAAATAACTTTATTTTTTCTAATTAAATCGTTCAGACCCTTGACAATAAGCGGTATAATGTTATATTATGATATATGGCATTTTATTTCTAAACCATGATTAGCCCCGGAATCTAATTATGTTAAGAATATAAAAATCGAATGAAAATAAAAATGAATTATCGATATATGGAGGGAAATCTATCATGCGCACAACTTTCATGGCGAATGAATCAAATATTGAACGCAAATGGCTTGTTGTGGATGCTGAAGGCCAACGTCTTGGTCGTCTAGCAAGTGAAGTTGCTGCAATCCTTCGCGGAAAGCACAAAGCAACTTACACACCACATGCTGATACTGGTGACAATGTGATCATTATCAATGCGGAAAAAATCGAATTAACAGGTAACAAAATCAACGACAAAATGTACTACCGTCACTCTGGCCATCCAGGTGGATTAAAAGAACGCAATGCTGACGAAATGCGTACAAAATACCCTGAACAAATGCTTGAGATTGCAATCAAAGGCATGCTTCCAAAAGGTTCTTTGGGACGTAAAATGGGTAAAAAACTGCATGTATTCAGAGGCGCTGAACATACACATCAAGCACAAAAACCAGAAGCTTACGAACTTCGCGGATAATTAAAAGGAGGTAAATCAATTGGCACAAGTACAATATTACGGCACAGGCCGTAGAAAAAGCTCAACTGCCCGTGTACGTCTAGTACCAGGTACAGGTAATGTTACAATCAATGGTCGCGATGCAAAAGACTATTTCCCATATGAAACTCAACTATTAATTTTGAACCAACCATTAGTTACAACTGAAACTCAAGGAACTTACGATGTTTTAGTTAACGTTCATGGTGGTGGATTCACTGGTCAAGCTGGTGCAATCCGTCATGGTATCGCTCGTGCTCTTCTTGAAGCAGATCCAGAATATCGTGGAAGCTTGAAGAGTGCAGGATTCCTGACTCGTGACGCTCGTATGAAAGAACGTAAAAAATACGGTCTTAAAGGCGCTCGTCGTGCACCTCAGTTCTCAAAACGTTAATAAACTTAAGTTTCAAGGCTCTTTTCACTTATGTGGAAAGGGTCTTTTTTATGCCCAAAAGTGCTTTTGACCCATTTACCGAAGAGGGGCAATATATACTTATCGAATTTTGATTCAATAGATCTCTTTGTGCTTAATTTGACTGTTTTAAAATTATTTGAAATCACCACTGATTAAATACATTATGAAAAGTAAGGTTTTCATTCTTTTTATTGATATACCACTGGCTAATTTAGTTTAGCAACGGCTGTTTGTAATTCTTTTTTTGTTTTATATCCCCTGCGTGTTGTTAATTGCCTTTTTCCTGTCTCAGGGTTAATCAGCTGCAACATTATATCAATCACTAAAAGAAGAGCAAACCCAGTAAATAGGGTTTGCTCATTAATATGATGCAGAATAGGAGAACAGGTAGAAAACGGTCAACTTTGTTACTTAGGGTTAAATAAAAATACCAATAGTTTAGTGTATCCCCATAGAAAAGCTTTCTTGAATATTCCGTCATAAAATATTTTCTTTATTGAAAACAAAGAAGATGAATAACAAAAATTTCATCTTCCCTAACTTCGCAAATCGTTTTCAGCCTATTTTCCGACTAATTAAAATGTACTCATAATGATAATATACTATATCTTCACATCATTTTGATTTAATAAGGACTTTACACCATATTCTTTATACCAGTCATCATTAAACATGCTGACATTAGCTTCAGTTGAAGGATGTGAAAGCAAGTTTTTAATAATATCTGGTGCAAGTGTTACACCATGTGCCCCATTGACACAAACATTATGAACTTGTTGAACGTTTTTAAAGCTTGCAGCGAGTATTTGACAGTTAAACTTATGTTTATCTAATATTTGTGTTAATTCTTTAACAACTTGTATACCATCCCCTGCAAGATTATCAATGCGATTAACATAGGGAGTTACATAAGAGGCACCTGCTTTTGCTGCAACATATCCTTGTAGCGGCGTGTATATTGTTGTCGCCATTGTTCTGATACCTAATGTTTTTAATATTTTAATTGCCTTTATCCCTTCGATTGTAGCAGGGATTTTAATCACCACTTTACCTGGAACTTTTTCGATAATATACTTTGCTTCTTCAACGATTTCTGTTGCTTTAAATGTTAATGTTTGTACGTATAACTCTCTATCATTTCCGATTACATCTCTAATTTCTTTAAGTAAATGTAAAAAGTTCTTTTTTTCTTTAACTATAATACTAGGGTTTGTAGTTACACCGTCAATTGGAAAATAGTCAACAAGTTCTTTGATATCCTCTATGTTAGCTGAATCAATCACTAATAACATCATTTCATCATCCTTTCATTTTTAAATAAGATCAGATTTACACTGATTATCACTCGGATAATTAAGGCTGACATGTTCTCTTATTCTATCCATCGCTTTCATTGTTTTATATGAAATTTTATTAGGGTTTAATGAATAATCTGCATCCTTGTTATCAGTTAAAACAAAAAATTCATTCAATTATTAATGCATTAAGGGACACGGTTGTGTTTAACTGTCAATTGTTCAATAGATCGAATCTCTACCTGTTCTTTTTGAATAGACGGCTGTTAGCTGAAAGTTTTTAACTGGGTTTGGACATGCAGAAATTGGCCTGTTACCATTTGTACCAACCACCCCAACACGTACCCTTCTCTAACCTCTTTTGCTTATTTTAATACTTAGTCTAAAACGATTCCAATTTACACGTCTGATCTTTATGATTTTTCCAAAAATTTAAGGGGTAGGTCTTTATCGTAATCAACTTTTTTAATTATATTAGAAAATGAGAATCCTTTATAGAGGCTAGTGTGATTAAACTTTTCTTAGTTTGCTAAAAAAATGACTTGTTTTGAACGCTTTGCCACTATCTTTTTAATATATGCATCTTCTCGATTTGCAAAGTAAAAAAATTATAGCAGAATCTTCATAAGCTTTTATTTCATCTTTAAGATGTGATAATGCAATTCCGCCATGGGTTCTAAATGCAGTTCCCTTCCTCAATTAACTTGATAACATCTCTATGTGCAGTATCACGAGAAATGATCAACATATTACAGACTTCCTGACTGGAGATCTTATTGTGATCTCTTAGATTTTCTAAAATCGTCAATAATCTTTCCTCTTGGTAAATATCAATTGCCTCCTTTTTAACATTATTATAAGTCATATTAAGTATTTTTGTTAAGTGATTTTAGGTTTATTATTTATAAACAAATCCTTACGTATATAAAAAAAATAGATTGAAGATTATCCTCCATTTACAATAAATATATTTTTAACCTCCAAAATTGTACGTAAAGATTAGTATCATTGATTTCAACTTTATTTAGTAATTGGATAGTATAGCTGAACAAAGATAAAATGGGGAAAGACCTGTGAAAGTAGGCACGTGCATTTCAATTGAAAAATTACAAAATGCAAGTTAGTGTAAATGAACAAATAAATAAACAAGAATCTAATGTTAATGAGAAGTTACTTCAATTGATTTATCACACTCGGATAATGGGCATGTATACAAATTATAAGTTTTTCGATAAAAACAGTAATCTAATTGATGAGTATTAAATTTTTAAATCCGTCTTATATGTTCCTTATGATGATGATTCCATTAAAGGGCACGTTTCTAGAATAAGAATCGAAGAAACGCCTGTTCCAAGCGTTTTTCTTCTTGTTATATGAAGCATAAAAAAACATAAGAAATATGGTCTTAAAGGCCTCGTCGTGCACCTCATTATCAAAACGTTAATATCGTTTAGATATCAATGTTTTCAAACCCTCTCCAAAAATTTTTTTACCTTGAGAATTGAATTGAATGCTCTTTCAAAAATCCATGAAGTTTTCAAATAGATGAGCTACCTTTTCTTTTGCTGCATTTGTGATATGGGTATAGCTATTCAGAGTTGTTTGAATGTCTCAAGCGAACTTGTATATCATTGATAGTCGCACAGGCTTCAAAAAGTAATGATGCTTGCGTATGAAGTAATTCATGAATGGTAACTGAACTCCGTATGACGTTTAAAGAAACTTGCATGCTTGTCATTTAGATAAGCAAGTCAAAAAATCTCATTTTACCTTCTACGTGCCATTAGCGAGTGAGATTGCAGTATCCATTTTCACCGCGATTAGCTTTTCAAATATGATAGTGACGACGCTTATTTAATACATAGAAGTAGTTCCAGGCGTTCAGTATATTAGAAAAATGAAGTATAATGCTCATTAAAATTTATATATTTTGATGTTTATTTGATAAATCATTGCTTGCTACACTATTTGAGTACCTCTTTCAGGACTATAGGAGTGTTACTAATAGCGTGTTTTTTTGATCCATTTCTGTAATTAATCGTACATTAGACTAATAGACAATAAATAGTTTGGTGGATAAACTAATACAAGTGAGAAGGGAGAGGTTAAAACGAAATATTTCAGTACATAGAAAAGATACATAGTTTGTAAGGGAGAGATTGAGATGAAAAAACGAGTTAGTTCAATTTTTATGACAGCAATGATCCTCATGTCTTCGTTAGTAAATCCTGCTAATGCGATGACCGGTGGAACGGAAGGGACCAACCCTTGGATGAACACCGAGCTGTCTGCTGAGGAGCGCACCGAGCTGCTTCTCGATGAGATGACGATGGAACAGAAGATCCAGCAAATTGCTGTTTCACGCTTCAATGAGAACGACAAAGGTGAGACAGTCGTCATTGACAAGGGTGGTACAAGCGAGTACCAAAACGGCGAATTCGCACCTCAGGGTACCTTGCCAGGGTGTGAGTGGCAGGACACTGGCCGACAAATCCGTGGGATCGAGGAACTGGGCATCCCCACAATCCGCATGACCAACGGTGGTACTGGCGTGAAGGGCGGATCGTGTGGCAATGATCCGGAGGCGACGGGATTACCGTCTACCCCGGCGATGGCTGCAACCTTCAACCGTGAGCTGAACTATGAGGCTGGCCGAATTCTCGGCGAAGAAACACGTGCCTTCGCGCATCACGTGATGCTCGGGCCTGGCATGAACTTAATACGTCACCCGTACGGTGGCCGTAACTATGAATATTTCAGTGAGGACCCGTATTTGACTGGTATACTTGCGACTGAACAAGTCAAAGGCATCCAGGACCAAGGCGTTCAGGCACAGCTTAAGCACTTGGCCGGTAACGAGCAAGAGACTGAGCGATGGACGATGGGTGTCCAGGTTCCTTCACAGACCATGAACGAGCTGTACATGCTGCCTTTCGAGATGACCGTCAAGGATGCTGACCCAGCCTCCGTGATGTGCTCCTTCCCGGATGTTAACGGCACTTATGCTTGTGATAGCTCTGAATTGCTTCAAGATGCCCTGCGCGATAACTGGGGCTTTGACGGTTATGTTATGAGTGACCGTCGCGCAATTCACGACACAGTTGCTGCCATCAAGGCGGGCACGAATGTCGAGCTAGACTGGGCACCACAGTACTACACAGAGGAGAAAATCCAGGATGCTCTTGATTCTGGTGAAGTAACCGAGGACGACATCGATAATCTTCTTCGTCCACGCTACATCAAGATGATCGAGTATGGACATATGGATGAGCCTTACGATGAGTTCCTGCCGGAGATTGTCGATCCGATTGCTAACGGTGCAAGTGCTCGTAAGATGGCAGAGGAAGGTTCCGTACTGTTAAAGAACGATAACGACTTCTTGCCACTGGACGGTGAACCGGAGTCAATCGCATTGATCGGCCTGGAGTGGTTCGCAGGTGAGGCAAAGATGTCCCCACGCTCTATTCGGGACAATAACGATAACGTAAATACTCCTTATACGGTCACTCCGCAAGAAGGACTGGAGAACGTTATCGAGGAACTAGGCTATGACACTGAAGTAACATACAACGATGGCCGTGACCCTGAGGCTGCCGCTGAGCTGGCCGCTGAGTCCGACGTCGTACTTCTCATGATCGGTGACAACCCACATGAGACTGTGGACCGCGATACCCTTGGTTTCCCTGCCATCGACCTTGATGAACATAAGGATCGAGAAAACTATGTGGAGCAGGAGCCACTAATCGAGGCGGTTCTTGAGGCGAATGCGGAAAATACCGCTGTAGTTCTGAAGACTTCCGGTACGGTGCTTATGCCGTGGCTGGATGAAGTACCTGCAGTACTTGAAGCTTGGTTCCCAGGCATGGAGGATGGAAATGCCGTAGCCAACTTGCTTTACGGTAAAGTCAATCCTTCCGGTAAGCTGCCTATGACATTCGGTGCAACCGAGCGTGAAGCTGCCTTTGCAACAGAAGTGCAATTCCCTGGAACGCGTCAGGACACTGGTAAGACAGGCGGACCAGGCCCATACGGTGACGGTTCCGACCAATTAATCGCTCAATACACTGAGGGTCTAGAGATGGGCTACCGCTGGTATGAAGCAAACGATGTGGAGCCAGTATTCTCATTTGGACACGGTCTATCGTATACGACTTTCGAGTATAATGACCTTAAGGTGAAAAAGGTACGTGGTGAAGGTAATTCGAATGGAAAAGGCAACAAGAGTTCCCTGACCGGTATTGAAGTGTCCTTCACAATCAAGAACACAGGTGACGTTGCCGGAAAAGAAGCGGCACAGGTCTATCTGACACTTCCGGACGAGGCAGGACAGCCAACTAAACGTCTTGTCAACTTTGAGAAGGTTGATCTTGAGCCTGGTGAGAGTGAGCGTGTGACTGTGGAAATTAACCAGGCTGACTCTAACCACCCATTCTCTTATTTCACTCCGGAAGAGCCGGACAATCTGGAGAACTGGGCTGATGGCGAGTGGGAAACTGTTGACGGAAAGTACCAAGTGCATGTTGGTGGTTCCTCGGCAGACACCCCGCTGGAAAAGAGCGTGCCGTTGAAATTTCAAACTCAGTAAGGAAGATAGCAAGGGAAACACCCGTCAATGGGTCCCTCGCTATGGGATGACGATGGCGACCTGGTAGGGGTCGCCAGGCATCTCGAAAGTGGTGAGCCCGCGGGGCTTGGCGAATCACGCCGAGGCCGCGGGCTTATCGTTTTTCTCGACGCCTTCATGGGCGACGAGAGTCATGGAAGGATGTGAGTAGTTGATGAAGAAATACGCTCGGAATAGCAGGCGAGCTCTAGGGCATTCGTGGTTGGTGTTCCTTGTTCTGATGGTCTTCTTGGCCGCATGCACCGTCGAGAAACCTGACAAGCCAGCCGAGAGCGATGAAACTGTAGAACCGATACCGTCCGAGAGAGGTGAAAACGTGGAACCTGCCCAGTCCGAGCACGGCGACTGGCAGGCTCCCGGCTTGGTGGACCGGTCCGGCAACCCGATCGAGGTGCCGATGCCGGATCCGGCATCGGGCAGGACACTGGACGTTTCGGACTTCGGGGCAGATCCGAATCCGGACTCACACGACGACGCAGCAGCCATCAGGGCGGCCCTGGACGCGGCCGAACCGGGTGACGAAGTCCTGCTGCCGGCCGGCACGTATGACCTGCGCACCACTGACCCGACCGACGAGTCGGCGAACATCGTGCTTCGCAGCGGCGTGGACCTGCGCGGTGAAGGGCAGGAGCGTACGGTGCTGCTGACCTCCCTTGATGGCGAGGATGACAGCAGGGTAATACGCGGCTCAGGCGTCCATGACGTCATCGTCGCTGACTTTACCATCACCTCCCGACATGAGGGGCCACTCGGCGACGACCCCGACGACGGCGATGCGAGTGGCGGCCCGATGTACGGAATCTACCTTGGAGCCCCAAAAGGGCAGCCCAGTTCCCGAGTGCTGGTGGAGAATTTGGGCATCCGCAGGTTCGAGCGCCACGGTATCTCAGTCAAGGCAAGCCGTGAAGTGACCCTCTCCGGAAACTATATCAGCGAGGCAACTGCCGTCGGCCCCGGCGGACAGGGCTACGGCATTGCTATTGAGGGGTCAAGGGACCAGCACGATCCGAATGCCGCCAACGATTCCCGGCACAACGTCGTCATCGGCAATACATTCGATGGCAAGCATCTGCGGCACGCCATTCTGCTGCAGTTCCCAACGCACAACAATCTTGTGGCTGAGAACACCATCGTCGGCAGCCTCCTTGACGCCATCGACCTGCACGGCGAGGGTGAATACCTGAACGAAATCCGAGACAACACGGTCACCGGCGGGGATCGGGCGGGCATCGCTTTGGGCAATTCTGGAGGGTCCAAGAACAAGCACGACGCCTCAGGACCTGGAAACTGGGTACACTCCAACGACCTGATTGGAAACCGTCAGGGAGTCCTTGTCATACTGGGAACTCCGGACACCCTCATCGAGGACAACAGGATAACCGCCGGGGAGGATTCGAAAGCCGGAATCGAGGTCCGCAATGCGCCAGGAACGAAGTTGCACGGTAACCACATCACTGGAGGGACTGACGGGTTCTGGGCCATCCGGCTCAGTGAGGACCGCGGTACTGAAGGAAGGGGTATTGGAATACCCTCGGACATCAGGATTGAGTCCAACGTTATTCGACAGGCTGCTAACGGTATAAGGATGGATGCAGGGAAGGACCTCAGCATGGTGGAAAACATTGTCGACGGTATCGAAGGAGACGAACTGAAGGTGGGCGACGGGATAAAAAATTTAATGATACGTTAGAAAAAATAGTTGGTTATTATAAAAAATCCTTTGAAATTGCTGAGATAAAAGAAAGTAAAATTACGGTCTTAAAGGCGCTCATCGTGCACCTCAGTTCACAACGTTAATCATATTACCGTTTTAAAAAACTCCCAAACCTTTTGGTCTGGGAGTTTTTTGTTCGACAAAATTCGGGGAGTGACAGGCACCCTATAGTCCGAATAGGTTTGGTAAGAATAAACTTAGCTGCGGAACGAACGTAACAAATAGTAGTACTATAATTACTACTGCAAAGAACGGGAGCAGTGTTTTAATTACTTGCTCGATTCTCACATCTGCAACACTGGCACCGACAAATAATGCACTTCCTACTGGTGGTGTCATGTTCCCGATACATAAAGCGAAACATAGAATCATTCCAAAGTGTACAGGGTCAATTTGGAAGCTTTGGGCTACCGGTAAAAAGATTGGTGTGAATATGAGTACAGCTGGCGTTATATCCATGAATGTTCCTACAAGAAGCAGGATAACAAGCATGATCAGCATAATTCCAATCTGGTTTTCTGTAATGGATAACAGGGCATTACTGATTGTTTCAGGTAATCCCAAATACGACATTACTAATGAAAATAGCGCAGAAGCAGTTATCAGGAATAGAATCATACCAGTAATTTCAATCGTTTCTTTTAAAATCACCGGAATATCCTTAATTTTTAGGCTCTTGTATACCAATGCAAGGATAGTCGAGTATAGTACGGCAACTGCAGCACCTTCTGTTGCAGTGAATATTCCTGCGATGATACCGCCGATTACGATAACAATAAGAAGCAAGCTTGGAATGGCACTGCCGACAATATAAAACACATCTTTAACGCTCGGTAACTTTGATACCGGATAATTTTCCTTCTTCGCCATGAAAAAGGCAACAATCATAACAGCCAATCCCCAAAGGATACCAGGGATATAGCCAGCCATGAAAAGAGCTGCAACCGAAGTTCCGCCACTTACTAATGAATAGACAATTAACACAGAACTTGGCGGGATGATCAACCCTGTAGGTGCAGAAGCAATATTTACTGCTGCAGAGTAGGTTCGTTTATACCCTTGGTTGTCCTGCATAGGTGTCATAATTCGGCCCATTGCTGCCGCTGAGGCAACACTGGAACCGGCAATTGCTCCAAAAAGCATGTTTCCCACAACATTTGTATGGGCAAGCGAGCCTGGAAGTTTCCCAACAAGTACTTTCGCAAAGTTTACTAATCGAAAAGCTATCCCGCCTGTATTCATAATGATACCGGATAATACGAATAGCGGGATGGCGAGCATGGTAAAGTTATCTATCCCCGTTATCATCCGCTGAGCAGAGGTCATTATGGCAACATCGAAGGGAAGAACAAATAGAAAGGTCAAAACGGAACTAGCAATGATTGCTATTGCAATTGGAGCTCCAAACCATAATAAAAAGAAAAAGCTGATAAATAATATGATTCCTGCAATTGTTTCCATCAGACACCAACCTCCTCATTCTGGGTTTCCTTACCGATCAACATACTGTGAACAGTATAAAGGATGATAAGAATCCCACTGACTGGTAAAGCGGCATATACGATTGCCATGGAAATTCCTGTAGACGCCGCTGTCTGTGCAGAAGTCAATAGAACTACTTTCATTCCACCATAAACCATAAGAACGGATGTAAGTGCAATAATCAGTACATCGGTAACTCTTTCAAATATGGCCAGCGTTCGGTCATTGAACTTTTCTCTGAAGAAAAGGATTGCAATATGCTTCTTCGCTCCAAATACGTATGCAGCCGTCATTAATCCAAACCAAATCAGTAAATACCTTGTGATTTCTTCGGTACCTGGAGAAGAAATGTTAAATACATACCGTGCAAGCACTTGCCATATGGAAAAGATGACCATCATAATCAAAAGAATGGATGAAAACGTCAAGAGTGTCTTATCAAGCATGTCTTTAAATTTAGTCATTTGCTTTCCCTCCCATTATCAGTTGATAGATAGCTTCTGTTTTTTCATCCTTGGCATACGCTTTATGAAGAGGTTGTACAGCCTCGATAAATGGGTCTCTATCTACTTCGATAAATTCCACTCCCATTCGATCTTTTGCAATCTGTGTCTGCTCTTCTATTGCCGCTGACCATACATCTTCATGGAAGACGGTTGATTCATCTGCAGCTTCCTGTATGATTGTTTGTTCCTCTTCAGAAAATCGATTAAAGCTTTCAGCATTCATGATCAGCATATCCGGTACAATTTGATGGCCAGTGTACATATAATACTTGGCAACTTCTCCATGATTGTTTCCGACTAAAGCGGTTTCATTGTTCTCGGCCGCATCGATGACACCAGATTGCAGGGCAGTATATACTTCTCCATAAGCCATCGCTGTTGGGATGCCACCTAATGCTTCAACCATTTTAACGCTTGTTTGACTTGGCTGTACCCGAGTTTTTAAACCGCGCATATCCGAAACATCGTGCACTTCTCTATCTTTTGTATATAGATGTCTTGTGCCAGCATTATAATAAGTCAGACCGATAAACCCAATCTTTTCAGTCTGTTGATAAATTTGGTCTGTAATGGACTTATCATTCATGATCTGTTCAAATTCCTCATAGCTTTCAAAAACATATGGAAGACTGAAGATGGAATAATCGGATTCAAAGCCTTCTAATGCACTGGCACTTACCTTGGAAACATCTACTGCCCCCGTTTGTGTCAGTTCAATAACTTCTCTTTCACTACCCAACTGCCCATTTGGAAATATCTTAACCTGGATCGAATCGTTCGACTTCTCTTCCACTAACCTTCCAAATTCCACTAATGATTTGTGTACCGGGTGATCGAGTGACTGATTATGCGCAAGCTTAAGTTCCCTTGCCTCTGAATTGCCTGTTGCATTTTGACAGCCGGCGAGAATAAGAATCGCTGCTATCATTATTAATATCTTCTTCATTACGTAACCTCCTCGTAGTTGTTATTATTGAATCCACTGTTCGTTAAGTTTTCTCTTTAGGAGATAAAAGTATGGATGCGCTTAAATTTTAATTCCAGTTATAAAAAAATCACTTGTCTATTTTAAACTCCCCTTGAAACGCTATTTCAAACAAACAAATGGGTAAAGCATGGTGAGTTTTTCACCTATTATTTAGTTGGATATCGATATAAGCAGGTATATTAAAAAGCCCATTATTATTACCCCTGATAATTTGACGAGTCTTTCTTTGGATATATCCCCCTTACGTCATTGGAAATTTAGTTGAAAAAAATATGTGAAACGCTTGAAAATTAAAACGTTTACATATATCATAAGACAAGTATACGATAAATAGTTTATTTAGTAAACAAATTAATTATTTCCAGTAGCAATTTTTAAAATTAGGTTTTATGATGAATACGTCAGGAAAAAATTGCAAACGATTCTCATTATAAGAAGGAAAGGATGATTGAAAGTGAAAACTTTTATTACAGATGATTTTTTGCTTTATAATGATACGGCAAAGGAACTATATCACAATACGGCAAAGAACTTACCGATTATTGATTATCATAACCACCTGAACCAGCATGAGATACTCCAGGATAAGAACTACTCAAATCTAGCTGAAGTATGGCTGGGCGGAGACCACTATAAATGGCGTGCGCTAAGGGCAAATGGGATAAGCGAGGATTATATAACAGGAAATAAAAGTGACTATGAAAAATTTATCGCCTGGGCAAAAACGGTACCAAATACAATTGGAAATCCGCTCTATCACTGGACACATCTGGAATTGCTAAGATATTTTGATATCGATGAATTGCTGAATGAAGAGTCTGCAGCATCAATCTGGGAAGAAGCCAATCAGAAGTTGGCAAGACCGGAGCTTTCAACAAGATCCTTATTAAAAAATAAAAATGTCGAATTTGTCGGAACTACGGACGATCCAACAGATGATTTAGCAAGCCACCAGGAGCTGGCTAAGGAAAACATTTCGATGACTGTTTCTCCTTCGTTCAGGCCTGATAAAGGGTTAAGCATCGAAAATGAAGATTTCCAGGCCTGGGTTGAAAAGTTGGAACAAGCAACCAATACATCGATTGAAAACTACCGTGCATTTCTGGATGCATTGGCTAAACGTGTCGACTACTTTGATGAGAATGGCTGCAAAAGCTCCGATCATGGAATAAATGTAATGTTTTATGAGCCTGCAACGGAGAGCGAGGCAGCAACCATTTTTCAAAAACGTTTAAATGGAGAAGCATTATCTGAAAAGGAAGTGGAGCAGTTTAAAACCTTCACCCTGGTCACACTTGGTGAGCTCTATGCTGATAAAGGCTGGGTTATGCAGCTGCATATCAATCCGTTGCGGAACAACAGTACGAGAAGGTTTCAATTAATCGGTCCGGACAGTGGTTTCGATTCCATTGGCGATCGATTATTAGCCAATAAATTGTCAGGTCTGCTCGATGCGATGGATATCAAGGATAAACTTCCAAAAACAATTTTATATAGTTTAAATTCCCGCGATAACAATGTTTTGGCTGCGATGGCAGGCAACTTCCAAAGCGATGAGATTCCCGGTAAAGTTCAGTTCGGAACAGCATGGTGGTTTAATGACACCATTGATGGTATGGAAGATCAAATGAAAACATTGGCGAATATAGGGCTGATCAGCAATTTTGTTGGAATGCTGACTGACTCCAGAAGCTTCCTTTCATTTCCTAGACATGAATATTTCAGAAGGATATTGTGCAATTTACTAGGAACATGGGTAGAGCAGGGCAAAGCGCCAAAAGACATGGCACTGCTTGAAACATATGTAAAAAATATTTGCTATGAAAATGCAAAACGTTACTTTGGAATCTAGGTAATTTTATTTCAGGCAGTTATTATGTATAATGTAAATGATTCATTTCAAATATAGTCATAAGAGAGGAAATGATTTATCTTGAAACAACAAATTGGTGTTATTGGGTTAGCGGTAATGGGTAAAAATTTAGCGTTAAATATCGAAAGCAGAGGATATTCTGTCGCTGTATTTAACCGTTCATATGAAAAAACGCAAAGCTTTTTGGAAAATGAAGCAAAAGGCAAAAACTTTGTCGGTGGCGAGACAATCGAGGAATTTGTAAATTCACTTGAAAAGCCACGTAAAATTTTATTGATGGTTAAAGCAGGTCCTGCAACAGATGCAACAATCGAATCCTTGCAGCCGTATCTTGAAAAGGGCGATATTCTAATAGATGGTGGTAATACATTATTTGAAGATACAATCCGCCGTAATAAAATGCTTGATGAAACTGGGATCCACTTTATCGGAACAGGAGTTTCAGGTGGAGAAGAAGGAGCACTTAATGGCCCTTCCATGATGCCTGGTGGTCAGAAAGAAGCTTACGAGTTAGTGGCACCAATCTTTGAAGCTATTTCAGCAAAAGTTGATGGTGACCCATGTGTGACGTATATTGGACCAAATGGTGCCGGTCATTTCGTAAAAATGGTTCATAACGGAATCGAATATGGCGATATGCAATTGATTGCCGAAGCATATGATATTTTGAAAAATGTACTCGGCATGGAAGCTCAGGAGTTACATGAAGTGTTCACTGAATGGAATAAAGGTGAGCTTGACAGCTATCTAATTGAAATCACAGCTGACATTTTTACGAAAACAGATGATGAAACTGGGAAACCAATGGTAGATGTCATTATGGATAAGGCTGGCCAAAAAGGAACTGGTAAATGGACAAGCAAAAACGCATTGGATTTAGGCGTACCACTACCATTGATTACTGAATCTGTATTTGCACGCTTCATCTCTTCACTTAAAGATGAGCGTATAAAAGCAAGTAAAGTACTGAGTGGACCACAGACCGAAAACTATAATGGCGATCGCAAGGAACTGATCGAAGCGGTTCGCAAAGCATTGTATATGAGTAAAATAGTTTCTTATGCACAAGGGTTTGCCCAAATGCGCGCAGCTTCTGAAGAAAACAACTGGAATCTCCAATTCGGAGATATCGCTATGATCTGGCGTGGTGGATGTATTATCCGTGCCAACTTCCTGCAAAAAATCAAAGATGCCTATGATCGTGAACCGGAATTGGCTAACTTGATGCTTGATCCTTATTTCAAGGAAGTAGTGGAAGGCTATCAATCCGCATTGCGTGAAGTAGTGGCCGTTGCAATTAAAAACGGTATTGCAGTGCCGACATTCTCAAGTGCAGTTGCATATTTCGACAGCTACCGCACAGAAAATCTGCCAGCAAATCTGATTCAGGCCCAACGTGACTACTTTGGAGCCCATACGTACGAGCGTAAAGATAAAGAAGGAACATTCCATACAAACTGGTTTTAATTAACAAAACCAGAGGCTATTCAGCTGCCATTGCCTCGAGCAAGCCGAGCTGATGTTGCAAACAAAAAGAACTCTCCTATCCAGTGAATCTGGATAGGAGAGTTCTTTTGTCAATTCATCACTTTCGCACTAATAAAGTAAATTCAAACGTTAAAGGGTTAAACTTATAATGACACTAATAATCACTACTAACAGAAAAAAAGTAAGGCTGTTTTTCGCAATTAATGTAAACTGCGAAGTATACAAAGTCGGATAAGCGTCTTCGGCTACCGCTCGGGGAAATACACTGCGCGCATCCTAAGGCGGCTGGTGAGCCC
>NZ_LQNF01000029.1 GCF_001618145.1 Oceanobacillus damuensis
TGGCTCACCAGCCGCCTTAGGATGCGCGCAGTGTATTTCCCCGAGCGGTCGCCGAAGTTACTTGCTTCCAGTATCAGCTATAAATTTATCGTAAATTAAATAGAAGTTACGTCGCATTTTACATAAACTGCGAATTAAAAGATGTAAAAACTAAAAGAACGTTGGGGGTCCAGGTGTAACTAGGCTGCTCAGTGCAACTCACGCTATCCTAATTCTGCCAAGGTTTATTTATCCATTTCCTTCTGCGAAAGTTGAGTTAAGAATAAGTTAACGGAAGAACAAAAGCGCAAGCGCCCGTTTAGGGACGTACGGACTGCGCCCCGCACTGTGGGGTGGTTCGACTTGTCGAACATTCCTACGTAGGAGATAAAGGAAACACGACGAACGGAGAGAGTCGATGTTGACTTATCGTACGGAGGCGAAGGAAGTCTCGGTAGTCCCTGGGCGCTAGAGCTGGACGTGGCCGTTTATGTGTAAGAATTAATTGCTGCCAAAATTTTATACTTTCCTATCCCCTATAAAAAAACACCTGATGCATGCATCGGGTGTTTTCCGGTTTTAACAACTAATGTTAATGACGTTATATTAAACGCGCTCCACTTTACCTGATTTAAGGGCACGAGCAGAGACATAGACTTTTTTAGGTTTGCCGTCTACCATAATACGTACTTTTTGCACATTAGCTTTCCAATTACGCTTGTTGGAATTCATAGCGTGAGAGCGTTGGTTTCCACTGCGAGTTTGACGTCCAGTTACAACACATTTTCTAGCCATGTTAATCCCTCCTTACTCTATCATGTGTCATTTATTACTTATACAATTTACCATAAGTAAGCTTAGAATGCAATTAATCTTTTTGTTTTCATCGTACGGTGACACCTTTCACGGGCCTTTTTTGACCTCCACTGACAGATGTCCTCCGTTAAAGAGGATTTGGTTAAAATATCCTTTCCTCCTGATTTATTCGCCAAAAGACAGGCGAATCCACATATAAGATAAAGAAAAAATACTTGACAGATTAATTTAAATCATACATTGTAATAAGGGAAATTTTTTACAAAAGTAATTTATCACGATATATTAGTAGTTGCTTTTAAATGTTATCAGGCTGTAGTATAATTTGCTGTATATTATGATTTATTTAAGAGGACTTTCTGACAGGTAATTTAAGGAGGATTATAATGTCCATTGAACTTAATACGAATGATGGTCAAGTAACCATTACAAATGAAGTTATAGCTACCATTGCAGGTGGTACAGCCGTAGAATGTTATGGTATTGTAGGGATGGCTTCCAAAAGCCAAATTAAAGACGGTATTGCCGAAATGCTGAGAAAAGAGAATTACTCCCGCGGGATTGTAGTGCGTCAGGAAGCTGATAAGCTGCACATTGATATGTATATAATTGTAAGCTATGGCACGAAGATATCCGAAGTGGCAAACAATGTACAATCTCAGGTGAAATATACGTTAAGCCAATCGTTAGGACTGGCAATTGACTCAGTAAATATATACATTCAAGGAGTGCGTGTAGCAAAAGATTGATTTGCTGCAGTTTGAAGGAGGAAACACAGTGACGGTAGAAAAGTTGGATGGCGTTACAATGACACAAATGATACTCTCCGGAGCACATCATCTATCAAACAATGCCAAAAAAATTGATGCATTAAATGTCTTTCCGGTACCCGATGGTGACACCGGTACCAATATGAACTTATCGATGACATCTGGAGCCAATGAAGTCAAAAAGCTTACGAGCAACAGTACTTCTGAAGTCGCAAATGCTTTTGCAAAGGGCTTATTGATGGGTGCCAGAGGAAACTCGGGTGTCATCTTGTCCCAAATATTCCGCGGATTTGCAAGAGGGATGGAAAAGAAAAGGCTGCTTACAGTACCTGATCTTGCCGAGGCCATTGATGCCGGTGTGGTTACTGCCTACAAAGCTGTCATGAAACCTGTGGAGGGTACTATTTTGACAGTGGCAAAAGATTCAGCGAAAATAGCAGTCAGTGAGTCTGAACATGAAAAAGATATTATTGTATTTATGGAAAAGGTGTTGGCTGAAGCAAAAGCTTCCCTTAAACGAACTCCCGATCTTCTACCTGTCCTGAAAGAAGTCGGTGTGGTCGATTCAGGCGGCCAGGGACTTGTGACCATTTACGAAGGGTTTTTGGCTGCACTTAAAGGGGAAGAACTTCCTGAAGATACTACGGATGTTAAGATGGAAGAGATGGTCAATGCAGAGCATCATAAGGTAACGCAGGATTTCATGGATACGTCTGAAATAGTTTATGGTTACTGTACAGAATTCATGGTAAAATTCGAGGAAGAAAAGCTTGCAGATAATCCATTCAGTGAAGAAAACTTCCGTGATGAGTTGAGTGAACTTGGAGATTCATTATTAGTTGTATCGGATGATGAGATTGTGAAAGTCCATATTCATTCAGAAACTCCTGGGAACTGTTTGACGCTTGGTCAGCGTTTCGGAAGTTTGGTTAACATGAAGATTGAAAATATGCGTGAACAACATACAGCACTTGTTGGGGAACAGGATAAAAAATCGACGCGTAAGGAAAAAGCTGCATATGCTATTGTAACTGTAGCAATGGGAAGCGGCCTTGTAACGCTATTTGAAAGCCTTGGAGCATCAGTGGTGATTGAAGGTGGACAAACCATGAATCCTAGTACACAGGATATAACGGATGCAATAAAGAAAGCTAATGCCAAAAATATTCTCATCCTACCAAACAATAAGAACATCCTTATGGCTGCCGATCAGGCTGCCGAGCTTGCTGAGGAGCATGTGGAGGTAGTCCCGACCAAAACCATTCCTCAGGGGATCAGTGCAATTCTGGCTTTCCATCCGGATTCGGATATTAATGAGAACAAAAAAGTGATGGACGAAGCCCGCAAGCAAGTGAAAACCGGCCAGATCACATATGCAGTCAGAGATACACAAATCGATGGCATCACGATTGAAAAAGGTAATTTCATGGGTATTGATGAAGGGAAAATCGTAGCGACACATACGGAAAAAGTTGAAGCAGCCAAATTATTGCTGAAGGAACTAATCACGGATGATGATGAAATCTTAACTGTTCTGTATGGTGAAGATGTGAAGGAATCCGAAGCTGAAGAACTCGTATCATACGTTGAAGAAACATATGGAGATGTGGAAATAGAAGTTCATAATGGAAATCAGCCCATATATTCGTATATATTCTCAGTCGAATAGAAAAGGTGCGGGGACATGATTAACAGTACCATCTCAAGATAAACAAGGGACGGAAAACGCATGGTTATTGCGCTTCCCGTCCCTTGTTTTTATTCACGCGATTCCAGTAACCGGCTGGTTGTGTGTAAGAATAGATTGCTGTGAAAATAAATACTTTCTTATTTTAAAAAAGAAAAAATCCGAACTTATTCGAATTCTGACTAAAGAATTCTGAATCATAGTTCGGATTTTTCTATGACTACACCACTTTATAAACCAACTATCTTTAAAATAAAGCTAAGCAAAAACAATAATGAGATTGCTATTAACGGTGTCGTCAGTTCTTTCTGTTTCCCTAAAGCAGCTTTGACAATTGGATAGGAGATGAAGCCGAATGCCATGCCATCACCAATACTGTAGGTGAATGGAATCATGACGACGATCAGCAATGCTGGAATGCTTTCCGGCAGATTTCTTAACGGCAGGTGCCGGATGTTTTGCGCCATCAAAAATCCAACTATAATCAATATAGGACTGATTGCCGAATTTGGTACGATCGAAATCCAAGGAATGATAACGATTGTTGCCAAAAACAATATACCTGCTGTTATTGCAGCTTTTCCAGTTTTCCCACCGGAAGCTATTACCGCAGCATTTTCGGCTCCTGATACAGTTGGTGAAGTGCCAAAGAAAGCAGAGGCAGTAGCAGAGAGCGCGGTAACCCGGTATGCTCTGTTATAGCTATTATCCCTATCCAGCATTTGCAGTTGCCCGCTTAGAATCCCCATATTTTCAAAGATGAGAATTAATGCCAATGGAAACACTGCCAGCCAGAAGGAAAATTCTCCTATAGCGGTAAACGATGGGAAAAACAGCAACTCATCCATATTCACACGGAAAGGGGCCATTTCTGCCTCTGGAATACCAAAAAGAGTTGCAAGTAAAGTTCCGACTACCATTGTGATTAAAAAATTGGCAGGGACATTTTTGACGAATAGAAAGATAGCAATAAATAAAGTGATAAGACTGACAATCACGGTGGTTGATGTGAAGTCGCCGATTTGTATTATTGTACTTTCGCCGCTTGTAATCAGACCGCTGCTTTCCAACCCGATCAAAATAAGGAAAAATCCGAGCCCAACGGTAATTCCATGCTTCAATGAATCAGGAATGGCATCTTTTAATATGACACCTAGTTTGCTGAATGCCGTTAACAGGAAAATAATGCCTGCCACCAATACGACGGCCAAGCCTTCCTGAAACGTGAATCCGTTGTTCCCTACAATCGAATAGGCAAAGAGAGCATTGATGCCCATTCCAGGAAACAATATTAAGGGCAGTTTCCCATAAAACCCCATAATCATGGTGCCTACGAAACTGGCCATGATTGTGGCCATCATTCCAGCCTCCAGGGAAATACCAGCCTCACTTAGTATTGAACCATTGACGACAACAATATAAACGGTCGTGAAGTAGCCGATTATTCCGGCAATTATATCATTCCCTAAAGGTGTGCGAAGTTTATCGCCGTTTTGTTTCATAAAAATTCCTCATCTGTCTTACATCCCTCTCCCACCCGAATATAGAAAAAGATTTTATCATTTTCCGGCAAATCATTTGAATAATAATTACCGGTCAGATTTTACAAATATATGCTAATTCTATAATCCACAAATGATTATTATAGTCTTTTTTGTTATACTTTACAATAGAACAATATCTATACGAACCAGAAATAGGAGGTGCATGCGTATGAAGTATAATTCTGTTTTTGATATTATCGGCCCGGTCATGGTAGGACCCTCAAGCTCTCATACGGCAGGTGCAGCAAGAATAGGAAAAGCGGCTCGTAATTTATTTGGAAAACAACCGAAATGGGCAAAAATTCATTTATATGAATCTTTTGCGAAAACCTACAAGGGACATGGAACGGATTTTGCTTTGGCAGCTGGTTTATTGGGTTTTGAAACAGATGATCCACAAATGAGCAAAGCCCTTGAAATCGCAAAGCAGAATGGTTTGGAAATCGAATTTATTGAGGATAGTGCTTCTGCAGTCAATCCTAATACAGCTCGTCTGATCATAGGTGATGACGCAGAGCAACTGGAACTCGTTGGTATTTCAATCGGTGGTGGAAAAGTTGAGATTACGGAGCTGAACGGATTTGAACTTCGGCTGTCAGGAAATCATCCGGCAATCCTGATCATGCATAATGATCGCTTTGGTGCAATTGCCTCCGTAACAAAAATTTTGGCAAAGTACGAGATTAATATTGGGCATATGGAAGTAAACAGGAAAGATGTCGGTAAGGAAGCATTGATGGTCATTGAGGTAGATCAGAATGTCGATGATGACATCTTGAAAGAGCTGGAAGAAGCTGACCACATTATTCAAATATCTAAAATTGTCAGCTGATCTGAGAGAGGAGTTTTATGATGTTTAGAACAGTCGCTGAATTGGTTGAAATAGCTGAAAAAGAAAATATTTTAATATCTGAAGTAATGATAAGGCAGGAAATGGATGTTAAAGAAAAAACACGGGATGAAGTTTTTGAAGAAATGGAAAAGAATCTTCAAGTGATGGAAAGAGCGATCGATGATGCAATGCAAGGTGTTCAGTCGGTAACAGGGCTTACAGGTGGAGATGCTGTACTCGTGCAGAAATATATGAAAGAAAAAACACCATTATCCGGTCACCTAATGATGGACGCTGTCAGCAAAGCAATGGGCACAAATGAAGTAAATGCTGCAATGGGCATTATTTGTGCAACCCCGACTGCGGGAAGCGCCGGCTGTGTGCCCGGTACACTATTTGCGGTGAAAGAACAACTAAACCCTACACGGGAGCAGATGATCCGCTACTTGTTCACTGCAGGGGCTTTTGGATTTGTAGTTGCAAATAATGCTTTTATATCAGGAGCTGCAGGAGGATGCCAGGCCGAGGTGGGTTCCGCTGGTGCAATGTCCGCCGCTGCAATAGTCGAAATGGCCGGCGGCACACCACAGCAATCATCAGAGGCGTTTGCAATCACGTTAAAGAATATGCTTGGATTAGTTTGCGATCCTGTTGCCGGCCTTGTTGAAGTGCCTTGTGTAAAAAGAAATGCTGCAGGGTCCTCCCTGGCAATTGTATCTGCAGATCTGGCTTTGGCAGGGGTCACAAGCAGAATCCCATGTGATGAAGTCATCGGTGCGATGTACCGGATTGGGCAACAGATGCCGACTAGTTTACGTGAAACTGGAGAAGGTGGATTGGCGGATACACCAACCGGCAGATTGCTAAAAGAAAAAATCTTCGGAATGACGATGTAGAAAGAGTGATTGGCTGTGCTTAGCGAGCTTGTAACAGAGGTAAAAGGTGTGGGGGATAAGGCTGCAGAAGATCTGGCATCCATGAATATACACACGGTTGCAGATCTTCTCTATTATTTCCCTTATCGTTATGATGTATATGAAATTAAACCGCTTAGCGAATTGATACATGATGATAAAGTAACCATAGAGGGAAGGGTTATCCACGAACCTTCCCTTACTTTTTATGGAAGAAAAAGATCAAGGCTGTCTTTTACGGTTGAAGTGGAAGGAATAGCCGTAAAAGCAGTCATGTTTAACAGAGCATTCGCAAAAAAACAACTCCATGCGGAGAGCATGGTTACGTTAACTGGTAAATGGGATGCCCATCGTCTGCAAATCACGGTTAGCAATTATAAGCTGGGGCCTGCAGAGGAACAGGCCAATATCAATCCAGTCTATTCCGTAAAAGGTGATTTTACGAATATCAAACTTAAAAAAATAATCAGGGCGGCATTAAGTCAATATGGCAAAGAAATTTCAGAAATTCTGCCCGATACATATATAAAGTCTTATAAAATTCCAGGACGTAAGGATGCGGTGTATGCCATGCACTTTCCAGCGGACAGAACTGCTTTGAAGCATGCACGCCGCCGGTTCACGTATGAGGAATTTTTGCTTTTTCAGCTGAAAATGCAGCTGTTGCGCAAATTGAAGCGCGAATCCACACAAGGTAATGCCCACGATTATGATCCGGGTAAAGTGCAGGATTTCATAAATGGGTTTCCTTTTTCACTGACAAATGCCCAAACCAAATCACTTAACCAGATCCTGGGCGATTTGAAATCACCGTTTCGTATGAATCGACTGCTCCAAGGAGATGTGGGATCAGGAAAAACAGCAGTAGCAGCAATCAGTCTTTATGCAGCAATTACGGCTGGAAAGCAGGGGGCATTGATGGTACCTACGGAAATTCTAGCTGAGCAGCATTTCCAGTCTTTAACAGAACTTTTTGGCGAGAAGGCGACAATTGTACTGCTCACTGGTTCTGTTAAAGGAAAAAAGAGAAAAGAAATATTGGCAGCTATCCAAAATAATGAAGCAGATATCATCGTCGGTACACACGCATTGATCCAGGATGAAGTCATCTTTAATGATTTGGGATTCGTGATTGTTGATGAGCAGCACCGATTTGGAGTGGAACAAAGGAGGACCCTGAAGGATAAAGGATTAAATCCGGATGTTTTATTTATGACGGCAACTCCGATACCGCGAACGCTTGCAATTACAGCTTTTGGAGACATGGATGTATCGATAATAGACGAAATGCCTGTGGGGAGAAAGGAAATTGAAACACTTTGGGCAAAAGAAAACACGTTTGAAAGAATCCTTGATTTTATAGAAAAACGAGTTGCAGAAGGGGAGCAGGCATACGTAATCAGTCCATTGATAGAGGAATCAGACAAATTGGACATTCAAAATGCAGTCGATCTTTTTCATCAGCTCCAGGAATATTTCCCCGAAAAAGTAAAAGTAGGCTTAATGCATGGGAGATTACCCTCTGCGGAGAAGGAGGGGGTAATGAAACAATTTGCTGCCAATGAAATTCACGTTCTTGTCTCAACTACTGTTGTGGAAGTTGGTGTGAATGTTCCAAACGCTACCATCATGGTTATTTATGATGCTGAAAGATTCGGATTGTCACAGCTTCATCAGTTAAGAGGAAGAGTAGGCAGGGGAGACAAGCAAAGCTATTGCATATTGATCGCAGAACCAAAAGGAGAAGTGGGTAAAGAGCGGATGCGGATCATGACTGAAACAGCCAACGGATTTGAATTGTCGGAGCAGGATTTAAGGTTGAGGGGACCAGGGGATTTCTTCGGAAAAAAACAGAGCGGGATGCCGGAATTTAAGGTGGCAGATATGATTCATGATTATCGAGCACTGGAAACCGCCAGAAATGATGCCCAGGAAATCATTGAAACAAACATATTGGAGAATGATAAGGAATTTTATTCATTAAGACAGTATCTGGAACAGGAACTTTCCTTTCTGGATAAGCTGGACTAGGGTTAATTTGCATAATTTCAAATGGTATTATATATTACTATTAGTACCAAGTCTTAAATTAAAAGATTGTGGATGGTGCCAATATGAGAAAATCAAAAACGGAACGCCAGCGACAGCTTAAAGAAAGAATTGAGCAAACCCCTTTCATTACGGATGAACAGCTTGCCAAAGAATTCAATGTGAGTATCCAGACGATACGTCTTGATCGAATGGAGCTGACCATTCCTGAATTAAGGGAGCGTATTAAATATGTTGCTACTAATCAATGGAACGAAACGGTAAGAGCATTACCGCTCGATGAAATAATCGGTGAAATCATAGATTTGGAATTGGATAAGCGTGCGATATCCTTATTGGAAATCACATCGGATCTCGTGTTTTCCAGAAATAAAATAGCAAGGGGCCACCATCTTTTTGCACAAGCCAATTCACTTGCAGTAGCAGTAATTAATGATGAACTGGCTTTAACAGCAAAATCAGAAGTAAAATTTACACGCCAGGTAATCGAGGGCGAGCGTGTAATAGCGAAGGCAATAGTAGAAGGTAAAGATGCCAAAGGACGCACGGTTGTGCATGTAAATAGTTTTGTAGATAATGAGAAGGTGTTTACAGGGAGATTTTATATGTATCAATCCAATGAGAATAGAGGGGAAAATGAAAATGAGATTAGCAATTGACGCTATGGGAGGCGACAATGCGCCAAAGGAAATCGTGCTTGGTGCAATGGATGCGATATCAGAGATAGATCATCTGACCATAACGCTATTTGGCGATGAAAACCAAATTAAACCGTTTCTGACAAATAATAAAAATATAGAAATTATTCATACAGATGAGGTTATTACGAGTGATGATGAACCTGTACGCGCGGTACGCAGGAAGAAAAACTCCTCGCTTGTATTAATGGCTAAAGCAGTAAAAGAAGGAAATGCCGACGCCTGTATCTCTGCAGGTAATACAGGAGCTTTAATGAGCGCTGGGCTGTTTGTGGTCGGCAGAGTCCCTGGGATTGACCGTCCTGCATTAAGTCCCACCCTTCCTACAGTTGACGGAAAAGGTTTCCTGATGCTTGATGTTGGTGCAAATGTAGATGCCAAACCGAGCCACCTTGTGCAATATGCAATTATGGGCTCCATCTATTCCGAGAAAGTGCGTGGTATTACCAGACCCGCTGTCGGTCTGCTGAATGTCGGGACAGAGGATGGAAAAGGGAACGAATTGACAAAGAAGGCTTTCGAACAATTAAAAAATGCACCGATTAACTTCATTGGAAATGTGGAAGCACGGGATATTCTAACTGGTGCTGCCGATGTAGTCGTGACCGATGGTTTTAGCGGGAATATCGCCTTAAAAACGATAGAAGGTACAGCACAGACTATTTTCACTTTATTGAAGAGTACTTTTATGTCATCCACTAAAACAAAGATTGCCGCCGGGCTTGTAAAAAAAGATCTTAGAGGTCTCAAAGATCAGCTGGATTACTCTGAATATGGTGGAGCAGGTCTTTTCGGACTTGCAGCTCCAGTGATAAAAGCACATGGATCGTCCAACAGCAGGGCTATATTAAGTGCGATTAAGCAGGCAAATCATATGGTTGAAAACGATGTAACCAATACGATTAAAACTACAATTGAGTCGATAGAATTGGAAGAGGAGTGATTTTATGAAACGTGTTGCGTGTATGTTCCCAGGGCAAGGCTCACAGGCTGTTGGCATGGGAAAGGAATTTTATGATGAATTTCCGTTCGTACAGGATCTTTTTCAAAAAGCAAATGATGTATTGGAGAAGGACATAAAGGGAATTATGTTTGATGGACCCGCAGAAGTTCTGACTGAGACAGAAAATGCTCAACCTGCACTTCTTTTAACAAGCATTGCAATACATAAATTATTACAGCAGGAAAAAGTTGAAGCAGTCATGACTGTCGGTCACAGCCTTGGTGAGTATAGTGCTCTTGTTGCTGCCGATGCCCTCACCTTGGAAGATGCCCTCCCACTTGTGGCTGCCCGCGGTAAACTGATGGAGGAAGCATTTCCGAAAGGTCAGGGTACAATGGCCGCTGTTCTTGGCCTAAGTGAGCAAGAGGTTTCAGATGCTTTAAACAATATTACGGATGAAGTGGTAGACCTTGCCAATTTAAACTGTCCCGGGCAGATAGTTATATCCGGTTCCAAGGAAGGAATTGATGCAGCTTCTGACTTGTTGAAGGAAAAAGGGGCAAAGCGCGTTCTCCCGTTGAATGTAAGCGGACCTTTTCATTCAAGATTGATGAAGCCTGCTAATGAGGAGTTTGCGCATTACTTGGATAAAACACCAATAAAAGATGCTTCCATTCCAGTATTTGCCAATGTATCAGCGGATGCTGTCACATCGAGTGAGGAAATACAGGAATTGCTTCTTAAACAGCTATACTCTCCTGTACGATTTGAAGCGTCGATCAACAATATGATTGAAGAGGGCGTTGACGCGTTTGTGGAAGTGGGGAATGGAAAAGTGCTTTCCGGATTGCTGCGAAAAATAAACAAAAAAGTCCCGACTTTTGCCGTACAGGATATTAAATCAATGAATGAATTTATTACATGGTACAGGGAGGATTCGTAATGCTGCAAGGTAAAAATGCACTTGTAACAGGTGCTTCACGCGGAATAGGCAGAGCAATCGCTTTGGAACTTGCGAAACAAGGGGCAAACGTGGCTGTTAACTATGCCGGAAGTGAAGCCAAAGCACAAGCTGTCGTTGAAGAAATTCAAGGCCTTGGTGTGAAGGCATTTAAGGTCCAGGCAGATGTCGCAAATGAAGCAAATGTAAAAGAGATGGTAAAACATGTGACAACTGAGTTTGGAAGTCTGGATATTTTAGTCAACAATGCTGGTGTGACAAGAGATAACCTGCTTATGCGTATGAAAGAAGAAGAATTTGATCAGGTTATTAATACGAACCTGAAAGGTGTCTTCATTTGTACAAAAGCAGTGACCAGACAAATGATGAAACAGAAGTCCGGAAGAATTATAAATGTTGCATCCATTGTGGGTGTCAGCGGCAACCCGGGACAGGCAAACTATGTTGCAGCCAAAGCCGGCGTTATTGGCCTGACAAAAACTACTGCCAAAGAACTCGCATCACGGAACATTCTGGTAAACGCAGTTGCTCCCGGTTTCATTTCAACTGATATGACCGATGAACTTACTGAAGAACAAAAAGAAGGGGTGTTAAGCCTGATCCCATTGGCAAAACTAGGGACACCAGAAAACGTAGCAAACGTAGTTCGCTTCCTGGCAACAGAAGACGCCAACTACATCACCGGCCAAACCATCCACATAGACGGCGGAATGGTTATGTAGTATCAAAAGCGAGAGGGGCCGTTCAGGAGCGTGAGTGCTGGAGGAAACCGCCGGAGATAAAGGAAACACGAGGAACGTAGTGAGTCGATGTTGACTTATCGGACAGAGGTTCTCCGAAGCACTGCAGCTCCTGGCCCCTTGAGCTGGCCGAATCAAAAGCGAGAGGGGCCGTTCAGGAGCGTGAGTGCTGGAGGAAACCGCCGGAGATAAAGGAAACACGCCCCTTTACTGTAGGGGTATGCCGACGTTGGCGTAAGCCGTTTTTAGTCGGCCCTCCTTAAGCACCTGAGTCGATGTTGACTTATCGGACAGAGGTTCTCCGAAGCACTGCAGCTCCTGGCCCCTAAACTTGCCCAAATCAAAAGCGACTGTAATAATGTTCCGGGTAGAAATGCAGATTGAAATCTCTTATACTACTTGAAGGGAGGTGAAGTATGATGGCAGACGTATTTGATCGTGTAAAAGCTATTATCGTAGATCGTCTTGATGTTGATGAGTCAAAAATTACCATGGAAGCCTCTTTTAAAGATGACCTGGAAGCAGATTCTTTAGACGTAGTGGAATTAGTAATGGAATTGGAAGATGAATTTGACATGGAAATCGCAGACGAAGATGCTGAAAAAATAAATACAGTAGGTGATGCTGTGAATTACATAAACAGCAAAGCTTAATACATTGCGGAAAAACCGCTGACAGAAAGTCTCGCATTCGCGGGGCTTTCGCTATATTTTGTAAGTGGAGGTGAAGGTTATGGATATAGATCAATTACAAGAGCAATTAAAGACTAACTTTAATAATCCAGAACTGATTAAGCAGGCATTTACACATTCATCGTATGTGAATGAGCATCGGAACACTGTGTTTTCGGATAATGAACGCCTTGAATTTCTTGGTGATGCGGTACTGGAATTAGGTGTATCCCAATACCTGTTTCTAAATAATAAAGAGATGCCTGAAGGTCAAATGACCAAATTGCGTGCTGCAATCGTATGTGAACCTTCTTTGATGCGTTTTGCCACAGAATTGAACTTTGGCGAATTTCTGCTTCTGGGTAAAGGAGAAGAACAAACCGGTGGAAGACAAAGGCCGGCAATTTTGGCGGATGTGTTTGAGGCTTTTCTGGGGGCACTTTATTTGGATCAGGGATTTGATGCAGCATTGAAATTTCTTGAGATGCATGTTTTTCCGAAAATCAATACGGGTGCTTTTTCTCATGCGATGGATTATAAAAGTCAGCTGCAGGAATTAGTTCAGCAAAACAAGAACCAGTCTATAGAATATAAGATAGTTAAAGAAAAAGGACCTTCTCATGACAGGGAATTTGTTGCCCAGGCAATCATAAAAGGCAACATTGCCGGTGAAGGTACCGGAAGGACCAAAAAAGAAGCAGAGCAGCGTGCAGCCAAATATGCACTGGACAGTATGAATGTATAAGCTAAAAGGCTGCACTCGGTATGGAGTGACAGCCTTTCTGCTGTCAGGAAACTATTTTCTGATCATTGAAAGTTCCTGAATAAAAGCCTGTGTTTCAGAAGCGCTTAATTGACCTTTTTTTATCACCATATCATACAAGAATTTTAAATCCTCATATTTACTTAAGTCATAGTCTTCTGGTTCCATGATGGAGCGATTGACAACATTTAGCCGTTCAGCTAATTCATCAAGTAAAATTTTCATGTTTTCTTCACTTGCCTTTTCCAAATTCATCTCATTTCCCCCTTTGACCTATAGAACATTACAATGCATTGTGTTTGAATAGGTTCTGCTCTTCTTTTGTGCCTCACTTTATGATAAAATAAATAAGTTAAAAAGCCAAATTATAATAGAATATTAATGATTAGGAACAAGGGATCGGGAAAGATATAAGGTCTCTCTCAAAATAGGAGAATGTATATGTATTTAAAACGATTGGAAAGCGTGGGCTTCAAATCATTTGCGGAGCGGATAAACGTAGATTTTGTACCTGGGGTGACAGCGGTTGTTGGACCAAACGGCAGTGGGAAAAGCAATATAACCGATGCAATACGATGGGTACTTGGTGAACAATCGGCCAAATCATTACGTGGCTCCAAAATGGAAGACATCATATTCCAAGGCAGTGACACGAGAAAAGCATTAAATGTCGCAGAAGTTACATTAGTATTGGACAACCAAGATAAAAGGGTGCCACTTGACTATGAAGAAGTCAGTGTTACGCGCCGTGTTTACCGGTCTGGTGACAGTGAATTCTATATCAATAAACAATCCTGTCGTTTAAAGGATATCATCGATCTTTTTATGGATTCCGGCCTTGGACGCGAGGCCTTTTCTATCATCAGTCAAGGTAAAGTGGAAGAAATCCTTAGTTCCAAAGCGGAAGAACGGAGAACAATCTTTGAAGAGGCTGCAGGTGTCTTGAAATACAAGCAAAGAAAAAAGAAATCTGAATATAAATTAGCGGAGACGCAGGAAAACCTGAACAGGGTGGAGGATATTGTTCACGAGATTGAACAGCAGATTAATCCACTAGAAGAGCAGGCGAAAAACGCCAAAAGGTTTATGGAGCTGAAAGAAAGATTAAAGAAAAAGGAAATTTCCTACCTGATTACGGAAATCGAACAGATTTATACGGAATGGCAAATGCTATTGCATGAGCTTGAAGATGATAAAACTGCTGAAGCGAATAAAAAAACTGCCATTCAAAAGAGAGAGGCTGAACTGGAAAAATACAAGCAGGGTACACTTAGGCTTGATAGTGAAATTGAAGTATTGCAGGAAAATCTTTTGAAAGCAACCGAACAACTAGAGAAGTACGAGGGAAAAAAACAATTGCTGGATGAACGGTCCAAGCATTTTGGCGAAAATAAGGAAAAACTTGAACAGCAACAGGAAGAGACAGTCTCCAAAATTGATGAAGCCAAAAAGATATTGGAATTTGAAAGAAAAAAGCTCGCAGATCTGCAGGATGAAAGAAAAAGAACAAATGAAAAAGCAACTCAACTTGAAGCACAGTTGACAATGAGTAAAGAGAGCATTTCCGACCAGATTGAGGAATTGAAGTCGGATTATATTGAATTCCTTAATAAGCAGGCAGCAAAGCGTAACGAAAAACAATCAATCGCCCAGCAGCTACAGCAAATTAACGGTAAGAAAGATAAGCAGTCGGAAAAATTCCAGGACTTGATAACATTAAGAGAGCAATTAACAGTAAAGCTGGATGAACTGCAATCTGCATTCAATGTAAAGGAAAATCAGTTTACGGATAAGGAAACCTTAATCAAGAAAACAAAAAAGGATTTACAGGCCGAACGTAATCATTTTCAGGATTCACAAGCCAAACTTTACAAAGGCTATCAATATATTGAGAATCTTAAATCCAAAAAGGAAATGCTGGAAGAAATGAAAGAGGATTTTCAAGGATTTTTCCACGGTGTAAAAGCAATCTTAAAAGCACGTGAAGAGAAAAGGCTTGAAAATATTGACGGTGCGGTCATTGAATTGATAGATGTATCAAAGGATTATATAACGGCAATCGAAACCGTTCTCGGCGGCCAGGCCCAGCATATAGTTGTGCAAGACGATCGAGCTGCAAGAAATGCAATCGCATGGCTTAAGAAAACAAATAATGGCCGGGCGACTTTTTTACCTCTTAGCTCCATCCAGGAACGATTTATATCAAAAGATATTCTGCATAAGATTGAAACCCGCCCCGGATACATTGGGATAGCCTCTGAACTAGTGAAAACGAGTAATGCTTATCAAAAAGCGGTCAATCACTTGATGGGTCACGTAATTATTGCAAGGACACTGAAGAATGCCAATGAAATCGCAGCAATCGTTAATCGGAGGTTCAGGGTTGTTACACTCGAAGGTGATGTTGTTAATCCAGGGGGATCCATGTCCGGTGGAGCCCAAAAGAAAACAAATCAGTCACTTTTTACAAGGGAAAAAGACCTTCAGGATATGACAGATCGGCTGAAAGAGTTCAACGAAAAGGCACTGCAATTTGAATCGATGGTAAAAAAACGCAAAAATAATGTTAAAGAGCTTGAAGATAGGCTGTCATCTGAAGAAATCAAGCTGTCAGCTCTTCAAAATGAGTTGCAGGAATTGCGTAGTGAATATAAGCAAGTGGAGATGAAGTTGTCTTCCATAAATGATAACTTGTCCATTTATGATTTGGATAAAAAGCAATTCGTTCAGGACAGTCAGGAGTTAATCGCTCGTGAAACGGCATTGACAGATGAATTGACAACCATAAAAAATCAGCTTGAGGCAATTCAGAAAGAGATTGATACGTTATCTAATCAAGATGAGAAGTATAAAGAAAACAAGGAAATAATGCAAAGTGACTTGCATAAGTTTCAGATTACACTCGCAGAGCAGGAGGAACGGGTCAAATATCAGCGTGAAAAAACGAATGTTGTCCAACAGCAATTAAACAGTCTGGAAGAGCAATATGAGAAAAACGATAACGAGTTAAGGAACATGCTGGAATTTGAGAACTCGGAAGAGACTGAAGCTGATATGGATCAAATGATTCTAACAGCCAAGACAGAGAAAGAATCTTCCACTGAGAAAATCCAGCAATTGCGTGAAGAAAGAGTAAAACAGACGCAGCATGTTCAGGAGATAGAAAAAGAGCTTAAGGAAGAAAATAGTACACATCAGAAATTTCTCCAAGCGATTCAGCAAAAAGAAGTAAAAGTGAACCGGCTTGATGTGGAGCTTGAAAATCGTCTGAATCACCTGCAGACAGAGTATACAATCACGTACGAGAAGGCGAAACAACACTATGACAAAGTTGAGGACATCGAGGAAGCAAAGTCAGCGGTAAAACAATTAAAGCTCAGTATTGAACGTTTAGGTACAGTCAATCTGGGAGCGATTGATGAATATGAGCGGGTTTCGGAACGCTATTCATTCCTGACAGAACAGAGGAATGATCTAGTGGAAGCCAAACAAGTGCTATATCAGGTTATTGCTGAAATGGATGAAGAGATGGAAAATCGTTTCGATGCTACATTTACTAAAATCAAAGATGAATTTGCTGTTGTATTTACACAGTTATTTGGTGGTGGTCATGCAGAATTGAAATTGACCGACCCTAAAAATCTTCTTGATACTGGTGTCGATATCATTGCCCAGCCACCTGGGAAGAAACTGCAGCATTTAGGCTTGCTTTCAGGGGGAGAACGCGCCTTAACGGCCATTGCATTATTGTTTGCCATTTTGAGGGTGCGTCCTGTGCCTTTCTGTATCCTGGATGAAGTGGAAGCTGCACTTGACGAAGCCAATGTTGCCAGGTTTGCAAAATACGTTAAGTTGTACAGTGACAGCACACAATTTATCGTGATTACACACAGAAAAGGAACGATGGAAGAGGCGGATGTGCTTTATGGCGTGACGATGCAGGAATCAGGGGTATCGAGGCTTGTGTCTGTACGGCTTGAAGAAACAAAAGAATTAATCAAATCTTAGGAGGTAGATAGTCAATGGGTTTCATGGATAAGTTGAAAAGTAAATTTAAACAAAATGAAGAAACAGAAGATGTTTCCCAGAAATATCAGGAAGGGATGAAAAAAACCCGTCATTCCTTTTCAGGCAAACTGAATGATCTGATTGCCAGATATCGTAAGGTCGATGAGGATTTTTTCGAGGAATTGGAAGAAGTTCTCATCACAGCTGATGTTGGTGTAACAACCGTAATGGATTTGGTGGAAGAACTGAGAATGGAGGTTAAGCGGCAGAACATTAAAGACACGAACGGCATAAAAGATGTCATCTCAGAAAAGCTAGTGGAAATCTATTATGGGAATGATAATGAGGAAATTGAAAAGCTAAATATACAGCAAGAGGGACTTTCGGTTATACTTGTTGTTGGGGTAAATGGTGTAGGGAAAACGACAAGCATCGGAAAACTTGCACATCAGCTAAAAAAACAAGGTAAAAACGTTGTATTGGCGGCTGGGGATACATTTCGTGCAGGTGCCATTGAGCAGCTTGAAATATGGGGAGAACGTGCGGATGTCCCAGTGATCAGGCAAAATGCCGGAAGTGACCCAGCTGCAGTAATTTTTGACGGTATTAAAGCAGCGAAATCCCGCCGTGCAGACGTTTTAATCTGTGATACTGCTGGCAGACTGCAGAATAAGGTAAACTTGATGAACGAACTTTCGAAAGTGAAACGTGTGATAGAGCGGGAAATTCCTGGAGCCCCTCAAGAAGTGTTGCTTGTCCTTGATGCAACTACCGGACAAAACGCACTAAGTCAGGCGAAAACTTTTTCGGAGGCAACGGACGTTTCCGGTATCGTCCTGACTAAACTTGACGGGACAGCAAAAGGTGGTATTGTACTTGCCATCCGAAATGAATTGAAAATCCCTGTTAAATATGTTGGTCTCGGAGAACAGGTTGATGATTTGCAGGTATTTGACGCAAATGCATTTGTTTATGGGCTTTTTGCAGATATAGCAACAGAAGATTAGAGCTTGAAATTCCTTGACATTATTTCCGTACTCTGGCTATGATGATTGTAAAGGATTTTCACTTAACAAGGGGTGTGGAACTTGCTGGAGAAAACAACGCGCATTAACTATTTATTCGACTTTTATCAAGCTTTACTTACACCCAAACAGCGGAACTATATGGAAATGTACTATTTGGAGGACTACTCGCTTGGCGAAATTTCCGAGTTGTTTCATGTGTCACGACAAGCTGTGTATGATAATATCAAACGTACCGAAGCAATGCTTGAAACGTATGAAGAGAAATTGCATTTATACAGTAAGTTTGAGCAGCGAGCAACTCTTCTTGAACAATTGGAGAATACAATTACCGATGAACTGGTATTGGAAGTAATTAATAAACTAAAAGAATTGGATTAGGGGGACACCTTCTATGGCATTTGAAGGATTGGCTGACCGCCTGCAAAGTACGATAAAGAAAATCACCGGTAAAGGGAAGGTTTCTGAACAAGACGTTAAAGAAATGACCCGTGAAGTGCGATTGGCTCTGTTGGAAGCAGATGTAAACTTTAAAGTGGTAAAGGACCTTATCGCACGCATAAAGGAGAGGGCCATAGGTCAGGAAGTAATGGAAAGTTTAACACCAGGACAGCAGGTTATTAAAGTCGTAAAAGAAGAACTGACAACTTTAATGGGTGGCGAACAAAGCAAGATTGCCGTTGCAGACCGTCCGCCAACTGTCATTATGATGGTAGGCCTGCAGGGTGCAGGTAAAACAACAACTACTGGAAAACTTGCAAACCTGCTTCGGAAGAAACATAATCGAAAACCATTACTTGCAGCCTGTGATATTTACCGGCCTGCAGCAATAAAACAATTGGAAACACTTGGCGAACAATTGGACATGCCTGTTTTTTCATTAGGTACGGAGGCAGAACCGGTTGACATTGCATCCAGAGCTATCGAAAAAGCGAAAGAGGAACATCATGATTATGTCATCATCGATACGGCGGGACGCTTGCATGTAGATACGGATTTAATGGAGGAATTGCAGCAAATCAAGGCCACTGTCAAACCGGACGAAATTTTCCTCGTTGTGGATGCTATGACCGGTCAGGATGCAGTCAATGTAGCTGAAAGTTTCAATGAGCAGCTTGACATTACTGGCGTTGTGCTTACTAAGCTCGATGGTGATACACGTGGTGGGGCAGCACTTTCCATCAAAGCAGTAACAGACAAGCCGATTAAATTTGCCGGTATGGGAGAGAAGCTGGATCAGCTGGAGGCTTTCCATCCTGAACGTATGGCATCAAGAATTCTCGGTATGGGCGATGTCCTGTCATTAATTGAAAAAGCGCAATCAAATGTGGATGAAAAACAGGTCAAGGAACTTGAAGAAAAAATGCGTACGATGTCCTTTACATTTGATGATTTTCTTGAGCAGATGGGTCAGGTTAAAAAGATGGGGCCTTTGGATGATCTGATGGCGATGATACCAGGCGCCAACAAGATGAAAGGTCTTAAAAACGCGCAATTGGATGATAAGCAGCTGTCCCAGGTGGAAGCGATCATTCAATCGATGACAAAGAAAGAAAGACAGGACCCAAGTATCATCAATGGCAGCCGCAGGAAACGAATTGCAAAAGGATCCGGTACATCCGTATCCCAGGTTAACCGACTCATCAAGCAATTCAGTGAAATGAAAAAAATGATGAAGCAAATGACAAATATGCAAAAAGGGAAAAAAGGCAAGGGCGGCTTCAACTTACCGTTCTAATCTCAGATTTTGCAGGTTCCTGAAATGAATCTGAGCAGCCTAAATAAACTATTTGAAGCTTGTAATGTAAAAAACCTTTACAGACCCATTTTTTTCTGGTAGAATCTAAACTTGTGAAAAACATTTTATTGGAGGTGCAAATAATGGCAGTTAAAATCCGTTTGAAACGTATGGGTTCTAAAAGAAATCCATTTTATCGTATCGTTGTAGCTGATTCACGTTTTCCTCGTGATGGACGTTCTATTGAACAAATTGGAACATACAACCCAGTAGTCAATCCAGTTGAAGTTAAAATAGATGAAGAAAAAGCACTTGATTGGATGGCAAAAGGCGCAAAGCCAAGTGATACTGTTCGTAATCTTTTCTCAAATGAAGGCATCATGAAAAAATTCCACGATAATAAAAATACTAAATAAGTAGTGTGATATCATGAAAGCCCTGATAGAATCGATTGTTGCCTCATTAGTTGATTACCCGGAAGACATCGTCGTAACGGAAACGGAAGAAGATGCTAAAATTGTTTACCATCTTACAGTCAATCCAGAGGATGTCGGAAAAGTAATAGGAAAAAATGGCCGTATTGCAAAAGCGATTCGTACAGTTGTTTATGCAGCTAAGACAGATGGTAATAAACGTATTTATTTGGATATAATGTAAAGGGAAAGCGAACCTGCTGCGTGGGTTCTACTTTCCCTTTTATACATTCCAAATGATTCTGTATAATGGGTAGTATGTGGAATGGGTATTGTTTAGATTTTTTGGGAAGTAAGAAAGTATACACTTTCATACTTGCATAAGTGCAACTAAGGCATTCGCCCAAAGGCTTGACGTATGCCAAGTTTTCTAACGGGAGCGAGGAGATCCAGTGAATATCATTAAAAAGGTTCTTATCAAGCAGATTGTTACCGAGAAAAGCAAAGAAAAAATATACAGCAATTTTCACGATCATAAATTGCGACTTGAACAAGAGTGTCAACAACTCCTATTTGAAAAACGGAAGCTGCAAAATAAGCAGGGGGTCTCAAAACAGGACATTGAACAGCGTTTTCAGCAGGAAATCAATAATCGTAAAGAGAAAATCAAGCTGGTCGACTTTAAAATTGATCAATTGGAAACACTTGAAATTGGAAGTGAAATTATTGAATCAGAAGTTGAGGCTCTTGTTGAAGTGGAAGTTGGTTCAAACTGGGACGATCTAATGGAAGGTCAGGCAATTGTCATTAAAGATGATATTATTATAAGAATTGAGAAATAGTGGGTGATATTTTGGAAGAGAAAATGTTTAATATAGGAAAGATAGTGAATACACATGGGATTAAAGGCGAAGTTAAAGTGATGCGCATCAGTGATTTCGAGGAGCGTTTTGAACCTGGAGAAACTGTTTATGTGATAAAGGATGAGCAGCCAATTGAACTGACTATTGCAACCCATCGCATGCATAAAGGCTTTGATCTCGTTCAATTCAAAGGTTATGACAATATTAACAAAGTGGAATCATTTAAAGGATGTAAATTGAAAATTTATGAAGGCCAGTTAACAGACCTTGCTGAGGATGAATATTATTATCACGAAATCATCGGCTGTGAAGTTTTTACAAATGATGATAGGAGCCTTGGGGAGATTAAAGAAATTTTATCGCCTGGAGCAAATGATGTGTGGGTTGTCAAGCAGGCAAAAGGGAAAGATCTTCTTATCCCTTACATTGATGATGTTGTTTTAGAGATTGATACTGCTGAAAAAAAAGTAGTCATAGAACCGATGGAAGGACTGCTGGACTAATGCATATTGATATCCTGACCCTTTTCCCGGAAATGTTTTCGGGAGTGTTTCAATCTTCGATATTAAAAAAAGCGAATGAAAGAGAAAAATTCAGCTACAATCTCGTAAATTTCCGTGACTACACAGAGAATAAGCATATGAAGGTGGACGACTATCCATATGGTGGCGGGGCGGGAATGGTACTCACTCCACAGCCTGTTTTTGATGCAGTCACAGCCGTGAAGAACAAAAAACAGACAAAACCACGTGTAATCCTGATGTGCCCTCAAGGAGAGACGTTTACCCAGAAAAAAGCGGAAGAGTTGGCAGAAGAGGAGCACCTGATTTTTATTTGCGGTCATTATGAAGGCTATGATGAGAGGATTAGGGAGCATTTGGTTACCGATGAGCTTTCAATTGGTGACTATGTGCTTACTGGCGGAGAACTTGGGGCAATGGTAGTTGTGGACAGTGTGGTGCGTTTGCTTCCTGAAGTGCTTGGCAACAAAGAATCTGCACCGGAGGATTCTTTTTCTACAGGTTTACTGGAGCACCCACACTATACGAGGCCTGCTGATTTTCGAGGCATGAAGGTACCTGATATCCTCCTGTCAGGTGACCATGCAAAAATCAGAGATTGGCGAAGAGAAGAATCATTAAAGCGAACATACAAACGGCGCGGTGATCTTTTGAATGATTATCCCCTGAGCAAAGCAGACCAGGAGATATTGGAGAAAATCAAAAAGAGTGAAAAAACTTGATGAAACTTTATTTATCTTAAAAAAATAGAGTTGAACTATTAATTCCAATATGGTATATTAGATATTGTGCTTAAGTTCGTTTAAGTACATATAAACGATGTTCCGCTGTTCCTTAAGAGAATAATGAGCATTGGTTTGGAAGGAGTGAAGTAGAATGCAACAACTTATTGCAGACATCACAAAAGATCAACTTCGCACAGATCATCCCGAATTTCGTTCCGGTGATACGCTAAAGGTTCACGTTAAAGTAGTAGAGGGAACCCGCGAACGTATCCAGGTATTCGAAGGTGTTGTCATCAAACGCCAAAACGGTGGAATCAGTGAAACATTTACAGTAAGAAAAATCTCTTACGGTGTAGGTGTTGAACGTACTTTCCCAGTACATTCACCAAGAATCGATAAAATCGAAGTTACTCGCCGTGGTATTGTACGTCGTGCGAAACTATACTATCTTCGTAATCTACGCGGAAAAGCGGCTCGTATTAAAGAACGCCGATAGTTCTTTGGAGCTGAATAAAAAACGCATTGGAAAGGAGCTTGGCAAAATTGCACAAGCTCCTTTTTATGTGGTTATTACTTGCCAGAATGGGACTGCCGTTACTCGTTCGACGAAAATTATTGCTATTTTCGCCGCAAAATCTGTAAACTACGAAGTAATTTAGATTTGTGTCCGGAGATATGTGCATATGCTGCTGTCCGAGATCGCTCTGGGCGGAGGCGCACCTTAGGCAGCCTCAAGCCACGTCCGAGAAAACCACTCTGCGGGTCATCGGACACGTGCTGTTCCCGATGGGCAAGGAAGGCTTCGTCGGCATTTGCATTTTTGCAAAAAAATTGGTTTATAATTTTCGAGGATCCACCGCCCGCCGCTCACTCTGACTGGTGAAGCTGTGTAATGGATTCTTATCGCTGTATGAATGCAGTTTGTCGCTGCAAGCTAAAACTAGCTCTGGGAAATACAAGGAGACTCCTACGGGAAGAGAGGCATAGGTGAGACACTGAAATGCGTCAGCATGAAGGGGCTCACCAGCCGCCTTAGGATGCGCGCAGTGTATTTCCCAGAGCGGTCGCCGAAGATGTTTATCTTACTTCGCATTTTATATCAATTACAAAGATAATAAAGCAACAGACGTCCCCAATTATCTATTTATTTTAACGTATGATTTTTAAAAGTTGTATGAATGCAGAATACTGGATTACAATAAACTTACACAGAGAATGGCTCGGAGGGGAATACATGGCGGAAAAGAAAAAAAATGAGTGGTTTGACTGGATAAAAGCTTTACTTCTTGCTTTTGGCTTGGCATTTATCGTGCGCATGTTCCTTTTTGCACCAATCGTGGTAGATGGACCATCCATGCTCCCTACACTTCATGACAGGGATCAAATGATCGTTAATAAATTCGCTTATCATATCGAGGATCCTGAAAGATTTGAAATCGTTGTTTTCCATGCTTCCGATCAAAAGGACTTCATTAAACGAATTATCGGACTCCCTGGAGAACACGTGGCAATGGAAGATAATGTGCTTTACATTGATGGGGTGGAAGTAGAAGAGCCATTTTTAAAAGAGCAAAAAGATCAAATAAAATCCTATCAGACACTGACAAATGACTTTACACTGGAAGAGCTTCCTGGTGGACATGAGGTGATTCCTGAGGGACACGTGTTTGTACTTGGTGATAATAGAGGCAATTCTACAGACAGCAGAATGCTTGGCGTTATCCCAATGGATCAAATTGTAGGGAAGACGAGTCTTATCTACTGGCCGTTTGATCGTATACAAATTGTAGGAAAGGATGGATAATGCATAATGCCAATACAATGGTTTCCCGGGCATATGGCGAAAGCCAGACGTCAAGTGGAGGAGAAATTAAAGCTTGTTGACTTCGTAATGGAATTAGTGGATGCAAGAGCACCATTATCTTCACAAAATCCCATGCTTCAGCAAGTATTGCAAAATAAGTCTAAAATGATTGTCCTTATGAAAAAAGATTTAGCAGACCATCAAGAAACAGATAAATGGATCAATCATTTCAAAGAGATGGATATACCTGCCATCGCTGTGGATGTAAATAATAAAACGGATATTCATCGAGTAATTCAATTAGCTAAAGAGCTTGGACAGGTAAAAATGGAAAAACTCCTGAAAAAGGGAATAAAGCCAAGACCTGCACGAGCCATGATTGTAGGTATCCCAAATGTCGGCAAGTCGACATTGATCAATCGGCTGGCAAATAAAAAGATAGCAAAAACCGGTGACCGTCCAGGGATTACAAAACAGCAGCTGTGGATTAAAGTGAAGAAGGATTTTGAATTGCTTGATACTCCTGGTATTTTATGGCCCAAATTTGAAGATCAAGCGGTAGGGTATCGCTTGGCAGCAATTGGGACAATTAAAGATCAGCTTCTTTCATTACAGGATATTACTGCGTTTGTCATCGACTATATGAGAGAACATTACCCAGAGCAATTGGAAGAGCGATATACGATTGATCGGACGATGGATGACATGGTGGAGATATTCAATGCCATTGGTAAGCAGCGAGGGGCACTGGAAAGCGGTGGACATGTCAATTTTGATAAGGTGTCCGATATCTTTATACGGGATCTCCGAACAGGAAGATTAGGAAATATAACCCTTGAAACACCGCAATAAAATAAAACATACATCTATGGGTGTATGTTTTATTTTTTCCCTACTATAATTGCACACAAAGACCGATATAAAAAGAGAGTATGGTGGTTATGATGGACAAGCAATCGATTGCAGTAATAAAGAAATTATTGAAAGACGGGGTTCTGGGCAAAGAAGAAATCTCCCGACTGAAAAAGGATGACCGAAAAGGTGTGCAGTCCTTAGTGAAGAGCTACGAAAAACAAATGATGAAAGAAAAACAGCTTGAAGAAAACTTTTATACGATGACAGAGTATGAGCGAGCGGCTTTTTCAAACAACTGCAGGCATGTAGCGGGTATAGATGAAGCTGGAAGAGGTCCTCTTGCCGGTCCTGTAGTCGCTGCAGCTGTCATTCTTCCAAGGGGTTTTAAATTACTAGGTTTAAATGATTCCAAACAATTAAATCAACAAACAAGGGAAAAGTTTTTTGCAATTATTAAGGAACAAGCTGTTAGCTACGGTATTTCAATCATCGATAACAATATGATAGATCAAATCAATATTTTTGAAGCGACCAAACGTGCAATGTCCGAAGCATTCGCCCAATTGACGCCGACTCCTGACCATTTGCTTGTTGATGCGGTCAGTCTGGATCAATTACCATGCACATCCGAATCTCTCATAAAAGGGGATGCGAAGAGCATTTCAATTGCTGCGGCCAGCATTCTTGCGAAAGTAACCCGGGATAATATAATGAAGGATATACATAAGGAATTTCCGCAATATGACTTTGCTTCAAATATGGGATATGGCACCAAACATCATATGGAGATGCTTGAGGAGACAGGAGCATCTCCATATCATAGAAAGACCTTCGCTCCAGTCAGGGATGTACTGGGTCAATAGCAATTAATGAGGAAAGAGGTGTGACACATTGCGGATACATAAATTGACCGGTGAAAACATGCTTAAGATTTCCCATGAGCAGGAGATCCTGAGACCGGGACAGATTATACAAGGTAAAATATTAAAGCTTTATCCAGATAACAAAGCACAAATTTTACTTGGCGGTCAAACGTTGATTGCTCAATTGGAAGCATCCCTTTCTATTGAAGGCAGGTATCATTTTCAGGTGCAATCTTCAGATGAAATGATTCATTTGAAAGTGCTTGGTGAGCAACTAAAATCACAAGCAGGATTAAGTGTCACAAACCTTATGATGCAGCTCGGGGTCAAAACTACGAAACATAATACTGCTTTCGTCCAAAATATAGTGAATGAGAATATTCCTTTCGATCGAACACAACTGAAAGATGCTTTACAAATCCTTGCTTCATCTGCAAATAAGGGGCAGGCAACACAAATCCTGACTGAAATGATAGCTCGTAAATTGCCAATTACAGAAAATGTATTTCAGGCAATCCAGGCAAAGAACTCAGGTAACATATCGCATCAAATGTCAGAGATGCTTCAACAGTTGAAATCTGCTTCAATAAACACAGAGCTAACAGTAAGACTGGAGCAGCTGGCAGGAGCACCGCTTAGTGAGAGGTCCGCATTTATCAGACAGAATGTTGCTGATAATCACGGCAACAAACAACAATTATTCCAGGTCTTAAAATCGATGGGTATGATAAGTCAAACGGTGGATTTTGCGACATGGAAATCAGAATGGAAGCAGATGGAATCTTATGTATCCCAGAATGCAGCACAGCCGGGTTCCAACGCTCAAATAAAAATGCCGTTTCAATTGGATTATTCTGCTGCCATCAAGCTTATGGAATCATTAAATGCCAATCGGCAATCTATCCTCTCACAGTCACAGGGTTTAATGGATTTTTGGGGAAATAAAGTTCGTCAGGAAATTTCCACTGGATCTGTATTAACACAGGAGGAATTTTCGGCATTTAAAGAGCAGCTGACACAAAGGATGGTCCCATTGCTGCCTCCGGAACAAGGACAATTCATAAAGTCACTTTCCAATCAACCTGTTCAACTGGAGAGGGTTCTGAATATGCTTGATACACTGAGTGCTCAGCAGACCTTTAAACAAATGAATGAAACAATTGCTTCTATTAAACTGGAAAAGTTATTTACTTCCGGTGGTGCACCAAAGGAGCAATTTTTACAACAACTGCATCATGTGCTGCAATATACCGGTTTATCCTATGAGAATCAAATAGCAACGAAAACATTGGAAGAGAATCAGAGTATAAAAGCGATGCTGCTGCAAATGCTGCAGCAAAGTGACGGACCATTAAGGGAAAGAGCAGGACAGCTACTGCATTTTATTAATGGCATGCAATTAAACGCTGTGAACGAATCTGTCAGTTTTATTCAAGCTTCCCTTCAAATCCCAGCTGAAAAATTAGGGCTCAATAACGATGCAGAGCTAGAATTGGAGAGCAGGAAAACAGCAGATGGAAAAATAGATCCAGATTATTGTCGGATAATTTTTTATTTAGACTTGAAAAATTTAAAAGAAACAATCATTGATATGAATATTCAAAAGCGATCTGTCTCTATTACGATTTTCAATGATTCTCCAGAATTGAAAGAAAAGACCCAGTCCATTCACCCTGTACTATTACAAGGACTTGAATCACTGAACTACCAGCTGTCGGCAGTCCATTTTAAACCGTTACTGGAACAGGCAAAGGCTAATAAAACTGCAACCTCAAAACCTTTCCAGCCTTCCTATCAAGGAGTTGACTATCGCATATGAGTGAAAAACGAAAAAAGGCAGCTGCGCTTCGCTACGACCAAAAAAAGGATTTTGCACCAAGAATCACAGCTACAGGTAAAGGGCTTGTAGCTGATGAGATACTTAAAACAGCCAAAGAAAACAACGTGCCAATCCTGGAAGACCCCTCACTTGTTGAACTGCTTGCGCAGCTGAACATAAACGAAACGATACCAGAAGAATTATATCAGGCTGTAGCAGAGGTGTTTTCATTTGTGTATCATGCAGACAAGCAAATGAAAGATTAAAAGTATTTTCTATACTTAAATGTAATAACTTACGCTAATTCTTGTTTATTTTAAATTTTTTTAATACAATAGAGTTGCATTGAAATTGATAGGAGGATGGAATATGAACATTCACGAGTATCAAGGGAAAGAAGTTTTGCGCGAGTTTGGTGTGAAGGTTCCCACTGGATATGTTGCTTATACAGTTGATGAAGCTGTAGAGGCTGCAGAGAAGCTTGGCACTTCTGTAACCGTTGTCAAGGCGCAGATTCATGCTGGTGGCCGTGGCAAAGCCGGTGGAGTAAAAGTTGCGAAAAGCTTGGAAGAAGTTCGTACATATGCGGATGAAATTCTTGGTAAGACATTGGTGACACATCAGACTGGACCTGAGGGTAAAGAAGTTAAACGTTTACTTATCGAGGAAGGTTGCGACATCCAGAAGGAATATTATGTAGGTGTTGTTCTTGATCGTGCTACGTCACGTGTAGTATTCATGGCCTCTGAAGAAGGCGGTACGGAGATAGAAGAAGTGGCAGAAGCTACCCCGGAAAAAATATTTAAAGAGGTCATTGATCCTGTAGTAGGCCTTACACCTTACCAAGCTAGAAGACTAGCATTCAATATCAATATTCCTGATGAATTAATCGGTAAAGCGGTTAAATTCATGTCAGGACTGTATAATGCATTTATTGAAAAGGATTGTTCAATCGCTGAAATCAACCCACTTGTAACAACAGGTGATGGTGAAGTACTTGCCCTGGATGCAAAACTGAATTTCGATGATAATGCTTTATATAGACAGAAGGACATTATGGAGCTTCGTGATTTGGCAGAGGAAGATGAGAAAGAAATTGAAGCGTCCAAATATGACCTAAGCTATGTTTCATTGTATGGAAATATTGGCTGTATGGTAAATGGAGCAGGACTTGCCATGTCCACAATGGATATTATCAAGCATTATGGCGGCGATCCCGCAAACTTCCTTGATGTTGGGGGCGGTGCGACTGCTGAGAAGGTAACTGAGGCGTTTAAAATTATCCTTTCTGATCCGAACGTAAAAGGTATTTTTGTCAACATTTTCGGTGGTATCATGAAGTGTGACGTCATTGCAGAAGGTGTTGTGGAAGCAACGAAGCAAATTGGACTGGAAATACCTCTTGTAGTGCGTTTGGAAGGTACAAACGTTGACAAGGGTAAACAGATTCTTGAAGAGTCCGGTTTAAATATCACTCCAGCAAGCTCAATGGCTGATGGCGCTGAGAAGATTGTTTCCGCGGTAAGCTGATCTTAAGGCAAAACTGTATTTTTACTATAGAAAGGACGGACGAAAATGGGTGTTTATATAAATAAAGATACAAAAGTAATTGTCCAGGGAATTACAGGTGGAACAGCAAGATTCCATACAAAGCAAATGCTTGAATATGGGACGAAAATCGTTGGCGGTGTGACACCAAAGAAAGCTGGGACAGAAGTAGAAGGGGTACCGGTTTACAACACAGTTAAAGATGCTGTGGATGCTTCTGGTGCAACCGCTTCTGTAATCTATGTGCCAGCTCCATTTGCTGCAGATGCTATTCTTGAAGCAACGGATGCAGAGCTTGATCTTGTTATCTGTATTACTGAACATATTCCTGTACTGGATATGGTAAAAGTTAAACGTTATATGGAAGGCAAGAAAACCAGACTGATTGGACCGAACTGTCCGGGTGTCATTGCAGCTGATGAAACCAAAATCGGTATCATGCCTGGATATATCCATAAAAAAGGACATATCGGAGTTGTTTCAAGATCAGGAACCCTGACTTATGAAGCCGTTCATCAGCTGACCGAAGCTGGTTATGGTCAAACATCTGCTGTCGGCATTGGCGGCGATCCCGTCAACGGCACCAACTTTATTGATGTGCTTGATGCATTCAATGAAGATCCAGAAACAGAGGCAGTCATTATGATCGGTGAAATTGGTGGTACGGCTGAAGAAGAAGCTGCTGAATGGGTAAAAGCAAATATGAAAAAACCTGTAGTTGGCTTTATTGGCGGCGCAACTGCACCACCAGGAAAACGTATGGGCCACGCAGGTGCAATCATTTCTGGCGGGAAAGGAACGGCTGACGAAAAAATCCGCGTCATGGAATCATGTGGAATTAAAGTAGCTGAAACCCCTTCCGTAATGGGAGAAACAATGATTGAAGTGCTAAAAGAAAATGGCTTGGATGAAAAGTGTAAAACGCATTAATATCGAATCCAGTAAAAACAGATGCAACAAAAAGAGTGATTTATGGAGCCTGGTGGATTTCATCTCCAGGTTCCAAATTTATTTCATGATGAAAGGATAGATGTTCGTTTGGAAACTGTGCGCCCAAAATTGATACATTTACATCGATGTCGGGGGATATCCCGAAAATTTATACAAACACTCCTTCACTATGACCCTTCTTTAAACGAAATCTACAGCCTTCCTCAAGCAGAAATTTCCAGAAAATATTCCCTGCCTGAAAAGAACACTGCATTTTTCTTTTCAGATCTTCATAATTTAGCTTTAAGACATAAGGTGCTGCGAGATATGGAAAGATTTAAAATCATTACAATAGTTGACGAAAGTTATCCACCTATGTTAAATACAATTAAAGATGCCCCACTGGTATTGTATGCGCTTGGGGACACTTCACTACTTTCATATTCTCCTTCCATAAGCGTTATTGGTACAAGAAATCCATCTCCGGATGCCTATAAAAAAACAGAACTTATTGTGAAACCGCTTATAAAGGAGAAATGGCTTATTGTAAGTGGGATGGCCAGGGGTATTGACAGTATTGCACATAAAATTGCCCTAGACTGCTCAGGCAAAACCATCGCCGTACTGGGTGGTGGTTTTAACCATATTTACCCGAAGCAGAATATGAATCTTTTTAAGCAAATCATTAATGATGGCTTGGTTTTAACAGAATACCCTCCCGACATTCGTCCTGCCCGCTATCATTTTCCGGAGAGAAATCGTATCATCAGCGGGCTGAGTTATGGAACACTCGTTATAGAGGCTATGGAACGGAGTGGAACATTGATTACAGTCGAACAGGCTCTGGATCAGGGAAGAGAAGTATTCGCTGTACCAGGGTCTCCACTTCAGCCGCAAACCAAAGGATGCCATCGGATGATCCAGGACGGTGCGAAGCTGGTACTGGAAGCAGAGGACATTTTTGAGGAATGGACAGAAATTCACAAGCCAATACCAAACCAAATGTGAATTTTATACAGAAGAAAAAATAAAGCATGTTTGACAAATTTAAATTATGTATTTAGTATTAGGAAAGATTTCCAATCGCAAATTGTCAACCTCATTCTAGGAGGAACTATCATGTCAGATTATCTGGTAATCGTTGAATCGCCTGCGAAAGCAAAAACGATTGAACGCTATTTAGGAAAAAAATATACAGTAAAAGCATCAATGGGCCATATCCGCGACTTGCCAAAAAGTCAAATGGGTGTGGACGTAGAAGATAACTATAGACCAAAGTACATTACGATCCGTGGTAAAGGGGATGTACTCAAAGAACTTCGAAAGTCAGCCAAAAAAGCGAAAAAGATTTATCTCGCAGCCGACCCCGATAGAGAAGGTGAAGCAATTGCCTGGCATCTAGCACATATACTTGATGTTGACGAAAATTCGGATTGCCGAGTTGTATTCAATGAAATAACGAAAGATGCAATAAAAGAGTCATTTAAAAATCCGCGGGCAATTGACCTGGATCTTGTTGATGCACAACAGGCGAGAAGAATACTGGATCGTCTTGTAGGTTATAATATCAGTCCATTGCTTTGGAAAAAAGTCAAAAAGGGACTAAGTGCAGGGCGGGTTCAGTCTGTAGCACTCAAAATGATTTTGGACCGGGAAAAGGAAATCGCAAACTTTGAACCGGAAGAGTACTGGTCAATCGATGCCCAATTTCAAAAGGATAAGGAAGTTTTTGACGGATCCTTTTACGGAATCGATGGTAAGAAAGCAGAATTGAAAACTGAAAATGATGTAAATGAGATTAAGTCAAGATTAGATGGAAACCAATTTAGAATAGATAAAGTAAATAAACGGGAAAGAAAAAGAAACCCAGCCCAGCCTTTTATTACATCTTCACTGCAGCAGGAAGCGGCCAGAAAATTAAACTTCCGTGCTAAGAAAACGATGATGATTGCTCAGCAGCTGTACGAGGGGATAGATTTAGGCAGAAAAGCTGGGGGGATTACAGGGCTGATTACGTACATGCGTACAGATTCCACACGTATTTCAGATACTGCCAAGCAAGAGGCAAAATCCTATATTGAAGAAAAATTCGGGAAAGAATTTCTCGGTGCTTCGAAAGCAACGAAAAATAAAGAGGGAGCTCAGGACGCTCACGAAGCAATACGTCCAACGTCTACGTTAAGAGATCCAAAAACGTTGAAAGACATACTTTCACGTGATCAGCTGCGACTTTATAAATTGATCTGGGAACGTTTTGTTGCCAGTCAAATGTCTCCAGCAGTAATGGATACAATGACGGTGCATCTTGTTAACAATGAGGTGGAATTTCGTGCCACCGGTTCAAAGATCAAATTTAAAGGTTTTATGCGGGTATATGTAGAAGGAACAGATGATAACAAAAAGATGGAAGACAAATTGCTTCCGGATTTGACTGAAGGCATGACTGTAGATTCCAAAGAAATAATACCTAATCAGCATTTTACACAGCCACCTCCACGCTATACGGATGCCAGATTGGTAAGAACGATGGAAGAACTCGGTATAGGCCGCCCTTCAACATATGCACCAACATTGGACACGATCCAGCGCAGAGGCTATGTGACAATGGATAATAAGCGGTTTGTCCCGACAGAGCTGGGAACAATTGTATGTGAATTAGTGGAAGAGTTTTTCCCTGAAATTATTGACGCTGACTTTACTGCCAAGATGGAGACCGATCTGGATTCCATTGAGGATGGCAAAATAGAATGGATGAAAATTATCGACGAATTCTATGGTGGCTTCAGCAAACGGTTGGATAGAGCGGAAAAGGAAATGGAAAAAATTGAAATAAAAGATGAACCAGCAGGAATCGATTGCGAAAACTGTGGTCATGAAATGGTATATAAAATGGGAAGGTATGGTAAATTTCTCGCCTGCTCGAATTTTCCGGAATGCAGAAATACAAAACCGATACTGAAAGAGATTGGTGTTAAATGTCCTAAGTGTAAAGAAGGAAATGTAGTGGAACGGAAATCCAAAAAGCGGAGAACTTTTTATGGATGCGATCGATTTCCGGAATGCGACTTTGTTTCATGGGATAAACCAATATCAAGACCTTGTCCGAAATGTGATTCTCTACTTGTCGAAAAGAAGGCAAAGAAAGAATCTCAAGTTCAGTGCACGAATTGTGAATACAAAGAAGTAGCGCAAAATTAGCTGTTCAATAGATGAACAGCTTTTGCTTTTCAGCTATCCCATTTCAATAAAGTTTTATTTGCCTGCCAGAAGGGAAAAGCCTATTAAAACAAAGGAGGCAATTCATATGGCAGGTAAAAAACATTATTTTGTGTCCGTGAATACGAAAGATATTAGAGAAATTTCGATACCCGATAATCAGGTGGAATATGAAATTATAGCTGACGAACATGACTTGCTTCATATTCAGCAAATGTTCAATACAATGGAAAAAGAGTCTAAAAACGCAATTGAAGATAGCCATTTCAGACCATTTGATGAAGAAAAGGTAGAAGATGAAAGAGATACGTATGAGGGTTCCCTAATGAATGTTTATAGAAAGTTATATGAACTTGGAACTGATCAGACGAAAGAAAAAATAGAAGAATTGGGAATAATTAAGCGTTAATTTGGTTATAAAGGTATTAAGGTGTTCACAAAAATTTCACTGTATTCCATTTTTACAAAAAATTTAATGTTAGTTTATTGACTAACCTAATTCAGATGGCTATAATTACGAATTGGTAAGTCAAATCCCTTTACAGGAGATCTGCTGCTATTTGCGATCTAATCATTTATCATGGCAAAATCATTTGTTATGAAGTTATGGGTTTGATTCTGATTCTGAATTTTGGTACAATTTAGTTAAATCCATTGCTTTATCTTACGGATTATGCTATGATTTATCCGCTGTTCGACGAGGTGAAGGATTGAATAATTTTGAGAAGTATAGTGAATCATTTGTAGAGTACTTACAGATTGAAAAAAATGCATCCCCTTATACCGTAAAGTATTATCGGAATGATCTGGAAATTTTCTTTAATTTCCTCAATCAGGAAGGAATACATGATTTGAATGAAATAAAGCAAAGAGATGTAAGATTATTTCTTACATCTTTGTATGATCAGCAGCTTGGCAGAAGATCGGTTTCAAGGAAAATTTCTTCTTTGAGGAGTTTTTACAAATTTCTGGAACGAGAAGAATTGGTCAAGGAGAGTCCGTTCGTTCACATATATTTACCTAGAACGAGCAAGTCAGTCCCTGGGTTTTTGTATATGGAAGAATTGGAAAAACTTTTTGATGTAAACGACATGACTAAGCCGGCAGGTCAGCGTGACCAGGCGATACTTGAAGTATTGTATGGTACGGGAATCAGGGTCAGTGAGTGTCAAGGTCTGACACTTAAGGATATTGATTTCTCGATAGGCACCATATTTGTTAAGGGCAAGGGTCGTAAAGAACGCTATGTCCCGTTTGGCCGCTTTGCGGAAATTGCTTTAGAGACATACATACAAGAAGGCAGAGTGAGGTTGCTGGAAAATTCCGGCACAACATCTGATTCTGTCTTTTTAAATGCTCGCGGCAGACCGCTTACAACAAGGGGGATACGGATGATTCTTAATAAAATAGTGGAAAGAGCTGCTTTAACCGTTCATGTTCATCCGCATAAACTTCGGCATACCTTTGCTACGCATATGCTGAATGAAGGTGCAGATCTTCGGACCGTGCAGGAATTGCTTGGTCATGAAAGTTTATCCTCTACACAGATATACACGCATGTAACAAAAGATCATCTGCGGGATGTATATATGAGCAGTCATCCACGGGCAAATGATCAAAACCTGGATTAGCGAGGTGAAACGAATGACTAATGAGATGCATGCAACTACTATTTTTGCAATTCAGCACAGGGGCCAATGTGCAATGTGTGGAGATGGCCAGGTAACATTGGGAAATGCCGTCGTTATGAAGCATAAAGCCAAGAAGGTCCGTACCCTGTATGACGGAAAAGTATTGGCAGGATTTGCTGGTTCTGTGGCAGATGCCTTTACGTTATTCGAAAAGTTTGAAGGTAAACTGCAGGCTTTTAATGGAAACATAACAAGAGCTTCTGTTGAGCTGGCCCAGGAGTGGCGTACAGATAAAGTACTTCGCAAGCTGGAAGCAATGCTTATCGTCATGAACAGGGAGAATATGTATTTGGTTTCTGGTACAGGGGAAGTAATTGAACCGGATGATGGAATACTTGCAATAGGTTCTGGCGGAAATTACGCACTCAGTGCTGGAAGAGCACTTGTAAAACATTCCGGGGAGTTGACTGCAAAGGAGATAGCTCAGACGGCTCTTGAAGTTGCTGGTGAAATTTGTGTTTACACAAATGATCATATTACATTAGAAGTACTTGATTAATGAGGGAGGTTTTTCCTAAGGTGGGAATAAATTACACTCCAAAACAAATTGTGGGTCAACTAGACAAATATATTATCGGACAGCAGCAGGCTAAAAAGTCAGTAGCGGTAGCATTAAGAAATCGTTATAGAAGAATGCAGCTGGATGAGACGTTAAAAGAGGAGATTGTTCCAAAAAACATCTTGATGATCGGTCCTACTGGTGTTGGGAAGACAGAAATTGCAAGGAGGCTTGCAAAACTCGTAGGAGCTCCTTTTGTTAAAGTGGAGGCAACAAAGTTTACTGAGGTTGGTTATGTTGGCCGGGATGTCGAGTCAATGGTCCGTGATCTTGTGGAAATGTCCGTAAGAATGGTAAAAGAAGAAAAGATGAAGGAAGTCATGGGAACGGCAGAGCAGGAGGCAAATAAAAAACTTGTGAAACTGCTTGTACCTGGGGCGAAAAAACAATCGAGTGTCAAAAATCCTTTTGAAATGCTTTTTCCAAACCAGTCTCCCACTGACGAAGCCTCTTCAGACGAACAGGAAAAAGATGAAGAAACCCGAAACAAGCGCCAAAGAATTGAACATCAATTAGCACTTGGGGAACTCGAAGATCATATTGTTTCCGTCGAGATCGAGGAAATACCCCCATCGATGTTTGACATGCTGCAAGGATCGGGGATGGAACATATGGGCATGAATATGCAAGATGCTCTTGGTCAGTTCATGCCATCAAAAAAGAAAAAACGAAAACTTCCTGTTTCAGAAGCAAGGAAGATTCTGATTCAGCAAGAAGCCGGGAAGCTTGTTGATATGGATGAAGTTGCCCAGGAAGCGGTTAGGCGGGCAGAGGAAACAGGTATATTGTTTATTGATGAAATCGATAAGGTGGCAGGGAAACAGGAGTCTTCCGCAAATGTGTCCAGGGAAGGCGTACAACGTGATGTCCTGCCTATTGTAGAGGGATCTACAGTAGTGACAAAACATGGACCGGTTAAAACAGATCATATGCTTTTCATTGCTGCCGGAGCATTTCATATGGCGAAACCATCTGACCTTATTCCTGAGCTTCAAGGAAGATTCCCGATTCGGGTTGAACTTGAGAAGCTGTCAGTGGATGATTTCAAACAAATACTGACAGAGCCATCCAATGCTTTAATCAAGCAATACCAAGCTTTATTGAAAACAGAAGGTATAAATATAGTTTTTACTGACGAAGCTATAGAAAGACTGGCAGAAATTGCCTATCAGGTGAATCAGGATACGGATAATATTGGTGCAAGAAGACTTCATACGATACTTGAAAAGCTTCTGGAAGATTTATCATACGAAGCAACGGATATTATGATGGATCAAATAGACATCACCAAAAATTATGTGGATCAGAAGCTGAACACTATCGTACAAAACAAAGATTTAAGTCAATTTATACTATAAGAATAATTTTTGAAATGGAGGATCATCATGGATCTATTAAATCGCGCAAGAAAAATCAATGCAATGTTACAAAAGGCAACAGGAAAGTCAGTTAACTTCAATGAAATGTCTGCATCATTAAGGGATGTAATCAAAGGAAATGTATACATTGTCAGCAGACGTGGAAAATTATTGGGTTTTGCTGTAAATCAGGAAATTGAAAATGAACGTATGAAATCGATGCTGGAAGAAAGACAATTCCCGGAGGAATATACACAAGGACTACATGATATTCGTGAAACTACATCTAACCTTGATATAAACAGCCCACATACTGTATTTCCTGTAGAAAACAAAGAATTGTTCAAAGATGGTCTGACTACAATCGTACCAATTATTGGTGGCGGAGAGCGTCTGGGCACTTTGATTCTGGGAAGAGTGAATGACAGTTTCAGTGATGACGATCTTCTTCTTGCAGAATATGGTGCAACTGTTGTCGGAATGGAGATTCTGCATGAAAAAACAGAAGAAATAGAAATGGAAGCTAGAAGTAAAGCTGTTGTGCAAATGGCTATCAGCTCACTTTCTTACAGTGAACTGGAAGCAATCGACCATATCTTTGAAGAATTAAACGGCAACGAAGGTTTATTAGTTGCAAGTAAAATTGCTGACAGGGTTGGCATTACCAGATCAGTAATTGTAAATGCTTTAAGAAAGCTTGAAAGTGCAGGGGTAATTGAATCACGTTCATTAGGAATGAAAGGTACTTACATCAAAGTATTAAATGACAAATTCCTGGTAGAACTTGAAAAACTTCGCTCAAGGTAATTTAAATTGCAGTTTAAAAAGCCAAAAAGCTGGCATATCACCAGCTTTTTGGCTTTTTTATTTGTGCAGTTCTCTTCATGAGACTGTGGTTACTCGTTCTATCGACAACTTGCTGTTATTGGCACGAAATGTGTAAAATGCGACGTAACTTAGGTTTTTTCAGGAGATATGTGCATCTGCTGCCGTCCGGGATCGCTCGGGGCGGATGCTTTCCGCGGGCACGGCCTCAGCCTCCTCGAGAAAACCACTCTGCGGGGTCTTCGGACACGTGCTATTCCCGCAGGACAAGGAACGCTTCGTCAGCATTCGCATCGCACGAAGCAAATTGGTTTGTATTTTCGAGGAGTCACCGCCCGCCGCTCACCCGGACTGGTGAACCTGTATAATTATATTTTTATTACGGATGCAGTTTATTAGCAGCAAACTTAAACAGCTCTGGGAAATACACGGAGACTCCAACGGGAGGAAAGGCATAGGTGAGACACTGAAATGCGTTAGCATGAAGGGGCTCACCAGCCGCCCGTGGAAAGCGCAGTGTATTTCCCAGAGCGGTCGCCGAAGTATCTCGCTTCCATTATTCGTGCCAAAGTTCTAACACAAATAGAAGTTACGTCGCATTTTATATCTAATGCGAAAATTATAAGAAACAAAACATACCGAAAAGGGTCTTTAATTACCGGGTAATTTTTCCTAGTAGATAAGGAGGTGAGAAATGTTTACTATATCAAAAATAAATTTCAAGAAAGATATTTATTATTAAAAATGGAACTTATTTAGTCAAAATATAATTTACATGTTCTATTTTACAAAAAAAGGGAAAATAACACTTAAAAAAGACTAGTTAAATTTAACTATTTTGTTTTTGTTTGGTAGAAAATGTCGAAAAGTAATAGACTTTGCCAAATATATAAATTACAATATTCGTAGAAGAAACGAATTTTATGGCCGTTAAAATAAAAATTGTTTTTAAGGAGTTATAAAAAAATGAATTTATTCGGAGGAACAATTAATAAGCTGGAACAATCACTTGATTATGCAGCAGCAAAAAATAATGCAATATCAAATAATATATCCAATGCCGACACACCAGGCTATAAGGCACAGGAAGTTGTTTTCAAGAATGCTCTCGATCATGCATTATCATCGCCACTTGAAGCTAAACGTACCAATGCTAAACATCTCCCCTTCAATTCCAATTTGAACACGTCGTACCGAAATTCCGCTACTTCATATAACCATAATGGAAATAATGTCGATATCGATAAAGAAATGACGGAATTGGCGAAAAATCAGATCTACTATAATGGTTTAGTCGATCGTATCAACGGTAAATTTGGAAGCTTGCAGACAGTAATACGAGGAGGTAACTGATAATGTCTATTTTTAACTCAATCAATACTAGCGGGAGTGCTTTAACCGCTCAAAGACTTCGGATGGATGTTGTATCTTCAAATATTGCAAACGCCCAATCGACAAGGGCTGTTCTAAATGAAAACGGAGAATATGAACCTTATCGCAGAAAAATGGTTGTCATGCAATCAGCGGACAATCGTTTTAAATCAATGTTGCAAAACGCATCGAACTCAAACACTGCACAGGGTGTAAAAGTTGCTTCGATTGTAGAAGACGAACAGCCATTTAAGCTGGAATATAATCCGGACCATCCGGACGCGAATGAAGCTGGATATGTTGAAATGCCTAATGTCGATCCATTACAGGAAATGGTTGATTTAATGAGTTCCACCAGATCATATGAAGCGAATATAACTTCCTTAAATGCAAGCAAAAGTATGCTCATGAAAGCATTGGAAATAGGAAAATAGAAAATAAGGGGTATTGATGATGACTTTTCCGATAAATGATGTATCACAAGTATTGAATACTGCACAGCTTACCAATAGACCAACTGTTACACCGGCTGAAGCCCAGTCTTCATTTGCAGACTCATTAAAAGGGGCAATTGAAAATCTTAATAACATTCAAATGGAATCAGATAGCAAAACCGAAGCTCTGGCTAATGGGCAAATCGACGATCTTCATGATGTGATGATTACTGCCCAAAAGGCAAGCATTACACTGGAGACTACAGTGCAAGTACAGAAAAAAGTTATCGATGCCTATAACGAAATTATGCGAATGCAAGTTTAAACGATAAACATACACATCCAGAAGATTTCAGGAAATATCTATGCTTATCGGTAACTTATTGCACTTTGGTGGGGGAAAATATGAAGGAAAATCTTTTGAAATGGAAAGAGACGGCAACAGCTTATTGGACAAGTCGTTCAAAAAGTCAAAAAGGAATCTTTCTAGGGACAATTATAATTGTAGTATTATTGATCGCAGTTTTGTCAGTAATCAATACAAATAAACAATATGTACCATTATATAATAATTTATCGCTGCAGGAAGTCGGGCAAATCAAAGGAGAGCTGGACGCAAGAGGGGTTCCCTACGAACTGAATGATGGCGGTACAACAATAACTGTTCCAGAAGAACAAGTCGAAACGTTGCTTGTCGATCTGGCAGGGATGGGCTTACCGAATAGCGGGAATATAGACTATTCTTTTTTTAGTGAAAATACATCCTGGGGCATAACAGACAATGAGTTCAACATTATGAAACTCGATGCGATGCAGACCGAACTTGCGAATCTCATTCAAAGCATAGACGGAATTGAAGATGCACAAGTCATGATCAATATGCCTGAGGATCCCGTTTTTGTAAGTGAAACAATTGGGGAGGCCAGTGCATCTATCGTATTGAACACCCAACCGGGTTATCAATTCCAAGGTAATCAAGTGGATACACTTTACCATTTGGTTTCAAAAGCGGTACCCAATTTGTCTCCGGACAATATTGTTATTATGAATCAGTACTTTGAATATTTTGATCGTAATAGTCAAACAGCTTCTGGGGCTCAGGATGCCTATACTTATCAGCAAACCGTTAAGAAAGATATTGAACGGGATATCCAAAGAAGATTACAGCAAATGCTTGGAACGATGGTCGGTGCTGATAATGTACTCGTTTCAGTGACTGCCGATATTGATTTTACACAGGAAAACCGAACAGAGGAATTAGTAGAACCTGTTGATATTGAAAATATGGAAGGTCTGCCAGTCAGTTTAGAGACGATTCAGGAATCATACAGTGGAGACGCTGGCGGCGGTTTAGTGGGAACGGGTGAAGAAGATGTGACCAATTATCCCGCAGGAGCAACAGGTGAAGGAGATTATGAACTTGATAAAGAGACCATTAACTACGAATTTAACCGTATCCGAAAAGAAATCGTAGAGAGTCCTTACAAGGTACGTGATCTTGGGATACAGGTTGCCGTGGATAATGTGACGAACAGTGACGGTAACAACGTAGAGTTTTTGACACAACAGGAGCAGATCGCTGTTGAAGACGGTTTTTACTCTATCCTTGATTCCATTGTAGGTACTACAATTGATGCAGGTTATGGGGAAATAGATCCTGAAGAGAAGATTTCAATCGTCTTCCAGGAATTTACTGAAAGCCCAGCTATGATGGAGGTATCACCAGTTATCCCAGCATGGATGTACATTGCCGGTGCAGTATTACTTATCATTATTATTGTTCTGATTATCTTGTTAGTCCGAAACAGAAGCACGGAAGAGGAAATGCTGGAAGAGATGGAAACAGTTGCTGGACCTGTGTTGACGGAAGTTCCTGAGATACCTGAGGAAGAAGAGTCCGAATCAGTTCTCAGAAGAAAACAATTGGAAAAAATTGCGAAAGACAAACCAGAAGATTTTGCGAAACTATTGAGAAGCTGGATCGGAGAAGATTAGGAGGAGTTAAACATGGTAAGACAAAAAGCTGCATTAACCGGAAAACAAAAGGCTGCAATTCTTTTAATCTCCTTAGGTCCAGATGTTTCTGCACAAGTCTATAAGTATTTGTCGGAAGAAGAAATTGAGAAGTTAAGTCTGGAAATCTCTTCCGTTAAAAAAGTAGATTCCAGTTTAAAAGAAGATGTAATTGAACAATTCCACCAGATTGCTGTCGCACAGGATTTTATTACACAGGGCGGAATCGGTTATGCCAAGACGGTACTGGAAAAAGCTTTCGGGAGACAGGAAGCATCCAATATCATTAATCGGCTGACTTCTTCGTTGCAGGTGAAACCTTTTGATTTCGCCAGAAAAGCAGATCCGCAGCAAGTACTTAACTTTATACAGGGCGAACACCCACAAACAATTGCTTTGGTATTATCATACTTGGACCCTGAACAGGGCGGACAAATATTGTCTTCTCTTCCACAGGAAATGCAGGCGGATGTTGCCCGGAGAATTGCCACGATGGATTCGACTTCTCCGGAAATCATCAGCCAGGTCGAACAGGTGCTGGAAAGAAACATCTCTGCTTCCGCAACGGAAGACTATACACAAACCGGCGGTATTCAGGCAGTGGTAGAAGTGTTGAATGGGGTTGATCGGAGTACAGAACGAACGATACTCGATGCCCTCGAAATTCAGGATCCGGAATTGGCGGATGAGATTAAGAAACGGATGTTTGTCTTCGAGGATATTGTTATTCTCGATAACCGTGCAATCCAACGTGTTATCCGGGAAGTGGAAAATGAAGATCTTCGATTGTCGCTTAAAGTCGCCAGTGATGAAGTTAAAGATGTTGTCTTCCAGAATATGTCCCAGCGTATGGCTGAAACATTCAGGGAAGAAATGGAATATATGGGACCTGTCAGATTAAGGGATGTAGAGGAAGCTCAGACAAGAATTGTAGCAGCTATCCGAAGACTCGAAGAAATTGGCGAGATAGTCATTGCAAGAGGCGGGGGAGACGATATTATTGTCTGATTCAGAAAATATGCAATCAAATCAGAAATTGATAAAAATCAAACCAGTCGAACTATTGCGGAGGGTCCCGCCCGAGGAAACTGCAGATATTATGGATAAAGATAGAGAAGACATTGAGCAAAAAATAAATGATTTACAGCAGGAAGTTAGGGATCTAATCCGAAAAAAGAAAATCCTGATTGAAGAAACGAATCAAAAAATTACTGAAGAAAAACAGAAATGGGACACGGAGAAGCAGGAGTGGATTGAAAAGGCTAAGCAGGAAGGTTATACAGCCGGATTTCAACAAGGGCAAAATGATGGGCGAGCTGAATATGATGAAAAATTGAAACAGGCCAATCTCATTATTGAGTCAACCACTGCCGATTATCACGCTACCATTGAAAAAAGCGATGAAGCCATCCTGCAATTAGCCGTTCAGGTGGCAGGGAAAATCCTGAATCAAGAGATTTCCGAAGTCCCTTCCACCTTTATGGGAGTTGTCCATGGCGCCGTGAATGAAATAAAAGATCAGTCTGTCGTAACAATTAATCTCCATCCAACAAATTATGATTTAGTCATGCAGCACAAAGAAGAGCTCCGACGAAGTTTGGGAAATGACACGAAGCTGACCATTTACATTGATGATAATCTTGCTGAAAATGCCTGTTTAATTGAGCATCCATTTGGACAAATAGATGCAAGTATCGATACACAATTAATAAAAATCAGAGAAGCACTAGAGGATTATCTAATGGAGAAGAGGCCATGAATATAGAAAATTATTTTTCTGTAATTGAAAAAGCCGATACACACAAACGTTACGGTAAAGTTCTCCGTGTGGTCGGTCTGATGATTGAATCGGAGGGTCCGGCAACAAATATTGGTGAAGTGTGTTATATTCACGCATCATCAAATGACCGACCTCCCATTATATCTGAAGTAGTTGGTTTCAATAACGAGAAAATAATCCTGATGCCTTATGGAGAGGTTACAGAGATTGGCCCAGGCTGCTTAGTTGAATCAACTGGCAAGCCACTAAGTGTAAAAGTTGGGCGTGCTCTGATTGGCAATGTCGTCAACTCCCTGGGCAGACCATTAAATGATGAAGCTATCCTGCCAAAGGGGCTGACAAGTTATTTGACAGATCAGTCACCACCAAATCCAATGACCCGACCACCAATCAGAAAGCCGATTCAAGTAGGAGTAAAAGCAATTGATTCTTTACTAACAATGGGTGAAGGGCAACGGATTGGTATATTTGCCGGAAGTGGTGTAGGAAAAAGTACATTGCTAGGAATGATTGCCCGAAACAGTAGTGCAGATATCAATGTGATTGCACTGATTGGCGAACGTGGCCGTGAAGTCCGCGAATTTATTGAACACGACCTAGGTGAAGAGGGACTGAAAAAATCGATTGTAGTTGCTGCTACATCAGACCAGCCTGCTTTGATGCGAATAAAAGGTGCTTATACGGCGACTGCGATAAGTGAGTACTTTCGTGACCTTGGCTATAAGGTTAATCTCATGATGGATTCCGTAACCCGTGTAGCAATGGCCCAAAGGGAAATTGGACTGGCGATTGGTGAACCGCCGACAACGAAAGGGTATACTCCATCGGTATTTTCCATTCTGCCGAAATTACTGGAAAGAACCGGTACAAACGCAAATGGAACAATTACTGCTTTTTATACAGTACTGGTTGATGGGGACGATATGAACGAACCAATCGCCGATGCAGTACGCGGTATTCTGGATGGTCATTTTATTATGGATAGGAAACTGGCAGAGAGAGGTCAGTTTCCGGCAATAAATGTACAGAAGTCGATCAGCCGGGTAATGAATATGGTTGCTGATGGGGAACACAAAGAAATAGCACAGCAGATTCGGAGACTGATAGCAATTTATGAAGAGAATAGTGAACTGATAAGTATAGGTGCATATAAACGGGGAACCAACCAGGACATAGACCGGGCAATTTCATTTTATCCGAAGATACAGGATTTTTTAAAGCAGGATGTCTATGACTATAAGTCTCTTGAGGAAACTGTCCAATTGATGAAAAGCCTACTTAACGGAGGGGTTAATTAATGACAGCAACATTAGCATTAACAAAGATAATGGATATTCGTGAAAATGAAAAGAAAGTAGCTCAAAAAGCATATCACCAATCGATGGATTCTTTTGAAAAAATTGCAACAGAGCTGTACAGCTTATTAAGAAAAAAAGAAAATGCTGAAGTTTCCTATGACCATTACATTCTTTCAACAACTCCAATCGAGAAGATAAAAGAGCAGGCAGCATATATCGAAAAGTTGAACAGGCAGATCAATGAATTGCAAAAGCTCGTGCAAAAAGCAAGAAACGATATGGAAGCGAAGCAAGTAAAACTAACAGACGCACACGTAGAAGTGAAGAAGTTTGAAAAAATTATAGAGATTCGCAAGAATACAGAAGAAAAACATCGAAAAAGAGTGGAAAATAATGTTATGGATGAAATATCCATCAACCAATATTTAAACCACAAAAACAGGTGAAGCAAATGGAAGAGAATATCAAAGTTCAAAAGAAAAAAAAGAATCCAGTACGGCTGTTTTTGTTTGCGATTGTCATTCCACTCGTCATCATTGCTGTACTTGCAGTTGTAGTCATGGGCGTCTTCGGCTTTGATGTCATTGATTGGGCTAAAGAGAAGGGTGATAATATCCCCGTCGTTTCAGAGCTGGTAACAACAGAAGAAGAAAAAGCTGAAGCAATGGATGAACAACAAGTTCAGGCAGCACTCGACAGCAAAGATAATGAAATAATCCAATTAAATCGGACAATCACCGATTTGGAAGCTACCATTAATTCGATGGAACAGGAGATCCTAAAACTTGAAAACAACCTGCAATCCGCTGAGGCTGAAGAAGAGCCGACAGAAGAAAATACAGAGAAACAGGGAGTTGGGATTGTTACAGATTCCTATGAAGAAATGAAAAGCAAACAGGCAGCTTTAATACTTCAGAATATGGAAATGGAAACAGCAGTATTAATTTTACAGGAAATTTCCTATGAAGCTCGTGGCGACATACTTGAAGCGATGGATCCTGAAAATGCAGCTACATTTACCCAGCTTCTTATAGCAGACGAAAATTGAGGATGAAAATTGAAAGGAGGTGAGAAAGTGAACAACGTAGGAATGCTTTTTCAACAAATACAGCCTGCCCAAATTGTAAAGGGTAATTTAAAAACGAATAACGGCACTGCAACAAACAAATTTCAGCAGCTACTGGACAAAACCGGGGAGGAAGCACTTCTTGCAGCTGGAGAAAATGACGAATTAACGAGCGCTAAAGAAATTGAATTACCGTTCTTAAACGGAGAGGAACTATCTGAAGATATCTATGCCCTGCTAATGAGTGATATTTCAGACGCTTCTGCTTTACTGGAGGATATTTTAGACAAGGAAGGACAATCAGCGATGAGTTCTTTCATCGAACTTGGTTCCTCCCCTGAAGAGCTTGCAGAGGCGCTTAATCAAATCCTTACTTCCGTTCAGAATACTAAAAATGGTGAAATTCATTCTGATACAGCTGCAACTGCTGAGGAAATTCATGTGTTGCATCGAGTATTAGAGCGAATCCCATTACAAACGATGGACAGCATCCATGCAAAGGAAGCAGGAAATCAGGAATTACTGCAAAAACAGTATGCATCATTAATCTCTCAATCTAATGAATTGCTCTCCAAAGTGAAGACACAGGAAGACGTTTTGAAAGCTTCCCCAAAAATTTTGGAATTATTGCAGCAATGGCAGGATTTGAACAAAGGCACAATTAATAAGAATGCAGCTGTACAAACACTTGATCAGGCACAAGGCAGCAGAGAGTCAGTTGCATGGAAAAGCATTTTGGAAACCTTCCAAAAAAGGGAGCATTTTTCAGGGAAACAGTTATATAATACGGATTCAAAAGTTACGGTCAACGATGTATCGAAATGGGTCGGAAAAGCCTTGGAAGCAGATAAAATCAATAACGTTCCAGTCAGTCTGAATACATCATTGCCGCTAGCGAAACTAGAACAGTATGCTATCTATATAAATCAGTCACAAAACAATCAATCACCGGACCAGCAACTGATGGAGCAATTCCAAAAAATCATGAATTCCAGCAGGTTATCTACTTTACCAAATGGAAATAATCAGTTATCGATTACATTGCGACCTGACAATCTGGGTGAAATGATGGTGCGTTTTACACAGGTTAATGGTGAAATGACGGTGAAAATTCTTGTTACATCAGCAGCAGCCAAGGAGATGCTGGAATCCAACATTCATCAATTAAGGAATATGTTCTCTCCGCATCAGGTAGTGATTGAGAAACAGGATTTAACTGTCCAGTCAACGAGTGTACAAAAGGAAGAGGAAAGCAATCCATTGAAAGATCAGGCAGAACAGCAATCTGATCAATCGGACCGAAACGGTGAGCAAAATGATGATAACAGCTTTGAACTTCAATTTGAAGAAGTGTTAATGAATGAGAAAGTGTAGGTGGAGAAAATGACGACAATTGATCCTTCGTTATATTTAAGTAACCAGCCAAAGACAAGAGCACCAAGTACAGATCTCGGCAAAGATGAATTCCTGCAAATATTGATGACACAGTTACAAAATCAGGACCCAACAAGTCCGATGGATGACCGCGAGTTTATTTCACAAATGGCTACATTTTCATCGCTCGAGCAAATGATGAATATGTCAAAATCCATTGACACGCTGGTGCAAAGCCAATTGATGTCCCCTGTTATCCAGTATAGTCATATGATTGGGAAAGAAGTATCCTATCCAGCTACAGATCCGGATACAGGAAGAGAAACAGGAAGTAAATCCAGCAAGGTAATAGCTGTCAGCCAAAATGAAGGATGGGCCATTCTGGAAATGGAAAATGGCGAGAAAATTCATGCGGATGCAGTCACCCAGGTCACCGGTGAGAAATAAAATGACGGGAATCAAAACAATGTAACTGAATAAAAGGGAGTGAATTGAAATGGACCATCGAATTCATCAAGTCCCACAGCATGCATTACAATACCAATCCGTCCCGAAGCCCAGACAGAATGTCACATCGACTAATTTCAAGGATCTATTAGCTGAACAGCAGCCGTTAAAAATAAGTAAGCATGCTACCCAGCGGTTAACCGAAAGAAAAATTCATATCGATGAGCAGCAATGGCGGAAAATCGGAGAACAAATGCAGCAGGCAAAGGAAAAGGGTATTACCGATTCACTCGTTGTAATGAACAATGCGGCATTGCTGGTTAATGCTGAAAACCATACAGTAGTAACTGCAATGGGCCGGGAAGAAGCGACAAACAGAATCTTTACGAATATCAATGGTACGATTTTGATCAACGATTAGGCTGGACCCATATGGGAGGCCGCTACAAGCTGTTGACTGACAGATACAGCTATAAAAATTCAAACAACTAAAGGGGATAATAATTATGTTACGTTCAATGTATGCAGGGATTTCAGGTATGAAGAACTTTCAAACAAAACTAGATGTCATCGGGAATAATATTGCCAATGTAAATACTTCAGGCTATAAGAAAGCAACCGTAGCATTTCAGGATCTAATGAGTCAAACAACATCGGGAGCACAAGGAGCAACAGATACACGTGGGGGGATCAATGCCACTCAAGTAGGGCTGGGTTCAAAGCTTGGGACCATCAGTAATATCCACACACAAGGATTTCAGCAAACGACGAATAACCCACTCGACATGGCTATAGAGGGAGACGGAATGTTCGTATTACAGGAAACAGATGGAGCCACATACTATACTAGATCAGGTAATTTCTATCTGGATGATAACGGTGATATTGTTAATTCAGATGGTCTGTATTTGCAAGGCCTTGATGGCAATATTAGAATTCCGGTAGCAGCTCAAAGTTTTAGCATTCAAACAAATGGAACAGTAAATTATATTAATGCAGCTGGTGAAACAGAAACTGCTGGTCAAATTGGTCTTGCAGCATTCTCAAATCCAACAGGGTTGCAGAAATCTGGAAGTAACCTATATTTAGATTCACCTAATGCTGGACTGATAGCAGGACTTGTAACACCCGAAACAGATGGCGCAGCGTCAATCGTCAGTGGCTCTTTGGAAATGTCCAATGTTGATCTTGCAGAGGAATTCACGGAGATGATTACTTCTCAGCGTGGATTTCAGGCAAATACAAGGATTATAACGACATCGGATGAAATTCTTCAGGAACTGGTTAACTTAAAACGATAATAGATAATAGGGAGGTAGGGAGTATCTTCTTTTAAGAGGTACTCCCGCCATATAAAATGATTAATTTAAATAGGCTGAATGGTGAACCGTTTACGCTTAATGCAGTTTTAATTGAACAGGTACAGTCATTGCCGGATACTACCATTTCGTTAATAAATGGGAAAAAGATCGTGGTAAAAAATGAGGCTTCCGATGTTACTGGAATGATAACAGCGTATTATCGGTTAATCGGATTGCAGCGTGTACATAAGGAGGCAGGTGAAGGGGATGAGTAAGTCAGTGAAAACAATGATTACATCTTTAGTAATATTGTTGATAGGTGCAATTGCAGCTTTAGTTGTTGTCCTTAATGTTGCCGGGCAAAATAACGAAGGTGAAGCACAGAATATCGATGACATTGTGGAATATTCCTATGAATCACCTGAAGTTACAACAGACTTAGAGGATGGAACTTTTGTCAGAATTCAGTTTCAAATCGTTACAGATGGGAAAAAGGCAAAAGAAGAAATCGGTAAGCGTGACTTTCAGCTGAAAAACATCTTGATCAAAGAGCTGGCTACCAAGTCGGAAGAGGATTTCAAATCCGGTCTGGGCGAATTGGAGCAAGTAGTCATGACAAAGCTGAACGAATTAATGACTGAAGGGCAAATCACAGAAGTATATACAATAAACAAAATACTTCAATAGAATTAGCTCCTACGGGGGAGGTGAGTATGGTTAATGGATGAAGTTCTATCACAAAATGAAATAGATGCCCTGTTATCAGCAATAACTTCAGGAGAGATGGATGCTGAAGATTTAAAGAAGGAAGAACAGGAAAAGAGAGTCCGCGTCTACGATTTTAAACGTGCGTTAAGATTCTCTAAAGATCAAATAAGAAGTATATCAAGAATTCATGAGAATTATGCCAGAATGCTGACGACATTCTTCTCATCCCAATTAAGAAGCTACGTAAATATTTCCGTAACATCTGTTGATCAGGTACCATATGAGGAATTTATCCGTTCCATACCAGAGATGACAGTTCTGAATCTGTACAGTGTCGAACCACTGGAAGGCAACTTGATTATGGAGGTTAACCCAAATGTTGCATATGCCTTGCTTGATCGAATTTTAGGTGGTAAAGGAAATACGATAGACAAGAATGACAGTTTGACAGAGATTGAACAATTGCTTTTAAGCCAAATATTTGAAAAAGCGGTCAGTACGATGAAGGAAGCTTGGAGTTCGGTTGCGGAAATTGACCCTGTCCTCGAGGAATTTGAGGAAAATCCTCAATTCTTACAGATGGTTGCACCTAATGAGACAGTTGTAGTCGTCTCATTAACAACAGCTATCGGCGAAACTACGGGGATGATCAATATTTGTATTCCGCATATTATTTTGGAACCAATTATACCGAAGCTCTCCGCACATTATTGGATGCAATCAACAAAGAAAAGCAGAGATAAAAATGCATTTACGAAAATGTCAAAAAATCTTAAACTGGCTGAAGTAGAACTGAAAACAATTCTTGGAGAAACAACAATCTCAATCAACGATTTCCTGAAATTCAATAAAGACGATGTGATAGCATTGGATCAGCAAATTGATATGCCGCTTAAACTGGAGGTAAACAATGAACCAAAATTTTATGTGCAGCCCGGTAAGTTCAAAAATAAGATGTCTGTGCAAATTTTAGAAGAAATAAATGGGGTGAATGAAGATGATGAATGATGGAATGCTTTCACAGGATGAAATAGATGCTCTATTGAATATATCCGATGATAAAGAAACAACAAATAAATCTGAGCAAAACTATCTTTCCGGTGTGGAAATTGATGCATTAGGAGAAATAGGGAACATTTCCTTTGGAAGTTCTGCAACTACTCTATCGACACTGCTAAACCAGAAGGTCGAAATTACCACTCCTACCGTTGATGTAATTGAAAAAGAGAAGCTTGGCGATGAGTTTACATTTGAACCGGTCAGTGTTCAAGTAAATTACATAGAAGGTTTCACTGGAAAAAATGTATTTGTAATTAAGGCAAGTGACGCAGCGATCATTGCCGATATTATGCTTGGAGGAGACGGAACCAACCCGGACATGGATCTAAAAGACATTCATGTCAGTGCTGTTCAGGAAACCATGAATCAAATGATGGGAGCTGCAGCCACGAGTATGTCAACTGTCTTTAATACACGTGTTGACATTTCACCACCTTCCATCATTGATGGAGAAGTGAGCGGCGGCAATGAAGCTATTTTCGACGAGGATATTTATGTAAAAGTATTCTTTAAGCTGACTGTAGGGGATTTGATAGATTCCAACATGATGCAGCTCATCCCGTTGCAATTTGCAAAGCAATTAGTGGACAGGCTCCTTAACCAATCTGATGGAGAAGAAGCTGCAGCGACTTTGGAGCTGGAGGAACCTGCAGCAAGTTCGGACCAGGAAGATATGATGCAGAAACCGAAATCCTATCAGAAAGAGACAAATGAATTTAATACGAAACAGGAATCTGCCCAGCCTCAATTTATAGGTAATGGAAATATTTCTAAGCAGGCACCGGTTCAACAAGCGACATTCTCTAATTTTGAAAAGGTTGATCTGAGTAATAATGAGCATAGAAACCTGGACATGCTGCTTGATATTCCCTTAAAAGTGACAGTTGAGCTCGGCCGTACGAAAAAGTCGATTAAAGACATATTGGATCTGGCACACGGATCGATAATTGAACTGGATAAGCTTGCAGGTGAGCCTGTCGATATATTGGTAAATGAAAAACTCGTTGCTGAAGGTGAAGTAGTTGTAATTGAAGAAAACTTTGGTGTACGAATCACAGATATTATAAGTCAATCCGACCGGATCATGAAACTAAAATAATAGATTATTGGGGGAAGAAGAATGGCACATCGAATTTTGATTGTAGATGACGCTGCATTTATGCGGATGATGATTAAGGATATTCTGACTAAAAATGGATTTGAAGTTGTTGGAGAAGCTCCCGATGGGGCACAGGCGATTGAAAAGTATAACGAACTGACGCCTGATTTGGTGACAATGGATATTACGATGCCGGAGATGGATGGCATTACAGCATTAAAAGAAATAAAAAAATCAAATCCGGATGCAAAAATTATTATGTGTTCTGCGATGGGCCAGCAGGCGATGGTTATCGATGCCATCCAGGCAGGTGCTAAAGACTTTATTGTAAAACCATTTCAGGGAGACAGAGTAATCGAGGCAATTCAGAAAGCTTTAAGTTAAGAAACGAGTGAGTATGTTGAAGAAGACATTCCTATGCATTTTATGTTTAAGCATCATTGCCTTCTCTGTGATTTTCTCCGGAGAAGCAATTGCAGCAACAACCCCAAATGTTACTGATTGCCTGGAAGGACAGGTAGACTGCAGTGAACCTGCTGACACCGTCAATCCAGAGGAAGAGAATGATAATGATTTACTGACAGAAACAGAAAGTACCGGTTCATTGGCATTTGAATTGGTAAAAGTGTTTTTTGCACTAGTTCTCATACTTGCCCTAATCTATATTCTGATCAAGTTTCTGAACAAACGAACGAAGCTTTCGAACCATGTCAAGGCTTTAGAGAATGTAGGAGGCATATCGGTAGGGCAAAATAAGTCCATCCAAATTGTGCGTATCGGTACACATCTTTATATAGTCGGTGTCGGCGAAAATGTGCAAATGCTTCAGGAGATTACGGATGAACAAGTAAAAGAAGATATTTTGCTGAGTAAAGAGGGAACATCCGATGATTTTCCGGGGGGGACTTTATTGTCGTCTCTCATCCAAAAAAAACAGGGAAATCAGGATTCATCGGACAGCAATTTTAAAGCAATGTTTTCGAAAGAGCTGGAAAACTTAAAGCAAAACAGAAACAAAATGATCAACAAAAACAAGGAAGATACCCATGAATGAATTTATAGATATGTTTTCCGGTACAGATCCGACCAATATATCAACGTCTGTCCAATTATTATTGTTGCTTACCATTTTTTCATTGGCTCCAGGAATTTTAATTCTAATGACGAGCTTCACCCGAATTATCATTGTGCTGTCTTTTGTCAGAACTTCACTGGCCACACAGCAAATGCCGCCAAACCAGGTATTAGTCGGGCTTGCAATGTTTTTGACGTTTTTCATTATGGCACCTACGTTCACCGAAGTATATGAACAGGGATTGCAGCCTCTTTTCGATGAAGAGATAACACTCGATGAGGCTTATGAAAATGCCAGTGCACCATTAAAGGATTTTATGGCGAGACATACGAGGCAAAAAGATCTGGCACTCTTCATGAATTACACACAGGCAGAAACACCGGAAACAGTCCAGGATATTCCGCTGACAACGCTCGTACCTGCATTTGCAATCAGCGAGCTGAAGACAGCATTTCAGATGGGTTTCATGATATTTATTCCGTTCTTAATTATCGATATGGCTGTTGCGAGTGTATTAATGTCGATGGGTATGATGATGTTGCCTCCTGTTATGATTTCCCTGCCATTCAAGATTCTGCTGTTTGTATTGGTGGATGGATGGTACTTGATTACACAATCATTACTCGGTGGTTTTTAGATGTTTTTAGTGAAAGGGGCTTGTTTAATTGAGCAATGAATTCGTATTAACATTAGCTGAACAAGGAATCTACACGATCTTGCTTGTTACAGGACCATTGCTTATATTGGCACTTGCCGTTGGTCTTTTGGTAAGTATTTTTCAGGCTACGACGCAAATTCAGGAACAAACGCTAGCTTTCGTTCCAAAAATAGTGGCTGTATTGGTAGGCCTCATTTTCTTCGGCCCTTGGATGCTGACGACAATGGTGGAATTTACAGCGAATATATTACAAAATATAAATCAGTTTGTAGGGTAAAACATGCTTGAATTAATTAATATTAATAGTCTTCCAGTTTTTTTGCTGATTCTGGTCCGTGTATTGGCGTTTTTTGTCACAATGCCACTATTTTCGTATAGGACTGTACCATTTCAGTTTAAAATCGGTTTTAGTTTCTTTTTGGCGATGATTATGTTTTATACAGTTGATACAAGCACCTTCGCTATAGATGAGATGTACATTTTCCTGCTAGTCAAGGAAGCTCTTGTGGGCCTGCTTATCGGTCTGATTGCATTTATAATTGTTTCAGGGCTTCAAATTGCTGGTGGATTTATAGATTTCCAGATGGGATTTGCAATTGCAAATGTGATGGATCCTCAAACTGGAGCGCAAAGTCCATTAACAGGCCAATATCTGTACATTATTGCCCTGTTATTTCTATTATCGGTTGATGGTCATCATTTGATAATAGATGGAATATTCAATAGTTATCATTTTATACCTCTTGATACGTTTATCCCTTTTGGAAATAGCTCTATTGCTGATTTTGTCATCACAACATTCAATATGATGTTTTTAATAGCATTTCAGATTGCCATCCCGATTGTAGGCTGTTTGTTTTTGGTGGATGTCGCTCTCGGAATTATCGCAAGGACTGTTCCGCAGATGAATGTATTTGTTGTAGGGTTACCGTTGAAGATATTTGTCAGTTTTGCTGCAATTCTCGTTTTTCTCCCTTTATATATTACACTTGTGAGAAGTCTGTTCCACTCAATGTTTGAAGCAATGCGAGTTCTCATGCAGCTTTTTGGGGGTGCTTAATTTGCGATTGAAACTGGATTTACAATTTTTTGCTGGTGAAAAAACTGAAAAAGCCACACCAAAGAAGCGTCAGGATGAACGAAAAAAAGGGAAAGTTGCTAAGAGTCAGGACATTAATACAGCGTTACTGCTATTATTTTGTTTTATTGCGTTATTTGTCTTTGGTGGATATATGCTGGGAAAAATGATTGGCGTTTATCAGCATTCCTTTACGGAACTGATTAATTGGGAATTGACAGAGATATCCGTGCATCGGATTTTTACAAGTATGACATTGGAAACTGCTATGATGCTTGCCCCGATTATGGCTATCGCAATGATTGGAGGAGTAACCTCCAATTTAATGCAAATAGGTTTTCTGTTTACGACAAAGCCATTGAAACTAGACTTAAAGAAGATTGACCCTATACAGGGGGCAAAAAGAATTTTTTCCATTCGTGCGCTTGTGGAACTTCTTAAATCATTATTTAAGATTGTCCTCATAGGTGCAATTACTTTTACGATCATCTGGTTATACAAAGATGACATGTTGATGATGTCCTTTACAAATGCGGAAAATGCACTTGCATTTTTTGGCAGGGTGACTTTTATTATGGGGATTTCATCCATCATCGCTTTATTGTTTCTTTCTGTTTTCGATTATACATATCAGCGCTATGACTTTGAAAAGAATATGCGCATGTCAAAGCAGGATATAAAGGATGAATACAAAAATGTTGAAGGTGACCCCCTCATTAAATCCAAAATCAAGGAAAAGCAAAGGCAGATGGCAACCAGAAGAATGATGAGTGAAGTACCGAATGCCGATGTCATTATCACGAATCCCACCCATTATGCTATTGCCATTAAATATGATGAAGAGAAAGCAAGTGCACCATATGTTCTAGCGAAAGGGACGGACAAAACAGCATTGAAAATTAAAGAGATTGCCAAGGCAAATAAGGTTGTAACCGTGGAGAACAAACCGCTTGCCAGAGGGCTTTACAGTGCAGCGGATATTGGCGATGTAATTCCGGAAGAATTTTTTAAGGCAGTCGCCGAAGTTTTGGCATATGTATATCGACTAGAGAAAAAAGTTTGAGCAATGAGGAGAGACATTAATGAAAGCGCGGGATTTATCAGTACTTTTAGCAGTAATTCTAGTAATCATCATGTTGGTTATCCCATTACCGGGATGGCTATTAAGTTTTTTCATTTTAATTAATATCCTATTAGCGCTGATTGCTATCTTGGTTTCCATGAATACAACTGAACCACTGCAGTTCTCGGTTTTTCCGACATTAATATTACTATTGACTTTATTTCGTCTCGCGCTGAATGTTTCAACTACAAGGTCAATATTGTCTGAAGCGGACGCAGGTGGGGTTGTTGATACATTTGGAACTTTTGTAATTGGTGGAAATCCGCTCGTAGGTTTCGTAGTTTTTATTATCCTCGTAATCATTAACTTCCTTGTTATCACAAAGGGTTCTGAACGGGTATCTGAAGTGGCTGCACGTTTCTCACTCGATGCAATGCCAGGGAAACAAATGAGTGTCGACGCAGATTTAAATGCAGGGTTAATTTCAGAAAAGCAGGCTAAAGAAAGAAGAGAGAAGATTGAAAGAGAAGCAGATTTCCATGGTTCTATGGATGGTGCGAGTAAATTTGTCAAAGGGGATGCAATTGCAGGAATCATAATCGTGCTAATCAACATCGTATTTGGCCTGATTATCGGTATGGTTCAGATGGGTCTGTCCTTTGAAGAGGCGATTAATACATTCATGAGACTTACTGTTGGTGATGGGCTAGTAAGTCAAATTCCAGCACTTCTCATATCTACTGCTACAGGGATTGTTGTAACTCGGTCTGCCGGGGCGGGGAATTTAAGCGCTGAGGTTACAGACCAGTTATTACAGTTTCCGAAAATGCTCTATATTGCAGCCGGTACCATCTTTCTTCTTGGTCTGACACCAATTAACTTTTTTCTGACAACACTACTCGCCGGGGTTTTGGGTGTAAGTGCATATTTTATGCAAAAGAAGTCGGAAGAACCCGACATACCGGATATTGAAGAAGAGGATCAGACAGAAAGCTCTGCCATGAAGTCTTCTGAGAATGTTGTCAGTCTGTTGAATATGGATCCTATTGAATTTGAGTTTGGCTATGCGCTTATACCACTTGCTGATACGAGCCAGGGTGGAGATCTATTGGATCGGATCATCATGATACGCAGACAATTGGCTATTGAGCTCGGTATTGTTATTCCTATCGTTCGAATACGGGATAATATCCAACTTAATCCAAATGAATATCGTTTAAAAATTAAAGGGAATGAAGTTGCAGCAGGTGAACTTATGCTCGATCATTATTTGGCAATGGCTCCGGATTTCAGTGATGACGAAATCGAAGGCATCGATACAAAGGAACCGGCCTTCGGGTTGCCTGCCAAATGGATTAGCGAAGAAATGAAGGATGAAGCAGAAATGTCCGGTTACACGGTAGTGGATCCTCCTTCTGTCGTTTCTACCCATATAACGGAAGTAATCAAGAAGAACGCCCATACATTGTTAGGCAGACAAGAGACAAAACAGTTGATCGATCATCTCAAAGAAAGCTATCCAATTTTGGTAGAAGAAGTAACACCGGAGCCTTTGGCAATTGGAGAAATACAAAAAGTACTTGCCAAGCTGCTTAGAGAGAATATTTCCATACGGAACCTGCCAGTTATTTTTGAAACATTAGCAGATTTTTCCAAAATGACGAATGATACAGAGCTTCTTGGGGAATATGTGAGACAAGCCCTCTCATCTCAAATAACGAAACAGTATGCAAATGATGATATGTCACTTAAAGTGATTACAGTTTCAGGAAAAGTTGAAAAGCTGATAGCTGAAAATATCCAGCAGACAGAACATGGTAATTACCTTTCGCTTGATCCTGACGCACAGCAGGAAATTATTAAAACGATTCATGCTGAAGCAGAAAAACTTGCTCTTCAGGAAGAATCAGCTATCATCTTGTGTTCTCCTGCAGTGAGAATGTATTTGAAGCAATTGCTTGACCGTTTCCTGCCGCAAATAGTGGTGTTATCCTATAATGAACTTGAACCAGATGTTCAGGTACAAAGTGTCGGGGTGGTGAATGTAGCTTGAAAGTAAAAAAGTATGTAGCAAAATCAATGCCGGAAGCTATGAACCAAATTCGCAAGGAACTTGGACCGGAAGCGGTTATCCTTCATTCAAAGGAAGTTGTGAACGGTGGTTTTCTTGGCTTCTTCAAAAAAAAGAATATTGAAGTTGTAGCAGCACTTGATCCACAGCCATTGCCATTAAGGAAAAATGACAGTCCCGATCCGGCTCCAGTTGTACAGGAGAAGGATCAGGCCAGGGCCAATAATGATAATAACGACATGCTTCAAGAAATCAGAGACTTAAAAAAATTGTTTGAAATTCAATCGAGACAAGAAATCCAAACTTTTCCTCCGGTATATCAGCTGGCATACGAGGATTTACGGAAACAGGAAGTGGAGGAAAAGCTTGCGGAAGAACTTATCCGAACTGTTATCGATGAACTGGGTGACACGGAGGAAGAGATTACGATCGACCTTGTTAAGAATCATGTTAGGTCATTAATTGAAAGAAATCTTACTCATCATCGTTCACAGGGCATTGGATATGATAAAAAAGTAATCCAATTTGTAGGACCAACCGGTGTTGGGAAAACGACGACAATTGCTAAGATAGCTGCAAAAATGATGCTTGATGATCAGAAAAAAGTAGCTTTCATTACTGCAGATACGTACCGAATTGGAGCTGTGGAGCAGTTGAAAACCTATGCACGCATATTGGATGTCCCGATTGAAGTTGCATATACGATTGATGACTATTATGCAGCGATCGAAAAATTTTCCGCTTATGATGTGATACTCGTCGATACAGCGGGTCGAAATTTCAGGGATAAAAAATATATTGAAGAACTCGAATCCATACTGGATATGAGAATGATGAATACGTATCTAGTGCTTTCACTGACAACTAAGCAAAAAGATCTCATGGAAATTTATGAACAGTTTCAGCACCTTAACATTCGTGATGTCATCTTTACAAAGCTGGATGAAACAAGCCAGTATGGGAGTATCCTGAATATATCAATGGGAAAACAAGTAGGAGTTGCTTGTATTGCCAATGGTCAGGATGTGCCGGAGGATTTGATGGAATCGAAGCCGGAATATATCAGCAAACTTTTGGTGGGTGACCATGATGGCAAATGATCAAGCGGCAGGACTGAGACGTAAAATCAATTCTATGAAAACACCAAAAGAGGCAAAAACGATATCCATCATCAGTGGAAAAGGCGGGGTTGGGAAATCCAACTTTGCACTGAACTTCTCTCTTCAGTTAATAAAGAACGAGAAAAAAGTGTTGCTTTTTGACCTTGATGTAGGTATGGGAAATATCGATATTCTTATGGGGTTGAGAGCCAAAAAGACGATTATTGATATGTTTGATGAACGATTATCCGTTCATGATATTATTGAAACCGGACCAATTGGATTATCCTATATTGCTGCGGGATCAGGAATGACTAACTTCTTTAAGCTGAATGGGGAGGATAAAACCCATTTCTACGAACAGTACAAGGAATTGGTGCAGATGTATGATTATATCCTTTTCGATATGGGTGCGGGTGTTACAGAGGAAGGGCTGTACTTTATTCTTTCTTCGGATGAATGTATTGTCATTACAAACCCTGAACCAACTTCCCTGACAGATGCTTATGGAATGATCAAACATGTAATCAACAACCAGAGCAGCATGCCGGTATATATAGTAATGAATCGTGCGGCGAGTCATCGTGAAGGGGTGAAATCACTTCAAGGATTCACAGGGGTAGTAACTAAGTTTCTTGATGTCCAGATAAATTCGATGGGAATCATACCGGATGACAAGGTGGTAACGCAGGCTGTTATCAGACAAGTGCCATATGTTTTATACAATGAAAAATCGAAAGCTGCCAAAGCAATAAAAGAAATTGCTGATAATTATCTCGTAAATTCGAATGAAGTTGACAGATCTTCACCTTTCTCTTTTGTTCGGAAATTAAAACAACTAATCGAGAGGTGATTAGGATGATACCAATCCGGGTTCTAGTAATCGATGATTCGGCATTTATGAGAAAAGTAATCTCCAATATTCTCAATAGCGATTCCCGAATTGACGTGATAGCTGTTGCTCGGAATGGAGAAGAAGGCTTAAAGAAACTTAACGAACTTTCTCCAGATGTAGTCACATTGGATGTGCACATGCCAATTATGAATGGGATAGATACTTTACGGGAAATCATGAAAACCAATCCTACCCCTGTTGTGATGCTTTCCAGTGTCACAGAGGAAGGCACTGCAAATACGATACAGGCAATATCGAATGGGGCGGTTGACTTTATAACAAAACCATCCGGTCCCATATCCCTTGATATACAAATGATTGGGAATGAAATCACTTCAAAAGTGTATACAGCTTCTCAAGTCACCGTCAAAAAAAACAAAACAATAAGGGAGACACCAGTTAAAAGACTGATAACACCAATTGGAAAAGAGCATGAAAAAACAATAGTGACTATCGGAACTTCCACCGGTGGACCAAGAGCACTCCAACAGGTGCTGACCAGTTTACCTAATAATTTTCCAGCACCAATAGTAATCGTCCAGCATATGCCAAAAGGTTTTACGAAGTCACTGGCTGACCGTCTGAATGATCTGAGTGCAATTGAAGTGAAGGAAGCCGTGCATGGTGAAATGTTAGAAAAGGGTACTGCATATATAGCACCTGGAGGCAAGCATATGACCGTGAAGAAAATTGGCACATCCATAGCGATTCACCTATCGAAGGAGGCACCAATAAAGGGACATCGACCGGCCGTTGACATCTTGTTCGGTTCAGTCGCTTCGGTTAAGCAGGTGAATAAGATTGCTGTAGTTTTGACCGGCATGGGAAATGATGGTTCGGAAGGCATCGTAAAAATGAAGGACACTGACGAAAAGACAATCGTTATCGCCGAATCACAAGAAACCTCCATTGTATATGGGATGCCCAAGTCTGCTGTAAAAACTGGATATGTAGATCATCAATTACCACTTCATGAGATAGCAGATATACTCATTAGGTTAAAGAAATAATAAGGATTGCCGCGTAAAGGAATACATAAATGCATTTACTTGAAGGGGAGTTTAAAATGGAAAACATTAATGTTGAAACAAGAAAAATGATTATTTTCCAGCTCGAAGATGAGGAATATGCAGTATCAGTAAATCAAATCGGGTCTATTGAGAGGCTGATGCCAATCACGAGAATTCCTCAAACGGAACCTTTTGTCAAAGGGGTTATAAATCTTCGAGGTGTTATCATCCCTGTAATTGATTTACGATTGAGATTTAACATGCAGATTGCGGAGCTGAACGACAATAACCGAATTATTATAGCAAAATTCAATGAAGTAGAGGTTGGTCTGATTGTCGATTCTGCCAATGATGTAATCGACATTCCCGTAGATGAGATTGAGCCGGCACCAGAAGTAATCGGAACTGTTGATGCAGACTATATCGAAGGAGTCGCTAAAATAGAAAATCGTTTATTGATACTGCTGGATTTACCTGAAGTTTTATCGTTGCAGGAACTTGACGAATTGCAATTGATGGAAGGTCAATAAATGGAATATCTTCACTTAACCTCTTATCAAAAAGACGTTTTAAAGGAAATCGGCAATATAGGGGCTGGGAATGCAGCAACTTCGCTTTCAAAGTTACTTGATAAAAAAATAGAAATGAACGTTCCGTCAGTTAATGTTGTTGGCTATGATGAATTGATGGAATTGATAGGTGGTCCAGAAGAAATAATCGTCGGACTTCTGTTTCGTATCCACGGAGAAGCTCCAGGTACTGTTTATTTAATTTTAAAAGTGGAAGAAGCAGAATATCTGGTCAGGCAACTTACCAATGACCAAGACTTCTCTTTATTTGAGGGAAAACAGGATAAGGAAATGTCCCTCTCTGCACTGCATGAAATCGGCAATATCGTTACAGGTTCTTATTTAACCGCTTTATCGGATTTCACAAAAATTAATATGCAGCCTTCTGTTCCATATTTAGGAATTGATATGGCTGGTGCCCTCCTTACGGCAGGACTGCTGGAAATATCAAAGGTAATTGATTACGCAATTATAATTGATACGGAGATCAAACTAGATGATCAAGTAAAAGAAGGAATCAAGGGGAATTTCTTTCTACTGCCGGATCCTGAATCGTTCCCTAAAATATTTGAAGCGTTAGGAATTAACGATCATGAATAAGACATCCACCGTTGTTAAAGTGGGGATTGCTGATTTGAATTTAGTGATAGCCCCGGGCACAATCAGGACTTCTGGACTCGGTTCATGTGTAGGTGTGGTGATTTATGATGCTACGAAAAAGATAGCCGGATTATCACATATCCTGCTCCCTGATTCCAGCGCAGCTAAACAAGTTAAAATAAATCCATTTAAGTATGCCGATACAGCTATCCCTTGTCTCGTAAACTCGCTACTCGAAAATGGTGCCAGAAAATTTGCTTTAAAGGCGAAAATAGCTGGTGGAGCACAAATGTTTCAATTCAGCTCCGGCTCGGATATGATGCGGATAGGTCCAAGAAACACCGAGGCTGTCGAACATAAGCTGAGTGAACTGAACATCTCGGTAATTTCTATGGATGTCGGTGGCAATGTCGGAAGAACAATAGAGTTTGACCCTCAAACGGGTAACTTGAAAATAAAGAAAGTCAATAAGGAAGAGTTTTTTATTTGAGAAGTACGTTAATAAAACGGAAGGGGGAGCACAGACAAATGAATTCAAAAAATACTCCTCTTGAACAGGAGCTTTGGAACGATTGGATTACAAATAAGAGCAGTGAGGCTGCCAATGAACTGATCTCCAATTATATGTATCTCGTCAATTTTCATACGGAGCGAATTTCAAGTCACCTTCCAAATAACGTCAGCAAGGATGATGTTAAAAGCTTCGGCCTTCTGGGACTTTACGATGCGCTCAAGAAATTCGATCCCGGCCGTGATCTGAAATTTGATACGTATGCATCATTCAGGATTAAAGGGTCGATTATTGATGGGCTTCGAAAAGAAGACTGGCTTCCAAGGTCCATCCGAGAAAAGACAAAGAAAGTGGAACAGGCTTCAGAACTTTTTGAACAACAAAACCAAAGGGAAGCAACTTCCAATGAAATTGCCGAACTTACCGGAATGACAATAGAAGAAGTGGAATCGACCGTTAAAGATTCATTATACGGCAATATACTTTCGATAGAAGAAAAGCCAAAAGGAAGTAACGGTGATTTGAAAGATGGGATAGGTTATTCGATTCCGGATGAGTCTGCAATACTGCCAGACAAGCATATTTTACAGAATGAAATACAAGGGGAGCTTATCGAAGGTATAAAATCTTTAAATGAAAAAGAACAGCTTGTAATCAGCCTTTTCTATAATGAAGAATTAACATTTACCGAAATTGGTCAGATCATAGGCTTAACCACTTCAAGAATTTCTCAAATTCATAAACGTTCTATTTTTAAATTGAGAAAGTCATTGAGCAAAATGCAGGTTTTATATTGAAGATAGCGTTATAGGGATGACATAATTCCGAAGGGGAAAAGATATGAATCAGCTAGATGATTTTTTTTACATTGAAATATCCGATGATCAAATGTCTGCTAAACTGCACGATAAGGAGACAGAGGAGGATCAGGAGATAATAATGGATGAATCTGCAATCAGAAGCTTTCTTGATGCCCATCATATTATATATGGAATTGAGCAGGAGACGATTAATCTGCTTCTATCTGACTCTAAACGGGCATTTCCACTAGTCATCGCAACAGGTCTATCGGTAATCGATGGGGAAGATGGAAAAATTCAATATGAACTCAATTTAGACACAAAAGTGGAGAGGACATCAGGCTGGAACTTCCGAGATGTCATGCGGATACCGAGTGTAGTTAAAGGGCAAAAATTGGCTACCATTATTAATCCGACACAAGGGGTGGAAGGCATTAATGTAAGCGGTAATCCGGTACCACCTAAACCTGGAAGGCCAGTAACGTTAATTCCAGGTAAAAATGTGGTTTACAGGGAAGAAAATATGTCATTTTATGCAGCATCTGATGGACAAATCAGTATCATAGGAAATTATATTCATATTCAGCCAGTATATGAAGTGCCAGAGTCCTTATCAATGAAAACTGGTAATTTGAACTTCGTGGGCACGATAGTCATACATGGAAATGTTCCGGCTGGTTTTGAAGTGAAGGCTGATAGGGATGTGAAAATATTTGGTATGATTGAAGCAGGAACTGTTACGGCGGAGGGCTCTGTTTACGTATCCGAAGGACTTGCCGGACAAGGGACTGGTTCAATAAAAGCAGGAGAGAACATAACGATAGGATATATTAGCCAAGGGAACGTATATGCAGAAAAGGACCTTTATGCAGAGAATTCCATTTTACACAGTGAATGTGTTGCCAGAGGACATATTTACTGTCAAAAGGGCAATATAATCGGAGGCACTCTATCCGCAGGAAAAGCTGTCGAAGCAAAAGATATCGGCAATCACCTTAGCACGAAAACGGAGATAATATTTGGTGTCAATAAATCAATTTCTAATAAAGAAGAAGAATTGAAAGCGAAACGAAAAAAACTTAAAGATACACTTCGCAAACTTGAGCTGATAGGAGCAAGACTTGACACACAGGACATCTCATCAAATCCTAAATTAAGAATTTCCCTTCTTCGGCAAAAAAACTCAGTAAGCAAAACGAAAGAACAATTAACCGAGATAGAAGATACATTAAGTAGAATAAATTCCCATATTGGAAGTGAAAAAGAGGCACACCTGACAGTCAGAAATTTCATTCATCAAAACACCACGGTAGCTTTTGGCAAATATCAAAAGAAAATTATCAATACCCACCATTATGTTAAGATGAATCTAATAAACAATGAAATTATGATACATCCTTTATTTGATTAAAATAATCGAAGGAGATGATCTCTCTGAGCTGGAAGTCGATTGAAATGCAAGTGGCTCTTCCGAGGACACAGGATGCAGGTAAAATTCAAGAGAATATGATGAAGCAAGGCCAGCATTTCCAGGAATCCTTAGGACAAACGCACATTAAGCAGGAAGAGCTCAAGCGGAAAAAAGTAAATGAATCAGAAGAAACAAATAAAACAAATAAAGATAAAGAGGGATCTCAATCCCAAGGTGAAAATAATAACACTCATAGTGACCATGAAAAGGAAATTGATCATCCATTCTTGGGAAAGCAAGTTGATTTTAACGGTTAGAGGAGAAATTAGATGATATCTTTCTTATTGATTATAAGCTTTTTATTGCACGTGATTGGAATGGCAGCTATATATAAGCTGTATCAGCAGCTGGCGTCCCTTAAAACACAAGATGCAAAGGAAATAGAAGGGTTGTTTGAAGCCTATTTGCAGGAAATCAGGAACGAAAACAGGCGTTTGCAAGACCAACTGCTAACTGCTGAAAAGAACAGTGAAACGATTAAAGACTCTTCTGAATCCGCAGCCTCTCAAGAAACCATTGCAACGGATGTGAAAGAGGAATTTAGTGAACCTTATGCAGCTGGTGACGGGCCAGAAGATATCCTTGAAGCCTCATTGGAATCAAGAGTCCTTCAGCTGCATAGCGAAGGACTCTCACAGAACGACATTGCACGCAGACTAAACTGCGGAAAAACAGAGGTGGAGATTATTCTTAAATTACACTCTCAACCTTCGAATCAATAAAATAAGTAGAAAGACTTACTGAGCTAATCTTAGAATCTCATTAATAATCACCTTGCTAGATTTGGTAAAACTTAGGCTGTCAAAATAGGTTGGTTTTGAAATTTTTGTTGCTTCTAATCTACGCAGTTTATGTAAAATACGAAGTAACTGCTGGTTGATTTCCGCTGCGGACAGTTGCTTTCCGCGGGCACGGCCT
>NZ_LQNF01000030.1 GCF_001618145.1 Oceanobacillus damuensis
TTCAGGCTGCTCAGTGCAAATAGTTAATCCAAAGTCAACTTGAGCAGTGCAACTCACACCATCCTAATTCTGCCAAGGATTAATTATCCATTTCCTTCTGCAAAAGTTGAATAATTTAGATTTTGCCACTTCCTCTGCATTGTATGGAAGTGGCTTTGTTTACGAGTAGGAACATATAAGCACAAGTCCGACGAAGGCATCAACCCAAGAGCTTGGCGACTGTCAATTCCTCTAATATTCGTGATAATGTGAACATATACATATAATCGAAACCTATGCTCCATATAGAAGGAAGGGATTATATGCAATATTTTTACACTGTCCAACCGGGTGATACGCTTTTTGACATTGCCAGAAGATGGGAAGTTCCGCTTGAATCACTTATCGCTGCCAATAACTTGTCGGCCCCTTACACCATATATATCGGTCAGCAGCTATCCATTCCACCCGGAGTAGATATTTATCTTGTTAGGCCTGGAGATTCTGTTTATCAAATCTCCCAATATTTCCGTATACCCATTTCTGTAATTATAGAAGCCAATCAGCTTCAGGCCCCTTACGTGATTTATGTTAATCAATTGCTCAAAGTCCCCCCTGGAGTCCCCTATTATGTTGTTCAACCTGGTGATACATTATATACAATTGCTGGAAGATTTAATGTGATCACAGATGGCACAAGGAGAACAGAACTGATTCAGCAGGTCAATCAATTACCGACTACCACCATCCTTCCTGGTATGATGCTGCGTATCCCATACGCACCACCCGGCGGTGAAGGCTTAATAGCCTACACCTCCAATGCCAGCGGAGAGTTTGACATTTGGCTCTATAATCCTCGTAATGGCACCAATGTACAGTTGACCAGTGGTTTAGGTGCTTCCTTCTCCACCCCGGAATGGTCAAGAGATAGCAGGAGAATTGCTTTTGTCGGCAGAAATAGAATCATCTATGTGGTGGAGCTTGAGTCGGGTACATTAGCATCCATTGATCAACTTGGTGAAAACGATAGTCTTCGGTTAGATTGGTCCCCTGACAGCACCACAATTGCCTATACAACAAGAAATCAAATTATTCTTTATCAGCTTGCATCCAATCAATTTCAATCCATCCAACAGCCTGGCGCGACAGATATCCAATGGCTTCCTAGCGGTACGGAGCTCCTGTACCAAGCCCCCGATAACAACGGGGTCAGCCAGCTTTACCGGATTCTCCGAGATGGTACGGGAAGAAGGAGAATAACCAATAACACAGATGGGCCACTAAATGATGTGCGTTTATCTCCTGACGGTACTTTTGTACTTTATACAACACCGGGGGTCAGCATCTCACTCATTATTACCATCGAACTGGCAACCGGCAATATGTTTGGATTAGAGGGTGGCCCACTAGCCAAAAACTATTATCCGAGATGGAATCCAAATTCAAGAATCATAGCTTATAGTGCGACCGCATATGAAGATCGGGGATATTTCAGTCAGGTTAGAACCGTAACGAGAGAAGGAGAAGCCGAAACCATTCACGCAATATCCAATTGTTTTGCATCGCCAGTGACCTGGTCCCCCAACGGAAGAAAAATTGCCTATCTTTCTGGCTGCAGTGAACAGGAATTTGCCCGTGAAATGTGGGTGATAGATTTGGATCATCCCGTTCCAATCAAATTGATCGAAGGAGCTGTAATTACATCACTCCAATGGTCCAAAACTCCAGTTGATCATTTTCTGCGACGCACTTACACAAATCAGACATACCGAATCAGATTTCAATACCCATCTAACTGGGTAAGGGTAAATAATGAGCGCTATGAAGGACCTGATGGATTTTTCCAGGTCTCGGCCATAGCAGGAGAGAGTCTTGAAGACGTATGCCAGGGTGAAGCGTTTCATCCATTAATGCCATACGGTTCCATGCCACAAATCATCCCGGCAACTATTCAGGGCGAAGAGGCATGTTTTATTTTCCCATCTGCAGATCAGCCTCCTGAAATGAATCGCCAGGCTGCATTAATCGTTACCTACCCTGCACCAATCGTAATTGAGGGTACAGCATATAACTTCCTGATTTTGTGGGTCGATGAAGCGCATATCAGGGAAATAGCATCCACATTAATATTCTTATAGAAAAAGAGAAAAGACACATGAGAAGCCTCCCCACTCATGTGTCTTTTCTCTTTTTCTATACCGGAATCACTAATGTTTTTCGACAAAATTCGGGGAGTGACAGGCACCTATTATATGATGACAGACTCGGACAACTTTGGTAATCTATTAGGGGGAGAACAACGAAAACGTTTCACTACATAAGGGGGTTAACCATGAAAAGGTTAGTTATTATAGGGGGCGGATATGGTGGAATTAAAATCCTGTCAGGTTTACTTGACCAGCCATTATCTGAAGACATACAGATTACAGTAGTAGACAGGAATCCATTTCGTTCATTGAAAACTGAATTTTATACAATAGCAGCGGGCACGGTTGCTGACCAGGATGTTCGTGTCGAATTTCCGGACGATAAACGTGTTCAGTATGTTTTTAACGAAATTATGAAAATCGATACAGATAAAGAACAAATATTATTTGAAGATCCAGAAGCAACAATTCCCTATGACTATTTAGTCATAGGTGTCGGCTGTGAAGACAATTATCATGGAATCCCTGGAGCAGAGGAATTTACGGAAAGTGTCCAAACATTCACGAAAGCTCGCCATACAGGGGTTGCCATCGGGAATTTAAAAGCTTATGGGAAAGTATCCGTGGTCGGGGCGGGGCTCAGTGGTATTGAAGTAGCTTCTGAAATTAGAGAGAGCCGTCCAGACCTCAATATCAGATTGCTTGACCGTGGAAATACCGTTTTAAAAGCTTTTGACTCAAAAATTCAAAATTACGTGGAAGATTGGTTTGTCAAAAATGACGTCGATGTCATTCATAATTCAATTGTTGAATATGTAGAAAAGGATGGCGTTTGCAATAATGGGATCTGCCACATCAATGACGTTACCATCTGGACTGCAGGGGTACAGCCTAATCGGCTTGTAAGGGAATTACCTTTTGAAAAAGACAATCAGGACAAGCTAATCGTCAATGAATTTTACCAAGTTCCCGAGAAACAGAATATTTATGTTGTCGGGGATTGTGCATCAAGTGAATATTCACCAAGTGCCCAACTCGCAGGACTCCAAGGTGAACAAATTGCTGATGTATTACTTGCTGTCCTAAAAGACAAAGAACCAAAGAAACCGAAACCATTGAAATTAAAAGGAACGCTTGGGTCACTTGGCAAGTCAGATGGATTTGGCAACATGGCCAAAACCCCAATGACCGGATTCCTTCCAAGATTGGCAAAATCCGGTGTATTATGGCTGAATAAGAGACACTAACTGTGTTAAAAAGAGGAATCAGAAAAAATCTGGTTCCTCTTTTTAACGTAAAATTAACATTCAATATGCAAATACTTAAAATTTATACGCTATGCTGAAAGTAACGGTTACTAATCCTTACTGGAGGTGTCGTATGCGATTCCTTGCAAAGGTCGGTATCAGTCTTATAGCGGTAATGCTTTATCTGTTTTAAAACGGCTCTTTTCGTAAGTTTGTTGCTTCGGTGACCGCTCTGGGAAGCGCTTATTTCTCGTTTCTGAGCTCCTGAGAACGGAAAACGCGCACTTATCTCGATTGCAGAGGCCTTAAGTAACTATCCATTCCTATGCAGCAAAAAGGAAAGCCCATCACCTGGCTTTCCTTTTCTCTAATTTTTCAACGACAGTTCGCTCAGCATTTCTTCTATTGCATAAGCTACCCCGTGTTCCATATTTGTTTTTGTCTGGTATCCGCATAGCTCTTTGATTCCAGGGACGGCATTGGCCATCGCCACCCCGCGTCCTGCCATTTTAAGCATGCTTTCGTCATTCCAGTTATCACCGATCGCCATCACATCTGCCATCCCGATTCCTTTACTCTCCGCAAAGGCTTTTAAGGCAATTCCCTTTTGTGCTTCAGGATGGTTAAATTCCAGGTTAATGTCACCAGAAGATGTTATTTTTATATCCTTTTCAGTTTCCATTTTGGCATGGACTTCCTTCAATTTCTCTTGTTTCAGCGAAAATGCAAGGACCTTATAGATAATTATATCTTTCTTCTTGAATATTTCCTCATAATTCTCTATAAAATGTACCGGTTCGAGCTGAAAACGAAGTTCAGCTTTCTCTCGGACTTCTTCATCAGAAATTTGTGGATTTGCTGATTTCATAATATCGATAAGCACCTCAAGGAAGTACTCTCTGCTTACCGAATAAATGCCTTCATTGGTAAAAAACTCCATATACATGTCAGCAGCCTTACATACTTCGAGAATTTTTTTCGAAACGCCATGATCTAGTGGGACACTTCTTAGTTCCATCTTATTCTCAGTATAGGCTATCGCACCATTCAGGCTTATAACGGGACATGTAATTCCCGCTTCCTGAAGTGGTTTGCTTGCCGCATCATATGACCTTCCTGTAGCAACGACAAATTCGATGCCTTGAGAGAGCGCCTTTCTGATAGCACTGGCATTTTCCTCACTTACGATACCATCTTCGTTTAATAATGTTCCATCTAAATCTGAAGCAATCAACTTCATCCAAATTCGCCTGCCTTATTAACCAGAGTTATTACCTTTACTATAACCCAGTTAATCCGGCTGAATCCAATATTTGCTCTGCCTTTGCAATTTGTTCCTCAACTCTATGCTTGGCTGTTCCACCGGCAACATCACGTGCATTTACAACCGTTTCCGGTGTCAGTGCTTCAAAAATGTCTGATTCGATCAGCTCGGAGAATGATTGAAATTCTTCCAGCGTCATGTCAAGCAAATATTTCCCGTTATTGATGCAATTCAAGACGACCTGGCCGACAACTGCATGTGACTCTCTGAATGGCATCCCTTTTCCGACTAGGTAATCGGCAAGGTCTGTCGCATTGGAGAAATCATTTTTAACAGCAGCATACATATTCTCTTTCTTAACCTGCATCGTGTCAATCATCGGAGCAAATAATGCCAGGGCACCTTTTAGTGTTTCGAACGTATCGAACATGCCTTCTTTATCTTCCTGCATATCTTTATTATATGCGAGAGGAAGCCCCTTTAATGTAGTAAGCATTCCAATCAGATGGCCATAGACACGACCAGTCTTTCCACGTACAAGCTCAGCCAAATCCGGATTTTTCTTTTGTGGCATCATACTGCTGCCCGTAGTGAAAGAATCATCCAGCTCGATAAAATTGAATTCCGCACTTGACCATTGAACAAATTCCTCACATAAACGGGAAAGATGCGTTGAGATCAATGAGGCATTCGCAAGAAATTCGACAACAAAATCACGGTCACTAACAGCATCCAAACTATTTTCGCAAATCCCATCAAAGCCTAATTTATCGGCAACAAACTGACGGTCGATTGGGAAAGTGGTCCCTGCCAATGCACCTGCACCGAGGGGGGATTTGTTCACCCGTTTTAAACTGTCCATCAGTCTTTCCGTATCCCGTTGAAACATGAAAACATATGCCATCATATGATGTCCGAACAATACAGGCTGTGCGCGCTGCAAGTGAGTATAGCCAGGCATTACCGTATCCAGATTCAATTTTGCCTGGTTAATGAGTGCCTTCTGGACATCAACAAGCAGTTGTATCGTGGTACCAATCGCATCCCGTAAATAAAGGCGCATATCCAGTGCCACCTGGTCATTTCTGCTTCTTCCTGTGTGGAGCTTCCCGCCGACAGCCCCAACTTCCTCAATAAGAAGCTTTTCGACGTTCATATGAATGTCTTCATGTTCCTCACTAAGTTCAGCTTCTCCAGATTCGATTTTTCCTAAAACGACCTGCAATCCGTCGGCAATCTTATCAGCATCCTCTGCAGGAATGATCCCGCAGACCTTCAGCATTTCCACATGGGCCAGACTGCCTTGTATATCATACTTCGCCAATTTTTTGTCAAAATTGATCGAGGCCGTATATTCGTCCATTAATTGATTGGTTGGTTTTGTAAAACGTCCGCCCCATAGTTTCACTTGTTAACAGCTTCCTTTACTTCGAGTTTTACTTTTTCAATTGATTTCTTTTTCGAATGCGTACCATTTACGGAAGCATGCACTTTCGTTGGAAGTCCCCATAATTTAATGAATCCAAGTGCTGCATCATGATCAAATGCATCTGCTTTGTTGTATGTTGCAAGGTCAAAGTCATAAAGCGAACTTGCGGATTCCCGGCCAATGACTTGTGCCTGACCTTTATATAATTTCACTTTTACTGTTCCAGATACATGTTCCTGTGTTTTTTCGATAAAGGATTGCAATGCCTCTGTCAGCGGTGAATACCATAGACCATAGTAAACTGTCTGTGCGAGTTTTTGCTCGACGACAGGCTTGAATTCAGCAACCTCTCTCGGCAATGTCAATGCTTCCAGCTCCTGATGAGCAGCAATTAATGTCATTGCGGCAGGTGCCTCATAAATTTCTCTTGATTTGATTCCTACTAGACGGTTTTCCACATGGTCGATTCTTCCGACACCATGCTTCCCGGCAATTTCGTTTAGTTGAAGAATTAATTCATCCAGTTTCATTTCTTTTCCATCCAAGGATACTGGTTTTCCTTGGTCAAATGTAATTTGGATCACTTCCGGTGCATCTGGGGCATCGGTCGGATCTGCCGTCAGATCATAAGCGTCTTTTGGAGCCTCTGTCCATGGGTCTTCCAAGATACCACACTCATTACTTCTTCCCCATAAATTCTGGTCGATACTGTAAGGACTGTCCAAGTTGATTGGAATTGGAATATTATGCGCTTTTGCATATTCAATCTCTTCTTCTCTGGACATTGCCCATTCACGTACAGGTGCGACAATTTTAAGCTCGGGATTCAATGCTGTGAATGCAACATCAAAACGAACCTGGTCATTTCCTTTTCCAGTACATCCGTGAGCAACAGCCGTTGCACCTTCCTCTTCTGCAATATCAACAAGAATTTTTGCGATCAAAGGACGTGAAAGTGCGGAAATTAGTGGATATTTCCCTTCGTACAAAAGATTAGCCTGTAATGAAGGCAATACATATTCGTTTGCATAAAGTTCCTTTGCATCAATCACATATGATTTGATTGCCCCAACATCCAATGCTTTCTTTTTAACAAAATCCAAATCTTTTCCTTCACCAACATCAAGCGCCACCGCGATGACATCATATTGATATTTATCCTGTAACCATTTAACTGCAACGGAAGTGTCAAGCCCTCCGGAATATGCTAATACAATTTTTTCCTTCGCCATTTTTAAATTCCCCTCTCAAATGTGCTATTAATGAATTATTATGCATCATTTTGCATAATAATTCAATAGTTATTTGCAATTATATTAAAGAATATTTATTCCCAATATTCTATTATTTACCGGATATACTCTCTTCATTGCCTGCTCAGATGGTTTTATACTTGTTATGTGTCAAAAAGGAGAGACCTATGCTTCATACAGGGATATGTTCCTACTGGTATTTAATACCAGATAGGCCGATAGTCTATAAATCAAATCACATGCCCTTAACATAGCCCGAATTGCGGTGTCGCCGTTGCTTACCTTGGCAACAGTTATCTTTTCTTTTGCTATAAAACATAGCATTTTAGAAACCTGTCCCATTTATGTATATTGGCGGGACAGTTACCCGTAAGATAAAATTTTCAATCCAAACACTTTATTCACATGGGATTACTATGTATAATACATATAAATAAGGAAGGAGAATGTACATGAGCATTCCAAAGCCACTCGTACAGATCAATCAATCGTTTATTGTTATTACCGTTCTTTTAGCATTCATCATTCATCCAGTCATTTTACTGTTACCATTCGTCAATGGCCTATATACATTAATAACAAAAAGTAATCCGATCATTATGTCCAGCAGGCGCTTTTTAAAAAAACCATCGAATGAATACAGACAGGAAGACAAGGACCAGCAGCTTTTCAATCAGTGGATTGCCACAATATGCATTGGTTTATCTTTAATCTTCTTTTCATTAAATTATACAATACCAGCAATTATTTTCAGTCTTATGGTACTTGCCGCTTCAGGTATTGCCTTGATGGGCTACTGCATCGGCTGCACCATTCGCTACCGCTACATGATGTGGCGCCACAAAAAAACTTCCTAGTGCCTGGCACTCCCCGAATTTTGTCGAATAGTATTAAAAACGTCAAGGGTACTGGATATCCCTTGACGTTCCTTATTATATATTTTTAACCGCGTCTGTAATCGGGGTATCACCGGAAATCAGATCAAATCCTTTACGGTATGTGTTTTCTTCTGTTAACGAAGCAATCACCACCTTGGCAACATCCTCACGTGGAATAGAGCCTCTCTCCAGATTTTCAGCCGCAGCAACCTTATCTGTACCTGGGTCATTCAATAACCCACCTGGTCTTACAATTGTATAATTCAACTTGCTTGCTTCGAGCATCTTATCTGCATAATGCTTGGCAACCATATATGGCTTAATCGGACTGTCTGCCCAGCTGTCTCTGTTATGTGCCTGAAATGCACTGACAATGACAAATCGATCTGCACCTTCTTTTTCTGCCGCTTCCATCGATTTGACTGCCCCATCCAAATCAATCAGCAATGTTTTGTCCGGTCCGGTACTTCCGCCAGAACCAGCTGTAAAGATAACAGCATCTGAACCTTTCACTGCCTCAGCGATTTCATCCACACTTCCTTCAAGATTTCCGAGTACCGTATCAACGCCTGACTCTTTTAGCGCTTCTAACTGTTCTTCTTTCCTTACCATTGCCTTTACCGTATGTTCATCACTATCCTGAAGTAAGCGTACAAGATGTTTACCAATTTGACCATTAGCCCCAATTACCAGAACCTTCATTCTCACATCTCCTTATACTTTAGATTATGATTCTTATGTCATTATTTCAAATGCAAAGTTATTTATCAAAGAATGTGTTTATTGTTTGTCATCTACATCATCAGGGAGACAAGTGCCGGTGCAATAATGGAGACGATAACGGCACTAAGCACCATCGCAACCGTACTTACAGACCCGCCTAGCTGATCGTGTTCCATGGCATGCGCAGTACCGATTGCATGGGAGGCACTCCCCATTCCAACTCCACGACCGATGACATGGTCAATTTTAAAAACTTTAAATACATATGGGCTCATGATGACCCCGCCTATTCCAGCAATAATCACAAAAATCGCCGCCAAGGACATGACCCCTCCCATTGAATCAGCGATAGCCATCGAAACGGGAGTTGTCACAGATTTAGGGACAAGGGAATAAATGATAAAGTCATCGACACCAATCCATCCTGAAAGCAATATACCTGAACTCACTCCAGCGACCGCGCCTAGTAATGTGCCACATACAATTGGTATAATCAGTTCCTTCAGCAAATGCCGCTGCTGATACAGAGGATATGCCAAGGCCACAACAGCTGGACCAAGTAACTGATTAATCCATTCCCCACCAACCATATATGTATCGTACGATATATCAAAAACCAGCAGTACGGAGACAATTAATATCGAACCTAGAAAAATCGGCAGGGTTATCGGCAACATTATTTTCTTATGCAGTTTCCAAATAGTGCTATAAACAGCTAATGTACCAACTATTGACAATAGACCAATCAGAATACTATTCATGCTGAAACTCCTTTTTTCTGATCAGCCACTGACTGACCATTCCAGCAATCGCCATTACTAAAGCAGTGCTTATAAGAACAATGCCGACCACCCATAGAACTGTAGCCGAAAAAATTTCCATATAATTCATAACGCCCACGGTTGCCGGGATGAAGAACAATGTTAAATGATTGACAAAAAGTTTTGTTCCTTCTTCAATCCAGGATACCTTGATTATCCCTGTTAAAAGGAAAATCAAGAATACTATCATCCCTATAACACTACCTGGAACAAAAAGATTGAATGTCTGCTGAACCAAGTTACCAAACAAAAAAATTACGTATAATACAGCAATATGAAAAACGATTTTACTTATTTTGAGCACTTTCTAACACTCCAATGTTTATATGATTGATTCATTATAGCAAAAAAGATAAATACTAAACTAGTAAACATACCCTATAAACGGTACATCTGCAGAAACATTATTTTGTAATACAACACATTAAACCCATTCACTCATGAGAGAACGAAAACTAAAAGAGACTCCTGCCATTTTTGACAAGGAGCCTCTTTGAAAGAAACATAGACTGTAAAGAACCAGATACAGTTCTGCAATCTTATATCCACTACCAATTCCAATCTCTCTGGACTTCTTAAATGGTAGCTAGTATTTAGTTCATTAATTGCACAAATATCTTTCTAATTTATACCCAAATCAACTTAGCCAAATCTACCAGAGATATAATCTTCTGTCCGGCTGTCTTCAGGATTTGTAAAGATGTTATTTGTATCATCGTATTCTACAACTTCCCCATTAAGGAAGAAAGCAGTTTTATCTGAAATACGTGCAGCTTGCTGCATGTTATGCGTTACGATAATAATCGAATACTCTTTCTTCAATTCCTGTACCAGTTCTTCAATCCTTAAAGTTGATTTTGGATCAAGCGCGGATGTTGGTTCATCCATTAAAATTACATTCGGTTCGATTGCCAGACAACGAGCAATACAAAGGCGCTGCTGCTGCCCACCGGAAAGTCCATAGGCATTTTCATTCAGTCTGTCTTTCACTTCATCCCATATCGATGCACCACGAAGACTTTTTTCCACAATTTCATCCAATACCTTTTTATTGCGGATACCATGGATCTTTGGTCCATAAGCAATATTTTCATAGATAGACTTTGGAAATGGATTCGGCTTTTGGAATACCATTCCCACGTGGGTTCTTAAATCTTCCACTTTTAATGACTTATCGAGTATGTTCTTACCTTTATACGTGATTACCCCGGTTGTACGTACTGATGGCACAAGCTCCACCATGCGGTTTAATGTTTTAATATAGGTGGATTTACCACAGCCTGAGGGCCCAATAATTGCAGTAACCTCTTTTTCATGGATAGAAAGGTTAACATCTTTTAATGCATGTGTTTCACCATACCAAAGGTTTAAATCTTTCGTATCATAAACAACTTCATTGTTTTTCGTAGTGCTTGTCTCAGACTTAATGTCAACCTTGACTTTTTTCGTCTTTGTTAAAGGACTCATTAATTTTCTCTCCTTCCTTTATTTCAGTATAAAAAACTAATACCGTTGCTGAAATTTATTTCGAATAAAAATAGCAATTGAGTTTAATAGGAACAACAATACCAAGAGGACAATGATTGTGGCCGCAGCCAGATATGCATATTCTTCAACAAGGGAGGAGTCTAGTGTCCAGTAATAGATTTGCATTGGTAATGCTGTAAACGTATCAAACAATCCCTCAGGAAACGGTATCAGTAACGCCGGAATTCCGAGTACTGTCAATGGTGCTGTTTCACCGATTGCACGTGAAAGTGCCAAAATGGATCCTGTCAGAATACCAGGTAAAGCAGCAGGAAGGACAATATTTTTAACTGTTTGCCATTTAGTGGCACCCATTCCATAGGAAGCTTCACTTAAATGCTGTGGCACTGCACGAATCGCTTCCTGAGCGGCGACAATTACGATGGGGAGGACAAGCAGCGAGAGTGTTAAACCACCCGCCATAACTACATTGCCAAAATCCATTGCCCTGACAAAGATCGTCAGACCCAATAGCCCGTACACAATCGAAGGTACTCCAGCAAGATTTGATATATTCGTTGCTATAAAGGACTGAAATTTACCTTTCTTCGCATAAAGTTCCAAATAAATGGCTGTTCCGACACCAATAAAAAGAGTCACAGGAACTACAATGAGCATAAGCCATGAAGTACCTAAGATAGCCCCCATTATTCCAGCACGTTCAGCAGCGGTTGATAATTTACCAGTCAGGAAATTCCAATCAATCCAGGCAGCACCCTCTGTAATCACACGAATTAACAGGACCGCCAAAACAACCAACCCAAATAAGGTAGCTGCTAAAAATAATTGTTTGACAATATCATTTTTGAGTACCCGGGAGTTCATCCGTTTTTGCACTTTTATATCATCAATATATTTCATTTTAATATTCCTCCCTAAACCTACGAGAGATGTATCTTGCAAGCAAATTCATAATCAGTGTGAATACAAAAAGCGTTAATGCTACAGCATATAAGCTGTAATATATCGTCGATCCGGCAGGTGCATCCCCTCCGGAGACTTCAACAATATATGCAGTCATTGTCTGCATAGATTGGGTAATGTCGAAAGTAAAGTTTTTGGAGCTTCCACTTGCAATTGTAACAATCATTGTTTCACCAATTGCACGAGAAATCCCAAGCACGAAAGATGAAATTATTCCTGATAGTGCTGCAGGAATAACAACTCTAAATGTTGTTTCCAATTTAGTAGCTCCCAATGCCAGTGCACCTTCACGCATTGCATTCGGCACGGAGTTCATTGCATCTTCAGATAAAGAGGCAATCATCGGGATGATCATAACGCCCATCACAATACCAGGGCTCAATATATTTGTTGCACCCACTTCCGGGAAAACAGATCTAATAAGCGGGGTTACAAACGTAAACGCAAAAAATCCATATACGATTGTTGGGATTCCAGCAAGTATTTCCAGTAATGGTTTAATCGTTCTTCTTACTTTATCAGAAGCATATTCACTTAAATAGATTGCAGACATTAATCCTATGGGACCCGCTACCAGCATCGCAATGATGGAAGATATGACCGTTCCCATTATCAAAGGCAAAACACCAAATTCAGGTGTCTGGCTTAATGGTTTAAGCACAGTACCCGTAAAGAACTCCCATATCGGAACTCTTCGGAAAAACTCAATTGATTCAGCTAATAAGGTATAGATAATTCCTACTGTTGTCAGTATAGAAATTGATGCAATAATGATTAGAATAGTAGGAATCATCTTTTCCGTCAGATTGGAAAAATTCCTCTTCTTTTTCTTCTCAGCAATCATTTCTCTGACATTAACAGCGTTTTTTTTGTTCAAATCGCTGCTTGTTGCCATTTTATTGGAGCACCCCTTCCAGCGCTTTAAAAGTCACAATAAGATGAGAGCATATAAAAGGTGTTCAACAAGCGGGGGTAAAGGAGACTTCGAATTTCTGACGTACTTTTCGCTGCTTCCGTTCAGCTGCTCAAAGTTACGCCAATTCGTTCTCGGTCCCTTTTGCCCTCCTTGAACTCACACTATGTCGGCTCTCATCTTATTAGACTTCTGTTTTCAATTTTATTAATTTATTTTATTTAAGACCTTCTAAATCTTCAACAAGTGCTTGTGCTTCTTCGTCAGGAATTGGTGCAAATCCAGTTTCGCCTGCGAAAGAGTTAGCATTTTCCATTACATAAATTGCATAATCAAGTACTTGTGGTTTTTCTTGAGCATTGTTCACGTTCAAGTATGTGAATACTGGACGTGTGAAATCAGCATAGTCGCCATCTTCAGCAATTGTGTCAAGAGATGGTTCAACCGGGCCGTCTCCAAAGTCAATGCTTACTGCATTAATTTTGTCCTGGTTGCTGTTATAGTAACCAAAACCAAAGAATCCGATCGCGTTGGTATCTTCAGCAACAAGTGTAACTAGAGTAGAATATTCTTGTTGTAAATCAGTACCCTCAACTAGATCTTGTTCTTCCAAAATATTTTCATAGAAGAATTCGTACGTACCATGGTTTTCGTTTGGACCATACGTGTTAATTTCTTCTTCAGGCCATTCAGGATTAATATCAGACCAGTTTGTATATTCACCAAGGAATATGTCAACAACTTGTTCATCAGTCAATTCTGTTGCCCAGTCATTTTCAGGACTAGTAACAATTGTCAAACCATCCAAAGCAACTTTAAGTTCCTTAACTTCAATACCAAGTTCTTCTGCTTTAGCTAGTTCTTCGTCTTTAATTTGACGAGAAGCATCATTAAAGTCTGTCCCATCTTCTACAAGGAATTTTTCAAAACCAGCACTTGTACCAGCGCGGCTAACTTCTACAGATACACCAGGTTGTTCGTTAGTCATGTATTCCTCAGCAAGTCTTGCCATTAATGGATAAACTGTACCAGAACCGTCAATTACTACATTTCCTTCCAATTCTGCTGATTCACTATCCGTATCTTCTGATGATGTGTCCTCTGTATCTTCTGAAGTTGTGTCTTCTGAAGTTGTGTCTTCTGAAGCTGCTTCAGATCCAGTATCCTCTGTATCTTCTTCATCTGACCCTCCACAAGCTACGAGCACTACTGCTAATGCTGCAACTAGCAGGAACATAAGGTACTTTTTGTAATTCATTTTAAAATTGTCCTCCCCTGATTATGAACTATTTTTTTGGACGTTGTTTCGCCCTCAATTGATAGTATAGTAGTGAAATGTTAAGAAAGTATGTGTCGAATGTTAAGGTTTTGTAAAGTTATAGGGATTTAGACTGAAATTCGGATAAAAAAAGACAAAAATAGGTAAATATAGGCATTGAAAAACCGGGCCTGCATGCCGATTTCGGCAATTATTCACTATACCGCGAAAGAATGATCTCTTTTTTCTGCATTTTAACTTCATTGCCATTAATTTATAAGCTTCATCAAAATATCTTATTACATTAAAACACACTATTTGTTAATTTTCGAGGTTTTTCCCTGAAATACAAAATATCTCATAAAGAAGAAGCTGGCTGATGAGGATAGAACCATTGCAGCTCCTTTGGCAATATTATGCTGCAGCAATACCGGGATTGGCAACAAGCCAAGCAATGCAGAACCTCCAATAAAAACGATGTTGCTGATTATGAGACTGGCTAATGCCTGTATGGAAAAGAAAATAATTTCCTTCTTATTTTTGATCGATCTTTTTCTGAATGTAAGATTTGCGTTGAACACATAGCTATTCGTTACAGCCAACGTGTAAGCAATCGTGTTGAATAATAAGAGCAACTGATTATCATTTGTCGGCCAGACAAACAGCATGAGGTTCAGAGCTCCTATATCAATCAGCGCATTGCTGCCCCCAATGGCGCTGAACTGCATAATTTCCAGTACAGTTTCTTTTCTTTTCGGTTTCTTTGGCATATGTGTGTCACCTTGTTCCCTGAAAGTTCTATTCTTTATTTTAGTTTTATCATAAGCGTATTTCTTTTACTATGGTAGCATTAAAGTGACTTCCAAGCTTTTTTTGAATAAGTTATTGACTTTTTAAAAGATTACTATTACGATAGAAAAACAACTTTATAAACTTGACTCTTATTGAGAGCGGTGGAGGGACTGGCCCGATGAAACCCGGCAGCCTTTCAGGGAAGATTATTTCCTGAAGTGGTGCTAATTCCTGCAAAATACTTTTTGTATTTTGATAGATAAGAGGGGACTGCTAATTAAAAAATGCAAATGCCTCTCATTATGAGCGGCATTTTTTGTTTTCCTGAAAGGAGTGTTCATTTGTCAATCGCAGCAGTAAAGGGAGCCCCAGGTCATTATCGTATTGGGGAAGGAGTTCTTAAAGAGCTGAACAGCCTTCTTTCAGAACTGAACATCAAAAAAGCACATATCGTTACAGGAAAGAAATCATGGCAGGCTGCCCAACCGTACATGCCAGAGGAAATAATTCCTTTGAATTCGAATGCCATTACATTTGTAGAAGGACATTGTACCGTGCATACAGCTGACAGCTTAGGAAAAAGATATATTGCGGATGGGGTCGATGCAGTGATCGGTATTGGCGGAGGAACCGCTCTCGATATTGCCAAAGCTTCTGCTGCAGAAGCTGGCGTGAAATCGGTGCTGATTCCAACCATTGCGGCCACATGTGCAGCATGGACACCATTAAGTGTCTTTTACCATGAAGACGGGAAGCACTCCCACTATACGGAATTCCCTGTAGCCAACACGCTCGTCCTTGTTGAACCAGCTATCATTGCCAATGCTCCACTGCAATACTTAAAAGCAGGGATTGGCGATACACTCGCTAAGTATTATGAAGCCGATGCACTCGTACAATCTTTCTATAAGGATCAGGAATTACCTGTTTGGCTTCAGGTGTCCCAGTTTACAGCCAAGCTTTGCCGCGATATCCTTCTAAAAGACGGCACGAGAGCAATTGCTTCAGCGGAAACAGGAAGTGTAACAGGCGAGCTTATCCGGGTAATAGAAACCATTATCCTTACCGGAGGAATGGTTGGCGGATATGGTGGCAAAGCAGGTCGCATCGCAGGGGCACATTCCATTCACAATGGATTGACAGAAGCTGAAGAGGTTCGTGAGTTTCTTCATGGCGAAATTGTATCCTATGGCATACTTATCCAGCTTGCATTGGAAAATAAAACTGAAGAATTGGAAAAACTCCTCGGTTATTATAAGGATTGGGACTTCCCAATCAATCTGGAAAGCTTCTCCATAAATCATGAAAACGAGGAGCTAATAAAAAGCATTATTACGAAAGCAATACTTCCACAGGAATCCATACACTTTATGGACATTCACATAACAGAAGAAACTGTATTGGAAGCAGTTAAAAAAGTGGAAAAACGATCTTACCAAAACACATAATTACAGAAAGAGGGATAATGATGAAAAAAGGATTATATCTAGGAATTACACTATTATTGATTGGATTACTGGCAGCCTGTGGAGGAGATGATGGTTCATCAGATCTGCTTGAGGACGATAAACTCACAGTCGGTGTAACAGCTGGACCACATGAAGAGATTCTGGAAAAAGTTGCTGAGGTTGCTGAAGAGGAAGGTCTAACAATTGAAACAGTTATTTTCAGTGACTATGTTATGCCGAATGTTTCATTATCAGAAGGCGAAATTGACATTAACAGCTTTCAGACTGAACCATTCTTTGATCATATGAATGAAGAGCGTGGACTGGAACTCATTAAAGTTGCAGATACCGTTACTTTCCCAATGGGAATATATTCAGAGCAAGTTGGCGACATCTCCGAATTGGAAGACGGCTCAAGCCTGGCTCTTCCTAGTGACCCGACAAACAGCGGACGTGCACTTTTACTATTTGAACAGGCTGGACTGATTACCCTTGAAGAGGGATTGGGTGTCAATGCAACTGTAAATGATATCGCAGAAAACCCAAATAACTATGAGTTTATCGAACTCGACCCAGCACAAATCCCAAGACAACTTGGTGAAGTGGACGCAGCAGCGATTAACTCCAACTTTGCACTTGAAGCAGGACTTGTTCCCGGTAAAGATTCGATCTATATTGAGCAAGATTCTACATTTGTTAACTTGATTGCTGTACGTGAGGAAAATAAAGATGATGAAGTTGTTCAGCAGTTTATCGATATATATCAAACCGACGAAGTGAAACAGTTTGTTGAAGAGAACTTCGACGGATCAGTAGTTCCCGGCTGGTAAAGAACAAAAGCGCAAGCGCCTTGATCACCCCCGACAAGCTTTAGTAGAAACTACCAGTGGCGTTCTTTGCCACAGGTAGTTTCTACTAAAGACCTCGAGGGGGTAGGCGCTGGAGCTGGCCGTGGCCGTTTATGTGTAAGAATTAATTGCTGCCAAAATATATACTTTCTTATTTTGAAATAAAGTCGACATGATCTTACTGCTCAAAACACGTGATTAAAACAAATACCCATGCCCAAATAAAATAAAAAAATCGAGGATCTAAGCAGTCGATCCTCGATTTTTTTATTTTTTATTATCAATATACTCATTCGGCTCTTCTTCAGCAAGAGAATTATAATTTTTATATTGGCTCTTGCGCCCATTACGCTGTTCGCCAGAGCTGCCATTCTCTTTGAACTGATTGTCATGCTTTTTTTCTTTATTGCTCATCAATAAGCCTCCTTCTGTCATATCTGTTTTAGTTTGGGCGAAGTAAAACAGCTTTATGCTAAATTTTTTTGCCTCTTCACCCCCAGTGAGTGATTTATTTCGATAGTAGTTGTGAAGCCGGCTTATAAAACGAAGGATCCAGTGAGATAAGGTTGTTTGGCCAAAACAAAAAACAGTTCCATTGACAGGAGGGTGATCGAAATGAAACTTTATTTAGACCCCGGCCATGGCGGGGCGGATCCGGGTGCTTCCGGTAATGGGTTAAAAGAAAAAGATGTTGTATTGGATATCGCTTTGCGAATCCGCAGCATACTGACCGAGAAATTTGAGCGTGTCAGTGTAAAGATGAGCCGTTCGGGCGACGCCACAAAAACTTTGCGAAAGCGGAAAGATGAAGCGAATTACTGGGGGGCTGATTTTTATCTGTCTATCCACTGCAATGCTTTTAATAGTAAGGCAGATGGATATGAGGATTTCATCCACAACAGCCTCTCTGAACAATCGAAGGCTGCCAAATACCAGGATATCTTGCATGAAGAGATCACAAAAATGAATCGATTACGAAATCGTGGCAAAAAGAAAGCAAACCTTCATGTCCTGCGTGAAACCACAATGCCTGCCTTTCTATCAGAGAATGGTTTTATCGATAACAGCGGTGACTCCGCTTTAATGAAGCAAGATACATGGAAACAAAATATTGCCCTAGGTCATGTGAATGGATTGGCCAAAGCATTTAATCTGGAACGCAAATCAAGTGATAAAGACACACTTTTCAAGGTAATTGCAGGATCCTTCAAACATGAGGATAATGCCGATGAACAGGTTGCATTCCTAACATCGAAAGAAATAGAAGCATTCGTGGATCCGGTTACTATTTCCGGAGAACACTGGTACCGTGTTCAGGCAGGTGCGTTCAGAAGCAGACAACAAGCCGAAAGCCATTTACAAACCGTCAGCAAAACAGGTGCAGAGGCGTTCATTATCGATGGGTAATCTGGAAAGGGAGAGATCAACTCCAGTTAATCTCTCCCCAACAATTGTTTTGTAAAAGCAATATCATCTGTAAAATATCCGTCCACATTATACGCTGCCACCCGCTCCTGTTCTTCCTTCTGCTTACTCCTATCGGTAAAAAACACATGAACCTCTTTCCCATGACGATGCAGTTCATTAACATTTTTCAGTGTCACATCCGACGCTTCAATTCCAATAATTGGATATGCAACCGATTTTGCCTGTTTCAAGGTCATGCTTGTTTAACATTTCGATTAATGGCTCTTCCATTAATCGCTCACCATCTACTAACCTTGACTCAATATAATAATGTTCTGTGTCTCCAAAAACATGAATGATTTCTTCCAATGTAGGAATCTCTTCGGTTACCGTCTGATTATTGAAAACTTCTATTGTCTCAAATTCCTTAATTTCACTTCTGCTTTTCTGCGGAGACAAACCAGATACTTACACCAGCAAGGAAAAGAATAAAAGTGAATGTAAGAAATTTTTTATACAAACAACTTTCGCTCACTTCTATAGAACAAAGCCTTTTCAGGAAAGTCTGTCACGATGGCGTTCACTTTTAAATCCAAAAGCTGCTTTATTTCATTGCGGTTATTAGCTGTCCAGATGCGCAGGTGATTGTATAAATCTTTCCAATGGTGTGGATGTTTCAGTAGTATGTTTTTGGATAAATGCAATCCTTCGAGTTGAAGGGTTTCCATATAATCTTTCGGAAGGGATATGCATTCATCGAGAAGCCATGCGATATTTGCAGTATTATCCAGCTCTTTTATACGCAGAATGCTTGGCAGATGGAAGGAGGAATAAATAACTTTGAGTCTATTGCTGTAAGCTTTTACGATGGAAAGCAATTTTTCTTCCATTCCCGGATAGTTGTATATATATGTCTTTAGTTCGATATTCAGTTCAATATCGTAAGGACGCAATAATTTAAGCACTTCTTCCAATGTGGGCACTTTCATGGAATTCCATGAATCAGCGTCATAGGCGGGAAAATGTGAATAGTTGATGCCTGCGCTGTAGGTCTTAATTTCGTCCAATAAAAGATCTTTAATGTTCCCAGACCCGTCTGTTGTCCGGTCCAATGACTCGTCATGGATTACAACAATCTCACCATCTTTTGTCATATGTACGTCCAATTCAAGTCCATCGACACCTTGTCTGATAGCTTCCCTGAAACCGAGTAATGTATTTTCAGGATATGTCCCCATAGAGCCCCGGTGGCCGAATATTTTCGTTTCTGTCATAAAAACACTTCCTTTCCAATTATTGAACAAAAGCGCTGGAGCTGGACTGCGGCTGTTTAGGTGTAGGAGTTAATTGCTGTCAAAATTTATATTATCCTTTTTTTTAAGAAAAGAGAATAAAACAACCATCGTCGCTTTATTCTCTCATCTATATAGATTGAATCTTAATTATTCACCTTTTGCAGCGTTTGCCAGTTCGATTGCACTGTTAAATTGCTCTACGGCACTTTCGTAAGCTTCATCTACATCACCGCTATTGTATACTGTTTCAAGTGCAGTTTCCATAATTTTACGACCTTCAGGAATCATATCCATTAAACCACCTTGAGTTGCATAGGATGGTTTCGTTGCCTGTAACTGATCTACGGTAACCTGAAGCTGAGGCATTTCTTTCTATTTAAGCATATTTTTTTATCAAAGTAAGTGTATTTACTGAATCCTTACGCTTAATTTATAGAGCATTAATATGATTAATATTTTCGTAACATTAAACCGTACAAAGCACTAGTTTACTATAGTTACTATCAAATAGTTGACTCCTGATAGTTAATAACGCACGTAAAAATGTCTTTCATTGAAGAATGATGTCAATGTTTTGATCCTTTGTACGTAATTTGCATGACATATTATTGGAATATAAACTTTTCTAGGACTAATTCCCTTTATTAATTCTGAATTATCAGCCTATTGTTCTGTTTTTACAGATATAAAAGGAGAACGCTTCCACAGGAGCGAATAATACATCTAGAGATTAATTTATTTTAAGAGAAGGAGGTTTTCATGTAAGGGACCGTGAATAACTTTACTTACACGTAAGGCGTCCGCTTAAATGCTCAAGTATTGTCCAGTTTCTGATCAGCATTTTTTCTTAGGCTTGCTAAAAACACTTTAATAGGAGGAAAAGAATGAAAAAGTTTGTCAATCAATCTATTACAGCATTTATTGTCATGTTACTCGTCATTGGAACACTCCCGGCAAGTGGATTTGCAAAGAATTACGAAACAGATTATGAGCAATATGATTTAGTGGAAACGGCGAATGGAGGTATGGTTGCTACATCGCATGCCTTCGCTTCCCAGGCTGGAGCTGACATATTGGAAAAAGGCGGAAACGCGATCGACGCAGCTATCGCCATCCAATTTGCATTAAATGTTACCGAGCCAATGATGTCTGGTATCGGTGGCGGAGGTTTTATGATGGTATATGACGGTGATACAGAGGAAACGACCATCATTAACAGCAGGGAGCGCGCTCCAGCGGGGGCAACGCCTGATATGTTTTTGGATGATAACGGCAATCCCATACCTTTTAGTCAACGGGTAAGACTTGGAACATCTGTCGGAGTGCCGGGAACCCTGAAAGGTTTGGAAGAAGCCCATGAAATATGGGGTTCACGTCCAATGCCCCAATTAATCGAACCTGCTGTAAAGCTTGCACAAAAAGGCTTTCCAATAAATAAAAACTTAGCTGAGGCAATCGAATCCAACCAGGACAAGCTAATGCAGACTGCTGCAGGGGATATTTTCGTCCCTGATGGCGTACCATTACAGGAGGGTGATTTGTTAGTTCAGGAGGATTTGGCCAAAACACTGAAACTAATCCGTTCACACGGGTCCGATGCATTCTATAACGGTGAAATTGCAGATGCCTTAGCTGAAACAGTACAGGAATTTGGCGGTTCAATGACAACGGACGACCTGAACAATTACGATGTTACCATTGATGAGCCAATTTGGGGGGAATTTCATGGCTATGATATTGCCAGTATGCCACCTCCAAGCTCAGGCGGGGTTTTCTTATTGCAAATGCTCGGAATACTTGATGGGTTCGATCTATCCCAATATGATTCACGTTCCATAGAGAAATATCATTTATTGGCAGAAACCATGCATTTGGCCTATGCAGACCGCGCTGCCTATGCAGGTGATCCAGAGTTTGTCGATGTTCCTTTACAAGGATTGCTGGATCCGGATTATATTTCTGAAAGACAGGCATTGATCGATTTGAACTCTGTCAATGATAATCCAACCGCAGGAGATCCATGGCAATATGAAGAAGCCACTCCAGATTACGAGGCCACTGTACAGCCGGATGACCGTGAATACGGCGAAACGACACACTTCTCTGTTACAGACAGATGGGGAAATGTTGTCTCTTATACGACAACGATTGAACAGGTTTTCGGCAGTGGTATCATGGTGCCTGGCTATGGATTTATGCTGAATAATGAACTGACCGATTTCGATGCAGTTCCAGGCGGTGCAAATGAAGTACAGCCAAATAAAAGGCCATTGAGCAGTATGACTCCAACCATCGTCTTTGAGGATGGGGAGCCGGTATTGACTGTCGGTTCACCGGGAGGACCGACCATTATTACCTCCGTGCTTCAGACAATCATCAATACATTTGAGTACGATATGGAGCTTGAGGATGCAATTGCAGAACCACGAATTTATTCCAACAACCTCAATTCCTATCGTTATGAAGAAGGAATTCCTTCCAACGTGCTGGAGGAATTGAATGATATGGGCCACTCATTTGGAACGAGCCCGACAGACATTGGAAATGTACAAAGCATTCTGATTGACCATGAAACAGGATTGTTTACAGGTGTTGCCGATGCCAGAAGATACGGAGGTGCTTCCATCGGGGTTGATTTGAAGGGGAAAAATAAGTAAAAGCAAAAAAACAATGCGGAGCAGATAGCCCGCATTGTTTTTTTATGAAATAGAAAGTATAAATTTTGGCAGCAAATAACTCTTATACATAAACAGCCACGGCCAGCTCCAGCGCCCAGGGACTAGCGAGACTTCCTTCACCTCCGTACGATAAATTAGACTTGCCGACTGTCAAGACATGAGGCTTAGTCTCACTTATACCCTTGTGGTGAAAGTCGACATCGACTCTGGTGCTTAAGGAAGGCCGACTAAAAACGGGCTACGCCAACGTCGGCATACCCCTTTAGTACAAGGGGCATGTTTACTTTATCTCCTACGTAGGAATGTTCGACAAGTCGAACCACCCCACAGTGCGGGGCGCAGTCCGTACGTCCCTAATCGGGCGCTTGCGCTTTTGTTCTTATATTTCCAGCTCTTTTGGCGGCTCACCTTTTTTATTCATTAAGCGAATATTGAGTGGTTCTATTTCCAAAATCAAATATTCAGGATCATCCGGTCCTTCAAAATAAAGCTTCATATCATCATTCCAAAGTTCCTTTTTCATTTCTGCAGAATCATTAAAGGATACTTTCCCCTGATATTCCACATACTCGTCCCCGAAACCTTCACCTTCATAGCCAATCAAGATGTGCGTATATGGGTTATTTTCAATTTCTTCGGTTTTATCCGTATCTTTATTTGTGGCTGTATATAATTTTAGATCTCTATGGAAAAACATCATATATCGGGAATGAGGCTTATTCCCTTTCACGGTTGCCATTGTTCCAATCGGACTCTCTTTAAAAATCTTTTCAACAGTCGATTTGATTTTTTCCTGACTCAAAATAACACACTCCTTTGTTCCAGATGTTTTTATTATTCCTTTTCTGTGTAATATTAAACAATAGATGGGAAATTTACCTGTGACTGCCATTAGTGACCTGAGATTGTGTCGGGTAAGGCGGGTGCTTCCGCTGGTATGAATGGGGGTGCTTTGGGCGGGGGGCTCTACCGTTTGGCGAGGGGGCTCTACCGTTTGGAGGAGAGGCTCTACCGACCTGTGAGGATGCTCTACCGTTTGAACGAGGGGCTTGCCCGGCTTGATGGAATGATCTCCCGTTTAGACAAGGAGCTTCCCGAACAGTGAAGATGATTTTCGTATGTAATGCAGTGTATAGATATAAAAAAATTTGTCGAAATAAAAGGATTTCATACTCCTTTTCTCGAACCATATAAGTAATACATCCAAGGAGTGAGTACAATGATTTTATATCAAATACCATTACTCATCTTCGCGATGGGACTTGTGTATATATTCATTGCTCCGTCTGAACCGTTTATCTTTAGTCTGTTCTTTAAACTGGCTCCAATGATTTTGATTTTTGTGTATGCCTTTAAGCAGTTACCACTGAAAAAGTCGAATACGCACTGGCTGATTATTATCGGCCTTATTTTTTGTATTATCGGTGATGGCACAATCCATTGGTTCCCGATTGGACTGTCTGCCTTCCTGATTGGAAACCTCTTTTACATTGCCGGATTCTTAACACAATGGAATTTTTCAAAAATACGTTTAGTTTTACTAGTGCCGATTGCTATATGCGGGATTTTTATTGGCAGGGTATTAATACATGAATTGAATTCAAACGGGAATGAGGCGTTGATGGTTCCTGTGATCGGCTATTTACTTGTCATTTCCTTAATGGCCTGGTCTGCCATTATGACAGGGAACAGGTGGGCATCCAGCGGGGGCATTTTATTTGTTCTATCTTACTCTTTACTCGTATGGAATATGTTCATTGCACCTGTCGGGAATGCAGCGGAACTGATTATGCTTAGTTATTATGGGGCACAGTTTCTGATTATCCATAGTCTTGCAACAATTGTCGAGGGCAGTAATCGGATTGTTTGGTGAGAAATAACATAAAAACACCCAAAAATCCAATATGGATTTTCGGGTGTTTATGAATCTACTAACAAAATTGATCAGACTTTTTCGGGTTGTTCATTCCAAATAATGGTCTGATAAACAAGGCTAGACCGGTTCCGAGGAGTGCCATGACACCCCAAACCCATCCGTGAAGACTGAATGAAGCAATACCACCGAAGTAAGCGCCAATGTTACATCCAAAAGCTAGACGTGAGCCGTATCCCATTAAAAGGCCGCCGACAATGGCCGCTCCGGCAACACCCGGTTTGATTTTCTTCGGTTTGAAAGTCCCCTGGGCAGCGGCAGCGATGAATGCCCCTAGAATAATACCGAAATTCATGACGCTTGTTGAATCAGCCAATACTGATTGTGACAATGCTTCACCAGCTGGACCTGTAAAATAGCCCCATGATGACACATCTACACCGATTGCCTGAAGTGTTTTGCCACCCCATAAAGCAAAGCCGGATGTAATCCCCCATGGCTGACCTCTTACTGTTAGAGTCAAAGCATTTAAGATTGCCAGAATGATAGCCGCCGCAAATAGTGGCCATGATCCTCTGAAAACCTTTTTCCACCCACTTGTTGTTGGAAGTGGTTTCATTGCGGGAGGATTTTTTCTTTTTGCAATCTTAACGGTTATACCATAAATCACGGCAAATAATACTATCTGAACAAACCAGCCACCAAAAAATCCAAGTCCTGTTGATTCCGCCAAGGATATCGGAGGCAATGATGGTGTATCCATCCAGAATGAGAAATGATAAGCGCCGATCGTTGAACCAATAATAAAGGCGATCAGCGTAAATATCATGGATGATGCTCCACCACCGAAATTGTACAATGTACCAGACGCACACCCATTTCCCAGCTGCATTCCTATTCCAAAAAGGAAAGAGCCCACAATTACACTAACCCCAACAGGCGAAACATACCCTGCCGGTGTCACACCTGTAAAGCTGAAACCAGTACTTAATATTATTGCAAATAAGGTTGTAGCAACTGCGAGCATTACCATATGTGCCTGAAGCCCCTGTACATTGCCGACAGAAGCCAGTCTGCGAAATGCAGATGTAAATCCAAATCTGGCATGGAGCAACGTAGCTCCCAACGCCAATCCTATCATATATAAAACACCTTGTACCCAGCCTGCTGCAGCAACAGTTGCTATTAATAAAGCAATAGCAGCAATAATTCCCACCATCATGAATGGTTTTTGCATCGGACTGAGTTCCGTAATAACAGTTGTAGGTTTAAGTTTAAATCTTTTATCTGCCATAACAGATTGTTCCATCACAAAACCCTCTTTTCGCATTAAATTACTAAGGATTAAATTTTACCTCATTATATGAAAAAAGTAAATAGCACGCTATAATTAATTTTTCATTCATTATGCATTTTCAACCGCCGCATTATGCATTTTTCAATCCTGAATGGTAAGAATAAACATATATCAGCTGCTTAAGGAGGATAGGAATGGATACTACATCTGACTTTGTAAGAAAATTTAATGATACAAAGCAAAAAGACGAACAGAACAGAAAGCGTCAAGGCCATGGAGATCCAGCCAGGAAATTACCTAGTAAGCGACATTGACAATGCTTTCCCTTGGAAAACAGCCTTTAGCCAAATATGACATGATGGAGGTTTTTTTATGAATATACAAAGAGCGGAACAGATCGTGGAATCGCCTGAATTAATTAACGTTACCTATAATGGCAAAAAAATTTATATCCAGCATGTGGACGAACAAAATAAGCTGGCACGCATATATCCACTGGATGACCCCCAGAATGAATTCGATGTACAGTTGGAGCAGCTTTCTGAAGAGTAGTTACTGAAATGAGAAAAGCACCCTTTGTCAGGAGCCTTATCATCGAATTATTTTGTCTATGCAAACAGGACATTAAGTTCCTTGCTGCCTGGAAAAATTGGTTTTAACAAGCCTTTGGTTCCAGCAGGGAGAAAGATATAAACTTACCTACCTGCAGAAAAAAGGACGCCTTATTGGCATCCTTTTTTCTATGTCTTATCTCAATGATTTAAATCCGCCTGTCCAGGAAATAAGCTGGTCAAGCATTTGATTGGCATTATCTGCATGATAATCAGCAGGTTTGAATTCGCTCATGTTTTCAAAGTCTGTCATCAGTGAGAATGTTACGGCAGTACGTACGTCTGCAACTTGAAGTTCTCCCAGGATTAGACGGAGGTTTTCATGGGCGCGGGTTCCACCTAAGCTGCCATAGCCGACAAATGCCGCAGCTTTGTTGTTAACTTCAGGATTCAAGAAGTCAAGCGCGTTCTTAAGTGCTCCACCTACTGCATGATTGTATTCTGGAGCTACGAAAATATAACCGTCGAAAGAAGCAATCTTTTCTGACCATGCTTTAATTGCTGTTTCTGAATCAGACTGGTTAACTTCTGTTAGTTCTTCACCAAGCATTGGCAGGTTATAGTCTGCAAGATCGACAATTTCATATTCCACATCATCATTGCGTTTTGTTGCAAAATCATATGTCCATTTTGCTACTGCTTCTCCGTTACGGCCTTGTCGAACGCTGCCTTGAACGATAGCTATTTTTAAATTATCTTTTTTTACTGCTGGTTCATTATCTGTTTTAGTTGATTTTCCAAACAATTTATCCAAGAAACCCATTTGAGCACCACCTGTTCTTCTAATTGTTAAATAATAATGAAAGGACAGCCACCCCAAACCTTAAAGTGCTTAAGCACAATCGTTGTTTAGAGTTAACCGCCCTTCCATAACCCGGTTAATTAAGGGGCTATTTTTATACTCCTGATTTCAGGAAAAACATTTTCTATTAAAAAACTTATCGAACAGTTTTTAAAGCACCGCTCCATGCGATAACCTGATCAAGCATTTGGTTAGCATTGTCTGCATGGTAATCAGCAGGTTTGAATTCACTCATGTTTTCGAAGTCCGTCATTAGTGAGAATGTTACTGCTGTACGAACGTCTGCAACTTGTAATTCACCCAGGATCAGGCGAAGGTTTTCGTGGGCACGAGTTCCGCCAAGGCTGCCGTATCCAACGAATCCTGCAGCTTTGTTGTTTAATTCAGGGTTTAAGTAATCAAGCGCATTTTTGAACGCTCCACCAACTGCATGGTTATATTCTGGTGCTATGAAGATATAGCCGTCAAACGATGCAATTTTTTCAGACCAAGCTTTGATTGCTGTTTCTGCTTCTGCTTGCTGTGCTTCTGGAAGAGCTGCACCAAGGAATGGCAATTTATAATCAGCCAAGTCTACGATTTCATATTCCACATCATCATTACGTTTTGTTGCGAAATCATAAGTCCATTTTGCTACAGCTTCCCCATTACGTCCTTGACGCACACTACCTAAAACAATACCAATTTTCAACATATCTTTATTCCTCCTAATGTATCTTTGGTTTTTTATTTTTAATTAAACATTCTTTAATTAATAACAATATACCATCTTTAATTTATTATTGCAACATATTTAATTCTTTTTTATTATATAGTTATAAATAGTAAGTAACAAGTTATATGCTTTTATATTAGAAATTCGATGACAAAAACGATAAGAGCTTTGGAGTCTGCATTAGACTCTGCTAAGAATTTAGCCAATAGTAAAAACCCATAGCCTTATTATGCTTTGGTTTTTTTGATTTCGAATGTTTCTATAATATCGATGCTGCCTTTGACAGACTGAACCATAGAGCAGTTTTTTGATGAAAGTTCAAGTGCTTTTTCGACTTTTTGCTCGGCGATATCATTTCCTATAATAATATAATGCAATTTAATTTCTTCTACACGGTTTGCTTCGTCGGGATTTCTTTTCACGTCGGCAGAGATTTTAATATCATCAAAATCGATACGCATTTTCGTCAGTACTTTTTTCAGCACGCCACCACTGCAGCCAACTATTGAAGATACTAATAATGCGAAAGGTCTAAACCCTAGTTCATCATTACTGGATATGGTCAGTTTGCCAAAATCGAATTCAGATTCAAAGCCATTTTCATGCATCGTAAATTCCATTATAATCCCCCTTTTCTACTTGCCTTTAGTATAGCGAAAAATCAGTTGAATTAATAAATATAAGTTCTGACCCATATCACATTTTCTCTTCACTTGCCGTATTGGAAAATTGATATGCCTCCAAATCAACATAGCCTGCAGCACTGACTGCAATGCCTTCTTCCTCCAGCCGCAGTTTCTGTTCCATCCACGTTTCGCTGGCCTTTATTGCAATGCTTCCTTTGGCATTGATCACACGATGCCAAGGCAGGTTATGCTTTCGGCTCATGGAATGAAGTATCCTCACGACCTGTCTGGCAGCCCGCGGACTTCCTGCTGCTTTGGCGATTTGCCCATATGTCATGACAGTTCCTTCAGGGATTGCCTTTATGATATGAATTACTTCCTCGGTAAATGGTTTCATTGCAGCTCTTTCCTATTTTAAATTTCAGTTTTTAGCGTAGTTCCTCAGTCATTTAAATCGTAACAATATTTTTTGGCTAAGTCCATCTCATATTCATTACAATATGTAAAATTTGCTCCGTATATTCTCCATAATGAAAACGAAAAATACTCTTACAGCCATTTAAAGGAGGATACCAATGATGGATAAACAGCGTGCACAGGAAATCATGGAATCCACTGCAATGATAAACGTCAATTATCATGGCATTCCAGTTTATATTCAATCGTTGGACCCAAACAGCGAAATAGCAACCGTATTTCCGCTTGATAATATGAACCATGAACAATCCGTAGAACTGACTGGGCTTGATGAAGTGAAATTAGGGAAATAGCGTCATTCCGGGGATGTTTTATCTGGCTGAATGTGTGAACTTCGGCAATTAAAATGTGAACTATGGCGAATTTCTTTTGAACTATGGCGAAACCCCTGTGAACTATAGCCAATACAGGCAGAACATTGGTAATTCACCCTTTGGGGAAGGCCCTGCTGTAATTACGCAGAAATGTAAAAAGAGAATGCTCCAGCTAAAGAGCATTCTCCTTTATAAAAATTCTCCATCTTGCGTATAAACCCTTGGTACACGCTTTCCTATTAAGCACACTGTTTCATAGTGAATCGTATTCATTTGGTCAGCCACCTCACCAAGCGAAATGTAACCATCCTCCGGGTCACCAAACAGTGTGACCACATCATCATAACCAAGGGATTCGACAGATGAAACATCAATCATCGTCTGATCCATACAGATTCTTCCTACAATTGGAACATGGACTCCATTTACCGTTGCACGCCCTTTGTTGGAAAGCTGTCTTGAGAATCCATCCGCATATCCTACAGGGAGTGTGGCAATGGTAGATGATTCCTTCGCGACATAGGTACACCCGTAGCTGATCGGTTCGCCTGCTTCCAGCGGTTTTATCATAACTGGTTTTGTTCGAAAGGTCATAGCTTGCTTTAATTTAATCTTATCCTGCAGATGACTGCTCGGGTAAAGGCCGTATAAGCTTATCCCCACACGCACCATATCCATATGCATATCTGGATAGGCAATGGTTCCGGCACTGTTGCAACAGTGCTTTATCGGTATTTTCACATGGTGATCCTCCAAATATTTAATGACACCATTGAAATTCTCAAACTGCTTATATGTATATGTTGAATCCACATTATCGGCATCCGCAAAATGGGTGAAAATTCCTTCCAGTAAGATGTCGGAAGAGTTTAGGGATTGACAGACCTTAAGTGCTTCTTTTCTATCCCGAATGCCTATCCGGCTCATCCCAGTGTCTATTTTCAAATGGACTTTTGCTTGCTTTTTGAAATCCTTCGCTGCCTTTCTTATTTCCGGAACACTTTCATCAGAATATATGGTAAACGTAATGTCGTTTTTGACTGCTTCTGAAACAGCAGCAGGAGATGTATAGCCTAAGACAAGAATTGGCGTCACAATGCCTGCTTCACGCAGCTTCAGTGCTTCATCCAAAAAGGCAACACCTATATAGCCTGCTCCAGACTGGATGGCAGCATTTGCCACATGAACAGCTCCATGACCATAGCCATCAGCCTTTACAACAGCCATCAGCATTGTTTTTTCCTGAATATGTTTCTTAAACGATTTGACATTGGATTTAATGGCATCCAAGGATACTTCTACCCATGTATCGCGATAGCTTCCATGATCCATGATGGCTTCCCCCTTAATTAAAAAACTTGGTTTCATTTATGCAGTTTGGCAAGCTAGTACTTTCCTGCCTGTCCAAAAAAGTAATAACAGTAAAACCATTTTATCACTTGAAAACATAAAATCACAGAGATTAGGATGATATTTTAATGTTATCCGGAGCAAGCCCTGTCACCGAAAAAAGCCAAAAAAATAAGGCATTACAGCATAATTTCTGCAGCCTTACTCTTTAATATTTTTCTCCATCTCTCTGTTTTTCTGAGAGGTTAAATATTTTGCAGCCAATCGGTCTGGTCCGGAAAGCAGGCTGAGAATGTATGCTGACGTCTGCTCAATTTTTTCTGACAAATAATTTGTACGCTCAAAGAGAAGACTGCGGAAATAGTCCATCTGTCTAGTGATCTTTTCCATGATTGCTTCCTGATTATCGAGCCTTTTTGTTACTTCTGCATTGGAAGTTCCCTGTGAAGTCAGCTGCTCAGCCTGTTCTTCCATCCTTATATCGAGCTGCATATTTGCTTGTGCAACACTATCCAGTAATTTTCCGATTTCTTCCTGTGAAATGGTTAATTGATTCAAATGTTCCACCACTTGTTTATCGGATACTCGATCTTGCTCGAGCAAAACGACCAGATTTTGATGATTTGCTTCCAGTTTCTTCAATTGGTTTGTAACCTGATTTTCCATCACTTCATGCTGTTCATTCATTTCCCGCAGCTCTTTTAGCTGACTGCCAACACTTTCCCATCTTGAATCACTTTTATATTGCTGCTGTTCATACCTCTGTGAAACTTCAAATAAAGATTGTTGCAGCAATTTATTCATTCGCTGCTGTTCCTTCATAAATTCCGATACATGATTTCTTATATAAAAACCTTGATTCGGTTCCTGCAGCTTACCGCCATTCTTATAAAGGTTTACATTCGCCGAATCATTAAAGTAAAGCCCCATTCGTTTGCACCCCTTATCCATTACTGTATTATCCTATGCAATAAATCAGACATGGGGACTGAAGGTTAAGAACAAAAGCGCAAGCGCCTTGATCACCCCCGACAAGCTTAAGCAGAAACTACCAGTCGCGTTCTTTGCCACAGGTAGTTTCTACTTAAGACCTCGAGGGGGTAGGCGCTGGAGCTGGACGCGGCTGTTTATGTGTAAGGGTTAATTGCTGCCAAAAATTTATACTTTATTATCTTTAAAGCAAAAACAGCGATTAAGTTATGGATCGCTGTTCCTTTCATACATCATATGGAGAGCTAATTGTAAAATAATTTTAACGTTCGTTTCGAGCTATTACAGAATTTTTTCACTCAAACAGTACCGAACAAAAACTAAATCAATGCTCTTTCTGTTTTTGGCGTATGAATATCAGTTAATGCTGGATGGTATGCTGCTTACAGGTCTTTTTCTCCCGTATGCATTGTTTTGCGGTATGCTTTGAATGCTTCCACAAAAGCTTCTGGAGAATTTTTTACGATATAGGAATAGGCACCATAAATGGTATGCAAGTAAAGTAAACCGCCATCCATACCTATAAAACGGTAGGAAATATCGAGCACATCATCAATGGAAAATTCCCTGTGCTCTGTCACGATTTTTTCCTCATATAGATACATCTTCCGCTGATGTTCAATATCGATTTGTTCAATGCTGTTTACTTCACGCACAATCTTTATGTACGGCTGTTCTGCAATCAGATTCATGTAAACCCTCCACGACATACCTCATACTGATAAGTCTCCTAAACTTTTCTAGCTTTCTGCAAGACTAAGATGGTTTGTTCTCCATTGCAGCCATTGGTATTCCCGCGTCTTTCTTGGCAGGAACTGGCGGATATCATCCTCATGATAGCCAACCTGAAGTCTCTTCTCATCCACCATGATCGGGCTTCTTAAAAGTCTTGGATGTTCCTGGATTAGTTCAATCAGCTCCTGCAGTGCCAATGATTCGATATCCAGATTCAAATCTTTGTACACCTTCGACCTTGTGGAGATGATTTCATCTGTGCCTTCAACCGTCATCCTTAAGATACTTTGCAGCTCATTTACAGTCAATGCTTCTTTCATCACATTTCTTTCCTCATAATTAATCTCATGTTTTGTAAACCATTGTTTCGCTTTTCTTGTGGACGAACAGGCAGCCCCATAAATTGTTACTGTCATTTATCATACCCCATTTCCAAAGATTAATAATAGTTTACTTGCTGAGACCTTTTCTCAGCAGATTCATTTCAATCATAAAGTTTTCCAATGCTTCGTCATCGGAAATATTCCTTGAATATTTATCCACCAAATTCCTGAATGTAACGGATGTCAGTATTTGCATTATATGAAAGAACTCTCTCTCATCCGAAATGTTTAACTTCTCTCTATCGATAAGGCATTTTATTTCCATCAGAGAGCTTCTGCCTGAGTGCTTTTCATCAAATATTTTTGTGAATATATCCTCTATCTCATGTGTTACATTCATCAAAGCATTTTTTAAAAAGTTCACGTTATCCTCTTGACCAAGCTCCTTCAGCATCAGTCGGAACAAGTCCTCCATCGCTGCAAGAATATCGCCGTTATTATTTTGAAGAGAAAGAATAAAAAAAGCTTTCCTTTTGTTCGTTTGCGCTTCCAGCAAATAGTAGAAGGCATCCTCTTTATTTTCAAAGTACTGATAAAAGCTTCCCCTTGGCACTCCGGCCGTTTTTACTATATTAGCAATGGAGGCCTGTGATAACGGGACCCTTGAAAATTCCTTTTCAGCCGCTTCAATCAATTTTCCCCTTTTATTCTCCGGCAGATTAAAAAATGTTTTTTTAGGCATTTTCTTCCTCCGTATTTCCCAAAAGTGACACAATGTCATGTTGTATACTTTCATAGTAAGTGACACAATGTCATTAGTCAATCCTTTTAATGACATCGTGTCACTTTTCTTTGGGAAATTTGTCTATTTTATGAATGAGACATATGTATTCATAAAACCCTAAATTTGCGGGCCTTTATGGATCTTTATTTCTTAATCGCACGAGCTGGCCTTTTTGGGGATTCAACAGAACATCAGCTGTTTTATCAGCATCATTTCATTACCTTTTATTGTATTCCCTATTTTTTATGCTTTAATCCACTTCCTTTTATATTGGCTTTACAGAATTGTACTGCGGTAATTGTCCTTTGTTAATGGAATGGTATTATCGGTTTTTGCAACAAGAGGGTTCTTAGGCAGCTGACCAATAAGGCGAATGAATGCTTCGTTAACTATACAGGAACATTCGTATTTGCTTAAAAAAACTTGGTTGTCAAAAAGTTAACGGGGGTTAACGTTAGTTGCACCTAGGCAGATAGGGATATTTCTATACTTTTGCTTAAGAAAATCCCTTGCCAAAGAGGAATCAGGCAAGGGAATTACTTCAATCTTTTATTAAACCATTACTTTACAAATATCATTTGTAAATTCTACAGGATCGTTGATTGGCAGGCCTTCGATAAGAAGTGCCTGGTTATACAGCAAGTTTGTGTACAGCTTAAGTTTATCTTCATCTTGCTCCTGCGCGTTTTTAAGTGTCTGGAAAACTTCATGGTTTGTATTGATTTCAAGGATTTTATCAGCTTTAATATTTTGATCATCCGGCATTGCATTAATGATTTTTTCCATTTCCAGTGAAATTTCTCCGTCCGCAGTCAGGACAACAGGATGCGATTTCAGTCGTTTGGATGCTCGTACATCTTTTACTTTTTCAGATAAGATTCCTTTCATCGCTTCAAACAGATCTTTGTTTTCTTTCGCTTCCTCTTCCGTTGAGTCCTTTTCGTCATCCTCGATTCCCAAGTCACCGCTTGAAACGGATTTGAATTCTTTTTCTTTATAATTCATCAGCATTTTGATTGCAAATTCGTCAATTTCATCTGTGAAGTAGAGGATTTCATAGCCTTTGTCTGCAACAAGTTCTGTTTGAGGCAGCTTTTCTATTCTTTCATTAGAGTCACCGGTAGCATAGTAAATATACTTTTGGTCCTCAGGCATTCTGGATACGTATTCCTCGAGTGTTACGAGTTTCTTCTCTTTGGAAGAATAGAACAGCAACAGATCCTGCAACAGGTCTTTGTTTTGGCCGTAATCACTGTATACGCCATATTTCAACTGCTGGCCAAAGGATTTATAAAATGTCTCATATTTTTCCCTTTCATCACGAAGGACACTGAGCAATTGTGTTTTAATCTTTTTGTTGATATTTTTGGCAATAAGCTTCAGTTGTCTGTCATGCTGCAGCATTTCTCTGGAAATGTTGAGAGAAAGATCCTCAGAGTCTACCATCCCTTTTACAAAGCTGAAATAGTCAGGGAGCAGATCAGCACATTTCTCCATAATCAAAACGCCATTGGAATAAAGCTCCAGACCTTTTTCATATTCTCTTGTATAGTAATTATGCGGGGCATTCTCAGGGATATAGAGAATCGCATTATATCGTACATTCCCATCAACATTGATATGAATATGTTTTAATGGTTTATCAAAGCCATAATGCTTTTCGTTGTAGAAGTTTTCGTAATCCTCATCTGTCAGCTCACTTTTATTCTTTTTCCAGATAGGAACCATCGTGTTTAACGTCTGTTCTTCAATAACGTCTTCATACTCATCTTCGCTGTCTTCTTTCGGCTTGCTTTCGACGATGTCCATTTTGATTGGGTAGCGGATAAAGTCGGAGTACTTTTTGGTGATCTGTTTCAGACGATATTGTTCCAGAAACTCATCATAGTTCTCATCTTCTTCATTCTCTTTAATATGAAGGATGATTTCTGTACCTACTTCACTTTTCTCGGCAGGTGAAATCGAGTAGCCATCAGAACCTTTGGATTCCCACTTGAAGGCCTCATCACTGTCTATGGATCTACTGATAACCGTTACTTTTTCGGCTACCATGAAGGCAGCATAAAATCCGACACCAAATTGTCCAATGATGTCATGACCATCCTTGATCTCATTTTCCGCTTTAAATGTATGGGAACCACTTTTGGCAATGACTCCAAGATTGTTTTCAAGATCTTCTTTCGTCATTCCGATACCTGTATCAATAACCTTTAACGTTCTGCTATCCTTATTTGCATCGATTTTTATGTAGTAGTCATCTTTATTGAATGTCAGGTTCTCGTCAGTCAGTGCTTTATAATAAATTTTATCGATTGCATCGCTCGCATTGGAAATAAGCTCTCTCAGGAATACCTCACGCTGCGAATAAATGGAGTTGATCACCATATCCAATAGCTTTTTGGATTCTGCTTTAAATTTTCTCTTTCCCATTTTTTACTCTCCTCCTACAAAATTAAATATTTTAGCACTCTCTCGCTCAGAGTGCTAATCCCTATAATCTTAATACCATATCCATTTTTTCATGTCAATAATAATAGCTGTGTAAACGGGTATCATTGTATAATAAAACCAATCAACAGCTGCGGAGGGAATACGATGCTGAAAAAATTACTGAATGAAGCGAATTATACCGTTGTCTTTACCGGGGCAGGGATGTCGACGGAGAGTGGACTGCCTGATTTCCGTTCGTCAAACAATGGTTTATGGAAGAAAAAGGATCCAAGCAAAATTGCCAGTACAGATGCATTGAATAACAATATAGAGGAGTTCACGGCGTTTTATCGTGAACGTGTCATTGGAGTAAAGGAATACAAACCACATAAGGGACATTATATTTTGGCCGATTGGGAAAGGCAGGGAATCATACAGTCAATTATCACGCAAAATGTAGACGGCTTTCATCAGATGGCAGGGAGTAAACGGGTAGCAGAACTCCATGGAACACTGCAAAAACTGCATTGTCAAACATGCAGAAAGGGATATGACAGCAAGGAATATATCCGGAATGAATATCATTGTGACTGTGGTGGTATCTTGCGTCCATCCATCGTATTGTTCGGTGAAACATTACCTGAGGATGCTTTCCAGGCTGCATTTGAGGAGACGCAAAGAGCCGACCTGTTTATCGTCTTAGGTTCGTCATTAAGCGTAACACCAGCGAATCAATTTCCACTTATCGCCAAAGAAAATGGTGCCCGATTAGTAATCGTTAATCAGGAAAAGACGGATATGGACTTGTATGCAGATCAGGTCGTCAATAACGAAAAAATTGGAGTATTGTTGGAGAAATTGGCGTGAGGGGGTGCGTGTCCCGAGTTTGGGACGGGTTCTACCGGGTGAGGGGGTGCGTGTCCCGAGTTGGGCGGGTGCTCTACCGAGTCAGGGACCGCCTCTCCCGTGTTGGGCGGGGGCTTTACCGAGTCAGGGACCGCCTCTCCCATGTTTGACGGGTGCTCTACCGAGTCAGGGACCGCCTCTCCCGTGTTGGGCAGGGGCTCTCCTTGTGAGAGCCAATGGAACCCATGATTTTAAGCCATCCACTTCGGTGGGGTATTTTTTTCCCAAAAGATGTCACCAATATCATGATGTTCTTTAAACCCGTCACTGCTTAAATGATAGTGAAAATTAAAGTAATAGCCTTCCATCGGGCGATTATCACGGCGTACATGGAACTTTGCTACATCTTCAGCCTTCTTGTTGTCATAAACATTAAAAATACGTTCACCATAGCCCTTCGCAGGTTCTTCGGTGATCGCAAAATAAGTATATTCATCCGCAGCATTTTTTTCCACGATCGTTTGCAGTACTGCTTCTATATTTGGAAGGATAACGGATGTGAATTCATCTTCCACCCGACTTGCAATTTTTGGTCCAAATTTCGTTATGGTTTGTTCTTTCGCCTTCTCAGTGAGCTGATTCACAATATAGTCTCTGCTTGAGGGCTTGTCCGGCGCTATATTAAAATCAATCTGTTCCGCTTCCGTGGAGTCTGAGACAGCTTCATTCACATCAGCTTTTGAGGATAATGTATCCTTGTCTTCATCCGCATTCGCTTCTAGAAGGGCGGTCGGCGTATAAATGCCCAATGTGGCAATTGTAACAAGAACAACCGCTATTTTTCTCATCCAAATTTTCACCTGAAACCCCGCCTTCCTTGATCTCTCTATATATAAATATTAACATGAACAAATAATAAGTCTATTGTATTTTTAATTTTTACTTAAAATTTACACATATAGAAGTACAAGGATTTGTTAATGCAACACGCCTCCAATCTTATTTAACAGGAAATAATTAAAATAGTCTAATCATGTTTAATTTTCTGTCAATTGTGGTACTGTACTATGGGTATCTAAAAACTTGATCAAGAGAGGTGATCACGATGAAAGTGAAGAAGCTGACATTTGCAATGATGGTAGCAATCCTTTCAGCTGGAGTTATGGTCGGTTGTGCAGCAGAGGACGGCGAGAATCCGGAAGACCCCATGATGGAAGATCCATCGATGGAAGATGAGGTAAATTAGAGTGTGAAGCTTATTAAAAAACCTATCCCCCAGCAGCCTGAATGCCCCGGATATGGCATTCAGGCTGCTGGGGGATAGGTTTTAATTTAGCTACAGGAAATCAAAAATTCCATAGCCTATATATTTTTCCAAACTTTTGCATATTTCTTTTGATACTTCTGATCATCCTCTATTTCTATTAACCCATGGGCAACCTGTTTTATTTCCTCATTCTTCAATTCATCATACAGGTTTCTGAGACCTACAATCACATCATACCGGATCAGTGTATAATTTTTTTCATCCTGGCAATTTTTGAATCGGTCGACAAAATGCTGAATTACCACTTCCCGCTGCTCTTCACCCGCCAGTCCGACCTTCCATATCGATTGCAATGCATGTCTCGCGGTAACAAATTTCTCATCCCTGGTAACTTGCCATAAAGCTGGAAAATCGGTCATTATCCGTTTATCAGGGTCGCTTTTAGCTAGTCCTGCAAGAAACTGTGCACATCGAGATCGCTTATGGTTGTCCGATGAACGAAGACCATTTACGAGCTCATCCCAAACTTCATAAGCCCAGTCAACCTTATGGTCAATTGCTTCAACAATATGGTTGTATGCCTCGTATTGTATGTTTTTATCCTTCGCTTCAAGATTGGCAAAATCCCTCTGTATGATGCTGTCCATGAAAACACTCCTTTTACATATCTCAAATATCTTTCGCCAGGTAACCTCTTAAAGCACCTGCTGTACTGCATCATCTTCCTTGAATATGTCTTTTTTTCTGCTGAAGCTCTTGGATTCTTTCTCATTTACGTAAATCCTTCTCACTGCTTCAAGGCCTATAATCCCAGATTTATATTTATCATGGAAGTTCCCCGCTATCTTTGCTATTCTATTTAAAATCATATCATATGTTAAATAAGCTAGTGCCAGAATTGGAAACAAAATAGTTACTGACACAAAAACTTTTTTCGGGTAGTATATTCTAACAGGAACAACATCCTCTTACTTCAGGGTAATTTACATCGTTCAGGAGGGATACGATTGTTTAAAAATTTTATGGTTATCCTTGGTTCGCTAATTATTGCGTTCGCTTTTAATTTTTTCCTTGTACCTTTTGAAATATTAAGCAGTGGGATCAGCGGGATAGCGATTCTCATTGGGATCCTCACCCCATTTGATATTGGTGTGTTAAATTTTCTTCTGAACATACCATTGCTCATTTTAGGCTACTACAAGCTGGGAAAAGAAATTACGATCAATACATTGGTCTGCGTAGTCACACTCTCATTCTTCTTATACATCCTGCCAGTAGTATTCCTGACAGACAATATTTTGCTGGCAGCGATTTTCGGTGGGGCAATTGCTGGAATCGGTATAGGAACCATTATGAAGTTTGCTGGCACATCAGGTGGATTGGACATCATCGCGATTATTATTTCACGTAACAGTAATGTCAGCGTTGGGCTTCTTCTCACGGCTATGAATGGTATCATTGTGCTTATTTCAGGTTATGTTTTTGGATGGGATATCGCATTATATACACTATTGTCCATCTATTTAACCGGAAAAATGATTGATAAAGTTCATACCAGCCAAATTAAATTGACAATGCAGATTGTTACAACAGAAGGGGAAGCCATCCGTGAAGAGCTACTCCAGTCCATTTACCGGGGGATTACCATTACAGAAGGATATGGCGGCTATACAAAAGAGTCCAAACAGATTTTGATGATGGTAGTGACACGCTATGAAACACTGCAAATTAAGCAAATCGTTCGTTCACATGATAAGAAGGCTTTTATTAATATTTTCGAAACGGTGGAGGTTGAAGGTGAATTTGCCAGAAACTAAAGGAGAGAACCCGAATATGCCGGATTCTCTCTTGTTCCTTTAATGAATTTTAAACTGTCGGACCAAACCATTCAGTTCTTCCGCCAATTTAGATAACCGGGCCGTGCTTCCGGTAATTTCATCCATCGAATTGTTGGTTTGTTCCGTTGACGCGGCAATTTGCTGCACTCCAGCAGCAGCTTCTTCGGAGACGGATGCAATCTCTTCAATTGCCCCACTCATTTTCTCTGTACTTAATGCAATATTTGATAGGTTTTCCGATACTTCATTAATTTCCTGAGACATTCTTGTGACGGATTTACCTATCTCATTTAACGTATTACCAGTAGTTTGGATTTGCTCTGTTCCTTTTTCTACCTCTGTCACGCCACCTTTTAATGAATCAGCTACATTTGCAGATTCCTGTTGGATGGTGCTGACAATTCCAGTAATGTCTGTGATCGAATTGGAAACTTGTTCCGCCAATTTTCTAACCTCATCTGCCACTACGGCAAAGCCTTTCCCATGCTCACCCGCTCTCGCTGCTTCAATAGCTGCGTTTAATGCGAGTAAATTCGTTTGTGCTGCAATCTCTTCAATGACGGATACTAACTTGGAAATCTCCTGTGTTTGTGTATCCAGACCTTGCATTTTCTTTACAGCATCTTTTACGACATGATCAATCTCCACCATTTGTTGTGTGGAATTATGCATTAATTCGCTGCCCTTGGAAGTCATGTCAAGTACCTGTCCGGAATATTGATGGACTCTCTCGCCTTTTTCGTTAGCTTCCTGTACCTTTACGGTAAAGCCCGCCATCACAGAGGCTAGGTCACTGGCACTATTGGCCTGTGTTTCAGAGCCAGTAGCCAATTCCTGCATCGTAACGGAAACTTGATCGGACCCTGCTTTCACTTCATTTGCAGAATTTGATAATTCCACGCCTTGTCTTGATACGGTTTCCGATACAGCAGAAATCTTTGTAAGCAGTTCCTTCATTTTCCTGCTCATTTCGTTCGTGGCAATAACAAGCTGCCCTGCTTCATCTTTCGTCCTTACTTCAAGCGGCTCTCTGCTGATATCCCCATCCGCAATACTATTCATTCGATCCATCACCGACCTGATCGGATTGGAAATCGAACGGGAAGTAATCAAAGCAACAACTATAGCTGCTACAATTACAAGAATGGTAAGAATCCAGCTGACTATAAACGTATTGCTGCCCGTTTCAACGACATCGCCACCGAGCTCTTTTATATATGCTTCCTGGTTGTTAGCTCTTTCCTGAAATTGCGTGACGATTTCTCCCGCTATAGCGATGATTTCCCCGCTCATAATATCCAATGCCTGGTCTTCATTGCCTGCATCATATAAATCAATTACTTCAAGCGTAAGCTCACTCCAATCCTGCTTTCTTTCAACAAGGGCTTGTGTTGCTTCTGAGTTATCCAGTTCAAGCAGCCGATTTTCCAATTCGCTTGTCTGTTCCCCCATGGCCAGGAACATATCCTTGGAACCTTGGTCACCGTGAAGCAGATACGACTGGAGGAAGGAAGTTCGCATTGCATGGTCTGTTTCCAATTCCTTATCCACTATCAGTAATTCAAGATGGTGGTCAACCATCTCTTCCGTTTGCTTATTGGAAGTAAAGATAGATAGATTTGTTATGGAGTTTAATACGAGTACAAATAAAACAACTGTTATGAACCCAAATAATATTTTTGTTCTGATTGACTTGAATGATAATCTTTTCATTGTATACTCCTCGTTGTTCAATATTTTCTCTATATCTTATTGCCCCAGATTTTATGAAGTTTTTCCATACAACCAGAGCATCAATAATTAATATATCGGTAGAAAGCACTGTTTTTTTAACTGTTTTTCTTAAAACAGTACGATTTAATCGATTAACATGCTTTATATGTAAGATACATAGTGCCATAAGGATTGAATCAGGGGATGAGCACAACAAAAAGGATGACCAGCTTAGTGCAGGTCATCCTTCACCCTTCTATTGAATTGTCCTTTAACATTTTTTGCATAAGTAACATTAAGGTATTTTGTCCTTCAGATTGTGAGGGTCCTTCCATTACGATCATATTTTTCCAGACTTCGACAAACAATTATTGCCAGCTCTCAATCAACAGATACACCCCTGTAAACAACAAGATAATATAAATAACCAACTGAAAGACCCGCTGGTTAAACCACTTAAATAGACGCTGTCCCAAATACAAGCCAATCAGTACAAGCGGTAAAGCCAGTCCGCTGGAAATCCAGATTGTTTTATTTGTTCCGGCAAAAACAACTTGAATTACCAGACTCGTGAAATAGATAAACAAATAGAATGCCAGTGTTGTGCCTCTTAATTTTTCCTTTTTCGTATCTGTGCCTGAAAAATACAGCAACAAAGGCGGCCCAGGCATACCGATGCTTGTTGTTAACGTTCCAGAGAGCCCACCGACAATCATGTCCCTCTGTTTATTTTGATTGATGCGAAACTGCAGCATAAGCATAAATGTCAGGACAAGGACAATCAGGCTTACTCCCAATTTCAACTTATTTATATCGATGATCAAAAAAACAATGATCCCAATCGGCAGACCGGCAGCACTTCCAATTATAAACCTTTTTAGTATACCCCGATCCATATCTTTTCTGACTTTCGCTATTAAGGAAATAGAGATGACGAGTGAAAGTGCAAGGTTGATTTGTATGGCTTCCTTTGGTTCATATAATAAAAGAAGAAAAGGGGTAGCAAGGATTGAGAAACCGAACCCTGTACTTGTTTGTAGTATGGAGGCCACTAATATTATCAAAATAAATACGAATGCTTCCATAGAACACCTGCTTTATAAATTCATTCAAATTTTATTTATTGGCCTCATAGACCTTCAATTGTTTTCCTTTTACGGTTGTATGTTTCATCGTTTTCAGTACCAGCGGGCCTTTGCCATTCAGTATTTCCACATAGGTTGCTGTATCCATGATCGTTATGATACCAATATCATCAGCTGTCACTCCATCTATCTTAGCAATGGTGCCGACGAAATCAACCGCTCTAAGCTTCTTTTTCTTTCCGCCATTAAAATACAACTTCATAATCTGTTTATTTAACTCTTCACTTTTTGACTTTTTAACTTCTTGATACATCTTCATCTTTTCCTGAAAGGCAGACCGTTTTCGAGTCACTTCCTCTTTTGACGGAGGTGCCATTTTCGGTATTCCAAAACCAATATATTCTTCAATCTCTTTCAAAAATCGATCTTCAAATGGTGTAACAAAGGTAATGGCTTTTCCCTTCTGACCTGCACGTCCTGTCCTGCCGGTACGATGGACATAGCTTTCCTTCTCTAAAGGCAGGTCATAATTGATAACATGTGTAATATTATCAATATCAATCCCCCTGGCAGCAACATCCGTAGCAACTAAATAGCGGAATTCTCCTTTTCTGAAGCCATTCATTACAGCAAGTCGCTCATCCTGTTCCATTCCCCCGTGGATTTTACTGCAGCTGTAGCCTTTTCGTTTTAATTGATCTGAAACCGAATCTACCCGATCTTTTGTCCGGCAGAAAATGATGCAGCTATCCGGGTTTTCAACGACTGTTACGTCAGTAAGCCTCATAAATTTATCCGCTTCCGGAACCTCATACAGGATGTGCTCTATTTTTTCCGTTGTAAGTCCTGTTGCTTTTATCGAAATATCGGCAGGTGTTTTCATATACTTACGGGCTAAATCCTTCACGGCCTCAGGAAGTGTTGCCGAAAACAGCATTGTCACTCGATTTTGCGGCAGCTCTTTTATAATGTCTTCCACTTGTTCGATGAAACCCATGTTTAACATTTCATCTGCTTCGTCAATAACCAGATAGTCGATTTTATTCAAATGCAAGGTGCCTCTTTCAATATGGTCCGAAACACGTCCCGGAGTGCCCACAACCACATGTGTTTTCTGTTTTAATTCCGTCTTTTGAATGGCAATCGGTTGTTTTCCGTAGAGTGCTGTTGCCTTAATCCGCTTAAACCTTCCTATATTTGTGAAGTCCTCCTTCACTTGAACTGCAAGCTCTCTTGTCGGAGTTAGAATCAATGCCTGTGGTCTATTTTCTTTCCAATCGACCAATTCACAAATTGGAATTCCGTACGATGCGGTCTTCCCACTTCCTGTTTGTGATTTTACAACAAGGTCTTTCCTGTCCAATGCAAGTGGTATGACTTTCGTCTGGACCTCCGTCGGCGTCTTGTATTCTAATCCTTTTATCGCTCTTACTATTTCCTCACTTAATGGATAATCTGCAAAGTCTCGATCGCTCATCATTTTTGCCTCATTCTATAAAGTATTTTTTTTATTATTTCCAGTGATATTATTACATTATACAAGTTAGGATGAGCTATTAACCATTTTTGAATCAAAAAGGTCAATTTGAACATTCCCAATCAAGCCTATCGTTACTTTTTTACCTTGGCAAATGTTATGATAGACCTTATAATACGTTAAAATTACGTTTGCACTTTAATATAGATATTTAGCGAAAGGGGCCTTTAATATGACCGACAATATTTTAAAGCGAAACAATGTAAATGTTATGGGAAAAGGAAAACAGCCTCTCGTATTCGCTCCTGGGTTTGGGTGTGACCAAACCGTCTGGACCTCCGTATCCGAATCATTCACAAATGATTATCAAGTCATTTTGTTTGATTATGTAGGGTTAGGAAAATCAGATGTAAATGCATTCGATCCAGAGAAATACAGTGCCCTTTCCGGTTATGCACAGGATGTATTGGATGTCTGCTCGGCCCTGGATTTAAAGGATGCTATATTTGTTGGCCATTCTGTTGGCAGTATGATAGGTATCCTTGCATCCTTACAGCACCCTGAGTACTTTTCTAAGCTTATATTGCTCGGACCATCCCCTTGCTACCTTAACGATCCGCCAGCGTATTTTGGCGGTTTTGAAAAAGAGGATCTGACAGGTTTGATTGATATGATGGATAGGAATTATATCGGCTGGGCAAATGTCTTTGCTTCCACGATCATCAACAATCCGGAGCGGTCCGATGTAGCCAGTGAACTGGAAGATCGCTTTTGTTCTACAGACCCGGTTATTGCCCGTACATTTGCCGAAGCTTCTTTCTTTTCGGATAACCGTAAAGACTTGCCAAAAGTTACTGTACCATCTTTGATTCTGCAATGTTCGGAGGATATTATCGCCCCTGAAAGTGTAGGCGAATATATGCATGAACATCTTCCAAACAGTAAAATTGCATACATGAAAGCAACAGGGCACTGTCCGCATATGAGTCACCCAGAAGAGACAATACAAATGATTCAAGATTATTTGGAAGGAACTCCATATGAAGCAGTCCCAGAAGGTGGCCTTATTTAATGGACGAACAATTAAATGATGCCCCCTGTGGATTTCTGAATCTATCAAAGGATGGCACCGTACTATCTATCAATCAGACATTAATTCATTTGCTCGGCTACAAAAACACCGATCAGCTTGTTGGACAACATATCAATTCTATCTTAACAGCCTCCGCTCGTGTTTTTCTTCAGCTTTATTTCATGCCATTGATAATGGTAGAGCATACTGTTGAAGAAATGTACCTGTCGTTGGCACCGAGAAGTGGTGAGGAAGTACCCGTCCTGATTAACGCTTCCCTAAATAGGAATAACGGAAACACTGTAATCGTATGTGTAATTATTCCAATGCGGAGAAGAAGTGAATATGAGAACCAATTGATCATCGCCAGAAAATTGGCTGAAGATGCTTCCAATGAAAAGAGCAAAGCAAACGCCCAATTGGAGACTGCCCTTAAAAAGCTGGAGGCAAAACAAGAGGAGCTTCTTAAAGTCAATAAGCAAAATCAAAAGTATAAAATAGAGACACAAGAAGAATTGAAGCTTGCCAAGAAAATACAGGAAACCTCCTTAACGGCACCAATATACAATGAGAATCTTCAAATTGATTCCTATTACAGGGCATCTAGTGAATTGTCCGGTGATACGTATGGTTTCTATCAAATAAACAAGCACCAGTACGGGGTAATCCTGCTGGATGTAATGGGACATGGTATATCTGCCTCTCTGATAACAATGTCTCTCCAATCCTTGTTTCAAAAATTGGTTTCAAAAGGTTCTGCTCCAGATTTCGTCATGAAGGAATTGGATAATCACCTGCACCACCTATTTCAAAGCAATGAAGAAGCCTGGCATTATTGTACAGCCATTTATCTGCTTATTGATACGAATAAACAGACGATTGAATATACGAATGCCGGCCATCCACCTGCCATTTATCAGGATTCTAATGGAATCCAACAGGAATTTGGTGCGATGACACCGCCGATCGGATCATTGGAAGGTATTCATTTTAAATCCGAAACGATTACCTATAAGCCAGGAAGCAAGCTTTTGCTTTACACGGACGGTGTATCTGAGCCGCTTGGTTTAACGCGCCTCAGTAGCCTGTTAAAGGAAAATAAATCATTGGCCTTAAATCGTTTTAAAGAAAAGATAATATACTCCCTTGAAACGGAAGGAGACAATCGATTTAAAAATGATGACCAGTGCTTTATTTTAATCGGTTTAGAATAGTAAATATAGATAACCTGAAAAATATACAAAGAGACCCATGGCCGAGAAACTAGTTATCGGCTATGGGTCTCTTGATTAGCTGTCGTTTTTTATCAAAGTTTAACATGACTAATTCCCGTCATAATCTTTCCTGCGCAATACCTCTTTAGGAACTTCAATTCCTTTGGCGCCCCTTAAATCGATATCCATTTCTTCTCTAGGGTAGAAAATGATGAAACTATCGCGTTTGACTTCCGCTAAACGCTTCGGTAATTCCTCAAGCTTTGGATGCCAGGCAACAGTCCCTCTTCTGGCACTTAATATGATGACCAGGTCATCTTCCTTCAACTCTGCCGAATACCTTTCCTGTAACGCTGTCCAGCCATCGATGCGCTTGAGCGTTGTTGGGGAATTCGGTTTGATTTCTTTCATATGTCTTTCATAAATCTCTTCTGAGCCTCTGATTACGAATACCATTAACGTGGCGTTGAGTTTAGCTGTCAGCATTTTTATTCTTCTTAATGCATCCTTAAACCCTGGTTTATGATCCGCTCCGAAAGGAATGATCAGCACAACCCGACTTGTTATGTTCAACGGATGGTCAAGCTTCGTAACCAATATCGTTTGATTTGTCTGGTCAATCAGACGATCGAGAACACTGCCAAAAAGTTTATTCGAACTTCTTTCAGCGTTCCACCCCATTACAATGGTATTGATTCTCTCTTCCGCAACGGCTCTGATAATTCCATCTGTTATGTTATTATCTACTTTCGTTACTAGCCTTACCGGAATTTCGGCACTCGATGCGTGTGTCAATGCCTGACCCAGCATTTTTTCCGCCTTTGCGACTTCACCTTCAACCGATTTTGCATTTTTTGTTACAACGGTTAACGGATATAATGGCTGATCTTCTCCATTTGGCTGTTTAATCATAAATGACAGACTCATTAAAGCTTGGGCGGTATTCGGGTTGGATAATGGGATTAAAATACGCTCCGGCCCCTGTTTATCCTCGAATTCTTTTGTATCTTCTTCTAATGCTAGCTTACGGCCATACTTTTCAACCAGATATGGACCAATAAAGCACGTTATCAGAATCATGATAATGACCCCGTTAACAGTTGCCTGATCAAGCAATCCGACTTCAAAACCGACCAATGTCGATGCAAGTGTTGCAGCTGCCTGCGGAATAGTGAGTCCGAAAATGACCTCCCTTTCCGTCGGGGTATAGCGATATATTTTGCTGATTAATATGGAAGCTGACCATTTCCCAATGAAAACCGCTATCAATATAGCTATTGTTACGAGCCAAGCCTTTGGATCTGTAAATAGAACACTTAAGTCCATCAACATCCCCACAGACAGCAAAAAGAACGGAATAAATAGCGCATTTCCAATAAAACGAATTCGATTCATCAGTGTTCCATGATCAAGTACAAAGCGATTTAATGCCAACCCTGCAAGAAACGCCCCGATGATTGGCTGCATGTCAATCAGTACGGCGAAACAGGCGGAAATGAACAAAATGACCATTACGAATGTAAAATTTGTCACACCATCATTCAGGGAATTACGGAAATACCATCTGGATATGATGGGGGTTCCCCAGAGGACAATAAACACAAATACAGTTAAAGAAATAATCATTTCAATCCAAAATTGATAGGTTAACTGGCCTTGCGCAGCCCCGGTGATAACAGCCAGAATCAATAAGGCAAGCGTGTCCGTCAATAGTGTTCCACCGACGGCAGTCGTTACAGCCTTGTTTCTCGTTATTCCAAGCCTGCTGGCAATTGGATATGCCAATAAAGTATGAGATCCAACAATAGATCCGATAAGAATCGAAGCAAGCAAACTGTAGCCGAGCATCAGACTGACAACAGTTCCGAGAACGAGTGGGATATTGAAGGATAGTAATCCAAACAAGATGCTTCGATTCCGATATTTTTTAAAGCCATCCAGGTCGAGCTCAAGCCCTGCAATAAAGATAATAAATAAAAGGCCAACCGTACCTAACAAGACAATGGTTTGGTCTCTTTCCAAAAGATTCAACCCATTTGGGCCAATAATAACCCCGGCAAGAATCGGCCCTACGATTCCTGGTATTCTAAGTTTGTTCATTAATAGTGGAGATAGAAAAAAGATAACCATTGCGATGGCGAAGATAATCACTGGTTCATCTATTGGAAATTGGAGCATACACGGCTCTCCTTTTTTATGGATTGAATTGTATTTTTACATAAACGTATTATTGCACATAAACCATATTAAACTAGATGTGACAATATTGCATCTCCCTGCAACATCAAGATTTCATTCACTTTTATATGTAATTGAACTTATTTTGGGAAAGAAAAAGAGAACTCAACGGATAACAGACGTATCCCTTGAGTTCTTCATGTATGGTTTTTTTCTTATATATTCTTAGAAAGTGCAGTCTTCTTTGACTCTTTCGGCTTTAATTTTTCCTTCATTTTTTCAATTCTTGCGGCTTTATAGAATGAAATAGCCATGAGCAGAATGACAAAGGAAAATGGTAATGCCGATATAATCAGAAAGTTTTGCAATCCTTGTGTCCCACCAAAATAAACGATAATTGCGGCCATGGCGGAAAGTATGATCCCCCATATGATTTTCACGCTTCCTTTCGGTGAAACTGAACCTTTGGAACTTAACATTCCTAAAACAAATGTGGCAGAGTCTGCCGATGTGATAAAGAAAATCGCAATAACGAAAATCGTAATAAATGACATCAACGCGCCTAATGGGTATTCCAGCAGTACCCCAAAGGTAGCTGTTTCAATCGGCAAGTCAGAAAGTACCGCAATTCCGTTTTGCTCGATATTCAGCGCAGACACCCCAAAAACGGCAAAGAAAATAAAACAGATAATCGACGGAACGAACAATACGCCTATCATAAATTCTTTAATTGTGCGGCCACGTGAAATACGAGCAATAAAGATCCCTACAAACGGAGCCCAAGAGATCCACCATGCCCAATAGAAGATAGTCCAGGCATTGATCCAGCCTCGTGCGTCATCGTCTTGTGGTGCCAAGTTAAAACTCATCTCAAAGAAATTTGTGATATAGCTCCCAATGGTATCGACGAACATATTCAGAATATAGATGGTTGGTCCAACGATAAAAAGCATTCCCAATAAAAGAAAGCCAAGACCCATATTTACATTACTTAAATACTTGATTCCTTTATGTATACCACTCCACGCTGACACGATGAAAAGAACAGTGGCAATAATCAGTACGATTAACTGCGTGCCGTAATTCCTGGGAATATCGAATAAGTAATTCAGTCCGGAATTAATTTGGGCTGAACCAAATCCTAATGTTGCAGCAACTCCCATTACAGTCGCAAATACTGCAAGCACATCAATTAGAGTCCCAATCCAGCCTTTCATTGCTTTTTCTCCAAATAATGGAACGAGTGTGGCGCTGATTAACCCTGGGTAGTCCTTATGGAACTTAAAATAAGCGAGAACAAGTGCTACAACGGCATAAATGGCCCATGCATGCACACCCCAATGAAAAAAAGAATATTGAAGGGATTCATTAATCGCCTGTGCAGACCCAGCTTCCGCATTAGGCGGGGACGTAAACGCATGAGAAATCGGCTCTGCGGTGGTCCAGAACACCATCCCCATTCCCATACCAGCACTAAATAACATCGCAAACCAGCTCATTAGATTAAATTCCGGTTTTTCGCCATCCTTCCCAAGCCTTATATCTCCAAAGCGAGAAAAGATTAAATAGATACAAAATACCAATAAGACTGTGACGAGCAATAAATAATACCAGCCAAAATTATCTGAAAAAAACGCCGTCACGGAGTTTGATACGCTCTCCAAATTTACAGGTGCGATAACGCCCCAAATAAGGATTATCAAGCAAAGCGCAACACTCCATAAAAAAACGGGGGTAATACTTTTCATGTTCTCCTTCCCCTCCCTGTTAATGATTTAAGTGTACGTACTATAATACCCTTAACCACAGAATGTAAACAAATAAACCGTGCGAGGGTCTCATTCCAATGCCTCTCTCTATATGGCAAGGCCGCGTCATTAATTATTCTTTTTCAAATAAGGCATTACAATAAGCTTGAACCGACCCGGGTAATAAGCGGTAGAACAAACCTTTGTATTTAAGGTCTAAATAAGTCGCGATGAGGAATAGAGTAAGGAATACAGGCAGGAACAGTTTTTTGTACATATGTATACCTCCATAACGTGATGCTTCATTATTGATTGTTATGACTATACTATCATATGAAAGTGAACGGGTCCTGGGATAAGGGCACCATCCCTGGATTTTGCTCATCCTATTATATACCAATGAAAAAACCTTTAATCTCATGCAAGATTAAAGGTTTTGTTTGTATTTTCACTAATTTCCAGGTTTCATAGAGTGAACGAAAATCTCTCTTCCATTCAGGAAATGACCAATTCACGTTCTTCCTCTTTCAGGCCAAGTGTTTCTTCAATCGAAGCTTCAATTTCCCTGTAAAGTTCAGGGTTTTCGGAAAGTGACATGCCATAGGATGGAATCATTTCTTTTATCTTCGGTTCCCATTCTTTCATTTGTTCAGGGAAACCTCTTTCCATTACTTCCAGCATGACATGAACCGCTGTGGAAGCCCCCGGCGAAGCACCTAGCAATGCTGCGATTGAACCATCCGCTGCACTGATAACTTCCGTGCCGAATTGAAGTGTCCCTTTGCCGCCTTCCTCCGTGTCCTTGATTACTTGCACACGCTGTCCGGCTACGACGATACCCCAATCCTCGCTTTTCGCCTCAGGGATAAACTCTCGCAATTCTTCCATACGCTTTTCATTCGACAATACGACTTGCTGAATCAGATATTTTGTCAGCGGCAGCTCTTTCACACCCGCAGACAGCATCGTTAATAGATTATCCGATTTTACGGAAGTCATCAAATCAAGCAATGAACCGGTTTTTAGGAACTTCGGTGAGAACCCGGCAAACGGTCCGAACAATAATGATTTTTTGCCGTCAATAAATCGGGTATCCAAATGCGGAACAGACATTGGCGGAGCCCCAAGCTTAGCTTTTCCGTAAACTTTTGCATGATGCTGCTCCACGACTTCGGGGTTGTTACATACCATAAACAGCCCGCTCACCGGGAACCCTCCGATATGTTTTGACTCCGGAATACCTGTTTTTTGCAATAAATGAAGACTTCCGCCTCCACCACCGATAAAGACAAATTTAGCTGTATGGTATTCAATCTTGCCGTTAACCACATCATGTACCTTCACTTCCCATAATCCCTCGCTATTACGTTGGATATCCTCGACAGTGTGATTGTAATTGACATCTGCACCGGAACGCTTCAAGTGATCAAATAAAGCTCGGGTCAGTGCCCCGAAATTGACATCTGTTCCAGAATCGATTTTTGTGGCGGCTATCGGTTCATCTGATGTACGGCCATTCATAATGAGTGGCATCCATTCTTTCAATGTTGCCGAATCCTCAGAAAACTCCATTCCCTGAAACAGCGGATTTTTTGATAACGCTTTAAATCGGTTTTTAAGGAAGTTTACATTGGCTTCTCCCTGGACCATACTCATATGTGGTAAAGCTCTTATAAAACCTTGTGGATTATCAATCAATTTGCGGTTTACCAAATAAGACCAAAACTGTCTTGAAAGCTGAAACTGTTCATTGATGTTTACCGCTTTGCCTATATCCACCGTTCCATCCGGATTTTCGGATGTGTAGTTAAGCTCACAAAGTGCAGAATGCCCCGTGCCCGCATTATTCCATTCGTTCGAACTTTCTTCCCCTGCTTTTGCTAGTTTCTCAAACACTCTAATTTCCATTTCAGGTGCTAACTCCTGCAACAATGACCCCAGCGTCGCACTCATAACACCGGCACCAATTAAGATAACGTCTGTCTGTGTTTGTTTGTCGCTCATTATATCCTTCCTTATCCACTAAATTTACGAAAATATATACACGCTCTTGTTTTCCTGTTTTTAAAAACAAAAGCAATAAAAACCCTTTATCTCTTAATTATAAACCTATTCTGTAAATTTTTAAATATTAATTGATTAATTGACGGTAAAAAGGTTGAGATTCCCCATTTACTAGATTAAAAAAATTCAGACAAGAAATCTTCCAAGTCTTTTGGCAGGCAGTTATGCCGATGCCGTCGGCTGCCCTGTTCCTTAATAGTCAATAGGGCTCCATGGAACCTCCTCGCCTTTAGAATCAATAGCTTTCATATCTATATTTTTAAAATTCTCAGATGGATGTGGCTTTACTTTATACCATATTGGCGGATAATCAGGTAAATCTAAAACATCTGCTCTTTCTTCCTTATTATTTTTTAATACAATCGTTTCCACATTGGAATCGTAAATGACCCCCCAATATCCTGCAGCCTCATCTGTCCCTATTCTGGTCCAATAATAGGGGTTTGTTTCACCAGGGTGCTGCTCAATAGGCGCATTTCCCGACATCGTTGCCACCTTCCACTTACCATTCCATTTTTTCCTTACAACGCTGGAATGAATCGCATCCAGATTTTCATTTTGTGTAAAAACCAGAAACGTACCCTTGTCGATTTCTACTGTTTCCAGGATACCTGCCTGCATATCCAAATGACTCGTATTTGATGTATATTCAAAAATAGCTTCTTCAATAGAATCGCCAGTGACGTTGGAGTCAATAAAGCCAAAGCCTTCTGTCCAAAACCAACCAACTATACCCAGCATAATTAAACAGAAAATTACAGAATAGACTATTTTCCTTTTTATCATTTCACTCCCCCTATTTTAATTAAACGACGCTAATCCATTACTTTACGTACAATTTTCACAATGTTTAGTTCAGCATATCATATGTATTTAATTTTTAATATATTTAGAAACAACAAAAACTCGCCTGATTTAGACGAGTTTGATCTGTGTTTCTAATAGATGCACCTTATAAATATTGAAGTGCGGGCTTTTATATATATATAACAGAGGCCTTTTTTAATTGACCAATCGCTTGACAATCGCGCGATTACGTTCTTTAAAAATTTCATTATGGGTAGACACCATGCCAATCTTTTCGGCATCCGGCTGTATAAATTGCTTTGCTCTATTGACAGCATTTGCTGCATCCTGGAAAGCTCCGGCAATAAGATGTAATTTTCCATCATGCTGCAAAATATCCCCTGCTGCATACAATCCCTTAACAGATGTTTCACTTTGGGCATTGCCAGCAATAAAATATCCTTCTGCCATTTCGATATTCAATGGGCTATTTTCAAGAAGCGAGGTATCACGCTCGTACCCATGGTTAATAATTACTTCATCAATTGGCAGGGATAAGGTTTCATTTGTCTGATGGTTTGTCAATTCCACATGCTCAATTCGATCCTTTTTTGATTGGGAGATTAATTTGGTAATGGAGCAGTTAAAATAACAAACTGCATCACTGTTTATTAATCGGGTAGCTTGGGCCTCATGACCGGATAGGACATCCTTCCGATAAGTCAGATACACGTTTTTGGCAATGTTGACCAATTCATTTGCCCAATCAATTGCCGTATTTCCTCCACCTGAGATAATAACGGTTTTATCTTTAAAACGCTGCAGTGATTTCACTGTATAATTTAAATTTGATACTTCAAATCTTTCAGCTCCTTCAATCTTCAGCCGCTGCGGATTTAATATTCCTCCACCAACAGCTACAATCACTGATTTGGAGAAATGCTTTTGGCCAGAAGCTGCCTGCAGCACAAAAATATCCTCATCATTCTTGCTGATTGACTCAATTTTCTCATTCAGCACAACCGTAGGATTAAATGTGAGCCCTTGTTCTGTTATTTGATCAATCAGTTTGGCACCTGGTAATGGTGGTAATCCTCCAATGTCCCAGATCATCTTCTCCGGGTACACATGGACCTTACCGCCCAGCACCGACTGATATTCAATAATTTTAGTTTTCATTTCCCTTAGACCACTGTAAAACGCCGAATAAAGTCCTGCTGGTCCTCCGCCAATCACTGTCACATCAAATAATTCTTCCTGTTTCAAATTATTCTCTCCTCCAAAACCACGCGATTGATTATCATTCTCAATTATTTCGGGTGAAATGTCAAGAGTTATTTGCATGGAGCGTGGACCGCGTGAACCGCGGGGACAGGAACCTTGGGCCATTTTTGGTTTTTTGTAGTTCTTGGTAGTTGAGGGAGGTTAGGATTATTATTTACTTTCTATAATACTAGGGAAAATGGCAATGAAATTCTGAGCTACATAGAGTTCCCTGCAATCTACCTGGAATACCAAACATATCAAAAATGTTGATTACGCAAGCCCGTTAAGGCTTAGAGTGGTCCAAGGTTCCTGTCCCCGTGGTTCCGGTTCTCCCCCACTCTTCACTGAATCTCTCAAAGTTTGTATTTATCGATTAGATCTTGGTAAAGATAATAGTGTAATACTTTTTACCTGGAGGAATAAACAGTGGATCTAATACAAATGTCTATTAAGTTAATCATAGGGTTTTTTTTGCTGTTTCTCTTAATCAGAATCATAGGAAAGAAATTAATAGACCAATTTACTCCATTTCATTTTATATCAGCAATTGTCTTAAGCGAATTGTTAGGAAATGCTGTCTATGAAAAGAATATACCTATTATTTATATCTTATTTACTATACTTATATGGGGAAGTTTATTATTTTTAGTTGATTATCTTGCTCAAAAGTCTTTATTACTAAGGCACATGTTTGAAGGTAAACCTTCAGTGGTTATTCGAAATGGTCAGATTGACTTTGATCAGTTAAAAAAAAGTCGGATGAACATTAATCAACTGCAAAGTTTACTTCGTCAAAGTGAGATTTTCTCTATTCGTGAGGTAGCATTTGCAATTATTGAGTCAAATGGATCTATCAGTGTCCTTAAAAAATCGAAATACCAAAAAACAACCTTGCAAGACTTTAATATGCCTAATCACCCTGTTTATCTGCCCATAACATTAATTAAAGACGGGGTATTAATTAGGGAAAATTTAGATGAAATAAACAAAGACGACCCATGGCTAATAAATCAGTTAGCAGCCAATGGCATAAGTAAAATTGAGGATGCCCTTTTTGCTGAATGGCTAGAAAACGACGGGTTATTTGCTGTTCCTTATAAAATCACTTCTATGAAGCCTGATTAAATTTTTGGGGGGCCTTCACCACTGAAAAAAGCAAAAAGCACCTTTTTTAGATGCTTTTTGCATTGGTCTCTTCCTTTCCCCGTGGCCCCTGATTAATTGTCCTTTGTTATCACGTTCATAGCAGTGTCTGTAGGTAAACAATCTGTTTCAAACACTGCTATTATCCATTAATCTTTTTTAAGTTAGGTTTATGCCTATCTATTCAACATAGACTTCTTCATTCAATAAATAATCTCCCTCATCCCTACGCTCACCTTGATTCCTTTTGCGTTGAGGCGTTTCTTTACGTACAACATCATATATAGCAGAACCGATAATTTCTCCCGCTTCTTGTATTCGTTCCTGACTGATTTTATCAATTGTATCGAATGGAGTATGGTACCATGGTTCTAATGATGCAGTTTCTGGTTCTCTTCTAATAAAATTGGCTGCATCAATACCTGCTTCGTAAAATGCGACGTGATCGGATGCTCCTCGCTCAAAAAGTACTATTGAATCATTTCCTAACCGTTCTGCAGCATCACTAGTAGATTGCCAAACTAGATTTGGTGCACCGTCTACTACATTGACAAATAAGGAAGTTGCCTCTTCCCAGTTGGTGCCTACCATATCTAAATTAAAATTTGCAAGGCTTCTATCTAATTCATCATCCGAAAGTTGGCTAACATAATACCGAGACCCGACAAGTCCAATTTCTTCTGCTCCAACAAACACAAAACGGACCTCTTTGTCAGTTGCATAGCCTTTCATAATTCTTGCTAATTCTAACACAACAGATGTTCCGGAAGCATTATCACTTGCTCCTGGTGCATACGGAACGCTATCATAGTGCGCAGTAACATAGACGATATCATGATCATTGTCAGGTTTTCCCTTAGGTTCCTTGACTGCAATAATATTTTGTGATGTCTGATTGGTAATTTCACTTATTTTAATGGTGGCTGTCACCTCTTCAGATTCCATTTTCTCCAAAAGTGATTCTCCATCATCTTTGGTAATGGCCACTACTGGAATAGAGGCTGAGTTCCCACCTAAACTCGGTGTGGGAGGAACAAGACTATCTGTATTGTCATAAATGATCACTCCCGAAGCACCGGCTTCTGTTGCATTATTAACTTTTTCCCAGAAAGAGAAGTCTCCCCTTTCAATTAAAGCGATGTTTCCTTCAATTTCGTCTGGAAATTCACTCGGTTCACCTTTTCCAGAATGGTATACCGAACCAAATGTTCCTTCTTCGGTAGTGGATGAAGAGCCTGTTGCAATTCTAATAGCAAATTCACTGTCTTGAGTAGAAGTTTCTAACTGACCTTGCAACCGATTATCAATATCAAAAAATTGTTTACTGACTTCATACCCATAATGTTCCAATTCTTGTTCGATGTAACTGGCCGCAGTGATGAAACCTCTAGATGAAACTCTAGAAATCGTTAAAGGATCAAAATACAGAAC
>NZ_LQNF01000031.1 GCF_001618145.1 Oceanobacillus damuensis
TCCGTACGTACGGTGGTGTGAGAGGTCGGGGGTTAGTCACCCCCTCCTACTCGATTGCAAGTACCAAAGGAAACAACCATTTTATATTACTTATATTCCTCTATCACTAGCCTTGTTCAAAATGCAGTACGGGCAATCCCATTAGGACAAACAGCTGGTCAGAAGATAATTTATACCTTTCAGAATCATTTAACGGAAGCGGTCAAATACATTATGGATCTGAGTGAAGACGACTTTGGGATTGTTTCCCCAGGGCTGGAGTTATCACAAATGCATCATGAACGAGTTAACATTCGAATTTTTATGTCATGAAGTTACTATTCATTAAGATTTTTATTAAAGGAAGTGTTGAAAAAGATGGAAACAATTAAAATTGGTATTGGTGGACCTGTCGGGGCAGGTAAAACAGCGTTAGTGGAAAAATTGACCTGGGAATTAAAAGATGAAGTAAGCATCGCGGTCATAACGAATGATATCTATACAAAAGAGGATGCTAAAATTTTGGTGAATACGGGGGTATTGCCAGAGGATCGCATTGTTGGCGTAGAAACAGGTGGCTGTCCGCATACAGCGATTCGTGAAGATGCTTCCATGAACTTTGCGGCAATTGAAGAATTGCAGGATAAACATCCAGATGTTGAACTGATTTTTATCGAAAGCGGTGGTGACAATTTAGCAGCCACATTTAGTCCGGAGCTGGTGGATTTCTCGATTTATATTATCGATGTTGCCCAAGGGGAAAAAATTCCTCGAAAAGGTGGACAGGGTATGATCAAATCGGATCTTTTCATCATTAACAAAACAGACCTTGCTCCATATGTAGGTGCACGTCTTGAGGTTATGGAAGGAGATACGAAAGTATTCCGGGGGCATAAACCATTTGTGTTCACAAATTTAAAAGATAATACTGGTCTTGACGAAGTTGTTGATTGGGTTAAGCGTCATGTTTTACTAAAAGGACTAGCGAAAGATGCCTAATTGGACAGGCATTCTTGAACTTGATGTCGAAGCACGTCAAGGAAGGACAGTTACAAAGAATCTATACTTTCAAGGGGCGTTGAAAATCATGCGCCCCGTATATCATCATAAATCAGCCATCCCCTGTTACTATATACTTAATCCTGGTGGAGGGTATTTGGATGGTGATACCTACCGCATGCGTGTCTCGCTTGGGGAACAAGCAAAAATAACGCTCACAACCCAGTCGGCGACAAAAGTATATAAAACACCGACAAAGCATGCCTACCAGGAAACCGAGATATTTCTTAAAAAAGGCAGCTACCTGGAATATTTGCCGGATCCGTTAATAGCCTATAGAGATGCTCGCTATTTTCAAAAAAATGTAGTACGAATGGAAAAAGGGGCCACATTTTTATATACGGATATTTTAACACCGGGCTGGTCACCGGAGGGAAAACATTTCAGCTATGATTCGCTTCGATTGATAAATGAAATCTATCAGGATGATGAATTAGTTGCTTATGACCATATTAAACTAGACCCTAAAGAAAAATATATGGATGGACTAGGCTTCATGGAGGGGTATTCCCATCTGGGTTCATTTATCGTAGTAGGTCACCAAACGAATACGAAACTTCTTGATCAATTATATGAAACGATTAATCGTGAAACAGGTGATTTTAAAGCGGGACTGTCCAAGCTTGTAGTTCCGGGGCTTTCAATCAGGGTGATGGCTAACGCGACACAAGTTATTGAACGAATTTTTACTGCATGTCATCATGTAATAAGTCAGGAATGGTTTGACGTTAAACCGAGTTTTCTAAGGAAATATTAAACTTTAAACTGTAGAGCCCGGCAAACCAATTGGATTGTCGGGCAACATACATATGATATTGTTGGTATTGATAGGATAGCCCGTGACAGATCCTAACGAAATATGTATTGAAAAAATATGTATTGAAAAAATTTAGAACCAAAAATTACGCTTTTATTTGACATCGGTATAGGGAATACTTACGCTATAGATAACTTGCATTCGTTTAGAAAAGAATGAATGCCCAATCAAGTGATGCGTTTAAACCCTATATCTGTGAGGTGTATAAATTGGTCGATGATTTTGAAGTGAAAACAGTTTATCAAGATCGGACGTATGAGCGCCATCGGTTCAGTTTTTCTATAAATGGAAAAGAATTCAAAGGTAATTATCATAAAGACGAAATTCAATGGCTTAATCCCCATCCGAAGCAGGACCTTGACAGTAAGCAATTGGAATGGATTGAATCGGAAGTTCATCGGTTATTAAATGAACATGATATCATAGAAGATGTAGATGGTATTGAAGTCAAACCCATACTGGAGAATTATTCCCATGATGTCCATCAGTTCAAATTAACGATTGACGGGGATGAATATAAAGGAATGGTCCGTAATGGTAATTTAGAATGGTTCCATCCAAAACCAAGACGCAAGTTGAAGGATGCTCAGGTTAAAAAGGTAGAAAAGAAAGTGCATGAAAAAATGAGACAACATTTAAACGAATAATGATTTATAGTAAAAGCCGCTCAAACTAATGAGTGTCTTTTCTTTTTTTGACCAGAAAGTATAAACTTTCATACTTGTATAGGTGCAACTAAAGCAGACTTAGTTAATGAAAATGTAATAAGTATAGGGGGGAACAGCCGGTAAAAAAACGAATCGGTCGCGAAACTATATGCCATGCCCTTGTGGTGCTCAATAAGTGGTGCGAAGAGCAAAACCCCATTGATTGAACTTTTACTATGTTAACTCCGGAAAAATCTTTAAATTGACAGTATAATTAAATGAATTTATACTATAATTAGAATAAGGACCGAGCAGCGGAGACTACTCGGTACCAACAACTAACTGCATAAAGAGCAGTTGGCTAGCTTAATATGTTTTGGCCTAGAAGTAATCGCTAACCAGGGAATGAGCGATTACTTCTTTTTATTGAAGTAGACGACAATAGATACAAGTAATGTTAGTGTTGCTATTAGTGATAAACTAAATTGCGCTACTAAACTTAATGCCTCAAATGCCGTCATAGAACCACCTCCCTTTATAAGAAGAGATCCGGCCAACCGCTCACTACACCTATTTAGTTGTTAGAATTATTTTACCATTTCTATTTAATCAATAGAAGCTTAAATAGAACAAATGAGCTATTTTTGGTTGCTATTATTAACTCCCCCTTCTTCAGATATAAAATCCGAGTCTACTATAATGGAAAACTAGATAGCAGAAATGCAAAATATTTGATTTTAAAGCGAACTCATCATAGCTGGCAGGGATGCTTGAGGCTTATCAGTAATCCGGCCAGCAGTACACTATAAAATGGAAATTCGCGAAGTACGAGTAACACTGTTTTTCTTATACTATAGGTGTTAAAATTGAGTTAACATTAATTTGAAAGAGGAACTTAATGTACCTAGTAAAAAACATGCCACAGAGCCCAAAATATAGATTAATAATACAGTGAACGGTACAAGGCTGAAAAGACGGAAATATAAGCGAGGAAGCAAGATGATACAAGAAAATGATTATATGATCAGTTTACAGGAAATTAAATTATTGAACCCTACATTGAACCAGGGGCTTCAAGTTATAATGGTGATAAGTGGAGAACTGACGGTGGAAACGAATAGCCGATATTATACTTTGGAAGAAAAAGATCTATTGGTTATCAATCAAAATCAGCTTTATCAAATTGAAGGCAGTAACAACAATAGTGTACTAGTCGTTACCATAACAAATAAATATCTGGAGGAGCACTACCCCGCATATCAGGATTATCGGTTTGCATGCTTTTCCAAAGAAATTGATATGGGTCGTGTCCATTTGGTTAAGACGATTCGGAAACTGCTTGCAGAGATGCTAATTTCTAACTTCCGAAAAGATGAAAGCTATAAGATAGAAATGCAGTCTTATTTAAGCAAAATATTGCTTATTTTAATCCGTGGTTTCAAACAAAAAGCCCTAAGTACGGAAAAGCATATTTCGGATAATTCCCGAATAACGCAAATCATAAGTCATATAGAAGAAAATTATAAACAACCGATAACACTGGAGGAAACAGCAAAGAAATTTTATATTTCTGCAGGTTACTTGTCCCGATATTTCAAGCAGAAAATGGATATCGGTTTTAATCGCTTTTTAATGGAGATTCGACTGAGTCATGCAGTGAAGGATTTGCTTTATACTTCACATCCGATTGGACAGGTTGCAATGAATAATGGTTTTCCAAGTGCCAAATCCTTTACGACACTGTTTAAAGCGACTTATCAAGATACACCCAAGGTTTATCGTGAAAAACATCAGAAGAATATAAACGATGTGGTAAAGATCCATAAAACGGAAGATACGCTCGAGACCAAGAAATCAACTGAAATTTTGAAAAAGCTGCACATATTACTTAATGAGAACCTCACCGTTTCCTATGAAAATGCGGAGTGGCGTTCAGAGGAATTAGGGATTGATGTCTCCCTGAACAGGGATAATATGGAGGAAATTGTCAAACCGAAACATCATCTTTCCATTGGAGAGTTAAGGGAAGTATTAAGAGAAGACGTAAGATCTCAATTATTAATGACAAATAAGGATCTAGGGCTGGATTATGTAGGTGTTCGCCGTTTAATCAATGGTTCTACAATTACTCCTGCGGTAGAAACAGATGAAATTGTTGCCACGACTTCACCTTATTACAATGCCGATTTTGCATTAAGCTTCTTGCAAAAACATGGAATCTCTCTGTTTGTAAGAGTAGATTATCAAGAAATTACGGAAAATGAACAGCATTATTTTAAAGAATTGGAGGCTTTTCTGAAACATTGCCTTAATGTCTATGGGAGAAGGTTCCTAGATTCATGGAGATTTATGTTTTATGAACCATCTACAACAGCGGCCAGTGAAAATGAAATGAGCCGCGTTTATTTAAAGTTATATCAAATGATAAAGGATCTTATTCCAAATACAAAAATAGGTACATTCTTTCCCTTCTCCTATAAAGAAACAAAGAACAGTAAGAAACATGAGTGGATGATGGAAAAAAACGTCCCGATAGATTTCTTCGGGTATGAAACAAATCAAAATGAATTTATAGATTTTGAAAGCCTTGATGATGAACGATTTGCCCTAACCGAAAACTATATAGCCGACAAAACAGAACAGTTTAAAAGATTCTTACGGAAGCATCATAAGGAAAAACCTCTCCATCTTGTCAGCTGGAATACGCTAACCGGAAACACCCGTTATACTAATGGGACATTTTTTCGAGGGGCCCTGGTATTTAAAAGTGCACTTATGGTTGCAAAGGAAGTAGAATCGATTGGTTTTTGGATCAATACGGAACAGCATGAAAACAGGGGGAAAAGCAGAGCCATCAGTATAGAAGGAATGGAGCTTTATCACTATTTCAGCGGGAAGCGGCCAGCATATTTTTCCATGCAATTTCTGCAGCGGCTTAGGGGAAAAATCATAGCAAAAGGCAACGAATATGTTATGACAGAAAATGAATGGGGATACCAGCTTGTATTAATGAATTATAATAATATCAACCCCTATTATTCTACAGAAGAAACCATGTTAAAAAAATTAAATAAGGATATTCATGTGACCATATCTAACCTGGAACCTGGCCAGTATCAAATCCGAAAACGGATATTCGATAAGGATCATGGCGCACTGTATAATCAATGGTGGAAATTAAATAGTGAATTCGGTATCGATGCGGAAGTGATCCAATATATTATCGAAACGAGCCAGCCCTCTTTAGAGCTGTTTGATAAGACCTTTGATAAAGAATGGTCGTTCTATTCCTATTTAACCTTCAATGCTATCCATTTTTTTGAAATAAGAAAAATAATAACATGACAAGCACTATTTTAAAAGAACCAATGCCTGGGGCATTGGTTCTTTTAAATTTATGTAAAAAAATAACGGTGAATTTTATACTTGCCTTAACAAGTCATAAAGAAGAGGGTGAAACTTCGTCAATTATTGAACAACTATTAACTTATACGTTTATATATATTTTTTTATAATAAACTTTGTCTCAATAAGCAGCTTATTAACGAAATTTTACTGAATCATTATTTCTCGAGAGACAAAAATTAGTGTTCTAGAAGGAGGATCATCATGGAAGCTACCAACTATAAAGGTACAGATAAGATGATTATTGGTATTGTATTTGGTGTTATTACATTCTGGTTATTCGCTCAGGCGATGGTAAATATTGTACCTGCCGTACAACAGGATTTAGGTGTTGAATTAGGGACTTTAAACATTGCCATTAGTTTAACCTCTCTCTTTTCAGGTATGTTTATTGTTGTTGCAGGAGGTTTAGCGGATAGAGTTGGAAGGAAGAAAATAACGTATATTGGTTTAATTTTAAGTGTCATTGGTTCACTGTGTCTTGTGCTTGCACAAGGTGCTCCATTACTAATTATCGGTCGTGTACTGCAAGGCTTGTCTGCGGCATGTATCATGCCTGCTACCATTGCTTTGATGAAAGCGTATTTTGAAGGTGCAGAAAGACAACGTGCACTTAGTTTCTGGTCCATTGGTTCATGGGGTGGATCTGGTATCACTTCCTTTGCCGGTGGTGCTATTGCAACGTATATGGGCTGGAAATGGATTTTCATTTTCTCCATCATTTTCGCTTTGCTTGCGATGTGGTTAATTAGAGATGTACCAGAAAGCAAAGCAAAAACAACTGGTAAATTTAAATTCGATTTCGGCGGACTAGGAATATTTATCGTTACAATGCTCGCGGTTAATATACTTATTACGCAAGGTGCTGATTTAGGCTGGACAAGTCTGCCAACGATAATTATAGCATTAGTCGCTGTAGTCGGAATAGCTGCATTTATTAAGTATGAATCCAAAAAAAGTAATGCTCTTATTGACTTTAAGCTATTTAAAAACAAACCGTATACTGGTGCAACGATTTCAAACTTCTTATTGAATGCTGTTGCAGGTACATTGATTGTAGCTAATACGTATGTACAAGTAGGTCGCGGATTTACTGCGTTCCAGTCCGGTTTGCTATCTATTGGTTATTTGGTTGCCGTGCTAGGTATGATTCGTGTTGGTGAAAAACTGATGCAGAAGACTGGTGCAAAAAAACCAATGATATGGGGATCTTCCATCACTTTAGTTGGTGTTGCTTTAATGGGATTAACATTCTTGCCTGACTTAATTTACACCATACTCGTCTTTGTCGGATTTATTTTATTTGGTTTAGGACTTGGTATGTATGCAACTCCATCAACCGATACAGCAGTTTCTGCCGCACCGGACGAAAAGGTTGGGGAAGCTTCAGGTGTTTATAAAATGGCAAGTTCCTTAGGAAACGCTTTTGGTATTGCAATTTCCGCAACGGTATACAGTACAGTTGCAGTGATAAGTAATGTCCATTTAGCTGCAACAGTCGGAATTATAACGAATGTAGCTTTTGCAGCTGTTTCATTATTATCTATTATTATACTCGTTCCAAATCACCAGAAAAATATAGAAGAAGAACAGGTTAGCTAAGCAGGGCAATTAGTTGTTGCCCTTCTTGCAATAGATTTGAAAGGAGATTATTTACATGAAGGACCAATTGATGAAGATGTTGGAAGAACGGGAAAACGAGATGATCGAGATCCGCCGTTATTTACATGAGAATCCTGAGCTTTCTTTTAAAGAAGAGAAAACGGCAGCCTACATCGCCGATTTTTACAAAGGCAAAGATGTGGAAGTCGTTACCAATGCAGGTAATGGCCATGGTATTGTGGTTACGATCAAAGGTGGAAAGCCAGGTAAAACGGTTGCACTTCGGGCTGACTTTGATGCACTTCCTATAAAAGAAGAGGCAGATGTCCCGTTTAAGTCAAAAAATGAAGGCGTTATGCATGCTTGTGGTCATGATGCACATACAGCATACCTCTTAGTGTTGGCGGATTGCCTTATCGAATTAAAAGATAATATTCAAGGGACTGTTAAAATTATTCACCAGCATGCAGAAGAGGTACCGCCTGGTGGAGCGAAGAGCATTGTTGAAGAAGGTTTTCTGGACGATGTAAATGCTATCTTCGGCATCCATGTTTTACCAATGGCTCCAGCTGGTACAGTTGGCTACCATAGTGGCTATTCCTTTAATGGCCGTGCCTATTTTAAACTTCGTTTGCAGGCAAGCGGCGGTCATGGTTCTTCTCCGCATAAGGCGAACGATGCTATTGTTGCAGGATCCTATTTCGTAACTGCTGTACAGACTATTGTCAGCCGCAGAGTGGATCCGAATAATGCTGGTGTGGTCACCATTGGTTCATTTGATGGTAAGGGAAGCTTCAATGTCATTAAAGATAGCATTGAGATTGAAGGGGATATCCGCTATTCTGATAATGACACCAAGGCAACTATTGACAAAGAAATTCATCGGATTGTTAACGGAATCGAAGAATTATTCGGTGTAAATTGTGAGCTGACATATGAACCCGATTACCCACCGTTATATAATGATCCGGAATTGACTGAGTTTGTAGCCAACACCTTGTCAGAAGCTGAGGATGAAGCTATTAAAGAAGTTAAAGAATTTCCTAAAATGTCCCCATCAGATGATTTCGCGTATTTCTTGGAAAAAGTTCCTGGCTCTTATTTCTACATTGGATGTACACCAAAGGGAGTCGAAAAACCTTATTTCAATCATCATCCTAAATTTGACATTGATGAAGATGCTATTCTTGTGGCAGCTAAATCCGTGGGATATGTTGTCGGCAGTTATTTAGATATGGATAAATAACTGGATATCGAGGAAGACACTTTTAAAAATCTGCGATACAGCTGGTATCAATATTTGTTCTATTAATTAGCGGGGGATTACCTCCCGCTTTTTTTTGCATCTATAATTATGTTCTTATGATAAAGGTAAAGTAGATTAGAGAATATACATCGTAACGAAAGACGATCTGCAAACGTAGATCTACCGTTTACGTTTGCAGATCCTTCATTATCTTGTTGTTGAGTGTCGTGGCAATCTCCATTTATAACGCACCGATAACATCCTTAATGAAACAATCATAATAACAAGAATACCTATCGCCCACGGACCATGGATTAAACCAAGACCGATCGCTAGTCCACCAAGAGCTGCCCAAAGCGCGTATATCTCGGCACGAAAAATCATCGGCTTTCTCCCTGCAAATACATCCCGTAACATTCCGCCTCCTGAGCCAGTCAATGTAGCTGCTGCAATAACTCCGGTTAAAGGTGCACCAGCTTGAACAGCATATAATGCTCCTTGAACAGCAAATGTGGCTAAGCCAATCGCGTCAAAAAAGATTCCCCACTTGTTCCAATATTTTAACAAGTAACTAGGTATTAAAAAGATTATCGTAATGGATAAGAAAGCAACAATAAATAAATGACTCTGTGACCAAATATCTTCTATTGGTATGCCAATAAATAAATCACGAAACGCGCCACCGCCAAATGCTGTCGTAAACCCCAAAACGTAAAAACCTAATATATCATAATCTTCTTCCATTGCAATAATAGCACCACTGATTGCAAATGCCATGGTACCAATAAAGTTAAGTACTTCCCATATCAACACGCTTCATTCCTTCTAATTTTATTGATTTACAACCAAAAAGGACCTTTCTTTCGACACGATGTAAAGCATGCTGAATGTTAATCAAACAACAGTGTAACGCGGTCCTGGAATATACCCTTTTTGGTAACTGCCCATTTTATTGTAATTCTATATTTTCGTTTATTCAAACATTATCTCAGCAGGCAGGAAACCAACCACCATTATCAAATTTTTTAAAGAAATAAGAAATGGCAGCAAATAACGTTTTACATTAAAACAGCCGCATACAGCTCCGGTTCCTGTACCTGACAAGCTTAAGTGCCCCGGTATTGAACAAACTTTAAGCGTCGAAAACCGAAAGAACGCAGAAAAAAATCTGTTTAAGGAATTGCTAATAATTTTTTAAGACAAGCGCATGTTAATAATATTCGCATTAAAAGTTTGTGCATCAATCAATGCAAAAAAGCTGAAGTCTATATTTCCAATACAGACTTCAAATGAAGAAATAGGAGTATGAAGGAGGATTTGCATGGAAGCTGCAAACTATAAAGGTACAGATAAAATGATTCTCGGTATTGTATTAGGTGTAATAACATTTTGGTTATTTGCCCAAGCAATGGTAAATATTGTTCCAGCAGTCCAAGAAGATCTTGGCGTTGATTTAGGGGTTGTAAACATAGCGATTAGCTTGACTTCTCTATTTTCGGGGATGTTCATTGTAGTTGCAGGTGGACTGGCGGATAGGATCGGACGAAAGAAAATCACCTATGTTGGTCTAGTGCTGAGTGTGGCTGGTTCGTTATTACTTGTGCTGTCACAGGGGGCTGTCCTGTTAATAATTGGAAGGGTTTTGCAGGGGGTATCTGCTGCATGTATTATGCCAGCCACAATAGCCCTGATGAAAGCTTATTTTGAAGGTGCGGAAAGACAGCGGGCGATTAGCTTCTGGTCCATTGGTTCTTGGGGTGGTTCCGGGATTACTTCGTTTGCCGGTGGTGTTATTGCTACGTATATGGGGTGGAAATGGATTTTTATTTTCTCTATCATTGTCGCTTTGCTTGCTATGTGGCTCCTCAGAGACGTCCCTGAGAGTAAAGCAAAAACCTCTGGAAAGTTCAGATTCGACTACGGGGGATTGGGAATCTTTATCGTTACGATGCTTGCAATTAATATCTTTATTACCCAAGGTTCAGAGCTGGGATGGACAAGTTTAACAACGATACTTTTAGCTGTTGTATCCATCATTGGTGTCATTGTATTTATTTATTACGAGGGTAGAAAAAGGGATGCTCTCATCGATTTTAAGCTATTTAAAAATAAAGCCTATACAGGTGCAACGGTATCTAATTTCTTATTGAATGCTGTCGCCGGTACACTGATTGTTGCTAATACCTATGTACAAGTTGGTCGCGGTTTTTCTCCATTTCAATCTGGTTTACTCTCACTTGGTTATTTGGCGGCTGTACTTTCCATGATACGTGTGGGAGAAAAACTCATGCAGCGAACTGGTGCAAAAAAACCAATGATCTGGGGGTCCTTGATAACGTTAATTGGGGTAGGGATAATGGGAATGACCTTTTTACCAGATATACCCTATACGATTACAGTTTTTGTCGGGTTTATTCTTTTTGGTCTAGGTCTGGGAATGTATGCTACACCATCGACAGATACAGCAGTTGCTGCTGCACCTGATGAAAAGGTTGGAGAGGCTTCAGGAATCTATAAAATGGCAAGCTCTTTAGGAAACGCATTTGGTATAGCCATTTCAGTAACCGTATACAGTACAGTCACAACAATAAGTTCTGTTCATATGGCTGCGGTTGCTGGAATCGTTACAAACGTAATATTTGCTGCTATTTCTTTAATTTCTATCGTGATACTTGTTCCGCATGCAATAGATGATAAATAATAAGCAAAAGTGATTAAAAGGGTCTGTCAACGATTTAGCCTGCTTAGATTATGAAAGGAGATTTTTTTAATGAAAGACAAATTGATGAAGATGCTTAAAGAGCGGGAAGAGGAAATGATTGAAATCCGTCGTTACCTGCACGAGAATCCAGAGCTTTCTTTTAAAGAAGAAAAAACGGCAAAATATATCGCTGATTTTTATGAAGGTAAGGATGTCGAAATCGAAACGAATGTAGGAAATGGATACGGTATTGTTGTCACTGTAAAAGGAGGGAAGTCAGGTAAAACAATTGCGCTTCGTGCTGATTTTGATGCGCTTCCTATTAAAGAGGAAGCAGACGTGCCGTATAAATCTAAAAACGAAGGTGTGATGCATGCTTGCGGCCATGATGCACATACAGCATATCTTTTGGTTTTAGCCGATTGCCTTATCCAATTAAAAGGTGAGATTGCTGGAATAGTTAAAATTATTCACCAGCATGCGGAAGAACAGCCACCAGGTGGTGCCAAAAGTATCGTAGAAGCAGGTTTTCTGGATGATGTAGATGCCATTTTCGGTATTCATGTTTTACCAATGGCTCCTGCAGGAACAGTTGGCTACCATAGCGGATATTCCTTTAATGGCCGTGCCTATTTTAAATTACAGCTGCAGGCAAGCGGTGGGCATGGTTCATCGCCACATAAAGCAAATGATGCTATTGTTGCGGGAGCCTATTTTGTTACAGCAGCCCAGACTATTGTCAGCCGCAGGGTAAATCCAAATAATGCAGGTGTAGTGACAATTGGTTCATTTGATGGCAAAGGAACTTTTAATGTTATTAAAGACAGTATTGAGCTTGAAGGGGATATCCGCTATTCAAATGAGGAAGCTATGGATGTTATTCAAAAAGAAATTCATCGGATCGTCAATGGGATTGAAGAATTGTTTGGTGTAACCTGTGACCTTACGTATGAGCCTGACTATCCACCGTTATATAATGACCCTGAACTGACAGCATTTGTAGCGGATACGTTGAAAGAAATTGAGGATGAAGACATTACAGAAGTAAAGGAATTCCCTAAAATGGCCCCATCGGATGATTTTGCATACTATCTGGAAAAGGTTCCCGGTTCCTATTTCTATATTGGATGCACTCCAAAAGGCGTTGAAGAGCCTTATTTTAACCACCACCCAAAATTTGATATTGACGAGGATTCGATTCTTGTTGCAGCCAAATCAGTGGGACATGTTCTTTGCAGTTATTTAGACAAGGATGAAATAAGCTCATAATTGGTTTTATTGAAAAAGAAGTGGAGATTTTTAACCCACTTCTTTTTGTGTTAATTTAGACTCGGTAAAATTTGCCACTAGAAAAGTAACTTCCAAGTTCCTTAATGGTTTTCGCATTAGAGAATATCTTTTAAAGTCTGAACCATAAGAAAACCCAGGAAACGCCCAATAGGTGCACCTAGGTTTTAATATAGACTCTACTTTAAAAAGGTTAATTTGCTTTTTTCAATATCGAGCCAGCTCTAATCATTCACCTGACCAGTTGAAGTGGATTTTTCTTTTTCAAAGTTTTTAATTCTAAATGAAGTCACGACTAATACCGCAATGAGGACAAGACCGAGATATCCGATCAGTGGGTAGAAGTAGCTCACTAAATCGGTAAACCCAACAAAGCTTGCACCATATGCAATCAACATCGTAACAACGAAAAACAGCTTAAACTGGGATGTTCCCACTTTTGTGAAACGAGCAACAAAGGAATAGAACATGCTTATCGCTGTATTAAAAATCATTGCAAAAATAACTAGAGACATAATGATGCCGAGTGCTGGAGAGATATTATTCACAATCCCCAACATTGGCATATCCAAACTGCCGACATCCTCTATCTTAGCGAAAATGGCAAGGTTGCTTAGTATAATAAGCAGACCTATACCAAGCCCGCCAAGCAATCCGCCTAATGCGGCTGTTTTTCTATTGGGTTCAGCACCACCCATTAACAGGGCCATGGATGCTCCAACCGCCGTATTGAAAGAAACATAGTTTATTGCTGAAATAAACCAGTTCGGTAAAGAGCTCGGCTGTTCTTTGGCTATTGAATCCAAAGCCGTAATCGATCCGTCTATATTCAGAAAACTATAGATAGATATCATGATTACGAATATAATCAGAAAAGGTGTGACTCCTGCAATAATTGAAACGATCCGATTAACATTTAACATCCCTGTCAGTAATATCAGAAGCAATATAACTGTTGTACCAACAAAGTAGGGTATTCCAAATTGTTGATTAAGATTTGACCCAGATCCTGCTATCATTACGACCCCGACACCGAATAGGGTAAAGATAAGGATATAATCAATCACCCTGCCGAGGTAAGGTCCACTTATTTTGTAAATAACTTCTTTATGTGATGTTGTTTTTGTACGGCTGCCCAACCATACAAGCAGCATTCCTACGTATGCAAATAATGCGGTTGCAAGAATTGCGCCGATAATGCCCATTAGACCAAAGCTTGTAAAGTATTGTAATACTTCCTGTCCGGAAGCAAATCCTGCCCCAACAATAATACCTATAAAAGCGTTTCCAATTGTCAATGATTTTCTCATGATATTCCCCCTGTTGTTTTTTGAAAATTTTTAAAATAATTAAAAGGTGAATTCTTTTTCTGTATATACTAAAATATAATGTAGATATTTACTAAATTACACAAAAAATGTCGATTTGTCGAGAAAAATATATTTGCGCTCCACTTATAGATGAATGTTTAGCTTGGAAAGGAAGGAATTGCCTCATGAGTGATTCTCTGAAACAATTGGAGATTTTGAGAAGCAAATTAAGTAAAGTATTTAGTTCGCCAGATCAGCTGGCTGATTTGATTGGTGAAATTTTTGAAGTGCCGATCACTATAGAAGATTCGAGTCATCATATCGTATCCTACAGTAAACATATGAAAGTTATTGATGAAGCAAGAATGTCGACGATTATGAATCGTAAAGTACCGGATAAAGTTATTAATGGACTTTGGAAAAATGGAGTGATGTCGAAGCTTATTGATAGTGATAAACCTGTGATTATTTCTCGAATTGACGAAATCGGCCTTGGTAATCGGGTTGCCATATCAATTCGGGATAGAAATAAAATACTGGGGTTTATATGGGTACACACCGGGGACAAGACACTCAGTGAGGAAGAATTACGACTATTGACAGAAGTGGCAGCACAAGTCAAGAAATTCTTCTTGAAGCAATCCAAAACCAATACGCAAACCAGGGAGCAATATAATGACTTTTTCTGGCAATTATTGACTGGGGACATGGATGATACGAAAGAAATCTACCGTCAGGCCAAACAATTTAGCGTCGAGCTGGAAGGCATGCTCGCAATCATTGTCATAAGGTTTACCGATGACATTACAGAGCAACTAGAAAAGCATGCACATTATTTAACGAAACACCAATTACAAGTCCAAGTTATTTCCCACCTGTTTGACGGATATGATTTTATCATGCTTGTCCGTCATTACAAAAAGGATGATCCAGCAAAGCTGATAACTGATTTTATCAATCAATTTATTGATAGAATCAGTACACAACTGCAGCTGACAAGCGTTAATGGAGCCTCCGGATTAGTCTATAAAACGGCAAGCAATATAAAAGATAGCTATAAACAGGCCTTAAAGGTATTGGAATTAAAAGGAAATTTTCCGAATGAACTGCGTGAGACTTTTCTTTATGAAGATCTTGGCGTTTATCAATTTATAGATGAATTATATGAGATCCGGAAATCAAATCATTATCAAAATAAGTATATTGAGAAACTGAGAGCTTACGATAAAAAGCACCAAACTTCCCTGATAAGGACACTGAAGATGTATTTACATTGTGATTGTAATGTATATCAAGCAGCAAAAAAACTAATCATTCATCCCAATACGATGAATTACCGAATAAAAAGAATCAGAGAAGTCTCTGGCATAGATCTAAAAGATCCAAACCAGAAAACGACCATCTATCTCGATTTTATTATTGAAAGAATGCAAGAAGGTTGATTTGTGTAAATGCACAAATCAACCTTCTGATTTTCATTTTTTTAAATAAAGAAAAAACTCCCGAAAAGCGATAGGATAATAAGTGTAAGATACAAGAACAAAAGGGAGAGAGTAACTATGATTATAGGGGTACCGAAAGAAATTAAAAATAATGAAAATCGTGTTGCGATGACACCTGCAGGAGTTGTAAATTTAGTGAATGCAGGGCAAGTGGTTGTCGTTGAAAAGGATGCTGGATTGGGAAGTAACTTTACAAATGACGAATACATGCAAGCTGGTGCTGAAATTATTGAAAGCGCTTCAGACGTTTGGGGAAAAGCCGATATGATCATGAAGGTTAAAGAGCCACTTGCATCGGAATTTAAATACTTCCGTGAAGGGTTAATTTTATTTACTTATCTGCATCTGGCAGCTGCGCCAGAATTGGCGAAAGCACTAGTAGATAACAAAGTAACGGCAATTGCTTATGAAACAATTACTGTAAATAATACATTGCCATTGCTTACCCCAATGAGTGAAGTAGCTGGTCGTATGGCAACACAGCTTGGCGCACAGTACCTCGAAAAGTCACAAGGCGGAAAAGGTATTGTACTGAGTGGTATTCCTGGAGTCAAGCGGGGGAAAGTAACCATTATCGGTGGTGGCGTAGTAGGAACGAACGCTGCTCGAATCGCAGTCGGTCTTGGGGCTGAAGTGACGATTATTGATTTGAATCCTGCACGTTTGCGTGAATTGGATGATATCTTTGGCTCAAGCATCCAAACACTTATGTCCAATTCGTACAATATCGCAGAAGCTGTGAAAGATTCTGATCTTGTTATTGGTTCTGTATTGATTCCCGGTAGAAAAGCTCCAAAGCTTGTATCTGAAGAAATGGTTCAATCCATGCAGCCGGGCTCTGTTATTGTAGACGTTGCAATTGATCAAGGTGGAAACTTTGAGACTGTTGACCACCCAACAACGCATGATGATCCAATCTATGTAAAATATGGTGTCCTTCATTACGCGGTTGCAAATATTCCTGGTGCTGTGCCGCGTACAGCAACTGTTGGGTTAACGAACGTTACTGTACCATATGCTGCACAAATTGGTGCAAAAGGAGTTACGAAAGCAATACAGGAAAACCGAGCAATTCTCAGCGGTATAAACGTTATTAATGGTAAAGTCACTTATGAAGCTGTTGCAGATGATTTGGGATATGAGTATGTTCCATTGAAAGATGCCATTAAGGAAACGATAACATTATAAAACTTTGAAAAAATACCCTTCTTACTCATCTTGAAGGGTATTTTTTATGCTCAATTATTAAGTTTTATAAGAAGGAGGGGGGGAAAGTTTACTGCTTCAATATTTCTAGATGGTTACTTTTTACCATTTAACTAAATTTGTTTTTCCTTTATACTAAGAGTATTACATACATAGGAGATTGATTTTTAATGAAAAAATGGCGACAAATGATAACCGCATTCATAGGAATTCTCCTTCTCGTTACTATTATTCCAGTATACGCAAGTGGGGAAGAAACAAAGACAGCAACCTTACATAAAGAGAGACAGACAAGTCTCGAACTGATTGAACCGCTAAACTATATGGAACGTTTTACATATGATTCCGGTTATGATTTTGAATATCCCGATGCTGTAAGAGGTATTTATGTTACAGGCAATTCGGCGGGATCCAGCCGATTTGAAACCCTTCTTGATTTCGTTGACAGCACGGACTTAAATACAATGGTAATCGATGTCAAAGAGGACCATGGAAATCTCACATTTAAGCCTGAAGAAGGTTCGCCGTATGAAGAGATTGCCATGAATTATATTTCCGACCCAAAGGGCATGATGGATACGCTTGAAGAGAAGCAAATCTATCCTATTGCTAGAGTGGTAGTGTTCAAGGATTCTGTTCTTGCCGAAAACCGACCCGATCTATCGTTTACCAAAAATGGTGAAGTTTGGGTAAACAATAAAGGGGAGGCCTTTGTGAACCCTTTCAAAAAGAAAGTTTGGGAATACAATGTGGAGATAGCCAAAATGGCTGCTGAAATGGGATTCCAGGAAATTCAGTTCGATTATGTGCGTTTTCCTGAAGGATTCGAGAATAAAGATGAAGAACTTGACTATTCACTGGGTGACTACGCGGACCTGGATATGAACAATATTAAAAAGCGTGTCGAAGCAGTAACTAACTTTGTCGAATATGCCAGGGAGGAATTATCACCTTATGGTGTAGATGTATCGGTAGATATCTTTGGATATGCTGCAACGATTGAGGAAACTCCAGGTATTGGACAGAACTTTTCGAGGATTGCAGATAATGTCGACGTTATTTCTTCTATGATTTATCCGAGTCATTGGACACCCTACTTCGGTATTGAAAAGCCGGATGAACAACCATACGAATTGATTACGGAATATGCAAAGGTTGAAAATGAAGTGTTAGGAGCACTTGATATCCCGCCAGTATCCAGACCTTGGCTTCAGGACTTTGAAGCACCATGGCTGTATAGTGGGCCAACGAAACAATACGGTAAAGCTGAGGTAGAAGCGCAAATTAAGGCATTGTATGAAAATGGTATTGATGAGTTTTTACTTTGGAACGCAGGTAACACCTATACCGAAGATGTGGATTATATGATTGGGAAGTAATGGAAACAGGCCTGGTTTTGGCCTGTTTTTTCCAATTTCACTCTGCGAAAGTTGGGTACATAAAAATTGACTTTGAACCTAATTTTATAAGTAAACGAAGGTTTTGGAGATAGGCCAGGTATTCTTTTTGCATTGTAATGGATTTAACAAATGAATATTTTTTCGCTATACTATTAAAAATAATGGTAAAAAGGAGTAGGTCCATGAATTGGTATGATAAATTAAATAAATATTTCCCGGTTGAGGAAATGAAATCTAGAAAGCATATGGAATTATTATTGGAAGAAAAAGGCGATGTCTATTCTAAAGATGAGAGCTCCAAGCACGTTTTAATGTATGCGGAGTTTGATACATTTATCTTTATTGATTACCTCTGGGTTTCCTCGGAAACAAGAGGACAAGGGATCGGTCATAAATTAATTGAAAAATTAAAGACAAAAAGGAAACCAATTATTTTGGAAGTGGAACCTGTCGATTACGAAGATACAGACTCAGAAAAAAGACTCCGTTTTTACCACAGAGAAGGTTTTACACATGCAAAATCCATTGGATATAATCGGCGATCCTTGGCAACGAATGAAGAAACGCCAATGGAAATACTGTATTGGTCACCAAATAATGAATCAGAAGAGGTTATTTTTGAACAGATGAAAAAGATGTACATGGACATTCATACGTATAAGGATAAAGAAATATATGGGAAAGCATATCAATCTGCCGAAGAAGTGTTGAGCTATAATAAGCAACGTGATTCTGCCAATATTCTGGAAGGGCTGAAAAAGCCAAATCCGGAAAAGGCGTAACGGCTAGCACGAAATTTTCAATAGAAAAGTTTTACATCATGGACATGCTGATCATTGAGAAATAAAGCTGAAGCGCGTATGACAGCTTCAACATACAAAAGAGAGACTGCCATTATAAAGGCAGTCTCCCTTTTTTACATTTAAGAATTTCCAATTAGTTAAGAACTCTGCTTTGATACTTCTCCAATAGGAATATTCTTATTCAAACGTTCCGCTAAGTCCAAGCTTCTGGGTCTCGTTTCTGTCTCACCGTTTAATAAGCTATCTTTAAAATTATAAGCGTTTGAACCATGTTCGATAAAGTCGAGTCCAGCAACTTCTTCTTCCACGGAAACGCGAAAAGGAGAAATTTTATTAAGTACATAGGTGAACCCTCCAGTTGTCAGTCCAACCCATGCAATAACTGCAATTACTCCTGCAGCTTGGATACCAAGCTGTGAAAAATCGTTCCCGTAGAATATTCCGGTTGAGGTGGAGAATAATCCGATTGCCAATGTTCCCCAAATACCGCAGATTCCATGTACTGCGATTGCTCCAACTGGATCATCCACACGCAGTTTTGTATCTAAGAAACGAATCCCTTCGACTAGCAGGATTCCGGAAATCAGACCGACAATGATGGATCCCCCAAGAGTGATTTCTGCAGCACCTGCTGTGATTCCGACTAGGCCTCCTAAAATACCATTCATCGAAAGAGAAACATCCATCTTTTTGAATCGCAGCTTCGTATAAAGGGAAGAAGAGCATAATGCTGCTGAAGTAGACAGTAATGTCGTGCCAATAACCATTGGAACTAATGAAGGATCAGCCGCTAATGTACTACCGCCATTAAAACCGAACCAGCCCAGCCAAAGAATGAAAACACCGAGTGCGCCTAGTGGCATGTTATGTCCCTGAATAACATTCACTTTTTTTCCTTTATACTTTCCCGAGCGCGGCCCCAGAATAAGAACAACCATTAAAGCTGCGACTGCACCTGTTAAATGTACAACTGTTGATCCGGCGAAATCATTAAAACCTAAAGCGGTAAGCCAGCCGTCCCCTTGCCAAATCCAATGACCGACAACCGGATAAATGATTGCGGTTATAGCTATGACAATTAATACGTAGCTACCAAGTCTGATTCGTTCAGCAACAGCACCAGACATAATGGTTGCGCTTGTGGCCGCGAACATCGCTTGGAAAACAAAGAATCCAATGTCCGACACGTCACTAAGCATAAACCCATCGATTCCAATGAATGCTCCCACAGAAGTACCAAACATGATCCCGTATCCAATAATGAAAAATAAAATTGCAGCAATACTGATGGTCAAAAAGTTTTTCATTAGGATGTTTAACGTATTTTTAGAACGTGTAAAACCTGATTCAACCATTGCAAATCCAGCATGCATAAAAAATACTAGAATGGAACCAAGCATAACCCATACAAGATTAACGGATAATTCTAGTGATTGAACTGTAGGTGCTGCCGCATAAACTGGTGTTGTGATAAAGAACAGCAGTGTAAATAACAGTAAAGTTCTCTTCAACATATAATTTCCTCCCAAGATTTAATAAATTTAGTCAAGAAGCATCCATCCCTAAAGTTTAATGTCGCTTCTAAACGGATGCCTGTAGAAGACAACACTCTGTCGTACGAGAATGATAAGCTTCCACGTTAAACAGGTTAGAGGTCGGTCACATGACTGCTTGAACGCCTCGTTCACCTGTACGAATTCGGATTGTTTCTTCAATAGGAGAGAGGAATATTTTTCCATCGCCGATATTCCCTGTATGGCAGCTTTTGAGAATAATTTCAATAACCTCTTCCAATTGACTGTCTTCAACGACCATTTCAACCTTGAGTTTTGATAGTAATTGGATTTGAAATTCAGTGGATCTGTAAACACCTGTTTGCCCCCGTTGCTTGCCGGTTCCTGCTACCTCAGTCACTGTGAGACCGTTGATCCCAATTTGAGAAAGATTATGTCGAAGTGTTTGAAACGTTTCCGGTCTAATAATGGACTCCATTTTTTTCACTGTTCTTCATCCTCCCATTTTATTTGATGTTAGATTATCTAACATATTAAGTTATGTTAGTTATCATAATAGTAATATTAAAACATTGCAAGCATTTTTTAAAATTTTTCGGAACTTTTAGAATTATGGTTTTAGAAGTTAACGGGAATTTTTTTCAATTAGAGTGTTTAATTGAAATTGAAGTGGGGTATGTTATTTAATAAATGTCGAGTAGAGTAAAAAAACATTATTAATTACCTGATATTCTAGAATACCCCCTACCTTTTAGTTGACGATTGTAGTATAATCATACATATGGGTAATTTAAACTTATTTTAATTTAATAAGTTAAATAATGTTCTCTATATTCAACATAAACACTTAAAAATGAGGAGTGAAGTTACAATGGTAACACTTTATACCTCACCAAGTTGTACTTCTTGCAGAAAAGCAAAAGCATGGCTGGAAGAGCATGACATACCGTTTACAGAACGCAATATTTTTTCTGAGCCGTTGACACTTGATGAAATTAAGGAAATTTTACGTATGACGGAAGATGGAACAGACGAGATCATTTCTACACGTTCAAAGGTTTTCCAGAAGCTGGATGTAAATATCGATCAATTACCGATGAAAAATTTATTCAGCTTGATTCAGCAGAATCCTGGCTTGTTGCGACGACCAATCATTTTGGACGAAAAGCGTCTGCAAGTAGGATATAACGAAGATGAGATTCGCAGATTTTTACCTAGAACTGTACGTACATTTCAGTTGCGTGAAGCTCAGAGAATGGTTAACTAGATCTTTTTTTGAAACGGATATATTATTAACATAATAAAGACGCAGGTCCCTAATAGGAGCTGCGTCTTTTACATTGTACTTCGGTGAGCGAATATGTCTGAGGTGGTAAAATATAGCTGCCTGCTTTCTGCAAATTTTATGGTGACAAATCTGTAAAAATAGTTTAAAATATCATACTAACCATCCCTATATATTACTTGGGAAATCAGGCACTTATTTTAATTGTAGTATTTATAGGCATATTAATTTCCAAGATGCAGTACACTATCATACAATAGTGGTAAGCATATGATTAGAGATGGTTAGAGTTACAGGTTAACGGGTAATGAAAAAGTATACAGAGAGACGTTTTTAATTATAAATAATGGTGAAGTTGTCTCTTCCATCTAAACTGTTTTTCCTTAAAAACTTACTTCAAGAGGTGCTTTGGAAGGACGAAACAGCTAGTATTTTTAATTTGAAGGGAGAGAGTGAGATGGAAATAGAAAGAATTAATGAAAATACGATAAAATTTTATATTTCTTATATCGACATTGAAGATCTTGGTTTCGAACGCGAGGAAATCTGGTATAACCGTGAGCGCAGTGAACAGCTTTTCTGGCAAATGATGGATGAAGTTAATTATAAAGAAGATTTTAATCCGGAGGGGCCTTTATGGATTCAGGTTCAGGCAATGGAGAAAGGTCTTGAAATAGTAGTTACGAAAGCAAAGGTGTCCAAAAACGGTGAGAATCTGGAACTGGATACCGAAGAAGGAAGTAATCTTGAACTTCCGGTTGATGAGAAAATTGAAAGTTTACTCGATGATAAATTCGGCAAAAATGTTTCTTCAGAGGAAGAAACGGACGATTTGATTGATGAGAACTTATGGTTAATTGTAGAATTTGATGACTTTGAAGACTTGATTCAGCTCAGTCATTATTTCCACGAATTATCCGATTTCGGGGAAGAAACGCTTTACCATTATAATGATACGTACTATTTGTACATGGAATTTTCTCACGATGTGCTTGATGATAACAAGCAGGAAGATGTAATCAGCCAAGTGCTCGAATTTGCCAATGATTCGGATGTATCGGTACATCTGTTGGAAGAGTACGGCAAGAAAATATTTGAAACAGATACATTTTCACAAGTGAGATCGTATTTTCCCGGTTAAAGGATAGACATTCTATAATAGGAATGTCTATTTTTTTTTTGAGGATAGGAAAGTATAAAATTTTGGCAGCAATTAATTCTTACACATAAACGGCCACGTCCAGCTCCAGCGCCCAGGAATTACCGAGACTTCCTTCGCCTCCGTACGATAAAGAAGGCTTGCCGACTGGCTTTGCCAGAGGCTTAGTCGCACTTATACCCTTGTGGTGAAAGTCAACATCGACTCTCTCCGTTCGTCGTGTTTCCTTTATCTCCTACGTAGGAATGTTCGACAAGTCGAACCACCCCACAGTGCGGGGCGCAGTCCGTACGTCCCTAAACGGGCGCTTGCGCTTTAGTTCGGCCAACATGCATATGGTCAACTAAGAATGTTACCGAAAGGCTTGGTGACACTCAAATTTCTAATAAAATAAGCAGCTATTTAACTCTTTCACATAAACAGCCACGTCCAATCCATCTTGTCGGGGGTGATCAAGGCACTTGCACTTTTCTTAGCAGGATTTTATCTCCTTTTGTCGAATTATAGAAAACGGAGGTGTTTTATATATGCTGCAGGCAAAAAATAAAAATGGAAGAGTCATAACGCTTGCCTCAATGAAACGAGATGTTATTGAAAAACTCAGGAAGGAAGGTGAAAAATATTACTGTCCGGTCTGTGAACAGCCCGTCATAATGAAAGCAGGGTGGAAAATAACAGCTCATTTTGCCCATCAAACTGAATCAAATTGTCCTTCCCGGGAAGGGGGAGAAGGAATATACCATGAACAGGGCAAGCTTTTGCTATATCACTGGCTTAAAAAATATAAGATGGATGTCACATTAGAAGCTTATTTACCGGAAATCCAGCAGCGTCCGGATATCCTGATATCGTTGCACAACAAAAAAATTGCAATTGAATATCAATGTGCCCGTATATCGGCTGAGGAAGTAAGAAAGCGAAATGCAGGCTATAAAACAGCAGGTATATTCCCTATCTGGATCCTCGGCGCCAATCACTTTAAACGATACAGCGCAAATACTTTCAGGCTCGATCAGTTTACGCACCAGTTCATCCATCAACACACCCCGGAAACTCCTTTCGTCCTATACTACTTTGATCCTCACACCTCAGATGTTGCAATTGTCCACGATATCTTTATCACCAAAACATTCACTGCCATAGGGAAAATCGATATTACAAAAATTTATGAATTAAAGTTTACGGACCTGTTCCAATTGGATTATTTTTCCCAAAAGGATCTGTTCAATCTGTGGGTAAAAGAGAAACGACAATTCAGGTTAAGGCCAGCCAAAAAAATATACGGCAATGAGCTCACCTGGCGAAAATGGCTCTACTATAAAGGCTTTCATCCGGAGAATCTTCCTTCCCTCATTCATCTGCCGATAAAAACCCAGCATAGAATGAAAACCCCAATATGGAACTGGCAGAGCAAAGTCATTCTGGAAATCATTCAACCTGTCTCAGTGGGAGAAATCTTCCATATAGACTCGTGTAAACATAACTTCAGAAATCAAATTCTGGATGCTTCGCTATTTCCCCTTATATCTGTTACCGAACACCCGATCAGACAATATCTCCATTTATTGGAGCAACTGAATTATATACGTAAAGTTTCTTCAACCACCTACAAAAAAATAGAGCAAGTTAAAGCATACAAAAATGTTGAGGATGCAATGCAAGGAGATAATTTGCTGCTTGCGCAATTAATTTTCCAGAACTCGGACAAAATACGAGCATGAATGCTTGTTATTTCGTTATACTTGATACTGAAGTGATTCTTATAAAAAGGTATTTCTTAGAAAATCTAGAAATAATAGTATATAGACAGCAAAAGGAGGAATTTAACATGGCCAAATCTACAAAAGAGTTGCCAAAACGCAGTGAAGTCCCATTAGATTCCACATGGAGACTGGAAGATATTTTTACAACGGATGAACAGTGGCAGGAAGAACGGAAACAATTACAGCAGGATATACCCAAAATAGAGGAATACAAGGGCAAGTTATCTGAATCTGCGGATGCCTTATATGGTGTACTTAAACTGCAGGATGAACTTTCTGAGCGTCTGGGCAAATTATTTACATATTCGCATATGCGATATGATCAGGATACGACGAATTCATTTTATCAAGGAATGAATTCACAGGCTGAAACCATTCTTACAGTTGCATCCAGTGCAATGAGCTATATTGTACCTGAAGTGCTTAAGATGGATGAAGAGAAAATAAACCGCTTTTTGGAAGAAAAAGAAGAGCTGCAGCTATACAGAAAAGTTTTGGATGAAATCAACCGTCAGCGCCCACATGTACTGAGTGAAAGGGAAGAGGCTTTGCTTGCAGAAGCTTCTGAGCCTATGTCCAGCTCAGCTACAACATTTGGCATGTTGAATAATGCTGATCTCACATTCCCGGCAATCAAAAATGAAGATGGGGAAGAGGTGGATGTTACCCATGGGAGATATTCCACATTCCTTGAATCTAAAGATCGCCGCGTAAGAGAAGATGCTTTTAAAGCAGTTTACGATACGTATGGCAAATTTAAGAATACATTTTCATCTACATTGAGCGGAAATGTAAAAACGGATAATTTCTCTGCTAAAATAAGAAATTATGAATCAGCACGCCAATCAGCATTGGACAACAACAATATCCCGGAGCAGGTATATGACAATCTCGTCGAAGCGGTCAATGAAAAATTATCATTGTTGCATAGATATACTGAATTGAGGAAAAAAGTATTAGAGGTTGATGAGCTTCACATGTATGACCTTTACACACCATTAGTGAAGGACGTTGAAATGAAGGTTAGCTATGAACAAGCCAAGGATTATGTAACAAAAGGGCTCAAGCCACTTGGCAGTGATTATGCAGAAATTCTAAAGGAAGGCTTTGAAAACCGCTGGATTGATGTGGAAGAAAACAAAGGGAAAAGAAGTGGGGCATATTCATCCGGTGCATATGGCACAAACCCATATATTTTGATGAACTGGCAGGATGATGTAAACAATACATTCACCCTTGCACATGAACTCGGCCATTCTGTACACAGCTATTATACGAGAAAATACCAGCCCTCTCGTTATGGTAACTACTCGATCTTTGTAGCTGAAGTTGCATCGACTACAAATGAAGCGCTGCTGAATGATTACCTGTTGAAAAACCTTGAGGATGAAAAACAGAAACTTTATATCCTGAATCACTTCCTGGAAGGATTTCGCGGAACGGTCTTCCGTCAAACGATGTTTGCTGAGTTTGAACACGATATCCATGTGAGAGCTCAAAATGGGGAAGCATTGACAGCGGATAAACTGACCGAAATCTATTATGAACTTAATAAAAAATATTACGGGGATGCAGTTGTTTCCGATGAAGAGGTCGGCCTGGAATGGGCAAGAATTCCACATTTCTATTACAATTACTATGTGTATCAGTATGCAACAGGCTACTCGGCTGCAACCGCACTGGCCAATAACATTCTGGAAGGGGCAGAAGGTGCAGTCGATCGTTATCTTGACTTCCTGAAAGCCGGGAGCAGTGACTATCCAATAGAAGTCCTGAAAAAAGCGGGCGTTGATATGACATCGAAACAACCGATCCTGGATGCACTGGATGTATTTGAAGAGAAATTAAACGAAATGGAAAAATTACTGTTGGGATAAAACAGAAGCAGTCGCGGAAACGAGGTGCGCTGATTCAGTTATTTCACAGCAAAAAAGTAGGGGAGCCGGAGCATTAGCCGGTTCCCCTATCTTGATCTTCGATAAACGTTTCGATGGGACAAGGAGTACAATGTCAGGTAAATGGATAAGAAAAACAATGGCATCGTAAAATAGAGCGGAATGAGTTTCATCAGACCAAGTAGGTTTAGAAAGAAAGCAAATACCGACAGCATCAGAAAGAATACCGGATAAAAATCTCGCAATGAAATCACCCCTCCTTTAATACTCCAACAAAAATAGGAGATTCCCCGTAGAAGCGACCGGATTTTAACCTGCAAAGCTTTAAGATCCCTGATAAATCGCATGAATTCTTGATGAAATGGGAAATCGGCCGAGCAGGCCAAAGCAAGCCTTTCTTATTAAGCAGTACGAAAGTAAATAATCCAGCATATCTCTATCACTACGAGTAAACGGACAAATATCGTCCGTCACTTTAATTTATGCAAGGATATTATGTACTAGAAGTGAACTTTTTGTGAATGTATGCACATTATAGTTGAAATCTAAAATATTTCTTGCTATTATTACAATGTAAGTTTAATACAAACAAATACCCCTTTTGTTTGATCATGAAACTTTCTCCCATCCCCCTTTGTATATATACAAAGACGGAATAAGGATATACGCTGCCCCGTATATCCTTTATTTTTTTGCTTTTTTTCAGGAAGTGTAATCAGAAAAAAGGCTATGTCGAGTCTGCATATAAAAAAATAAAGCCTTTCTGCAAGGCTTTTAGAAGAATTAACTAATATATTTCCAGAATGAACCGTACTTTGCAGGGATTTTTTTGACGATTTGTCTAAATTGAAGTTTTTTCATTTCTTTCTCTGTCTTGGTCATTGACCAGTCATACACAACAGAGACCTCCTTGGTACCTACAACATCATAATACTGCAGAAAATCCTCCAATGGTGGTTTTACAGACGGAATAGGGGTGCGTTGCAGCATCTCTCTTAAGACCAGTTCATAAATGTCGTATGGATAAAGTCCTGAAATCTTGATGCCTTCTTCTTCTATAACCTGGTTAAAAAATACGATTGTCGGAATGTAGTCTACTTCCATTTCCCTCGTCAATTTCATATCACATTGAAATGCCTTTTGTGCAGAAGTGGAAAACAAATCTTTTTCAAATTCCTCGATATCCAATTTTGCTTCCTCGGCACATCGAATGAGCACCTCTTCATTTGATATATCCTGCTTCTTCAGGAAAAGATTTTCCTGAAGCTTACGGTAAAACAGTTTTCCGGCCCTTTTCCCTTGCAGTTCGGCGGCCTTGATCGCCAGCGAGGCGATCCATGGATATGTGACAGGATTGTCTTCCCATAAGTCCCCATCACAGCTCATTCCAGTACGTTTTGCAGTCCGTTCCCATATTTCCTTTAATTTTCTCGGCTTATCAAAGGTATCCGTATTTAGTGAAGATAAGTGTCCGCTGACAATCTGACGAATGGTGAAGAATCGACCATATTCAACAGACAGTTTTTTTAGATAAGGTTCAAGAGACCAGCACTCTGCGCAAAGTGGGTCAATAAATACATAAATCTCTATCGGTTTTTGTACGTAATCAATATAGCTATAATTGGCCGATGTGTTTGTGTGATTTGAGCTTGTCAGCCCAGTTTGATTCCAACTCACATCGAATTCTCCTTTCTCTTATTCCGGCGTGTTCATCATGTGGTTTGCGGTCAGGGTCAATTTATCAAATATAGCTGTACGATATGGTTCATCAATTTCTGTTTCCTCCAGTGCTTCTGCCATACATGCAAGCCAGGCATCTCTTCTTGATGGTGTAATCTCAAATGGCAGATGGCGCCTTCTCATCATTGGATGGCCACGTTCTTCTTCATAAAGTCTTGGTCCACCAAAAAATTGAGTGAGAAAAAGACTTTGTTTCCTGGCGGTTTCCGTTAAATCTTCTGGAAAAATAGGTATAAGTTTAGGATGTTTTGCTACCCGTTTATAAAATGCGTCTACTAATCGTTGTATTGTATCAAATCCGCCAATGGCTTCATAAATCGTTCGATGCTTCATCTGTTCCATAACAACTCTCCTTGAGTCTTTGTATATATTGTAGCAACGGATTGATAGATGAGCAACAAAATTGATTTATGGTCTAGTCAATTTTACCTACTTGTTGTCACGTGGAGTGGAAGAATCTTTCAATCTTGTTTGGAGTTTCTCTTTTTTGTATGTCATGTTTCCCTAGAACTTCCTGAAATATTTTTATACCACTTTCCTTTGATTTTGCTTCCAGTTCAAATTCGAAATCTTCCCTGTCATGGTACGTGCTGTAATCCAACACAAGCAATACATCGTGGTATGGAATTTCTCTTCGTACTGTCGTGAGATGTCCATAATACTGCAGATGCTTCAGCTGGATACCTTTTTTCAGCAGCTGTTTTTCGGTATTTTCTTTTGGGATGATGTTTCCTTCAAGCCACTTCTTTGCCTCCAGATCTGTCAGCAAATCATGTGTTTCCAACAGGCCATCCGGATGTGGTTCTTTTAAGGTTAATTGATATTTTCCAGATTTTTCTCTTATCCGCAGTGCACAGCCATTCTTTTTTAGAGAAAAATTTTCTGTTTCGAAATAATGATTTGTTTGTTTACTTCCAGATTCAGGAAAAGGAAGATTGTGCAATAACCGCTCATATTCATCCCTTGTCAGTAAGTTCTTATATTCAATTTCTATTTCCTGTGCCATTATTTATGTCCCCCAGTGTGAAAAATAGGTTATTATTTATTATGGCCAAAGAATAACCTCAATGCAAAGATTAGCCATTTTCATCCTGTATGGTAAAATGGATATGGTAATTATTTGCAAGTCAGAAAGTATTCTTTACTTGCATATGTGCAACCAAGGCTACGCTAAAGGCTTAGGCAGTTGCCAAGTTTTCTAAGAAAAATATAAGGGTGATTTTATGAATTGGGAAGCTATCCTTGCTCCTTATAAACAAGTTATCGAAGAATTGAAAGTAAAACTTAAAGGCATGCGATCGCAATTTGAGTTTGAATCCAGCCATTCTCCAATTGAATTTGTGACTGCGCGTGTAAAGCCGGTCCATAGTATCATTGAAAAGGCTGAAATAAGGAACATATCCATGGATAATATTGAAAGGGAAATCCAGGATATAGCTGGAGTTCGGGTTGTATGTCAATTTGTCGATGATATTTATACAATCGTGGGCTTGCTGCATGATCGTAACGATTTTACAATTATTGAAGAAAAAGATTATATAGCGAAAAAGAAAACGAGTGGATATCGTTCCTATCATATGATTATAGAATATCCGGTAGAAACAATCCACGGCCGAAAAATGGTACTCGCGGAGATACAAATCCGTACGTTGGCAATGAATTTTTGGGCAACGAATGAGCATTCGTTGAAATATAAGTACGAGGGTAATCTACCGGCAGAGGTTCAATCGAGACTGAAGCGTGCAGCGGAAGCAGCATTTAAGCTTGATGAAGAAATGTCCAAAATAAGAAGCGAAATACAGGAAGCACAGCGAATATTCCACAGAAAATAACAGGATGGCCTGCAGGAAGAGAAACGTTAGTAAGGGGAGATTAAAGATGAAATTTAAAATTGTATCCAAAGGTGATGAACGTTCAAATAAGATCAAAGCAACGATGAAGCAATATTTATCCGATTTTGATCTGGAATATGACAAAGTTGAACCGGATCTTGTTTTATCAGTTGGCGGTGATGGAACATTTCTGGAAGCTTTTCACAGATATGCACATCGTTTGGAATCTACAGCATTTATTGGCATACACACAGGACATTTAGGATTCTATACAGACTGGACACCTGATGAAGTGGAGAAACTGATTATCGAAATTGCAAAAACCCCTTTCCAAACAGTAGAGTATCCTTTGCTGGAAGTCATTATCCGTGCTAAAACCGGTGGCAAAGAGGATCGTTATTTGGCTTTGAATGAAGCGATGATCAAAACTGCTGACGGTTCTTCGGTTGTTTTTGATGTAGAAATCAAAGGAGAGCATTTTGAAACATTCCGTGGGGATGGTATTTGCATTTCCACGCCTTCAGGAAGTACCGCCTATAATAAGGCACTGGGCGGAGCGATTCTGCATCCATCACTGGAAGCAATTCAAATAACGGAGAATGCATCGATTAATAACCGTGTTTTCCGTACGATCGGTTCTCCATTAATTTTGCCAAAACATCATACATGTTTTTTAAAGCCGATGGTAAACAGCAGCTTTCTGATCCAAATCGATCATTTCACAAAAAACTATCAAAATGTAAAATCAATCCAGTGCCGTGTAGCTAAAGAAAGAATTCGGTTTGCGAGGTTCAGGCAATTTCCTTTCTGGAACAGGGTGCGTGACTCATTTGTTGCAGACGATGATAACTAGAATGTGAGGCTGAAAAAGAATGAAGTGGGTAATCGATACGCAGCATAAAGGGATGATTATCCGGGAATATCTGCAGAAGGTCCATGGATTTTCCAAGAGGATCATTATAGCTGTAAAACATCATGGAGGTAAAATCCGGGTGAACGGAACCGAGGAAAATGTCCGTTATCCATTAGCCGCTGGGGATATTTTGGAAATTGAATTTCCAAAGGAGAAGGTAAGCGGTGCATTAAAGCCTGAAAAAATGGATCTGAATGTCGTTTATGAAGATGAGGCTGTCATTGTTCTTGATAAGCCTGCTGGAATGGCTGTCGTGCCGTCTCCCAACCACGTAAGAGGCACGATGGCAAATGGCTTGCTCGGGCATTATGAGGAGCAGAGCAGGGGGACATTTACGGTGCATGTAGTGACACGATTAGATGCCGATACGTCCGGTCTGGTGCTTATCGCAAAAGACAGGTACATCCACTCCGTTCTCTCTGCTTCCCAGAAATCGCGCAATATCAAACGAAAGTATTTTGCAATTGTCGAAGGGATGCTGCCTGCAGAAACCGGTACGATCGATGCACCAATTGCAAGGGCACCACACTCGATTATAGAGCGGGAAGTAAATGAATCGGGGAAACAGGCAATTACGCACTATAAAAAGATTAAAGACCTGGTTGGTCATTCATTGGTGGAAATCGAATTGGAAACAGGCAGGACCCATCAAATCCGGGTGCATTTTTCTCATTTAGGCCATCCGCTCGCAGGTGATGACCTGTATGAAGGCTCGTTAACGTATATAGATAGGCAAGCATTACATTGCTGCCAAATCAGCTTTGAGCATCCGATTAAAAAACAGATTGTTCAGCTGCGTTCGGAATTGCCGCAGGATATGGAGGAAATGGCGGCAAGGCTGAAATTTTAAGTGAATGAGTTGAATTTTTCTTCCGCCAGCGGCTGTTTCGATGGGACGGCAATTGTTTTTTCCTCGGGTAAACGAAATGCAGTCAGTTTATTTCCGAAAACACAACCTGTGTCAATATTGATTGTTTTATTAACAATCCTAGGTTCTTTAACTGGTGTATGCCCATAAACAATCCATCTGTCACCATGATAATGCTTTGCCCAGTCTCCGCGTATTGGTCTTCCATCGGGGTGAAACTGTCCAGATATATCTCCATACAGTACGAAAGTTTCAGCCTTTTTATCCGTACGGCCAATCAGACTTTCCTTTATGCCGGCGTGAGCAACGATAACGTTCAGTTCAGGGAGCTGAAGATAAAGAGGTGCCTGCCTGTACAGTTTAATAAACTGGTTGCTGACAAGTTTCTGTTCCCTTGTACTTAAAGCACGGTATTCGGAAGCAGTAGTTTCAAGACCGTGTTTCTCCTGTACTTTATTGCCGAGGAAAAATCGATACAATTTATTACAGTGATTCCCGGGTACATAATGAGCCTTTCGCTCCTCCACAACCATTTTATAAACAAGCTTAATGACTGATAAGGAATCCGGCCCACGGTCTGTAATATCTCCCACAAAGACAGGAATCCTCCCCTCAGGGTGGATATAGACATCATGGTCAAGAACATATCCCAAGTCTGTAAATAGTTCACGCAGCTCATCAATACAGCCATGAACATCTCCGATTACATCAATTTTCATAATAAGATCCCCCTTATATCATTGGTTGCATTCTTTAACGATTTTATTTATTATTATTCCGTTAGAAAAATGGCGATGTTCCGCCTATAATAGATATGAATATTGTTATCAATTTTACCTGATATTATTTTGATTTAAAAACTAAATGAAAATGCCAGTCGTTTGAAAACACTGCATTCAGGGAAAATATGTTTTGACACGTAGTGTGCCAGGGGAGAAAGAAGGTTAAGAGAATGAATCCGGACAGATATGAAGAAACGTATGAAGAAAAGTATAAAGAACAGTTTGAGATCATCCAAACATCCTTGACTGAAGAAAACATCGAAAAATTCCGTTTGGATTTCCTGGAAATGCATCCCTACGACCAGGCAATGTTTTTTATGGATCAGGATAATAAAGGTCGTGAAAACATCTATGCTTACCTGTCACCCGGGGAAATGTCTGAAGTGATGATCAATATTGAGTTGGAAGATGTGACAGATTTTTTCCCGGAAATGGATCCAAGATATGCTGCGATGGTATTTTCTGAAATGCCTGCAGATGACGCGGTCGATATTTTGAATGAACTGGATAAGGAAGAGGTTGCGAGCTTCCTGACAATTATGGATAAAGAGGCAGCAGATGAAATAAAACAACTGCTGCATTATGAGGAGAAGACTGCCGGTAGTATCATGACTACCGAGTATGTCGCGATTTATAAAGACAAGACAGCGAAAGAAACGATGCAGCTGCTTAAAACAGAAGCTCCAGATGCAGAAACGATTTATTATCTGTTTGTGCTTGATGAGCTAAAACGCCTCGTTGGAGTTGTATCCATCAGGGATTTAATTGTTGCCGAAGATCATATTTTGATTGAGGAGATAATGAGTACAAAGGTGGTAGCTGTTTCGGTCGCAAAAAATCAGGAAGATGTCGCCCAAATGTTCAGGGACTATGATTTTCTTGCACTGCCAGTTGTTGATTTTCAAAATCACCTCCTTGGGATTATTACTGTCGATGATATCCTGGATGTCATGGAGGAAGAGGCAAGTGAAGATTATACACGGATGGCTGCGATGTCAGATACTGACCGAAAAGATGATACGGCATTTACGGCTGCAAAAAAAAGACTTCCATGGCTGATTATATTATTGTTTTTGGGACTTTTCACTGCAAGCCTGATCGGCAGGTTTGAAGCAACCTTGAATCAGGTTGCGGTACTCGCTATCTTTATTCCTTTAATCGCGGGGATGGCCGGAAACACAGGGACACAGGCTCTCGCAGTTGCAGTCAGAGGGATCGCGACAGGAGAATATGGCAACCAGGGTAAGATGAAATTGATTATGCGTGAAGCATATACCGGATTAATTACAGGAACAGTATGCGGCATACTGATTGCTGTAGTTATCTATGTGTGGCAGGGCCATCTGTTTCTCGGTTTACTTGTCGGCTTTTCCATCCTGGCCTCACTGATTGTAGCGACACTTGCAGGGTCTTTGATTCCAATCATCATGCACCGGTTCAACATCGACCCAGCAGTAGCTTCCGGGCCTTTTATCACAACTGTAAACGATATTATCTCGATATTAATTTATTTTGGAATGGCAACAACATTTATGGGATATTTAACTTAAGAAAAAAAGCAGAGCATCCTTCCGTTTGGGAGGATGCTCTATATTTTGGGGAACGGGCAGGGAGTACGGGATACAGCGCTCGACAATATTCGACAAAAACCGGGTAGTGACAGGCACTGTTCGTAATTATAACATTTCGGTAGGTGGGTTCATATAATGGGTTGAGGAAAAAAGGAAGGAGAGAATGATACATGGCAGAGAAGAAATTTGCCAATGAACCGTTACTTTATATTCATCAACCAAGTACTGGCGGTACTCAGGCTCCGATGCAGCATAAGTATATGAGCAAGAAAAGGAAAGCCAAGGAAGATAAGGCCGTTGAGGAAGAGAAACCTGTCAAGAAAAAGATCAGCAGACGTACTTCTTCATTTCAGCAGGAGCCTGCAACAGATAAAACGGCAGTAGCCAAAGAGGAACAAATAGATAAGGGTTCAGAGGAAACGAAGTCTGAAAAACGCAAAAGCTTCAAGGAAATGGATATACCCGAGAAGATAGATTATTTTACGAGCAGGCCAGCATATGCACCTCAGGTCAGATGTGAAATAAAGTCCAAAGGAAAAAACTATAGGGGATTGATCACAGGTTTTGAGGAAAATATGGTATTTGTGAAAGTCTCTAACAGAAAAACGCCTATTTCCATACCTCTTGATGAGATAAAAGATATACAAATACTTGGGTTTTAAAGAAAAACACCATTGAGGAGAAAATCTCCTAATGGTGTTTTTTAAATGCACATTTGTTAGTTAAATGCATTGATTGCTGGTAGGCAAGTTACATGGCAGAAGCAGTCGAGATCAACAGTGATGCAAATTCCTGTTGCTTCAAGGTCCTTGGTGCTTTGGTCTGTAGGATCTTTCAGATGGTCATGCCCGCATGTTTCACCGTCTTTTAACAGTAATTCAAGCACTGCGCAATTATCGTCATCAACTTTTTTCACTCGGAAAATGAAGCTGGACACGATATCACCGATCTTACCATTGTCTCTTGGAGCCCCAAATCCTTTAAATGGTTTACAGTCTTTGCAATATAAAATTACTGGTACTGTATCTAAACCATTAACCGCGTCAGTCTCACCAAGCAACTCACTGATTGACTGCTCACAGCTCGTGTCACAGCAATTTTCCACGATATCATTTTGTGCTTCTACAATGTCTTTTAAAATATCGGCTACACAGTTACCTGTATCGAATTTTTTTCCACAACCCATGAAAAATAACTCCTTTCGCTAAATGAATTTACTTTCCTTATAGGATATGTGTCATGTCTTGGATGGTGTGGGCATATGTATATTTTTCGTCCTGGCAGTCTTAAGGAAGAAAATATGACGCAACAGCATATAATAATAGAGAATAAAAATTTACCGAATACAATGATTATTTTTCCATGGAAAAGGGTAAAGAAATATAGATAGTTATTCAAGAACGCCCATAAAAAAATCGTTTTATGCGAAATAATATTATAATTAACTGATAAGGGGTGAGGAATATGGGATATATATTACCGATTGACCACTTTCAATATAATGATTATCAGAAGCGGATTGTACAGCAAAAGGATAACAAGCACCATATTGAGGGCCCGTTCAAAGTTATACTGAATACACAGCATGAAGAGATTTCAAGCAAATATGACACAATGAATAAGTCATCTACTGAAAATATCCAACCCCACAATGCTTCAGAAGCATTATTTGGTACATTGACTGGCAAAGGGAGAAACTTTAGTGAGCAAGCATAAATGCAATAAAAAACACTCATTAGCTTATTGTAATGAGTGTTTTGCGTGAGTGAGCATATTATGGACACACTAAGCTTCCTTAAATTTTATTCGATATCCCATTTTTGATGGTTTCTGTTAAGAATGGGATAAATCAGAAGATCTTGGCCCTTCTCATACTCCACATGGAATATATCTTCAATTCGATCGTAGCCTTGTTCTTTTAATTTCTCTCTCAGCCAGTCCTCTGTCAGGTTTTTCTCTTTCAGGTTATCATGAATAATTTCCCCGTCATTTATTAAGGTTGTCGGTAAGTTAACCTCCTGGGCAGAAAGCCTCATATCTTTCCGGTTCGGTGTCTGATAATCAGATTTTCGTAAAACAGAGATGGTACCGTTCGCTTCCAATATGGCAAATTCAACCTCACGCAGGGAGAATACATCTTTTGCCCGGAGTAAATGCTGAAGCTGATTAATATCAAGCTTATTTTTTTTCATTGTATCCCGGATAAGCTTTCCATTATAAATCACAATTGCCGGATCGCCTTCAATCAGGTGTCGTGTTTTTTTATGCTTTTGAGTGATGATTTCAGTAGAGTACATCAATACACCGTATACCCCGACGACAAATCCGATTTCAGGTATTCCCGCATTCTCATCGAATAAGGCATTCCCTACAAGTTCTCCTAATAATAAAGCAGAAATAAAATCAAAAGGTGTAATCTGATTAATTTGTGATTTTCCAAGGATTTTGGTAATTATAAATAATGCTATGAAACCAAATATCGTTTCAATAAACATAGAAAAATATCCAGTCATCGTTTCCCGTCCCCTTACAATAACATTCAGCTTTTAGTTTTACCTGAAAGGGTAAAAACATGCATGGAAATAGCTCCGATATTTGGATGGGTTGGAAATCCAGATAAAGGGTCAAGAAGTATTAAGGCATATGGATTCGCAATTGTGCTTATGCGGCTGTTCATGAGTAAGAATTATTGCAAAAAAGGTGTATCACGAGGAGCGTGATACACCTTTAATTCACAAGCGGATAAAACTCTTGCCTACATAAAAACAACTAAGCATCCGCCCCAGCGTTGTTGGGCGTTCGTATTTTATTGAAAATAAGAAAGTATCAATTTTGGCAGCAATTAATTTTTACACATAGACAGCCACGTCCAGCTTCGGTTCCTAGAAACTCCCGTCATAAGCAATGGACATTCCAAGCACGAAAACCATGCGCTTTCCAGTCCCTTGCTAGCGTTGAGTTTCTAAACAGTCACCTCCGCTTTTGTTCTAAAGCTCTTTTATCATTGTCACATGTGGGATTCCTGCATCCAGAAATTTACCGGATACTGTTTTATATCCCAATTTTTTGTAGAAAGCCTCTGCATGGGTTTGTGCATTGAGTTTCGCTTTGTTATATCCTTTTCCTGTAATCATTTTTTCCATTTCCTGGATCAATTGTTTACCATGGGAGTGTCCACGGTATTCTTTGAGCACACAAATGCGTTCAAGCTTTCCATATTCGTCAACAAAACGAAGACGGCTTGCAGCTATTGGAGTTTCGTCGTCAAAGGCAATAAAATGCATAGCTGTTGCGTCATGCTCATCCAATTCTTCTTCTGGCGGTACGCGTTGTTCTTCGACGAATACTTTCATTCTGACTTGATACGCATGCTCAAGTTCTTCTCTTTTTTCTGCTGTTTTGATGATCATACCTTTTCCTTTCCAAATACAAATGTTTCATATACTGTCCAAGATCCATTTTCAAGCTGATACAGTAACTGGAAACGATCAACTTTATCTTCAAAGTGAAACTCATCCATTTCCAGTCTGCCAAGAACGTCTGAAAATTCATCATGCAAAAGTTCCTGGGCAATCGTAATATGTGGAACAAACGGATGCTCAGAGTTGTCCTCGAACTTTCCTTTCTGCATTTTCTCCTGCAGGTCCATTAAAGGCTGAACCGGTTCAACCTTGAAATAAATTGTGTTCGTTACCGGCGCAAATGTTCTCACTTTATCAATATTGATTGTAAAAGGATCCGTTGCATTGGCGATTATCTTGAGCTCGGTAATCAATTCATTGATTTGTTCATCATCTGCCTCAAACGTTTCTTTCAGAGTTATATGTGGCGGTATCAAAGAATAGTGAGGGTCATAGCGCTTTCTAAATGCGTTTGCCTGATCCTGAATCGGTTTTGACGGAAATATAGCAATCCCATAATTCATAAGAAAACCTCCTGCATCCTGATTTTATACATGATGACTTAATATATGATGTAGTTTTATTTAGTATAGCAAAAATCACTCAAGAACAAAAATTAATGAAACATCGTAGTTAAAACCCGTGGCATATCTTTTTGCCAATATTTCCAAGTATGCTCACCGGATTCAATTTCGTTGTAATAATAAGTGGAGCCTTTAGATTCCAGCAGCTCATGAAGCTCGCGGTTTGGCTTGAGAAAATCAGCTTTATCTCCATCTGTTGTGGTGACCACAGTTTCTTTCTCCCCGATCGTATGGTAAATATCGATGGAATGAAGATCTTTAGCATTTTTAACGGTTTCCATCACTTTCCCATCAACGTAAGGAGATTGCATGACGACCTTGCCGAACGTATTTGGATAGTTGATCGCAGTCATCAATGCGAGCGTACCTGCGAGTGAATCGCCCATTAAAGCCCTTGACTGTCCCATATGGTATGTCGGTATCATTTCATCCAAGAGAGGTACAACTTCATGAATAAGAAACTTTGTATATGCTTCATTTTGTTCACCGCTTGGATGATATTTCTCCCTCCGGTCATATCTGTCCTCGTAATGAATTCCGGCAAATACGGTATTTGTTATTTCCTTACTTTCATGCAGTCTGTCACTTAAAGTGGCAATTCTGCCCATTTGAAAATAGTCATCCCCATCTTGCATGATACAAATAGAATATTTATACATAGAGGAAAATGACTCTGGCTGGTATACTTTGATTGTCATTGTTTCATTCAGATAACGGCTTTCGATTTCTCTTTCGACCATCTTTCCTTTTCTGCCCAAAAATATACACCTCAATCATCTAGTTATCTATGCACATACTTACTCTTAGTCTATCACTAACATGCTCTGCCTGTCACGTCTCGACAAAATCCGGGTAGTGGTACCTATCTCAACTGCCCTTTATACAATTCGTAGTAATGTCCTTCAAGGTTAATCAGCTGTTCATGGCTTCCTTTTTCGATAATTTCACCGCCGTCCATCATAATAATCGTGTCTGCATCCTGGATCGTGTTCAATCGATGTGCAATGACAAAACAGGTTCTGCCCTTCATCAGACGCTCTAATGCATCCTGGATTTTCAGTTCAGTAATTGTATCAATATTACTCGTAGCTTCATCCAATATGAGGATGGCGGGCGCTGCAAGCAGTGCCCTTGCGATTGTTAGCAATTGTTTCTGACCTTGACTGATGCCGCTTCCGTCCTGATCAAGAACGGTGTCATAACCATCGGGAAGTTTCCTAATGAAATCATGTGCATTTGCATTTTTTGCCGCATTTTCAACCTCTTGATCCGTTGCTTCCAGCCGTCCATAACGGATATTATCCCGTATGGTACCATGGAAGAGGAAGGCATCCTGCAATACAAATGCCATATGCTGGCGAAGACTGCTTCGCTTAATATTTTTCAAATCCACTCCATCGAGCTTGATTTTCCCGCTATCATAATTGTAAAAACGAGAGATCAAATTAATGATCGTTGTTTTACCAGCCCCCGTATGCCCGACAAAGGCAACGGTTTCGCCAGTCCTTGCTTCAAAACTGATCCCCTTCAGTATAGGTGTATCCTCATAACCGAAAGAAACGTTGTCAAATTTAATATTTCCCTTTGTACCGGAAATTTCAATTGCTTCAGCTTCATCGATTTCTTCCTGGGTTTCATCCATTATATTAAATACGCGCTCTGCACCGGCAATTGCTGAGAGCAACACATTAAACTGGTTGGAAAGCTCATTGAGCGGGCGGGTGAACTGACGTGCATACTCTGTAAAAATAACAATAATACCTACTGTCACAAGCTGCTGGTCTGTAACGATAACAAGAATACCACCGACCAAAGCAATGAGACCGAAACTGAGGAAGTTCAGCATATTCATGATTTTTGGAATGAAACCGGCAATTGTCAGCGCCCAGAAGCCTGTTTTCTTCAGTTCATTATTTCTCTCTTCGAATTGACCAATGACCTTGTCTTCCTGGGAATAGGTTTTGACAACATGCTGGCCGGATACAATTTCTTCCACGTAACCATTCACGTCACCAAGGTTTTTCTGCTGCAATTTATATAATGGACCGGTTCGTTTCGTTATCCACTTCATCGCGAGAAACATTGCAGGTATCACAGACATCGTCACAACAGTCAATATCGGACTCAAATAAATCATCACTGCAATTGTCCCGACTAGTGTCAGCACACTGGAAAAAATCTGGATAACCGATGTATTCAATGTATTATTCACATTATCTATATCATTGGTTAACCTGCTCATCAATTCCCCATGCTGCCGCTTGTCAAAAAAGGAAATAGGCAGACGATGGAACTGTTTGAAGAGGTCCTTCCTCAGTGTATAAACTGTATTTTGGGCAATACCGATCATCCAGAAATTCTGTAAAAAAATCGATAATGAATGGAACAAATAAACGATAATCAATGAAATCAACAGCATACCAAGTCCAGATGTTTCCTGGGTAACAATAAAATCATCGATCGCCATCCCGACAAGGAACGGACCGAGAAGCGCTAACCCTGAGCTTGCCAAAACCATGAGGATGACGAGGGAAAGCTTCATTTTTTCCACTGCTAAATAGGCCCATATTCTTTTTAGCGTAGCCCCCATATTTTCAGCTTTTTTCTTATTATCTATCTCAACATGTTCCAAAGAAATTCTCTCATACTGAAAAGGAGCTTTTAATGAATTACTTGCCATGTGCATAATCCTTTCCAAATTGTGATTCCAATATATCCCTGTAAAGACCCGATGTTTTCAGCAGCTTATCATGTGAGCCGATATCAAGTGTTTTTCCCTCGTCAATAAGTAAAATACGATCGGCACTGCTGGCAGTTGAAACTTTTTGTGTGATGATAAAAACGGTGCAGTTATACTTTTGGATAGCAGCAAGCAATCGAGATTCTGTTGCTAAATCCAGTGCACTTGTACTGTCATCGAGCATGAGAATCTTCGGTTTTCTGATCAGTGCACGGGCAATGGATATCCGTTGTTTCTGGCCACCGGATAAATTGACCCCTTTCTGACCAACCCGTGTTTCATATTGATTTGGCAGTTCCATTATCGTCTCATGAATCTGTGCATCCTTTGCAGCCTGCACAATATCTTCGGTGGAGGCATCCTTTTTACCCCATGCAATATTGTCCGATATACTGCCTGTAAAAAGCAGAGGAGTTTGCGGTACGTAACCGATGCTTCCACGAATCTGGGCAAATGAATAGGAAGTGATCGGTTTATCATCCACTAAAATTTCTCCACTGTTTACGTCATATAATCGGGGCATAAGTTGGAATAGAGAGGATTTACCCGCTCCGGTCGCACCGATAATTGCAAGCTTTTCCCCACCATCGACCGTAAATGAAATATCATTTAATGTTGGTTGATCTGCACCTGGATAAGAGAATGAAACATGCCTATATTCGACTTTGCCATCCCTCACTGCCATGTTCCGATCTGCTTCCGGATTATCCACCAGGTCCACATCAACGGAAAGGACTTCATCGACACGCCGTGCGGAGGCCTTTGTTCGTGAAACAGCGATGATGATAAAGGAGAACATGGAAATAGCCATCGCTACACGCAGCGCATAATTGACCATCGCAACAACCTCCCCGACGTTCGCCTGGCCGGCAATGGTTTGGGAATTTCCGTACCAAATAATAAAAATGATGCTCATATTCATAACAAAAAGAAGTACTGGCATTGATGATTCAACAAAACGGAAAGTCTTACGGGTGGAGTCCGCCAATTCAGTATTTGCGTCCGTAAATCGAGTTTCTTCATAATTACGTCTCGTAAAAGCTTTGATCAAACGCATTCCAGCGAGGTTTTCCTGCATGACACGGTTTACATGATCTACATTTCCCTGCACCTTGGAAAACATGCTGCTGGCAATTTTAAGTACCCATAACAGGAAAATGACCAGCAGCGGTACAGTGACAAGAAAGACAACAGCAAGTCTCGCATTTACAGCGAAAGCCATTATCACACCACCGAGTACTATCAGGGGTGCTTTTGCCATAATGCGCAGCACCATAAAAACAGTATTCTGCATCTGTCTGATATCATTGGTAAACCTCGTTACGAGTCCGGAAGTTGGATACTGGTTCAAGTTGGCAAACGAAAATTCCTGGATTTTCTCAAATAATTTCTGACGAATATCATATCCGAATGCAAAGCTTACATGGGAAGAGAAAAATGAATTCACTATACCGGCAATCAGTGAAATAAATGCGAGGCCAATCATAATGCTTCCCCACATGACAATATTATTTATATCTTGGTTCATTATACCTTGATCGATCATCTTTCCAAGAAATAACGGAAGGAGCAATTCCACTGCAAGCTCGACAAGCATTAGCAGAAATGCCACTACAGCAGGGAGTTTATAAGGTTTTAAAAAGGAAAAAATATTTTTCAAAAGCTAACCACCCTCAATCTCAGATAAAAAGCAATTTTTTTACTATTATAAGGGGAATCAGGGATATTATCCAGTTCTTTATTTCGTGAACCGAAATTGTTTTGTCCGAATGATGAAGGTAAGCAAATTGATTTTAAGATAAAATATTCGGGTATAGATATGGAAAGAGAATTCTTAAAAGAGAGGATGTATTCAGTGGAAGCAATAGAAGAACGATTAGTGAAAAAAGCCAGAAGGCATAAAAAATGGCGGGAAGACCATCAATTTGTACCACATTATTTAGTCCATAACGATTGTAATTTCTATGCGGTCGAATATGAAAAGAGGTCTCCCAAGCAACTAACGAATCTAGCTATATTTACCACTGGAGAAACCGTACCAGACTCAGACAGGCAATACGCTATCGAAAAAATGGTCATGCTGCGGCACTTGATGTCACTTTCATTGCAAGATGGTATTAGTGAAAATTCACTTGAAGTGGAAGAACTTATAAAAATGAAAAACTTTATGCAAAAATTAGTATCTGGAAATAACCTGAGTGAAATAGAAGAGAGGTATTACCTGCAAGGGAAGGAATCAATCGAGTTTATTATAGACGAACGAAAAAAACAATTATACGATACGGCACAATTCCGCAGATTGATAGAAGAAAGAGAAAAAAGCGAGTCAGTTCATACGGAGGATGTAGATGCATTAGAAAATCTATTGATGGAAATAGATTATAGTGTGTTTGTCCAGCTCCATGTATTTCTTGGGTTAACAAAGCCAATTACCTTTATTAAGAAACAATTGAATAAGAGCAGCAGGGAAGCCCAATTAGCGGATGTTCAAATAAGGAATACAGTGGAGAAGTTATCAAATGACAGCTGGATTAAGGCTGAAATCCTCAGATCCCATAAGGTGCAGGATGCTGAGGACATGACGAAAAAAGAGTTTAAAAAAGCAGTCAGGGACTATTATTATGAAAGGAAAGGCAAGGAATTTGTGAATCTGGGATTAAAGGTGAGGAATATATAGAAAAACAACAGGGGGTAATACTTTTTTTACTTTTATGCCAGTTGAATATTGACAGTTTCCCATTATCGGTTTATAGTTTAATTTATAATTTCATTCGATTCCGTAGCTCAGCTGGGAGAGCGCTACCTTGACAGGGTAGAGGTCGTTGGTTCGAGCCCAATCGGAATCATTATAGAACAGAGGTCTGTATCCCTTATATATCAAGGGGGAACAGGCTTTTTTCTTTTCTATGATACAGCCTACTATTTTTCACCTTTATGAATAGTAGTCACAAAAAGCAAGCAATATTTTTAATCGACGCGGTTATAGTGGATGGTCTATTGAACAAACTTCTTCACAAACGGCCCGTTTGCGGAAGACTGATCTTATTGCGTTTCATTAGAGGATTTAGGGAAAGGGGAGCACTTTGTCATTTCTGAACTAAATAAGAAAGACTTTTATAGGTGAGAAAGTTTATTAAATCAGCACGGGCAATTAGAAGTTAAAGCTGTAATTGAAGAAATTAATCCTGGTCGTGTTTTTTAGATAAGATCGCTCTGGACTTGTATGGTTAGGCAATAATGACGGTTTTTTCTTTATTGGAAATGAAGAAAATGAGGTATTTAATGTTAATATTAAAGGTAGAGTTATCGAACGGGCGGGTTAGTTGAGCAAGGTTTTAGTTTTAAGCATATTTCGAAGGAAAAGTCTTACACCTAGCTAAATTATCCTCATACAAACAAAAACTTGACAGTACTATTAGTATCCATTATGATGTGAATAATCATTAAAAACTGAATATTTTCCTTATCAAGAGTCAGGGGAGGAATCTGGTCCGTCGATCCTGCGGCAACCTTTACTTAAAATGTATTTTAAGTGAAAAGGTGCCAAATCCAGCAAGCATTTAGCTTGAGAGATAAGGGAGGGTGCAGATTCTGTATATGAAGCCTCTTCCTTAGTGGAAGAGGTTTTTTGGTATTTTAAATTAAGGCTTGGCAACAGCTAAACGCTAAATTCTTTGTACGATTATTCATTTTCATTATCATCTTGGAAGAGATTTTCAAAGATTTATACATCCATATAACTGAGTTATCGCATTGGTTTTATAAGGATAATAAATAGCATTTTCAACGAAAGATGCTTGATAGGGAGAAAATCAGTTAATAAACAACAGAAGGAAGTGAAGAAAGATTCCAAAAAAACTTCTATCTTAACCATTAATTAGCTTTATCTACTTAAACAATAGCTATAAAAATCTATCTCTAGAAGGAGTGTTATTCAATGAAAAAGAAAATTCGTTTAAATGGGTTTACTCAGAATTCTGTTGCCCCACATTCACCTGGACTATGGAGACATCCTGATGATCAAGGGCAGCGTCATGGCGATCTGGATTACTGGACTTCCTTGGCTCAACTTTTAGAGCGCGGGAAGTTTGATGCGTTATTTTTAGCGGATGTTATCGGTATCTATGATGTATATCAAAACAGTTATAAACCTGCCGTCAAAAATGCGGTCCAGGTACCATTACATGATACATTACTGCAAATTTCAGCAATGGCTGCTGTTACAAAAAATCTCGGTTTTGCACCAACTTATTCGGCGACATATACACAGCCCTATAAATTAGCGCGTCAATTTTCAACATTAGATCATTTAACGAAAGGGAGGATTGCCTGGAATATCGTAACCTCCTATTTAAAAAGTGAAGCAGTAAATTTAGGCTTAGAAAAGCAAATTGAACATGAAACAAGATATGAGCGAGCAGAGGAGTATATGGATGTTGTCTATAAACTTTGGGAGCAAAGCTGGGAGGATGATGCCATCATTGCTGATAGAGATACTGGTGTCTATACTGATCCTGAAAAAGTGCATCCGATTAATCATAAAGGAGACTACTTTAGTGTTCCAGGTGTACACCTTGTCAATCCATCGCCTCAACGAACGCCTGTATTATTCCAAGCAGGTGCTTCATCACGGGGAAGAGCGTTTGCTGCTAAACATGCAGAAGCAATTTTCACAACGATAGCAAATGATATTTCAGAGTTAAGAACATTTACAGCTGATATTAGGGAGCGTGCAGCACAATTTGGCAGAGACCCTCAAGACATTAAAATTTTTCCTGCAATTGTTCCGATTGTTGGTGAAACAGAGGAAGAAGCTCAAGCCAAATATGAAGAGTTATTATCTTATCTAAGTTATGAAGGTACAGCTGCTTTGCTGTCAGGTCATACGGGAGTAGATTTTTCTAAATATGACCCTGATCAATATGTAGAAAACGTTATTACTGACGCATCTCATGGTTTCCTGCAGAAATATACTATTGCTAGTACGAGTAAGCGATGGACAGTAAGGGAAGCGGTTCTGCATCATGGATTAGGAATAGGTGCCACGAAAATTATTGGTACACCTGATCAAATTGCTGATGAGTTAGAAGCAATGTCACAGGAAGGGGATGCCGACGGATTTAATATTATTCAAGCATCGAGTCCCAATACTTTTACAGATTTTATTGAGCATGTCGTTCCTGTATTGCAATCAAGAGGTATTTTTCGTGAAGAATACGAAGCAAATACATTACGAGAAAATTTATTTGGAAAAGGGAATGTACATTTGCCAGAAAGCCATCCAGGGAAGAAGGTATCCATTTCGGATCCTAAAGTTAAGTCTGTACACTAAAGTTTAGCAAAAATTATTTAGAACAAAAGTCTGTAACCTTTTACTAATAAGGATACAGGCTTTTTTCGATAGGAACCGTTGCTTTCCGATATTTTAGCTAACGGCCAAAAGAAGTCACAGAAATTTTACCTCATTTTTGCTGCAAGGCTTGCTTTTTGGACATGAAATTGTCCGAACATCAGAGCTATATCTTCTCGAACTGATTGACCTAGGGAGGACCTTTAAAGTTTTTTAATGTAAGACATCATTCTTATTATCAATATACAGAGTGCCATCCTTTTGTACCTCGGCATAAAAGACCTCAGATATTGAATTGATTCCCGACAATTGCAATTGTTGATCTAACCATTGTTTATTAAGATTTAACTTTTCTAAATTTGTTGAAATAATTCTTCCATCCGTTATGACCTCGGTAGAAGTGGGATAAACATCTGGTTTAGTTTTTTGAACCCCCATATCGGATTTTGTTAAAAATTGTTGTGATTCCTTTTTCAAAACAGATAGTCTTCCATCTGTTTCGAAAATTGCATAGTCAACATCAGCAACAGAAAATATATTTTTTTGCCTTAATAAAGCATTTAATGCATCAACATCTAAGCGTACTTTCCGAAGTTCATCTTCCATAATTTGCCCCTTTTTAATAAGGATTCGTGGTTGACCTTCAATGAGTTCGCGGGCTTTTTTAGATTTAATGTCTATAAAACCTAAAGCAATCGTAATCAAACTCCAACCTGCCAATGCAATTAGGCCATTGCGAATGCTGAGAGAAGAATCAATTACGAGAGAACCCCCGATAGTTCCAATAGCAATACCAGATACAAAATTAAAGAAAGTCATTTGTGAAAGTTCTTTTCTACCCATAAGTCTTGTTAGGACTAATAAAGTTACAAAAGCAAGAACAATTCTTAACGATAATTCTAATATTGACATATGTTGTCTCGATACTCCTTTTTGCTTTTTATTTAAGTAAACTATAGATAATGTGTTCAAAGTTCAAAGATATTGATATTTTGTTCGAAAACGGGAAATCCTATTCAACTATATGTCAGTAGTAAAATTAAACTGAGAATTCATTTTTTTATCTCTTTCGCATTTTAATATTCCGCAAGGGGGAATGATTGATAGGCCTAATTACTCGCTAAAAGTGAAGGCATTAGGCTTTTCTATCTTTCAAAATTTTTAACGTTGTAAATCTTCTCCTGATGATACCCATTGGTAAATGTATTAGTGCTAAGTGGTAAATCGAGTGGCGATCACCGGTAAAAAACATGACAGAAGTGATACATTCTTATGACCGTAACCACAACCAGACAAATGGGAGAACAGACGGTTTATTTAATGAATAAAGCTTTACTTATTACCAAAGATAACGAGGTATTAATATTTTACGAGGAGATGGATAGATGAAGGTGAGAGTGTTACTTTTGATTTCCGCTGCTGTGCTTTTGTTTTGCTTTCAACTATCTAATGTGATGGTGGTTGATGCGAAGGAGTCAGCCGAGCAGCAGATCTGGTGGGGAAATGTAAAAACAGCTAATACGGAGAAGGATTTTCCTGATCTTAGAGGGGGACCTGAAAATCCAGAGCGGGAACGTCAACTTCCTATTGATATGAGAATCCTGCAGCAGAGATATCCGGATACTTTTATTTTACAGGGTCCATTGGAACAAAATAAAATCGCTTTAACCTTTGATGATGGTCCAGACCCACGTTTTACAGATGATGTATTAGATGTATTAGATCAATACAATGTTCCTGGTACATTTTTCGTAATGGGCTCGCGAGCGATTGCATATCCTGAAATTGTTGAGCGGATGAATAATGAAGGTCATGTGATTGGAAATCATACATATTTCCATCCTAACCTCGTTGAAGAAGGCGATTTAGCAACATTGGAGAGAGAAGTAACAAGAACAGAGGACGTACTTAATGATATTATTGGCTATCGAACAAGTCTCTTTCGACCACCATATGGTTTTTTATATGATGAATTGGTGGAAAAGCTTGCTGAAATGCAATACTTAGTTATTGGATGGTCAGTGGACGCTTTGGATTGGGAGGAGGATCCACCAGAAGTCATCGCTTCAAATGTTTTAGATAACGTTCAGCCGGGAGCAATTATTCTAATGCATGATGGTGCAGATTGGGATGGAGATAGATCAAATACAATCGAATCCCTTGACCAAATTATTCCAATCCTGCAGGAACAAGGGTATGAGTTTGTCACAGTGCCAGAATTATTAAATGTTCCATTTGCGAAATGATAATATTGACAATTAAGGTGGGTTTCCAAAAAGTACATGTAATTTTTAATTACCTGATTATGTAGGAGCAATGACCAGGGAAAATGTTGCAGGTCATTGCTTTTTGGGATCTTCCTCACTATACGATTTCTCTTATCAATACCGATAATGACAATTTTCCTTTAAAAAGCTTTCCATCTCAGCTGCTTTGCCTGTTGATAGCGTCTGCCAACTTCCGGCCAGTTCACAACCTCCCACCAATTATCTACATATTTATCTCTTTCGTTTTTATATTGAAGGTAGTAGGCATGTTCCCAGACATCAAGGACAAGGAGTGGCACAACATCCCACTGACTCAGGTTTTGATGCTTTTCCGCCTGAAGAATTTCCAGACGTCTGGACCGTGGCGACCAGACTAAAATGGCCCAGCCGACTGCTTCCACGTTTTTAGCAGCTTCGGAAAAGTGTTTTTTGAATTGATCAAAACTGCCAAATGATCGATTGATTTCCCTCATTAAATCTCCAGAGGGTTGACCACCACCATTGGGGCTCATAATATACCAAAAGATGGTATGGAGATAATGGCCAGCACCATGGAAAGCTGCTTCTCTTTCCCAATGCTTGATAAGATCAAAATCATTGGAGGATCGTGCTTTTTGTATCTCCAGTTCTGCTTTGTTCAATCCATCAACATAGCTCTGGTGATGCTTATCGTGGTGCAATCGCATGATTTCCTCATCAATGTAAGGCTCTAATGCATCATATCGATAGGGAAGTGGCGGAAGTGTGTGTCCCCCGATGGGAACAGTCTCCCAACTATGCTCAGCTCTTTCATCTGCCGTATGGTTACTTTCACTGTCATTTTCCAGCAAAGATTGTAATTGTTCATATAATTCACTTCCACGGTTGTAGGCATCCTGATCCTGTAAAGACTCTTCCACTGAAAGTTCTTCCTTGAACTGAATGAATCTTTCCTTCCATTCATCCAGCTTTTCTGTACTAACATTGTCTCGTAACGTATTGATTGACTCATCGTAGTTCTTTAATACTTCTTCACACCATTTTTTTATTGAAGCAATATACTCTGACAATTAAAGCCCTCCCCCGAACCTAGTCGTTGACAATATATGCAGGAAATGAAGATGGGTGAATGCCTCATCTCGGGAATGATAGATTTTTTCAGGAAAATTATGTACCTGTATGAGGTTGATAACTTTCTGGCGTGAAACCTCTTCATTACTGCAATCATTATAACTGCTAATGTATACTCTTTATTTATTTTGCTTATAACTAACTATTAATTACGTAAAAAAATAGGTGGGGAACTGTTGATTATGAATGTACCGAAAACAGGATTATTATATACGCAAAGAACCATTCAACCAATAGATAATCTAATTAGAACAGAGGACAGAATCGAGCGTTTCCTTGAAGTAAGCAATATTAAGCTTATAAAAAAGTATAGTGATATTGGATATGAAAACCTGATGCGTCCTGGGTTAAACGGACTTCTGAATTTTCTTGCCAATACAGAAGAAACCATCGATATCGCCGTTTTCTATTCTTTTGATCCGTCTGGAAGAGGTCAAAGAAGAATCCAGTTTGTAATGCCAAGAATAAAAAAAACGGTTAAAGATGTTATGTTTATTAGGAATTTTTCTGACCGTTCAGTACGATATGATGAACCTTTAAAAGGTAACAAAGAAATGTTCTGAAAATCACTCTTAGCAAAAAAGCCATAATTCACCCCTAATCAGGAAATGAATATGGTATTATACTGATAAAATGCTTCAAACAGTCGTACATCCTGGAAACTAAGGAATTGAACGACCAATCTCAATCGGTAGCAATTCAGCAGTCTGGGCAATTTCACGAAAACATTCAAAGCCTGCAAAAGACAATAGTCATAAAATCAGTAAAAATGTAATTTAAATAGTAAGGGTCAGTCCCCTTTGTTCAAGAGAAACCGACCCGTTTAGTTTCTTAGTTTTCTTCTTCGCCATTTTCTGTTATTGAATAAGTTAGTAAATCTGCTTCTTTATTCCAATCGATTTCGACTTCCGCAGTAAAACCTTTTCTGTTGCTGACTAAAAATGTTGAGTCACCATGTTCTCCTGCCTTTTTTTCCTGTTCCATAAAATTTGCTTGAACCTCATCTTCCAATAGATTATTCAATTTCTCTATCGCTTGTTCACGGGTTAGGTTCTTCAATTCCTCGCCTCCTGTAATTTCATCTGTGGAGTTACGTCAGTCTAAACGTGCTTGGCACAAAAACCATTTTAAATAGGAATTTTTGGTTAAACTAAAGAATATGTAAGTAAGAGGACATTCTAATCCTCTGAAGCTTGTCCAAAAATCTACCCGTTTCTGCCTTTATCAAATGTATCGTGGATTATTTCAATAACTTCATCTTTATCATTATTATGCTTCACTTTTGATCATCCTTTCACTTATACATTTTCCAATTCTGAGGTGATTTATACATGAAAGAAATAACGATCCAGCTAAATGACGAAATTTATAATCAAATTCACGATTTAACCGAACTGGAAAATTTAATCAATCGCCATAGAGATAAAAACAGAAGTGACGATTATAAAATTGAAGAATTTATTGTTGGAAGCATCATTGATAAATTGGAACAGATTAAACATTTTGATTTAACAAATCCATTTATCGAAAATAATCGGCAGCCTGTCATCAAAAATCGATTCAAAGAAATTGCAAAACAGAAAAACATATATATTAAGGATATTGCTGAGCAACTGAATATGCAGCCTCCAAATATAAGTAAGATATTTAACAATGTCTCACAGCCCCGGTTGGAGTTATTTGTAAAAATTTGGCTGGTACTTGGATGCCCGCCGTTACAGCAATGTATTTACCTTGAAGAAGACTGAACTGATGGATTTGTCTTCTTTTTTAGCTTTTTGTAATAGGACAGGCACGCTCTAACATATCAATAAATATAATAAAATTTCATCCAACATATCAAAAACATTATGCCGATATAGCTAAGCAAGACATCTTCAGGAAATTAGAATATGGCAACATAAATTACTTGTCTCCTGACTTAAGATGGAAGGGAGGAAGACGAGTGACAGTATTCGAAACGCTTGTGCTGATGATTTCATTTGGGTCATTACTTGTTGCGGTATTGTCAGAAAATAAGAAATAAGTGCTCATATGGAAGAAAAGCATGTTCTATTTTTGCTTTCTTCACATATGGGCTCTTTTTCATTGAACAAAACCATCATTACCAAAAAATTACTTTTGAATAGAATGAGATAAATTTTATTAGATGGTCATAATAAGAAAGACAATTGAAAGGTGGTAATTTACATGAACTTGGAATGGTTTGACAGAGTATGTGGGGAACTGCAGGATAGTCTGAATTCGATCTGTGAAAAGTATGATGAAAACGGCAGGATGTTAATTGAGCGGGGAGCAAAGCATCCGCGAATAGATTTTTTTACAGACAGTGGTGAAGAGGACAGAGATTATTTTTGTACCTTATTCTTTGATCCACATAATGAAGAATTCTATATTCAGTCAATTGATCCGGATTATGGGCATCTCAGCAAGGTTGTGCTTGATGATATTGAGGACATTGTTGATGCCGTTCATGAAAGTTTCCATAATTATATGGAAGGTGCGGATGATGAGGTATCTGAAATACAAATCATTGAGGAAGAAACAGACGTTGAGTCTGATGAGATTGAAGATGAATTATTACTGGAGGAAATCGATGTAGAATGGGAAACTCCTGAGGTAACAGCTTCCTACAATGAAGAAGAAGGGGAAGTCTCCTATCAGTTTGGAATCACCCAGGATACCGGTGAAGGTGTCATAAAACGGATTAACCGTACTCGGACAGATGAAGCGGATTTTATAAAGGACGAAACAATCATGACCTTTGGCAAGGAAGAAGCTAGTACATTGATTGCAATGATTGCAAGCCATATGGATACGATCGGTACGGTGGATTTTCTGGATAGTTAACATATTGAAAACAAAAACCCGTCATTTGGCGGGTTTTTGTTTTGTATGTAAAGAAATTCAGAACCCTTCATATGTTAAAATGATGGTATTATTTTATATATAGATGCATGGAAGATCATTTCTGCTTGTTACCTTTGGGCAAGGAGGGTGAATATGATTGAAGGACTTGAAATTTTTTATTTTATTTTTTTGGGAGTTACTGCATTTATTATCATATTAACCAGAATATCAAAAAGGTATCTACCGGAGCAAAGCTACTACATGTTTGTTAGTGCTGGCTATGCAGCAATCACTTTTGTAAGCCTTACGATTATATTTGTCAGCTTTACCGTAATGGGCTGGAAAGGAATGGGGTTCGGATTGCTGGGACTTTCGATTCTTGCAGGTACGGTCTCAGCGATTATTATAAACGGATGTATGACATTCTTTTTTGGCAGGTAGAAAAGTATTTTTACCAACCTGCATAAGTCGCAACTTAGGCTGCCATCGAAAGATTTGGGGACAATCAAACCAAAGAAAGGGGTCTTTTTATGACCAAAATCGGAATCGTACGTCATGGGGTCACACATTGGAATATAGAAGGCAGAGCCCAGGGGAGTTCGGATATCCCTTTGAATGAAGAAGGATTAATGCAGGCGGAACGGGTTGCCGAGCGATTAAGCAAGGAAGAATGGGATATCGTTTATACCAGTGATTTAACAAGAGCACATCAGACCGCCAAAGCGATTGCGGAGAAAATGGACATTCCATTGCGATTGGATTCGCGGCTCCGTGAATTAGGTGGGGGCCTGATTGAAGGCACTACCGAAGCGGAAAGGGTCAGCAAGTGGGGGACGGATTGGCGTGAATTGGACTTAAAAATGGAGACGGAAGCTAGTGTAATTGAGAGAGGAAAAACTTTTATCGATGAAATCACCGGAAAGCATACAGGTGAAAGAATTCTCATTGTAAGTCATGGTGCATTTTTAAAGAGGCTGATAAACGTCGTAGTGCCTCACTTTACCATTGAAGAGTCACTGAAAAATACGTCATTTACATCATTGGTCATGGCGGATAGGCAATGGGATTGTGATTTATACAACTGCACGGCGCATTTGGTTCGCAGCTGACTTACATAGCGGTTCTCTGATTTTCTTTAACACTAATTTTTCGCAGAGTCTCACAAAGGTAGGGCCTGAACTGGACTCATCCGGGTTTGCTTATTGGCACGAATGAGCCAGTCAGTCCGTAAAATATGTAAAGGATGGAGCAAATGGCGTATTAACGGCATTTGCTATTCAATTTCAACTGTATTAATATTATACTCGGTGACTTATAAATGACGTGATGTTCTTTTAAAATAATTGATACAATAAAGGAGAAAAAATGCATAAACTACCCGATTGCCCGGAATGCCAATCAGAATATACCTATGAAGATGGAACGCTTTATATATGCCCGGAATGTGGATATGAATGGACTGCAGAAGCTGATGCGGAAGCAGAGGAAAGCAAAGTAACTAGAGATTCCAACGGAAATATACTTACAAACGGAGATACCATTACAGTTATCAAGGATCTAAAAGTAAAAGGCAGCTCAAATCCTCTTAAAATGGGTACAAAGGTAAAAGGTATCCGAATTGTAGATGAGGTCGACGGTCATGACCTGGAAGGAAAAGTGGATGGTTTTGGGGTCTTGTATATTAAATCAAAATTTGTGAAGAAGCTCTGACAGGGACAAGGGTCCTGATCCTTCCCTGTCTCATTTCTGCCGATCCTCTCACCACTTGATGAACCCCCCATCGTTGTGTTACCATTTACGCAATTTTTCACATATAAACTTCGAGAAGTTCCTGTTCAACCGCCTCTGAAGCTGCTCCTTGAAGGTCATTTCATTAGCTTTTTCATCTCGTTTTGATGTTCATAGCCATGATGAAGGTCATTTC
>NZ_LQNF01000032.1 GCF_001618145.1 Oceanobacillus damuensis
TTTTCTTCCTTAACATACTGGTTGTTTTGTTCAGTTTTCAAAGAGCAAATTTGTAAGCCGCTTTTCAAATTGGCGACTTTATTAATATAACACCTAGAGTTTTGAAAGTCAACTCTTTTTTAAAATTATTTTAAACGAATATGTTTCGTTCTCAACTTGGTGTTTTGTGTGTTTCGTTAAGACAACGTTAATAAATTTAACATGTTTATAAGATGAAAGCAAGAGAAATTTACAAAGAAATAACTGGAAATTATTATTTATATAATTTAATCAATTAATACAACTGAATAGAGATAACCAACGAGAGACCTGAGCAAACATTTCAGACGTGCAGCGGCTATAAAATAATGTGGATATTACATTAAAATACCCTGCATCATTAAACAATGAACCTTTAATACAAAAGCCGCTGCAGGCTATTTTGCAGCGGCTCCCATTATTTATTACGCATTTGAGGGAAAAGCAATACATCACGGATGGAAGGCGAATTAGTCAATAACATAACAAGACGATCTATACCGATTCCAAGTCCGCCTGTTGGAGGCATCCCGTATTCAAGAGCTTCCAGGAAGTCATCATCCATCAGATGCGCTTCATCGTTTCCTGCATCTCTTTCCTTCACTTGTGCTTCAAAACGTTCACGCTGATCAATTGGATCATTTAATTCACTAAATGCATTTGCATGTTCTCTTCCTACTATAAATAACTCAAAACGATCGGTGAAACGCTCGTCTTCTTTATTTTTCTTGGCAAGTGGCGAGATTTCCACTGGATGACCATATATAAAAGTAGGCTGAATTAATGTTTCTTCTACCTTTTGCTCAAAAAATTCATTCACGACATGGCCAAAAGTCATCGTATCTTTAATCTCTACTCCGTGTTCTTTGGCAAGAGCACGTGCTTCTTCATTGGTCATTTGCTGCCAGAAGTCCACACCGGTCTTCTCTTTTACTGCATCTACCATATGAAGTCTTTTCCATTCTGGTTCTAGTTCTATCTCATATTCTCCGTATATTACGTTTGTGGAACCAAGAACGTCTTTTGCTATATGAGCTACCACATTCTCTGTAAGTGCCATGATATCATGATAGTCTGCATATGCTTCATATAATTCTATCATCGTAAATTCAGGGTTGTGACGGGTCGAAACACCTTCATTACGGAAAACACGGCCGATTTCGTATACTTTTTCCAAACCGCCGACAATTAGGCGTTTTAAGTGCAGTTCAATCGCAATACGCATATATAATTCGATATCCAGCGCATTATGGTGGGTAATAAACGGACGTGCAGATGCTCCGCCAGGAATGCTATGCATCATCGGTGTTTCCACTTCCAGAAAACCTTGTCCATTCAGATATTCCCGCATGGATTGAATAATTTTACTGCGTAAAACAAATGTTTCCCTGCTTTCCATATTTGTGATAAGGTCCAAATAACGTTGGCGATAACGTTGCTCAATGTCCTTAAGGCCGTGATATTTCTCAGGCAATGGACGAAGTGATTTTGAAAGCAGCTCAAATTCTGTAGCTTTAACAGACAGCTCCCCTACATTCGTTTTGAACATTACACCAGTGATACCGACGATATCCCCAAGATCAGTTGTTTTAAACACTTCATAGGCATCCTCACCGATTGCATCTTTACGAACATACAATTGAATCTGCCCGCTCAAATCCTGAACGTGTGCAAAGCCTGCTTTCCCTTTCCCGCGTTTCGTCATCATTCGGCCAGCGATAGTAACCTTATCTGTCATTGCTTCCAGTTCCTCTTTGGAATACTTATCATATTTCTCGATAAGTTCTTCGGCCAAATGTGTTCGTGAATATTTCCCGCCAAATGGATCAAGTCCTTTTTCCCTGTAATCATTCAGTTTGTCACGACGTACACGCATCTGTTCATTTAATTCTTCTGACACCTTCATCACTCCAGTCATTAATAATAGTAAGTATATAGTAAATTGCTAATTCTTTCACGCGGATACCCTTAACCTGCGCTTTTGATTAAAGCAGAAAAACCTGCCGGTAATAAACCGACAGATTAGAGGTACGATTAATAATTACGAAGCTTGATATTCGGCATCCAATTTGTCTGCAATTGTATATAAGATACCGAGCAATTCTTCACGTGTTTCCGCTCCATTACTGTTTTTTCCTACACTTCCGTTCCTTTTCATGCCTTTTAAGTACCAGGAAGCATGTTTGCGAATTTCCATTACCGAGCTTTTTCACCTTTAATTTGAACAGCGGGTTGAAATATATGTTTCCAATGTGAAACACCTTGATGTCATCCCTATATTTTACTCTTCCGACTGATTACCGGAGTTTTCCAACGTAATCTCTTCTCTCGGTATGGATAGCTTTTCAGCAATCTGATCAAGTAAATCATCAGAAGCTGCCTTTGTGCCCCGTTCTATATTTCCAATTAATGCGGTGGGAACATCCAGTTCCTTTGCAAAATCTATTTGTGTATATCCCTTTAGTTTACGAAAAGCCTTTACTCTTTTTCCAACCCGTTTAGTGTCCATTTTCTTACATCCTTTATGTCTGTATCAGGAAGCTCATGAATAAGTTCCACAACACTCTTGTTCCACACAGGCAGTACAAAGTCTGGTGCAATCTCCTGCAACGGGATAAGCACAAACGCTCGTTCATGCATCCTTGGGTGTGGTATTATCAATCGTTCTACTGTACTATTTTCTTGATTATATGTCAAAATGTCAAGGTCTATTGTTCGCGGGCCGTAGCGAATCTCCCTTTTACGGCCTAATTGTCGTTCCACTGACTGGCAACACTCCAGCAGTTCCATGGGGGACAAGGATGTCTCTACTAATATTACCATGTTCAGGAAATCCTCCTGATCCATGTAACCGACTGGTGCTGTTTCGTAAATGGAAGATCGCTTTAAGATGTTAATGTGGTTATTCGACTCCAGTAATTGCAATGCTTCCCTTAAATACTGGTGCCTCGTTTCAATATTGGTCCCTAAAGCCAAGAAAGCTGTATTCATACGGTTTTCTCCCTGTAAATTTCTACTGCTACCGACTGATAATGGCCGGGTATCGGCGGATCAGGTTTAACAACCTTCACTTTGCATGCTTCCAGCAGTTCAAAAGAGGAAAACAATTGTTTAGAGATCAGCTCAGCTACTGCCTCAATAAGGTTCTTCGCTTCCCCTTCCACCACTTCCTTTACAACATCGAAAACATGACCGTAGTGAACCGAATCATACATATTATCTGTATTGCCGGCGTTTTTCAGATCCAAATAAAGCTCTAAATCAACATAGAAACGCTGCCCTAGTTTGTTTTCCTCGGGAAGCAACCCATGGAATCCATAAAATTGCATGTTATTCAGTAATATCTTATCCAACTTTCGTACCTCCCGCAGCAAGAATGGCGTCTGTCATTTGAGCAATCTCTCTATTTAATTTCACATTATGCACGCGAATCAGATGGGCACCTTTTACGATGCCTAAAGCGGTAGTAGCTCCAGTACCATTGTCACGTTCCGCTGCCGGAAGATCCAGTACGCCACCGATAAATCTTTTTCGAGATGTTGCTAACAGAAACGGAAATCCCATTCCAACCAATTGCTCAAGGTTATTCATAACGACAAGATTATCCCTTGCAGACTTGGCAAAGCCTAAACCTGGATCAAGTATAATATGATCTTTCGGTACACCCGCCTGAAGGGCAATTTCGATACTTTCTTCCAGATCAGTTTTCATATCATCTATGATGGAGTGGTAATCTTCATCCGTCCGGTTATGCATCAAGATTATCGGAACACGATATTCTGCAGCAACATTGGCTATTTCCGGTTCCCTTTTGGCTCCCCACACATCATTGATAATATCCGCCCCAGCTTCTACTGCTTTTTCAGCGGTTTTCGCTTTATACGTATCAATCGAAATAGGAATATTAAGTTTTTCCTTTAATGCTTGAATTACAGGCACAACACGATGAATCTCTTCCTCCGCCGTAACTGGAGCATGACCCGGACGAGTCGACTCTCCCCCGATATCAATAATATCGGCGCCTTGCTTTTCCATCAGAACAGCCTGCTCCACAGCTTTTTCAATGGTTGTATAACTTCCACCATCTGAGAAGGAATCCGGCGTTACATTTAAAATCCCCATAATATGTGTTCTTTCAGATAAGTTTAGTGTCTTCTTATTTGTTTTTAAAATCATATGTACGAAACCTACTTTCTTTGACCGATATATACATTTATCCTACAGCATATTCACAGATAAAAAAAGACCAGCATATATATAATGCCGATCATTTCTTCTTGTTATTTTACTGATTATCTTCAAATTGATACAAAGGAGTAGATAAATATCGCTCTCCATTATCCGGGAAGATTGCAAGCACTTTTTTGCCTTTTTCTAATTGCTTTGCAACCTTTAAGGCAGCAGCAATTGCGGCACCGGCTGAAACTCCACCAAGAATTCCATTCGTTGTTGCCACTTTTCGCGCTGTATCGAAAGCTTCGTCATTTTCAACCGTTAGAATTTCATCATAGATATCATTGTTCAATACATCCGGGTTAAAACCTGCACCAATTCCCTGAATTTTATGTGGTCCTGGTGAGCCGCCTGACAATACAGGTGAAGCTGCAGGCTCTACCGCATAAATCTTAATACCCTCGAAATTTTCTTTTAACACCTTGCCCGCTCCAGTGATTGTTCCACCAGTTCCGATACCAGATACAAACGCATCCAGGCCGTCACTCATTTGCTCGACAATTTCTTTACCGGTAGCAATCTCATGGATTTCAGGGTTGGCAGGATTACTGAATTGTTGTGGCATAAAATAACCATTTTCGTTTTTTAGTTCTTCCGCTTTAGCAATGGCGCCTTTCATTCCGTCTGCCCCAGGCGTCAACACAAGCTCCGCCCCATATGCACGCAAGAGATTGCGACGCTCCTGACTCATTGTATCCGGCATTACCAAAACAGTTTTATATCCTTTAGCAGCCGCAACCATCGCAAGCCCAATTCCAGTGTTACCGCTTGTCGGTTCAATTATTGTATCGCCTTCTTTAAGGCCGCCGTCTCTTTCAGCAGCTTCTATCATCGCCACTGCTATCCGATCTTTTACGGAACTTCCAGGATTCATAAATTCAAGTTTTACATACACATCCGCACTATCTGGGTCTGTAAGATTGTTTAGTTTAACAATTGGAGTTTCACCAATCAAGCCTGTAATATTATCAGCAACTTTCACAAAAACCCCTCCTAATTCCTAGTACTTTTATATGATTTATTTATAATGTACGTTGTTTTCAAATCAATGTCAACTCATTGGTCTGAAAATTCTTAGTGATAAAGGATTGATATCTGCAGACTACTTACTCACCATATATCCATTCAACATCAACCTGTTCCCATAAAGGGTCCGCAGTTAAATTCTGTTCCAGTTCCTGCATGGCCAATTCGCTTTCCATATATGGCTTTATCTCTTCATATGTAAATTCAATTGACGGCAGATTTCGGTGAAGATAAATTACCGCAACTCCACTTTCGGCCCGAAACGGTTCACTATATGAATGGTCTTCCATTTCTAAAGCAACTTCCTCGTAACTGTTCGGAAGAAACTGACTCGATGTATAAATCGAACCAAGATAGCCACCATTGTTTTTAGTTTCCTCGTCCGTTGAATACTCCCTTGCCAGCAATTCAAATGAGGCACCCTCGTCAAGTTCAGAAACGACTTTTTCGGCGGTCTCAAAATCGTCTACAACAATATGGGAAAGCTGTACAGACGATGAGAAATTATATTGATCCCCATAACTATCATAGTAACTTTGTAATTCATCTTCAGGAATTGACATATCCGCAGTCAGTAATTGTTCCAACTGATAGCGATAAATAATATCCTCTCTCCATCCTTCTTCCTCTTTGGAGGATTCTTCTTCCGTCATGACTCCTTGCATCGTATGTAAAAAGGCAATATCACGCTGGATGATCTTTTCGTCTATTTCAATCTTTTCTTCCTCTGCCAATTGTTCGACCACTTCTTTATCAATCATTGTTTTTAATTCTTTTTCCCCATGTCCTGTCCTTAACGCATCCATCCATTGCTGGTAGGTTATTTCCTCACCGGCAATGGATGCAACAGGCTCTGTGCTATTTATTTGCGTATCTTCATCTTCGCTTATGACACGCTTTTCTTCCTGGTTCCAAAACAGCAGTGAAGCAATATTCGTGATAAGAAGTACAACAATTATCCCAAGCAGTAATTTTTTCGACATGATTGTTAACTTCCTTTCCTACTGTTTCAGTTCTTCCAGTTCTTGTTCTGTAAAGTGATATGTTTCGTTACAGAAGTGGCAGCTTGCTTCAGCACCATGATCCTCATCAATCATGCTTTGAATTTCTTCCTTGCCAAGGCCGGTAATGGCATTTGCCAATCGTTCCTTCGAACATTTGCAACGGAATTCAATTGGCATGGACTCGTGAATCTTAACCTCTTCGTCTTTAAACAATTGCTGCAATATTTGCTCAGGGGTTTTTCCTTCGCGTATAAGACTGGAGATTGACGGGAACGTTTGAATTTGCTCCTCAAGTCTTGTGATGATCTCTTCGTCAGCTCCAGGCATTACTTGAACAATGAACCCGCCTGCAGCCAGAATCGTATGATCGGGATTAACCAAAACACCAGCCCCTACTGCTGAAGGTACTTGTTCCGAGGTAGCGAAATAATAGGTGAAGTCTTCACTGATTTCTCCGGAAACAATCGGTACTTCACCTGTAAAATATTCCTTCAACCCTAAATCCTTAATAACACTTAGAGTTCCTTCCGTCCCTACAGCACGGGCTACATCCAATTTTCCTTTTTCATTTAATTCAAAATCGACATGGGGATTGTTAACATATCCACGTACATGTCCCTTTGCATTTCCATCAGCAATGATCGCACCTATTGGTCCGTTTCCCTCAACTTTTATTGTATTGGAGTCCTCGCCCTTAAGCATGGCTCCCATCATTGCTGTAATTGTTATGGTTCTGCCGAGTGCAGCAGAAGCAGTCGCCCATGTATCCTGTCTTCTTCGTGCTTCTTCCACAGTATTTGTTGAAGTTACGGCATACGCCCGAACTTTTCCATCAAATGTTGTTGCTTTAATAAGGTAATCTTTCATGTGAAGGTTCTCTCCTTTTATCGCTGGTGGTTTATTTCCTGGTAGATTAAGTGAAGTCCTTTTAGAGTCAGATGTGGGTCAACAACATCAATCGTTGTTGAATCATGCCCTATCATTTTGGCCAATCCGCCTGTAGCGATAACTTTTGGATTGGTTTTTTTCTCTTCCTTGATTCGATTAACCAGACCATCAACTTGTCCTATATATCCGTAGAAAACCCCGGATGTCATTGCTTCCACAGTAGTCCTCCCAACAATTTTATCGGGAGCCTGTATTTCTATTTTCGGAAGCTTTGAAGCCTTGCTGTACAAAGCTTCCATGGATACACTAATTCCGGGAGTAATAATGCCTCCCGAGTATTCTGCTTTCTCGTTAATATAGCAGAATGTTGTAGCTGTCCCAAAATCGATAATAATCAGTGGTGACCCATGCTCTGCGATTGCCCCTGCAGCATTGACGATGCGGTCTGCACCTATTTCCTTTGGATTCGGGTAGTTCATTTTCAGGTAGGTATGGAAATCCTCTTTGCCAACAACCATTGGGTCTAGCTCAAAATAATCTTTGCACATTTTCTCAAGTGCAAACATGATTGGAGGAACAACAGAGGATATGATGACTCCATGTATATCCGAAAAAGCGACATCCTTATGATCAAATAGAGATTTAATCAGCATTCCGAATTCATCTTCTGTCTTATAGCGGTCTGTTTTAATACGCCATTCATACTTTAAGTTATTTTTTTCAAACACTCCAAGTACGGTATTAGTATTCCCTACATCAAGTACAAATAACATGTGTCACCATGCCCTTCCTATCATCTCTATTTTTTAATATAACATACTTTGGAATCCATTAGAAATGCTAGCTTTAGGCTGTAAAACCAAAACAGAAGCAGCCCCGTAAAGTGGCTGCTTCTTAATTCCTTATTTTTTATCTTCTGGATCTGTGTCAGGATTTTTATCGTCCATAATCGGATCATTGATATATTTCTTCTCTTCAGATTCAGCTTTTTCTTTAGCTTCTTCAAAAGATAATGTTTCTGCATCGTCATCCTTTGAATTGATATTCACTTTAACATCCTCTGAATCAACAACTTCAGGATCCGGCAGCTTGCCTTCTTCAAACAAGGATTTAATCTGCTTCGCATCCAGCGTTTCCACTTTGAGAAGCGTTTGTGCTACAAGCTCAAGCTTATCTTTGTTTTCAGTAAGGATCTTCTTGGCCCGGTCATAACAATAATTAATAAAGCTTTGCATTTCTTTATCAATATCATGGGCAATCGCATCACTGTATGTTTGCTCATTTTGGATATCACGGCCTAAAAAGACATTTCCGCCTCCACCACTGCTGAATTGCAATGGACCGATTTTATCACTCATACCGTATTCCGTAATCATTTTATGGGCAATATTTGTTGCACGTTGGAAATCATTGGATGCGCCTGTGCTGACTTCACCGAAAATGATTTCCTCAGCCACTCGTCCACCGAGCAAGCCGGTTATTTTATCAAAAAGTTCCGGCTTTGTCATGAAGTAACGGTCTTCTCTCGGAAGCATTACTGCATATCCTCCAGCCTGTCCGCGCGGTACAATGGTAACTTTATGCACGACATCCGCATCGTCAAGAACCATACCAATAATGGTGTGGCCACTTTCATGATACGCAACAATATTTCTTTCTTTTTTGGATATTACCCTGCTTTTCTTAGCAGGCCCTGCAATAACACGGTCAATCGCTTCGTCAATATCCAGTTGGTTAACTGCCTTGCGGTCGTCCCTTGCAGCAATCAGAGCTGCTTCATTCAGCAGATTCTCCAGGTCTGCACCAGAGAAACCTGGCGTTCGCATTGCAATGGTTTTTAGGTCTACTGTATCATCCAGCGGTTTATTACGGGCATGAACATGCAATACCGCTTCACGTCCTTTAACATCTGGACGGTCCACCATAATCTGTCTGTCAAAACGACCAGGACGAAGCAATGCTGGATCAAGAATATCTGCACGGTTTGTTGCAGCTATAATTATAATTCCTTCATTTGCACCGAATCCATCCATTTCAACAAGCAACTGATTCAATGTTTGCTCACGTTCATCGTGACCGCCGCCGAGACCTGCACCACGTTGACGTCCAACTGCATCAATTTCATCAATGAAAATGATACATGGCGCATTCTTCTTAGCATTTTCGAACAAATCACGTACACGGGAAGCACCAACACCGACAAACATCTCAACAAAGTCTGAACCACTGATTGAGAAAAATGGTGTTCCAGCCTCACCGGCAACAGCGCGGGCAAGCAATGTTTTACCAGTACCCGGAGGTCCTACAAGCAGAACCCCTTTAGGGATACGTGCGCCGACAGCTGAGAACTTACGCGGATCCTTCAGGAATTCAACAACCTCAACCAATTCCTGCTTCTCTTCATCTGCACCGGCAACATCTTTGAAACGTACTTTTTTCTTGTCTTCCGTATACATTTTAGCCTTGCTTTTACCAAAGTTCATGACACGGCCACCGCCGCCTCCACCTTGTGCCTGACTAAGAATGAACAGGAAGAAAAGTCCAATTAATAAGAACGGAACGATTCCTGTCAGGAAGGTGAGCCATGGACTTGGCTGCTCTTCTTCGGCAACATTCAGTATGCTCTGTTCTGTTGCTGTATCTGTAATTTCTGAAATGATTTCTGCATTATCTGGTACTTGAGCAACAAATGTTGTTTCACCATCTGTAAGTGTTCCGGTAAAGCGGATGATTCCATTTGAAGGCTGGAATGTTAACTCTTCAACTTCACCATTATTTAAAGTGTCCATAAATTGCTGTACATTATACTGTTCTGTTTCTTCACCTTGTCCGTTGAATACTCCTATTACGCCAATGATGACAAAGAAAATGAGCATCCAAAACAGGACATTACGAAATATCTGACTCATTGCCAACCTCCTCCCAAGCGGGGAAAAACTATAGTACATCGTATCATATGAAAAAGTTGAAATACAACTGATATAACCTGAAATCCGGATTTATTTTCCCCCTGGCAACATATAGCCCACCCGGAAGAAGAATACTCCCTTCTTTCCATTGAATCCGCTTAAACTGCGGGTCCTATTCTCCACTGTATACTTCTGGTTTCAGCACACCGATGTATGGCAGGTTACGGTAGCGTTCTGCATAATCCAAACCATAACCAACAACAAATTCATCCGGTACTTCAAATCCAATTAAATCTGCTTTAATGGCGGCAGTCCGTCCTGACGGTTTATCAAGCAAGGTCACAATCTTGATTGACTTCGCCTTGCGGTATTTAAATAAATCTACAAGATAACTAAGTGTCAATCCGCTATCGATAATATCTTCAACAATGATCAGGTCGCGGCCTTCAACTTTTGTGTTCAAATCTTTGACGATTTTCACTTCTCCTGATGAGCTTGTTCCACTACCATAGCTCGAAACATCCATGAAGTCCATTTCAAGATGGATTTCCGTGTAGCGAAGCACATCGGACATAAACGGCATTGCACCTTTCAGTACACCAATAGCAAGCGGAAATTTACCATCGTATTCTTCCGAAAGCTGCCGTCCGATCTCCTGGCATTTCGATTTTATTTCTTCTTCTGTAACTAAAATATGGTCAATTTCACCATGCATGTTGTCCTGAAGCATCTTAAGTCCTCCTAATTTTTCCCTTTTTCATAAAGCAAATGGATGGTCGCTCCTCGTACCAGTCCTGATGTCGGCTGCCCCTTCTTCAATCCGATAAGCCAGATTATCTTTCCTTCATCATCAGTAATGACGGGCCAGCTCTCCCTTGCACTCAAGGGTATTTTAGCATCTATAAATATATCCTTCAGCTTTTTGCTTCCATTTAATCCCTTCCAGCTCATTCGATCCCCCGGTTTTCTCGTCCTGATATGTAATGGTAATTTAACCTGTTCCGAAGAGAAAATGTAGGAAAGAGTGTTTTGTTCGGTATTTTTTTCTGCGAAGTTTGCTGTAATTGTAGAGCCATCCGGCAATTTAAGTTTACCTGGGATATCCAACGTGTAGTGATAAGAAAGGTTTGGGTCCTCATGGTGTTCCGCGAAATAAAATGTCATTCTACCATAGGAATTCTCCAATTTTAAAGCAGATGGAAAATCAAGTTGGGCATTTCCTTCCTTACGCTGCAATAAAGCGAAAAACTGTTCTTCATGCCCATAGGATAAATCCTTTGGCAATACATCGTATAGATAGTTTAATATTAGATGATAGGCACGCCTTTGTAAAGCTTGGGCGCGGTTTTTAAACAATTCCGCATGAAAGGTAACCATACCGTTTTCCCCCTGGAAATCGACGAGTTCATCAACCATTTTTTCTGCTTCTTTTCTTAGGAATTCTTCATCTTCAGAAAGTGTTTCACTAAGATGTTGAACGGTCATATGTATATTGCTGTTTTTCTCCTTTATTAATGGCATGACCTTATGACGATAAAAGTTCCGTGTATATTCGGTTTCAAAATTTGTGGCATCGATTCTAGCCTCAATATGATTCTCTTTACAGTAGTTCTCCAGAATCTCTTTGGTTATACAAAGAAATGGACGAATGATGTAACCTGTTGAAAATTCCCGGTGAACGGGAATTCCATTGAAGAAGCTTGAGGAGGCAGTGCGTGACATTTTCATCAGCATCGTCTCTACCTGGTCGTCCCCATGATGGCCAAGTGCCAGAAAATCTGCCTGATAAAGTTCCATCTGCTGTTCGAAAAAACGGTAGCGTAGTTCCCTGCCGGCCAGCTCCGTCCCAATTCCATGCTTTTTCCTGTAGGAAGCTACATCCAATGAAGCTCCGACAAACTCTGCTCCCCACTCATTGCAAATCCTTTCGACATACCGCAAATCTTCAAGGGATTCTTCTCCTCTCAGTTGATGGTCAACAGAAACGGCAACAATGTTCAAATTCCATTCATGCTCCAATGAAAGCAGAAAATGCAGTAATGCCATAGAATCCGGTCCACCTGATACTCCTACAAGAACGGTTGCATTTTTCCTGAGCAGCTGATGTTTTTTTATGAATGTAAGTACTTCCTGTTTCATCGATTGCCAACTCCAGCACTGATTTCAATTCGTATCTCTATCCTATCATAAGTGAAACTACTGAAAAAGCAGAGAGAAAAGGTAAAATAGCAATGCAAGTACTCCAATTCCTCCGGGTTCCACCAAATGCTGGTGCAAAGACAGCTTTGATTTTTTTCGATGATAGGACTGTCGCCTTTTCACTTCATTTATGGCAGTAATGATTTCTCTTTTCATATCTGCACTTGAATGATAGCTTCCCTTTACTGCTCTTTTCAAGATATTTCTATAAGGGTGGAGGTCTTTAACATGATCGATTTTCTTAAAAAGCAGCTTTTCGGACTGATCGCCTGTCTTAACAAATCTATTTGGATAATATATATTTAAGAATACCATAACAAATGCAAAAAGGTCATAGCTCGGTTCAGCACGCCTCGTACCCATTCCCCAATAACCACGGTCATAAAACTCGGTATACTCCTTAATTGCCCTTCCGGCACGGGTTGTTCCGCCCACATCGACCCACCGTATTCTCGGGGGTGATGAAACAACAATTAAGTTCTCTGCTTTCAAATCTCCAAAGATCCACCCAGTCCGATGCAACCTTTCCAGATCCTCAAGTAATTGAACCATAAAAACACCGATCCAGTCCTTCCCATGGGTTCCGATAAAATGTGCCAGTGTCTCACCTTGAAGGTACTCCATGACATAAAATGATAATACGTTCCCTGCAGGTGTAACCCAGTCATCTACATCAAGCAAAGAAGGTCCAAGCCGATTTCCTTGGACCTTCTCCAATGACTTTAATACGTTAACCTCCACAGTCATCGAAGTGCCTTTTTCACTGATTTTCAGAGCAGCAGGCTTCCCTTCGAATTCACATAGATAAACAGCCCCAATTGCACCAGCACCAAGTTTCTTTTGAATGGTATATTTATTGAGATGCCATTTCCCCGTGATTCGGGTACCTGGTCTGAGTTCAATAACCTGCTTCTTCCATGCCGGATTCATCATCATGCCTGAAGCTCCTTAATAAGCTTTTTTTGCCAAATTGATACATTGCCTCCCGAATCGCAGGTCCTGTAGGTGTAATGCCCCCGCTCGTCAGTTTAGGAAAAACGGCTGAAATGGAGTCAAGCTTTGGTGACCAATCAAACACTTTTTGAATAGCTTTACGTTTTCCAGGAAAACTATATATACAAAAACGATTTCTGCCAATCCTTGAGTTAAGACTGATGGAAAGGTCAATTAATGCCTCTTTAACTGTAGGAAGCTTCCCGTGCATACTTGCACTTGTATCGACAAGTACCAGAACCTCCAGATCACTCGTTTCACCAAGATCCTCAACGACCTCCATAATCTCACCGCGTTTTTCCGGTTCCAGATCTTCAAGACTCTGATCGGAACCAAGAATTTGTCTAAGTTCTTTATTTACAAAACCTTGCAGTGTTTGTGTCATCGCTTGTCTTGTCACCATTTGTACCGTTTGTGATAATGACTCACTGTACACAATTTGGCTGACACCCCCGCCTGATAAAGCAATATCTTCCACTTCCTGTAATCCATCCGGACTCTCTGTCTGATCATCATCGAGAATTCCAATCACATTCACTGTTATACCTTGCTGATATGCAAGTGCTGCAGTGGCAGAAGGATCTTCTCCCTTATTTGAGCAGCCATCCGTCAACAATAAAATTTGCTTCAAAGTCCCATTTTTCAACGCCCAAACCTCCCTATCTATTCCACTACCAATCATCACCAAAAAACAATAAAAATATACACAGAAAGGTGGAGGCGACTGGGCAGAAACGCAGGCATAAGCAAGGGACCGGAAAACGCTTGCCCTTTAGCGTTTGGAGTGTCCATTGCTTATATCCGGAGTTTCTAGGAGCCGCAACCGGACACAGAAAGGTGGAGGCGACTGGGCAGAAACGCAGGCATAAGCAAGGGACCGGAAAACGCTTGCCCTTTAGCGTTTGGAGTGTCCATTGCTTATATCCGGAGTTTCTAGGAGCCGCAACCGGACACAGAAAGGTGGAGGCGACTGGGCAGAAACGCAGGCATAAGCAAGGGACCGGAAAACGCTTGCCCTTTAGCGTTTGGAGTGTCCATTGCTTATATCCGGAGTTTCTAGGAGCCGCAACCGGACATAGAAAGGTGGAGGCGACTGGGCAGGGGGCGTGAGCCGGACTTCCTCTACAATGCCTTGTTCGCATATACCGGAACTGCTGCCCACTCCGGAGTGTTCTTGGCAATTTTGGCAACAAGTACTGTCATATCATCTTTTATTTCTCCGGATCTTGTTCGTATCACTTCCTCAAGCAGAAGATCGGCCACTTCCTGTGGGTCGTCAGTTGCCATTTCCCTAATTTTCCTCTTTAGCCAAAGATCAATATTTTCCACATGTTTCGGCCCTTCGAATATTCCATCGCTCATCATAATAAGTAAATCATCGGAACTTAACTGGTCACTTACTATCTCCACATCGAATTCTTGAATGATTCCCATAGGCAAATTACTTGCCTCAACCTTCATCATTTTATTTCCTCTTTTAATGAAGCTCGGTGTTGACCCTATTTTTAAAAAGCGGACAGAGGCATCATGCAAATCAATGACGGCCAAATCAAGCGTCGCAAAAATCTCATCAGTCGTCCGCAAAGACAGAATAGAATTGATCGACTTGATTGCCACTTTTTCAGGGATTCCAGTCTGGAGTATTTGCTGCAATAACCGCAGTGTCTCTACGCTTTCTTCCCTTGCTCTTTTACCATTTCCCATCCCATCACTAATTGCCATTGCAAATTTACCTGCTCCCAGTTCTATCGTTGTAAAACTATCTCCAGAAACCAAGCCACCTCCTTTTGCGGCACTGGCTGCTCCTGTTTTAATCGTGAATTCTTTAGCAGAACCGAAAGCCAAGTAACTGTATCCATTCGGAAATGGTGAAATTTCCTCCTGTTTGACAATAATCATTTCACCAAGGATATCTGAGAGAACCGGGGCAATTAATTTGGCTCCTTCGCCGCGATAGTCATAAAACGTTGCTGTCATCTCAATATCGACACTCCCCTTTTCCAATTGATAAATATCCAGCTTTTCCAGATCAATCCCGATATGCTTTAAGGCCTCGATAATCTGGCTTTCCTGGAGTTCATGGTGCTGGCGCTCTTTCAGGATTTCTTTTGCAAAGTCGTCCATAACTTCGGAGACTCCCTGCAATTGATCTGCAACTAATCGTTTGCTTTCCATTACTTGCTTTCTAAGCTTTTGGTTGGCCTCATAAAAGGTCATTTCCTCCTTCATTGCTTCCACAACTTTTCTTGATTTTACGCAATGATTTTCAAACTCCCGCATCACCTTCCTGTTCGGCTCAATGCCTGTTGTTATATCATCTTTCATTTCCTCCATCAATGCATAGGTTTGATCAAATTCTTTCTGCCAGCAGCGATCCTTCATAAAACAATTCTGACATGTTTTTTCCGTAACCTGGCTTAGAAAATAATCCGTTTCCCTCCTTGCCTCCTGTTCATCTGACGGCATTGAATCGGACACGGCAAAACTCTTTGACAAAGCATGGAAAACACCGGAAAACTGTTCTACCCGTCTTGCTGTGACATTTCGCACCTTCTGCAAGTACTGTTCCTGCTCATGGGTGTATTCCTCTGTACCTGGTATATATCTGGAAATCCTGCTAAACCAGGACGCAGGAGTTAACAGAAATAATAAAATTGCGATGGATGATTCAATAAGGGACGGTATCAATGTAACGGTATTTCCATAAATAGCTATTAAAGAAGTACCTACAAGAAGGCCCATAGCAGTACCAGGTTTCTTTCCTTCTTTCAGCAGTCCCCCAAGCAATCCGGAAAATGCAAGCAGGCTCATTTGATATAGATTAGCCACATTTGCAAGCGATAAAATCAATCCTGCAACGACACCCACAGTCGAACCAATGGCAGCACCACCAATGTAAGCAAACAACAATACAAAATACCGAGAAAATACTTGCTCTGCTGAAGCACCATAAAACTGCCAGCCAATCATACCTGTTAAAACGGAGGCAATAAGAATGATCATACAGACGATCTCCTCATTCTTTAATGCAGGTTTATATCTTTTAGGTGATAATAGAGGAATGCTTTGCATAAATATTAATACCAGGACTGTTCCCAACACGCCTTCAACAACCAGCAGCAACCATTCATAGGGTGTAATGGTATCACGGATCGAGTATAGAAACATTCTCGGCAGCGATGTTGCAGCAAACACTGCAATCGGCAATATAACCTGCTGATTTTTCATCTTCTTGCTTATGGCTGCAAGCAGAATGAATACGACCATGGAAATGCCGATAAAAATAGAATGCGTCATAGAGTAGCTCAATGCCCCTGCTAACACAGCAATCATCGCTTTAAAGCTTTTTTCCCTGTGGATTAACCACATAGAGGCAATAAAGGCAACTGCGAACGGAGACACAGCGGATAAAATAACAGCTCGTCCGAGTAAAAAACCCGCAATATAAAAGAGCCAACCGTTCTCTAGCAGAATAACCTTCATCTTCATATAGATTCCTTTTCGGACTCTTCCTTTTTTCTCGGTGTTCTCTACACCGAAACTCCGTGATTCTACCCTTGGAATTGAACCTATCATCTTTAACCACTCCCATCTTTCAAACTAGTAAACCATATTATTCATTCTTTTTTTGTCAAAATCACAAAGTACATTCAATAATTCGTTCGACGACATTCTAGATAAGAAGCAAATATCAACATGAAGCATACAGAGTGGTTTACGAGTATAACTCTATCTTTCCGGTATATCTTTCATTTCATGGTAAAGTTCAGAAAGCATTTTTTTGCCGAATCTCTTGGTGTTCTGGCGAAATCAGCAACTAACTTAATAGAAATTGCAAATATTACACTAATCATTCATCTTGCAAATATTACACTGTGCAGGTATAGTAGTTCTTAGCCGAATTGTTCGCAGATGAACTTTTCCATTTTCGAAGGAGTTGCGAGATGGATACAGATAATAAAATAACTAAAATTATTTACTCTTTTCGTGAAATAGATAAATTCTTTTATAAGCAGATGTGGCATCATGCCAATGAACTCGGGATCACCATTGTTCAACTGCAGATTCTGAAACTTATATCACTGGAGCCCAACTTGAGCCTGCAGGAGCTGAGCCGGAAAATGAATCTCAGTAAAAGTACGGTCAGCAGCACAGTAGATCGTTTAGTAAAGGCTTCTTATATTAAGAGGGAGCAATCGATGACTGACAGAAGAGCAATTGTACTCAATCTGACAGAGTTGGGGAAAACGAAAGAAAAAGAAGGCCAGCAATTATTTCACCAGCGTTTACGTAACTTAAATGATATAAGTGATGAAGAGATAGAGAAGTTGCTTGAGCTTCATCAATTGGTAAAGGAAAAGATTAAAGTAAATGGAGATGAACAAAATTGAAAGATAGAACAGCTTTTGTAGATGCTGCAGAAGTACCAAAAGGGCCGATAATTTTTGTAATGGTGCTGGGGGCATTTGTCGCAATTCTCAATCAAACGTTATTGAATGTTGCGCTTCCCGTAATGATTGTTGACATGGGAATGACCGCTAATGCAGCTCAATCGTTGACAACGATTTTCATGCTCGTAAACGGTATATTAATACCGATTACTGCTTTTTTGATGGAGAGATTTTCGACAAGACATTTATTTCTTACCGCCATGTCACTCTTTGCAATTGGAACATTGATCTGCGGAGTATCTTTTTCATTTCCTGTACTGCTTGTCGGAAGGGTCGTCCAGGCAGCTGGCGCCGGAATCATGATGCCGCTATTAATGAATGTGGTTTTAAGTCTTTTTCCTTTAAATAAACGAGGATCTGCGATGGGCTATATCGGGCTCGCCATGATGTTTGCACCGGCAATCGGTCCCACTCTCTCTGGAATCGTTGTACAAACCTTCTCCTGGAGAGTTTTGTTTTTTATCGTATTGCCGATCGTAATCATTGATATTATTCTTGCCTATTTCCTTTTGCGAAATGTAACAAGGTTATCCAATCCAAAAGTCGATTACAAGTCGATTATTTTATCTACTTTTGCATTTGGTGGATTACTCTACGGCTTCAGCAGTGCGGGTGAACAAGGTTGGGGCAGCCCATTAGTATATATACCACTTGGAATTGGGGTTGTCGTGATGATATTCTTTGTAACCCGGCAGTTACGATTAAAAACACCAATGCTTGAATTCAGGGTATTTCAGTATAATATGTTCTCGTTGACTACGGTCATTAGTGTCGTTGTTACCATGTCAATGTTTGCTGCAATGATTCTTATTCCGATTTATTTGCAAAACATTCGAGGGTTTACTCCATTAGAATCCGGGTTGCTATTATTACCGGGGGCCCTTGTATCTGCAGGCATGTCTCCAATCACAGGGAAATTATTTGACCGTATCGGGGCACGCCCTCTGGCATTGGTAGGCCTGGGCATTACCGTTGCTACAACATTTTTATTTGCCAACCTGACCGATGAAACCGGGTATTATTTTATGATGTTTGCCTATAGCTTGAGAATGGTTGGAATATCGATGATTATGATGCCGATTATGACTGCAGGGCTTAATCAACTGCCGAGAAGGTTATATTCCCATGGTACAGCGATGGCAAACACCTTGCGCCAAATGGCAGGTTCGATCGGTACTGCTTTTCTCGTAACCGTCATGAGCAGCCAAACAGTAAAGCATATGGCCGATTCCATGCCTGCATCAGGCATGGCTACCGAACAACAATTAACCACTCTTGAAAACCTTGCAACGATTCAAGGGATCAATGACTCTTTTATGGTTGCAACGTTATTTGCCATTTTAGGATTTATTTTATCCTTCTTCATCAAGAGAACAGATCCTGTTGAAGAAGATAAAGAGTACAATAACCAAATGGCAAATAGGGGCACGGCCAAAACAAATCAATCCCAAAAGGTAAACGTCACACAATCAAGATAGAATAACCATGCTGCCCATAACAGGACAGCATGGTTATTAATAAAATAAAAATTATTTGTCCCTAAACTTAAATTAAATTTATGAAATATTTTATTGACACATTTGCCGTGCTGTTGTATTATAAATTCTGTTGACTTATTTTGGCGGCGTAGCTCAGCTGGCGAGAGCGTACGGTTCATACCCGTGAGGTCGTGGGTTCGATCCCCTCCGCCGCTATCAATATAAATACCTATTTAACATTAACGATGTTGAATGGGTATTTTTTTTGTTAAAAAGATTCTTTTCGTAAAGTTTGGTGTTTTATAAGCAGTGGAGTTGATATAAAGTGCGACTTAACATCTATGTTGGGTCTCTAACCTGGTAATGGAAGTAAGTTACTTCGGCAACCGCAGCCCGTATACACTTCGCTTTCCACGGGCGGCTGGTGAGCTCCTTCATGCTAGCGCATTTCAGTGTCTCACCTATGCCTTTCCTCCCGTTGGAGTCTCCGTGTATACGGGCTGCTGATATGGATTTTTTTCGAAAAAGAATTCTGCGCAAGAACAATCAACACATTTGATTTACTTTCAGCGCATCCAGCATTTTTGAAATAAACGACATAAATTCTTCCTTAAACATTAGCTATTTCAAGGATAATAATTGGCAGTAATCTTCTAACCAGCTCTGGGAAATACACGGAGACTTCTGCGGGAGCAGAGGCATAGGTGAGACAACGCAGCGCTTTAGCGCAAGTTGGCTCACCAGCCGCCCGCGAAAAGCGCAGTGTATTTCCCAGAGCGGTAGCCGAAGTTACTTGCTTCCATTATCAGCTATAAATTTATCGGAAATAGGCAGTTACTTCGCATTTTACATATATTGCATCACTAACAACAGCTTATGGGAAGAGTGACTGCAGTTCTAATCTTTTAAAAATGGCCATCAAAAAACAGGCACACGTTTTTTTCTGTGCCTGTTTTATATAGTATATTAGAGCATTGTCCATAGACAGCAAGTGCTATCCTCTTTTAGCACCCCGGCCCCCGCGTTTGGATTCTGTGTGCTTTTTCAGAGAGGATAAACGATCCTCTGAATCTTTGAGAAAACGATTCATTTTTGATTCGAAATTCTCAGTTCGTTCCTTTGGACTTTTTTGACGGACTGGTCGATCCTTTGCTTTTTTTATGGATAAACCAATTTTGCCGTCTTTTTCGACATTAATGACTTTTACTGTTACCTCATCACCAACACTCAAATGTTCGTTAATGTCTTTGACATAGTTATCGGCAACCTCACTAATATGGACCAGACCCGTTTTTCCCGCTTCCAGCTCCACAAACGCTCCAAAATTAGTTATTCCGGTTACCTTACCCTGCAGCTTGCTGCCTACTTCGATTGACATAAAAAAAATGCTCCTCCTTAAAAGATTAGATGTAGTTATCATATAGTATATTAATCTGATTCAAAAGTGTCAATAAGAGGGATCTTCGTCGGGAATCCTGAAGATCAGTTCCCCTTTTTTCGAGAAGAAATAGTTCGTCCGAGCTACATCCAGCACATAATCTTCATCTTTCAGCAACTCAATTTCCTCTGTAAGATTTTGTTCCTCTTTTTTCAATGTTGCCAGCTGTTCCTCCAACTGTTCATACTGCTCTATTTTTTCTGCCTGAAGTTCCCGTTGATTTAAATGGTATGCAGCCATCATCCCAATTGCAATGGCTATTACAATAGAAAATAACACAAGACGACGAATTAGCCGCTGCTTTTTCCTCTTCTGTCGTTCTATGTATGCGTCGTACTGCTGCATATAATTCGAGTCTAATCTTGTAATCGTTTTTTCCTTTGAAGACAAAGCTGCTACCTCCTCTTAAATTTTAGATACTTAACGCATTTATAACATATATTCTTCATTGTACTATAAAATCCTGCAATTTTGTGCAAAATTTTTTTTAAATTATTGGGAAGGACATGGTATATACCCTTACCAATCCATTTAACAGGTGTAAAAAGCCCTTTCAAAACAGAAAAAACAATTGTAATTAAAAGGGTTATCAAGGATAGAACGAGACGTATTACCAGCCCGATTGTCCAGGTGATTGGAGTTATAATGACACCATTAATAAGACTTCTGAAAAACCTGTAGATAGCTGCCAAAATTGTTATGAACCGTTCCAGTATCCGTCTGTATATTGCTTTTGCAAAAACCTGATAGATTGAAAAACCGAGAAGACAGGCGAGGAAAATATATAGTCTTAGTTCACCAGCATTGACACGGTATAACACATAAAAAATAATTGCTGTCTGTGTAATCCAGAAGCTTATTTCAAGAAAGTATGTCAAAAATATATTATTCTTCCAATAGGGTGTAAAACGGCGGAAGGTTTCTTGTATTATTCCCAAATAAAAGCCACTTGAAACCATAGCAATCAAAGTCAGGAATTGGACGCTCAATGTCATCGGAACAACTTGCTAAAGAATCCTTTAGCTTTATCCTGCTGCTGCTCGTCAACATAAGAAAGCTCGTAGATTTTCCCTTTAATTGTAACGACACCCTCCGTCACATCAAGATTCTTTAACTGTAGATTTTGCCCGCGAATAATCAGGTAGCCCATTACTGTCTCCAGCAAGAACTCCTCATTATCAAAACTGTCCACTTCTTTTACACCAGTGATCTCCAGATTTTTACGGTTATTCAATTTCACAGAATGGTCCGTTTGCACACGGTTTATCGTTTCTTTGCTCTCATAATAGTTCATAAAAAAATCCCTCCTTATCATTATAAATTTATGATAGGGGGGACAAGTATAGAACTCTATTCAATCTTTTCTTCTTTAACAATTGTATATAATGTTTCAGCTTCATCTTTTCTTACATTTTCCCTTAAATCATTCACTTTCACTGTTACGAGTTTCTGACCGAAACGGATAACAAGCTCATCCCCTGCAGAAAGAGTAGTTGCAGCCTTTGCAGGATTTCCATTCACCGTAATCCTACCCTGGTCAGCAACTTCCTTTGCCAAGGTTCTACGCTTTATGATTCGTGATATTTTCAAAAATTTATCCAGTCGCATCCTGTTCACTCTCTTTCTTTGGCTTGGTCCCAATATGCATCCATTTCTTCCAATGTTGCCTTATTGATGTCCTGTCCCTGCTTGTTCAACTGTTCTTCAATAAAGGTAAATCGCGAAATGAATTTCCGATTCGCTCTGTTTAAAGCTATTTCCGGGTTAATTTTATAATACCTTGTAAGGTTTGCCAGTACAAACAGAACCTCTCCGAACTCATCCTCTATCTCATCTGTTGACTTCCTCTCGATCGCTTCCTGAACTTCCTTTATTTCCTCATCCAGTTTCGTCCAGATGTCGCTTGCATCATCCCAGTTAAAACCTACTTTTGCAGCTTTTTTCTGAAGTTTGAAAGCCTTTGCCAGCGATGGCAGGTGCTTAGGAACACCGTCCAGTACTGATTTTCTTTGTTCACCTTTTTCCTCTTTTTTAAGCTGCTCCCAATTCTTAGTGACATCCTCTACAGAATCTACCTTTGTATCGGCAAAAACATGCGGATGACGGAAAATCATCTTGTCTGTAATCGAACGAATAACATCATCGATGGTAAAAAATCCGTCATCTTCTCCAATTTGACTATGGAGCATCACATGCATGAGGATATCACCGAGTTCTTCTATCATATTATTATCATCTTCAGCATCAATCGCATCTATTAATTCATATACTTCCTCAATAGTATACTCCCGTAATGATTCATGTGTTTGTTCCTGATCCCAAGGGCACCCGCCAGGCCCCCTTAATCTGGCCATTACTTCCCTAAGACGATTGAATGTGTGATTCAGCATCGTTTCATGTGCAGGAGGAACATAGACACTTGTCAAGTTACTGATTTCCATGGAATGATCAAGCTCCTCCAATGGAACACTGACTATCTTTTCTTGTTTACTTCCAGCCGCTTCCACGATTGTTACTACATAATCAGGGGGCAGATCTTCCAACAAAGCCAGTTTCACTTCAGATGCAACAAAGCGGTCATACACCTGGCAGAATATCAGATGATGCCGATAATCCAGGTCGCTTCTGGCAAACGATGTGCCATCTGCAAATTGAAATCCTTCAATCGGATCTATTTTAAGAGAGGTAAATAAGTCATCCAGGTAGCTTTGTCCACCTGCAATCTCCACTTCCACCTCCGTTTGATCCAATAACAGCTGAACCGTTTTTTCGGCAAGCATTGGATGTCCCGGTACGGTGTAGATAAGTGTCCCGTCATGTTCCTTCGCATATCCGATCAATGCATTGGCAATTCGATCATAAACCGCACCAAACTGCTCTTCCGCTTCATACATCGCATCAAACGCTTCAAATCTCACACCTTCTGTAAGTAATGTTTCGATTACCGGATGATCAATTGTGCGGGTATAAATCCTCGTATTGGACTGTGTCAGTTTTTTATAAATACCTAAAGGAAGCTGATCTACATCCCCGGCACCAAGTCCTATAACTTCTATTCTATTCATTTTTTGTTCCTCCCTCTATAAATACGGATAAACAGCCTTGATTTAGGCAGCATTATCAATTCATCCTCTGTAAATGCCCGGCTTCTCACAAGAATGACAATAAACATGATCCCACCGGTAGTTGCAACAAACAAGACATAAAATAATAATGTTAAACGAGACAATGCAGCAATATCAGAAAAAAGCCAGTCCATCAGGAGAATATAAACAACCATCCAGATACTTGATCGGATAAGTGCCCGCCAATTAATCCTGCTTAAAATGCCAAGTTCCGGTAATTTCCTTTTCAGCTCATACATGACGATAAGGTACAATATCATCAGGCTCAAAACAGTTGCAATGGCACTGCCCATTATCCCCCACAACGGTACAAATAATTGGTTTCCAGTCCATTTCACGAAAAAGGCGACTAAAATGAATCCTGCTGTCCGTTTTATAAGACCCAAGCCTTGCAGGATGGAGGATGCCGTAATTGCCATCGAACAGAGGAATATGGCAGCTACGAGAATTTGCAATTCCATCGTACCCTTTTCATTCTGGAACAATAAAAGATTCGTTTCCGGAAAAATACTGATTAACCCAATGGTAGCACCTGCAGCGAGGTAAAGACTGAAAAGCAATGCAGCACGAATATACTTATAGAAAGTTGTCGGATCCTGTTCAAGCTTTTCCTTTGATATGGAAGGAATCATGGCGAGTGCAAAAGATGAGCCAAGCACTGTACCCAACTGAATCAGCGGTTGCCCACGATCAAAGACACCTTTCGCTTCCATTGCATCTACTTGTGATAACCCGTATAGCTTTAAACTCTGAATCAACGTAAATGCATCGGCAAACTGAATGACAAGCAACACCATATGATTCAGAGCGGCAACAATTCCCAGGATGAGCAATGTTCTTATATAATAATTCCAAGGAATTTCAAATTGATTTCCTGATACAGGTCGTTTCTTAAGAAAGAATAATGCCAAAATAAGAATTGCGGCAATTGACCCGAAAATAGATGCAATTGCTGCAGAACGCCCAATCTGATACAAGTCATGATTCCCAAAGGCAACGTACATTGCTGTCAAAATGATGATGAACACCCGGACAAACTGCTCGCCAATTTGCGAATAAGCAGTAGGTTTCATATAATAATTACCTTGAAAGACCCCTCTTAACAAAGCGGAAAAAGGTACAAGCAGAAAAGCAAACGCTGCAAACTGATATGTACGTCCTAAAAGCTCATCTCCAACCCACCCAGCAATTGCCTCCGCATTTAAAACTAAAAACAGGAACACAGCTCCATTAATGGCCGCCAGAATTAAAAACACAGGAAGATAAAAACTTCCAAACGAAAGGCTTCTGCCTGCAGCCTTTAATTCCACCGTCATTTTGGAGATTGCAGCAGGGAAACCGTACAACGAAAGGATAAGGGCAATCCCGAGAATCGGATATACTTGCTGGTAAATATAAAAACCTATATCCCCTGTCAGGTTCTGCAATGGAATCCGATACCCTGCACTTAAAATTTTACTGATGAGCCCTGCCAAAGTCAGAAGCAAAGCGCCCTTCACCAGCCTATTATTTTCATTCCCGTTCATAATTAGCGTCCTTCACGTAAAGTTTTACTTAAGTATAACACAGCTTTCGAATGCCTTCGCTTCGTAGAAACGTAAAAGTTCAGCGTCTAAAATGGGGGCTTGTGTAAGAATTGATTGCTGCCTAAATTTATACTTTACTTATTTCTCAACTTTCGCACCAAGAATATTAGCTTAAACAGTTAACTGGGTTAAACTTGGAATGTCTCCAATGATCCCCTTGCGAACCTGATGAAAATAAGGCTATGGTCAATGGTTATGAACCAACTTCTTCTCCTTGAGAATCTAAAAGATAGGGTTTTAAAATACTTAGAGTAAGTTTGAACTTACACACTTTATTTGACAAACCCAAGGCTATTTACAAGATGGTTTGCTTTTAAATTATTGCATAGTTGATAGAGAAAATGCGAAGTAACTGGAGATATATCACCGAAATTGTCCTCTTGTCGCCGTCCGGGATCGCTCTGGGCGGATGCTTTCCGCGGGCACGGCCTCAGCCCCGAAGAGAAAACCACTCTTCTGGTCTTCGGACACGTGCTTTTCCCGCAGGAGTCACCGCCCGCCGCTCACCCGGACTGGTGAAATTGTGTAATTAGAATTAATCGCTCTAATGAATGAAATTTATTGCCAGCAAGCTAAAACCAGCTCTGGGAAATACACGGAGACTTCTGCGGGAGCAGAGGCATAGGTGAGACAGCGCAGCGCTTTAGCGCAAGTTGGCTCACCAGCCGCCCGCGAAAAGCGCAGTGTATTTCCCAGAGCGGTAGCCGAAGTTACTTGCTTCCATTATCAGCTATAAATTTATCGCAAATAGGCAGTTACTTCGCAGTTTACAGAAACTGCGAATAAAAAGCTGTGAAACTAAAAGAACGATGTGGGCCAGGTGTATTCAGGCTGCTCAGTGCAAATAGTTAATCCAAAGTCAACTTGAGCAGTGCAACTCACGCCATCCTAATTATGCCAAGGCTTATTTATCCATTTCCTTCTGCGAAAGTTGAGTTATTTTATTAGAAAACTTGGGTTGTCACCAATCCTTTCCGTGACTGCCTTAGTTGCACTTATGCAGATAGGAAGGTTTAAAATTTCCTGCCTGCTAAATATAAAAAGCTGCCTCAGAAAAAAATCCCGAGACAGTCACGACCGATTAAGTACTATTCCATCTGTTTAGCTAAAAATCCTGCAGCTGTTTCTGCAGCTTTCTGTTCTATCTTGCTGAGTTTTTCTTCTTTGGAGAATATCATGACACACCCGATAGGATCCCCATTTGCAATAATAGGACTGATGCAGTAGGATTGGAGTTCCAATTCATGACCTTCGATTATTTCCAGACCGGCAGGATCCAGTTCAAATACCTGGGACCTTTTCTCAATTGTTTTTGTCAATTGATCACCGATATTTTTATTTAAGAAATCCTTTTTTGATTCTCCTGCAATAGCTATTACCTCATCCCGATCACTTATGATAACGGGTGAATGCAGTGAATTAAATAGCGCCTCAGCATATTCCTGGGCAAAGTGACCCAATTCATTTATTGGGGAGTACTTTTTTAAAATAACTTCCCCTTCTCTATCAACAAAGATTTCCAGTGGATCTCCTTCACGTATGCGTAAAGTTCTTCTGATTTCTTTCGGGACAACTACTCTGCCTAAATCATCAATTCGCCGTACAATTCCTGTTGCTTTCATCTCTAAGCAGCCTCACTTTCTAATGATGATTACTCTTGTTCCGTTTTCCAGCACGCCTTTAGCGTGTGTAAAAATCACCAGGTGTGGTTTTAGTATAAATCAACCAGAAATAACTATACATTCCATTGATAATATTTTAATTGTCCCGATTGACTCCATCCAGTTTCATAATAAAGTTTTCCACTAATTCATATCTGGTATGTTCGCTTTCATTGGTCCATTTAAATACGATCTTCAGTTTCTTGTTCTCCGTTCCCAGACCAACATTTCGACCAAAGGAATTTGCCAGTTCGAAAAGCTTGGAACCGTCAATTTGCTGGCTGCGGACTTCTTCAACGAGCAGCTCAATTTTCTTGTTTCGTTCCGTAATCGACTCCACTCGCTCTTTTCTGGCAATCATTTTCAATGAAGACACAGTAAACAAATTAGCGACTTCTTGTGGATAATCGCCAAAACGATCGATCAGTTCTTCCTTCAGCTCTTCCATATCCTCCATGAGACTCATCCCTTGGAATTGCTTATAAATATCAATTTTCTGCTTTTCATCCTTAATATATTCATCGGGAATATATGCATCAATATTCAAAGCAAGCTCAGGTTCAAAAGGTGTAATGTCTTCTATTTCCTTGCCTGCCATACGAGCATCGATTGCATCTTTCAGCATTTGGGAATACATATCAAAACCGACCGAATCGATAAACCCATGCTGTTGTGCGCCAAGCAGGTTACCTGCGCCTCGTATGGAAAGGTCCCGCATTGCAATTTTAAAACCGGAACCAAGCTCTGTAAACTCTTTAATGGCCTGCAGACGCTTTTCGGAAACTTCTGTAAGCACTTTGTCCTTCTGATAGGTGAAATAGGCATAGGCCACACGATTCGAACGCCCTACACGTCCCCGTAACTGATACAGCTGACTTAATCCCATGCGATCTGCGTTGTTTACGATTAAGGTATTCACATTGGGAATATCAACACCTGTCTCAATGATGGTTGTGCTGACAAGAACATCGTATTCACCTTCGAGAAATCCAAAAATAACATTTTCAAGTTCTGTTTCATTCATTTGGCCATGGGCGACCGCGATTCTTGCATTATCTACAAGCATACCGAGATCACGTGCGACTTTGTCGATATTTTCCACCCGATTATATAGGAAAAACACCTGTCCACCCCGTGCCATTTCTCTCTCGATTGCCTCACGAATGAAAATTGGATTATATTCCATGACATATGTCTGAATTGGGAATCGATTTTCCGGTGGTGTCTCGATAACGGACAAGTCGCGAACTCCAAGCATGGACATATGGAGGGTTCTTGGTATAGGAGTTGCCGTCAGTGTCAGTACATCAATGTTTGTTTTTAGCTGTTTGATCTTTTCTTTATGCTTTACTCCAAATCGTTGTTCCTCATCGACGATCAGAAGTCCTAAATCACGATACTCAACATCCTTGGATAACAGTCGGTGTGTACCGATAACCACATCCACCGTTCCTTTTCTCAGGCCGTCAAGTGTATCCTTTTGCTGTTTTTTTGTGCGGAAGCGGCTGAGGATACCAATATTAATGGCATGATCCTGAAACCGTTCCCGGACAGTCTCAAAGTGCTGCTGTGCTAATATCGTTGTAGGAACTAAGATTGCAACCTGTTTTCCATCTGCAACTGCTTTAAATGCCGCGCGGATGGCAACCTCGGTTTTTCCATAACCAACGTCCCCGCAAAGCAGCCGATCCATTGGACGTTCCCTTTCCATGTCCTGCTTGATCTCTTCAATACAACGGAGCTGATCCTCTGTTTCCTGATAGGGGAAAGATGCTTCAAATTCGCGCTGCATCTCGGTATCTTCTGAAAAGGAAAATCCTTTTTTTGCTTCGCGCTCTGCATACAATTTAATTAAATCATCCGCAATATCCTCGACAGACGACTGCACTTTCCGCTTTACCTTTGTCCATTCCGAACCGCCAAGCTTATATAATTTGGGCTCTTTTCCTTCTGAACCGGTAAATTTCTGTACAAGATCGATTTGGTCAATTGGAACGAATAACTTGTCGTCGCCAGAGTATTTGATCAGCATATAATCTTTATGCAAATCATTTAGCTGAAGTGTCTCAATACCGAGGTACTTTCCGACCCCGTGATTGGCATGTACAACATAGTCACCAATTTTTAATTCCTGATAACTTTTAATCCGCTCAGCATTTGATATTTTCTGCTTCCTTCTCGGGCGCTTTGAACGTTTTTTAAACAGTTCATTTTCTGTAATGACTGCAAGTTTATGCATTGGAAACTCAATTCCATTTGTTATATTTCCAACCGCTATTGTCGGCATATCCACAGGTAGGTTCAGACTCTTGGCAACGGTTGATTCTATATCATAATCTGCAAGAATAGAATGGATTTTCTCCGCACGATTTTTGTTTGGGGCAAGGATTACAACAGAGAAATCCCCTTTTTCCCACCGTTTTAACTCATTCTTGAATAAGTGCATCTGTCCATGAAACTCTTGCATAACCCTTGTAGATAAATTAATAATATTTTGTGGCTGGGTATTTGGAATGTGCCTGAGAAACACAGACATATAAAGCCGCTGGTGTTTCATAGCTTCCAAAACCGTATTCCAATCCAATGAAAATCTGCTGTTTTGCACCATCTGACTGGATTCAAGCAGGCTGCTGTACCACTCTGCTTCTTCAGTGTCCAGATTTGTAGCCGCTTCCTGAATTCTGCTCATCTCATCAAGGACGATAAGCCCATCTGATGGCAGGTAATCTAATAAACTAGCAGGCTTTGCATATAGATAGCCGATATATTTATACATTTCCTGATAACGCTCGAAATTTTTAAGTCGGCTGATGTCATGCTCCACCACTTCCATCAGTTTTTCTTTCGCATCAGATGCAATCATCTTTTTAAGTGTCACAGCTAGAGCCTCTTCCAATCTCTTGGATGCTGTCAGAATGTCTTCATCTGTTAGAAGAAGCTCTGTTGCGGGTCCGATAATCACCTCATCCACTTTATCCATTGAGCGTTGTGTCTCAGCATCAAAATAACGGATCGAGTCAATCTCTTCGTCAAATAATTCAATCCGGATTGGATGCTCCTCGGTGATCGGATAAATATCGATAATCCCCCCACGCTGACTGAACTCTCCTGGTGTCGTCACCATCGAGCCTCGTTCGTATCCCATATCAATTAAAGAAGAAAGGTAAGAATCGATGTCTATTTCTTCACCATTTCCGAAGCGCAGCTGATACTTGCTCCAATAATCCTGAGGAGGCAGAATTCTCTTTAACGCTGCTACAGGAGCAATTAAGATCCCAGCTTTTTTCTGGGACCACGCTGTCAGTGCCTCAATTCGCTGCGCTCTTAATTCCGGGCTTGATATCGATATTTCAGAAGCTATTAATTCATTGACCGGATATAAATAAACCTTGTCATCCCCTACCATTTCCGATAGGTCCTCATAAAGCTGCTGTGCCTGAACAAGCTGATGGGTCACCAGCAGCACAGGTTTATTGATGGATTGATTGATTACTGATACAAGCATACTTCTGGCAGAACCTGAAAGTCCTGCAATCAGTTGCTCCTGCATCCCTCCGGAAATACCATTGATTATCGATTGAATATCTTCTTTCGTTTGTAGATAGCTGTTAATGCCTTTCATCGCTTTACCCCTTTTAAAATGCGTATATAAGCGCAAAAACGCCTTGGTTTACAGAACCAAAGCTTTTGCTGCATATGTTATTGTATAAAAAAATCCAATTCATGATAATTCGGATGCTGGCCCAGTGCTTGTTCACAATTCTCACAAATTGTATTTATTTGTATATCACCATTACTATCATAATGGATCATTTCTTTCTTTTCCTTTTTGCTTAACTGATCGAAACCAAGCATTGATGCATCGACCACTTTTTGCTCCAGTTTCCCGATTCTTTGACCGCAATGCCTGCAGTTATAAATAATTGACATAGTCACCCACCTCGAATAATCTTTCTTTTTAGAAGTTTATCCGGTTGATGATATATTATACATCGACTGCTGAACATGTATAAGCCTATGTATCAATTGTTATATTCATTCATCACTTCTATGAATGGTGTTCCCTTCAACCAAGCCTCACAGGCATCTGCGGAATTTCTGATGCTTGATACAACATCATCATGTTCTGCTTTCGGAAAAGAACCCAGAACATAGTCCACTACCGGAATAGGTGATGTTGGTCTCCCTACACCTATGCGAATACGCTTAAATTCTTTCGTGCCTAGGTGATCGATTGTCGATCTTACCCCATTATGCCCGCCATGGCCCCCTTTTTGACGGAGACGGATCTTTCCAGTTGGCAGATCAAGATCATCATAAATGACTAGGACATCATCATGCTCCACATTATAATAATCCATCAAAGGGCGAATCGATTCACCGGAGAGATTCATATAGGTTTGTGGCTGAAGAAGAATGACCTTTTCCCCTTCAAAGATTTCCATCGAGTAATCGCCATTGAACTTTGATTTGTTAAGACTCCATCGATTACGCTCCAAAAGCTCGTCAATAACCATAAAACCAATATTGTGCCTGGTGTGCTTATATTTTTTTCCTGGATTGCCTAGTCCTACTATACATTTCATTTTACTTCTTCCTTCTCCAGTTTTATAAATGGATCCAAAACAACAATCCCTCCTGCTAAGAAATCGATATTCTCTCAGCTTCTTAAAGGAGGGTCTTTCGTTGCTATGCTATAAGGATTTATTCTTATTTTTCTTCTTTTTCTTCTTTTTCAGCTCCGACCAGTTCTGGTTCTGCACTTTCATCAGCATCTGAGTCGAAATCTTCTTCCTTCGTAGGCGGTAATACTGTAGCGATGGTTGCATCTGAATCATCAAGAATTTCATATGTCCCACCGGAGGTTATATCGGCAATAGTAAGACTGTCTCCTATATCCAACCCAGACACATCAACCGTGATTTCTTCAGGGAAGTTACCTGGTTTTGCTCTTACTTGAAGCTCAAAGTATGGCTGCTGCAAGACCCCGCCTGCTTTGACACCTTGCGATTCGCCTTCCAGTCTGATCGGAACTTCAACATCCATTTCCTCAGACATGTTGACAATGTAAAAGTCAGCATGTATTAACTGGTCCTTAATAGGATCGATTTGATAATCGTGAAGCATTACATCCACTGAATCGTCATTTTCTACTTCTAATGAAATTATAGCATTTTTCCCTTCATCACGGACCGTTTTTATTAATTCAATACTATCTACCGCAACATTTTTCGGGTCCTTTGCCTTGCCGTAGATAACCGCCGGAACATGCCCGCTAAGTCTGATCTCTTTTGTTGCTGACTTTGTTAGATTTTCCCGTTTCGTTGCTTTTAATTTTACTGCCATAGTAATCATCCTCCATATTTTTTAAAACATCATTTCAAATAGTTAAGTATTCGTCTTTCTATTCTTTCACATATGTTCATTCGTGGAGTCAAAACGTGTCAGTATCAAGAAAAAAACTGGGTGTCATCAACACTTTCGGTGACAGCCTTAGTTGCATTTATGCTGACAGGTAGGTTTAACTTTCTACCTGTCAATTAATACCCCAAATACGGTCTATCTAAACAATTAATCGAATAAGATACTTACAGACTGCAATTCATGCACCCGGATAATTGCTTCCCCGATTAACGGTGCTACGGAGAGAATCGTTATTTTGCCGCTGTGTTTTTCTTCCGGAAGCGGGATCGTGTCTGTAATAACCAATTCTTTTATTTGCGAATTGTCAATACGCTCAATTGCCGGCCCTGATAGTACTGGGTGTGTACAGCAAGCATATACCTCTTTAGCTCCATTTTCAATCAATGCATTTGCTGCAAGGGTAATCGTTCCCGCTGTATCAATAATATCATCAATCAAAATAGCAGTTTTTCCTTCGATATTTCCGATAATATTCATGATTTCCGCCACATTCGGCCGTGGACGGCGCTTATCGATGATTCCAATAGGTGCCTTCAGGCGGTCAGCCATTCTGCGAGCTCGGGTCACACCGCCATGATCCGGTGATACGATAATGGGATCTTCGAGGTTTTTCGCTTCAAAGTAGCTTGATAAAATGGGAACACCCTGCAAGTGATCGATCGGGATATTAAAGAATCCCTGAATTTGCGGTGCATGCAAGTCAAGTGTAATAACTCGGTTTGCTCCTGCAGTTTCGATTAAATCTGCTACCAGTTTAGCGGCAATCGGCTCACGTGATCTTGCTTTTCGATCCTGTCTTGCATAGCCATAATACGGCATTACAATATTAATCGATTTTGCTGATGCACGCTTCAGTGCATCAATCATGATTAACAGTTCCATAATATGTTGATTAACCGGAGCACATGTTGATTGGACTACATAAACGTCGCAACCACGAATACTTTCCTCAATATTGATCTGGACTTCTCCATCGCTGAATCTTGATACCGTACATTTACCGAGTGTTGTCCCTATATGAGCTGCGATGTCCTCTGCCAATTTAGGGTTGGAATTAAGCGAGAACACCTTCAACGATGGATCCTTGTAGCTAGATGCCATGAAATATAACCTCCGTTAATCTTTTTTTCTGTTTTTTAATTTTGTTACATAGCCTTCTTTGTTTGTCTGTCTTGCTCTTGCAACTGACAGAGCATCTTCTGGCACGTCTTCTGTAATGGTTGATCCAGCTGCAATATACGATCCTTTTCCGACGGTAACTGGAGCAATCAGGTTGGAGTTACAACCGATGAATGCGTCATCTTCAATTGTGGTCAGGAATTTATTCGCTCCATCATAGTTTACTGTTATTGTACCACAACCAATGTTCACATTGCTTCCAACTTCCGCGTCTCCGATGTAACTCAGATGGGACACTTTACTTTTGTCGCCCAGTACGGTCTTTTTAATTTCTACGAAGTTACCTAATTTGGCATCATCACCAACTATCGAATCCGGTCTGATATGGGCAAATGGACCAATTTTTACGCGGTCACCAATTTTACTGTCATTTGCTACACTCTGTTTTACAACCGTTCCTTCTCCAATATGGCAGTTGGAAATTTCACTGTTTGGTCCAATCTCAGCATCAGACTTTATCATCGTATTTCCTTTTAAGATGGAGCCTGGATAAATCGTGACATCCGATTCAATAACAACATCCGGTTCGATGTAGGTTTGGTCAGGGTCGATAATAGCTACACCGTTACGCATATGTTGTTCATTTATACGTTTTTTCATCGTCTTTTCAGCTTCTGCCAATGCGACACGGTCATTAACGCCCAACGTTTCTTCAAAGTCGGGTGTTAAGAATGCACTGACCTTTTCCCCTTTTTTCTTCATAATTTCAATAACATCTGGTAAATAGTATTCTCCCTGTGCATTATCATTGGAAACTTCCTGCAATGCAGCAAATAATGCCTGGTTATCAAAGCAATATGTCCCCGTATTAATCTCATTGACCAGAAGTTCATGTTCATTTGCATCCTTATGTTCAACAATCCGCTCCACTTCATTCACGTCATTCCGGATGACTCTTCCATATCCTGCAGGCTTGTCTGTCTTTGCAGTCAGAATAGTCGCACTTGCCCCTTCCTGTTCATGATGATTGAACAGTGCCTGGAACGTTTCACCTGTAATTAATGGGGTATCACCGCAGGCGACAATGGTAGTACCTTCTTTATCTTTCAATAAATCTTCTGCCTGTTGGACTGCATGTGCTGTTCCCAGCTGTTCTTCCTGGATAACATATTCACTTACCTGTCCAATCTGCTCTTTAACCTTTTCCGCTCCAAAACCTACAACTGTAACCATTTTATCTAATTTTACTGTATTTAACTGATCTATAACATGTTGCACCATTGCACGACCTGCAACTGGATGTAAAACTTTATAAAGCTTTGATTTCATTCTAGTTCCTTGCCCTGCTGCAAGAATAACGGCAAAACGATTAGTCATAAGGAAACCTCCATCATTTCTAAATATCCACCTTAAAATATATCGTAAAAAACATATGATTTCAACAGAAGACAGCGGTGAGGCATTACTCAAATGAGAAAAGTGAAGAAGTTGTGAATATTGTTTCCAATATTTACCCAACCAGGAGGATAATAACTACAGAAGACAAAAAAAGAAGGCCAACCTTTAGCAGATTTGACCCGTCTTCATCATCATAATTATTTTAAATCTTTTTTAAGAAGCCCCAGCTTCTTCATAGTTTACTTCACTTTCACCCGCACGACGGTATTCTTCCAAAACTGCATCTTGAATTTTAGAACGTGTTCCTGAATTAATCGGATGTGCTATGTCCCGAAATTCCCCATCAGGAGTTCTTTTTGACGGCATTGCAACAAATAATCCACTATTACCGTCGATTACGCGTATATCATGGACTACAAACTCCTGATCCAACGTAATAGATGCAATAGCTCGCATTCTGCCCTCTGTATTAACGCGGCGCAATCTAACGTCAGTTACTTCCATGATGTCTCACCACCTTTTCCCTTTTGAACTTACTTTAACTATTTCAACAAAACAATTTGAAATTCCTGCTTAAAATTGAAAAAAATTAAATATTTTAAATATGTGATATGCATCAAAAGGAAAAAGCTCTGGGGAATTGTCTCTAGTTAGTGCACTTATTACTCAGTTTCTTTATGATTTTCTACATAATTACCGGCTTGAATTTCAATTTTGTTTTCCTTGATATCGACATTCGATATTTTTACTAAAGAGGTGTAATTACTGATCACACGTTCTTCTTCTTCATCATCCGCTTCTGCAAGCACACCAATTGCCTGAACCCTCGCATTGAATTCTGACAGCAAATTAATGATACCTGTAATTGTTCCGCCCGCTTTCATAAAGTCATCGATGATACATACGTTTGCACCTTCTTCAAGACTTCTTTTTGGCAATACCATCGTTTGTATTTTACGGGAAGAACCAGACACATAGTTAATGCTCACGGATGAGCCTTCTGTCACTTTGGGGTCTCTTCTTGCTATTACGACCGGAACGTTCAGAAATGCCGCGACAGCATATGCCAATGGAATCCCCTTTGTTGCAACCGTTACAATTACATCAATGTTCATTTTTGAAAATGCTGAAGCAAAAACACGCCCTATTTCCCTAACTGTTTTAGGGTCTCCCAGCAAATCACTCATATACAGATAGCCACCAGGCAAAATCCTCGATGAATCCTCCAGCTTCTTCCGTAATTTTTCGATAAATTCCTTGCTGTTTGTATGTGAGAATTCGGGAATATATTTCACGCCTCCACCAGCGCCAGTGGATCGCTGAAGATAACCCATACCTTGGTTCTGGAAAACGTCATTAATAATATCCAAATCCTCACTGATGGAAGATTTAGTCGTCTTACAAAGACTCACGAAATATGGTAACTGGATATGTTTTCTCGGGTTTTCCAGGAAAAAATCAGTTAATACAACCAATCTATTGCTTCTTTTCATTATTACACCCCAAAACCGTATATTTAAATAATAATATATCATTATTATACGTATTTTGGCAATGTTTACCCCAATAATCGAACTAAGTATACTTCATCACAAAAACCGCGCATGCCATTATATATGCGAGTTGCCTTATTCTGCTGCTCAACCAGTCCATAAACTGTCGGTCCGCTTCCGCTCATAAGAACTCCCGTAGCCCCTGCATGAACCATCGCCTCTTTAATGCGCAAAACTTCCGGATGTAAGCCAAACGTTATATCCTCCAGAGAATTGCCTATATTTCTGCACATTTTGCTGAAATCCTTTTCTTTTAAAGCTGCAAGTACTGCATTCGTGTCAGGATGCGATATTTTCTCCAGTTCAATGTGCCCGAAAACCGTCCGGGAAGAGACACCAATGTCCGGTTTTGCCAAAATAATCCAGCATGGGGGAGGAGAAGGCAACTTTTCGATTTTTTCTCCATATCCCCTTGCTATCGCTGTGTTCCCATATACACAAAAGGCAACATCCGCTCCAATCGTTGAACCAAGATCTGCTAACTCATCAAATGGGATATTTAATGACCATAATCGGTTAAGCCCCCGCAAAACAGCCGCAGCATCTGCACTTCCGCCTCCAAGGCCGGCTGAGACTGGTATACTCTTTTCAATGCTTATATGAACGCCTTCCGTAATCCCGTATTTATTTTTGAATGCCCGAGCAGCTTTATAAGCTAAATTCCGTTCATCACTCGGTACATATCTGCTCTCCAGAGAAATATCAATTCGATCTTCATTCAACCGATCCAACTCAATGCGGTCAGCCAGATCTATCGATGTCATAATCATCTCGACATCATGGTATCCATCATCTCTTTTTCTTAATACATCCAGAGATAGATTAATCTTCGCCGGGGCTTTCTCTAATATAGTCATTGCAATCACCACCTACCTTGTCCGTCCTCGAAAATATAAATAATTGTACCATAATAAAAATTCATAGGCGAACAGAGTGTAGTTAAGAGCTTATTTGGATATGCACTGAACAGTCTCCACCGCTTTTGTTCGTACGCGACCGCTCTGTTATTTTTTTATGCAAAAAGGCAAATCCTTTAGGATCTGCCTTTTTGCATATTTTGCTCGGCTATTTCAATAGCCCGTTTCACCATATTTCCGGCATCCCTTGACTTAATGCCGCCCCAGCCTTCCTGTTGCACCGTGTCGTAAAAACCTAACTCTTTGGCAATTTCTTCTTTCAAACGGTCTGACATGATCCCTCTGCGTCTTCCCATGAAAGAACAACCCCTTTCTGTTTGAGTTCTTCTTACGACATTGTTAGCTTGTGCCGATTTCTTAGATAAACACCAGTCAGAAGTATGTAGTAAAGGAAATATTTAATACTTCAATCAGATAAGTATCTTGTCAGGAATGAAGGGGAAAATAGAAAAAACAGTAGACAGATGCCTACTGTTCCATTAATAACGCTTTATTTCCTTCAAGGAAATTTAACTCTACCGTTTCTGTTAAAATGTCTGCATAGCTGTATGAAACACGTTCGAATGCATTCTCGTCTTGGTCAAGCTCAACGATAAAGACGGAAGGATACGTTTCTGCCAAGACTCCCGAACGAATTATCGTTTTCCTTCTGCCACCGTTGGCTTTTAATTTCAACCTTTTACCTACATGACTTTCAAGACCTTGCTTAATTTCGATTAATGTTTTAGCCACTAGACTCCACCTCACTAAGTTTATTCTAACATAAACACGTCCAACAGTCAAATAAAACTTAATATTATATCAGTAAGTTATTTTTCCTGTCAACAATAAAATTTGTCTATTTCCTATATTATTTGTAATTATTAACAATATATGTATGATTTTGCCGAAAAATTTTATTCATACTTGTCCATCCAAACCATTGAAGGCCCTCTCCCTTTTCATCAAAAAGGAGTGGCCTTTTTCACTCTTGTTCTTCTTCATTTTCCGCAAGATAAGGCATACCAGTCCGGAGCAGACCTCTTGTCTCAACTCCACCCATTCCCTTATCTCCGGTAAGTGTATTCCTCAGTGCATCCCATACACTGACACTTTCCATAAAAGGAGTATAGGCAATTTTTGCTGCAATATAAACAGGGTCGAGAGCGTGAATATTTACCCTTAAAGGAGAGCTGGCAAAATTAGCACCTGCACGGATCAGCGATTCAAAATGAGATTGACATGCTCCAGCAAAAATGATGAGCTGATCCAGATTGGGATTGATTCTCCTTGCCTCTCTTACCGTTTCGGCAAAATACTTCGAATGTCTGTATGCATGTAAGTCGTTTTTTAATCCTTTGTTTTTTGAATAGGAATCGTGCCCTGTAATAACAATAATATCAGGCTGTATTCGCTCCACCAGATTTCCAATCTCATCAGGCATTTCCTTTTCATGGATATGGATTCCATGAACCTGCAGACCGATACGTTGATATAAAGAAATGCATTTTCTTAAATATGTCTGATCTCCATCCAAATGAAGGACTTTAGCAGGCAATTGAAAGAATTTCCCCTCATTCAGGTAACCGTCAGTTGATTGATAGGTTCTTTTTTCCTTCATCAGCTGAAAATCCTGCCGGAACAAGCGATAGGAAAACTCCTCTTTCTCTTTTTCCTTCTCCTGCCTTTTAATAAGCTCCCTTCCATTCGCTATGACCAGGTCATCCATTGGGGCATCTGCCTCGAGGCGCATTTCCGCTCCCTGTATGATTGCTATATCCTTTTTAATTGCCGCTACACGAAACAGCAGGTCATGATTATAAGATTTGCGTGTAACAAGTTCACCAGTCGTTATACCCATATATCCACCTCTTAGACTTCAATCTTCTATAGACTATGAGTAGGGAAGGGCTCCTGTTCCTTACTGGATACATAAATGGAATTGTTTAGGCGAATAAGAAATAGCCACTGCTTCCAAGGAGGCAATGGCTTTTTTCTAGGTCATTGATTGATGTTATAAAACGTATTGGCGAGAAGGGCGAATTCTTCCATATTTAGCGACTCTCCACGTCTCGTTCCATCAATTCCAACCGTTTCAAGAACTTCGTTAATTTTATCTTTTGTATACTGTTCCTTGAAATAACTGGATAAATTATTGCGCAATGTCTTTCTTCGTTGTGCAAAACTTGCCTGAACAAGATTAAAGAAGAAATCCTCATCTTCTACTTGAACAGGTGGTTGTGCACGTATAACCAGTCGCAGAATGCTTGAATCGACATTCGGTTGTGGCATGAACACTCCCTTGGGCACGCTCATAACGATTTTCGCTTCCGTATAATACTGTACGGCAATCGTCAGTGAACCATAACTTTTACTATTTGGCTGTGCTGCCATTCGTTCTGCTACTTCCTTTTGGATCATCACGGTCAAACTTGTAACCGGTAACTTATCCCGTACCAGCTTCATTAAAATAGGCGTCGTAATATAGTACGGCAAATTTGCTACTACATGAACAGCCTGTCCTGGTCTGAAATGGCTGTGAATCACTTCAGCCACATTTGCCTCTAGGATATCCTGGTGGATGATTTCGACATTCGAATAATCCTGTAACGTATCTCGAAGTATGGGCAAAAGCCTCTGATCAATTTCAAAGGCAACAACTTTATCAGCGTGTATAGCCAGCTGTTCCGTCAATGCTCCCATTCCGGGACCAATTTCAATGGCTCCTGCAGAGTTGTCTATTCCTGCGTGCTTAATAATATTTTCCAATACATTTACGTCTACTAAAAAATTTTGACCTAGACTCTTTTTAAAAGAGAACTTGTATTTATTTAAGATTTCTTTTGTTTTGGTAGGAGTAGCTATATATTTTTTAGACATCTTTTTCCTCCTGTTGCACTGCTTTTACTGCCTGCTCAAATTGCTGTTTCGTAATTTGGAATTGATTTAGCCGCTTTAGAAGCTGTTTTCCGTTAGTATGTCCGATTTGCAGCCGTTCACCAAGCTTTGCCCTTAACACACTTGATGCAGCTCCTCCAAGCAGCCCATATGTGATTAAATCTTCTTTAGTTATTTCAGTTTCGCTTATTTCCGCTAACTCATATACATCTTGCAATGCGTCCCGTATCGCTTCAATGGACGCATGCTCAATTCCAAGGCTTTTGTTCTTTGTTTTCTTTGATCTGGCCTGGTCCCTTGTAAGAAACGCATGCTTGCATCCCGGAACAGCCTGATCGACGATATGTCGTATACGCTCACCGGGATAATCCGGGTCGGTAAAAATAATTACACCACGCTTTTCTTTCGCGTGTTTTATTTGAATCAGGGTATCATTATTAATTGCTGAACCATTCGTTTCAATCGTATCCGCATCAACTGCCAGACGGATTCTTGCAGTATCATCTCTTCCTTCAACAACAATTATTTCTTTGATTTTCAAAAATATTTCCTCCAATGAACATTTACATGACTGAAGCTTTCGTACAAAATAAAATAATGCTCTTATCATCATAGCATGATAAGAGCATTTTATCCCATTTTTTACAAACATATAATTAGTCGATAATTTTTACTTGCACCGTCTTAACTCCCCAGGAATAGGCGTCAGATTTGTTTGGAACATGGATATCAATACGATTTCCTTTTATATGCCCGCCAGTGTCACCAGCGATCGCTTCTCCATAACCCTCCACCCATACTTTGGTTCCAAGAGGGATTACAGTTGGGTCAACGGCAATTACCTTCCTATTCGGATCTGCCTTCAGATTAATGCCTGTAGCAGTATACCCCGAACAGCCACTGCACTCTGCAGTAAACGCACTGGCGGTCATTGTCATGGTTTTCCCACCTGCACTGCTGCTTCCAGAGGAGTTAGCTGGACTGTTTGATTCCTTACTTGATAATGTTACAAGATTTGCTTCTGACTTTGGCTCCGGTTCTTTCTTTGTACCGACAGCAACCACACGATTGACACTTTCGGTAACATCCTCGGTGACAAGCTCGCGTTCCACTTCTTCCCCATTGTGTTTCGTAATTTTATAGATCTTTTCGACGAATCCTTTTTCACCCTCAGAAATGACTTTTTCGTTTCCTTCTAAGAGAGTGTCGTCTTCACGTTTCTCCGTGTCAAATGCAAGTGTTTCGGTAACTACTTCTTCATCTTCACTGACACGTACGATTGTAATTGGATTTCCTTTTGATACTTCTGCATCAAGTGCAGGTTTAACGATATCATTACTGTTTTGATCGAATCTTACTTCAGCTTCATCGAGCAGATCTTTCACCGTGCCGCCTGTTGCCAATACCTTTTTTTCTTCACCACCGTCATTAATGGTAACTTCGTATGCTTTGGAAATTTCTATATGTAAACCATCCTCGGTTGCTTCTGCTGTATTATGTGAAATGGAATCATGATTGGAAAATGAAAGCTCTGCTTCTTCAAAAAAAGCTTCTATTGTTTCAGCAGTCGTATGATAAATCTCTTCTTCCCCATCAATACTGACAATTACCTTCTTGGCAGTATCGTAATTGATGGTCATTCCACTTTCGATAAGCGTATCCATCTCATGGGATAATGCATCGTGTTTTCCAACGGTTATTCCTAACTCTTCAAGCAAGCTGCCTACTGTATTTGTGTGTGTTGTTACCGTTTTTTCTTTTCCGTTATCTGCAAAAACTACTTCCGCTTTCGTTGCTTCAAATAGTACAAATCCAGAAAATAGAATTAGCGCTAAAACACCAATACTTGAAATAACCAGCTTCTGTTTCGATGCCGGCATTAGCTTTTGAATTAATCTCATGCTTTTGCCTCCTTTATTCCCAACCGATTATATAGACAGAAATATTTGAAGTCAAAGCAATTCCGTTTACGATTAGTTTACAATTTCATTACAGGGGGTCGTCCAAATGCTAAAATTAACCAAATTTAATAGTCCCAACCGTTGCTATATGAGGATTTATCAAATATTACAAAACACGTAAAAAAAGAGGAGTGATGTAAGCATCAATCCCCTTCTCCAGCCGGTGTGCTGTCAATATATGACATAGTTTTACATTCCTATGTTAAATATTACGTAATGTTAAATAAAGAAAGTCCATTTTTTGTGGTGATTTCACTCAGTTCATTAACATCCATTTCTCTTAGTTCAGCTATTTGTTCCGCTACCAATTTGACATAGGCTGGTTCATTGCGTTTTCCGCGATTCGGATGAGGCGCCAAATATGGTGCATCGGTTTCTATCAAAAGTTTATCCAATGGTACTTGTTTGGCAACTTCTTTCGGTAATGGAGCATTTTTGAAAGTAACAGGTCCACCAAGGGAGATGTAAAAATTCATATCCAAGCATGCCTGGACATAATCTGCGGAATCATTGTAGCAATGCATGATACCCCCTACTTCGGCAGCGTTTTCCTCACGCAGAATCTCGATGATATCTTCTGTAGCCTCCCGGTTATGGATGATAATTGGCATCTTGACCTTTTTGGCCAGGCGGATCTGCTTCCGAAATACGTCTTTTTGAATATCTTTCGGTGATTTATCCCAATGATAATCCAATCCCATCTCACCAATTGCTACAACCTTTGGATGTGCTGACAATTCTTCTATCCATTCAAGATCCTGTTCAGTCATATCAATCGCATCAACCGGATGCCAGCCGACCGCCGCATAGATTGTCTCCTTCTGCTCTGCGATTTCTATGGCAAGTGGAATGGTTTCCCGGTCAAAACCTACAACAACCATATATTGCACACCTGCATCAAACGCACGCTGAATGGTTTCTTCCCGGTCTTCCTCAAACTGTCTTGCATTTAAATGTACATGGGTATCAAATAACAATGCTATCCATCCTTTCATTTAGAAACCCCACTGAACGTTCAGCAGGGTTTCTGACATTATGCTATTTCAGAGCCATTAGGCACATCGGACGGTGCTTCGATCACCTGTAATTTACCTTCTTTTTCGGCAGACAGAATCATGCCCTGACTAATTTCGCCACGCATTTTACGTGGTTTTAAATTAGCTACGATAACAACCTTCTTACCGATCAACTGTTCCGGATCTGGATAAGAAGATGCAACACCCGACAATATCTGACGGTGGTCCTTGTCTCCTGCATCCAGACGGAATTTTAATAATTTATCGGCACCCTCGACTTTCCCACAATCAATGACTTCTGCCACTTTTAATTCAACTTTATCAAAGTCATCATATTTAATTTGTTTCTCTTTTGCGGAGAGGAGTTCCGTTTCTGTCGGATCCCATTCCGTTTCTTCTTCCTCAGAAGCTTCCGGCGCTCCTCCAGCCATTTGCTCGCGAATATATGCTGCTTCTTCTTCCAAATCCAGACGAGGGAAGATAGGTGTTCCTTTTTTAACTACGGTCGTATTCTCCGGGAATCCGCCAAAGTTAACTGTTTCCCAATTTCCTGCTGCATCTCCATCCACACCCAGTTGCGTGAAAATCTTTGTCGGTGCATGGGTCAGGAACGGCTGGAGCATAACAGCCGATACACGTAAGCTTTCTGCCAGGTGCACCATCACACTTGCTAATTCCTTCGCTTTTCCATCTTCTTTCGCAAGTTTCCACGGTTCCGTTTCATCTATATATTTATTTGCACGGGAAATCAAGGTCCAGACATGGCTGAGTGCACTGCTGAATTGCATTTCTTCCATTTCTTCCTGATATGCTGCGATTGATTTCTCGGCAGTTGCTTTTAACTCTTCATCAAAGGCAGTTACATTTCCCTTATATGCTGGGACGTTTCCATCAAGATACTTATTAATCATAGCTACCGTACGGTTTAACAGATTACCTAAATCATTTGCCAGGTCGTAATTCACACGGGAAACAAAATCTTCCGGTGTAAAGACGCCATCACTGCCGAATGCAACCTCACGCATCAGGTAATAACGCAGTGCGTCCAAACCATATCGTTCCACCAGCATTTCCGGATAAACGACATTTCCTTTGGATTTCGACATTTTTCCATCTTTCATTAACAGCCAACCATGGCCGAAGACTTTTTTCGGTAATGGTAAATCCAAAGCCATCAGCATAATCGGCCAATAAATTGTATGGAAACGTACAATTTCTTTACCAACCATATGTACATCCGCCGGCCAGAATTTGTCGAAAAGTTTCTGATCCTCCGTACCATAGCCAAGTGCAGTAATATAATTCGCTAAAGCATCGATCCAGACATAGACTACATGTTTCGGATTGCTTGGTACCTTTATTCCCCAGGAGAAGACAGTCCGTGATACAGCCAAATCTTCCAGACCCGGTTTAATGAAATTATTGATCATTTCGTTCTTGCGTGACTCAGGCTGAATAAAATCAGGATGTGAATTGTAATAATCCAGCAAGCGATCAGCATATTTGCTCATTTTAAAGAAGTAGGATTCTTCTTTAATCAATTCAACCGGATGCCCACTGTCTGGTGATTTACCGCCAATGACGTTCCCATCGGCATCACGTTCGGTATCAACGAGTTGTGTTTCTGTATAGAAAGTTTCATCAGGGATAGAGTACCAGCCCTCATACTCATCGAGATAGATATCTCCTTGTGCCAAAAAGCGTTCAAAGATATCTGCAACTACTTTTTTATGGACCGGGTCTGTTGTGCGAATGAACTTATCATTACTGATTTCAAGTAATTTCCATAAATTCTGCATTCCCTCAGCCATATCATCTACATACGCCTGGGGTGTAGTATTCAACTCATTTGCTTTTTGTTCAATTTTTTGTCCGTGCTCATCACTGCCTGTCAAATAAAAGACATCAAAGCCTTTCATTCTCTTGTAACGTGCCATGACGTCACAGGCAATGGTGGAATAAGCATTACCAATATGTAGCTTACCACTCGGATAATAAATTGGTGTCGTTATATAGAAAGTTTTTTCCTTTTTCGACATACATATACCTCCTTCATCCATACCATCATTATGTTATAAAATCTATTGTAGCTATTATAACGTAATTTGCCAAATACTGTGCAATATCTGAGCAGATTGGCAGGCTGTTTGAATATCATCTAATTTCACCAAGTTTCAACTGCATTAAACCGTCATTAAGTAAAAAAAATTTTCTTACTAATACTACAATTTTATTGACACGACAAATTATTGTTGGTATTCTATTTCTGATATAGATGTCGAAGTGTGACGTTTTTTTTATAACAAAGAAAAATATACAGGAAAATATGAATGAAAGCCCCATTTGAAAAGCTTTTATCCGTATTTTACAAACCTTAGGGGAGGAAACAATGAAGTCTACTGGAATTGTGCGTAAGGTCGATGAACTAGGCCGAGTGGTCATACCAATTGAACTTCGTCGTACACTGGATATCCATGAGAAGGATACAATGGAAATTTACGTGGATAACGATAAAATCATTTTGAAAAAGTATAAACCCAATATGACTTGCCAAATTACGGGTGAAGTTTCTGAAGAGAACCTCTCATTGGCAAATGGGAAGCTGGTGCTCAGTCCTGAAGGTGCACAGGCACTACTGGATGAGATACAATCACGATTAAACTAACCCGCCATATATCAAATAATGGCAAAACAATACTTACAGCGCAAAGAGAGCTGACGCCTGCATACGGCACGTCAACTCTCTTTTTATTTAATATGATAGTGTTGATAGACATCCCGTTTCGGTATGCTTCTATCTACTGCGGCCTGTTTGACAGCTTCTTTATTGGAAAGTCCTTTTTCTACTATATAATGGTCAACATGTTCCACAATGGTTAGATCCTCCCACCATACAGAATCCTCATCGTCTTCCGCTCCATCGTTCTGACCTTCAACGACAATGACAAATTCGCCTCTAATCTCGTTTTCTTCAGCCCAGGAAATCAATTCTTCACTTGTTCCACGTACATACTCTTCAAACCGTTTCGTTAGTTCACGGGCAATTGTAACGCGCCTTATACCAAGCTGTTCATGGATAGCCTTTAATGTATCTTTGATTCGATAGGGTGATTCATAAAACAAAAGGCTGGCACGCACTCGTTTCAACCGGTTTAATTCTTCAGCCTTGTCTTTCTTTTTCCTTGGAAGAAATCCGTAGAAATAAAATTCTCCAGCAGGCAGACCTGATCCGACAAGTCCGCATAAAGCGGCATTCGCACCAGGAAGGACAACAACACGTTGATTCCTGTCAATGGCAGCTTGGACGATTTCATATCCAGGATCAGATATTGCCGGCATTCCTGCATCACTGACTAAAGCAATCAGCTCCCCATTATCGATACGGTCAAGCAACTGATCTTCACGTGCAAGTTTATTGTGGTCATGGTAGCTGATTAAGGATGTTGGAATTTCAAAATGATTTAGAAGCTTTTTTGTGTTTCTTGTGTCTTCTGCAGCTATCAGATCAGCAGAGCGTAAAATGTTCAATGCGCGATATGTGATATCTTCCAGGTTTCCAATCGGTGTTGGAACGACATACAATGCACCTTTGGTTTCATCCTCAAAGCTTTTTTGTATTTTCATTCGGTAAACCTTCCTTCGATAAATCCCGGATGAGTGCCATTTTTTCATTTCGGGAAAGTTGTTTGATCTGGTATTCCTTCTGCATGGCCGCTTCCTTCTCCGTAAATTTTTCGACAAAAACTACCTCGAATGGCCCTCTGCCTCTCGTATATTTTGCCCCTTTACCACTTTCATGCTTTTTCAGTCGTTTTCCCAGATCATTCGTATATCCAGTATAAAGTGTATCATCTTTGCATCGCAGTATGTATACGACATGTTCAGCTGCCATAAATAATATCCTCTGCTTCTTTTGTGTAAGACCCGTTTTCTTCGTATATATATAATGGAGGTAATATTTTCAAATCAGCTTTTCCATCACGGATACCTTCGACCAAAAGCATATTGGCTTCTTTTCCTTTCTTTGGGTAAACAAGCTGCATACGTTTCGGTTCCAATTTATATTTCCTGAAAAGTTCCATGATATCAACAAGCCTTCCCGGCCGATGAACCATTGCCACTTTCCCTCCAGGTCTGACATGCAATTTGCAGGCTTTGACGACGTCTTCCAATGAACAAAAAACCTCATGCCTGGCGATAGTCAAATATTCATTGTGATTATGCTCCGTGGTTGACGGTGTTTTAAAGTATGGCGGATTGCAGGTTACCACATCAAAGCTGCTCTGTCCTAATATGGGCTGCATCTCTTTCAAATCTCCGTGAATCATCTGTAGTTGTTCATTTAACTTATTCAGCTCTATGTTTCTTTTAGCCATTTGAAAGATTCTTTCCTGTATCTCTACGCCTGTAATGCTCGCATTTGTTCTTTTTGAAAGCAGTAGCGGGATGACCCCATTTCCCGAACACAAATCCAAAATAGTTCCTCTTTTTACCGGAACATAGGCAAAATGTGCAAGTAATACGGCATCAAGGGAAAAGGCGAAAGCAGTGGGACTTTGGATAATCTGCATGCTTTCGTCAGCCAATAAATAATCAATTCGTTCATCATCAAATAACTGTACCATCATTTACTCCTTATTTACATCCAATTTAATATGAAATGCCCGGAAGTTTGTTCCTTTTAGTGAAAAGAAAGCTGCCTCTAATTTGAGACAGCAATGGAATACTTTCTGCAAGCAGTGCAGAAAGAAATTTATTTTGTTTTATCGAAGAAATCAAGACAGAATATACAGTCCTCGTTCCTTCGCGGGCTGCCAAATTCCAAATTGCAAATATGGAAACCTTCTTCATATAATCGTGCAAGGTTGTCATATCCTTCACCAGGAAGACTTCCTTTTGCAGAATCCTTTTGTGAAGATTTCTCTGCAACTGCTTCTGTATGGTCCAGATGGTTGCGCAAGTTGTGATTCTCAACAGCAAGACGATGATTTTCCTCGAGAAGATCACTTAATCTTCCTTTCAAATCACCAAGCTGCTCATACAACTCGCCAATTTGCTTTTCCATATCGGATACTTGATCAAATATTTCTCTGTTCCCCACGCCCACTCACCTCATCATTCTGTGGCTTGCGCTAAAATTCCTTCATCTATTAGTTCATCTAATGTATATTCCACAACGCGTTCTTTTTCCGGAATTTCAATTTGGACAAGTCGCTCAAGTATATTCAGACCGACTACTTTTCCTTTTCCGTATGGGGTTTTAATAGCTTTCCCAATATCCGGCAAATCACGCTTCGCTGTTTCATAATCATCGTTTTCATACTTGAGGCAGCACATCAGTCTTCCGCATAATCCGGAAATTTTCGCCGGATTCAAGGAAAGGTTTTGATCTTTTGCCATTTTGATTGATACCGGTTCAAAGTCTCCCAAAAAGGTCGAACAACAGAGCATCCTTCCGCATGGACCAATACCACCGAGCATTTTTGCCTCATCACGTACACCTATTTGACGCAGTTCAATTCTCGTTTTGAACATGGAAGCAAGATCTTTTACAAGGTTTCTGAAATCGACCCGGCCGTCTGCCGTAAAATAGAAAATAATTTTGTTCCGATCGAATGTATATTCAACCTCTACCAGATTCATATCCAGCTTGTGCTGTACAATTTTATCTGAACAGATGTGAAAAGCTTTTCCAGCTTGTTCCTGATTCTCTACTACGGTAAGTTTATCCTTCTCATCAGCAACACGAATCACCTTTTTTAAAGGAAGGACCACATCTTCTTCATCGACATGCTTATTGGTTATGACTACCTTCCCAAATTCAATGCCGCGCACGGTCTCTACAATCACGTAACTATCCAGGGATATACTCTCTTTCCCCGGGTCAAAATAATATATTTTACCCGCTTTTTTAAAGCGAACACCTATAACTTCTATCATTATTTCACCTCTGTATTTGAAGTGCCAGTTGTTCAATCACAAGTGTGGGTTGAACATTTTGCTTCAATTTCCTTTTAGCCTTCAGGACGAGATTCAAAATATTCACCAATTGTTCCTGGGAAAAGGACATTGCGGCCTTCTCGACCAATTCATCATTCGGGGTAAAAAAAGCATATGCTTCATCATTTCCTATGTGATAATATAGGATATCTTTAAAAGCCAAAAGCAATAAATCCAATCCCTGCTCCTGTTCTTTTCGTTCTTTAAAATGAGGAACCCAGTTATTGTGAATAAAGAGATAGACGTCTTCCGGCTTTATCGTAAACAGTTCAACCAATTGTACCATTAATTTTCTTGCTTCTGCAAACCACTCATCTTCATTCCATCTGAAAGCTTCATCGAGATTATTTGTTAAGGCACTCATTAAAACGGCGTCATTCTTTGCCATTCCCTGCTCCATAAGCAGGTTTTGAAAATAACCTGTATTCAACGGTTGCAGGTCGACAACCTGGCAGCGTGAGCGAATCGTCGGAATAATGGACTGACTGTTCTCTGTCAGCATGATTGCTGTTGTCTGTTTGCTAGGTTCTTCCAAAAATTTGAGAATCCTGTTCGCTGCATTGACCGTAAGTGTATCTGCATCTTTAATAATATAAACTTTTTGATTCGATTCCACACCTGAATAAGTGAATTCCTTTTGCAGATTTCTCACTTGTTCTATTTTGATTGATTGCCCTTCCGGTTCAATCCAATGAACATCCGGATGGTTACCAGAAGCTATTCGCTTGCAGTTGTTGCATTCATTACAGGGCTCAACTCCTGATTTATTTGTACAGAACAGCCCTTTCGCAATCAATAATGCGATTGCTCCTTTTCCTGTTCCACGATCACCTTGAAGCAAATACGCATGAGAAACCCGGCCTTTTTTTATGCTGTTTGTTATAATTCTGCTAGCTAACGGCTGCAATTCTGCAACCTCAGACCATTTCTCCATAAGTACCCGCCCCAAGTCTAAACTTTCCTTGACACTACATCATTTGTCAGTGTTCGAAGTTAAAGTTACGTATATATATTAATCAGTAATCCTTTAATTTCTCCAATTATTCCCAGGATATCTACTGTCTTCTTTTCTTGATTCATGATTTCTTCCGTAAGTTCTATTAATTTTTCATCAACTTGTTTGAAAATAGTCAAATTGCGATTACCGTTTAAACCAAAACTGTGTGAGTTCTGCATACTATAACCATTGTTTACTGTTTCCTGCAAGAAATCTTTGACCATTCGCTTAAATTTTGCAAGCTCCCGAAATGATCGGTAGCGGGATAGTTTGTTTCCTTGTACAGTGATATTTTGAATCAGCTGCTGTAATTCCTGTTGCTTTAAGCTTTGTGTGTGTGACTGAACCATTCTGTTGAAACTCTGGTTATCTGTATTCGCCGGGCGTGTGTACTTCGGCTCTGTCTTCGTTTGTATCTCATTGGTGATTTTCACTGGTTCAGCCCCCCTCATAGCTATTGTTTATAATTAAAACTGAAAGAATGATTCGATCGGCAGAATAAATACGGTTGCTCCACCTACTTCAACTTTAACAGGCTTCGGTATATAGGAGTCTGCATTTCCTCCCATTGGTGAAATCGGAGCTACCATTTGTTCACGGTGTGAGCAGTTATCCTTAATAATCTCAAGGGCATCATCCACCTCATCATCATTACAACCAATCATTAGGGTGGTATTGCCTTCTTTCAAAAACCCTCCAGTCGTCGCAAGCTTTGTAGTCTTATAATCGCCTTCACCCAAAGCATTGACAAGTCGATTGGAATCCTTATCCTGAATAACGGCTATGATCAATTTCATGTACATAAGCCCCCTTTATTTTATATAAGAGATAATTCGATCAAAAGCAGCCTTTTCGACAGCCTCCATCGTTTGGTCCGCATCAATCGTCCGGATACGGTCCGGAAATCGTTCTGCAAGGATCTGATAACCTTCATAAACTAAATTATGGAACTCGATATTTTCGAAATCCAGACGATTTCTTTCTCTATCTTTATTCGCTGCGATACGGTCCAAACCCTTTTTTGGATCGATATCAAAAAATAAAGTCAGATCTGGCATGCAATCTTTTATGGCAAATTGATTCATGGTAAAAACCTCATCCATCCCCAAGCCCCTTGCATGCCCCTGATAAGCCAGGCTGCTGTCTATAAAACGGTCACAAAGAATTATCTTCCCCTCTTCAAGCGCAGGCAGTACCTTTTCCACCAGATGCTGTCTGCGTGCTGCTGCATAAAGAAGTGCTTCTGTTCGTTCTTCCATTTCGGTATTTTGCCGGTTAAGGATTATGCTGCGAATTTGCTCAGCTATTTGAATGCCGCCAGGTTCGCGTGTCGTTATTACATCATATCCCAAACTTTTTAGTTTTGTGTTTATTGTATGGAGAATTGATGTCTTACCTGCACCCTCGCCACCTTCAAATGTTATAAAATAACCGCTCATGTATGTGTCTCCTTCATCACTTGCTGAAAATCCTGATTCCTTTTTCGCGCTGCTGGATTCTGACACCCTGCTCACGAAGTTGTTCAATTATTTCTATATGTGCTGCCGTAATCATTTCGCCCTTAAGAATGAGGGGAATTCCCGGCGGATATGGTGTGACCGCCTCAGCTGCTATATGTCCGATGCCTTCCGTGAAGGACACGTGTCGATATGGTAATGTATTCATTTCCTGATAGGACAAAGCCAATTCCTGGATTGGTTGCGGAAAAAGCTTTGCTATCTCTATTGTAGCATGATTTGGACGATTTTTTAATTGTTCCTCTATGCTTTTTATTGTTTTTTTCAATGCTTCGACTTGTTTCAATGGTTTTAGACCGTGAATGAATAATATTTGATTATGTGTCACAAGTTCAGGATAAATTTTCCTCTCCTCCAATAACCCCGCGACTTCTTTGGCGGAGAGGCCTTGTTTCACGTGAAACGTTATCTTTAGCGGGTCATCTGCGACAAGCACTTCCCCATAATTTGCAGTTTGCAATAGATCCCTTACATTTTTAGTGCTGTGCAGGATGGATGTTATCTGTGCGGAATCTAAAGTAGCTAAATAGGAGCGCGCAATATCCAATGAAGCCATTAGCGGATAAGATGGGCTGCTGGATTGAATCATTTGCAGGAAATGGGCAATACGCTCTTTTTTTATTAAAGTTGATTTTATATGTAAAAAGGAAGCCATTGTCATTGCCGGTGCCATCTTATGGGCAGACTGAACGACCACATCGGCTCCTAAATGCAGTGCAGATAAAGGAAAAGGCTCCCCTAACGAAAAATGTACGCCATGTGCCTCGTCCACAAGAACCGGAAGATGGAACTCGTGTGCCAAATCTATCATTTCCTTGATTGGATATGTTTTTCCAAAATAATCCGGGTAGGTTAGTACCACTGCTTTTGCATCGGAATGTTTTCGGATCGCCTCACGTAATGCAGACATACTTGGGTTAGTATATCTGTCTGCCTCTTTATCATACTTCGGAGAGACAAAAACCGGCCTGGCACCGCTCAATTCCAGCCCATTTATAATTGATTTATGGCTGTTTCTCTGTACAATTACTTTATCTCCAGCAGAACAAACAGCTAATATCATTGCCAAATTTCCAGCAGTACTCCCGCCAACCAGAAAAAATGTATGATCGGAACGGAAAAAATCGGATGCTAAACCTTCCGCTTCAGCAATCGAATCATTAGGAGCATGAAGATCATCAAGACCAGGCAGCTCTGTTACATCCAGTTTCAGTATTTCTTCAAAGTATTCATAAGGGCCATGCGGGAATACAGTCCCATTCTTATGTCCAGGCACATGGAAAGATAGCGGCGAATCAGCTGAAAATTGTTTTATTCTTTGGAAAATCGGCGTATTGCGGTGATCAGCTTTCATTTTTAAAGCTCCTTCCCTTGCTCTTCATTTCTTTTTATATACTAATTCAACAAAAAAAGCCTTTGCAAGCAAAGACTTCCATTAATCTTGTTTTGATTTGATTAGAATTCTATGAAAATAATTTCGGTTGATTGATATTTTTTAATTTATGCAGATAGTAATTATATTTTTCTTCTCTTGGCTCGGTATGAATCATATTATACTCGCATTCTGTACAAATAAACATCGTATATAAATGGATGCCCTTTGCTTTTTCTTCCTCACAAATCCCACAATGCTCAAAGGAATCAGCTTGTTTCATTTCCCCACCTCCGTTTTAAAAATAGTATCTCCTAATTCAACGGAATTTATACAGGAAAACTTTGAAACAAGGAAACAAATGTAATGTTTCATATTTTTATGGTTTGCGGGTCATCAAAAGGTCTCTAGATGATTACGTTCAATCCCTAAGCTTGTTTAAATAAGGCTGTTTTCTAAAAAAATGTGTTAGTGGCACAGTATCTTTAAACTGCGACGTAACTTCTGTTTACGATAAATCTGTAGCTGATAATGGAAACAAGTTACTTCGGCGACCGCTCTGGTCATTTTCGCGGGCGGCTGGTGAGCCCCTTCAAGAATCACGCATTTCAGTGTCTCACCTATGCC
>NZ_LQNF01000033.1 GCF_001618145.1 Oceanobacillus damuensis
TTTTACTCTAACTTATAGGGGTCAGGTCATTTCCGCGAGCGGCTGGTGAGCCCTCCTCGTGCTATCTCATCTTTAGGGGTCTCACCTATGCCTTTCCTCCCGCTGGAGTCTACGTGTATACGGGCTGCTGTTATGGAGTTTCTTCAAAAAGGAATTCAGCTACAGAACAATAAATTTACTTTCAGATCAGCCAGCATTTTTAACAAACAAATAAATTTTTTCCGTAATTAATAGCTATTGCAAGGATATGGCAACAACCAGCTCTGGGAAATACACGGAGACTCCTACGGGAAGAGAGGCATAGGTGAGACACTGAAATGCGTTAGCATGAAGGGGCTCACCAGCCGCCCGTGGAAAGCGCAGTGTATTTCCCAGAGCGGTCGCCGAAGTAACTTGTTTCCATTATCATCTAAAGATTTATCGTAAATAGAAGTTACGTCGTAGTTTACACGTTTTACGCAAAAACAACAACGAGTAACCGAAGTTCTAAGCCTTTGGAAAACAGTCCTTATTCAACCATTATCGTGACGTGACCCATGATTTAAATTTCCTCAATACGGGTACATTGAAATTAAACAGTTACTCAAGGAGGTAATATCATGGGAATGGAAAACAAGAATGGAAAACAAACACCACCAGCACAAGTACAAAGTAAGCAGCCAGGGATTGAATATAAAATGAATCCTGAACCTGAATACATCCGTGAAAGCTATAAAGGCAGCGATAAATTAAAGGATAAAGTCGCAATCGTGACCGGGGGTGACAGTGGGATTGGAAGAGCTGTCAGTCTTCATTTTGCCAAAGAAGGCGCAGATATCGCAATCATATATTTAGATGAACATGAGGATGCAAATGATACGAAACGTCTTGTTGAAAAGGAAGGACGAAAGTGTATTTTGATTGATGGCGATATCGGTAATCAATCCTTCTGTGAATCAGCGGTAACTCAAGTACTTGATAGTTTCGGCAAGGTCGATATTCTCGTAAATAATGCCGCAGAGCAGCATCCACAGGACAGTTTTATGGATATTACAAGCGAACAATTGGAACGAACCTTCCGGACAAATATTTTCAGCATGTTCTATCTTACCAAGGCTGTCTTGCCTAATCTGAAGGAGGGAAGCAGTATTATAAATACGTCTTCCATCACAGCCTATAAGGGAAATCCTTCGCTAATTGACTATTCTTCAACAAAAGGAGCGATTGCTTCATTCACAAGGTCCCTTTCCATGGAGCTTGTGGAAAAAGGGATTCGCGTCAATGGTGTGGCACCTGGCCCTATCTGGACACCTTTGATTCCTGCATCCTTCGGCAAAGAAAAAGTGGATGAATTCGGTGGAGACGCTCCAATGAAACGTCCGGGCCAACCTCAGGAACTTGCACCAGCATACGTATATCTGGCCAGTGAAGATTCAAGCTATGTTTCCGGCCAGATGATCCATGTAAATGGTGGAACCGTCTTAAATGGTTAATATATCGAAAAGCAATAAGGCTCTCCGTCATCAAACGGATAGCCTTATTGCTTTAATTTGCGTTCCTATTCTTCTGTTTCACAGTCAAGTAAATGATTCCACCTATAAACAGGAGGAAAACCCCTAGAACAAATCCAATAAAGGCCCAGTTTAATCCTTTATTTTCTTGTATCCCGTACACTTCAGTCGATTCCCGTGGTAAACCAATTCTATAGTCGCCATTTTCATTTTCCCGAACAAGATGATCTCCAAGGAATCCTCGAAGCTGCATTCCAGGCTTAATTTCCGAAACATCAACATATGCTGATTCACTGCTATTATTGATTGCAATGTACATTGTTTCTTCATCCAATGTACGCTTAAATACACTCATCGCCCCATCAGACCCGACTATTTCAAAGTCACCATGCCGCAATACTGGAAATTGTTCTCTTAAAGAGGAAATCCGATCATGGAATTCTTTTAATTCCGGTTCCCCGCTATTAAAAGGTACAAGCCTTTGGGAGTCTTCCGGCGTTGCGCCATACATCGGTAATTCCGTACCCTGAAGGAGTGATGGAGTTCCCGGAGTTGTATACATATAGGTCAGTGCCAATGACCAAGCTGTAAGCGAATTTCTCTGATTCTCGGAGTATAGTTGTGTAAACCGCTTTGTATAGAAGTCATCCATATATAGTAATCCATTTTGATTTGAAGCTGCTGACCATGTTTCATATATATCGGATACAGGATGATCGGGCTCTGCAAAAACAGTTGTCATGGATTCACTTAAAGTCATATTCTCAAAAGCGTCCAGATCTGTTTCCGCCAAAAGTTGCTCACTTGCTTCATCAGTAACAAGGATATCACCAAGTAAATAAAATTCCGGATTCGCATTTTTTATCTGACGCGTAAAATTTCCCAGGAAATCAATGCTTGACTGATCTACCGCGTGCAGCATAAAGCCATCGATATCTGTTTCTGTCATCCAGTATTCAGCGACATCCAATAAGTATGCTTCCACTTCAGGATTGTCAGAATTTAGCTGAACTGTGTTTTCAGCCCATGCTGGTTCAGTGATTTCCTGTTCGGTCACCCAATCTTCTTTTTCAGGATCATCCACGATTGGATGGGTATCCGCCACATAATTGGTTACGAATTCGAGTACTACTTTCATTTCCCGCTGATGTGCTTCCTCCACCAATGTATTTAAATCTTCCATTGTTCCAAGCTGTTCTTCCAGTGCATAGAAGTCTTCAATCCAGTAGCCGTGGTAACCGTTTTCTGCATTTTCCATCAACGGGGACAAAGAAATGGTTGTCACACCAATTTCCTGCAGAGAATCGAGCCTTGCAATAACACCTTGAAGATCCCCACCATGATATGCATAGGGATCCTCGATATCTACCTGCTCATCAATTTTCTGATCTCCATTATTGTACCTGTCAACCATGATATTATAAATAATTTCATCCTCGACTGTCCGCTCATCTTCTGCAGATACCGCCGGAAGAAATGAGGTTAAAATCAACAAAAATGTAACCGTAAGCATAAATGCCATTCTTTTCATATATGATCCCCCACAATAAATATAGTAACGCTTATTTTATTATTACTTATTGGCCCAAATAGTCAATGAAACCGCCCTTATTGTTGAAAAGACTTCACATGTTAGAAAGTTTCCCTTCCGCCCACTCTTAAGGGATCCCATCAGCCACTATAGAATGTCTCTATGTACACGAGCATGGATAAGTATTGTAGTCGCCCTTTTTGTCTTCTCAGGTCCAGCGTAATGGTTTTTATCCCCTCCAATAATTGATGATGTGTGCATTTTTTGGGACTCCCATAACAAATATTCCCATAAAAAAACTACCCCAGCGAGGAGGCAGTCGATCAAACCGTTCCATTAAAATTGAATTCCCATCGGTAAACGTACAAAGCCTAGTACCAGAACAATAACTAAAGCAATCCAGAACTCAATCCAAACACCTTTAGTCCGTTCACCATTACTGAGTTTAACCAGAATCCTTTCCATTGCAGCGATAATCCAGATTCCAGCAATCCCTTTTGTGATTGCTTCAGCCAGAATTGGCATGCCACTGTTTTGAATGTATTCCCAGACTAGAACTCCACCAGTATAGAGTATGAACAAGTAAACAAGTCGCAAAATCATGTGTATGATTTTTGCAGGCTTAGCTTTTCTCTGTTTTTGCATCATCATTGCAGCAACAAACAGGATAAATCCCAGTACCCAAGCAGTTATGTGCATATGTGTCACGTATGTATCCTCCTTTTTCAATGATTCATATAGGAACCAATTAAAAAATTATCTACCAGTATCATACCATGTAATAATGATTAATTACTATTTAAACCTCTGTATAAAAAATAATAATAGGTGGGTCTGTTATTGAATAATGCTGCAAATTCCGTCGCAACTGGTCCCCGTAATAATACCTGCAGAGACCCTGCTCCTTCCTGCGTCAGTTTCCGCACATTCATTCCCGCTCGCTCCTTTGACCGCTTCTTTTGCGGAACGGTTGTATGCTATTGTATGTAAAACTTCTCCATACCCATTCCGTTGGCCCAAAACGAAACCTCGTAAACCACCACTTGCTGAAAAATACTTGCAGTGCAAATATGAGCAACACAATCGCAATACCTGTTAAAGGGCGGATTGATCCATACAGACCAAAACCGATTCCATAGAAAAGCATAAAGCTAATGACAGATTGCAATATGTAATTCGTCAAGGCCATTCTCCCTACCGAAATAAATGGTTGTATCAGTTTTTGCCCAATCTCACTTTGACCTAGCAGTGTAATCGATACAATGTAGAAAATTGCAGATGCTGTCCCTCCAATATTATCTTGTATATAGGAGAACCAAACTGGATTGCCAAATAAATAGGGTCCCATTTTAATAACTAGGAAGACGAACAGGGAAATCTTACAAAGCCTTTTTAATAGTTTTGTATGTTTTTCAGGCTCATGAAGCCAGCGTTTACGTGCAAGGTACATGCCAAACAAAAACATTGGAAGCAATGCGGCTGTCAAAAATACGTATCCAAGCCCACTATTGGCATATAACCAGTCAGCGTAATTTTGTGACCAAATCGTGAGTAAATTGTTACTTTGATAATTTTCCAATGCCTGTGCAATTCCAGCCTGATTATACCCACCTAAATACGCACGGGTTTGATACATTGCCAGTGAGAGCATTCCTACACTTCCACCAAGAAGCAGGACGCCCCATAATAAAAGGTAACCATCCCTTACCTTCAAAAACAGAAGGAGCAGCATACCAATCAGTCCATAAGATAGAAGAATGTCACCATGCCAGATGACAAAAGCATGTATGATTCCAAATCCTATGAGAATGAGCAATCGCTTGAACAAAAAGTGATAAACATCTATATCGCGTTCCAAAAGTCGTTCACGAAGCAATTGGATTCCGAAACCAAATAAAATGGAAAAGAGTGTATAAAAGCTTGCCTGGAAAAATATATCAATGAACGCTAGTGTAAAATGATCGACAGGCGAATTCCAGGCTTCCTCCGCTCCACCATGTATGAAATAAGGCGCTGACAATGCTCCGATATTAACGATGAATATGCCAAACACCGCAAACCCTCTTGCTGCATCAATCCACTCGAGTCTCTTATTTTCCTTTACGGGTGTGAGATTAATGTTCATAATTTCTGTCCTTTCCGTAAAAAATTCTCATAGTAATATATTCGATAACACTATCTCGACATCCTGCTTTTGGTAAGGACTGTTGTCAAAAATGCATCGAAAAATAACCAGCTCTCTTATCCAGAAAGCTGGTTATTCATTCTTATGGCTGAACAGATGGTACACTTACCAGTAATTGCTTGGTAAAAAAGTACAAATACGTTTCTTTAACAGGGGCCCTCCATATTTCTTCAAGTGCTTTCCTATATAGAGACATCTGTGTTTCATATCTTTTAACGAGCTGATCTTGAACAGTATCTGTAACGTCCTTTGTAATCGTGTCTGTTTTATAATCCAGAATGACCCATCCATCATCTTTCGGTATGAGGCAATCAATTACACCTTGAATTAAAACTTGTTCATTTGTGTTGCCTTTCCAGTTTGCATATACCTCACTGGCAGGCAAAGTCAGACTGAAAGGTATTTCGCGGTATACTTCAGGACTCTCCATGATTAACTTAGCAATATCTGTAAGGAAAAATTGCTCGATTGCTTCACTATCGACGATATCTGCTTCCACTCTCGTCAGAATTTCCTTATCGGCTAAAAGCTCCACATATTCTTCAATTTCTTTTTTCGTTAAAGGTTTACTCATTGGCAAATGCTGCATGACCGTGTGCATGGCAGTCCCTTTTTCAGCTGGGGTGATCTTTTTCTCTTTCTGCATAAAATTTGGACGTTTTATAATCGGTGCTTTAAAAGATTGGACGAGTTGGTCATCACTGTAATCATCTTTGATTTCCCGCTGACGTTTCAGTTCGGTAACTGTCTGCTTAGCTCGGTATTTTGCTGCCTGTTCATGTGGGTAGTTGTAAGATAAACGTCGATCGACAAATGCCTGCAATTCGTTATCTTTCACATTTACCGGCTGCCAATCCATTATTTTTTCCTTTAGATTCAAATCCATTTCCTGTGTTGTTTCTTCCAAATTGGTAAGTTCACTGGCATGGATAACAGATACTTCCCATCTTGATGGATCTGCCTTGATCTCATTTAGCACGGCATCACCAATCTCTTCCGTTCGGATTCCTGCCGTCTCCTGATGACGGATAAGCGCAGGTCCAACCCAATCCAGATAGGTTTTGGACTCCATACGGAAATGTGCAGGAAGCACCCATTCCGAATGGTCAATCATTTTCTGCCATTTTTGCAGCTTCTTCTCCATCGATGCTACCGTGCCAACCATAATGAGCTTCTCTTTTGCCCGGGTCAAAGCCACATAAAGCACCCGCATTTCCTCAGCCAGAAGTTCCCGTAATTTTTCCTGCTGAAGTGCATGGTAAAACAGTGTCGGATAAGTGATACGCTTGATTGGATCAATATATTTACTGGCAAAACCCATATCTTTATGCAACAAGTATTTCTGTCTCAAATCCTGTTGGTTAAATTGTTTTTCCATTGCACCCAAAATAACGACCGGAAATTCGAGACCTTTACTTTTATGGATGGTCATAATGCGGACAACATCTTCCTGCTCGCTTAGCGCCCGTGCAGAACCAAGATCATCTCCCCGCTCCTCCATCCGCTCAATAAAACGAAGGAAACGGAATAATCCTCGGAATGAAGTGGACTCATAGCCACGGGCACGATCATACAGTGCACGCAAGTTAGCCTGACGCTGTCGGCCGCCCGGCATTCCTCCGACAAAATCATAATAGCCTGTCTCTCTGTAAATATCCCAGATTAACTCGGATAATGCTCCCTGTCTCGAAGCTAAACGAAATTGATTCAGCCGTTTTAAAAACTGTTCAATTTTTTCGGAGGTGCTGCCTGTATGTTTCTTTTCATATGTTACGACTGCCTCATAAAATGAATGATGCTTATCAGCCAGACGTATTGTTGCCAATTCATCCTCATTTAATCCAACAATTGGAGATTTTAATACTGATGCCATCGGAATATCCTGCCTAGGGTTATCAATCACTTTAAGCAGGCTGATCATTACTTTTACTTCGATTGCTTCGAAGTAACCGGTAGAAAGTTCTGCATATACGGGAATTCCCTGTTTTTTCAATTCATCTGCTATCGTTGCCGCCCATGTCATGGATCGCATTAGAATGACAATATCCCGATACTGCAGCTCACGCTGACTCTGGGTTTCCTTGTCCACAACCTTCATAGGGATGCTGCCATCCTTTTGCCCGATCCACGTTTTTATTTTTTCAGCGTATGCCCGTGCTTCCAGCTGGGCTTTCTCCAAGTCTTGGAAGTTTTCTTCCTCACCAGCTGTTTCTTCCTTCTCTTCCGCTGTTTCCCGGTCAATAATGAGCAGCTCAGGGTCAGGGCTATCGTAAGGCATTTCATCATACATTTTATTTCCATAAATCAACTCGGCATCTGAATCATAGTCTATTTCTCCGAGCTCTTCGTCCAGAATCTGACGGAAAATATAGTTTGCACCAGAAAGCACCTGCTCCCTGCTCCGGAAATTACTCGCTAAGTCAATTCGTTTTGCTATTTCCTGGTCATTTGCGAAGCGTTTATATTTTTCGATGAAAAGCGTTGGTTCCGCATGTCTGAAACGGTAAATGCTTTGTTTCACATCACCTACCATAAACATATTTCCGGCACCTGTCCGGTCACTGATCAATGTAAGGATCGTTTCCTGTACAAGATTCGTATCCTGATATTCATCAACCAATACTTCACTGAACTGTTTCTGAAACTGCATCGCCACTGCCGAAGGAATGATGTTGTCATATGTTGATGCATCATCCACCAGCAGCTGGAGGCATAAATGTTCCAAATCGGAAAAATCAACAAGTGCCTTTTCCCGTTTATGTTCTGTAAACCTCGCCTTAAATTGTTTGACGAGTTCTGTCAAGTGTTTAATGACCGGGGCCATTTCCTGCATATCTTCAATATGACTCGTTAAGTTCCTGTTGAACCATTTACTTTTCATTCCATCCCAGCGATCTTTATAACTTTTCCGGAGTTTTTTGACCTTTTCCTTCTTCAGCTCATCACAATCTACACGCTTTCCTGAAAGCTTGCCGAAAGAGCTCGAAATCATATACGATTGCAGTTCGTCCCAGGAGCCGATATGTGCTAAAGCATGTTGCAGCATCAATCTATCCGCATCAATCGTATCTGCATAATGGTATGGACCATCGTTTTCCCTTGTCATTGCCAAGGCAAGATCCATTTCCTGCTCAATTGCTTCAAATTGATTTTTCACTTCCTGATTAATCATTGTCAGCCAGTTTAAGTCCTTCTCTTTCCATTCATCCGGAATTTGATATGCTTCAGCCAATTGATCCAGCCACAGGTCCGGCCATGGATTTTGAGTTGCAAATGTATATAAATCAAGGATCAGATTTTCTACTTCCAGATCACTTCTGTCATTCGAAAAACGGTCCACCACAGCAAAAAAATGCTCCTGATTTCCCGTCTCGTCCCCGTACCATTCCTCAAACAGATCATCGAGCACTTCCTGCTTGATCAAGTCACCCTCCATATCATCAGCGATTCGAAAAGATGGATCAATATCAATCATATAAGCGTAATTTCTTACTACATCGAGACAGAAAGAGTGAAGTGTCGATATGGAGGCACGCTGCAGGAGTGATAATTGTTTTTTCAAATGTAAGGAACCCGGATTTGCTGCCAATGCTTTTTCAAGAGCCTGCCCTACACGATTCCGCATTTCCTGGGCGGCAGCATTCGTAAATGTCACGACAAGCAGGGAGTCTATATCTACCGGCTTTTGATTCGACAACAGCTTTTGGATAATCCTTTCAACCAATACGGCTGTCTTTCCTGATCCCGCAGCTGCAGCGACAAGAATATCACTACCATCGGAATAAATGGCATCCTCCTGTTCTTTTGTCCAATTAACCATTTACATTGTCCCCCTCTCTTAGCTGCGACAAGATGTCATCGTCCTTCATATCGGCTAGCTTTCTGTAATTATTTTCTTCCAATGCTGGATCGAATTGACATACCGAATGGAACGGACAGAACGTGCAGGCAATATTCTGTTTATGCTGATAAGGATTCAGATGCACTCCCCCGGTAGTCATGTCGAGTCCTGCATTTGTCATCAATGTATGAATATGATTTTGCAATGTTGCAAACGTCTCATGATCGGCAACTTTTGAGTAACTGTTGAAGCCACCGTTTTTCTTGATGCCTGCAGGTACAATTTGACTTGTACCTGTTTCAAGTGTTGTATCCATCATTTTAACGATTTCTTCGTTAGACAGCAGGAGTCCTTGCATCTTATATTTTTTGAAAATCTCTTCAGCAATTTCATCTTCATTCATTTTTCCCTTCCCTGAAATCATCGGATTATGGACGTGAAAATAGAGAACCCCTGCTGGTGTAGCCTTCGAACCAAGCCATTGCTCTGAATGGGTCAATACGACATTCAGATAAGACAGCATTTGAAGTGTTAACCCGTAATAGACTTCAACTAAATTCAATCCTTTTGCACTTGATTTATAATCTATTATCCTCAGGTACAAGGAGTCTTGATTTAAAGCTTTATCAACACGGTCTATTCTTCCGCGCAGCTGAAGCTCATAGCCATTGGGCAGCTGCATGCTTAATGGCGGCAATTGTTCCTTCTCGCCAAAACCAAGTTCCAAACCAACAGGAGAAAAATTACTTTGTCTTGCCTGCTCACTTAAAATATAGGCCGCCCTTGCGATGATTTCCTGCAGTTTCTGCTGGATATACTTATACCGGTTGGAGCTGCGCAAAATCTGATGCTGTAACACAGGAGCGAGCGTGTGAACCGCTCTTTGGGCATAATGGTCGGTATCTTTTTTGCTTAACTGGGAGAAATCTCTTCCTTCCACTTGGATCCATTCGGTAATCGTTTTTAGTGCCTCATGGAATAGCTGCCCAATATCCGGTGCATCAAGCTTATATGTTTTACGTTCATCCAGTTTCAGACTATATTTGGCAAAATGCTGATAGGAACACTTGTAGTAGGTTTCCAATCTGCTGACACTTGCTTTCACTTGTTTGGGGTAAAGCTGTTCTACCGTGTTTGTTGCCAGATTGATTGGCTTGTTTTCGTAATACAGACTTTGCAGAATGGTATAGGTTGTACCATGTTTCGGCTGGTTTTGCACATACCAGTTATATACTTCCCACCAAACCGGGCTTATCGGATAGCCTTTACGGCTTCTCGCCAATTGGGCGGTCAGGGCGGACCTCGTTTTTACCGATGTCGTAATGAAGCGCTCCGCTTCGGCAAGCTCATCCGGATCCTGGAGCAATACATGGTCCCTGCAGGCAGGAAATAAGTTCTCCATTCGCTTAATAAGCTGTGAAGGCAATTTCGCTTTTCCTTCTTCATCACTTAATGGATAACTGATTCTTAACTTGTCTTCTGCAACTGTGAAGGCAAGGTACATATAGAACCAATCATCGAGAAGCTGACGTTTGCCGCTGTCTGCCAGCCTAATACCATTTCCTTCCAGAATTTCCCGTTCCTCTTCATTGATCATGCCGTCTGCCGGTGGTTTCATCGGCCAAACGCCATCATTTACACCAAGCAAAAAGGCACATTTAACTCCGCTCATTCTTGATCTGTCAATCGTACCTACAGTGACATGATCAATACTCGGTGGAACATGGGCGAATTTCAATGTCTCAAATCCTGCCTCCAAGGTAGAATGGAAAGTAGACAGCTTCATTTTTTCGTCCCCTGCCATTTCAACCATTTCATCCAACAGCTGGATAACCGCATCCCATACTTGATCCTGCTCTCTTCCTTTTTCTGCTTCTCCATTGGCATCGTATTGCTCACGCATGTGTTCCAGGCGCCCTGGAACATTCAAATTTTCTAAAAGCATATACACTGCAACACATAAATCTCTGATCGTTGTTGCCTTTCTAATTTGCTCATCAAAAGGTTTTAATGCTTTCGTCACCTGCAGTCGATACTTATTGATGCGTTTTTGTGTCTCTTTCTCCGAATCGGTCTGGGCGGCATTCTCAAAACCGCGGAATCTTTGAAACTTCCATTCTTCATTGCCAAACCAGCGTTCACGTGAACGTATTCCATACTCCAGAACATAATTTTCCAATTCATCGATGGCATCATTTGTTAAAGGATAATCCTTATCGGATGGAGATATAAAATTAGTCTTGAGAACACGAAACACAGCTTCATAGCGCCAATTACCTTCAACCACATCCAATGCAGACCTGATAAATTCAATCAGTGAATGATTAAGCATTGTCCGTTTTTCATCAATAAATACAGGGATTTCATGATCATCAAAAACCGTATGTATCAAGTCATGATACATATCTGTCTGTCTGATAAAGACGGCAATATCCTGAAAACGGTAATTCTCCTCTCTTATTAGACGGAGAACTTCCTGGGCGACACCCTCAACTTCTGCACGTGGATGTACCGCTTCCGCTATTGTGATTGGCACTTCCCCTGCAAACTGCGGAGACGGTCTTACATCAAAGTATTCTTGTAAATGATTGAAATAAGGTCGATTGCGGAATTTGCCCCCAGTCGGATCAAGAACAATCGTTTCATCTACAGAGACGCCATTCTCATCGGCAATTTGCTTTAAAATATGGTAGGTCTCCGTTGTCTGATAAAATAAATCAAGTTCAGAAACTTCTGCGTCCGGGTCATCCAAAGCAAGTGTTACGGTCACTGAGTTGCACGTATTCATCAGTGCTTCCACAACAACCAGTTCCTTAGGTGTAAAGCTGTGAAAGCCGTCCAAATAAATATCTGCATCTTCCAGTAAGTTAGATTCGCCAATTTTTTCGGAAAGCAGCTGCAGTTGATCTTCACCATCAATATAGTTATCCTGCAGTACCATCACGAGTTTTTCATAAATGTATAATAAATCATCAAGCTTGTTCATTAATGCTGCTTCTCCGGGCGATTTATGGACAGACTGATTCAAATGTTCCATCTGCAGACGCAGCACTTCCGGTGTAACCTGGTACCGCTTGAATTCTGTTATCATTGTCTCCAGCTGGTTTAAAAAGCCTTGTTTTTCCATGGCCTTTTGAAAAACCTGCCAATCACCTTGCTTTTCTTCTATAATCTTGCGCAGCATCATCTGAATACCGACCGAACTGATGAATTGTCTTGTCCCTCCACCAGTTTCCTGCAATATCCGCCAGGCGAGTCTTGAAAAACTTACCACCTGGGCCCGGATGCTTCCCTTTATATTCTCATCATTAAATAAAGCGAATTCCTGTTGAAAGGTCATTTGATCTGGCACAATATAAAAAATTGGGGAACCTTGAGGGTTATGAATCAATTTTTCTTTGATTTCATCCAGCGTTCTTCCGCTTTTTCCTGTACCGGATCTTCCTGTAATAAATCGAAGTCCCATCTTTTTAGCCCCCGTAGAATAGTATGGATAGATTTAAAAAAATTTAAATAGAGCCTCCATCTATTTTACCAAAGATAGAGGCTCTATTATAGAAATGTACTCACTTATTCAGCTATTTTCCGAAACTCAATTTTGTCTGGGACAGCGGCCAGTATTTTACGTCCACTTTCCCTACAAGCTGGTCGATTGAAATAAAACCGAATGATCTGCTGTCCAGGCTGTCCTGCCGGTTATCCCCCATGACAAATAAATGGCCTTCTGGCACTTTCTCTTCACCAGTTGTTTGTTCCAACGAAAAGTTAGTGGTAAAGGGTCTGGAATCGCTGGCCTGCACATATGCATCAAGGAAATCTTCCTTCACATGCTCTCCATTTACATATAACTGGTCATTTTTGTATTCAATCTCGTCTCCAGGCAATCCGATCACCCGCTTTACATAATCATCCTCTTCATTCGCATGAAAGACAATCACATCGAAGCGATCGACATTCTTTAAATCGTAAACAATTTTATTTACCATTAGTAAATTACCATCGTATAGCGTTGGTTCCATAGATTCACCGTCAACAACATAGCTTGCAAAGAGTGTTGACCGTAAAATTACCGCAAGCACTACTGCAAGTACGACTATGGGAATCAGTCTGCGATAGTTATATTTTTTCATTTTATCTTCCTCCAAGGTCGTTATCTACTCTTATCATTCCCAGGAGGAAGCTATTTTAATCTTTATTCATATTTGGATAGTTCTTATTGATGACCTTTTTTTGCACCCTTTTTTCAATATACTTCCCTAACATCCAAAATAGGACAATACCGACCCCAACCACGATCGTTTTAATCGGATTCTTTGCGAATTCCATTATACTGGACCCTATGTAGGCTATCGAGAAAATCATCACCGTTTTCCCTAATAAAACGGCGAGAATAAACTGTTGTATACTTACTTTCGACAAGCCCGCCACGACATTAATAATTGCCGATGGGGAGAAGGGAAAGCACAGGAGCAGAAATAACGGTCCGAATCCGTGTCGTTCCACCCATGCAGTAATACGCTTTACCTGTCTATTTTCGCGGATCTTTTTAAGGAATTTCGTGTTACCCAACCTTCGAATCACCAGAAATACGACAATCGCTCCACTGCATGCACCGATCCAGGAAAATAGAAATCCCTTCAATAAACCGTATGCCGCTGCATTTGCCATGACAAATACAATCAGTGGCAGAAAAGGAAGAAATGCTTCTATAAAAGGCAATAAAATTCCTGGCAATGGTCCCAATCCTTCATACTGATTCAATAGCTGCTGAATAAATTCTTCCAGTCCTTCATTCTCAAGGACCGTTCTCCAATTGGAAAAATTGATGTTTAGTAGATACATTTAGACGAATTCTCCTCATAATACGTGAACGGCTTCTTAATCTTACCTATATTTTAAAGTAATCAGACAAAAAAGCATAGTTTTAACAATCCTGCTGGCCACTTTCCTTTTATTATCCTCATTTTTAATTTTAGTAGTGTATTTTTATTTACTTTATCATATAATAGGAACAAACGTTCTATTTTGTGAGGAGTGGATCATCATGCGCTATCTATCAGACGAAGAATTCCAGCTGGCATCCCGATTTCTCTTCCTGTCCATGGCAATGGTTGTAATCAGACAGGATATCAGTCATATCCAGAATGGAGCTTTCAAAATTAAAGAACCCTACGTAAAACTTTTAGAGAAAATGGAATCGGAAGCGATCTCTGAACGGAGAAGATTAAAGATGGTGATGAGGCAAAAAAATATGCAGATTGTCACACTAAATAAAAATGATTCTTTCTCATCTTTTCTCTTTCTCTGTCAGGGCCGCGAGGAAAAGCGCAATTACTTTAATCCTGCTATACGAAAAAAAGTGGAGGCCATCGTTCAGGAACTTATGATGAAGGCTCTGCCACCATATCAGCGGGTAGATGCTGGTGCAAAAACCTGATCCGATTGTCCAAAAGGTACCGAAACTGGGCCGTACGCTGCAATTGATTTAACATGGATCCGTACGAGATATCGATAGTGACTTTTCTGCCATTTTTAAATAGAATTTCTGTCTTTTGCTCTGGGGCTCTTCCGACTTTATCGATGTGCGAATGAGCGATCCAGGAACATTTCTGACTTGTTGGTGAGGTAGTAGGAAAAAAATACATTCCGCTTGAAGGGTCAATGGAGATTGGCGCTTTATGTGTGATACCGCTGATGTCTTTGGTTCCATCCTGCCTTCCTTTGAGGCTCGCTCCAAAAAATCGACATGCATCATCAATAATTTTAGTAGGGGTACCATCCAAAACATACTCGGCATCTTCCTCCAGAATACGCGTTATCTGTTCGCCGTCCGGATCACGCTCAGAGATAACCGCCATCGTAAACGGAGTAATTTCATGCGAGGTAAAATAATAATTTTTCAGCATTGCTATTCTTCCTTTCCAAGAATAATAAAAAGAAAGTGGCTTAGGTACTAATTTATCATATTTATAGGTAAAATGGTATATATAAACCTAATTTTTAGAAAAAATAATATTTTTTCATTAAGCAGACGGCGACATCCAGTTTTAGTTCAACGATTAGAAACTTGGCATGTGCCGAGCCTTTTGATGACAGCCTTAGTTGCACTTATGCAGATAGGAAAGTTTCATGCTTTCCTATCTGCCAAAATAGCCCACTAATTTTATATTAGCGGGCCTGCTTCTAAATTAATATAAGAGATCAATGAAATCTTCTTTCGTAATTCTGCCGAGATAGTGGGATACATCAAAGTCCTTAAGCGTTTCTTCTATTGCTTTGCGCTCATGCCGCACCCCTGTAACTGTATTTTCAAGTTCTTCTACATTTCCAACCCCGAAGAAATCCCCATAAATCTTACAGTTCTCGATTATTCCTTTTTTAACATCCAAACGGACATCTACCAGACCTGCATCAAATTTATGCTGCTTCTGTACATTAAACGCCGGAGATTTCCCATAATTCCATTCCCATTTCTGGTAGCGATTTTCGGATATTTTCTTGATGTTTTCCCAGTCTTCATCTGTCAATACATACTGAGGAACATCTTTGATGTCATCAACTTCAAATACATATTTTAAAATTGTTTCTTTGAATTGTTCCATCGTAATTTTTTCCTCAAGAAATTCAGAAATATTTGCTACCCTGCTGCGAATTGATTTAATACCTTTTGATTCAATTTTGATTTTTTTAACTTTCAAAGCCTTCGTCAGCTCTTCCAATTCCGAATCAAACATAAGTGTACCATGACTGAACATACGACCTTTTGTGGAGAACATTGCATTTCCGGAAATCTTGCGTCCTTGCACAGCCAGATCATTCCGTCCCTGCATTTCTGCAGGCACTCCCAATTTATTCATCGCATCAATCATCGGCTGTGTAAACTTGGCAAAGTTCTGGAAACTGTTACCATCATCTTTAGTTATAAAACTGAAGTTAAGATTCTGCTCATCATGGTAGACGGCCCCACCACCGGAAAGACGGCGTACGACCTTAATTCCTTTTTCATCCACATAATCAGTATTGATTTCTTCTATCGTGTTTTGGTTTCGTCCAATAATAATGGATGGCTGATTTATATAAAACAATAAATATGTATCCTTTTCACCGAAATTCTCCAAAATATATTCTTCGATAGCCAGATTAACCATAGGATCTGTGATTCCTCTATTGTCAATAAACTTCATTATGCTTTTCCTCCCTTTATCTGCCTTTTATATGTTAAGTTTAATTCAAAAAATTGAACTTATCAAAGGAAATAGCTCGACAGTCCTATTTCTGCCAAACTATTCCTTCTTTAGCCAACTGAATCGTTCCACTAAAGGACTTTCGCGCTTCTTCAACCAATTGATTGAGATTACCGAATTGGGGCAAGTGGCTAAGCATCAATGTATTTACCTGTGCAGCCTCAGCTAGTTTTGAGCCTTCTTCACTGTTCATATGGCCAGCTTTCGAGCCATCCTGACCGGCATAGTAGTTACAATCCGCAATCAATAAATCTGCCTTCTCTGCAAACGTACTCCACTCATCTTTATAGCTTGTATCCGCAGTGTAGACGATAACACTTTCCCCATCCGAAATTCGCATTCCATAGCATGGTACCGGATGGACAGTTTCAAGAAATCGAATGGAAAATGGACCTATTTTCAAATCTTTAGCAGGGTCATAAGGCACTCCCTTTGTGTATTGATGGGTCAACGAATCAAATCCTACTCGATCCTTCGTATGTCCATAAATCGGGAGTGTTTTTTCAGATCCTTTTACATAGTGTTCAATCAGTTTGGCATATTGCAGCACCCCAATATCTGCTATATGATCATGGTGGTAGTGGGATACCAGGACGGCATCCAAATCGGAAATATCTCTGTACTTTTGCAATTTGGACAATGATCCACTTCCAGCATCAATCAGTAAAGAAAAATTGTCCTTTTCAAGCAAATAAGAAGAAGTAGCTCCATCCTTCGCCGGATAGCCTCCCCAGAAGCCGATTACAGTAAGTTTCATAATAAAATCACTCCTATTTTTCAAAATGTTGTAACACAGGGTTGACAGCACACATACTGTTATAATACAATGGGTTTAATATTAAATACGCCATTATAAAGAGGAGGATACACATGATCAGTGTAATTGAGTTTTTCAGAAATTTGCCTAAAAAGAAATGCTCCCAATGTGGTCAAGACATGGTACATGAAAAAGCTGATTGTTACGGCAATGTCTGTGATGAATGTGACCATCCTGCAAGATAACAGGAACACCTAATATGCTGAACCTCCAAAATGAAAAAAATATCCTTAATCAAACTGTACTACAACAAAATAAATATCTCTAGCTGCAACTGTTATTATAGTTGCAGTTTTTATTTGCAGATACAGTATAGAACTTTCCTTACTTGTATAAATCCAGGCCAGGACATACTTCCACAGGCTTAGATATCCGCCTTCGTTTCCTGATCAATATATCAGAAAGTTCTATTATTCTATTGAGTTTTATATTACAATTTATAATAGTTAAGAAATATATTTGGAAAGGGAGCCTGTATATGTCAATCACAACTACAACAAGATGGAGCCGTTCCGATGTACCAGAGGAACAGACATGGGATTTAACTGATTTATTTCCTCATGAAGCAGCCTGGGTACAAGAGCTTGTCAACATCCAGAAAGCTGTAAGCGAAGTTACTGATTATAAAGGGAAATTAAATTCTGATTCCGCAACTTTATTAAATGCATTACAAACATTGGAAGCTTTTCAGCAACGGGTAATTCGTGTTGCTGTTTATGCAAACCTTCGTTCAAGCGCAGATGGGTCAGATCCGGACAATCAACGAGATTCAGCGAAGGTATCTTCTGCAATGGCCTCCATTAATGCAAAACTGTCCTTTTTCCAATCAGAATTACTGACTCTGTCAGCTGAAACGATTGAGCAGTTCCTAAATGAGCAGCCTGAATTGAAAACATATCAGAAGATGCTGGAAGACTTGCTGGAAGATAAAGCACATACCCTTTCACCGGAAATGGAAGAAACACTTGCAGCACTGAGCGAAGTACATAATGCACCATATATGATTTATCAACGAAGCAAGTCTGCGGATATGGAGTTTGAATCCATTAATAACCCTGATGGCGTTGAACTGCCAATGTCGGCAGCTTTATATGAAGACCGTTATGAGTTCTCGGCTGATACCAATACACGACGGGCTGCATATGACTCGTTTACAAAAACATTAAACCAATACAAGAACACTTTTGCTGCAACCTATGCCACCGAGGTAACGAAACAAGTTACAATGTCAAAACTGCGCAATTATGATTCTGTTACAGATATGCTTTTGGCACCGCAGCAAGTAACGAAGGAAATGTATCATAATCAATTAGACGTTATCCAAAAAGAACTTGCACCACACATGCGGCGTTTTGCTAAGTTGAAAAAGGAAAAACTCGGTCTGGATGAAATCCGCTATTGCGATTTGAAAGCACCTCTCGACCCTGAATTCAATCCAAAATCGACTTATGAAGATGCAACAGCAACAATACTAGAGGCGTTGAAAGTAATGGGGCCTGAATATACTGAAATAATGAGAGAAGGTATTGCCAATCGCTGGATCGATCGTTCGGATAATGTCGGAAAAGCAAATGGAGCATTCTGTTCAAGCCCGTATGGCATACATCCATACATCTTAATCACTTGGACCGATACAATGCGTGGTGCATTTGTACTTGCTCACGAGCTTGGGCATGCCGGACATTTCTACCTTGCAGGTAAAAATCAATCACTTGTGAACACCCGGCCTTCCACTTACTTTATTGAAGCACCTTCGACATTGAATGAGCTATTATTGGCAGAGCATTTAATGAAAAATACAGATGACGTCCGGATGAAACGCTGGGTCATTACACAGTTACTTGGAACGTACCATCACAACTTTGTAACGCATTTACTGGAAGGCGAATACCAGCGCCGTATCTATGACCTGGCAGAACAAGGGGTTCCGCTGACAGCAAATGTATTATGTAAAGAGAAACAAGAAGCACTTGAAAACTTCTGGGGAGAAGAAGTTACCTTTGATGAAGGAGCAGGACTCACCTGGATGCGTCAGCAACATTACTATATGGGACTGTACCCATACACCTACTCAGCTGGTCTGACTGTTTCAACGGCAGTAGCCCAAAAAATTAAAAATGATGGCCAATCAGCAGTCGACAGCTGGCTTGATGTACTAAGGGCAGGTGGCACACAAAAACCGCTTGAACTCATTAAACAAGCCGGAGTTGATATGTCCAAGCCAGACGCTATTAAAGTGGCTGTACACTATGTCGGTTCTCTAGTGGATGAATTAGTAAAGAGTTATGAATAATGTATAGGAAGATGACCAGCAATGGTGCTGGTCATCTTTTACTTGGCAGATAGGAAACCAACATGGCTCCGCTTTGCATAGCCATGTTGGTTTCCTTTCTGAATAAGTGCAACTAAGTCTGTCACCGAAAGGCTTGGTGAGTTTTTTAATGTGATGGAATGGGTTCTGGAAAGGTTAGGGGGTAGTGGTGCCGCTCATTTGGTCCATCATTTAATTATTATGCACCCCAAAGCAACCCTTAAATCATTTCTCCGGGAATACCCTGCTATCCATTCAAAAACTGTACCACTTCCGTTGCACTTCTTTCTCCATGTTCGATGCAGTCTGGTATACCGACCCCATCATAGGAGCTGCCGGTTAAAATTAACCCAGGTAATTCCTTGGATACATTTGTACGCACCTGAGATACCAGCTCCAGATGCCCTACATGGTATTGGGGCCTGGCATCTTTAAATCTTGTAATGATGCTGAATTCAGGTTTTGCTTTTATTTTCATAGTTTTATTCATATCTTTTAAAACAATGTCTGTTATTTCTTCATCCGATAAATCAACTATTTCCTGATCATCCGGTCTACCTACATAGCAACGGAATAGCGCTTTGCCTTCCGGTGTCGTGGTTGGCCATTTACGATGGGTCCATGTGCATGCAGTGATTCGGTAATTGCTGCTTCGGCTGACAAGGAACCCAGTGCCATCAATGTCCTTCTTAATAGCTGCTTGATCAAAGGCCACAACGACATTTGCCGTCGATGTGGCAGGAATTTCATATAATTTCTTCAAAAAATCGTATTGACTGAGCATGCCAGGGACTGCTGTGTGAGGTGCAGCCATAATTACAGCATCTGCTTTGTACACTTTTCCGTCACTTAATAAGAGATGGTAGCCATGTTCTTTTTTCTCAATATGGTCAACAGCAGTGTTGATGCTTATTATTTTATCGTCCAGCTTTTCTATGAGTCCTTTTACCAGCGTTTCCATACCGTCTTCAAAAGAAAAGAATAAACTTTCCGCCTGTTTCCCTTTAGAATGTTTCGAAGCCTTTGGCAATGTTCTTTGTAAACCCTTTATTAAACTTCCATGCTTTTGTTCTACTTGATGGAACATTGGGTAAATTGCTTTCAGACTCATTTTGTCGATATCGCCGGAATGAATGCCTGACAATAACGGATCAATCTGATTATCAACAAGATCATTGCCGAACCGCCGACGCATAAACATGCCAAGCGATTGGTCACCTTCAACCTTGCTTTTTGGCAAAACAAGATCCATCAGGGCACGCAGCTTTCCTTTTGATGAGAAGACATTGGAAGCCAGTAATGGGCGGATTTCTTTGGGAACCCCCATAAATGTCCCTTTAGGCATTTTATGTAATTTATTCTTTACCAAAATATAAGATTGTCCAGTTCCATTACGAACTGTCTGATCACTCAATCCAAGCTCTTCAACCAGTTTTACTGCTGCAGGTTTTCTGGCCAAAAGCGAATCGGGTCCGAGTTCAATTGTAAAACCATCTCGCTTGATGCTCTTTATTTTGCCACCAAGGTGGCTGCTTGCTTCAACCAGTTTGACTTCAAACGGGAGATCATTTTCGCTTATTTGCTTTTGCAAATTGTAAGCGGCGGATAATCCTGTGATTCCGCCACCTACAATAACTATTTTTTTTGTGGCCATCACACTTCACTCTTCACTTTGTTCAACACTACTTTTGTAAGTGTATGGATGAAGTCAGGGTGAACGTTTGGCATTTCAGGACGGTGGTATTTTGCTCCAACTTCATCACAAACAACTTTACATTCGTAATCGTTGTCATATAAGACTTCCAAATGATCTGCGATAAACCCGACTGGTGCATAGACAAATGAACGATACCCTTCTTTTTCATAAAGGTCACGTGTAAGGTCCTGCACATCAGGCCCTAACCATGGATCTGGAGTGTTTCCTTCACTTTGCCAGCCGATTGCATAGTTTTTGATATCAGCTTTTTCTGCGATAAGATCAGCAGTTTCTCTTAATTGATCCGGGTAGGGATCCCCATTTTGCAAAATTTTCTCAGGCAGACTATGTGCAGATACAATGAGTACGGCTTTCTCACGTTCTTCTGCAGGCATCTCTTCATAGATTTTGTTAATGCCATCGGCCCAGAACTGGATAAAACCCGGTTCTGCATACCAGTCTTTGACAGAATCAATTGTGATGTTGTATTTCTCTGCTTCTTTTGCAGCGCGCTCATTGTAGGATTTTACGCTGAAAGTTGAATAATGTGGAGCCAATACGATGGATACCGCTTCTGTGATACCATCTTTTGCCATTTCTTCTACTGCATCTTCAATGAAAGGAGCAATATGCTTTAATCCAATATATGCTTTGAATTCATACTCATTTTGAGCTTCATTCAAATTGGACTCCAAAGCATGTGCCTGGTCTTGCGTAATTTTTGCCAATGGAGAAGTTCCACCAATTGCTTTATAGCGGTCTTTTAAGTCCTGGAGCGCTTCAGGTTCTGGCTTTCTTCCATGGCGGATATGTGTGTAGTACGGTTCGATTTCTTCCTCTTTATTCGGCGTACCATATGCCATTACTAACAGTCCCATTCTTTTCTTTTCCATTTTTCTGCACCTCTTTGTAAAATTTTCATCTATTTCTTTGTGTATGAATGAATAAACGCTGTCAATTTCTTCAATGTATCAGGTTTAATATCAGGCGTAACACCATGACCTAGATTGAAAACATATTTTCCTTGCTGCATCCCTTCGTCCAGAATTTCTTTTGTACGTTTCTCGATTGTTTCCCAATTAGTAAGCAAAATTGTCGGGTCAAGATTTCCTTGCACAACTTTAGTCACACCCATTTTACGTGCCTCCGTAATGGATGTGCGCCAATCAAGACCAATCACATCTACAGGCAGGTCATTCCACTCAAGCAATAAGTGGCGTGCACCCACACCAAAGATAATTAGAGGTACATTGTGTTTTCTCAGTTCAGAAAAAATTCTTGTCATTATCGGTTTGATAAATATACGATAGTCAGCTGCATTCAGGGAACCGACCCATGAATCAAAGATTTGAATGACCTTCACGCCCGCTTCAACTTGTGCATCCACATAAGTGATGATCATATCTGCCAGCTTGTCCATCAATGCAAACCATGTTTCAGGCTCACTGTACATCAATGCTTTTGTTTTATTATAATTTTTTGATGGCCCTCCTTCAATCATGTAACTTGCCAATGTGAAAGGAGCTCCACTAAATCCGATTAACGGAACTTCAAGCTGTTCTTCCGTCAAAAGGCGAATTGTATCAAGTACATAAGGTATATCAGAAGCAGGATTTAATGCTCCCAATTTTTCCACATCATTGAAGTTACGAATCGGATTATGGATTACCGGACCAATACCGCTCTTTATTTCAACTTCCACTCCCATTGAAGGTAGCGGTGTCATGATATCCTTATATAAAATCGCTGCATCCACACCATAATTTTCTACTGGGAGCCTTGTTACATACGCACATAATTCAGGCTGATGGGTGATTTCAAATAAAGAGTACTTTTCTTTCAGTTCACGATATTCAGGCTGGGAACGTCCGGCCTGCCTCATGAACCATCCCGGAATAAAATCTGTCTGTTCCCCATTATAAGCTTTTAAAATTGTATCATTAATTATTTTAGACATAAGTTTCCACCCTTTTGCACATTCTACTATCTCCACTAACTACTATAGCCATTTCCTAAATCACTGTATAGTAAGTGTGATGGTTTGTCATGAATTTGTCTCATTTGGAAAAAGTTATAAAGTTCGGTAAAGATGACACTTGAATTTCTGACTTGATACTGTTCCTGTTTACCAATTCAATTCCACGATTTCAGATCTTCCACCTTCCAACTTGGTCAATGGGTCATATGCTACAACATAGAATTTATTGTTGCCAAAAAGTGCATTGTTGATTGTATACTCTGTTTTACCTGTTACCTCACCAATACGCTTATCTATTCCTTCCCTCTGCTGATATATACGGTAAACAACCCTGTCATCGTCTGAGCCATCCCATGTCAGCTTCCCCCGTATCAGCGAAAATCCGCCAAGTTGGTATTCAGCTGATAAGTTCGTTACCTGAGGAAGAATGATCGGTTCAGGTAAGTCCTCCACATTCTCCGGTTTTGTAAAGTTCTCGGATAAGGAGCCACCGGACTGTTTATCAACCTCTGTCAAAATAGACTTTGTCAGACTTGTTGGATAAGAACTGCCACCTGTCAGATAATGATCCTTATCTGATTTATCGAACCCCATCCATGCAGCTGTAACATACTCCGGTGTATAGCCTACGAACCAGGCATCTTTTGTCTGTCCTTCCACATGTGGATGCTGAGTGGAACCAGTTTTGCCAGCCAAAGCTTTTGTATATTCCCCTGCTGTAGCTGTACCATTATCAACCGTTTCTTCTAGCATTTCGGTCATGTTCCAAGCGACCTGTGGACTGAAAACCTGTTCGGCTTCCACTTCCGATTCATAGACAACTTCATCATTTCTATCGATAATCTTATCGATTGTTGCAGACTGGACAATATCTCCATCTGCAGCAAATGACTGGTAGCTTTGTGCCATCTGCAAAGGTGTAACACCTTTCGTCAAGCCTCCAAGAGCTATCGCCAAGCCTTCATCCTCAATCGGCATACCTAACTTTTCCAGATAACTTTTGGAATAATCGACACCGATTTGGTCTAGAAGCCATACTGTTGATGTATTTTTTGAAGTCATTAATGCTTCATAAACGGTGACTGCATTTGTATACAAACCGTCCGAATTTGAGACTGTATATTCACCAATTTGCTGATCGGGAAGAAGTGTAAACGGAGTATATTTCTCCTCCTGCATCAATGCCGGGCCATATACAGCGACAGGCTTAAACGTAGAACCAGGCTGCCGCTGAACGGTAACACGGTTCAAGTCTCCAAGCTGATAATTTCTTCCGCCAATAGCGGATACTATTTTTCCAGATCCTTCTTCCATCATCACGAAAGCACCTTCTACACCATCCGTATTGCCTGGGAAAAATTGATCATTTTGAAATTGCTCATAAACAATCTTTTGTATGTCACTATCTATATTGGCAATTATTCGATAACCGCCTCTTTTTAAGGCATCTACAGATAATTGATGCTGATCCGCAGCCTCTTTCATTACGAGATCGATATAGCTGTCTGTCCATGGTGTCGGTTCACTTTGCTGAACAGACAGGCCTAGTGTCTTTCTTTGTTCATCAATTCTAGTCTCCGTTGAAATATAGCCTGCGTCTTCCATCGATTGAAGCACAATATTTCTTCTATCCAGTGCTTTGTCAGGATGATTTATTGGAGAATAACCATTTGGAGCTTTTACAAGACCCGCAATCATGGCCGCTTCAGCCAAGGTTAAATCTTCCACCGACTTTGAGAAAAAATGATTGGAGGCAGCTTCCACACCATATAGCCCATGGCCAAAGTAAACTTCATTCATATATAATTCCAGTATGCTGTCTTTGGAAATGTTTCTTTCCATATAAATGGCCGCCATGGCCTCTTTGATCTTACGGGTCCACGTTTTATCGTTGGAGAGAAACAAATTTTTTGCAAGCTGCTGTGTTATCGTACTTGCACCTTCCACTTTACTCATTGCAATAATATCGCGGTATACAGCTCGCATGATAGATTTTATATCTAAACCCGAATGCTCATAAAACCTTCTATCCTCTATGGCAATAAACGCATTTTTCAGATGTTCGGGCGTCTGATCGATTGTTACGGGAGAACGATTTTCATTATATATCTTACCGACTACCTCCCCATCCCGAGTCTCAATGGTAGTAGCAGCATCCAATATGAAATCCGCTTCATTCACAACCAGTTTTCCACCATAAAACAATGCACCAAAACTAAGAAGGCCAACTATTAAAATGGGTACAATAAACCATAAAAGTAGTTTCACTTTTTTAGGCAGAAAAAACCTTTTATCGTTTTCCTTTATTTTTTTAAACATATGTTCACCTCTACACAAATACATTCTCATTATACGACATTTTTCGCCAACGTTAAAGAATATACTTCATATTACTTAATAATTATTTTAAATAACCTTTAGTGTAGTTATTTTGGATAAAGGGTAATATGATTATATATAATCGATCAAGGGGGCTGTTTTATGAAGGCGTATATGACTAGCGGAACTATTGATTACCTAAAAGGAATTGATCAGGAATATCCAGATCTTCATCTTTATCTGATGACCAACAGTGAAGGTGGAATCGCTTATTACGAAAATAGCGAGAAAAAAATATTTAATGCTGGCCGTGTATTTGAGGTCGTCATGCAAACAGGCGAGATTCAGGAGGAAGGATACGTTGTTATGAACAATATTCCTGTATCTGATGAAAGTAAACCTGGTTTTGAGCATCGCTTCAAGAATCGTAGGAATACAGTTGAAACAATGCCAGGCTTCCAAGCATTCCGATTACTAAAACCTCTCCAGGGTAATACGTATGTTGTATTTACACAATGGGGTTCAGTTGCAGACTTTGACAATTGGAAGGATTCCGAGCAGTTCAAGGAAGCACATAAAAACCAGCAAGCTAAACAACCTGCTTATACAAATGAAAGACCCTTCCTGACCACATGCAACATGTATATTGAAGATGAGGACGAATAAATTGAAAGTACATGCGTTGTGGTGTTGCTACCTATTAGAAGCGGTAAAAAAAGGTAAGTGGCTGGACATAACTAAAAGTACCATTACTAAAAACAAATGATGAGATAAGCAAGTTTTAAAAGGAAAAAATCCGAACTAGTTCGAATTCTAACGAAAGAATTCTGAGTCATAGTTCGGATTTTTCTATAACTAAACCACTTTTGTCCCAGCCTCTTCTATATTAAACATACATGCTTGCTCAGTTTAAAACATACTCATCAAAGAATGCTTCGTATTCTTCTTCAGGGTATTGTCCGACCAGACGGGATACTTCTTCTCCATTTTCATAATGAACCAATGTCGGCGTTGACTCGATGCCATATGCAATTCCTTGCTGTCCAAATTCAAGTAAGTTGAATTTCTTCATATCGACGTCCATATCTTCAGCTAATGGCGCAAGATATGGCGTTGTATTTTGACAATACACACAGGTAGGACTGTAAAAATAAACCGTTACTTCTTCACCATTACTAATCTTTTCATTTAACTCATCCGGAAGTATCTGGTTTTGATATAACGGTTCATCCAGCTGATCGATTGTAGCCTGGTCCAGATTATTGGTTCCATATGGATTTTCGCTGCTTTCCAGTGCCTGGTTATTCTTATAGTCAATAACAAAATACAATGCAACAAATAGAACGACAATTGCTCCGATAATAATTAACATTTTCTTTCCCATACGTTATTTCCTCCTCTGTTCTTTAAGCAGCATTAGATGCAGAATAAATATCACGATAAATGCTATTCCAGCCATGAAAGGTATTGTAATAAAACCAAAGGCATTCACATACACGGCATTACATGGTACCCCGCCACTGCATGATCCACCCAACTCCTGAAGTGCGGGAACTTTCTGAAGCATATAATGATAGATTGAAACAAACATTCCAATCCCACTCAGGATTAAACCAGGCAATGCGATGGAAATTTCCTTCTTAATTGCAGCAACCCCATAAATAACTACAAGTGGATACATTAATATACGCTGGTACCAGCATAATTCACATGGAATATACCCCATTACCTCCGAATAGAACAGGCTGCCAGCCATCGCCAGAAAGGCCTGCACCCAAATGAGCAACAGTAGATTTTCTGCTTTCTTGGTCATAAGCATAGTCCTCTCTTATTTCTTTCTAGCACATTTGTATTATACAAATCCAAATTAATAAAAACAATAGATTGTTCTCGAAACAGAAAATTGTTTGACAGATTATTGAATAAGTGGGAACCGCTCGAAGTCCTACCGCTAATGCCGCTGTCATAACAAAATGTCCTGTCCTGTCCTTGAAAAAGAAATCACTTCTGTCTGTGTACGATATTTCTCATGGAAGATTTTCTATTCTGTTGCAAAATAGTCACTAGTATATCCTGGTATCTTCTGAAAAAGACTTATCTTGCATATTTGCAGCCAGAAGTTTGAAGCGGAACCTTCCAGAGAAGGCTTTTCCCTTCGCCTCAAGACTGAATCTTAAGTTTTTGGACCAGCTCATACAACTTTATAAATCCAGCCAAACAGATATACCCGATCAAAAAGCCTGCCACCACATCAGTCAAGTAATGCACGTTGATAACATACCTGCTGATGCCGATGAGAAAAATGATAATTGCAAAGAATAGTTGTGTAAGAAAAGTTAACTTTTTCGATTTAATCTTTTTCACTAGAAAGTATGCCAGCAATCCATAACAGACCATTGGAATCATTGCATGACCCGAGGGAAAACTATACCCCTCAGCATTCACTGCAACAGAAATACTTGGTCTTTCGCGGTCCACGATATTTTTTATAAGTATATTTAATAAATGGGCAGACAATGTCCCACCCGCAAAGAACAGTGCAGACAGCCAGTTTTTGAGAAGTAACCATAATACGAATGCCATCATGATTACGAATGGAAAAAGAAATTGTCTGGACCCAAGCTCGGTTATTAGACGGAAAACTTGATAGGCAGCGGAATCATCCAACTTCTCAACCAGTTCTCTTGTCCATTGATCGACATACGGAACATATCCGTTCATAACCTGTATGGTCCACACCGCTACTACTATGAAAACTACAGGAAATAATAATATAATAATAGATTGTCTTTTATTTTTCATAGCCTTAATCCTCCTGGCCCATATCATACCTTAAAAGATGTTTTAAAAAAACTCAACAGGGTATTCTCATACTATACAAAACTTTTTAAAGGCAGGGGTAATCGCAATGGACAAAGAACTACAACATCTAATCGATGGTTTAAATGAAGACTTATCAAATGAATATGGCGCTGCAATTCAATATACCTACAGCGCATCTGTTGTTTCCGGGCTATATCGTTCAGCTTTGAAGCCTTTTTTTGAAGCAGAAATTACAGATGAACTTGGCCATGCATTATATTTATCTGAGAAGATAAAATCTCTTGGTGGTACACCAACAACAGAAGCAGCAGCAGTTCCACAACCTACAGATGTAAAGGAACTATTGGAAGCAACGCTCCAAGCTGAGACTGCTACAATTGAGCGGTATGAGGAGCGTAAGGAGCAGGCTGAAAAGCTTGGGCTTACCGAACTGGTTGTAAAACTCGAGGATTTAATCTCTGATGAGACACATCATAAAGAAGAAATCGATCGTTTACTTGCTGATCCGCGACTTTCTTAATATATTGTACCTCCCATTAAATGGATGGCTGATATTTCAGCCATCTTTTTTTGGTAAAATATGAAAGAAATTTTTGGCAGTAATTAACCCTTACACATAAACAGCCGCGTCCAGCTCTGGTTCCTAGAAACTCCCGTCATAAGCAATGGACATTCCAAGCGCGAAAACCATGCGCTTTCCAGTCCCTTGCTAGCGTTGAGTTTCTGAACAGTCACCTCCGCTTTTGTTCGTATGCATTAAGAAAAATCCCATTTTTTGATTATCTATAAAAACCGCATTACTAAAACGGCTTTTTGTTTACAGTCATATTTATAAGTATAACCGGAATAAAATCCATTCTAAGAGGTGAATAATTTAAAAATGACAAAATAATGATATACTATATATACAATGCTGACTTAACAGGTTCATTGCAATGCATTGCATTGCATTAATATGGGAAAAGGTTGCTTGTCAACAGAAAGCAATGCTTTTACAGGAGTTAAAAATTTAAAAAGGTGGGAACTATTTTGTTGGAGAACATACATAAATCAATCGATCAACTATATCCGGAAATGGTGGAAATCCGCAGATATCTGCATCAATATCCGGAGTTATCTTTTCAGGAAACAAAGACAGCTAAGTACATCGCAGATTATTACGAAAAGCTGCAAATTCCATACGAAACGAATGTGGGCGGAAATGGCGTGATTGCAACTCTGAAAGGTGGAAAGCCCGGTAAGACAATTGCACTGAGAGCAGACTTTGACGCACTTCCAATTCAAGATGAAAAGGATGTACCGTACAAATCAACAGTTCCTGGCGTTATGCATGCTTGCGGTCATGATGGCCACACAGCTACATTATTAACGTTGGCAAAAGTAATGAAGCAGTATGAGAATGAATTGGAAGGAACGATTGTTTTCCTTCACCAGCATGCCGAAGAATATGCCCCAGGCGGCGCAAAACCAATTGTGGAATCAGGCGCACTCGCAAACGTAGATGCAGTATTTGGTACACATTTATGGGCTACCTTGCCAGTCGGTGTATTGCAAACAGCCAAATCTGCTTTTATGGCAGGTGCAGACCGTTTTGAGATTACCATCAAAGGACAAGGTGGACATGGCGCATATCCACATGAAACAAAGGATGCCATCGTTCTTGGTGCTGAATTAGTCTCACAACTGCAGCAAATTGTCAGCAGGAGACTGGATCCAATAGAAACTGCTGTCATAACAACGGGTGTATTCCAAGCAGGCAATGCTTTTAATGTGATTGCAGACCAGGCAAAATTAATCGGAACAGTTAGGTACTTTAACCTGGATATCCAGAAAATAATCATTGATGAAATGGAAAAGATCATTAAAGGAATATGTATTTCCAATGATGCCGACTACAAATTTGATTATATAAAAGGGTACCCTCCGTTAATCAATCATTCTGAGGAAGCTCAAATTGTACTTGATGCCAGTAAAGATATTACCGAAATCCATACTGCAGAAGAAACTGCACCTCAAATGGGCGGTGAGGATTTTGCATACTATACAATGGAGAAGCCGGGTGCTTATTTCTTTACAGGCGCAAATAAAGATGGGAATCCGTATCCTCATCACCACCCGAAATTCGATATCGATGAAAAGGCACTGCCTATTGCTGCAAAAGCATTGATTGGAGCCTACTTTCATTATCAGCGTTCAGGCAAATAAAATGAGCTGGAACAAAAAAGTGGTTTAGTTATAGAAAAATCCGAACGATGATTCAGAATTCGAATCAGTTCGGATTTTTTCTTTCTTAAAGCTTGCTTATCTTGAAATCATTTATTTTTAAAAATGGTACCTTTTACTGAAGCCCTGCCACATTACTCATTTTAATCTTGGCTTTATATATCCATTCACAAATACGATCGTAAACACTGCTCCTCCAGCTATTGCAATAATAAACCCTAAATACTCCCCTGCCAGCAAGAAAATAAGTGAAAATAGGATAGTCTGGAGAAAACTGAGCTGATGGATAATTTTTATTACAGCCTTTTTTCTGTGTTTTATATCAACAGGATACAGATCCAGCCAGACATTTGTCCGATGATGCTGATAAAGTGCCATCATCTGGAATGTGCTCAAGTACAGGAACAGCATTGCGAATAATAGCCTCATCCACAAATTCGGAATGAAATAAATGAACAAGCCTCCAAGTACAATCAGGCGAAGATACATTCCGAGATAGTCGCCACTCCTGATAAAGGAAATCCGCAATAAGTAATCATACGTGTTTTTCTTATCCAAAATAATGCCTTTGCTTGCCAGTTCAACTAACCATTGACGTTTTTTAACACGGTTTTTCAAATGCGGCACGTCCGCAAACATATTGGCCAGACGGTAAAATGCCTGCATCCGATTCTGATCCTTCTCGACGAGCAAGTCCCACACGAGACCTGACTGCCTATTGGAAAAGTAGTAGTCATACAGGAAAACAGCGAAGAAAATGACCGATGTTATTCCCGCAAAGAGCATTTCACCTTCTATAATAAAATAAAATATAACGATATTTAATACTGTCCTGATAAGGAGATCCATATTTCGTATTCCTGGTTCCCTCACTTTGAGCATCCACCAGTTTGCCAATAGATTCGCGAGCTTAAAAATAAGCACCACCAGCAGTGTGAGCATATACACATTGCCACCTCTGTCCGGATAGGATGCAAAATACAGAGGGCCGAAAGCCGCTGCAAAAAGCAAGATTAAATACAGCTGAATTACAAAACTGTATATGATTGCATTGCGAAAATAAGCTCGCATTTTACTTTCAGCAACAATAATAAAAACAAGATCAGGTTCCCTCAATAATGTTCGAACAGGACTGTAGCTCACAAGCAATCCAAATGTCACGCCAATGATCAGTGCGGTCGGAAAATTCTCAGGAAGCTCTGTCAGCCATTGCTGATAATAATATGCTGAAGCAGATATGAAGAACAAGATTGCAAATGCCATATGACCATTGAAAATATATTTTAAATAGCGGCTTGTCTCCTTAATATGAGACGAAAACCGCTTTTTATAAAATTCATGCGAATCAAACATGACTATCTTCTTCCTTTGTTAACTGAACATAAAGATCGTCCAATGTCGACCCGGGCATTTGAAAGCTCTCACGCAATTCCTCGAGCGTGCCTATCGCTCTGACCTTCCCATCATGCAAAATGACAAAACGATCGCAATAACGCTCAGCAGTTGCAAGAATATGGGTGGACATCAGTATACCCGACCCATTTCTCTTCATTTCTTCCATCCATTGAAGATAGGACTGAATCCCTAATGGGTCCAAGCCCACAAACGGCTCGTCAACAATATACAATGGCGGTTCAATTAAAAATGCGCACATAATCATTACCTTCTGGCGCATTCCTTTTGAAAAATGAACCGGAAACCAGTTCAGCTTTTTTTCAAGGCGAAACTCTTTTAACAACGGTGGCAGCCGTTTTTCAAAAGTCTCCTCAGACAGGCCGTATGCCATTGCGGTTAAACGAAGATGTTCGTAAAGTGTCAATTCATCATAAAGAATTGGCATTTCTGGAATATATGCCATTTGATTACGATATGTTTCCGAGTTATCTTTAAACGACTTGCCATTCACCAGCACATTGCCTTTTTTAGGGTGCATTAACCCAATGATATGTTTTATCGTAGTACTTTTCCCTGCACCATTAAGACCAATCAGGCCTACAATTTCCTTCGGGTTAACATCAAAGGAAATTCCATGCAGTACATTTTTATGTGTATACCCGCCATGCAGGTTGTCAATATGCAATAATGATTCCACACGAGCCCCTCCTCTTTACTACCTTTGATTTTATCATTAGTTAAATGTATTGCCAAAGTGAAACCTACTTAGATATAAAGAAACTGGCTTACAGTTTGTAAACTCGGCAATTTTTGTCTCTGTGATCGCTTTTGGTTTTTGAACAATGGCGAAAAAAATTTGAACTTCAGGTGAAAATTTGTGAACGATGGCTTATTCTTGGTGAACATCGGCAATTTCCAATTGAACTATGGCATTTTAAAATTTTTTTCTGATAATTGATGTATACGATGCACATTTCAGCACAAAATAGTTATGAAGAAACGTGGGTGTCTCACCGCAACAAATCTTGTCAGACGTAAATGAGGTGTCAGTGATCGAGTATCTACTTTAGTTTCGTGTAAATCACACAAATGAGGTGTTAGTGTTCGATAATTGCTCTGAATTTCGCAGTATACAGGATGGGGTGTTAGTGTTGGGATACTAATGAAAGAAAACCTTTTTACCAAAGTCCACTTCGGGTGAAATGGATAATTGGTATAATGGTTTTGTAAATTGTGCAAGGTGTGAACCACACATGATTTACAAGCTGATTTAACTATTCCCATGCATTAGGTGAAGACATCCTCTTTCTTCTTAAGGCAGGCAGATCCGTGTAAAAAGCGGATCTCGCCTGTTTCCTTATTTTATGCTTTCTTTTTAAGTCTATTGCTTGATAATTCTGCAGTTGATATAAAATGCGAAGTAAATTAAGTTTATTCTTGGAGATAAGTGCTTTTGCTGCCATCCGGGATCGCTCTGGGCGGATGCGCATCCTTAGAGCACGGCCTCACCCCCGAAGAGAAAACCACTCTTCAGGTCTTCGGACACGTGCTGTTCCCGCTGGAGTCACCGCCCGCCGCTCCCCCGGATTGGTGTAGCTGTGTATTGCTAGTTTAGCTATCGCACAGGTTATAATTGGCAGCATGCGCTAATCAGCTCTGGGGAATACACGGAGACTTCTGCGGGAGGAAAGGCATCGGTGAGACAGCGCAGCGCTTTAGCGCAAGTTGGCTCACCAGCCGCCCGCGAAAAGCGCAGTGTATTCCTCAGAGCGGTAGCCGAAGCTACTTATCCCGTGTCACCGCTTATATTAATTCCAATTGTAATTAATTAAGTTACTTCATAGTTAACACATATTGTCTCAAAAAAAGCTGTCCTAAATGAATAATCACAGTTCCGACCTCCATAAAACATCCTTGTTTTAAAATAATTTATCAGAAAAAAAAGGAAGTGCTTTACTTTTATTGACGAACCTTTATACAATGACAATAAGAAGAATATTGAAGGAGAGTTGATTTCATGGAGCATGCAGATTGTATTTTTTGTAAGATCATTAATAGGGATATCCCTTCAGCAAAAGTTTATGAAGATGATCAGGTATATGCATTTCTTGATATTAGCCAGGTAACAAAAGGTCATACGCTTGTTATACCAAAGACACATACAAAAAACATTTTTGAAACACCACCGGAAATAGCAAGAGAATTATTTGCAAGAGTGCCAGTGATTGCCAACGCCATTAAAAAAACATATAAACCACTGGGATTGAATTTGTTAAATAATAATGAAGCTGCAGCGGAACAATCCGTTTTCCATCTTCACATCCATATCCTTCCACGCTATGGAGAGGGCGATGGCTACTCCCCAAACTGGGCAGTTCATACGGATGACTATACATCAGAAGATTTACAGCATATTGCCAGGGAAATAAATACGGCAATTGAAAAATAAGGAATCCTTTTTACAGTAAAATGAATGGTTTTTATTTCTTGACAGTTCTGTTATAATATCTTTAATATTCCGCAGCTGACAATGAGTGTACAGTTGGGAATAAAATAGCTTAGAATAGCAGAGGAGAGTTTACAAATGAATACGAGAATTTTAGTTATTTTATCACTTTTAGTTGGAATCGGTGCTGTGCTGCATACTGTTGTGCCACCTATGTTGTTCGGGGTGAAACCCGACATGCTGTTATCGATGATGTTTTTGGGAATATTGCTGTTCCCTAAATTGAAATATGTACTTATTTTATCCATTGCAACAGGAATTATTTCAGCACTTACAACATCGGCACCAGGTGGACAGATTGCCAATATCATTGATAAACCAATTACAGCACTGCTATTTTTTGCGATGGTCTTATTATTAAAAGACCGGGTCAATACAACGATCAGTGCACCTGTACTTACTGCAGTCGGTACCATCATCAGCGGTTCCATCTTCCTTTCAATAACATTGTTTATTTTAGGCGTAATGGAAGGCGGATTTTTGGCTCTATTCATCGGTATTGTTTTACCAGCCACTGTTGTTAACACGATTATTATGATTGTGGTATATCCGGTAGTACAAGGAATCATGAAAAGATCAAAACCTATTACGGTTGCTTAATAACTTTTGAAAACTTGCTTTATAGCCAAGTTTCAGCAACGCCGCTTTCGCGATGGAATCCTCTGACAAAATAGTGTCGGAGGATTTTTTCGTATCATAAAATGGAATTAACTGCTTGAATTTTTTATAATATAATAAAACCCTTTAATAAAATGATGTTTGATAGCAGTATCAAAAGAGGAAATGCTATAATAGAAGCAGGAAAGGAGCGCGTTATTATGTCCAGAGGAAAATCATTGGTATTGGGGCTTCTTGTTGGAAGTACTGTTGGTGCAGCAGTAACATTATTAAGCACCCCTGAATCAGGAAATCAGATGCGGGTCCGCATGAGGGATCAGGGAATGGAACTGGGAAATTTATTGTTAACCCTAAAGGAAGACGGGTTACGTTTAAAAGATCAGCTAAAGAAAACTTCCAAAGAAGGTGCTGTTTTAATTAAAGAACTAACAGAGGAAATTAAAAATTCCGTTGAGGATTGGAAAGGTACCGTGGAACCTCATCAGGAAAATATTTACCAATCATTGGAGCAAATAGAAACCAGTATCAGAGAATTAGAAAATAAATTAAAAAATCAATAAACAGTACATTAATATCCGCTGACTTTCCTGACGTGGGAGGCCAGCGGATATTTATTAGCCCCATTTATTTTCTTCGATACCTTTTTTCATTTTCATCTAATATTTTCCTGAATTCCGCCATTAACAATGGAAAATATTTTTCTTTTGCTAAAGCCTCAATTGTTTCATTTGGATCTAGTTTCTCATTAAGCATCCCAGCAAAATGCACTAAAAGAGAAGAAAAATCCAAAAAACCTTCCTCTTTCTGCAATTCATAGGTATCATTAAGTCTCTGAATCATTTTCATGAGCTCCATATATTCTTCACGGGTGATATTATTTTCGATAATCAGTTTAGTCAAGGGGTATTTGTTCATATCGATGATTTTTGAAAGTAACTGAATATGAAAAGACGATCCATCATTTGTATTATTTAATCCTTCCACACTTATACTCCCCCTTCCAAATTTGCCGATTTATGCTTCCGTATCTCTATTCTACCGCAAACAAAAAACCCATGTAAAAAAATTTACAAATAAATAATTGAATATCTATTGATTTTTAACCACAAACATACTATTATTCATGAAGTGCTCATTTCAAAAAGCGAAATAATTCATTAGAAAGTTTTGAGGTGATTCAAAGATGAATTGCTGGAAATCTATTAATATAACAAAAGAAATCGGCCATATCCGTTTATTCTTAATATCTTTAATCATTGGCGTGTTATCATTTTTGTTATTATATGTTCCTATTTCACTGTTACATGGTACAACCTCATTTAATGAGTCAGGTATTTTTCCATTAATTTTGGGGATTTTATTATTACCTGTATTACATTCATTTATGAATATATTACCATTACTCGTTATCCGTAAGCGAATTAAAATTTGTATTAAATCTAAATTCAAATGGTATCCGACTTTGTACTTCAATACAGAGACACATTTATCAAAACTGGAATCACTGTTGGTTGGTCTGGCGCCGACTGTTTTTATCAGTATGCCTGGATTGCTCGCAAGCTTTGTATTTACAGATTTTTACGGATATATTTTAATATTTACATGTACTCACATAGGTATAACCTTTATCGATTTTCTATTTCTTCGTCATGTTATAAGGGCTCCAAGAAGGGCTTTTATTCAAAATGTACATGATGGATTCGATATTCTATTAAAAGAAAACTAGGAGTCAGGCAGTTCGCCTGCTCCTTTTTTAAGAGGATAGGAAAGTATAAAATGTTGGCAGCAATTAATTCTTACACATAAACGGCCACGTCCAGCTCCAGCGCCCAGGGACTACCGAGACTTCCTTCGCCTCCGTACGATACAGAAGACTTGCCGACTGGCTTTGCCAGAGGCTTAGTCGCACTTATACCCTTGTGGTGAAAGTCAACATCGACTCTCTCCGTTCGTCGTGTTTCCTTTATCTCCTACGTAGGAATGTTCGACAAGTCGAACCACCCCACAGTGCGGGGCGCAGTCCGTACGTCCCTACACGGGCGCTTGCGCTTTTGTTCTGTTCTTCATGTACTGTTTCACCGATATTTGACAGGGTCATGCCTCTATAATTTATTAAATGACCTGTTCATCCGTCCCTCTTTTTGGTAGAGTATAAGATATGGGGTATGAAAGGGGTTAAAAAATGGTTACTTTTTATATGATTTTTGCATTTATTGTTCTGCTTATTTTTAATTTTCTGACCAATAACTTTTGTATAAAAATGCAAATGGATAAAACAAAGCAAGCTAAAAACTTCAGGGTTATCAACATGATTATGGTTGCCTTGCTTGTAAGTTCGTACCTCCGTGTCATCAACGTGATAGTTTAAAGGTATTTTATAGGTATTTTACGAGAGACTATTCTTTTATAGATAAAGTATGATATATTTATCACTGTGAAAACTAGAAGTAAGAAAAGATTAGGAGTGTATATTGTATATGAAAAAACTTGCATTGGCTGCCACATTAACAGCAGGCGTACTTACATTGGCTGCATGTACTTCAGATGAAGCTGGATCTGACGTTGTAGCTGAAACAGCTGCTGGAAATATCACTAAAGAAGAATTTTACCAAGAATTAAAGGATCGTAATGGTGAGGCAATACTGGAAGAAATGATTACGATTAAAGTTCTTGAAGATAATTATGAAGTAAATGAAGAAGACATTGATTCTGAAATGGATGCAATGAGAGATGCATATGGAGAGCAATTTGATACGATTGTTGAACAGAATTTTGGCGATGAAGAAACTTTGCGTGAAATTATTCGTGTGAGCCTGCTTCAGGAAGCTGCAATAGCTGAAGATATTGAAATTACGGAAGAAGATCTTCAGGAAGAATATGACCGCCAGAATACAGAAATTGATGCACAGCATATATTAGTTGCTGATGAAGAAACTGCTAATGAGGTTAAAAAGGAACTTGATGAAGGTGGCGATTTCGCTGAATTGGCAGCAGAATATTCCACTGATGGTACTGCTGAGGACGGCGGTAATCTTGGATATTTCTCTTCCGGTCAAATGGTGCCAGAATTTGAAGATGCTGCGTACAACATGGAAGCTGGAGAAATCAGTGAGCCTGTACAATCTGAATTTGGTTTCCATATCATTAAAGTAAATGATGTTCGTGAAAAAGAAGAAAGCATTGGTGAATTTGAAGATGTTAAAGAAGATCTTCGCAGAGAATTGATCAACAAAAGAATGGATGTTACCCAGGTTCAGGAAAAACTGGATTCTTTAATTGAAGATGCTCAAGTAGATATCAAAGATGATGATTTGAAATCTATTTTTGAAGATGGAGCAGAAGAAGCACAAGGATAATTTACAATCATAAAATTACCTGCAAAACAGGCTGTCAGAGAGTTTATACTCCTGACAGCCTGTTTTAGTTAGACCGCTGCTGCTTTCTTGCTTCACGCTTCTGTCTGTCCTCCTGGATGCGCTCCAGATAGATCTTACCTTCCCGTTCAATAAATTGCTGATCCAATTTTCTTTCCGCAAGCATTGCACGGTAAGCCATATACCCACTAAGGAAAATCAGGATAATCACCGCAAAAACCCATAAAGGAATTGTTTCCATCATTTTCCCTCCTTGTCCCATCCTTTCTATCATATATATGAATAAAAAATGAGAAAATAACTATAGGTTAATTTTCTTCGAATAAAGGCTTATAAAAGGTGCGATTATCCATTGCAAATAACCGCTCGGTAAATTCTCCAGGTTTAACTTTATCAAGTGCCCGATTGAGCATATTCATTTTGGCATCAATTAAATCTATTAAATGAAGAAGTTCTGCCTCACGCACTAACGGAGGTGTCGGGCTTCCCCATTCTGCTTTCCCATGATGGCTCAAGACTAAGTGTTGTAGAATTAAAACTTCTTCCCCATCAATTTGTAGATCTCTGGCCATCAAACCGATTTCTTCCACCATGATAGGGATATGTCCAAGCAGCTTACCCTCCAGAGTATAAGATGTTGTCACGACACCGGAAAGCTCCTTTAATTTGCCGAGATCATGCAATATAATTCCGGCGTACAGTAAATCCTTGTTCAGTTCCGGATACAGTTTGTGCAGTTCCCTACCTACTTGCAGCATACTGACGATGTGGTGGGCCAGTCCGGAAGCATATTCATGATGATTTTTGGATGCTGCAGGATATGTAAGCAGTCCCTCCTGATATTTTTTGATAAATGCACGAACGAGTCTTTGTATCGCAGGGTTTTCCATCTCAAAAATAGCTTCAGTAATTTTTTCCGATAAATATGCCTTTTCAAAAGGGGCTTTTTCAACGAAGTCAGCTACTTGAACACCGTCCGTTGGTTGAGCCGGTCTGAGGGACATAATTTTTAACTGTGGCTTCCCTCTGAACTGATTTACTTCCCCCGTTACTCGAATAATCTGTTCCGCAATAAAAAGTGACTCATCTTCTTTCGTAACGTCCCATAGCTTTGCCTCAATTTCGCCAGTTGCATCACGAAGGATCAGCGTTAAAAACGGCTTCCCGTTGCTCGCTACTCCTTTAGTAGATTCCTTGATCAATAGAAAATCATCAAATGTATCTCCTACTGAAATGTATCCAACTCCCTTTCTCATCTAGTTCCCTCCTTGAATTTTACATAACTGACTGATGTCAAACATACAGTCTGCCGGTTAGGTCGATTCGCTTCATACCTGAACCTGCCTTTGCAACTTCCTCTTTGCATGTTAAGAGGATCACTTGCTGTTTTTCAGCTGCCTGCTCCAAAATCTTAATCATTCTATTTGTTCTTAACGAATCAAAATGGACAAATGCATCGTCAATTATAAACGGCAGACCATTGTCTTCACTCATGATTTCACTGATGGCCAGACGCAAAGAAACATAAAGCTGATCAATGGTTCCCTGTGATAATTCGTCAATAGTATATCTTATCTTTTCCGGCGATTCTACCTGAAAAGGGGTATTGCCCGTCGGTGCGTAAACATTATTATACATGTTCCCGGTTATCTCTTTAAAATATTTGGTGGTCACTTCAATGACCTTTGTTAAATATTTATTACGGTAATCACTTTTTGTCTCTGTGAGCATTTCTCTGGCAGTTTTTAGAACCGACCATTCTCTCGCCAATTTTCTCAATTCCTCTGATTGCATTTCATATTGATGCATACTATTGGAATAGGATTCAGAAGTTTCCATTGCAGCAAGTTCCGCTTTTAAGGCAGCCTGCTTCTCCCTTTCTGATTCTAGTTGTTCTTCCAATAGCCCAATCGATGTTGAAATCTCTTGCATTTTTGCTTCCAATTCTTCTTCAGTAGCTGTTTGCTCCGTATATTCCTGTATGGTTTCTTGTGGGAGTATTTTTGACAGTTGGGTTACCGTTTTTCGCAATTCCTGTTTTAAGCCGCTTTTTTCTTTAAATTGCCTTGCCTGATAATAAAATGATTCTTCTGTCTCAACTTCGGCAATTTCAAGCAAATGATCGATTTCGATTTCATATGTCTGCATTTTTTGTTTTAAGTCTTGTTGCTTTTCTTTTATTTCCCCGAGTAAAGTTACAAAATGTTCACGTTCCTGAAGTTTTTCTTCCTGAGATTTTACGACTTCCTTAACTGCTTCAAGTTTATCTTCATAGTTCCTGTCAGCATGCTCCACACTATAGTTTGTTAAAAAACGATCCAGGTTTTCATGGAATGCAGATATCTTTTTTTCAAGCTCGGCAATTTGTCCGGCACCGTTTTTAATTTTCCTGTTCATCTGGAATAATTGGTTTAAACTATGAAAAAACTCCGGCCAAAAAGCTATTTCCACTTTCATAAGATATAGATGAGTTTTATATTGCTGATTGATTTGCTCGTGCAGCCGATTTTCCCTCTCATCCAATTGTTTTTTCTTTTCATTCCATTTGACAAATTGGGTTTCTCCCAATTTTTCCTGTTGTTTAAAGGCATTTAGCTCATTTTTATTTTCATTGTGAATTTCTAATAAATGCTCTGCTTCCATTTTTTCCTCATCAGTAACTTTTTCGCTCGTCTGCTTGGTTTCTGTTTGGAACATCTTATCCATATTGCTTATGGAACGATTTGTCATAAACCATTGCACTGTACCGATTGCTATCAAAGCGATCATTACTGTATACAACCACGGTATTTCAGCAACTGTTCCGGCCAGTCCCGAAAGAATGGCGGCTAGGATACTTCCGGTCAGTATGGAGGAGGTCTTTTTTTTCCTTCCTGCTTTATTTTTATTCCAAGCTTCCTTCTCCTTTTCCGACTGCTGTTTTATCTTTTCCATCAGATGGTACTGATTAAATGCATGAATCCTTTCCTTTAGCTCATCTACCTGATTATCTGGTAATAGACGGTTTTCCAGCTGTTTCATTTGATCAAGCAAATAATCTCTTTCCTGCTTCAGCTGATTCTGTTCACCGGTAAGTTGATCTCTTTCCAATTTCAGCTGCTCATTTTCACTTCTGATCTGGTTCCACGTTTTTTCAAGATAGAAAGGAAGTTCAAGACTTTCCAGTTCTTCTTTTCGGATTCCTATATTCAGCCGGTCAATTTCTTCGTTCATTCGTTGTTCGGCATCGTACAAGTCATTTTTAATTTTTTTTAATTCCTGAATTTGAGTATTAACAGTTTTCTGTTCATCCAGAAGGGTTTCCGCTTCTTTTTGAATAGAATCTGAATGCAGATTGTGTTCAAGTGACTTTATTTTCTCTATGTATGCTCGCTCATTTTCTTCAAGGACATTCCATTCACTTTGCAAAGGAAGCAGTGATTCTTTCCATTTCTCCAAGCGCTCTACTCCATTTTCAGGAAATGAGATGGATTTTGGGTAGTCGGTCATTCTGTTTTTTAATTGAAGATATTCTTGGATAAGGGGGAAAGCATGAAGATGCTTTTCTATGGAAAATGCCAGGGCTTTCTTCTCCTTCAGACTCTGCTGCAGATTGGTTAATGCACGATCCGAATGCTCTATAGCTTCTTTTTTGTCCCGATAGGATTGTTCGGTTTCTTTAAACCGCTGCATTGAATTCGAGATACTATTTAAAGATTCTAATTGCTGATTAATTATAGGTTTCTTTCCGGTTGGTTTGAATAGCTCACCAATTTTCGCTTCCAGCCTTCTTTCAACGGTGTATATGTTGTTTGAACCTGTGAGCCCTATTCCAAGCAGAACCTCTCCTAGCTCTTCATCCTTCATATTTCGGATTTGGTATAAATCCATAGCAGAAAATGAGAAAATAGATTGATAGGTTCTTGCAGTCATTCCATTGAGTGTTTTTTGCAGCCATACCTCATCATGTTCTGTACCATCCGGTGTTACACAAACTGCCGCACCATTTTTCACTTCATCAAATCGTTCAATGACAAACTCACCTGTCTCCGGATGGTGGATGATCATTCTCCCACCCATTTTCCCACTTGTTTTTGGACGGTAAAATTCCCGCTGTTTTGGTGTAAGGCCAAACAGCATAAATAAGATGAACTTTTGGATAGTAGATTTCCCTGACTCGTTTTCTCCATATAGGCATGTGGCAGAATCCTGTGAGAAATCGAGCTTATAATCAACCCACTTACCAAAACCATAAATTGTTGCACTCACTATTTTCATGCAAATTCACCCTCTCAGCAGCTCATTGAACAGGAGCTGTTTTGCTTCTTCTTTAATTTCTTTCTCTTCCTCTTCTGATAGTGTATCCAAATATTTTCTGGCCTGTCTATGCTGATATAAATCAGACAGATAAGGTTTAATGGGATCTTCTTTAAAATGTCGTGACAGTTCTCCAAAGAAATGCTTGCCTTTAAATAGCTCATTCTCATCAAACTGTTGCTTCACATTAACCGTAACCCTGAAAATAAATTGCCAGTGTCGACCGTTTTTAATTGTTTCGTTAACAAGATCAATTATTTCTTCCAGGAGCTTTTCATTTTCCCAATCTTTTATTCTTTTGTCGTTGCTTACCAAAGTCATATCCAATAGCTGCGGAAATTCTTTTTCCGTTAACCCATCCAGGATTAACTTTTCCAAATCATGAATTTGCTCACATTCTGATACATCAAGCGTTATCGAATTAAACTGGATTGACTGCAGGGGAACAAAAGAGAGCTCTGCATGATGTTTGTTTAACACCACATGATAACAGCCCTTTTCCCCTGTTTCCTTTCTATTGCGTCCTTGTATGTTACCAGGATAGACAATTGGGGGAGAGTTTTTTAGGATTTCCCGTTGATGAATATGTCCAAGTGCCCAATAGTCGAAGTTTTCTTTAAGCAGATCAGTTAATTGAAATGGTGCATATACATCGTGTTCTGTATTGTTTAAAACACTTCCATGCAGCATGGCAATATGAAATGGAATCGTTGAATTGGAGATTTTGTATTCCTCCGCTTTACGCTCGAGTACGGAGCGATTCTCATAACTGAATCCATATATTTGTGCCATTGGTTGATTATTTTTTTCAAATATGAAATGACTGATTTTCTCTTCCGGAAAAACAAATACATTTTCCGGATATGTTACCGGATATATATTGCCTTTTATGTAATCGTGGTTTCCATAGGATAAATAAACATTTATCTTATATTGCTGCAATTTTTCAAATGCCCGTCGCAGGCGTATCTGGGCTTTCAGGCTTTGCTTTTCATTATCGAATAAATCTCCAGCTAACAGTATGAAATCAACTTCTTTTTCAATGGCTGTCTCCACTAACCTTTCAAGCGCCTTGAAGGTACTTTCCCTGATTTCCTTAAAAATTGAATCTGGAGTATTGATCAACCCTTTAAACGGACTGTCCAAATGCAAATCAGCAGCATGTATAAATGAAATATCTTCTGCCATATGGTTCACCCCTTTAGATTTTTTGCTTACTTCCATTCTACCAAACCCAATAACAGAATGCACGTTCTATTACAGTCGATTTTGCGTGCATGTCACTAATAAATGAAGAAGAGATATATTTTATTTCCGCAAAATGCTTCCTCATTCCATTTGAAAAAGCACGAAAGAACAAGCAGCCCACTTGTTCATTCGTGCTTTTCCTTCATTTTATTTTCCATCAACAACCTCTTTTAAAATTTCATAAGAACGTGTTTGTTTGGAACGGTCATAAATATAGGTAACCGCCATAATTTCATCCACGTTATACTTCTCTTGAAAACGTGCCAACTGTTCCCGTACCGAGGCCTTACTACCAAGTAAGGTCATGCTCGACATGGATGTGGTCACTTGTTTCTCACGTGGACTCCAAATCTGATCCATGCTCTCTACAGGAGGCTTTAATAAGGATTGAGATCCTCTTACAACATTCAGGAAAAATTGCTGCATGGTTGTCGATTCGAATTTGGCCTCTTCATCACTTTCAGCCGCAATCACATTCAGACAAACCATCATGTATGGAGAATCAAGATATTCAGATGGCTGGAAATGGTCACGATAAATGGAGATGGCTTCCTCCATATACGTTGGCGCAAAGTGTGAAGCAAACACATACGGCAACCCGAGTCTAGCCGCCAAAACAGCGGAGTCAGTCGAAGAGCCAAGGATATAAATCGGTATATTCGTACCAACACCCGGGTACGCTTTAACATGACCTTGACCTTTTTCCGGCCCTAAATACGTCAGCAAAGCTTGTACATCTTCCGGAAATGTAGAGACGGTATCACTTTTTGATCTCCTTAATGCACTGGCTGTCAACATGTCTGTACCCGGTGCCCGGCCTAATCCTAAATCCAATCGCTCAGGGTAGATGGTTGCCATCGTTCCGAATTGTTCAGCAACGACCAAGGGGGTATGATTAGGAAGCATAATCCCTCCAGAACCGACGCGAATCTTCTCTGTATGCTCCAATGTATGTTTAATCAGAATGGAAGTAGCAGAGCTTACGAGTGTTGGACTATTATGATGCTCTGCAATCCAATAGCGGGTATAGCCCATCTTATCGACCTGCTGCGCCAGTTCAACCATTGACTCAATAGCCTCTCCAGGCTCCTGTCCTTCACGAATAGGTGCCAGATTCAAAACCGATACAGGAATCTGTATGTTTGTCATATGAACTTCTCCTTTTATGTCTTTACTATCATAATTTCACACGTTTAACCGGGTTAAACGTAAAGAGCCACTAATAACAGTCTTGCTAACTTTGACAAAATCAGGGCTCATTTTCGTAATTTTCATCATCTCACAAAGTTCGCATTTTCTGTAAACTACGACATAACTTATAATTAATATATGTGCTTTTGCTGTCGTCCGGGATCGCTCTGGGCGGATGCGCATCCTTAGGGCACGGCCTCAG
>NZ_LQNF01000034.1 GCF_001618145.1 Oceanobacillus damuensis
ACAAAAGGAGCAACACAAGATATTTTGCGTTGCTCCTCTTAAACTATTGCACCAGTTAACAAAATGATTATCTAATTGCAGTTAAATATTTCTATTAGAGTTCTCTTCTTTCTTTTTTCTAAGTTTCACTTTCAATTTTTCAACTCTGTTTATTTTCCTAAATGTTAGTATAGATAAAACACAGATTATATAATACTCGAGGACATAATCAGGTTTATCCGTCTTATCTATAATTCCCATAAAATCTCACCCTAATTTATTCAGCCTCATCCGCTGTAAATTCAAATGAAATGGTATTTGCATTACTATGGTGCTCGCCACCAATTAATTCATAAGAATTACCAGCAGGTAAATCATATAATAATACGCCTGTTTGTGATTCATTCGGTTGTATTTCACCTGGCCACTCTTCCGCAACACCTTCTAAGTAGAACCAAGGGAAACTGCCGGCATTTTCATTTCCTAAACCAATACCTAATCCTTCTTCAGCTTTAACTGGTACGTCGCTTAGGTTTTTAAGTGTTACGTCAACGAGGACATAGGTGCCTTCCTGACTAGGTTCACCACCCAGAGTATCCGCAATCTCAACAGAATTTAGTGTGATTTCAAATTCTCGGGAATCGTCTTGATACCCATACATATAATGAGCCGTGTCACCCATAGATAAGCCCATCTGGTCTTCAGGCAAATCGAAGTTTACCATTGAATTGTCGTTATTATCGTTTCCCGCTTTATCTTCATTTTCTAAAGACGGACTCGTGGTTTCTTCTGCGTCAGGAGTTTCGCTCGCCTTTTCATCTTCTGCTGAATTACTGCAAGCACTAATGAATAGAATACTGATTAATAAAGTTAATACGAATATAATTTTTTTCTTCAACCTATACCCCTCCAAAGTGATTTTTTTCTTAAATACGTTCTAGTTACCTCTTAATTATACGCTAGTATTTGTGTTTTACCATATATTAGTAATTATTAAAAAACTTAACAATCTCCTTGTCATTTTAATAATAAAAGCCGCCAATCCAGACGACTTTTATTTGTCATTTTATCAGTCATTTTTACTGTCATTTGAGTAGTGTTTTTTGAAAATGCAACTCAAAACGGAACCCTTTAATAAGAGATCCGTGTCATTTTCTTCTTAAACTAAAGCACCAGTTTAGTGAAATATCGTATTCACTCTATTAGTATTGAACTTTAGTTATTTTCTTGGCAGGAAAACGAGTAATTTAAATTCAAGAAATCACTTTCTACTTTTGGCATCCCACCTATTTCATAACATCTATCACTTGCAAGACTAATTTCTTTGTTATTGAAGTATGATTGAGTGCTAATTAAAAAGGCTACTGTTACAAAGGATAGGACACCTATCGCTATAAATATTTTTGTTCTTATTTTCATACAATCTCCCCCATTCGTAATTCTTCTATTAGAAACTTGCCATTTACCTCAATATTTCTTTTTTCGCTAATGCACCATATAGTTTAAGAGGGTCAGTGTACAAATTATTGACTTAATCTACTACAAACTGAATGCGAATATAAACCATAAAATTGCAAATCCAAACTCAATAAGAAATCGCCTACTTTTTTTCCTATGAAGATATTTTTCAATACCGTCAAATACAGAACCGACCCCTGCTAATATGAAAATCAACCTAAAAAAGATGAAATTAAAACCATTGATTATGACAGAAATCAATAATATCGCCATCAATATTGCAATTGCTGTTCTAATTATAATCATTATTTTTGTACTTTTCTCTTCCCTGTCGTGAAAAAATATTCCCATTCAATGGCACCGCCTTGTTAAACTTTATTGCTACTTTAGCACAATATCCGATAAGAGTTGTCGAAATGACAACTCCTATTCCTTCTTTCGTTAAAGCACCCGTTTGTTTAAGTACAATATTTCACAAAGTCATTAAGTAGTATTGGTTCAACGTGTCATTAACTTTCTGTTATCCTTTTCAAATAGTTATTTAAATCTTCTTGAATTTTGTTTTCAAAAAGTCCAGCTTCTACAACAACTTCATGTTGTATCAAATGATTTATCCCCTCTCCATTCACTTTTTCATTAGGGTCTTTAATTCCTATTACTACTCTTTTAATTCCTGCCTTTGAAACAGCTTCACAGCAAGGTGGTGTTAGACCATCATGAGCACAGGGTTCTAATGTACTATACAAAGTCGCACCCTCAGCTTTTTTCCCAGCTTGTCGTAATGCATTTATTTCTGCATGACTTCCTCCTTGCATACTTGTATGACCTCTTCCAACTATTTCCCCATCTTTTACTATAATCACTCCAACTGGTGGGTTCTCACCTGTTCTCCCTTGAGCTAATCTACCTTCTAAAATAGCTTCAAACATATAGTTTTTATCATTAAAATCTATTTTTCACCTCTAAATATATTTTAATTTTCACTCCTCTATCCTGCCCATTAGCTCCATAACTCCATCTTCAATAATACCATAATATTCAAAAAATTATTGAAGAAAAAGACAATCGATTTGCTAATCGCCTTGTTTAACTCTTGCACCCAATAGTTTAAGTGAAACTCTTCACAGCATATTATTAACTACAATTCCTTGAGTAGTTTAAAAATGCACTGCTATAAATCACATTATTGCGGACTTATAATAACTTGTTTTAATGAAATGTCCCTCTTGATAAGAAGAATAGGAACGCCACAAAAGGCACTATTTCGCTGTAAATAATAGTTTCGTCGATCCAGAAACGATAAGATAATACTAATAATACCTATGATTATAGGACTGATGTAAACTCTAAAAATACAATCTATTTACAACATTATCTGATTTAATTAGATATCCCTCCCATAATGTTTTATTCCTAAAGTGGTTTACTATATCTTACTATTTTTGGTGAACCGAAAGTTGAATAGTCAATATCTTTGGCAGAAGGTAAATTTCTTGTAACTGAGTCAAAAGTCCAAACAACACCAACTAAAAGGACCACTAACCCACTGAATATAATTATGTATCCACTCGCTAATAATACTCCTAGACTACCACCTATTAGCCCCCCAAGAGGGGTAGCAATTCCACTTATGCTAATTGTAGCAGAAAACACTCTACCCAATAATTTCTTAGGAATTCCTTTTTGTATGATAGTATTTATTACAATATTCGTTATGCCACCAGGCACCCAGGCAAGCCCGTAAATAACAATCGTTAACCAACTCCAAGGTGAAAAGACAGATAAAGCCCAGGCTAAACCACTAAGCATAAACGCAGCTGCATATAATTTCCCTATAGGAAAGTTATCTAGTTTTAAATACGGAGTTAATAATGCACCTAGCAGACTTCCTATTGCTTGGGCCATCAATAGCAGTCCATACATTTCTGGTCCACCTTTATCGGATCCAAAAGCAGGTAGTACAACAAATGTAGCCCCCATTGCTAAATTTATTATTATGATTCCATATAATAGTCTTGATAGTGGGGTAAAGATAATTATTTTCAAACCATCCATTAACTCCGATAAATACTTGGATTCTAAACTTGGGATATTATTTTGAACGTTCTCTTTGTTTATCATAGGCATACGTATTAAAGAAAAAATAAAAGCACCCATTAAGAATGCAATCGCATCTAAAACATAGATAGATATTGCTCCTATTAAAACGATTAAAATACCCGAAATTGCATTACACGCAATCTCAATGCCTTGATATGCCATAGTGAATAAGGAATTTCCTTTAGTCAATTCCTCCTCTCTTAAAAATGTTGGTAAAGCGGCCATTTGTGCAGGATATACAAACATATTTAAAGTAGTTAAAATTGGGGTAATTATTAAAACAAGGGAAACTGTTAAAGAGCCAAAATAAGAAGCCAAGGGAACAGTAAGAAGTAATATTGCTTGAAGGATTTGTGTATAAATTAAAATTGGGCGTATCGGTAATCGGTCAACCAATGGACCAGAGAAAAATTGAATTAGGCGGGGGATTATTGATAAAAATCCAGCCAATCCTGTATAAAAGGTAGAACCTCCTAAATCATAAACTAACCACATCGCTGCAACAGCATATAAACTATCTCCAACATTGGTAAGAATTCGCCCTAAGAACATCCACGTAAAGTTTTTATTCTTAAATATATCCATCATAAAAAACCTCATTTCACCTTTTTTAATCTCCCTTTTCCGTCTCACTTGCAACTAATTTAAACCCAATAGCATATTCTTGTGCCTTAGATAACTCTCTCGTATCCGAGTTATTCACCCACTTTTCAAGTAAATTTTTTACATCTTCAATAAATTCTTCTCGTTCTTCTTCTTTCAAAAATAACCTTAGACTCAAGCTATCGGAAAAAGTTGAATTAAAATCTTCATTTAAAGCTGGATCAATAATTACCCCACTGTTAAACCACTTTGACTTAGCTTTGTAATATTTTTCGATAATTCCTCCTACTTCTTTTGTTTCAACAAGTTCAATTAAACCGCCTTCATATAATTTTTTTATATGATAATGAACATTTCCAGGAGAATTTCCTAATTGGTCAGAAACTTGTTTTGCTGTTCTTGGTTTATTTAAAAGTAAACTGATGATCTTAATTCGTAAGGCATTTCCCAATAATTTTGATTGTTCAATAGAAATTTTTAGAGGAACTTGATTATTATCCAATTTTTATTCACCTTTCTTCTAAATAGTTAACTCATTCTAAAAATATAGAATGAGTTATTATTTTAGTTTAATGGTAATTAATGTACTTGTAAAGTTAATTTTATGAAAATTATAAAAGTTAATGAATTGAACTGTTAATACTGCATAGGACTGCTTCATCTCTCATTTGTGTAAATAAATCCAACCCGATGCATAGAAAATAGTAAAAGCGGTACAATTTTGTACCGCTTTTAAATCCAAATTACCTATATGAGTCGTGAGTTGGACGAAACAAGTCTTCATCTGAATTTCTGACAGTTGAAAAGTGATCAACATTATAATGGCCGTGAAGTGTGGTGTTATGATGCTTTATGATTTGTTCGGTGCTTAAAACATCATTACCCAATGTTGAATGCCCATCACCAACTAATGTTACATCAAATCCATTAATAGTTGCTGTTCTTACAGCACTATCTATACAGTGCTGTGTTTCACAGCCCATAATCACAATATGTTCCATTTGTTGAGATTTTAAATATTCTAGAAGACCCGTTCCATAAAAGGAATTCGTTGCAGATTTATCGAAAATCTTTGCTTCCGTGGGTACATTAATTTCACTATGAATTTGAAATCCATTACCTTTTCCTTCAGCTACATCGAGATCCCTTACAAACACAACTGGAACATCTGCTTTTCTTGATTTTTCAATCACTTTATTTATATTCCCGATAAGTTGCTCTTTATTAAAAATTGTATTTTCTTCTCGATTGCCATCAATTAATTCTTGTTGAGCATCAATAATTAATAATACTTGATTCAAATAATTTTTCCCCTTTCAGATGTAGAGAAACCTATACATTTTTTATTTAGTCGTTATCCCCTTATAACTTTTTACACTAATACTTCTTCTTCATAATACCATAATATTCAAAAAACGGTCTTCGAAGAAAAAGACGATTGCTTTGATGATCGCCCTGTTTAACTCTTGCACCAGTTAGTACAATATCCACCATTCTATTTAATGGATTAATAGCCAATTGCGAATGCTATTCTTTTAATATCAGTCTAAAATCGAAATCGCCAATAATTTCCAACAATAATCATTATCACGACATATATACCGATAATGTATTTAAATATCTGAACAGCACCTTCACCAAGTATTAAAACTACCAATGGCATTGCGACGACTATAATACCTAATATTATTGCGGTCAATCCTGTTCTTTTGGCATATTTATCTTTATCACCGTAAAATGTATTGTCACTATAACCTATGATTAAGGATAGCATTTTTTTCTTCCCAAATAGATAACCTAAATAAATTATAAATATTCCAGTAACAATCGTAGCTATCGTAGTTAAATCACCCATAAAGCCACCCCCGTTGATATCTGTATTACGATTTCAACTCAATAATAGTTTCAATTTTCCATATTTATATCAAAGTATTATCTCCACCGCTTTATTCTACAATTGCCCTTATGTATAAAATCAACAAAAAAGGTGCTTCTCCTTCTTTAAGAATCGCACCAAATACTTAAATTTGAAGTAAATACTATTCATTGGCTTTATCCTTTGCTTTTTTTCATATATATCATTATTCCTGATACAATGAGTACCCCTATGAGAGCTACTACAATTACACTAACCAAAAGTTGCCAATCTACCTCTTCGTTTCTCCATAAACTCATTGTGAATACTGCCATAATGGCACCCACAATCCACGTTATACAAAATTTCAATGTGTTTTTCACTATTCCCCCTCCAAATACAGGAAGTGATTTATATCTTTAAAACGGATTAGGCTTTTGTTAAGTTTCAATATTTCAATAATTTTTTCTTACTGCAATAACCTGCCCCTTTAACGTTATAGGGCTGCCGTATTCGACAGCCCGTTGTTCAGCTATTGCACCCTATAGTTTAAGAACAATTTTCACAAACCTTATTCATTTTTAGTGACCAATATATTTGTTTTCAACGACGGTTATTTTGAGTCATTACTTTGGTAACTTGGCGAAAATGCGTTTTTTATTTCACTTATTATTCCAGGTACAAGTTGGAATAATTGGTAACAATTTACTTAATTGCTTTTGGAAAAATCCCCGCCAAGCAATTTCTTCGCCTAATGCTAAAATGGCAAGTTGAAGAACAAGTAATAATAACGTTTTGAGCGAAATCATAGATTCTATTCTGTCATAAATGTTTTCAATAAATTCAGGCAAGAACAGTGTTGATAAAACAAAACATACAACATTCATAATCAATGGTAAAACAACCCAAATCCAAATTGACTTCTCTTTTAGATTTGCTCCAATTACTTCCATATTTAAACTATCAGAGGAAATATTTTTTCTAAAGCCCTATTGATAAAGAAAAACGCAATACCGACAATGACAGATAATCCAGCAATATTGATTCCCCAGAACTTAGATAAGGAAACAATAGTCATAACTACCATTGCAAGCAGACATAAACTTTTATTTTTAGACATATTTTCCTCCTCTTTTTCTTGTAAAACTTTAGAATACAAAATTTTCACCAAATAACTTAAAAAGTACGATTATAAAAATTGGCGCCACTTCTCTCCAATTTTATGACTAAGGAGAAATACTGGTATAAGAAAGACCATAACAATCATTGCACCAACAACAGAGTCCAAGGTTAGCATGTCAGTGTTGTAGAAGTGGAAGAAAAATAAACTATAATAGGGGATAATTAATAACAGTGATGTCAAGACTCCTGGAGTATAGCATCGTAAGTATAAAGCCTGTAATGGGTGAGTAAAAATGTTCAAGGCAAAAAGTAGATTTACCCCCAATAAGAAATAATAATGTTGTGTCATTACGGAAATCAATATTAATGCAGAGACAAAAAAAGAAAACACAAAAACTATGACAGCAAACTCAGAGGATGTAATCTCTTTATAATTATTAAGTTCCTTTTGTACAAACAAAGGTATCTTATCACGAACACGAGGATACGTTTTTTGAATCCATTTTTCAACCGTTATAATTTCTTCCAAGTTGTGAAGCATAAATATGATTAAGAAAGACAAAATCCATATACTTATATCCATTTTTATTCCCCTTTGTAAACAACCTTCTTTTATACGTCTAACAATTGCTTTACATTTCCCAACATTGAATATGCCACACTAATTCTAACTGGGTTTCAAATCTCAATAGAAATGATGAATACATCTTGATTTGTTTATTATCTTACTTTCATTACTACTTTTTTCTAATCTAGAATTCTGATCATGAAATTTTATTTCGTTTGTCTTTTTCTACACCGTACGTTTAGAGAAAACCGCATTACTAAAACTTATAATAAAATCGATAATTAAAATCATCGACCAAAACTGAATTGTATGCAGTAAAACTTCAGTCTGTGAATGGTTATTAATATAAAGAACAATACCCATTAATATCCCACCACCAATTAACCAGGACAGCAAATGGCGGTACCAACCTTCTCGTTTTTTCCTTGCGTTTCCTTCCTACTTTTATTTTTGACAGGTTTTTCACCATCTCCAAATCGGTAATTAAAGTGTGCATCTGCCCATTTAATCATCTGATGCCCAAAAGCTATACTTACCCCTATATAAATCGCAGCAATACCATGCATGGTAGAGGCAATGGCGCCGTTTGTTAAATCGTATACAGTCGCAATAAGCAATATAAAATCGACGATTGGTGTACAAAGGAGTAAAAACACACTTAGTTTCCTCTTTTTCAATACATATCTAGCAGACAGTCCAGCTAAAACAAACATCCAAAATCCGATTTCACAAGCTATGATTAACCAACCAATCAAAACAAACACTTCCTTTCCTTCACCTTATTTAATACATTTGTATTAAATAATATCATAAATTGTTTATGTAATACAAGTGTGTTAAAATAAATGTATGCCAAAAATAATTGATCATCATAAACGTAAGATCCGTATCGCAGAAGCTACATGGAAAGTCATTGTAGATGAGGGAATTGAAAAGGCATCTGTGAGAAAGATTGCCCAGACTGCTGGACTTTCAGTTGGTTCCTTAAGACACTATTTTTCATCCCAATCGGAATTACTTCGATTTTCCATGGAGTTAGTTTCAGACCGGGTAATCCAACGTTTGAAATCAAGGGAATTTTCAGAAGATCGGGATCCGTTAGAGTTCGTGACAGAAGGTGTATTTGAAGTGCTCCCCATCGATGAAGAACGAAAGATAGAAATGGAGGTGTGGCTTGCTTTTTCGGCAAAAGTTCTTGTCGACTCTACGCTAAGTGAGCTGAGCAATAAAGTGTACGATAACATGCACCAAGGATTGAAAAATGTCATTCATGTCTTGCAATTATTACAATATGCAAAAGACGGACTTTGCCTCGAATTGGAAGTTAACCGGCTCCATGCGATAGTCGACGGAATGGCAATGCATCATTTATTAAATCCAGAACACTTTACAGAGGATGAAATGAAACAAACTTTAATATATCATCTTCAATCCCTTTGTAAATAAACTGTACAATACAAAAATGCAATATGACGATACTGTAAATATAATGAAATTCACCAAACAATGGATTCTAAACCAATAAAAAGCTAATTATGCCTAATGACTAACTTACAATATCACAAAGGTATAATTAGCTTTTTCAGTACTTTAGTTCTTCCACACGATAATCCGAATTATCACTTGTAAATAAAAGAAACGAGTCTACCCTATAAAAAGAAGACTTCTTTTTATAATTCATTAATGTTGATTGATTACACCAGTCAAACCATTCATCTCTTACCGGCGACCAGTAATATTCAAAGTATTTAACCATTGTAAACACCCCGAAAATTAGCTAAATACATTATATTACGATGTAACTGCAACTTTTTTCTTTTTCAACTAAACTGCCTCGTTAGTTTAAGTGAAATTCTTCACAATGTAGATATAATAAAAATTCTGTAAATTTAGTTTACACTAAACATCTGATTACGTAAATGCTTTGTAAGACGTCGCAAACAGCTGACCTTTCTTGCTGAATTTACATAAAAAACACCGCACAGGTTAAATTCCATGCGGTGTTTGCAAACAGTTGTTTTTAATACACTCCCAAGCAAAAGGACAATGACTACATAATCTAGATGGTTGAACTGGAAATAACTTTTCTATTTCGTCAGGAAGTATATCCAGCAATTCCAGTTTTTCATAAATTTCTTTCGCAACCTTTATAGCCCACTTTCTAGCCTTCTCCATATCTTCATGGGTAAATAGGTGACTGCTTTCTTTCCCAAATCGCAAAAAATAGTAGCTGCCCTTTATACTATCAGTTCCTTTTAATTGACTAATTGCCCATGAATAAAGAGCGATCTGTTTACTCTCCAGAACGTCGTAAGGTAATCGATTGGTCTTCCAATCGATGATGGAACCGTCTGGCTGGTACAAATCAATAAATCCTTGTATAACTGGGGAATCTTTTTCGTCTGATAAAGGTAATTTAAAATAGATTTCAGTTTCTCCCATATTTGGCTGGATTGGTGCCCGTTTCACCAAATCTGAAATTTCTTTTTGACTTATACCTTCATGAAAACCAGCTTCCAAATACCCATTCAAAAGAGCTTCATCATGGGCTATGCCTTTAATTTTATCTTCGATTGCCTTATGCACCGCTTTCCCTAGTGCCAACGGTTGTGTTATCGGCTCTTCTTTTCCAAGCACATATTTATTGTAGAATCTGTATGGACACTGTTCATACAGATTTAATCTTGAAAATGAAAAGATCATTGTCCCACCTTCTTTTAGATTGAAATAGAAAAGGAAGATGGACTGACTCATCCAATCTCCCTTTTAAACCCTCATGATTAGATCCTAATCTAAAATGGCAAATCATTATCATCAATATCCATCGGTTGAGTTTGACCGCCATATGGATTCTGCTGTTGCTGCTTTCTGGTGGAGGATTGCTGATGGTTGCCTTGTTGCTTGTTTCCTTGACCGGTTGTCTTCGTATCAAGGAATTCCACATTATCAGCGACCACTTCGGTAATGAACACTTGTTTGCCATCCTGCCCTTGGAATGATCGGGTTTGAATTCGTCCTGACACACCAACTTGCGACCCCTTTCTGCAGTATTAGGCAGTGTTTTCTGCCGGCTTTCTCCATACCTGAACCCGAATGAAATCTGCCTCACGCACATTCTCCTTATTTGTAAATGGGCGATTCACCGCAAGAGTGAAACTAGCCACCGCGACTCCATTCTGTGTGTACTTCATCTCGACGTCCTTTGTCATTCTCCCGATCAATTGTACGTTATTCATATTTAATGCTCTCCTTTGCTATTGATTTTATATTTTCAACTTGCTATACTGAATCAAGCAAAAATCTTTGTGTCGCACGTTCCTTTCGGGAATGTGCCTTTTTATTTTCTCTGTTAAAATAATCTGCATAAATCACATGAATGAGCAAATTCTCCAGTTCAAAGTCCATTGTTTTGATACATGCCTTCCAAGCAATGCGCCCTATTTCTGTTCCTTCCATAGCCCATTCACTACTATCACTCTTAGGTTTTAGAAATTCATCTTGAATTCTTTCATACATGTTAGGTACAGGTGAGTCCCAGCATATTTTAATGAACCATACAAGTAATTCCCTCTGTCTGTTTGGTTGGCCTTCCAGATGGGCGATACACATAAAAAGCGCATAATTAAGGGTTAATTCCTTCCGAACAAAATGTTTCCAATCCCGAAGGACTTCTTCTCTTTTCTCCCGAAAACCTTTAAATGATTTCCTTTTGTATTCCTTCCAGCCGATAATTTCCAGCTGGTATGGGTCCAGTTCGTAAGCCAGGTGAACTGCTTTCTTTCGCTTTTTAAAGTACTTTTGTTTAACTTCACTGAAAGCTTTTCCACTTAATTTAACCTCGAAGTCTATCACTCCACCAGACTCTTTACAATACCAGCATTTATAGACGTTATCTTCTGTGTTCAGTGACAGATAATATTTCTTTCGTTTCCCGGGATGTGAATCCGCTTTACAGAATGGACATTTACACAACGTTTCCCTTTTTCCAAACGATCTCGGATTGAATTGCAAATCATATAATTGTGCAACATCCAAAATACTAGGCAACATCTTCATCACCCTGCCTGTTTATTGGTTTTCACTACATCGACAAGAAACAGAAATCCGTTTTCTTTATTCAAGGCAAGGGTAACGTTCGCTCCCTGACTGAAACCTTCTGCCTTCTTCATTGCTTCCTCTCCACGAGCGATAATAAGGACCGGTTCTCCTTTAATCGTTCCGGCAATCTTGGCAAACTTCCCGGAGGCCTTTTGTCCAAATTCCACTTTTTGAATTTCGACTTCATGAACTTGGTCTATCAAGTTTGGCTGTGGTTCTTCTTTTAAATTTTCTTGCTGTCTTTCCTTTTGGTTAGAATCCTGCTTATCTGTTTGGGATTCCGGTAACTGAAACTCTTTTAGAAAATAGAAGTTATTTTCTTCATAGAATGCCAGATTCAATGTTTTCCCTTCTGGAATCTGTTTCAGTGAATCAATGAGATTCTCCTGCTTTACCAGAATCTTGACTGTTTTTGCATCCTTTTTATCCTGAACCGTCAGTAAACCATACGGAACATTTTTAGAGCTGGTTTTAATTTCGAATCCTTTAACAACCATCTCTTGAAACGGAGATAGCGTTTCATCTGTTGCTTGTTCTTCTATAACAGGTTGCTTGGTGGATTGGCCTTCGTTTGCATCTTGCTGTTGTTGAACAGGGTCATTTATTGGTCCTGCTTCCACATTTTTAATGGATTCATCCAGTCCAATTTCTTCCTGCGTATATAATCCACCTAATGGAAATTGGCGGCGCAACACGAATGTTTCGGCAATTTTAACAATCATGGCACTGGGGAGAGTATCCCATACATTGGCATTGCCATATTTGGAATTTAACTTGCCACTGTTGGCGTTATAATACTCAGCAAAGTCAACAAATACGGCTACCGCATTGTGTTTTTTATGCTTCATAATCGCATAAGCACCAATGATTTTGCCACGCTTGGTGCCAAATTTGTGTTTGACATCTCCTTCACTTGGAAGGAATTCAAACTCATCGCCTTCTTTGACGACATTCGCGTTTGGTGGTCCCACATAACCTGGTTGACTAGTTGCAACCCGCAACAGTCCGTCCCTTGTGGTGATAAACTGGGTTTTCGCACCACGCTTCGTTTCATAACGTTGGAATACGATGTCTCCTAATAATGGGTTTAAACCGAACGTTTCACACACTTCCACAAAATGCTGTGCTTCTTCTTTCGTTCCGTTGGCTGGTTCGATAAACCTGTTCCAGATCAGCGACTTTTCCTCATTTGAGAATTGGATACTTTTTTCCATTTAAAATCCTCTCCTTTTAAAGTTTTTGACACAAAAAAACCGATTTCTCTTTAGGATGAGCCAAAGAAGCAATCGGAATTTTATACACGTATACCTTTTGTGACAATACTGTTTTGTTATGTCATTTCATCACCCCTTAAAATTTTGGTTCTAAGTCAAATGTTGGGGTGAGCGTCTAGCTCACTCCTGTTTTGTTAGGCGACCCTTAAACCAATTTGTTTATACTGATGATGTAATAATACCTTTGCACGAAAACGGTCAAAGCGTTTGAATCCGAACGCATTACGTTTGATTACTTTCGTCTGGTTGTTAATCCCCTCAATATAGCCGTTATGTAGGCCAAAGGCAAAGCTATTCATGATTTCCTTCTGCCAGTTGCGGAAGGTTTCCGTTGCCCTTTCGAACTCTCTCAACCCGGAAGCGTGGACGAGGTCATAAAACTGATGGAGATGCTCTTTCGTGTCAGTGAGGTCATCCGGTCCATTAACTTTTGCCAGTTCAAACCATTTACAGTACGCCTCTTTTAGCTCATATGCCCGTTTGAGATCATTCGACAAATCCAAGTAACGATTCAGATACCATCGTTGCTTCTCTGACAGTTTCTCCTGCCGTTTATAGAAGACGTGTCGCATGCGCTTGCACTTCTTTCGATCATAGTCATGGAAGTCCCTCTGCACCCGAATTCGAACACGCTCCAGCGCCCAATAGATATATCGAGTGAAATGGAAGCGGTCTGCCACAATGATAGGGCGTCCAAGTGCTTCATCCACGGCTGCCTTGAACGAATGGCTCATATCCATGACCACGATTTCCACCTTGTCTCCGTGTTCTCTCAGATAGTCTACCAGAGTATCCTTTTTTCGGTCCGGAAGAATCTCCAGCGGCCTGCGCTCCACCGGATCCGCAATAATGGTCTGATACTTTTCATTCCCGGCATCCCCCTTATATTCATCGATCGCAATGACCTTCGGCAGCTGTTGCGTTTCTTTCACCATCGAGGAAGTGATGCGATCAAAGCGACGAATCACTGTCGTTGGAGAAGTATCGAACCGGGAGGCAACATCACGGAAGCTCTTTCCATGAATCAGTTCCAAAGCTATCGCCTGATTGAATTCAATGGATTGCCTCTGATAACGGTTCACCAGTGTATTGGACTCATAAAACCGCTTGCCGCAGCCGGTACAGCGATATCGCCTCTTTCGATAGAAAAGCTCTGCTCGTCTACCAAAGATGTGCTGATGCCGGATCTTCTGAATACGATAATCGTGAACCTTGCTGGTAAGCTCTCCGCATGCCGGACAGGAGTGGGCTTTCCGCTCCATCTCGATGGAAAGGGCGTAGGTACCGCCCTGGTCTTCTGCTTCTGTGATGACGACATCTTCAAATCCTGGCAGAGTTATGTTAAAATTCAATTGCACGCATCTCCTTTTTGTTTTTGTTTATTGGTCTAAACAAAGTGTAACAAAATCAGGAGGTTGCGTGTTTTTTATTGTCTGAATTTAACCTCTACCCCAACATATATTTTAGAGCCAAAATTTTGAATACAAAAAAGCCAATAAACTCCTCCATGGAATTCATTGGCTTTTAATTAACTGGAATATAATTGACATATTAAACAGGTCATTTTTGGTGATAATCACACCCGTTCGCTTCCTCTATAACAAATTTTTGTAAAGGTTTGAACAATAGTCTTTTCTTAATAAAAAAAGACCTTTGCGCCGAGTCTCCTTCATTAAATTTGAAGGTATAACGACTTTCACCAAAAGATGACTAGAAAACAAAATATTACGTTTTCAGAATAGCAAATCTCTTAATTGGTGTCAAGAACATATGCTTCTTCTTTAACCACTATTCATGAATTGTTTATTCAACTCTTGCATTCTTTTTCATATGACAATAGCAAAACCAGTGTCAATTGCTATGTCAAAAATGATGTCAATTCGGCAGTCAGTAACCTTGTCATTTTAGAGAAAGTACCGTAACTTTTTTTGCACAACAAAGACCTCTCTTAAGGAGATCCACGTTAATTTTCTTATTCAACTAAAGCACCAAATAGTTGAATAAGCTATACAACAAAAGTTATTACTTCTTTCTAATTTTACTAATGAATATTGATATGTAAAAAACAGCTATCATTAAAACAAATGTCACCGAAAAAATATACTTATAATCAAATTCTAGTTTTAGAAACATATCATTAAAAACCACAAAAAATCCATAAGCAAAAAAAACAGTAATAAAAGAATTGCGGTAAGCTATTAACTTTTCGTTATTAGATTTGTTGCTTTTACTACGCAATCGAACTCACTCCTCAAGTATTTCTTTCTCCTCTACACCTTTATTTTGATAATATGGATGAAAGCTCCTTCTTAGAGAAATGCACCAGATAGTACAATAAGTAACTACACTACTCACCAAACTCTTTATATTCGTCAATATAGAAAGATACATAACCACAGTTTGAACAAACAGCTGCTTTAGGTTTTGCAGATACTCTTTTGAAAAGTCCTTTTCTTTTTTTACTTATTTTAATTCCATACATTCCACCTTCAACATTAACATCACAATCTACTATCATTTCATTTTGACATTGATTACATTTCAATTTTTTATCCCCCTTTATAGTTGCGTCTTACCTCAGGAAGAATGCCCTTATTAAACAATGCACCCGTTAGCTTAATAAGATTTTATATTAAGATGGCTTAATTTATCTACAATTAAAGGTACTTCCTTCAAATCTTCTACTATAAAATCTGCTTTCACGTTACCCCATTGATAATCTCTTTTCCATACACCTTTCATACCAACATTTTGAGCAGCCTTAATATCTTTTTCTGGATGATCACCAACAAATATACTTTCAGATGGTAAAACATCAAGTTTATTTAAGGCTTTTAGGAATATCTGTGGTTCAGGCTTTTTCGTTCCTTCCCATTCAGATATAAGAATTGTTTTAAAGTATTTTTCTATACCTAAAGCCCTAATATTATCCATTTGGAACTGCCCTTTCCCATTAGTAATCATTCCAAGAACAATATTATTATTCTTTAATTGTTCTAACGTACTAATGAGGTTAGGGAAAGGAACACAACTATCTTTAAATTGACTGATATAGTCTTGGAGTAATTCATCCCACGTCAAACCTGTAATGTCAAAATCATCCACTAATTGCTGGTACACTTTATCCTTCCAAACATAACCCCTATTATCAAGTTCAACAAATCTTGTTATGTATTTATCCTTTGGAATATGATTTATCCATTTATTTAGTCGCCGGTATTGCTTTTCAATAAAAACTTTTACTGATGCATCCCGGTTTAACAAAGTTCCATCTAAGTCAAACACAACAGCTTTTATAATATTCATACACTCCTCCAAAATAGGTTATAAATTTTGCTTTATATTACAAAACCTTCTTCAACTAAACTGTTCCTTTAGTGAAATATCTTCTATATAAAATAGCATTAATTCTTCTTGAATTAACGCACCAGTTAGAACAGGAAGGTTATTCCGAATTAGATTCATTTTTCAATTTCACATAGGTATAAATCAATTGTACAATCGTAGAAACAAAAATTAGCACACTCAGAATAATGGTTATCTGAATAGGTGCATCTGCTATGTATAGCAATATTATGGCTATTATACCAATGGGTATCATCCATAGGGTTCTAATAAACTTTCCTCTATAATTTAACTTCCAATAATTCAAACCAGTGTCACGACCATTTTTCAATGGAGTCACCTCCTTGTTATCTTATTAATAATTTATCAGTCTACATATCACTGATAAAACGGTTGTTCAACAATACTGCCCCTTTAGTACAAAAAAGGAAAAATAGCTGCCGTTCGATCTCATATTCAACTAATGCACCCGTTACTTTAAGTATAATTATTCACAATTACAAAAAAATTAATGTTCAAAATTATAACCACCTATAATATTTATACTTAATCTTTATTTAACTTATCTGCTATATCCCATAATAAACCGACAATAACACCTAAAAATATTGATATTCCATAAAGGTGAGTCATTTCAGTATCAGTCAAAAAACTCAATCCAACATTAATTACCCACCCCACTAACCCACCTGCAATTACACTTACTAATGTAAGTCCTTCACTTCTCTTCTTTTCTGTTCTCTTCACTAGGTAGCCCCCCTCGCATAATTACTTACTAAGATAATTGTTACCCTTATTGAAGTATTTTGCTCTCTTTAGTAAAAAGACCGCCATATTGACGATCTCATTGTTGTGTTAAAGCACCATATAGTTGAATATGGTTATTATCGATATTTATTGTGTTCAGGTATAAACAAATCTTCATTAGAATTCCTAACGATTGAAAAATTGTCTACATTATAATGACCGTGAAGGGTTTCGTTGTGATGAAGAATTATTTGTTGTGCAGTTAATTTTTTGGAATCAGAAGTAGAATGACCATCCCCGACTAATGTTACATCAAAATGATTGATTGTTGCCGTTCTAACAGCTGTATCAATACAATGTTCCGTTTTGCATCCCATTATTACAAGATGCTCTACATTGTTTCTACTTAAATGTTTTTGTAAAGGAGTCCCATAAAATGAATTTGTAGCAGATTTATCAAATATGAAAGCAGTGGATGGCACTTTAATATCCTTATGTATCTGGAATCCAGTTCCTTCTCCATTCGAAACATCTAAATCTCTCATAAAAACTATGGAGATACTTTCGTTTATTGCTTTTTCAATTACGGTATTAATGTTATTAACGATTTTTTGTTTCTCAAAAACCCCTTGTTCTTCATTATTGCCTTCCATCAAGTCTTGTTGAGCATCAATTATCAGTAAAGTTTGTTTCAATATTTTTCCTCCTTAACACTTACAAGTTAAGCCATTTTTACTAATCTCTTTATATTTTCGTCAAAAGATGAGCTAATACCTCTTCCACAAACCTGCTTATGTTAGCACAATAAGAAAGATGTGATGTGATCAACTTATTTATCTTCAACTCTTGCACCATTTAGTTTAATAACATAGGGGCTATATTCTTTAACAATAGCCCCTATTTGTAAAAATATCGACGGTTTTTAACTCAATTTCAATACTCAAGTTTCTATTTTTTTTTGCGGAGATTTTTCATATGAATTCGAGTTCCGATATGTGTACCATACTTACTTTTTAAGTCTAAAAATTTGAGTTCATTTTGTATTTTTATAAAGCTTTTATATCGTGCATTAGAAATTAATCCGCTATCGAGAGCTCCTTTAATAGCACATCCTGGCTCTTTATCGTGCTTACAATCACGGAATTTACATTCATTGCCTAAATCCAAAATATCTTGAAAAACTTCACTTGTAGATTCTTCTCCTGACCAAAGTTGAAGTTCACGCATTCCTGGAGTATCAATAATGATTCCTCCATCTGGTAACAGAAATAACTCTCGATGAGTAGTTGTATGTCTACCTTTAGAATCGGTTACTCTCACACTTTGAGTTTTTTGCACATCTTTCCCTAATAACCTATTAATTATCGTAGATTTTCCTACTCCAGATGAACCTAATAAAGAAATTGTAATTCCCTCTTTAAAATAAGCTCTAATAAATTCAATCTCATCATTATGTGTATCAATGGCTATAACAGGTGAACCAAAAGCAATGTCTTTAACAGATTTTATTTTAGCTTCAACGTCTTCACTTAAATCTTTTTTTGTCAAAATAATAATAGGGGATGCTCCACTTTCATAAACCTGTACTAAGTATCGCTCCATCAATCTGATATTCAAGTTGTTTAATGCATTTACTAAAAAAACGAAATCAACGTTAGCTGCCATTAACTGTTCTTCATTAACAGCTCCAGCAGCGTGACGGGATATTAAACTTTTTCTTTTCAAGACCTGGTTAATTACACCCTTGTATTCTTCAATTAAAGGGGTAAACAAAACCCAATCTCCAACACACGGAAAATCTCTTGAAGTTGAAGAATGGTGGTACACCTTTCCTGACAAATGACAATAAAATTCTCCTTCAGGTGAAAGTACCTTGAGAATTCCGTTCGTGCTTGTTGCTACTCTTCCAATTGAATAATCGATGTTTCTTATTTGATTACTAAAAAATGATTCGAACCCTAATTTCTTAAGTTGATACAAAAAATTTCCTCCTTATATTTCGGAGGGTCCTTAACTATTAAAACGAACTCCTCCTATTGATAGTGTATGAGGTGTTTTTTGTTAAGATATTTTTCATAAAACATCACGCTCCTTAAAGCAAAAGAACCAAATAATGGTCCTTTCTTATTAAATTATTCTATCGACCTATCACTCGGTTACATTTTTTATAACTGCCATTTCCTTACCGAACCTATCACCTTTATCAATAAATCCCAAACTCGAGTATAGATTATGTGCTCCCAAATTTTCAGGATGATAACCTACAACAATTTTTTTCGCATTAGGTAATTTAGCCATTTCTGAAATCATTAACTTAGTTGCAGCTTTACCTATACCCTTGCCTTGGAATTCCTTATCCACCATTATTCTATATACCCAATAACCATCAAGTTCTTCTTGAACAGAATTGTACATCAAAAAGCCAACTATTTTATCTTCAGCATAAATAGCATATGGCTTTAATGTAGGCTCAAACTTTGACTGAGCTATTGATATAGCATTAGGCTCCATGTATTCTTTTTGTTCTGTTGATACCTCTAATTCACAACAGTCGTACCAGTTTTCTGCATTTAATTCTACGATTTTTACATTTTCAGTACTCATAATTTTCCCCTTTCAAAATTCGGGGAAACGCTAAACAATTTTTAATTAGTCGTTAACCCCTTATAGTCATTAATAATAGAAATTCTATTGTTTGTCATAATGAACGCCTCCTTTAAAAACTATTCCCTAAAAATTATGTCACTTAGTTTTTAGACTTTTTAATTATACCATTTTTTCACAATATTCATTAATTATTATAAATAACAATTTCCCTTTCTTCTTGTACTCTTCTGCCATTTAGTTTAAGAACAATATTTCACAAAGTTATCTTACCATATATTAATAATATTTAAAAAATTTAACGATATCGTTGTCATTAGTAATAACAAAAGTCGTCTAATTTAGTGTTTGCCTTTTTATCTGTCAATTTTAATCTCATTTGAGTTGTATTTTTTGTAAATGCACCTCATAATGGAACCCTTTTGGTTTATACTAACGCCTTTTGCTTTCCTTTACTTATTTAAACAAAAACATCCGATTGTTCGATAACTTATGATTAAAATAAAGAGGGAAACAGCATATCAATCCTTCTCAAGAATTGATATGCCATTTTCTATATTGATAAGAGAATCTATCTAGGCCTCCTTTACAAAATCTCCAGTATCATTTAAATAGTAAAACATATCTTCAATACTGCGTTTTTCACAAAGTAACTCTTCATCGGTAGTCATTCGTACCTTTTTATTATTGAGATAAGGTTTTAGAGAATCAAGATATTTGATAGTTTCCGAGATGACAATAATCCGCTCTGAAAAGCTTTTATGTTGCCATTTCAAGAACATCATTAAATCACTCATATCACCACGACCTACATAGACAAATAGGGGCCTTTCTTGATAACTGATTGCGGCAATAAACGGTTCAGGTGCTGGCTGTATCAGTGAGGATTCGAAATGGCGATATAGTTCGAAAAATAGAAGTCGCTTTAATACATCCTCCACTGAGTATTCGACCCAATAATTTACTTCATATCCATGTGCATCAGCTATCTTTGCCCCCACTGTCCCTAACGAATAAATGGTGATTATTCTGTTTCCAGTTTTCAATTCATGACGTATAATTTTCTGTTCCCTTACCATTTTGCGTAATCGCTTTTTGTCCAAGGAAAATAATCGGGAGAGTTGCTTTCCCCCGATAATACCGACTGCTGCCAATGCATGAAGTACCTTTCTTTCTTTTGGTGATTCCCCGTTAATATATCCCAGTGGGTTTATATTCGAAGGTATTCGTTTCCAGTGCAGCTTCCAATCATGAGAAAGAGAGAATGGGCTGTTCATACACCTACCTCCTACAAGATCCGGGTAATACGGGTACGCACCTGTTCTTCTTTCACATTGATATTCTGCACCCTGATTAATACCCGGTCGCCTTTTTTGACGTTTTGAAACTTCAAGTGAGTAGCCAGGGAATCCACGCCTGGTTCCAGATTAATGAATACACCGTACTCCCTTACACCGGAAACAACACCGACATATTCGCCACCTTTTTGGTATCGTTTTGTGCAATTCGGCCATGGATTTTCCTGGGTGGCTTTGGAACTCACTTTCACCTTCTTCTTTTCTTTGTCGATAGATAGTATTTTTACTTTCAAAACATCGCCAACATTATATTCATCCTGTAGATTATCAATCCAACCATAGCGAACGTCTTCAATTGGAATAACCACTTCTATTCCACCGATATCAGCACGCAATACATGTTGACCCACATGGTGGATAACAGCTGGAATAATATCTTCTTCTTCCACTTTACGCAACGTGATCTCCGCCATTTGCTCCAAGGCTTCGAGACGGGAACCGGTAAATATTTCTGTTTCCCGGTCATAATTGAGTACTTTAAAAGCTACTGTTTTTCCTGTCATTCCTCTTAGCTGCCGAAGATTATCTGCACCCGTAAATTCCATGGGGATCAATCCACGAATTGAACCGACCGATACAATGGCACACGTTTTTTCATTTTCACCTGCACCAAAGTTTTCGATTCCGGTAATTGGTGCCTGGAGAATCTTTTGGTTCTGGTAGGCACCATAAACTTGTTTCCAATCTTCATTCGCTTTTTCCATCCCCTGATTCAACATTTTTGTGGGATCGAATCCTTCAATCAAGACACTGTTCATTTCTTCTGCCATTAAAATCGCTCCTTTATTTTTAAGATTTTCATTAAAAACGCCATTATAAAAAGCCCTTTTCTAAAGAGCTTTGTCACCAAAAATTATCATGTGATTTTCCAGAGGTTGTTACAGGTACTTCTTCTGTTTTAACATGTTCTTCCTTTGTTTGATTGATTTGATTTGTGCTTGTTTTCCCTATCCTTTTCGGTTGGCTCTCGTCGTGTGGCTCTCGCGGGCTGAATGAATCATGTTCAATGGCTTGTTTACTTTTGGAATGTTTTTGTTGAGATGATGTAGTATTTAAAACGTCTTTTGTTAGTTCACTTGGTTTATCTTGCTGGGCGTTATATATTTTCTTATTTAAAATACATTTCGTTTGCTTTATCAGTGTTGCACCAGATTTTTTTAGTTTAGTTGTTACACGTTTATCTTCCCATTCCCGTCGCTCTTGCCAATTTTCCGGAACAATATCTCCCATTGCAAGCGATGGCTTTTGCATCTGCCCGTCATACATCATTTTGTGAATGTAATTATACTTCGGCAAGCTATCCATGATATCGGTTGGATCAAAGCGGTATTCCTCTGATTCCGTATCCCGGTAGCTTTCCGGAAAAAGAACCGGCATCCATAGTCGATGTTTGTAGGTGGATTGCCGCACAATGATTTTGTCCTTGCCAAACTCATCCGCGAATTCCTGTGCATCATCGGAAGACACCCCACCAAAACATAATTTGTTTCTGCAGTTGGTCATGATTGTTTTCTTCATTGCTTTTGCGCCAATCTTCCCCGATTCGATTTCCAGCTGCCCGAGGGATTGGGTCGCCAAGATTCCTGCAACCTTATATTCGGCAGCAAGAGATAAAAAAATTTCCACATCCGGATTGATATAGCGTGAGTATTCGTCCACCACCATAAAATGTGGAACACGTGATTTTTCGGTACCTTCACGTCGGAATGTTCCGTTCTGCAAGTGCATGATAATAAATTGTCCGAATGCATCCCCGGCAGACTTCAATTTCCCAAGGGAAGTATTGACGATAAGCACACCGCCTTCTGCAAAATGCTCATCAATATCTATATCACTCCTTCCCGTCATGATTTGACGGAGCATATCGTTACTTGTAATGTTCTCCAGTTGCGCACGAAGCCCAATGACAAACTGGCGGTATTTATCTGCCATGCTTCCGAGCAGTTCCGCTTCAAAGAAATGAACGAGATCGGTCACCCCGTCCCGTGCTTTTAGGTCTTCCACTTTTTTCTTGAGTACGGATGTGTCACGCAACGTGTTCATGACATCAATGATGTCCATATCATTCCCATGAAGTTCTTTTAAAAGTTTGGTCACATTCCGGGCCGACAGTTCCTGTACCGTGGCAAAGAAGGCATCCTGTTTTCCAAATAATCCTTTCAGTACCACGACAGTCGCCTCTGCCACGTCGTTGATTTCCCCTTCCATTGGATTGAAGCAATTGCTTTCATCGATGCGTTCCGGATCTATATAGATATAAGGAATATCCATCTCGTCACAGAATGCCTTCACTTTCCTTGCGAACGCCCCTTTGGGTTCAATAACCGATAGGCCAAGTTTCTTCCCTTGCTTTTTTTGAAGCAGTAACTGATAGATCATCGGCTCCAGGATGGATGCTGTTTTTCCGGAGCGTGTGGCTCCGACAACCAGCATGTGCGTATAAAAATCTTTTCCCTTCCAAATGATCGGAACATCTTCATGTTCCATCGAATTTCCCAGTACCGTGACAATGTCTTCGTTTTTCTTAAGTCTGGACTTTTTAAATTCCTTTTTATATTCCGTATACCCCTCGGCTGGTTTTTCTTTAATGCGCTGATTTCCCCGTTTCTTCCGGTAAGCAGTTTCTGCCCGCATGTACACTAGATTCATATAGATGCCGATCATCCCGAAAATTATAAGGGAGAGTTTCAGCATGAAGCTATCCGTGACAAGAGACTCCCACTGCCAATGGTCATATATGAAGCTTGCGGTTGCCATGATGCCAAATAACGTCATTGTCAAAGCCATGAGTCGATCCAACTTGTTGCTCCTGGTGTCCGTTACTTTCTTCAAAGTGAAGTAGCTTACCAATATCGCAGTACTCGCCACCAATGTAAGAATTGGGTCTGGTATGACGACTCCCCTAAGCATGAAGACAACCCCTGCGAGAGCAATAACAAATGCAGATAATGTTAAAAAAGTGAGCATATCTTCCTCCCCTCTCACTAAAAGTGCATAAAAATAGCACCGTTTAGACGGTACTCCGTGGATTCTATATATTCTCCTATATTTATTTCCTCTTTAGAAGTTTTGTAGACAACCTTGGTCGATTCCTTCTCCTGATTGATGGAATTAGTGTAGTAATCGGATTTTTGATAGACTTTCTTTTGCTGTGGCGCCTTATTCATGATGGCAATTGCCTCATTCAGTTTCCTCAGTACATCTTGCTGTGTCTTGGACGGATGACACTGAATCTCCATTCCATCTGGATTTTGCCAATCGATCATTATACGATTTTCATTTTCCATGATGAACGTCTCCTTTTAGCTATATTGAAAAAGTGTTTCCTATCGTATTCTTCTTGTCATGTTTTCTACGGATAATACAAAAACCATTTCATCTGACATCAATTCACGCATCGTTTTGAGTATTTTCCGTTGGACTTTGGGGCTGAAGGTTTCCAGCTCAAGATTCAGGGACCCTTCTGCATTGGTAAGCCTTGTTATATCCTTGAGCTCTGCCAAGACCGGATATGTGAGACCGTCTCTTTCGTTTTTAACTGTCATGATTTGCTCCTCCCTTTCCAATCCTTGTGAAGTGCTGCTTTAATTTCATCCTGTGTGATTTCCATATAGTCGATATGGTGGACAGATTCCAACAGCTTGTGGTGGATCGATTTCAAGTGGGGTTCGGTAATCACCAACACCTTACGTCCATCCATCTCGTAATCTTCCTTCCGATATCTTTTCATGTTATAGATTTTTACCAGGTCCGTATCCAATAAGTTTACAAGGTACTTTTCTTCTCCATTATGGTGGACAACCTGATCTAAGCCCTTAAAGTTTTTTCGTCTCTTAAAAGACGTTCTAAAGGACAGTGTGCTGTTATGCACTTGTTGCAGATAAGCATTGAACTGTTGTGCACTTCCTTCAAAGGCTCGTAAATAATCTTTGCCAAGCCCCCTAGGAAACACCTTCAGACTTTGGCATTTCAACATGGCATCACTGTCAATGAACCTGTTGATGATTGCCTGGAAACTACCACCTCCCCTGCAAATGAATAGATAGTCCGTAAACTTGTGCATAGTAATCTCGGAAGCTATCTTTTCCAAATTCTTCACACTGGTATTTTCCAAAAAGGAGTAGAGCACATAATCTTGATCACATGCATTTTTTAAGATTCCCTGTATATTCACGCCACGATTTAGGTTATGTCGCTTTTTTGCTGCCCTGCTGTCTTCCACGGTCCAGTTGAATTGCGAAAGTGCCATCAATATGTCATTCGTCATAAGCAGAAATGGCAAATGACGAATACGAACGCGTAAGTCATAAGCTCTACGCTCTGCAGGATAGCCCTGCTTTCTCAAGCAGGCTATACCCGTCTCGCTGATGCGGTGGTAATTTCCCTGCCTACTTTGATGGGGATTGTACCCTTTAATCGGGGTGGTGATAATGTAACCGCTATTCCTTAGGGCGGTTAGCTTTTTATAGGTGTACCATTTACTGATACGGAAATAACGCATGATCTGCTCGGTACTTAATGCCCGATATTCATAGAGACCTCTCAGGATGTCAATATCCCGTGACTGGAGCTCTTTTACGACTGATTTATTGCTCGATGTTGACATGATTTCACCTGCCTTTTTGCTGTGCATGTGGGGCTGTTTCGTTTCGTCATTTCTCCGCGTGACTATGAACTGCCTCAACAAAACTACCCGCATTTTGAGTTATCATCTGATGTGCAATTTCGTAGAGTAAAAATGCCTATATCAATGATTTTCACTCTTTTTTTAAATATCCAATATTCATTAATGTTGGACTATCCAATATTAGTTTTTTTGAAATGATGTAATATTGGATATCTGTTGCTTATTTGATTCACTGTCCAATGATGTTTATTGTCACCGCCAAAGATCTGAAATCTTATTCATCTCCTCCTCTCCTTTTTCCTGTTCATTTTCTTTACCTTTTTCTTTCTTCAGTTGCTCCAGCATCACCTCCCTTAGTTCAGCCTTCTGCATTTGCTTCATATTAAAATGGTTTCCTTTAAGATGTGATAGAAAATTAATCAGATGGTCCCTTTCAAGCAAATACACCTGGATATGATTTTCTTTATCTCGATGCCCTTCCTCTACAATAGAAAGCTCTTTCCAACTATCATCCGCAATCAAAGCTGTATGCCGAATAGCATCTATAATCACTTTGCGATTCCGATTGTCGAGATCACGGATTCTGTTGTCTGTAAAGTAATGAAGTATTACTAACGCTGCATGCTTAAAGGGCGTTTCGATCAAGCTAAAATCATAAGACCCAAGTGTAACTCGGTAATAATAGTCACGAATGATCCGTAGATATTCCCTGTCGTTTTCCTTGTAAAGAGGCAACATGCCGTCATAAGAAAACTGAAACACGGGATATCCATTTATGGATAACGGAGTGGTTTTGGCAAGTGAATTCTCGAATTTCATTCCTTCATCCGCTGTTTGTGAATCCATTTCAAGCATCCGCTGCATAGTATCTTCCTTTAATCTTTCTAAACTTTTTAGAATTTCCCAATAATGGGTTTGCAACAATTTTCTTTTCCCCTTTCTGTCTGACGTGATTTGCCTTGGTAACTCCTTGGTATATCCTTGTTTATCATTTTCAACGTCGGACAACTATTTTTCTTTTTCGAAGTTAATTATTTTTTAGACAAAACGTCCGACGTTCAGATTGCAAATTCCTTTCACCATAGGAACTAGCTACTTATCATTGCGTCGGACAATTATTCAGACGGTAAAAGTAAATCGAATTCTTCCAGATAGCCTAAAGGATCAACGGGTTTATCATCCAGTAAAATTTCAAAATGAAGATGTGGACCTGAGGAATGTCCAGTAGAGCCAACAAGGCCTATACGCTCACCCGCTTTCACCTTACTTCCTGTTGGAATCCCTTTTTTTGCTAGATGTGCATACCTTGTTTTCATCCCATCGCCATGATCAATTACCACCAAATATCCATAGCCACTACCATTCTCCAAGCCACCGTCAACCGTTCCACTCAATTCACTTACTATCACTGTACCCTCCCGAAATGCGACGATTGATTGACCATAAATTCCTGGAGAAGCTATATCAATTCCCGCATGCAGTTTTCCCCAACGCTGTCCAAATGTTGAAGTTATCGTTTTAGTATAGGGTACCAACCATGCTGTTTCTCCTCTTATCTCTATTTCATTTGTGTTTTCACAATTCATCGTAAGACCACCCAGTTGATTAATATAATCGTTTACGTTTGGTACCCAATATTGATTTAATCCATTAGGATCATTCGCAGCATCTAAGGGGGCATAAACGCTTCCCAAATCTTCAATGGTAATTAATCCGTCCTTTATAATTCGGTTATGCAAGGTCTTTCCCATGGATTCAATTCCTTTGTCCAGTGTGTCAAAACGCATTAACCCACTTCCATCCGGATTCATTAAACCGCCAGGATTGTTTCTGAAAACCAATGCATCTGAAGTTCCCCTTGCAGTTTCATGTATGGAAATAGCGAGCATCAGGACAGGATCTATTCCGGCTTTTTCGGCAACCTCCAGAAATTTATCACCACTTTTTTGTAAATATCCCCCATGTAGTTCGATTATTTCCTTCCATAACTCCATATCAACCTCACCAGTTTGGGTACAGCGGCCAACTCCCCACTCGGGTTCTTCTTCGTTAAATTCATCTAATCCAAAATCAAAGAAGAGATATCCTATAGAAAAAAATAAAATCACCATTATCATAATGATAATTAACAACAAGACTAGCGGTATTCCTACGATAAAGAGTTTCTTCAAAACACCTTATACTCCTCCCTTTCTGCTCCTGACCTTTAAAAAGGTGCATTGATTAAAAGATCTGCCACCCTCCATTCTTTATCTTCCTTTCTCAGTAAGAGTGTATAAATTTCAGTTATCCTTTCTGATTTTTTCTTATGGTAATCTAATATTTCTCCTTCAATTTTTGCTATCCAAATAATCTCATCTGTCGTTTCCGGTGTATCAAAAGGCTCAAATATTTCCGTGTGTATAATTTTTCGATACATCTTACTTATTGTTCCTTGTTCAGGCTGTTGCTGCCACCGATTGTAGAAATCCACCGTCATATATTTCTTGCTCGCTTCCACATATTCCAAAGGATATTTCCCATTGAAGTTGTAAAATATCTTCACAAATTCTTTGGCGATTTCTTTTGATTTTGCAACGCTCTCTTTTCCATACATATGTTGATATGTGGGAGGGAATTGAGATTCATCTACCTTTTGCGGAACAATCTCTTCAAAGCCTTCATAATCTCCATCCATGGGTTTATTCACCTTACCACCTGTTTCGTCTTTTATTGCAATTTCATTTTTATCGGTGCTCCGTATTTGTTTCACCTTTTGGTATTGAGTAACATTTTCCATGGTTTTATCATTTTCATTCTGCTCTACCGAATCCTCTAACTTATTTTGATTGTTATACCTTTCCTTTGAACCGATAAAAACACTAAAAACAATGAGGATTGCACCAACCCCCATTGATGTGTAAACGATTATTTTTTTAACTCGAAGACTCAAACTTTACTCACCTCTTTTCTTTAAACTACCGTAATCATTCGGTTGATTGTCAAATTGATCAGGTGGTAAGGGCATATTTTCTTCCATTGAAATTAAATCAGCATAGTCATTATCGTACATTTTTGGCATATTCTTCTCGGTAGTTCTTTTGTATAGATTATTATTGTCGCTTTCTCTTTCTGAAGGTTCTCTTGTTTCTTCAATAGGTACAGTTGAATACATATGAGGGGTATCATCTATCCAATTATTGGCCTCTGGAATTGGAGCCAAGCTTGTTTTACCGGCTGGTTTTTGATAATGAGCTGTTTGGTTAGCATACATGTTTGGTGTATCTTCGACCCATTCATTTGCAGTTGGGATCGAACGTAATCTTTCTACTTTACCAAGATTTTCAGCTTGATTGCTTAGTTCATTGTTACGTTGTAATTCTTTTACTCCTTTTGCCATTGCAATGGAATAATCGTCTTTTAACGTCCCCTCTTTTTCCATATCCTTTACAAGATTGGCATGGACAGTTTTCAATTCATTTAAGGACACATTTGTAATACCTTCTTTATCAAAAACGTCAATGACATCATCCGTTTTTTCTTTTGTATATTTCTCTGTCATTTCTTCATTCATAAAGTTACTAAGGTTATTTGCTCCATCATCCGTTAATTGATTAACTTGATTGGGAAATGCTGAATTTCCATTTTGCTTTTTCAGTGATGCTAATTGAAGTGACCTTTGAGCTTGTATGCCATTCCTAGCTACCTCGCCAATACTTCCTTCTCCTGTAGCCACTTTCCCTACAGAACTTCCGATGTTAGCACCTGACATGGCTCCTACACCCCCTGTTGCCATTGCACCAATAGCTGCACCTGATGCTGTGCTTACACCTTGCACTCCTTTTTTTAGTGGATTGGTAACTGTGCCCATCCCATCTCTTAGCTCGTGAATCCCTTTGGATCCTGCCGAGAAAATGTTGCTAATACGTTTACGCAAAAGGAATATAAGCATAAACAACACAAAATGGATAATCGCCACTGTAATATAGCTAAAAAAGGCGTTCCCATTATTGTTGTTTATCGCAAAGTCTGTTTGATAGAGCAACTCGGACAAAGCAAAAATTACCAATGCTGCAAAGGAAACTAAGATCTTTAACACCATTGGTAAACCAAGTTCAATAAAATAACGTTTTATAATGTTGAACTGTCCGGGAACTGCCCCAACAAGTAAAGCAAATGGAGCAAAGAGAGCTATAATCATAAACCAGAATTGAAACAAAATGAGCGTCAGGGCTAAAATATAAATTGGAATTGAAGTAATACCGTTAATTGACAGGTACATTGGTGTGAATGATAGCCTCTTACTTACATTGCTATACGTAACAAATTGATTTTTATTTACATCTTTTTCGATTATAATTTCTTCATAGCGTGATTCTGTCTTAGGTTTTTTCTTCAGAATGTTTTTTACTCGTTGAATTGCTTGCTGTTCATTACCATTTTTATTTATTTCTTCCAAACTTGTTACTCCATACATCATATAAAGATACGGTCGGTCTACAAACATTGACCATAAATTATCTCTCATTTTTTGTTTAAGATTTTCCTCGTTTAAACCAGTAGGAGAATTCGTAGCAATTGGGCTGGTTTCAGTTGGATTACTGGTTTCAACTTGACTTTGGTTTCCCGAAATAATTAGCTGGCTTGCTTCAGTGGTTACCTGATTCAATCCTGTTAGGAATGAGGAATAATTGGTAAACAGCAGTACTGCAATAGTGAGTGCAAAAATAGTTTGAAGAATCGTAGAAAGTGAACTAAACATAGAGCGTTTCCATAAAAGCATATAAACTGCGTAAATCACCGCTAGTATGGCTACAAATTTAGCAAAGTTCCCAAAAAGCCCTGATTCTGATATTTTACCATTTGCTGTAATACCAGAAATCGGAGCCATAATTTCACTCAATTTGTTAATGATACTATCTACAAACTCAAAGTCATAAGCAATATCTAAAGTAGAGATCATCATACGGGTCATAAGCAAATTTAATTCAAATGCAGTATTAATCAAAAAATTAAACAGTTCATTCATTTTTTTACCAAAATTATCTTTCATATCTAAAAACCAAAATTTATTCTTAGTGTTTTCCCATAAACTTTTGTCTTCACCAAAATCATCTGGAACAGCATCTAGGTAATAGTATGATGTTTCCTCATCTTTAAACTCGCCTAGCTGCTGTTGAGAGGCTTCCTCGGCATAAATAAGACTTGGATGTATCAAAATAATACATACTGAAAACGCAGATAAAAATAAAGCAGCAAAAACTTTAAAGTTTAGTTTCATAATTTTAGGCAATAAAAAAATAATCCCTTTATATTAGGGATTGTCTTAGGCCTTGTACCTCCTTTCATATTTACTTATATTTATTAATCATCAAATCCGTATTCATCCTCTATTGGTTCTTCACTTTCTTTATAAGGATGGATAATAGTCCCTGAATTTTTATCTGATATCCTATCAGGAATAATTGTTTCTAGAAATGTTTTCACGACCCATTCCCCATCATTATTTTGTTTCAAACTAATATAATTGTAATCATTTGAATTATCAAAGGTTTCATATTCATACCAAGGCTCAACTCTATAGATAATCTCTTTCTTTTCTTCATCATAGACGTTATCATACCTCCGTAACTCGTATTCATCATTAAGTTTTTCAAACTCCTTAAATTTATCAGGATTCTGTTTTTTATAGTTTTTAAAGTTTTCATCTTCAACTAGTTGATCAGCAGGTACATCTAATTCATTACCTTCCATTCCCATTACAAATTCACCAATAGTGTCTTTCCCATTTGGTGAGAGCATTTCATAAACCTTTGGGATATTCAATTCAAATCCGGCCTTATAGAATTCCAATGCAATTTTATCAGTTTCTTCAAATACCTTTTCCATTTCACTTTGCTTTTCGTTAGCCGAATTATCACCTGTATTGGCATTTCCTTCATCAGTAGAACTACATCCGACAATCAATACACATGCAATAAAGGTAAAACCTAACAGCCAAGCTTTGTTTAATTTCACGATAGTAACTCCTTTCATTAATTTACGAAGTTCGCACCAGCTCCCTTTGACGTTCTTCTTCTGTAGAGGTAGAGGAGTCAAATGCATTCAATAACTCTCGGAACACAGGATTAATATGAATGACTGCCGATCTTCCAAAGATATCTTGGAACAACGCGTCACCACGACCGAGATTCTTTAAAATTTCTATATTCTCATGTGTTTCCGGAAGATTAAAATAATTTAGCATCTCTAATGCTTCTTCCGTTTTACGTAACCCAAAACTGAATTTCATTCCCATGTTTGCTACATCTTGTCCATAGTCAGAAGCGTTTTGTGAGCCTTTAATCAATGTTGTATTATAGTATCGTCCCATTCGTACGATAAAGTCCATAAGTTCAGATCCAATAGAACTTCTTTCGATTACACTAGCTTCATCTTGTAAAATAAATTTATGTCTCATACGGTCACTCTTGAACATATATTGCTTGGTAAACGCTGTCAGAGATATCATAATGGCTTCTGAAATTTTATGCTGCGGACGAATGTTTTTCGCCGTACTGCCAGGTAAGTTCAAGTATTGAACCATCAGCACTTGAATTGATTTATCTGATTCCAGCACTTTATAATTTTGGCCAACCTCACCAAACAGCAGTCGCGCAAGTTGGTTTCTTCGTAAGGTCTCTAAAGTGCCTTTTAATTGTTCTGCAGATTTAAAACGTTGATTTGTTATACTGTTTGATTTGTTTGTACATTGCACTTCTAAATAGTTGATGACACCCCCAATACATGGGTCCTCTTGTTTGGAAACTTCTTCGATTGCTTCACTTAATACAGCATACGCATCATCATGAATATCAATATTGGTTAAGTGAGATAGGATATCCATACAAACATCCTTTGCCTCTTCCAAACTTGCACTTGTACGGAAGGGATCAAGTGAACCAGCATCCTCTTCGTGTGAACCAATATCCCATACAGAGATATGTTCTTTTGGTATATGAGGCAATCCTTCTTTCCACCCTCGACGGTCTCCTTTTGGGTCGATGATTAGACCTTGTGAACCTGTCAATGCGGCAAGATATACGAACAAGTTCATAAGAAACGATTTACCTTTTCCTGTCATTCCTGCAACAAGCACAGAAATGGAGTCAAAAACATTATTCATGCTTTCGTATGCCTTAGCTGCTAAATCAGGCTGAATAAATACTGGCTTTTGAAATTGTTTCGTATAGCCGATATAGAATCCTCTGTTATCTCCAATATTGGTGGTGGCTCCGAACATCATGCCTGCAAGTATGCTAGGAGAAACATGCATTGGATAGTCCAAATTAAACCTTTTTGAACCTGGAATAGTTTCCATTAATAATTTTAATTGTTCTCCATATGGTGATAGAACTGTAATACCGAATCTAGATAATTCACTAATCAATTTATCCACTCGGTTTTTTAAAGTTGACTTATCTTTGGAACTCACCTTAAAGACGAATGAACAATTGTATGCCGGCTGGGCTGTCTGTTTAAAATAGTTTTCTATCTGTATTGCCCCTTGCTCAGATTCTTCAACACTCAGATCAATGTTTTCTTCCCCTTTTTGTGCTTCTTGCCTCTGATCCTTGAATTCCAGACGGGCATTTGATAACCGTTTGCGTACCAACTGGTTGGATTGGTGGTTGGCCCGAATGGAAATACCAACAGGAAAAGGCATACGGCATTGAATATGATAGAGCCATTCAAATCCAGGATGAGCGTTTATATCTTCCATGTTACTGGATATCAAATATTGTGTATATAGTCCTTCTATCTCATTATCAATTACCTTATTTAACAGCAAGGTTTTTGGTCCAATTTCCTCAATATTAGCATTCTGCAGGTCAATAAATGCTTTTTGTTTCGGACGAATCGCAGCGTGAATTTGATCACTATTATATTCTTTTCCTTTCACCAATTCCCCTGAAGAAAAGTTATCTCTAAAGGGCACATCATTATAGGAAGGTGAGACAGAATATGTCTTTTCAATTAGATAAATCAGCTCTTTAGACGTGGCAGGTTTCACCATGGAAGAGAATCCATCGATGATGTTGTTCACCAGACCATGTGCCTGTTCTTGATAAGCCTCTATAATCTCTAATGGAATATCATAGGGATCCAATCCTACCGCACGATAAATAGGTGAATTTAACCCTTCCAAGAATCGTTTGAATGCAAGAATTGCATTATTACCAACGTTGGAAGATTGATATTTATTCTTAGTCGGATTCAGTTGTACTCCAATATAGTGTATATATTCCCCCGCTTCATTTTTAGAGCGTTGATTATTTAATTGAGCTTCCACCTGGCGCATGAAATCAATTCCGTTCTCTTTCAACGCATAGTCCAGTTGGTTCATTTCGTTGATGGTCTGGTTCATGATATCACTTACATTCGTTGGTGTTGGATCAATAATGAAATGTAAATCATGTCCGTTGTTAGACAGAAATGATAGTTGGCGTTGAAATGGCTTCATTTTATCTTCAAAATCAAGAAAGTCATAGCTGAAACCATCAATGCGATAATAAGCCCACACCGTTTGATCATGGGCAAAAATCAAATTATTTTCCACATGCTTAATCGGGAACTCCAGTATTCTAGGCAACGTGTCAGTTCTCCCTTCCTATTAAATAGTTATTTAAACGTTACAAATCCTTTATATCCGTATCTTTTTTCCTTTAATGCTTCCTTTTTCATGCCATACGTAAAATGACCATGAAATTGGAGTGATGTCTCTTTTTGTATCTCTTTTCCACGTACATATGTTACACTTTTTAACTTGCGCATATGGTACAATGCGAGCGAACGAAAGAAAGCAACTGGTAAACGACCTTCCGTTCCAATATCAGTCAACAGCCAAGCAAGTGTAATCGGTATTACCATCAATATACCAACCGGAACCCATTTGATAAACTCACCAAAGACAGGTGTGAAATACCAGATAACTTCGATTAATCCAAGGCTTATTGCATATAAAACTCCTTTTAAAGGTATGGGTCTGCCTAATTTCAAGCCGAAAATCTGATAAATCTTCCGGTCGAATTTTAAAAAATTATTGATAAAATACAATGGTATACGTCGTTTTTCTTTATCCATGGTTTCACCTCATTAAAGTAGTGGACAGACCTTCCAAAAAGTAAGGACTGCCCTAAATTTTATCCACCTATATTAAGTTTATTACTCATCCATTCAGCTAGAGTCAAGATCGTCTCCGGGTTAATAACGAATATAGCGATGAACGCTAACCCAATAATAGAAACTGCTAGCAAAATCCAGGCTCTCTTAACAATGCAGACGATTAGTAAAATTGCCATCGCAAAGAACAGTACATACTTCACTTCGACTGAAAACCACTCCCATAATGGACCTATACTCACTTAAAAACCTCCCTTTAATCATTTTTTTTAGTGTTTATCTCTGATACCACATAGTGTTCCTTCTCTTTTGTGACGGTTAAATGATAAAGCGAATTTATTTGTGTCTTTAACTCGGGATCCTCAAAAGTAACCTTCGAAATAACATGATTCTCATCTTCTGAATCCCCTTCATAGACATCTACTTCCTTTACCTCTACAAAATTCATTGCACCATTCATTCCGTTTGGGTTTTCCTTATCCGTAAGAATGTAACTAAGCCTTTCTTTATCATCTTCTGCGTAACTAGCAAAAAATGTATTCAAGAAGTTACTAATCTGCCTAATTTCATTACCGTCTTTTTCGGAGGTGTAATTGGAAACTTGTTGCATCTGTACATCTGTCGCTTCGTCGATATACGTAATAGAAGGCAATTCATAGACGCCATACGTATTCCCATTAAACGTAACGGGAACCACCAAAAATTTGACCAATGCCTTTGTTTCCGTTTCCGACTTCAATTCGTTAACTTTTTTCTTCTTTCCTTCCTCATCCTCTTTTTCGACTTCTACTTCATTTTCCACTTCACGCGACATCTCCGCCCAAACCTTAAACGTCATATGAGCTGAATTGCTATCTATTTCTTCTATCTGCTTAATGGCACTATTTTTATATACGGCATCCCAAGCAACACTCTCTTTTATCAGTCCTGCCTGTTCATCTAATCCTTTCGCTATGAAGAAATATAAACGATCGGATCTTTCCTCCCATCCTTCACTGTCATTGGACCATGTATAGTAATCCCTGATAAAATTTTGAGCGAATTGTACCGCCTCTGGTTTGGTTGCAGGATTCACTGTAATCTCTTTCTCAGCCACTTTCGCTTTGGGGGAGGGTGGTTTTGATGTGATGGACACCATAACGACTAAAAACATGAACAGAAACAACAACCAAAAAACAATTGCACCTAACTTTCGGAAAACATGCGTCTTTGGTTTGATCACTTTTTCTTTTTTTGGTTTTTCATTACTAGTAATAAAATGCTTTAACTTTTGTAGCCATGTAATCCCATTCCTCACATTTCCTTTACCTTTCTTCGTAGGTTTTGTCACAACACAAGGCTCCTTCCTATCGTTAAATTCGCTTACTTGATCCGAAGACAACAAAAATAGCAATGATGATAAGAAATGTTGTGATTGCTCCATATCGAACGAGTGACATATCATAAAGGTTTACGATATGTTGTTTAAATTCCTCCCAAAGTGGCTGAATACTAGGAAACTCTTCCAACACAACACTTCCAACAATAAGGAATAAAAATATCCCTAAAACAATTCCCAATAAAAACCGAATCACATTAAAACTCCTTTCCTTTAACTAGATAGTTACTGACAGAGAATGACTTAAAAATCACCCTTTTCCTCAAAATAAAAATACCCCCACTACATTCAGCAGAGTATCTTCAAAAATTTGCTCGTTTTAATTTTTCAGGATAAATTTGTTTATTTTTCTCCCTCCTTTGGAACCACCGAATGACTTCATCCGCTTGAGTATCTTCTGACCGATTGTAAACAGACACCATTCTTTCCAATGTATCCTTTTGTTGAAGTTCTCTCGGAACAATGGATTGCTGACTCAACTTCTGTTGAATTTTAGAATGCTTCTGTCTGAGTCTTTTCAGCTTCGATAAATATCGGTTGTAGAATTTGCAACAACCGCTAAAAATACCCAATAACACGATAAGCAACAATGCTTTTGGTAACGCAAATACGATTGACACGATAATAGAGACCGGAAAGAAAAGAACTGCCATCCAGCCGGTAGTCAGAAGTGCAAGAAATAGCCCAAAAACAAACCATGCAGTTAAAATAATCAATGATGCTTTCTTGAATTGCCGATAGGTTAGTCCATGTCGAAAAAAACTGTGAAACTTCCCTGTGTGATTATCCTGTTTATGTTGGAGCACTTTCCTTTCACGGTTTATCCTAATCATCTCCAAATAACTGTCATAAGTCTGTTCGATTGACATTTTATCCATTGGCTTCACCTCCTTACCGGATATTCGTCAATACCGTTATTTCTTATCTAGATTGCCTGATCGCTTTTCCAGCTCTCTCTCTAAGAGATTTATAAAATCTTCATCTAGTCTCAGTTCCTGCGCCTTTTGATAAGCCTCCATCAGCAGTTCATCGGATAATGTATTTAAACTTTCCATGCACTTACGCCCCTTTTTCTCTAGGCATTCATATCGATGCCAAACGAAGAAAGAAATGATTGGGCTGTATCGAATACAGCATCCTTACTTACAGCACCCTCCTGTTCTTGTGGGAATTTATTGCTTGTTGGAGAAACTCCCCTTTCCAACATTTCCATTACCTGTTGTTGCATTTCTTTCATTTCTGTCAATTCAGCCATTACTTTTTGAAGGTCCCTCTGTTCTGCCATTTCCGCTTGCATATGGCGATATGCGATTGTAAGCATCTTCCGAATGGTTTCACTTCTTTTACGTGCAGGTATTTGTTCCATAAAATCATTGATTTCTATATCATCTTCCGTTAAACGAAAACTATATCGTCTCTTCCAGGTCTCTCCCATAAATTATCCCAGCTTTTTCTTCTGTTGCTGATCGAATATGGCTTTCCTTAACCGCAAATAACCGATAGCATTGGCAAATTGGCATTCGTTAATTCTTTCCATCCGATTATCAAAGTGTGGCTGGATGAATGGCTCAAATAGCTCACCACCTCCACCGGCTAGAAATAATCCATCAAACAAGTCACTCTCTTCAGCCCAGACAGCTTTCAGACGGTCTGCAATATTGGCTGCAATGGACTGTTTGCTCTTATAAATAACACCGCTAAAATCCAGGCTTTTCCCCTTATATCTTAAATTCTCGTTTGTTAGTATCCGACTGATGAAAAATTCATTTAAATCTGCCCCACCAGTTTGCACTTTATATGCTTGTCTAATATCCCGATGGAGATTGATAACCCCCTCATCGACAGTTCCTGATAGTTTGGCCATTGGGATGAAAGAGCCATTCTCCTGTATTTCCACAACTACAAAATCCGTTGTCCGGAACCCAATGTCAATAAGCGCTATCAAACTGCTTTCCTTCATCAAATGGGGATACGTATATCTCCCTTCATGATTGATCAAAGCAGAAAAGATTGCCGATGCCCCTTGAGGAAATACCAACGCCTGACGGATATTTATCCGCCTCTCCTTTTTTTCAAAAGGACCTGTAAGCCAATGGACTACGGGCTGCATCCCCTGAACGGACTGCCGAAATTCCTTTGCCTGAGACTGATAGAAGTCCAGTGGCAATCCGGTTGACAGATGAATAATCTCTGAATCTGACACCAACTGAATGGCGGTGTTTAATAATATCTTGGTATATACATGACTGAACCGTTCTCTTTCAAATATGCGGGAAACAGATCGTGACTCGGTTGCCAGTTCTCCCACGAAATAATCATCCTCTTGAATGGTTAGATGAATATTCTTCATATCCCTTGGAATATCACCCAATACACTGGTAAGACTCCGTGCATATCCTTTTCCAACAAGGGAAGGAAAAACAACTCTTTTACCTGATGAGGCAATTGCTTTTACATATCCATAACCTAGGTCTACCGCTACATTTTCCATTTCATATCTCCTTTCATGGTTTTCCTTTAATGTAGATTTCTAACAATATCGATACTTTTGCTCAAAATTGGCATCAAACGAATGTTTTCAATAATTCCCGGCAAATGTATCCAATCAATAAGACAGCAGCCGTTCTATCAATTAATGTAAACATTAGGGGGCTGACGCTAAAACCGACTACCTTTTGGGCTGGATAAAATAGCTTCACCTTTCCAGTCAGCATGTCACCTACAATGTGTGCGATAATTCCTGCCATCAATGAAGCACAGAACCAGAAGTCCGAAAAAGGCCAAAAAATCATCCCTACCATAAATACAAATAGCAGGGAATGTGTCAGACTTCGATGTCCAACCAATTTATTTAGTGGATAGGAGATTGGATAGAGTAGTCTGCCAAACTTTGACTTATGTTCGTCCATATCGGGAATTACACCTGCCAGCCCTCCTATGAAGGCTCCCCGCAAATCTCCACCTGTTATCATATATCCGGCAACTGTGCCAGATAACATGTGTGTTGTCCATTCCATTAGGAGTGGCTCTCTATTTTCAGGCTATTGTAGAATGCTTTATTAATTTCTTCCTCCAGCTGAGTAATCCAATCTAAACAATCATGGCAAAAAAATTGACTGTTCTTAACCCCACCGTCATCAACCTGTTTTTTGCATATATTACAAGCGATATAATTTTTCACTATTAACTCACCTCACCATGTGGTTATTTTTAGACCAGCCCAATAGTCTCCACACTTGTTTATCATCACTATTCAATGGAATAAATGTTAGCCTTGGTGAATAGGAAACTCTAATCTAGTACCTCGCTCACATTATTGAAGACAATCGTATATTAAGAGAGTGAGAAGGGAACACTCACTAAAATCGGCTTAATCCGTTGTTATATAAACGTCTATAGTACCTTTAAGGTGTGGTTAAAATGCCACACATGTGTGGTTTTTTTGACACACCCCCTGTACATACTTACCCCTTCTTATTTCCATTCTTATAATCAAGATAGGTTCTTCGCCGATATAATTTCCCGAATTCATGACCGTTTTTCAACCATAACTTCCACTCCAAATAAACCTTTTGCCGCTCCAGCTTATCAAATTCCATTACCAGTCTTGCTAACGTTGCATTTATTCGGTTACGATCGCCCGCATAGATTAATTCTGGATTCATGAATAACGGACGTTGGGTAACATTTCGTCTATATTGTTTGATTTCCTGTACGTCTGCAAATTCAAAAAGCATTCCTTTGTTTAACAATTGGGTAATAATTTTACTTGTTGCAGACCTTTCCCTACCTAAATAACGGGCTATTTCTGATATGCTCAAAAAATGATTGTTATTATGATCAATAATTGCGTTTGAATGCAATTGCACCAAAGGCATTAAAGATAATAACACCCCGATTTCACTGTTGGTCAAATGTCTTGCCTTGATGATAGCACTTAAATTTTCCTGGATAGCCTGGCAGAACCTTGCTTTGTTCTTATCTCTTAGCTTATATAATCCATAGCCTTGATCATTGGCTTTCTTTTCCTCCTGCGATACGGAACTTAAATTGACATTGTGAAGCTCTGATGACTGTTTCATACTATTATCACATCGACTTTTTCTCCTTCCTTTTGAGATAACCTTGTATACGTTCTGCCAGCTTACTATTTCGCTGTGCAACAGTGTCATTTTTAATAGCCATCTGGATTGCTTGCTCAGAACCCACAAACACCACTTTTTCTTTTGCCCGTGTGCATTTATGAATAGTTATGTTTTTGTCCATATCGTAGAAACTACTAATACAACAAGGATTA
>NZ_LQNF01000035.1 GCF_001618145.1 Oceanobacillus damuensis
TAGGGTTTTAAAATACTTGGAGTAAGTTTGAACTTACACACTTTATTTGACAAACCCACGCAAAAAGGAGCTAATATATTACTAGACTTCCTATCCTCAATTATAGTCCCACAGGATCCTCCAGGAATCTTTTGCCTCCACAACATACACAACCTGTGAAAAATGAAATTTACCATACTTCCCTTGATATGTTTGAACCACATTAAATCTATAAACATCCTTTAAAGCTGGTGAATCCTCCGCCATTTTCCAATTGTCTACCTTTCCAAGATTCTCAATTGAAAATTCAAAGGTTTCTGTACCAAAATGTCCCATAAAAACATGTGCTCGATCTGTTATATAAGCCGTTTTACTCCATCTCTCTTTCATGAAGGGATGTAATAACTCCCAGGAATAAGTAAAAGCTGCCTCCTGTTCATAGCTATAGAACTCATTCACTATATTTTGTGCTTGCTTTTTTGGAGAAAACAAAGTCCATTGAAAAATGAATATTATAATACACAAAATGATGACAGAAGCAGCGATAACCATATAAATTGCATTAGGTCGCTTTCTCATGTGTATCTTTCCCTTCAATAAAGCTGCATATAAAAGGATATGGTAAATCAAGTGAGTTTATTAATGTTTCGGTTCTCTGTTATTTAGGGGACTTGCAACTACTTTTTCGATTGAAGAGAATCGTCTTTGCATTCGGCTAAATTCAATCTCCAGAGGTGAAAACTAAATTTAGCAAAAAGAGAGATAACTGTGCGGGAAGATTTTGAAGAATTACCTTATGAAATAACAAAAAGGTGGTAGTTGTATTGTTGATCCACTTGTAGAGCCAGTATTCAGTAAAGAAAAATAATATATGCCGATCTGAACATCGACAAGATCGCAGAAAATTAATTTGATTTCGACGTAGTGGGGAACGAATGTTTTTAGTTGACGGTCAACGAGAGGAAACAGGAGAATGTGATTTTTCGGACATAGGTATCGTCCTTTCCAAAAACACTTCTCTTTCGCATAGAAATATTTTGAATGAATTGGTAAAGTATTTTATAGGAACTACATAAAGCAAAGTGCGACTAAACTCCCCGAAGAGAGGGGGTGAATCTTATAACGGCATACGTAGCATTTTGTTTAATTGCTCAATTTAGCATAGTGCTAATAGCATGCATACAATGATTGTGACTATTATCGTCTATTTAAACAAAAAGAAATAGCCACCCCGCCTGCCTAGTAAGGTATGCTATCTCCATGAAAAATTTTACTCTGGTCAGCCGTGCATTAGACGGCATGTATGTTGCTAATGATGAGTGTTAGACCAATCATTATTTATTTTATTATAATTCTGACTATATTATACATGATTTTATTATAACTTTTCAAATCATTAACAAGGTACGATTGAGTCAAGGAAGAACACAGCGACAAGTACCTCGTCACAAATGGGTAAGTTTTACGAACCTGCCCCCTCTATCCGGGGCTGTAATTTAATTCAATAATTTTATTTTACTCACAGTTTGAGGAGTCCTTTAGTAGAGTTAACCAAAATTAAAAACAGGCTCCAAACCAAGAGTCGTATCCGCTCTCACCTCGCTGTTTAGTTTATCCTTCTATTAATTACCATATGGCTTATAATCCACTTCAACTTTGTCCTTATCCTGATAAGGGGAAAGCATAAACGCAGCCTTAAAGTCAGTATTCCCCTTGTTAATTAAGTAGTGGACTTTTTTTGGTTCCACATGAATAAAGTCGCCTTTTTTGCAATGGAAAATTTCCTCGTCGATATGAATTTCAAGTTCACCTTCTAATATATAGAAATTCTCTTCCATAATATTATGAAAATGTGCATTAAAGTCTTGGCCTGGTTTAAGCACGACAATACCGAAATTCATTCTAGGTCCCCGTTGTAAATATTTCGGTCCGCTGTCTCCAAATCTATAATCTTTATCATTTTCATTAATAATTGGCATGATCATTATCAACATTCCTCCTTGTTTTGTTTATACTCCAGGTGAACTCCACATGTGTTCTGTAAGCCCCTTATCAGCCAAATCGAGCTGATGTAGATACACATTTTCCCAGTTTTTATATAACTTGTTATAAATTAAATGATTTTCTTTTATTGGTTGGTATTCTTTTTCGATTTTAATTACTTTAGAAATGGCATCCTGAAAGCTTTCGTAAATATTGGATCCAATACCTGCGCAAATTGCCGCTCCCAAGGCAGTTGATTCTTTAACAACTGGAACTTTTACAGGTTTATTTAATACATCAGAAACGATTTGACACCATAAATCACTGTTCGAAGCGCCGCCTGCAAAAATAATTGTATCTGGATAGGTATTGGTAATATCACTTACTAAATCAATATTTCCTTTTGTAACAAAAGCAGCATTTTCCATGATGGCTCTATAAAAAGTTGCCTTATTATATTTTGTGGAATCCAATTTAAAATTTATGAAGCTTGGTGCAGCATGTTTCCAAGAAATGTAATTCATTTTATCAGAAAAAGTAGTTATTATTCCATAGCTGCCAACCGGTACTTTTGCAGCTCTTTTATCCATTTGTTTGTAAACACTCTCATTCGTTCGATTTTGAATATACTTCTCTAATTCACAGAAACTATCCCTAAACCATCTCATCACTAAACCTGGATAGAAGGCGATCGCTTCATATTGCCACGTATTTGGTATTGCGTGACAATTGACCCTTACTCTCGAACTCTTATCCGGCTTAATATTAGTTGTTGTGTATTCATACTGCCAAAAGCTTCCTCCTAAAACAGCTGCATCTCCTTCATTAATCACCCCCAGTCCGATACACCCAAGCTGGGCATCACCCCCACCAGCAACAACTTGTGTGTTCGTGCTTAACCCTGTTAATTCCGCTATTTCTTTTGTAACATTTCCAATGAACGTTCCACTCTCATGGACGATGGGATAGATGTCATCTTTTAGAGATACTTTTTTAGCCAGAGTGGAGTCCCAATTACGATTTTTAATATTGAAAAGCCCTGTAGTGCAACCATTTGACGGTTCGACGGAAATAATATTTGTTAATCGGTAAGTAATCCAATCATTAAGCATTGTTACATATTTCATATGTTGATAAATATTAGGTAAGTTATTTTTTACCCAGAGAATTCTAGGGATAGCACCTAAGGAAAAGGTTTGACCTGATACTTGATATATTTCTTTTTCTAATTTTGGATGTGATTTATTGAGATTTATAACCTCATTATCAGATCTGGAATCTACATTCGCACATGCCCATAGCTCTTTGCCGTTTTCGTCGTATAGTACGATCGCTTCTCGCATACTCGTTGTAGAGATTGCAACAATGTTGTCAGGATCAACATTATTCTTTGTGATGGTTTCTTTAATAAGTTCAGAAATAATATTGAAATTCGTATGGACATCAAAATCCATGGAGCCTGGATATCTGGAATCTTCTTCATGCGTCCACTCCGATTGGGAAACGCATATTTCATTTCCATAAACATCAAATAAAATTACTCGTACACTACCTGTTCCAGCATCGATTGCCATTAAATACTTTTGCACAATAATCCATCCTTTCATTGTTTGATCAATGATTAGTGAATACCAATCCCAAAGCTCTAACGAATCTTATTGATGTAGGAACCCCAGGTGAAATCAATTTATTCTATTAAACTTCGAGCAACATTTTCATCAGTTATTAAAATATCTATATACCCCCCTTTTAATGCCCCAATAATTGCTTCTTTTTTTTCAATTCCACATGCTACAGCAACCACATTATTCAAGGACTTCAATAATTGAACCTCTGTACTGACAAGCCTATTGTGTAAACTTAAATCTAAAACATCCCCATGAATATCATAAAACTGGCTTAATAAATCCCCCACTGCACCGTGGGATTTCAAAATCTCCATTTCTCTTATACTTATAAGTCCTTCCCTTACCAAGGTTGCTTTTTCATTCAATGCTCCAACTCCTATTACCGTGAGATTAGAATAAGGAATCATTTCTAAAATATCTGTAATCGATTGTTCATTAACTAAACTTTCAGCAAGGGAATCAGATGATACCATTAACGGGGATGGTAAAATGTAATGTTTATAATTCGGATTTGTATAATAGTCGGATGCCTGATCGATGGCGGTTGGCATATAAAATTTAACCCCGCCTGATAGAGATACAAAAGTAACTTTATATTTTGTGGAGATATTCAAACGGCCAAGCGTCCTTGAAACAGTTTCACCATAACCAATGTTAATCATCGTATCACTGGTGATTCTATCTTCTATATATTGTGCGGCTGCAATGGTGATACTATCTATGGAATTATCATCATTTGCAGAAGGAACGATATAGATATCGTCTAAATTAAATTTTTCCATTAATTTTATTTGTAAATCCATATCTGAAATCTGTTCTAAATCGATTTTAAATTGAATAATATGATTCTTTTTAGCAAATTCCAGGTACTTAATAACCTTCATTCTTGAAAGATTTAGAGCTTTTGCGATTTCTGTTTGAGTTAGTCCCTCGTTATAATACTTCCAGGCTACTTTTACTGCAGTATCCTTCTCGTGCGACATATTCATCACTCGCTCTCTTCTTCAACGTGAAACGCTGGCGTTAATCTTAAGTATGTGCAACAAAATATTGATGGTTTAACAAATGTTGTAAATATAGAAGAATTTAGTATCAAAAAATTAATGATTCATTTCGTTTATCCACCAGGTACTTCAATAAAATTATGGTGCTAATGAGGGGTTAAGGATTTTTATCAAATCCTTTGCATGAAAGAATACGATAATAATTTTATGCATGATTAATAATATGTATTAAGCAAACATATAATTACAAAAAAGAGAATACGCTTACGTAACGTAAATGTTATTAATACGAAAGAACTATAAGGGGGGAGAAACTTGAATGAGACAAATTACTTGATTAACTTAGAAGAAATCTATAAAAGCTTTCATAAAAACAACGTATTAAAAGGGGTTTCATTAAAACTTGATGAACATGAAGTCATTTCAATTATTGGCGGGAATGGTGCTGGTAAAAGCACATTAATGAAAATCCTGACTGGAGTGTATCGAGCTGATAGCGGCAAGGTGGAAATTGGTGGGGAAAGAATTGAAAATTATAACCCAGCCATTGCTCATGAAAAGGGAGTCTATCTTGTACCACAAGAACCTTTGTTATTTCCAAATATGACTGTGGAACAAAATATTACATTTGGTTTTAATAAATCAAAATATGAAATAAGAGAAGAAACGAAAAAATTATATGAGGAGCTAGGGTGGGGCATCGATTTAACTCGTTTAGCGTCTAGCTTAACCATCGCGGAGCAACAACAATTGGAAATTATTAAAGGACTACTGAGAAAAGCGAAAGTATTGATCTTAGATGAGCCAACCTCTGCGTTAACTTTTTCTGAAACGAAATCATTATTTGAAGTTATTCGAAAGTTAAAGGATACCGGTGTAGGTATTTTCTATATAACCCATCGTTTGGATGAAGTTTTTGAAATCTCTACCCATGCAGTTATATTGCGTGATGGCAAGGTTACGCTTAAAGGAAGTATTAAAGATTTCACGAAAGACATGTTGATTGGTGGACTTTTGCCGATAGGAAGTGAATCAAAACATAGCAATTCATTTGAGAAGAAATATACGGGTCATATGGACAGACCACCTGTATTAACGGTTGAAAATATAAGTGGAGATGGATTTAAAGATATTAGTTTTAAGGTTTATCAAGGGGAAGTAGTGGGGCTTGCTGGGCTTGTAGGTGCTGGAAGAACCGAGATTGCTGAAGCGATATATGGGATAACGAAATGTCAAAAAGGTCGAATTCTTTTAGGTGATAAAGATATTACGCAGCTTGGCATTAATGAAACCGTTTCCAATGGTCTCTCCTATATTCCGGAAGATCGGTTTTTACACGGGATTTTTCCAATAAGTTCTGTGAGGAATAATATAACAGCTCAAGTAGTGAGACGAAAAGGATTCTTCATTGATAATAAATTTGAAAAAGAAGTCACAGATAAATATATTGATAGATTACGTATTAAGGTTACGGATCATCATCAGGAAATTAAATCTTTATCAGGTGGTAATCAACAGAAAGTAGTCATTTCCAGGGTGCTATCAACCAATCCACATTTAATCATTATGGATGAGCCTACCAGGGGAATTGATGCTGCAGCAAGAAGTGATATTTATTCGATTATCAACAAATTAAAAGAAGTTGGTTTTTCCATTTTATTAATTTCATCTGACTTGGAAGAGATCGAAAGAATCAGCGATCGTATTTACGGTATATATCGTGGGAAATGTAATGCGTATCTTGGCTTTGAAGCGGTTAATGCTGTCAATGTAATGAAGGCTGCCTTTGGAACATATGAAGGAAGTGATTCATATGTCGAAATTTAAGACGCTGATGAAAAAAAGAGAGTTTAGAACCTTATTCTTTTTAGTGGGAATTTTTATCATTGTAGGTTTGATAAACTCCGATTTCTTAACGATTGGCACCATCCAGAATTCCTTGAAAAGTAGCTTGCTTTACATTGTGCTGGCAGTCGGTCTAACTGTCGTCCTTTTAACCGGGAATATTGATATTTCAGTTGGCGGCACGTTGGGACTTAGTGCAGCTGTTAGTGGAATCCTATTAAAAAACGGAGGAAGTATTTTTGTATCTATAGTAGTAGCTATTCTTATCGGAGCTATTATTGGATTGATTAATGGATTGGGAGTTACCAAGTTAAAAATTTCGTCATTTATCATGACATTGGGAATGCTTGAAATTACTAGAGTCATTCAAGTTATTTATACCGATGGGCAATGGGTAGAAAACTTGCCGGCAGGATTTAAACAATTGTCGCAACTTAATGTTCTAGGCTTTAATTTATTGTTAATCATTGTTATGGCTGGTGTTATTATCGTTCATTTGTTTTTAACTAGAAGTCGGAAAGGCAGGTATTTTTCTGCTATCGGTGACAATGTCGATGGAGCCATTTTGTTAGGGGTGCCTGTACAGCGGTATGTTACGTTGGCGGGATTAATATTTGCTAGTCAAGTTGGATTTATTTCAACGACTGCTGGTTTAGGGATAGAGATGACAGTTATTGCTGCTGCTGTTCTTGGAGGTGTATCACTAAGTGGTGGAGTTGGAACTGTTCTCGGTGCAACTATCGGTGCAGTGATCATGATTTCCATTAACTCAGCGCTTATATATATGAAGATACCTGCTTTTTGGAATGATGCAATCTCAGGGGTATTATTAATAACTATTGTTGTAACGGATGCAATACTGTCCAGAAGAGCTGATAAACAGACGAAGAAAGAAAGATTAAGGGCAAGGGTGCTTCAGGAGGAGGTGTCAATAAATCATGCTCATGCTAAGTAAAATACCTAAATGGAATCTCGGTTTAATCTTCGTTCTCATGCTAGAAATAATTATATTTGGGCTAATCAATCCAAGGTTTTGGAATATCTCGATACTGTTAAATAGTTTTAATGATTTTATCGGTATTGCTATTATTGGTTTCTTTGTCACACTTGTCATGATTACTGGTGGAATTGATATTTCTGGAGGATCTATTATCGGTTTAACGTCAGTGGTAATCGGTATTCTCTCCCAATTAATTGGATTAAATATATGGATTTCGGTCATTCTCGCTATTGTAGCTGCAGGATTATGTGGCTTGCTTAATGGGATTTTAATTGCTTATGGACGTGTGCAAGCAATGGTAGTTACCTTAGGTGGTCTACTGCTGTATAGCGGGATAGCAATTGTTTTGGTAGGGGTGTCCGGTGTCAGTGCCTATGAAGGGATTTCAGGATTTCCCGGAAGCTTTAGTAATCTAGCTTACGGCACCGTTTTCGGAATACCGAGCTCAATTATATTATTTATTGTTCTATTTATCATTGCCTATGTTCTTTTGCATTTTACCAAGTATGGCCGCTATATATTTTTAACCGGGATTAACCAACATGCATCAGATTACGCTGGTATTAATACGAAAAAAGTCATTGCCAGTACGTACGTTTTATCGGGATTAAGCGCTGGGATAGCAGGCACGATGCTAACTTCTTATTTAGGGAGTGCTAGAGCAGATTTTGGCTCTGAATATTTAATGTCCATATTAACTGTAGTTGTTTTAGGAGGTACCTTAATCACTGGAGGGAAGGGGGGGATTATTGGAACAGCTCTCGCTAGTATAATCGTAGGATTTCTTCAAGTTGGGATGCAAATGGGAGGGGTTTCAACGCAATATATTGGTTTGGCAACAGGGCTGCTTCTTATTATATCTGTAGCTTTGCTAAGTATTTCATCTAGCGCAAAGGAGAACATGAAGAAATTATTAAGGCCAAAATTTATGAAGGAGGGAAACGTATAATGGAAAAACGAAGATTGACATTATCTCTGTTTGGATTTTTAATGCTTTGTTTCGTCTTGGTCGCTTGTAGCTCAGGTGAAGAAGGTACATCTGAAGGTAATGGGAAAGATGCTGATGATATTGAGGTAGTATTCATCCCGAAAATGACTGGTAATGCCTTTTTTGAATCCGGAAATAATGGTGCTCAAAAAATGGCGGAAGCAAAAGGATTTTCGGTGAAATACGATGGGGCACCGGAAGGAACTGTAGCAAATCAGGTACAAATTATCAATAGTGCAGTTAGCAGCGGTGCCGATGCAATTGCCATTTCATCTGTGTCCGCTGATGGTTTGAATCAAGCATTGCAGAAAGCACTGGATGCAGATATTAAAGTAGTAACCTGGGATTCAGATGTTGATCCAGAATATCGGTCATTTTATATCAATCAAGGAACACCTGAAATACTTGGAGCTATGCTTGTAGACATGGCTGCAGAACAAATGGATGAACCAGATGGGGAAAACCAAGTTGCATGGTTTTACTCAAGTCCGACAGTTCCTGATCAAAATTCCTGGGTTGATTACGCGGAAACATACATTCAAGATAAATACCCGAAATGGGAAATTGTAACCAAGCAATTCGGTGAAGGAAATGAGCAAAAATCGCTGCAAATCGGTGAAAGTATAATCGATTCCTATCCAGACCTTGATGCTGTTATAGCTCCAGACTCAACGGCACTTCCTGCGATGGCTCAAGCAGCAGAAAATAAAGGTCTAACTGCTGAAGACCTTATTATTACAGGTTTTGCATCACCAAATTCAATGAGGGGATTCATTGAAAATGGAACAATTGTAAACCATGGACTTTGGGATGTTCAAGAGCAAGGAGCACTGGCTGTTTATATAGCCTATTATTTAGCACAAGGTAATACTTTAAACGTTGGGGATACACTTGATGTGCCAACTATTGGTGAAATTACAGTAGAGCCGAATACAGTCCAAGGTTACGACTATGAAGCTGATGATTCGGGGATCATTGTCTTACCTGAACGAATTGTCTTTACAAAAGATAATACAGCTGATTATGACTTTTAGTTTGAATCTATTATTTGAGGAGTGATCAATTTATGGCGGATATGGAAGGCAATAAAGATGCAAAGCGATTTGCTCAAGATGTAGCTTTTGCGAATACAGGTGATTTCCACGTAAGAGGGGCTTCTAACTTGGATTGGGGAATGAAGGATCGCCTTTCAAGAATTTTTAATCCGGAAACGGGAAAAACCGTGATGCTCGCGTTTGATCATGGGTATTTCATGGGACCTACTTCAGGATTAGAAAGACTAGATTTGTTAATTCCCAGATTAGCAAAGCATGCTGATTGTTTAATGGGAACAAGGGGAGCGATTAGAACGAGTGTACCAGCAAGTTATAATAAATCAATTGCATTAAGGATATCGTCGGGTTCAAGTATTTTACAAGATGATTTAAGTCACGAATCGATGGTAGTAGACATAGAAGATGCTATCAAAATGAATGCTAGCGCAATTGCGATTCAGACTTTTATCGGTGCAGATGGTCAAAAAGAAACGATTGAAGCATTGAATAAAGCGGTCAATCTAGGTTCCAGATACTCAATTCCCACAATGGGCGTTGTAGCTGTTGGAAAAGAGATGGAACGTACCAATCGTTTTTTTCTACTTGCGACAAGAATGCTGGCAGAGTTTGGAGCGCAAATTGTAAAAACATACTACTGCGATGATTTTGAGAAAGTGGTAGCAGCCTGCCCAGTGCCGTTAGTCGTTGCGGGTGGTAAAAAGGTTCCTGAAAAGGATGCACTTACACTTGCGTATAACTCTATTCAAGGTGGAGCTGCCGGAGTAGATATGGGGAGAAACATTTTCCAATCTGAGTATCCGAAGGCTATGATTCAAGCGGTAAATAAAGTTGTACATGATGGGTTTACTGATAAAGAGGCTTATGAGTTTTATCTTGATTTAGCTAATGCAAGTCTACAAGTAAGTAAATAAGTTTAAAGAGGCTTCTACTATTTTGGGTAGAAGCCTTATGGTAGTTTCATTGACAAATATGGAGGGGTAAAAATGGCAAAAATAGCATTTTTATTAGCATCTGATTTTGAAGATTCGGAGATGAGAAATCCTTATGAGGCAATAAAGAAGGCTGGGCACGAAGTAACCATAGTCGGTAATAAAGAAGATGATTTATGTATAGGAAAGCATAATACGGTTTCTTATTATAGCGAGATGTCAAGTGCTGAAGCCTTAGAGCATGACTTTGATGCAGTAGTCATACCGGGAGGAGGAGCTCCAGAAGTATTACGTATAAATGAAGACACGTTGAATTTCGTTAAGGATCTAAATAGTAAATCAAAAATAATAGCAGGGATATGCCATGGTCCTCAGGTAATGATTAGTGCTGATGTTATTCGTGACAAGACACTGACCTGCTTTAAAGGGATACGGGACGATGTTATAAATGGAGGTGCAGAATACGTTGATGAAGAAGTTGTTGTGGGTAAAAATATTATCACTTCAAGAACTCCAAAAGACGAACCTGCATTTATTCGAGAAATTTTATCGCAAATTAGTGGATTGTAATATCTTTTGAAACAGTGGTGATTGTAAAAGGAGTAGCAACATATAGATAGAAGCAAAAAGAATTTCTTGCTGTTAAATGCAATGAAAGCTGGTTGCTAAGGGGTGGTGACAGCCAGGCTTTCTTTTAGTGAGAATATCCTAGGAGGTAATTTTACATGGGGTTCGTTTCGGTAAAAGATATGTTAAACAAGGCTTTAAAAGGAAATTATGCAGTTGGTCATTTTGATGTACACAACTTAGAATGGGTACAATCGGTTTTAGAGGCTGCCGAAGAATTGAATTCACCCGTTATTCTAGGTGTCACCGAAGAAGCGATTGAGTATTTTGGTGGTTTTACAGTTGCAAAAGAACTTGTGGCATCTCTTATAAAAGAGAAAGAAATCACCGTCCCAGTTGCTCTGCACTTAGATCATGGATCAAGTGTGGAAAACTGTAGATCTGCTATTGATGCCGGCTTTTCCTCCGTGATGATTGATGCCTCGAAGCTACCGTTTGATGAAAATGTTAAGACTACGAAAGAGGTCGTAGACTATGCACATAAGTTAGGGGTTACAGTAGAAGCAGAGTTGGGAAATATCGGTGGAAAAGAAAGGGATATTACTTCTGATGACCCCGTTTACGCAAACATAGATGAATGTAAGCAGTTGGTTGCATTAACCAATATTGATAGTTTAGCTCCTGCACTCGGATCTGCCCACGGACCATATAAAGGGGAACCAAAAGTCGATTTTAAGAAAATGAAGGAGATTAGCGAGTCTATTCAAATTCCATTAGTATTGCACGGCGCTTCCGGTCTTTATACGGAACAAATCAAACAGGCGATTTTATCAGGAACTGCAAAAATTAATGTTAATGCGGATAATCATCTTGCCTTCACAAAGAGAGTTCGCCAGCTATTAAATGAACATGAGGAAATGTATAATGCAGCTTATTATATAAGGGAGGGAAGGCTGGCTGTTAAAGAAATGATTAAAATGAAGATTAGATTATTTGGGTCATTTGGAAAAGCATAAAAAAGCGAGTGATTATTCAACTGTATGAGTAGATAATTGTTTAATATTCTAATTGAAAATAATTTTCGCCAGGAAATAAATTTTTAGTGTGTCGGTAATGGTTAAGTACGTATGCCGGATTGAAGTGCTTGGCTGGAGGACTCTCCCGAATGGCCAGTTCTCACTCCCGAGTAGTGACAGCATTCTCTCACCTGTAAGGGTCTCCCTACCAGTTCTCCCCGTTTGGCAGAAGACAGCAACAGGATATCACTTATCCTGTTGCTGAACCAAAATTATTCTTCCAAACATACTCTTTTTCCTTAGCAGGCAGAGAGATACCCTACATAAATTATCTTTAATGTCTCATAAGCAACCGTAAGCATGATGAAACCAACTTTACTCTTCATATCTGCACTCCTATATAGGGTTAAGTTTTCAGAATCTAAGAGAGATGTTATAATTAAGCTCATAAGTAATTTAACTGTAAGGGGAAGTATAAAATGTCAGTAATAGATTTCGAAGCAGCCCGAAAGTGGTCTAAGGTACCTAAAGATATACAAGAAATGCTCCTTAATAACGTGTTCTGTTCACAATGCCTTGAGACAACTATCGTAGACTATACATTGCATAATGATGAGTATGGTGTCCTTCTCAAAGGTAAGTGTAAAAAATGTGGGGAAGACGTAGCAAGACTTGTGGAAGATGCATAGAAGCAGAAAAGACTGACAAAACATACTGTCAGTCTTTTTTTTGGTTAATTTAGTCCTGTTTCCCTTGATATGAATGCACCAATCCCATACAATAACGAAACTGGTGCATCAACTAAAAGAAATATAACAAACTACTGCCTGATCATCTCACGTATCGATTCTCTCCCACGCCAAATATAGGTTAGGGTATCGGAATTTGAAATCTCCAGTACTTCACTAATTTCCTGAACAGATAAATGATTACTGGATTTCAGGTTTAGGGCTAATCTTTCTTTTAATGAAACGTTCATCAATAAGAAGGAAATATCATTTTTATTTTTTTCTTCAGAAGCGAAACATGGAACCATGCCGGAATGATTTTTTTCATTGATTTGCGTTTGAGCAAGGTTCACCGCTTTTTGAAACAGCCACAGGGAAAACTTTTTAGTGGATGCCTGACAATCGCCAATATGGTAATAAACATGCAAGAAAATATCCTTGGCTAGATCTTCAGCATCTTTTTTGTCCCCGCTGATAATATAACAAATTTGATAGACCGATTGATGATAATGCTGAACAAGCTTCTTAAACGCACGGCTGTCTCCTTTTTTCACCTGCTTGATTACCCGTTTTCCAATCTCCTTCATGCTTCAACCTCCGTATGATTGCTTCTCAGTATTAGAAAAATTGGGACATGCCTTCGTTCGCTTTATGCAACAAGAAAGGTTCATACTTTCCTGGCTGCCAAGAAAGAACCCTTAGCTAAAGTGAACCTCGTCGCTCGTCTTTTGATTACTTTTCCGAACTTAAAATCATCGTTTCGGCCGATTTCACAACTTCTTCTAGTTCTACATCTGGATTTGATAGTATTATCGAATAACGCAAACCATCCTCATCCCATAGAACGCTATTAATCATCTCTTCATGCTCCGCAGCATTTCCTCGAATCTCCAAATCTCCTTCTTCAACTGGCATGTCATCAGGAGTGGGGAACACAGACAATGAAAACATTGGAATACCTTCTTGGGAACTATACATTAATTCCAACTCATGCCGATCCAATCCAGCTGAGAAATCATACAGTTGCATACTTGAGAGAAGGAATTCTTCCTCTGGAAATACGAGGAACGGTTGTGCTAACGCTTCTTCTGCTTCCTCCATTGTAACTTCATCGGGACCCAGATCCTCTTCTAAGTTTGCAATTTCAACATCTTCCGGAATATCAAGCGTAAATGTATCTTCAGCAAATTTTGGTGAAAAATCCAATTCGGTATACGCGAATTCAGTTCGAGTATCTCCAGCTTCTGATACTAGCTTTACAACAAACCACGTTTTTTGATCTACCCATAATTCCATATCGCCAAGTAAATTATCCGCTTCATTCGCTTTCACCTGAATGTGGTACGTGTCATAATCAAGTACCTTTTCTTCGCCAGCCACGTCATAGGTATGAGAGTCTTTCATCATTTCCATCATGCCTTTGAACTGCTCTTTCGGACTTATAGCTGCAAAGTCTCCAAGCCCAGTCATATCCATTTCATGTGCCTGATTATTTGCTTTGTCATACATGAGCATTGTCTTGCCGTCATTTAATATTTCTGCCACTTCTTCCAGTAATTGATCATTCGTAATAATCTTTCTTTGTTCCCCTGCAACATACTCCTCCATGATCATATGCTGCGTCATCTTTTCTCCTTCAAACATTTTTATTTCCGAGATCCCTTGATAGTCGTTTACATTCTTCTCCGATTCAATAGCGTTGTGGATGATATCCTCCGCAGATACTTCCAAATTTTGTGAACAGCCTCCTAATACTAATGTAAGAACACTAAGTAAAATTAAACTTTCTCTCCATGCAAATTTCATGATTATCCCCTTTCTTTTATCCAACAGGCAATTAATGTGCCTTTATTTTCCGTTGACCAAATTTTTATTTTCCCATCATGTTTTTCCATTATTATTTTTGCAATGCTTAATCCTAGACCTGATGTTGCCCCTTTTCCCCGGGAAGTATCATCTTGATAAAACGGTTGAAAAACCTTTTCCAGTTGAGTATGCTTAATGCCTTTTCCTTCGTTCTGAATAAGAATCACAGTTCCATCTTCTCTCCATGCATTCACCTCATCTGTGAACGCTGGAAACACCCAATTCGGTAATGGCTTTCTCGATGAAATGGCGGCCAGCCAAATACGATGATGATTTGGAGTATACCGAATGCTGTTATCCATTAAGTTATCGACGAGCCGAATCATTTGCTTCGGATCAAGCTTGTAGGAATTTCTTACGTGCAGTTCGGTGGTTAGTTCGATATCTTTTTTGATGCATGGCTCTTCATAACCTGAAAATAACATTTCAAAAAATTCATTCCCGTTTACTTGTACGGTATGAAGTGTATTATCTGTTGCCTGGAGTGCGGTAAATACCGACAAATCATCAATCATCTGCTTCATATGTTCCAGCTTGTCATGGATAATCATTTGGTATTCTTCTCGTTCTTTCTTCGATAAATGATGACTTTCCAAAGCTTCTGTGTATGTACGAATAACGGTTAATGGTGTTTTTAAATCATGAGAAAGGGAGGCAACCATATATTCCTTCTCCTGCTGCTGCTTGGCAAGAGCATCTCTCGTCTCTGCTATTTGTGCTTTCATTTGCTCGAAATGGGTGATGACCACTCCGATTTCATCCTTTGACCGAACCAGTTCTTGCTTCGGTTTCTTACCTGCCGCAAATGCTTTCATATGCTCTTGCAGCTGATACAAAGGCCGATTCAACTTACGGTTTATAGAAAGCATTACCATCGAATAGAGACCAATAAAAAAGATGCCCAACAGGATAAACATGAATGTCGTACGTTGATTGGATGTCTCTACCCATGCTTTTCTGCCTGAAGTGATTTCATATAGACCAACCAGCCGATTCGTGTCATCAAATACTAGCTTTTTTAGCGAATAGGTCCGTGGTTTTTTCTGATATTCGTTTAAATTCTGAAATAGATTCTCTTGATTCACTTGAAAAATATGAGCTTCCCCAGGTGTACTCATCGTAGAAAATAACTGGACGCCATCATAACGATATAAATCTATTTTGAGATTGTCATCAGCCAAACGTTGCAATCGCTCATAGTTTTCTTCAGGCTGAATGTCATATAAAGATACGTCCTTCAGCTCGCTTTCTAATTCTGTGACTAACGCTTGAAAATCAAGATACTCCTTTAAATCCTGTTCTTGATCATAGGCACTTAGACTAATGTAGAGTATATAAATAGCGGCAATCGGCAACAGCATAACAAGCAGATAACTGATCATAAGCCAATTTTTAATCTTCATCCCAATTGTTCTCCGATAAATCGATATCCGACTCCCCAAACGGTCTGGATAAACTTCGCTTGCTTCCCGGTGTCCTCGAGCTTTGTGCGGAGGCTTTTAATATGTACTGTTACTGTGTTGTTGCCATCTATGTTCATCACTTGCCATATATGCTCATAAATTTTCGCTTTGTCAAACGTGATAAATGGATTCTTCGCAAGTAAAAATAAGATTTCCCGCTCTTTAGCTGTCAGAAATAGAAGCTTCTCATCTAAAAATACAGCTTCATTTAAAAAATCAATAGCCAATTCATGTTTATAATGAAAGATTTGCTCATTATAATGCTTCTTTGTATAGCGTTGATATCTTCTCAGATGAGAATGTACCCGAGCAGTCAGCTCCTTTAGGCTAAATGGCTTTGTCAGATAATCATCTGCCCCAAGACCCAAACCAAGTATCTTGCTTTCATCCTCATTTTTAGCACTGACAATTAATATTGGTACGTCACTTTCTAACCGGATTTTTTCACATAATGCAAAACCGTCCATCTCAGGCATCATAAGATCCACAAGTACCAAGGAATAATCATCCGCTTTAAAATCTTCCCATCCCTCTACTCCCGTCGATGCCCAGGTCACTTGAAATCCGTCACGATCTAAGTGGTCTTTCATAATTCGGGCAATTTCATAATCATCTTCCACGATAAGAATTTTTTCTTTTTCAACCATAGGTCCCCCTCTTCCCTAACCCTAGTATAGTTTATCAAATCCTTGTCCTGTTAAAAGTTTATTTTTAGTTAATAATTTGGTTATTGGTATGAGCAATCAGTCCTTAATCTCATGTTGTGGATGATAAAAAAACCTTTTGTATGTTTATCTTTGGAATAATAAAAAATAAAACGGCTTTATTCTGTTGGCGCAATGCCATTTTCGAGCACTTGCATAATTCGTTCAAAAGCTGATGCCTGACCCTCACTGCTTTTGTTAGTCTACAGGGGGGAGGACCGCCAAGCTAATTGGTGCAGATGTATTTAGGTCAGTGTGCTTGTTCGCCTGATTGTCTGTCCCCCGAGAGGTTGAAAGCACCCAAAATCATTTCAAAGGAAAAAGGCCCAGTATGTAATTACTGAACCCTTTTGATTAGTTGTTTATTTTATGTGCGTGACACCCAGGCATTATGCTTCTGCCTTATTCGTATGCTTCAACAATACCTAACTGCGTGTCTGCATCATAATAGATGTTGTCTTTGTCAGTAATTTGATAACCAATAATTTTGTGCGATTTAATGTTTGCTGCCGGTTCTGGATATACCGTTTCATTGGAATCCCCTATGAAATCTCCATTCATTAAGGTGTTGTATTCAGAAATAGATTCCACTTGTATTATTCCGTTTTCGAATTCCATTAAGATATCAAAACTGATATCTTTAACGGGAATTTCTGAATCGTTATGGATCTCATATGCATACTCTACTCCGCCAGATGTATCAATATGATCATTAGGCGTAATTATTACAGTAAAATCTTCAATGCTGAATGGAATTTGGTCCGAAATATCCCACATGCCATAATCGCTGTAATCAATAGTTTCCAACTGTAAATCAACATCATAATAAATACCTTTTGCATCTAATAACTGATAGGAAACAACTTCATAGGATGTGATCAATGATGCCGGTTCTGGATAGACTGTTTCCGTAGAATCACCAACAGTTTCTCCATCCATTATGGTTGTATAGATGCGTACGGTTTCCATCATTTTTTGTCCATCTTCAAACTCCAGTTTCACGTCAGCGGTGAATTCCTGAACAGGAATCGATGAATTATTTTGAACCGTAAATGAATATTCAACTCCACCAGCTGTATCAATGTTCCCGTTAGGAGTGATTTCAACAACAAAATCTTCTGCAGCAAAAGGAACTTCTGGTTCTTCATTTTCCTCTACCTCAACTGCTGCTTCTATTACTTCACTGCCACTTGTTTCTGCTTCAGTATCCGCAGTATCTGTATTGTCACTTGTTGAACCGCATGCACTAATAATTAGTACAGCTATCATACCAGTGATTATCATATTAATTCTTTTTATCAAACGAATTGCCCCCTGCACCTAGTAAAATATACTCACTTAACTAGTATAGTCTGTTTTCTTGGTGGCGTACAGAGGTAAATTTGGTCGGTTTTTACAGAGACGATAATAATGAAGCGGAGGTGTTGTGGTCAGTTTCAACCCACATGTACTTAGTGTCCTTTGTAGCAAGGGCGATTTTTCTCGATCAGACAAATGCTTTTCCAGGGGGAAGGAATATTTCGTCAGTATTTGCATTTTTAGTAAGAAAAATGTTTTTTTCAAGGGGTTGGCTGCACGCAGAAATCACCTGCATAAAAAATGGTAGTTTTTATGCTTTATAAACTAAATGGTAGCCGTTGGGTTTATTGCTGGAGACTATACTAGTGTAATATATTTCTATTGTGATGTTGTGCGTTTTTAATCCACTATGATGATGAAAAGGCGACAATGCGTAAAAAGAGACTTTTTGGAATGGATGAATTTAACGACTTAAAATGTAATATATCGCATAGTTGTTTCGCGATTTCAAAGTGATCCTAATTACTATCATGATTGTTATTAATAAATAATTGATTATACAACTTGATGTAACAATGAAACAGCTGGATTAGAAATTATAAGAAAATTTTCATTAAATGTATTGATTTTTATAAAAACATTGTGTAATATATTGCGTATTAGTTAAAAGAAAAAGGGGTTGCAGCAATGATAACATTCATAGGGTCTATCTTATTCTTAATTGTTGGTTATATCATATATAGTAAGGTTGTTGAACGAATTTTTGGTATTGACGATAAACAGAAGACACCTGCTTATTCAAAACAAGACGGTTTAGACTTTGTACCGATGAAATGGTGGAAAGGGAGTTTGATCCAGCTATTGAACATTGCTGGAACGGGGCCGGTTTTTGGTGCCATATTAGGTGCGCTATACGGACCTGTCGCATTTATTTGGATTGTTGTTGGCTGTATCTTTGCCGGAGCTGTCCATGATTATTTCTCTGGCATGATGTCACTCAGGCATGGTGGGGCACAATTTCCAACACTAGTAGGAAAATATTTAGGGAAATATGCGAAGTTTTTAATTACTATAGTTTCCATTTTCTTGATGATTTTAGTGGCGGCAGCATTTACCGCGGCACCTGCCCAATTGGTTTCTTCCATAACACCACTTAGTTTTACGGCATGCTTGCTATTGGTTTTTGTTTATTTATTGGTTTCTGCAATACTTCCAGTTGATAAAATTATTGGGAAGCTTTATCCGTTTTTCGGTGCGATTCTGATTTTTATGGCGGTATCCATTGGGATCGGGATGTTCTTTTTCGAAAACCCAATACCTAATTTAACACTAAGTAACCTGCATCCTGGGGAGATGCCGATATGGCCGTTATTGATGGTTACGATTTCCTGTGGTGCGATATCTGGATTTCATTCCACACAAAGTCCAATCATTGCACGGACATTGAAAAAGGAAAGTGAAGGAAGGAAAGTATTTTACGGTGCGATGGTTGTTGAGGGTGTTATCGCATTAGTATGGGCTGCAGCGGGTATGACATTCTTTGGCAATACTTTAGGTCTTCAGGAAGCACTGGCTGTAGGTGGCCCTGGTGGAGTTGTAAGTGAAATAAGTATCTCTACCCTTGGCGCATTCGGTGGAATCCTGGCAATCCTGGGAATCATCGTTCTTCCAATTACGACAGGTGATACGGCACTCCGATCATCAAGAATGATGCTTGCAGATTTATTAACACAAATTACGAAAAAGGATTTGAAAAAGAAAGGGACACTTGCTTTACTTATCATTCCTGTAGCAGTGCCAGTGCTGTTTCTTTCGATGATTGATTATAATTTCCTGTGGCGCTATGTTGGTTGGACAAACCAGGTTGTTGCGACGGTGATGCTGTGGACAGGTGCGATGTATTTGTTGAAAAATAACAAGTTCCACTGGATTTGCAGTATACCAGCATTATTCATGACAGCAGTTGTTTCCAGCTACGTCTTTTACGCGCCAGAAGGATTTAATATGGATTATAACATTTCGATGATCCTCGGATCCATCCTTTGGGCTGTTGTAGCAATTTGGTTCGTAAGCAGGTTGGTTATACAGAAAAAAGTGAAGGATAGTGAAGTTCCCGTTAGCCGCGCTTCGTAAGGTGCCTGTCACTCCCCGAATTTTGTCGAATGAAAAAGCTATCAATTTTGGTGCATTATTAATGCAGACAAAATTGATAGCTTTTTATTACACTTAATTTTACGTAACCTTCACTTGGGTCGCATTGATATGCTTCCCTATTTAATACTTCCCCTTTTAGTCATTATTCTTCATTAACTAAATTAACGCTTTTGCTTCGAATTATTTAACAAGCAAACAATACTCCAAAAACATCCAAGTAGACATGCCGACAGTCCAACTTCCAGCTATAGACACCACCTCAACTACCCTGTAATCAGCTGTGATCTTTTCAAATGGCATGCTAGTTGGATTTTCAGTGCATCTTGGCTATTATTCAAATCAACATCGAGCAGTTCTTCAATTGTCTGTAGTCGCTGGTAAAATGTATTGATATGAATATGAAGCAGCTTTGCTGTCTTTCCTGGTGACCGGTTTGTTTCCATATACGTAAACAGCGTATTCTCCAATTCCTTATGCCGACTATTCTCTGTTGATAGAGGTGACAACGTTTCCTGGATAAATTGTTCAATGTCCCCTGTTGGCTGATTAAGAAATAAACGGTTCAGGCCGATATCTTCATATAATATCACTTCAAGACTATTGTAGTTGGTCAAATAGGAAATGATTTTATTTGCTTCGTCATAAGATTTACCTATATATTCGAGACCTTGATAAACACTGCTGATCCCACCGCGAAATATAGTGCCATCTTTATTTTCCTCTTGAACACGAATTTGGTTCAAATGGGCTTTTAATTGATAGACTTCCTCTCTATTGGATGGGGATAGAAGCAGGTTGATTTTATTATAAAATCCGTACACCAATTTAACTTGATCACCTAATTCCCTGCGAAGCCGGGAAGCTAGCTGATGCACATATATGTCCAGATATTGGAAATCTGTTCTTTCCTTAGAAATTTCCAGTACTGCGACCACCCAGTACCCATATATATCCAGATTTAGTTCCTTGCCATATTCAAGTACTTGATCTTTTTCATCACAGGTAAGTAATTTATTGAATTGCTCATATACTCTGCGATGATAGATTTTTGTTGTCGTCTGACGGTTAACCAATTCCAAAGCTAAAACTGTAGCCCCCTGTTCAAGCGTAATTTGGTCGAATTCCGAAATGGACCTATGGAGGGAAACGATGAGACAACCTACAAATATTTGCCCATTATATATTGGATAAAGGTAGTAGCTTTCTTCATGATCTGTAACCACGTAAAAAACTCTGCGCCGTTCCTTGCAAAGTGTTTTGATTTCAAACTCGCTAAAATTAACCAGGTCATCCTCTCTCGGCGAATAAAATTCATTTTCCAATCCATTAAAAAATACAAAGTCCATATCAATCATTTTTTGTAAACCATCCACCAATACATGAATACCTTTATTTTGGAGGGAAAGCATAATGAGCGTATCGTGGACCTCCTGCCGCTTTTGCAATTGAATATTTCTCTTTTTCAATTGTGCACTTAAGTCGGTAATTTGCTGCAGGCGATTGATTGTTTCCGAATGATATTGGGCATTTTCAATCGCTATTGCAGCCTGCCTGGCAAAAGCTTCAAGCAGCGTAATATCCTCTTCGCCAAGGTGCTTCTTCATTTTCCACTGGTGGATAATCATGACGCCAATTCGTTTATCATCGATGGAAACCGGCACACAGATGGCTCCATCAACAAACCCAGATGATTGAATAATGTTGGTGAGGTTTTTTGATGAAACGTTGAATGAATGCATAGCCGCAATTAATTCATCATGAGAGTTGTAAAGTCTGCTTTTCCCGTCTTCAAATACTTTCCCCGTGATTGATTCACCAACTTTTGTTTCAAATTGGTAAATTTCATCATTAAATCCAACAGGGGCTTTTGGTATCAGTTTTTGTTTTTTCGAGTCATAAAGCATCAAGTAACCAGCATCAGCAGCTGGTATTACATTCAATGCATGGCGAATGATCTGTTTTAATACATGATCGAGATCAAGACTGGAAGAAATTGAATGCATACTTTCTATAATCGTCTTTTGCTCTTGTTTCTTCGCACTTAAAAATTCCTCCAGTATAGTAGAATATAAACTATAATATAAGTGTTCCATTACAGATTCATCCACTGCCTCTAACTTCTCTGCTATACGCAGGACGAGTCCCTTATTTCCCGAGTAATAAAAGTGAAGTTCCGTATGAGCAGCACCTTTCTTCACATAATAGTTTGCTGTGTATGGGTCACACATTGGAGAAATTTCTTGTTCTCTCCCTGCAAATCTTTCTAGTATTTCAGCCTTTCCTCCCACCCCATTATATTTCCAAATCTGGTATCCAACTTCACCAAACTCCTTCTCTATATAACGAGTAATATAATCTGTAAGACTCATAACTTTTCTTCCCTTCAATGTATATTCATCTATAAAAATCATAGAAAGTATGTATGAACACACGTTGTAACCGCTTTCTATCTTAGTGTATACTAAAGTTAATTATTTGAAAAGTCTGTTGAATGACTAAGCAATAGCATAAGCGTCCCGTATAGCAACGTACAAACTAGAGACGAAACAATGAGATAAAGGTAACGTGACGAACAAAGAGAGTCGATGTCGGCTTATTGTAGTGGAGGAGTGTGAAGCTTGTACGTTGCTAGGCGCAGGAGCTGGAAAAGAAACTTCCAGGATGGAGAATCTTTTGAAGAAAATTTCTAAATCACAAAGGGGAGAAACAAATGCAGCAGGTAATGGAACTTGCGAACAGCAATATCATGTGGCTGGTTGCCTCAATAGTTATTTGTATCGTTATTTTTCAGAGTATTAAATTCATTCAACTCGCTTCAAAAACAGGGATCGAGCAGGGGATGAGCAAAAAAGAGGTAAATAGCGCTTTAAAAACTGGGGCAATCGCAGCTATTGGACCTTCCGTCGCAATTGTAATTGTAGCTATTTCGCTAATCGCCTTTCTTGGAAACCCACTTACATTACTTCGGATTGGCGTTATCGGTTCTGCGCCTATTGAATCTGTTGGGGCAAGTTTTGCAGCAGAAGCATCCGGAGCAACTCTCGGGGGAGCAGGCTACGACCAAATGGTATTCACTGCCATTGTCTGGACCCTATGTATTGGGGGGATGGGCTGGCTCTTATTTACCGCTCTATTCACCAAGTCTCTTGGCAATACGGAAAAGAAACTAACTAGCAAAGGTGAAAAAAGCAAGAAAACGATGGGTATCATTTCAACTGCTGCGATTATTGCTGCCTTTGGCAACCTCGTTAGTGCTCAAATAATACAAGGACTTGCTCCGTTCGTTGTGGCTGTTGCTGCTGGTGCCACAATGGTTATTGCAACCAAGCTATCAGAGAAGCCAAAACTCTCCTGGTTACGCGAATGGTCACTCGGTCTATCTATTCTAATAAGTTTATGCTTTGGCTACTTTTTCATCTAAAACAAAGGGGGGCATTTCTATATGAGCGTTGAACAAGTACGTGAATTCAACTCAGAACAGATCAGTGAAGAAACATTTGACAAGAATACTTCCATGGACGAATTCCATACAAAAGCACATTTTTGGGGACGACTAACAACCTGGGCTGTTATAGCCTTAACCGTGTTTCTGCCCATTTATCTTTCATTTGGTCTCGGCTACCACCCGGGATGGATAGTCATTTTAAATGCACTTGCAGCTTATGCGGGTGTCATTGCGGTTGTTTGGGTACTGGAGCCGATCATGTATTTTCCTATTCTAGGTGTTTCCGGAACATATATTTCTTTCCTGACTGGAAACATCAGTAATATGTGCCTTCCTTCTGCAGCGGCCGCTCAAAATGCAGTAGGTGCTGAACCAGGAACAGAAAAGGGAGAGCTAACTGCTACACTTGGGATAGGTGCAGCATCACTTGTAAATAAGGTAATTCTTATTCCTATTATCATCGGAGGTTCTGTCGTAATAGCCAACATACCCCAGCAGCTTGAAGGGATATTTCCGCTCGTCTTACCAGCCATCTTTGGGGCAGTACTGTTACAATTTGCTATGAAAAAACCGACATACGGTGGTATCGCTTTAGTAATCGGGCTTGTTGTCAATTTAATTTCGATGCCTGTTTACTTAAGGAATCTAATTTGCATTGTACTTGTTGTCTTGATTTGTATACAACTAGAGAAAATGAAAGAGAAAAAGCAGACACAACAATAGGAGGATAAATAATGAGTAAAGCAACTATTCTTGAATGGTTCGAGGAAAATAAAAATACGTACACGAAGATGGCCCAGGATATCTGGGATCACCCACAGACAGCCTATGAAGAAGAATATGCGAGCGGGTTGCAGCAGAAAGCACTAGAGGCTGAAGGATTTACAATTAAACAGCCAATTGGCGGAATTGAAACAGCATTTGTAGCTGAATATGGACAAGGTAAACCTATCATTGGTATCCTTGGTGAATTTGACGCTCTGCCTGGCCTTTCCCAAACAGCGACACCTACGAAAGAAGAAGTTAATGCAGGCGGCCCAGGCCATGGCTGTGGTCACAACTTACTCGGAACAGCAGGAGTAGAGGCTGTCGTTTCATTGAAGAATAAAATGGAAAAGGACGGGCTCGCTGGCACTATTCGTTATTACGGATGCCCAGCTGAAGAGGTTCTAAACGGTAAAACCCATATGGCAAAAGCAGGCGTGTTCTATGATCTTGATACTGCACTAACATGGCATCCAATGACGAGTAATGCTCCAATAAATAGAAGCATGCAGTCAATGGTATCCATCAAATTTCACTTTAAAGGAAAACCCGCTCATGCCGCCGCTTCACCTGAAGCAGGTAGAAGTGCACTCGACAGTGTTGAAATGATGAATATCGGAGTCAACTATTTACGTGAGCATGTTCCAGATGGTACGCGCATGCATTACACGATTACGGATGGTGGGTTAGCTCCGAATATCGTTCCCGAGTCTGCAACGGTTTGGTATTTCTTAAGAGCAGGTTCAAAGGAAGAAGTAGAAGGAATCCTGCACAGGGTTAAAAATATTGCAAAAGGTGCTGCACTGATGAATGAAACAGAAGTTGATTCAGAAATCCTTGCCTTCTGCTATGATACGTTACCAAATGACGCGTTAAATGAATTAATGTACCATAATATGCTTGAAAGCGTACCACTTGAGTATACAGACGAGGAGCAGGTGTTTGTGGAAAGTTTGGCAAAATCATTACCATCAGCTGGAAAATCTTTTGAAGAACTGATACCTACTTCCGTTTCCTTCCATCCGTATCAACCCGGAGTTTCTATACCCGGTTCAACTGATGTCGGTGATGTGAGCTGGATTACCCCAACAGGCATGGTTACGACAACCTGTGCACCAGTCGGTACAGCATTGCACTCTTGGCAAGCAACGGCTTCATTTGGAACTGAAATTGGATATAAAGGAATGCATTTGGCAGCCAGTACAATGGCACTTACTGCATATGATTTGCTTAACAATACAGATCAGATTCTTGATAAAGCAAAGGAAGAATTCGATAAACTTCGTGACGGGAAAGAGTATCAAGCAGGAATTTAAAAGGGGATGGGGTTCGCCCAGGGGACAGAGGGAGTTGCATGTACCTTGTTCCTCTCAATAATAGCTATAATCCCTAAAGAACATGTAAATAAATCAATAGAAGCGGATATTACGAATCATTCGAAGAGAGGGAGCTTACTTCTTAAAGCTGCTGCAAAAAAGGCGAATGTTGACAAGAATCTGATTTCCTACTATTATTAAAAATAGATAAAATATTTACTATAAAGTAGTATGAGGATCCGTCTTAACCTTGTAGGAGGAAGCGCCCAAAAGGGCCAATCTCACGGGCTAAAGGACAGAGGTAATCGAAATGTCTGTTTTACCCTGGCCTTTTTGTAGAGACGGTTAATTTTACCCTTGAGTTGTAAGCGCTTTTAGAATTTTGATTAAGTTGGCAGTAAGCCTCCTAAGAGGAGAATTCAAGTTCTCTCAAGAATTATAGGTTAGGATGGCCAGTCAAAATCTGAATTTGTTCTCGTGACATTGTTATCATTTATTTTTTCCGAAAATGACTAAAACTCAATATGAGCGGATGATTGTTGTGGGAGAGTGCGAAGAATGAGCCACCGAAGGAGCAAGTTCCAAAAATACCCTTGGAACCAATCTCTCAGGTAGATAAAACCACAACAGGACGCAACTCTGGAGAGCGCATACCATATGCCACCAAAGGGGAAGACTCTTTCATGAAGAGTTAAACTCTCAGGTAAAAAGGACAGAGAAGGGATGAGAACGTTAGATACCCTTTTCTGTCCTTTTTTGTGTGCAAATTTTACATAGCTTTTGCCACGGAAAAGTTCCTGTTACGAAAGGAGTATCCGTGTTTCTCAGTAAGCTCTAATTTAATTTATGTTGAGTTTTAGCCAAAAAAATTGCACGTAATTTAAAGGAGGAGTAAAAAATGGGTTTACAGCAAAATGATTCGACGATTTTTAATGCAATTGAGAAAGAACAGCAGCGCCAGCACCAAACACTGGAGTTGATTGCCTCGGAAAACTTTGTCAGTGATGATGTATTAGAAGCAATGGGAAGTGTCATGACAAATAAATACGCAGAAGGCTATCCAGGAAAGCGCTATTATGGTGGTTGTGAGTTTGTCGATGTTGCAGAAAATACAGCAATCGAACGCCTGAAGGAGCTTTTTGGAGCCAACTATGCCAACGTACAGCCACACTCAGGTGCACAAGCAAACTTGGCCGTTTTTTACGCCTTGCTTCAGCCTGGTGATAAAGTGATGGGAATGAACCTTTCCCATGGGGGACACTTAACGCATGGAAGCCCTGTCAGCATTTCAGGGAAATGGTTTGACATCGTGTCGTATGGCGTAAGAGAAGACACCCAAATGATTGACTATGATGAGCTGGAGGATATTGCAAAAAAAGAGAAGCCAAAATTGATTATTGCGGGGGCAAGTGCCTATACAAGAACAATTGACTTTGAACGCTTCAGAAAAATTGCAGACCAGGTTGGCGCGAAATTCATGGTGGATATGGCTCATATCGCTGGACTTGTTGCAGCAGGTGTTCATCCATCCCCAATTCCTTATGCAGATGTAGTGACAAGCACGACACATAAAACACTGAGAGGTCCACGTGGCGGTATCATTTTAACCAATGATGAAGCGCTGGCCAAAGCGGTAAATAAAGCGATTTTCCCAGGAATTCAGGGTGGACCGTTGATGCATATCATTGCAGCTAAAGCGGTGGCATTCAATGAAGCATTGCAGCCAAGCTTTAAGGAGTATGCACAGCAAATCATTGCAAATGCTAAAGCCCTTGGCGACGTTTTAAAGGAAGAAGGCGCAACACTTGTGTCTGGCGGGACGGACAATCACATTGTTCTTTTGGATGTACGCCCATGGAACTTAACAGGGAAAGAAGCAGAGAACTTGCTGGAAGAAGCAGGAATTACCGTCAATAAAAACACCATACCATATGATCCGGAAAGCCCGTTTGTTACAAGCGGAATCCGCATCGGAACAGCGGCCCTGACGACAAGAGGCATGAAAGAGGAAGAAATGGTGAAAATCGGAAAAGTAATCGCTTCCGTTCTGAAGAGCAATGGGGATAAAGCGGTTCTTGAAAGTCCAAAAGAAACAACAAAGGAAATTTGCGGGAACTATCCAATATTTCAAAAGCCGGTAAATGTATAAGCAGGGATCTCGGAAGTTAGAGTCATTTTCACAGAGAAGGTTCAAGTTCGAAAAGAAATCGAAAGCAGGGGTGTAAAAGATGAGTACAGAAACAGGGTTAAAGCGTACACCGCTTTTTGAAGTATATAAAAATGATGGTGCAAAGGTCATCGATTTTGGAGGATGGGAGCTTCCGGTACAGTTTTCAGGCATTATGGAAGAGCATGAGGCAGTACGGCAGGAAGCAGGTCTTTTCGATGTTTCCCATATGGGAGAGGTGCTTGTTGAAGGAAAGGATGCAGTGAGCTTTATCAATTCCCTCTTGACCAATGACATAACAAAGATTGAGATTAACCAATGTCAATATACGGCAATGTGTTATCCGGACGGTGGCACCATTGATGATCTGCTTGTCTATAAGTTAGCTGATGAAAAGTTTCTGCTGGTGGTTAACGCTGCAAATATTGAAAAAGATTACAATTGGCTGGAGGAGCACGTGAAAGGGGAGGTAACCTTAACGAATATTTCGGATGATGTTGCACTCCTTGCTCTCCAAGGACCAAAGGCAGAGAAAATTTTACAAAAGATAACAGATATCGATTTAAGCGAAATAACTCCTTTCCGCTTTGCCCAGCATGTCAACCTGGATGGGATTAAAGATGTTCTTGTATCCCGCACAGGTTACACAGGGGAGGATGGCTTCGAACTTTATTTAGCTCCTGACGAGGCAATAGCACTTTGGGAGAAGCTGTTTCAAGTGGGAAAAGAGGATGGCTTAAAACCATGTGGACTTGGGGCGCGAGATACGCTCCGCCTGGAAGCACGTCTTGCCCTTTATGGCCAAGAGCTTACAAAAGAAATCAGCCCGCTTGAAGCTGGAATCGGATTTGCCGTCAAAACGAACAAAGAGAGTGATTTTATCGGAAAATCAAGCCTTGCCCAACAAAGAGAAGCAGGGGTCAAGCGGAAATTAGCTGGGGTGGAAGTGACAGGAAAAGGCATTCCGCGTCACGGCTATAAAGTGTTCTCCGAGGATGACGAGGAAATTGGATTTATTACATCCGGAACGCGTTCACCGTCCTTAAAGAAAAATCTCGGCCTTGCTATTATAGCAACGGAACACACGAAAGCGGGAACACCGGTAAAAGTGGAAGTCCGGAGTAAAAAGATTGACGCTGTTGTTGTGAAAACACCTTTTTATAAAAGGGGATAAAGTAAACGAGACACCGTGAAGGCGCTGGCCAATAAGCCGCAGCGTAAACATTTTTTAAAATAGGGATTTAGTGAACTGACACTGCAAATGCTAAATCCCCTTTAAGTAACAGATAAATAGATATGGAAGGGAATTAAATACGATGACAAATACAACAAAAAGCTTACTATACAGCAAGGAACATGAATGGGTTTTACGATTAGACGGAAATCGCGTCCGGATAGGAATCTCTGATTTTGCCCAAAAGGAGCTGGGTGATATCGTCTTTGTTGAAAATCCGGAAGTGGATGATGAAGTAACTGCAAATGAATTAATGGGATCGGTGGAGTCGGTTAAAGCTGTTTCTGAGCTCTACACACCTGTATCAGGCACAGTTGTTCTTGTGAACGAAGAGTTGGAGGATGCTCCTGAAACGATTAATGAAGCACCATATGATGGAGGCTGGTTAGTAGAGGTGGAATTATCTAACCCCGAGGAGCTGGAATCCTTGTTGAATGAGGAAGAATATCAAGCATTTATTAATGAAGGAGAGGAATAACATGACCAATACTTATAGGTATCTTCCAGATACAGAGCAAGATCAAAAGGAAATGCTGGAATTTTTGAATGTCTCTACTATAGAAGACTTATTTGCAGACATTCCATCGGGTATTCGATTGAAAGGGGAGCTGGACATTCCGGAAGCTGACCCGGAACCTGTTCTGATAAAAAAATTAAATAAACTGTCCGCCCGTAATCTAAATGCGAACGAATATTCAACGTTTCTTGGTGCAGGTACGTATGACCATTACATTCCAAGTGTTGTGGATCATATGATTTCACGTTCTGAATTTTATACAGCATATACACCGTATCAGCCGGAAATCAGTCAAGGGGAGCTGCAAGGCTTGTATGAATTCCAAACAATGGTTTGTGAACTGACTGGAATGGATGTAGCCAACTCGTCGATGTATGACGGTTTTACATCCCTAGCGGAAGCTGCCTCCCTTGCCGCGGCTTCAAAGAGACGATCAAAAGTCCTTGTGTCAAGAGGGGTACACCCTGAATCACGTTCCATTTTAAATACCGTTGCAAAAGGTCAAGGCTATGCAGTGGAAGAGGTAAGTCTGGATGTAGATATTACGGATTTAGAGCAATTAAAATCACAAATAGATAAAGACACTGCAGCAGTTATTGTTCAATATCCAAACTTCTTCGGGTCTATTGAAGATCTAGCGGAAATTAATGCATACGCTAAGGAACATGGAGCATTGTTTATCGTAAGCGCCAATCCGCTGGCACTGGCATTATTGCAGTCGCCTGGAAAGCTGGGTGCCGATATGGTTGTCGGTGATATGCAGCCACTTGGAATACCAATGGCCTTTGGTGGCCCGCATTGCGGATATTTTTCCGTAAGTAAAAAATTTATGCGCAAAATACCTGGACGAATTGTCGGGGAAACAAATGATGATCAAGGCAATCGCGGATTTGTATTAACATTACAAGCACGGGAACAGCATATTCGCCGTGATAAAGCAACATCAAATATTTGTTCCAACCAGGCGTTAAATGCCCTCGCTTCTTCCATTAGCATGTCAGCACTTGGAAAACAAGGAATCCGTCAAATGGCACAGCAGAACTTTGAAAAAGCTGATTATATGGCAAATCTCCTTCAAGGAAAAGGCTTTACAGTCTTGAATAAATCAGCATTCTTTAATGAATTTGTTGTTGAACTTCCGTTTCCGGTAAAAGAAGTTAACAAAAGATTGCTTGAATCAGGCTTTATTGGCGGCTATGACTTAGGGGAAACGTATGGCAATGATAAACAGATGCTTATCGCAGTAACGGAGCAACGAACAAAAGAAGAGATTGATAAATTTGCAGAAATTTTGGAGGCGGTTGTAAATGGTTGAATATAATGATCTAATTTTTGAAATCAGTCGTCCAGGCCGTTCGGGGTACAGCCTTCCGAAGAGTGACGTTGAAAGTGTTGATTTACAGGGGAAATTACCAAAGCATCTGATCCGGGATGAGAATGAGGCTGCAGAGCTTCCAGAGGTTTCTGAACTTCAGCTTGTTCGCCATTATACAGCTCTATCAAATAAAAATCATGGAATAGATAATGGCTTTTATCCATTAGGGTCCTGCACAATGAAATATAATCCAAAAATAAACGAGGATATCGCACGTCTTCCGGGATTTAGCCGTATACATCCATATCAGTCACCGGAAACTGCGCAAGGGGCACTGGAGCTTCTATATAATCTACAAGAAGAGTTGGCGGTTATCACTGGTATGGACGCGATTTCGCTGCAGCCTTCTGCAGGAGCCCAAGGGGAATGGACCGGGTTAATGATGGTGAAAGCCTACCATGAGAAGAACGGTGAGAACAGGAAAAAGGTGCTTGTCCCTGATTCCGCACATGGAACTAATCCTGCAAGTGCTTCTGTTGCTGGGTTTGAAACAACGACGATTCCTTCTGACAAGGATGGGCTAGTTGATTTGGAAGCATTAAAGCAGCTGGTAAATAGTGATACAGCAGCATTAATGTTAACAAACCCGAATACACTTGGACTTTTCGAAACGGAAATTGAAGAAATTGCGCAAGTTGTTCATGAAGCTGGCGGCCTATTATATTATGATGGTGCAAATGCAAACGCCATCTTAGGCAAAACGACACCAGGGGCAATGGGATTTGACATCGTGCATTTAAATCTCCATAAGACATTCACTACGCCACATGGCGGTGGAGGTCCCGGAGCTGGCCCAGTGGGTGTAAAAGCGAATCTAATTCCGTATTTACCAGTGCCGCGTATCGAAAAAGATGGAGAAGACTATGTATTGAACTCTGACTATCCATTATCAATCGGCCGTGTGAAAGGATATCATGGAAACTTCGGTATTCTTGTCCGTGCTTACACTTATATTCGTACAATGGGACCTGAAGGATTAAGACAAGTATCTGAAGGGGCAGTACTTCATGCAAATTACCTCCGTAAAAAACTGGAGGAACACTTTGACTCACCGTATACACAGCTTTGCAAGCATGAGTTTGTGTTGTCGGGATCCAGACAGAAGAAACTTGGAGTTCGTACACTTGATATGGCAAAACGTCTGCTTGATTTCGGGTACCATCCGCCAACTATCTACTTCCCGCTAAATGTCGAGGAAGGTTTAATGATAGAGCCGACCGAAACAGAATCAAAAGAAACGATGGATGCATTTGCAGAGGCAATGATACAAATTGCCAAGGAAGTGGAAGAAGATCCGGAAATGGTTTTAAATGCTCCACATACAACAATTGTCGGCAGATTGGATGAAGTTCAGGCAGCAAGAAAACCAGTCGTACGTTATACAAAAGAGAAGGATGCAGAGCGGGAAAAAGAGACTGTTAAAGCTTAATCTATATTTTCCATTGGTTGGCAGAAAATCCACCAATGGCTTGCCTAAACCCTAGTGGATAGGTGGAAGCTTAATAGAGGGAGAGTTCTGTGATTACAAGGGGAAAGATGGGAAAAGAAGCCAATTGTTTCTTTTCCCATTATGTTAAAGTACGGGAACTAAGGTGATATCAGAACAAGGCAGAAGGGGGTAAGTTAATTGGTTATTACATTAACAGAGCCAGCACTGGATAAGTTGAAAACAACAAAAATAAAGGAACAGCAATACCCTCGGATTGATGCTGAGGTAGCTGGCGGCTGCGGCATGTCAATGAAATTTAAGCTTGTTTTCGATGAATTGCGCCCAAATGATTCTGTGATTGAATATGATGGAATTCAAATACGTTTAGACCGTTTTACGAAGCGTTATTTAGATGAAGAAACACAAATTGATTATAACGTTGAAGAGGGATTTCTTGTTGGGGAAAGCTTCGCATCAAGTGCATGTGCAATTGAAATAGATTAAGAGGTTTATGGAGACAGTTATTGTCGGGTGTGCTCTGGTCTCTCATTCTTTATCACATGCATAACTGAGAATGATAGGCAGCCAGTCAGTAAACCCTTGATTCGTTTAGGAGGGGTTTCCTTGTCGGTAAGGGGTGAGAGCTCCCTGCTGATTTTATGTTTCACTTAATTTTAAAGTATTTCAAATGAAAGAGGAGAGGTTTCCTATGAAAGAGGAATATGATGTTGTTATCATTGGGGGCGGGCCAGGAGGCTATGTTACAGCTATTCGTGCAACTCAATTAGGTTTGAAAACAGCACTAGTCGAAAAAGAAAAATTGGGTGGAACATGTCTTCATGCTGGTTGTATTCCAAGTAAAGCATTATTAAGAAGTGCTGAAATATATGCAAACACAAAAAATAGCGAAAAGTATGGGGTCATTGCCCCTGAAGTTGGACTTGATTTTTCAAAAGTTCAATCCAGGAAAGAAGATATCGTGACTCAATTATTAAAAGGCATTCAACATCTGATGAAAAAAGGAAAAATCGATGTCTATGAGGGGACAGGAAGTATTACTGAATCAAGGGATGTAACAGTCAAAAAGAATAATGAAGAGCAGCATCTATTACATTCTAAAAATATTATCCTTGCTACTGGTTCCCGTCCGAAAACACTGCCAGGCCTTGAAGTAGATGGGGAGTATGTATTAACTTCAGAAGAAGCTCTTGAATTGGAAGAGCTTCCAGAGTCTATCATCATTGTTGGCGGGGGTGTTATTGGAATAGAATGGGCATCCATGCTAGTTGATTTTGGCTTACAAGTAACCGTGATTGAGTATGCAGATCGGATTCTTCCGACAGAGGATAAAGATGTTTCAAAGGAAGTACAACGATTAATGAAGAAAAAAGGCGTTAAAATTGTGACAGGGGCAAAGGTGCTTCCTGAAACATTAGAGAAGGGCAATGGTGTTTCGATTAAGGCAGAACGTAAAGGGAAAGAAACACTATTTTCCGCAGATAAATTATTCGTATCTGTCGGTCGATTACCGAACACGGAAGGACTCGGTCTTGCAAATACAGAAATTGAAGTTGACCGCGGTTCTGTTCAAACAAATGAATACTACCAAACAAATGAACGTAACATTTATGCGATCGGCGATGTAATAGGCGGTCTGCAGCTTGCCCATGTTGCTTCACATGAAGGTATCGTCGCAATTGAACATATAGCTGGTGCCAATCCTGTATTACTTGATTACACGATAATTCCGAGGTGCATCTATAGTAATCCGGAAGTAGCGAGTGTGGGGCTTACAGAAGATGAAGCAAAAGAGAAAGGGTATCAAGTGAAAGTAGGTAAATTCCCGTTTCGTGCGATAGGAAAGGCTCTCGTTTTTGGTGAATCGGATGGTTTTGTCAAACTGGTTGTTGAAGAAGGGTCAAATAAGCTGCTAGGGGCGCACATGATTGGCCCGCACGTTACCGATATGATTACAGAAGCAGGGTTATCCCAAGTATTAAGCGCAACATCCATGGATATTGCCCATAACATTCACCCACATCCAACATTATCCGAAGCAGTTGGTGAAGCAGCGTTAGCGGTAGAAGGCATGGCTATCCATGCTTAGAATCTATCAGTATATATTTAATAGTGTTTCCTGAAGGTAAGAATCGGGAAATGCTTAAGTATATGATCCATGATAGTTAAAGCAGAGAATAAGCAGAATTTAACATGGAGGAAGAGCATTCATATGGAAAATGTGAACCGTGCAACATTATTAGTTACCTGTCCAGAAAAGCCAGGTATCATCTCAACTGTAACTAATTTCTTATCAGAACACAAAGCTAATATTATAGATATTGACCAATATACAACAGATCCACAAGCAGGTATATTTTTCATGAGGATTGAGTTTAATGTGGAAACCCACAGACTTGAAAAACTCAAACAGGACCTGCACGTGCTCGCGGAAGATTACGCGATGGAGTGGTCGTTGAGCAGCAACCAAAAAAGAAAGCGTATGGCCATCTTTGCCACAAAAGCGGATCATTGCCTTTTGGAGCTTATATGGAGATGGAAAACGAATGAAATTCCAGTTGAAATACCTTTAGTCATCAGTAATCATCCAGACTTAAAAGAGGTCGTTGAGAGTTATGGGATCCCATACTATCATATTCCATTGACGAAGGATACAAAGGAGGATGCTGAACGGAAAGCATTGGAATTATTGGAAGGGAAAGTGGACTTTATTGTTCTGGCCCGCTACATGCAAATCCTTTCCCCGAATTTTATTTCCAAGTACCCTAATAAAATCATAAATATCCATCACTCCTTCTTGCCGGCCTTTATCGGTGCAAATCCTTACGTAAGGGCATTTAATCGAGGAGTTAAATTAATTGGTGCAACAGCGCATTATGTAACGAATGATCTTGATGAAGGGCCAATTATTGAGCAGGATGTGCAGCGGATTAATCATCAATATACAGCAGAGGATCTAAAGGTTGCTGGACGTCATGTGGAGAGAAGCGTTCTTGCCCAGGCTGTTTCTTGGCATGTGGAAGACAAAGTCCTTGTTCACGGCAATAAAACTATTGTATTTGCCTGACGCAATTTGATATGTGATAGCTGCTTCTCTTTTTAATAACTATCCACCTTCTGTTCCATTGTTTGTGGCAAAAATTTACGACAAGGCGGTGATTTAAATATGAAATATAATTCAGTATTCGATATTATCGGCCCGGTAATGATTGGGCCATCAAGCTCCCATACAGCAGGGGCAGCAAGAATTGGGAAAGCCGCAAGAAACCTTTTGGGCAGTGAACCAAGCTGGGCGAAAATCCATCTGTATGAGTCCTTTGCTAAAACATATAAAGGGCATGGGACAGACTTTGCCCTCGCTGGAGGATTACTCGGCTTTGAAACAGATGATTCTAGAATGAGTACAGCACTTGAACTGGCAAAAGAACGTGGATTGGAAATCGAATTTATAGAAGATACAAGCGCAGTAAGCCACCCAAACACTGCTCGTTTAAGTATTGGCCATGAGGAAAACCAGATTGAGTTAGTAGGAATATCGATTGGTGGCGGGAAAGTCGAAATCACCGAATTAAATGGCTTTGAACTGCGTTTGTCCGGGAATCATCCGGCAATCCTTGTTACCCATAATGATCGATTCGGTGCCATTGCTTCCATTACTTCTGTTCTGGCCAAACACAAAATAAATATTGGGCATATGGAAGTAAACCGGAAAGATCTTGGGAAGGAAGCATTAATGGTCATCGAAACAGACCAAAATGTGGAAGAAGCTGTATTGCAAGAGCTAACAAATGCCCAAAATATCATCAACGTTTCGACGATTGTTAGTTAAAGAGGAGGTATCATCCTATGTTTCGAACAGCAGCAGAATTAGTGGAGATAGCAGAAAAGGAAAACATATTGATTTCAGAAGTGATGATTCGTCAAGAAATGGAAGTTAAAGAAAAAACAAGAGAAGAAGTATTCTCTGAAATGGAAAAAAATTTGGAAGTGATGGAAAAGGCAATTGAAGAAAGCTTGAAGGGTGTGGAGTCTGTAACCGGTCTGACCGGTGGGGACGCTGTAAAAATTCAAGACTATATGAAAGAAAAAACGCCTTTATCTGGTCACATACTTTTAGATGCAGCAAGTAAGGCGATGGGAACAAATGAAGTGAATGCAGCCATGGGTACCATTTGTGCCACTCCAACAGCGGGCAGTGCAGGAGTTGTTCCAGGAACATTGTTCGCAGTGAAAAATCAGCTTAACCCGACACGTGAGCAAATGATACGCTATTTGTTTACATCAGGTGCTTTTGGTTTTGTAGTCGCCAACAATGCTTTTATCTCTGGTGCCGCAGGAGGTTGTCAGGCAGAGGTAGGATCAGCAGGTGCGATGGCTTCCGCTGCCATCGTGGAAATGGCTGGAGGAACGCCTCAAGCATCTGCAGAAGCATTTGCGATGACATTAAAAAATATGCTTGGACTTGTTTGTGATCCAGTAGCAGGACTTGTCGAAGTTCCGTGTGTCAAACGTAATGCGGGAGGCTCATCCCTTGCGATTGTATCTGCAGACATGGCACTCGCTGGAGTTACAAGCCGAATTCCTTGTGATGAAGTGATTGGTGCGATGTACCGTATTGGTAAAGCGATGCCATCTTCTTTGAGAGAAACAGGTGAAGGTGGCTTGGCTGATACACCTACAGGCCGACTATTGAAGGAAAAATTGTTTGGTTTGGCATAGGGATGGATACAGAGTGGTCCACGGGGACAGGAACCACGGTCCATTTCAGCCAATTTACAGGTCCTGGTCCACGGGGACAGGAATGATGTGACCCCCAAAAGTTAGAGTTTGATTTAAGCAGTTAA
>NZ_LQNF01000036.1 GCF_001618145.1 Oceanobacillus damuensis
GTCAGGTCAAAAGCGCAGTGTATTTCCCCGAGCGGTAGCCGAAGTATCTCGCTTCCATTATCCGTGCCAACGTTCTAACACAAATAATAGTTACTTCGCTTTTTATATCAAATACGAAGATAAAAGCAGCAAAATGAAAGAACGATCCTTTCAGTTCAGCCTTCTTTGACCATACAGTTAATCCAAAGTCCACACATGCAGTATTTCTTCAGTCCTCCTCATCCTCCTATCTGCTAGGGCTTATTTGCCAATTCCATTCTGCGAAAGTTGAGTTAGCCCCCGAAAACAAAAGCTGTCACCAAGGTTTCGGTGACAGCCTTAGTTTCATTTATACAGACAGGAAAACTTCTTCTCTGCAAAAAAAATAACGGAAACACTTGATTACAGTATTCCATTGTGGTATATTAACTTTTGGTGTAAATACTATGTTCATCAATATGGATGAAACAGGTCTTTAAAAACACACGTCCGGTGATTTGTATATATGGTGCTGTCCCTATGGGATAGTCTATACACAGAAATGACCCAGGCGGAGGAAAAAAACCATTAGGAGGAATTATTTATGGCAGCAATATCAATGAAACAATTGTTGGAAGCTGGTGTACATTTCGGACATCAGACACGCCGTTGGAATCCAAAAATGAAGAAATACATCTTCACTGAGCGTAACGGCATCTATATCATCGACCTGCAAAAAACGGTAAAGAAGGTTGATGAAGCATACAACTATGTAAAAGAAATCGCGTCAAATGGCGGTACTATTCTTTTCGTAGGAACAAAAAAACAAGCACAGGATTCAGTAAGGGACGAAGCAATTCGTTCTGGTATGTACTATGTTAACCAACGCTGGTTAGGTGGTACACTTACTAATTTCCAAACGATCCGCAAACGTATTAACCGTTTGAAATCCATTGAGAAGATGGAAGAGGATGGTACATTTGAAGTACTGCCCAAAAAAGAAGTTGTTAACTTAAACAAAGAAAAAGATCGTTTAGTTAAATTCCTAGGTGGAATTAAAGAAATGACTAAACTGCCTGATGCTTTATTCGTAATTGACCCTCGTAAAGAGCGTATTGCAATTGCTGAAGCACACAAATTGAACATTCCTATCATCGGAATTGTAGATACTAACTGTGATCCTGATGAAATTGATTATGTTATCCCGGCAAACGACGATGCAATTCGTGCCGTAAAACTTTTGACTTCAAAAATGGCAGATGCTATTTTAGAAGTTAAACAGGGAGAAGAAACTGAAGAAGCGGAAGCTGAAGCAGAAGTACAAGCAGAAGAATCTTCTGAAGAGGCTGCTGCAGAATCAACTCAAGAGTAATCTAAAAAAGGTGAGGGTGATAAGAGGATATGAACCTTTTATCACCTTTTTTAAAGAAAAAATGACATTGCTTAACTATTCAAAGGAGGATCTCTAAATGGCTATTACTGCTCAAATGGTTAAAGAACTACGTGAAAAAACTGGTGCTGGTATGATGGATTGTAAAAAAGCACTTCAGGAAACAGATGGCAACATTGATGCTGCTATCGATTTTCTGCGTGAAAAAGGTATTGCAAAGGCTGCAAAAAAAGCAGACCGTATCGCTGCTGAAGGCCTGACACACATTGAAGTCGATGGCAATAAAGCTGCGATTATCGAAGTGAACTGTGAAACTGACTTCGTTACCAAAAATGAACAGTTTAAAAGTCTCTTATCCGAATTGGGTAAACATATTGTAAGCCAACAACCAGCAAGTGTTGAAGAAGCTTTACAACAAAAGTTGAACGGTGAGGGAGAAACGGTTGATTCGGTTATCAACTCTGCAGTATCAACAATTGGAGAGAAAATCTCTCTTCGTCGTTTTGCTACAATGGAAAAAACGGATAACGATTCATTTGGTGCCTACCTGCATATGGGTGGACGTATCGGTGTGTTATCTTTACTTGAAGGAACGACGGACGAGCAGGTTGGAAAAGATATTTCCATGCATGTTGCAGCAGTAAATCCTCGTTATGTGTCTCGTGACGCAGTTTCGGAAGATGAAGTGAATCATGAGCGCGAAGTATTGAAATCACAAGCATTAAACGAAGGTAAACCAGAAAAGATTGTTGAGAAAATGGTTGAAGGCCGATTGGGTAAATTCTTTGAAGAAATCGTTCTTTTGGAACAAAGCTTTGTAAAAGATCCAGATCAAAAAGTGAAAAAATATGTGGCTGATAAAGGTGCTTCCGTTAAATCGTTTGTTCGCTATGAAGTTGGAGAAGGAATGGAAAAACGCGAAGAAAACTTTGCAGAAGAAGTTATGAGCCAAATTAAAAAATAAGGTATTCCATCCTGGCTATAGGGAACATTCATTTGTTCCCTATTTTACAACAATGATAAATAAAATCTCTGTATTCTACAAAACAGCTATCAAAATATAAAATTTCTATGGAGGTTATTATGACAACAGCACGGTACCGTAGAATTGTGTTAAAATTAAGTGGAGAAGCTCTAAGTGGTGAACAAGGTTATGGCATCGATCCGAAAATCATCAAATCAATCGCCGAACAAGTAAAAGAGGTAGCGGAACTAGGTGTGGAAGTAGCTATCGTTGTCGGCGGAGGAAACATATGGCGTGGCAAGGTTGGAAGTGAAATGGGAATGGATCGTGCATCAGCTGACTATATGGGTATGCTGGCAACGATCATGAATTCACTTGCACTGCAGGATGGACTGGAGACTATCGGAATCCAGACGAGAGTACAGACTTCTATCGAAATGCGCCAGGTCGCCGAGCCATACATAAGGAGAAAAGCAATTCGTCATTTAGAGAAAAAGCGTGTTGTCATTTTCGCAGCCGGTACAGGAAATCCTTATTTTTCAACGGATACAACAGCAGCACTTCGAGCAGCAGAAATTGAAGCGGAAGTTATATTGATGGCTAAAAATCATGTCGATGGGGTATATACGGATGATCCGAAGCTAAATAAAGATGCACAGAAATATGAAAGCCTGACTTATATGGAAATGCTTAATGAAGGTTTGGGTGTAATGGATTCAACAGCCTCTTCTTTATGCATGGATAATGATATCCCATTAATTGTATTTTCTATTACTGAAGAAGGCAATATTAAAAGGGTTGTCGAAGGAGAAACAATCGGCACAACAATAAGGGGGAAATAATTATGTCAGAAGCGATTATGAATCAAATGCAGGAAAAAATGGAACAGGCAGTACAGGCTTTTTCGAAGAACTTAGCATCAGTAAGAGCAGGCAGAGCTAATCCAAGTCTATTGGATAGTATCTATGTCGATTATTATGGTGCGTCCACTCCATTGAATCAGCTGGCCACTATTGGCGCTCCGGAAGCTAGACTACTCACTATAACACCTTATGATAAAACAGTTCTTTCTGATATTGAAAGAGCTATTCAAATTGCAAATCTAGGTTTGACCCCGTCAAATGATGGAAATATGATTCGAATCAATATCCCGCCTTTAACGGAGGAAAGACGTAAGGATTTAGTGAAAGTGGTCGGTAAATATGCTGAAGAATCAAGGGTGCAAATTCGTAATATTCGTCGGGATACAAATGATGGCTTGAAAAAGCTGGAAAAAAATGGAGACATTACGGAAGATGACTTACGTGGATTTCAGGATGAAGTTCAAAATTCAACGAACGAACACATTTCAAAAATTGATGAACTTGCAAAAAATAAAGAAAAAGAAATAATGGAAGTTTAAAAACTTTACAATTCTTTATACATTAAATGTATCGGTGATTCATATATTGCAGAGTAAGATGCAAAAGCCCTCTTATTAAAGGGGGCTTTTGTAATCTGCAGCAATAATCGTTATAATAAGAAAGTATTATCATGATATAATGTAGATTCATCCTGTTGGAGATAAGGCTTTCAGTCCTTGGCCATCAAAGAACTACGTTAGAGGATTGCAAGTCAACAACATTTCGGGGGACAGACTATGTCGATGAAAATTCCTTTTTTAAATAGTAAACAAACAAAAGAAATTGAGGCAGAACGAATGGGAAACGTGCCGGACCATGTTGCGATCATAATGGATGGCAACGGACGCTGGGCAAAAAAACGCGGATTACCTCGAATAGCAGGACATAAAGAGGGTGTTTCTGCTGTTAACAAAATTGTTAAAGCCGCAGTGAATTCAAACGTTAAAATTCTTACTCTATATACTTTTTCCACGGAAAACTGGAAAAGACCGAAGTCAGAAATTGACTTTATATTGAGACTTCCGAAAGAATTTCTACATATTTACCTGCCGGATCTGATTTCCAATAATGTTAGAATAGAAACGATCGGTGATTTCGATTCTCTTCCTGACTATACAAGAGAAGCTGTTCGATATGCGATCGACAAAACGAAGGATAATGATGGGCTTTTACTGAATTTTGCTCTAAACTATGGCAGTAGACTGGAAATTGTCCACGCTGTAAAGCAAATAATTAATGACATCGATGATTCGAAGCTTTCAATTGATTCATTGGACGATGATGCGTTCTCTAAATACTTATTCACAAATGGTTTATCTGACCCCGATTTACTTATCCGAACCGGCGGTGAACAAAGATTAAGCAATTTCCTTCTTTGGCAGCTAGCATATACCGAGTTCTGGTTTACGGATGTATTGTGGCCTGATTTTAAAGAAGAGAATTTTTTGTGCGCCCTTGAAGAATATCAACAGAGGAAAAGACGGTATGGAGGTATTTAAGGTGATGGTAGGCATATGAAACAGCGAACGATAACAGCATTTCTGGCATTGATAGTATTTCTTCCCTTCGTCATTATTGGAGGGCTTCCATTTACACTTTTAGTTTATCTCATTGCAACTGTCGGGCTATTGGAATTAATCAGAATGAGAGATATCGGAAAGTATCTGATCCCGAATATATTGGTTATCATATTATTATGGTTGCTCTTGATACCGAGCACATCTCCAATATTGGATTCCAGCTGGTTTACGAAGTTTGATATGATTGCTCTGATTATATTGCTGCTTTTGTCATATACAGTATTGGTTAAAAACAAATTTACTTTTGACCATGTAGGGTTTATTTTACTGGCTGCTTTTTATGTTGGTCTTGGATTTTTCTATCTGTTGGAAACTAGAGCAGGAGATAATGCAATAAGTAACATACTATATGCATTTTTTATTATTTGGGCCACTGATACGGGTGCATATTTCTTTGGACGAGCATTTGGAAAGAAGAAGCTATGGCCGACGATCAGTCCGAATAAAACGATTGAGGGTGCTTTAGGTGGAGTCATGTTGGCATGTGCGGTTGCGATTGTTTTCCACTTGGTTAGTCCGTTTCCCCATTCCATGTTAATTGTCATTGCGGTAACTATTCTCGCATCCATTTTCGGCCAGATTGGCGATCTGGTTGAATCTGCATTTAAACGGAATTATGGAGTAAAGGATTCAGGAAAAATATTGCCGGGCCATGGTGGCATATTGGACAGGTTTGACAGCTTATTGTTTGTTTTGCCGTTGCTTCACTTTATCCACTTCATCTGAGGTGTGGTTAGCAGTGATATGTGCAAGACATTAAAAAAACTTGAACAGATGATTATAAACAGGTTAAACTTTATTTAAAGTTTGAATATAATTTTATCGGAGTACATGCTTAAATTTGCTTCAAAAGACAATACCGGCTCCAATAAAAGGAAGGTGTTTTTATTGACCACTGTAATAGCATTTATTTTCATGTTCGGACTGCTCGTATTTATACATGAATGGGGCCATATGATATTTGCAAAACGTGCGGGTATGCTCGTCCGTGAATTTGCGATCGGATTTGGTCCGAAGGTGTTCTCGTTTACAAAGAACGAAACATTATATACCATTCGCCTGATCCCGGCGGGTGGATATGTAAGGGTTGCGGGAGAAGACCCCGAAATAATTGAATTAAAACCTGGGCATCATATCGGGATTGAATTCAATGATCGTGATAAAGTCTCCAAAATTATTGTTAACAATAAGTCGAAGCATCCAAATGCGAGAGTAATTGAAGTGGAACATGCTGATCTAGACCATCAGCTTATTATCGAAGGTTATGAAATTGATGAAGAAGATAATAAGCTGCGATTTGAGATAGATCGGAAGGCATTTTTCGTAATGGATGAACGAGAAACACAAATTGCGCCATATGATCGGCAATTTGCTTCCAAAACGGTTGGGCAACGGGCAATGCAATTATTTGCCGGACCAATGATGAATTTTATTCTGGCGATTTTTATCTTTATTATTATAGGATTGGTGCAAGGTGTTCCTGTGGAAGAAGCGAAAATGGGAGAGATCCAACCAGACACACCTGCAGAAGAAGCAGGGTTCCAGCGGGATGACATTGTCATACAGATTGAAGATCAATCAATTTCCACCTGGGAAGAATTTACTTCAATCGTAAGAGCCAATCCCGGTCAAGAGTTGAACATGCTCGTCCTGCGGGATAGTGAGGAGCAGCCAATTACAGTTGTTCCTGGCGAAGCTCAAGTAATGGACCAGCAAGGTGACCCGGTTACCATCGGCCAAATTGGTGTTTTTCAAGGTTTCGAAAAATCAGTGTTGGGAACTTTTAAATACGGTTTTCAGCAAACATATGAAACGACTAAATTAATTTTAACCAATCTGCTGATGCTTGTTACCGGCCAAGTCTCTATAGAAATGCTGTCAGGTCCCGTTGGTATTTATGATGCAACAGACCAAGTAGTTCAAACCGGGTTTATGAATTTAATGTTATGGACAGCCATGTTGAGCATTAACTTAGGGATTATCAACCTCGTGCCACTTCCGGCCCTTGATGGAGGCAGATTACTATTTGTTGGAGTCGAAGCGTTAAGAGGGAAACCAATCGCTCCTGAAAAAGAAGGGATTTTCCATTTCGTGGGGTTTGCGTTTTTAATGCTCCTGATGATTGTAGTCACATGGAACGATATCCAGCGTTTATTCCTGTAAGTTCATAAGAAACGAAAGCGGAGGTGACTGTTCAGAAACGCATGCATAAGCAAGGGACTGGAAAGCGCATGGTTTACACGCTTGGAATGTCCATTGCTTATGACAGGAGTTTCTAGGAACCGGAGCTGGACGCGGCTGTTTATGTGTAAAAGTTAATTGCTGCCAATATTTTTACTTTCTTATTTTTTTAGAAAGCTATGCCCTTGTCTTCATTTTGACAAGGGTTTGCATTATTATTGCAATTCTTTTTGTTGCAGGAGGTGTAATGAATGGACATATCCAAAAAAGAAAAGATGGATTTATTATTGAAACAGCTAGAAATGTCCGAAGAACATATAAATAAATATTTTAATGACAGTTACTTAGAAAAACTGGAAGTATTTAAACAATCAAAGATTTGGCATTTTCATATATATGTAAAGTGTGTGCTTCCTATTGCTATATACCAGCAGTTTATGTCAAAACTTCAGCAAGCTTTTCAGCAGATTGCCAAAGTGGAATTGACGATTAAGGCTGGGGACAAAACATGTGACGATGAAACGATTCGTGGCTATTGGAAGCATTTTCTTACATCACTGACGCAATTATCTCCTGCTTACAGAGATTTGGTTCATAATCAGATTCCCGAAGTAAACAATAATAAGATTATGTTAACTGCCAGAAGTGATGCGGAGGCAAGTGCTTTAAAAAAGAGACTTGAGGCAGATTTCAGAAATTATTGCGATAAAATAGGTGTCATTGCTTATGCTTTAGATATTAATGTCAAAACCGATGCAGTCGACCTGCAAAAATTCAGAGACCAAAAAGCATTGGAGGATCAGCAGCTCGTTTTAAAAACAGTTCAGGAAAAGGAAAAGCGGGATAAAGAAAAATCCAATCATGAAAATCGACCACTCTCGATTGGATATAAAATACCGGAAGAAGCAATCACGATGGATCAAATTCTTGAGGAAGAACGAAGAGTTACTATCCAGGGTTACATATTCGCTTCGGAGGTCAGAGAACTGCGCTCAGGCAGAAGTCTTTTGATTATTAAAGCAACTGATTATACAGATTCCCTACAGATTAAAATGTTTTCTAAAGGTGATGAAGATGCAGCGAAATTTGCGGATGTGAAAAAAGGAATGTGGATCAAAGCCAGGGGAAGTATACAAACAGATATGTATACCAATGAACTGGCAATGATGGCAAACGATATCCATGAAATTAAAGTTGCCAGCCGAATGGATGAAGCCCCTGAAGATGAAAGACGAGTGGAGCTTCATGCCCATACGACAATGAGCCAAATGGATGCAGTCGTATCTCCTGAAGTACTCGTAACACAGGCTGCAAAGTGGGGCCATAAAGCTGTTGCAATTACGGATCATGCTGGTGTGCAAGGTTTTCCTGATGCACATGCTGCAGGTCAGAAGCATAACATTAAGGTGCTGTATGGCGTAGAAGCTAATTTGGTAGATGATGGTGTTCCAATCGCTTACAATGAGTCAGATCGGGACTTGGAAAATGAAACTTATATTGTTTTTGATGTGGAGACAACAGGACTTTCGGCGGTATACGATACGATTATAGAATTGGCTGCAGTCAAAATATATCAAGGTGAGATTGTTGACCGTTTCGAAGCATTTGCAAATCCGCATCATCCGTTGTCACAGACCACAATTGATCTGACAGGCATCACGGACGATATGGTTAAAGACGCACCGGAAGTAGAAGAAGTACTAAAGAACTTCCATGAATGGATGGGCGACGATATTCTTGTTGCCCATAATGCCAGCTTTGATATGGGATTTCTTAATCAGGGATTCAAACGTTTTGACTACGAAAAGGCGAAAAATCCAGTGATTGACACTTTGGAGCTTGCCAGATTTCTAATACCGGAATTAAGAAATCACCGGTTGAATACACTTTGTAAGCACTTGGACATTGAGCTGACCCAACATCACCGCGCAATTTATGATGCGGAAGCTACCGGATATCTGTTATGGAAACTGGTTCAAAGGCTCTTAAGCAGAGATATTACGAATCATCACCAATTAAATAATCATATGGGTGAAGGTAATGCCTACCAGCGCTCCAGACCCTATCATTGCACACTGCTTGCAAAAACACAGGAAGGCTTGAAAAACCTGTACAAGCTCGTTTCCAGTGCACATATTGATTATTTTTACCGGGTTCCGCGTATTCCAAGATCTCTATTGCAGAAGCACCGTGAAGGAATATTGGTCGGAACCGCATGTGACAAGGGAGAGGTTTTTGAAACAATGATGCAGAAATCTGCGGAGGAAGCTGAACAGGCTGCAGAATTTTATGACTATATCGAGGTTCAGCCACCTGCAAATTATGTACATTTAATCGAAAAAGACCTTGTACAAAATGAATCTCAAATACTGGACATCATTAAAAAATTGGTGGATTTGGGAAAACGTATTAATAAACCTGTTGTAGCGACAGGTAACGTACATTATATAGATGAGCATGATAAACAGTATCGCCAAATCCTGATAGCCGCGCAAGCAGGAAACCCGTTAAACAGGCAGACCCTTCCGGATACACCATTCCGCACCACAAATGAAATGCTCGATAGTTTTTCATTTTTAGGTGATGAAGTCGCACATGAAATTGTAGTCAAAAATACGAATGCAATAGCAGATGAACTGGAAGAAGTTTCTCCCGTGAAAGACGGCCTGTATACTCCTACGATCGAAGGTGCTGAACAGGATATGCGTGACCTTTGTTATACACGTGCGAAGATGATATACGGGGACCCCGTACCACAGATTGTTGTAGACCGTCTCGAGAAGGAATTGGACAGTATTATAGGGAATGGATTTGCAGTAATCTATTTAATTTCTCATAAACTCGTAAAAAAATCACTTGATGATGGTTACCTTGTTGGTTCAAGGGGATCGGTTGGTTCTTCCTTTGTTGCAACGATGACGGAAATAACTGAGGTTAACCCGCTTGTACCACATTATGTTTGTGAAAAATGTCATTACAGCGATTTTATTACGGATGGATCTGTGGCCAGCGGCTTCGATTTACCGGATAAAAATTGTCCGGAGTGTGATACACCTCTGCAAAAAGACGGACAGGACATCCCGTTTGAAACGTTCCTTGGTTTTAAAGGAGACAAAGTTCCTGATATCGATTTGAATTTTTCTGGGGCCTATCAGCCGAGAGCGCATAATTACACAAAGGAATTATTTGGCGTCGATAATGTATACCGTGCAGGAACGATTGGAACCATAGCAGAAAAAACAGCCTATGGCTATGTCAAAGGCTATGCATCTGACAAACAATTAGTTTATAAAAATGCCGAAGTTGATCGTCTGGTGCAGGGCTGTACAGGAGTAAAGCGAACGACCGGCCAGCATCCGGGCGGAATCATAGTCGTGCCTGATGACAAGGAAATTTATGATTTTACACCAATACAATTTCCTGCAGACGATCGCACGAGTGAGTGGCGGACAACTCATTTTGATTTCCACTCGATTCATGATAATTTGCTGAAATTGGATATTCTTGGTCACGATGATCCGACAGTCATTCGTATGCTACAGGACTTAAGCGGAATGGATCCGAAAACCATTCCAACAGACGATCCTGAAGTAATGAAAATATTCTCGGGACCGGAATCACTTGGCGTAACTGCAGACCAAATTAATTGTAAGACTGGGACACTTGGAGTTCCGGAGTTTGGTACGAAGTTTGTAAGGCAGATGCTTGAAGATACCAAACCAAGTACTTTTGCAGAATTATTGATCATTTCGGGGCTATCACATGGTACTGATGTATGGTTGGGGAATGCCCAGGATCTAATTAATGATGGCATATGCGAGCTTCCCGACGTTATCGGCTGTCGGGATGATATAATGGTCTATCTGATGCACAAAGGCCTCGAACCCTCCTTGGCATTTAAAATTATGGAGTTTGTTCGGAAGGGGAAAGGTCTGCAGGATGAATGGATAACGGAAATGAAAAAACATAATGTTCCGGACTGGTATATTGAGTCCTGTAAAAAAATAAAATACATGTTCCCGAAAGCCCATGCCGCGGCATATGTATTGATGGCAGTTAGGATTGCTTACTTTAAAGTCCACCACCCGATACTTTTTTATGCTGCTTATTTCACGGTCAGAGCAGATGATTTTGAACTGGACACAATGATTAAAGGATCCGATGCAATTCGCAGCCGTATGGAGAGCATTACAGTGAAAGGTAATGATGCTACACCGAAAGAAAAAAGCTTGCTTACCGTTTTGGAACTGTCTCTTGAAATGTGTGAACGTGGATTCTCCTTTAAAAAAGTTGACTTATACAAATCAAGTGCCACCGATTTTATCGTTGATGGCAATAGTTTACTTCCTCCTTTCAATGCTGTCGATGGATTGGGTACGAATGCTGCGCTTAATATTGTAAAAGCCCGTGAAGAAGGAGAATTTTTGTCCAAAGAAGACCTTCGGGAAAGAAGTAAGATATCTAAAACAGTTCTCGAGTATTTGGACAATCATGGTTGTCTGGAAGGCATGGCAGATAAGAACCAATTATCGCTATTCTGATTCTGTCTGCTCTGAAGAATAAGGTATATATGCTTTAACTCTCAAGATGAACATTTAGGTCTATCTTACATCGATATGCTATAATAGTGAGGGAATTTTAGAAAACATTCAAAAACCTTTTATTTAATATATTCTTAGGGGATGATTGCGTGAATTTGCAATATGAAGGAGACCAGGAATTAAAAGAATTTATTATAGAAAACAGAGGAAGATTTGAGAAAAAATTGCTTGAAGAAGCTGTACATGTTCGGGATAAAGTAGAGGAAATCAAGTTAATCGGAAATATCAATTTACTGGAAAATGCTTATAATCTCGTATTAAGTGTATTGGATAATAAACCGAAATATGTTACCGATCTGGGAACTAGAGAAGGGGTTGCGTGGGCTGGGCATAATTTGACGCTAGCCTTCAAGCTTGAGTGGATCCAGGCAGTAAGGAAGACACTTTGGAAATTCCTTTATGAGTATGACCAAAACGGCAATAAGTTTAATCAAAAAGAAGAATACTATAATCTGCAAGTTAATATCAATAGTCTGTTTGATGAGTTTTTCCGTTCTTTCTTCCTGAGCTATTCGGAGTATAAGGATAAATTGCTTGAATCGAAAAACAAGCTCGTGAAGAGTCTCTCTGCGCCAATTATCCCAGTGACTGGAAGGGTAAGTATTCTGCCGCTTATCGGTATGCTGGATGAGTTTCGAGGGAACATTATTGAAGAGAAAGTTTTAAATGATATTAGCAGTAAAGGTGTTCAAACGTTGATTGTAGACCTTTCGGGTTTAGCTAAAATGGATGCCAATGCTATTCGGCTATTTATGAAACTGATTGAAGGAGTTACGATGATGGGTTGTAAAGCCATTATTACCGGTATGCGCCCTGAAGTAGTGACCCATTTTATCGATCATGACTTATCGTATGGGAAAAGCATCGAAACAAAAGCATCGCTTCAACAGGCATTAGAAGATTTTATGGAGTTTAAGTAGTGCAGAAAGGTCTCTATGTTGCACGTGAAATGCTTTTATGGTATAATTTCTTTTGGAAAGTAATGATACGAACGGTTTGAAGAGTGGGTTTTTTACCCACTCTTTCTTCATACTGTTTTCGATTTTTGGAAAGCTTCCCCCTAGCCACATCATCCGGCAGGGGTTTTATATTGATTTTGGCTGTTCCAAATGAAATTGGTCAGATTGGTTTATAATAAGCTATAAATAGTGCCATTAAAGGAGGACGAACTTTGAGCTCCCAAGTGATTCAAATTACAGAAGAATTGGTTACCCCTATCTTAAAAGAAAAGGATCTCGAGTTAGCAGATATCGAGTATATTAAAGAAGGCAAAAATTGGTTTCTAAGGGTCTATATCGACAAGGAAGGCGGAGTCGATATTGTAGAATGTGGAGAAGTGTCAGAACAGTTAAGCGAGAAGCTGGATGAGACAGATCCGATAAAAGAACCTTATTTTCTGGAAGTTTCCTCCCCAGGTGTGGAACGACCGTTAAAATCAAAAGAGGATTTCGTAAAGTATGTCAACCATAATGTTTTCATAAAGCTATATGAACGCATTGATGGGGAAAAGGAATTTGAAGGAATCCTGAAGGAATTTAAAGATGATACAGCAACAATAGAATATAAAATTAAAACAAGGAAAAAAACGGTTGAAATACCATATGACAAGATAGCAAAAGCAAGACTAGCTGTTATGTTTTGATTAAAGGGGGAAAATAAAAGTGAGCAGTCAGTTGTTTGATGCGATTGATAATTTGGCAAAGGAAAAGGGAATTGATAAGAATATTCTAATGGAAGCATTGGAAGCCGCCCTGATCTCTGCCTATAAGAAGAACTTTAAATCTGCAACGAACGTTAGGGTCGAGCTTAACGAAGTGACCGGAAAGATGAGTGTCTATTCCAGAAAAACGGTTGTAGAAGAAGTAGAGGACAATCAGCTTGAGATCTCTATGGACGAGGCAAAAAAAATAGATCCTAATTATGAACTGGAAGACGTTATAGAAGTGGAAGTGACACCTAAAGATTTCGGCCGTATTGCAGCCCAGGCAGCAAAACAAGTTGTTACACAAAGAGTTCGTGAAGCTGAACGCGGAGTTATATTCTCCGAGTATATTGATCGTGAAGAAGATGTCATGACAGGTATCATTCAACGTAAAGATCCACGATTCGTTTATGTTAATCTTGGGAAGATAGAAGCTAAACTGGCGGAAACCGAACAGATGCCTACTGAAGAATATAACGTGCATGACCGGTTGAAAGTATTTGTGACAAAAGTGGAGAACACGAGTAAAGGACCACAAATTTATATTTCAAGATCGCATCCGGGTCTGTTAAAACGATTGTTTGAAATGGAAGTTCCGGAAATTTTCGACGGAACAGTGGAAATAAAATCGGTTGCCAGAGAAGCTGGAGACCGCTCGAAAATTTCAGTTTATGCCCAGGATCCCGAGATTGATCCTGTAGGCTCATGTGTTGGTCAGCGGGGGCAGCGTGTCCAGGCAATCGTAAATGAATTGAAGGGTGAAAAAATTGATATCGTCGAATGGTCAGAAGATCCGGTCGTATACGTATCAAATGCATTAAGCCCATCTAAGGTAGTTGATGTATTGGTTAATGAAGAGGAAAAGGCAACGACTGTCATTGTCCCTGATTACCAATTATCATTGGCTATCGGGAAACGTGGTCAGAATGCGAGACTTGCTGCCAAGTTGACAGGGTGGAAAATAGACATCAAGAGTGAAACGGAAGCAAGAGAAGAAGGATTATTGACTGAAACAGAGAATGAAGATTCCTATTCTGACAACAATGAGGATTTGTTTGAATAAGGGAGGGTTTTTAATGGTACAAAAAAGAAAGACACCTGAAAGAAAATGTATCGTCACGAATGAGATGAAACCGAAAAAAGACCTTATTCGTGTCGTGCGTAATAAAGAAGGCATGGTGTTTGTCGATCCCACAGGGAAGAAAAATGGGCGTGGAGCATACTTATCACGTGATTTGGATGTTATTCAAAAAGCGGAAAAATCGAATGTGTTGAATCGGACATTTAATACAGAAATAGATGCTGGCATCTATGAAGAATTAAAACAGCTTGTTAATGGAACGCAAAATGAAAAATAATTACTTAAACATCGTCGGTCTTGCATATCGTGCAGGTAAATGCTCCGTTGGGGAAGAAACGATTGTAAAAGACATTCGAGCCAAAAGGGCGAAACTGGTACTGCTTGCCAGTGATATTGGACCACAGACGAAAAAAAAACTAATGGATAAATGTAAATACTATGAAGTACCTTTTTTGATTGCAGATGATAGAGAAACAATATCACATGCAATTGGGAAATCCCACAGAGTAGCTATTGCTATCTTGGACGCAGGTTTTGCTGCCAAGATAAAATCGTTGCTCGGGTAATCAAATTCGGGGGTGAACGTATGAGTAAAATGCGTGTATATGAATATGCAAAATCAAACAATACAACTAGTAAAGATGTAATAAATTATTTAAAAGGCCTAAATGAGGAAGTATCCAACCATATGTCAACATTATCAGATGATATGGTGAAGAAATTGGATGAAAAGTTCAATGCAAAGGAGAAACCGGAAACGGCTAACCCAACTGAGAAAAACAATGCGGATCAAAATAACCAAAAGAAACAGAATTCAAACCAGCAGGCGAAGAACGGAAAGCAGAATTCCGGCTTCAAAAATAACAGTCAGCATAATAAACCAAATCATAAAAACAAGAAACAAAAAGGACCTAAAAAGGGTAATCAACAGGCAGCCAATGCCCAAAAACCTGTAAAGGAAACACCAAAAAAAATCACCTATAGCGACACATTGGCAGTAAGTGAGTTAGCTTCCAAGCTGAACAAAGAACCAGCTGAGCTCATCAAGAAGCTTATGTTTATGGGGGTTATGGCAACAAAAAACCAGGATCTCGATGACGATGCAATAGAACTGATCTGTGGCGAATATGATGTCGAAGTAGAAAAAGAAATCATTTTAGAAGATACAGATTTTGATAAATATATTCAGGAAGAAAATGAAGAAAACCTGATTGAAAGACCTGCTGTTGTTACGATTATGGGTCACGTTGATCATGGTAAAACAACATTGCTTGATTCAATTAGACATACGAAAGTAACAGCAGGAGAAGCAGGAGGCATCACCCAGCATATAGGTGCATATCAAGTTGAAAATGACGGGAAGAAGATTACCTTCCTGGATACACCTGGTCATGCGGCCTTTACAAGCATGCGTTCACGTGGTGCACAGGTTACAGATATTGCGATTCTTGTAGTTGCAGCAGATGATGGTGTAATGCCACAAACTGTCGAAGCGATCAATCATGCGAAAGCAGCTGAAGTTCCAATCATTGTTGCTGTCAACAAAATGGATAAAGAAGGTGCAAATCCTGACCGTGTCATGCAAGAGCTTACAGAATATGAACTGATTCCGGAAGATTGGGGCGGTAGCACCATTTTCGTTAATATCTCTGCAATCAAAGATGAAGGAATCGATGATTTACTGGAAATGATCTTGCTTGTAGCAGAAGTTGAAGAATTAAAGGCGAATCCGAATGCGAATGCTTTCGGTACAGTAATAGATGCACAATTAGACAAAGGAAGAGGATCTGTTTCTACATTATTGGTACAAAACGGCACACTTCATGTCGGAGATGCTATCGTTGTCGGTAATACGTATGGACGTGTTCGTGCTATGGTAAATGATATCGGTAAACGTGTAACTGAAGTTGGACCTTCTACACCGGTCGAAATTACCGGGTTACATGATGTGCCACAGGCCGGAGACCAATTCCTCGTATTTGACGATGAGAAAAAAGCGCGTCAAATTGGAGAAGCTCGTCAGCAAGAACATATTGTCGCAAATCGCGGCGAACAATCCAAAGTTAGTCTGGAAGATTTATTTGATAAAATTAAACAAGGTGAAATGAAAGAATTGAATATCATTGTAAAAGCAGATGTTCAAGGGTCAGTAGAGGCACTTGCAGCTTCTCTACGCAAAATTGAAGTGGAAGGTGTCAACATTAAAATCATTCACACTGGCGTAGGGGCTATTACAGAATCCGATATTATCCTTGCCTCAGCTTCAAATGCAATTGTTATTGGTTTCAATGTTCGTCCGGATGTAAATGCTAAAAATGCTGCTGAATCCGAAAAAGTTGATATTCGTCTGCACAGGGTGATATATAGTGCCATCGAGGAGATAGAGTCGGCAATGAAAGGACTGCTGGACCCTGAATTTGAGGAGAAGGTAATCGGACAAGCAGAAGTGCGGGAAACATTCAAGGTTTCCAAAATCGGGACGATTGCCGGTAGCTATGTAACGGAAGGTAAAATTACCCGTGATGCAGGTGTAAGACTTATCCGTGATGGGGTAGTTCTCTATGAAGGGGAATTGTTGGCACTTAAACGTTTTAAGGATGATGTGAAGGAAGTAGCGAAAAACTATGAGTGTGGGATAACTATTTCCAACTTTAACGACATCAAAGAAGGCGACGTTATCGAGGCCTTCGTCATGGAAGAAATTGAGCGCAAATGATCGTATATGCTGAGGTAGAGTGTTTCATGTATGAAGGACATTCACTAAAGGCAAAACGTTCAGTAATAAAAAAGATATTGGCAAAATTGCATAATAATTTTAATGTAGCTGTCACGGAAATCGCTTATCATGATTTGTGGCAGCGGACGAAAATTGGTATCGTAGCAATTTCCACGGATTATGTGCATGCCGAAAAGATAATCAATAGCGCATTGGGTACAATAGATGGATTTACAGAGCTTGAACGCACCATAACAAATGTGGAGCGATTATAAAGTCTCATTTTAACTGAGGTGAATAAAAATGGCTGAATTAAGAGCAAACAGGGTAGCTGAACAAATGAAAAAGGAATTAAGCGATATTCTGACTCGGAAAATAAAAGACCCCAGAGTTGGTTTTGTCACGGTTACAGATGTGGAAGTTACGGGTGACCTGCAGCAGGCAAAGGTATTCATATCTGTTTTGGGTGATGAAAAGAAAAAACAGGATACACTTATGGGTCTTGCAAAAGCAAAAGGATTTATCCGTTCGGAAATCGGAAATCGAATCCGTCTTCGCAAAACACCCGAATTGACTTTTGAATTTGATGAAGCATTCGAATATGGAAACCGGATTGAATCCATCTTGAAGGATTTAAATAAATAGAAATTGATGAATCTGACCTTGTTACAAGTTAAATGACGGGTCAGATTTTTCCATACACTCATTTACATACAATATACTACCCATTGGAGGCTGGTTAAATGGATGGTATCTTACCATTATGGAAGCCAAAAGGATATACATCACATGATTGTGTCATGAAATGCCGAAGATATTTCAAGACAAAAAAGGTAGGACATACAGGGACTCTTGATCCGGAAGTGGAAGGGGTCTTACCTATCTGCATAGGTCAGGCTACGAAAATCGTTCCTTTTCTTACGGATACGAAAAAAACGTATATTGCGGAGGTTAAGCTCGGGACGGCAACAGATACGGAGGATGCACACGGCAGTGTAGTCGAGCAGGCGGAAGTACTCTTGATGCCTGAAGAAACTGAAATTGATTCGGCGCTTACATCGTTTACAGGGAAAATAGTTCAAGTACCTCCCATGTATTCTGCTGTAAAAGTAAATGGAAAAAAACTGTATGAATATGCGAGGGAAAACAAGAAAGTGGAACGGCCTGAACGGGAAGTGACAATTTATGAGCTTGATAAATTGTCCGTTAATCCCGCAAATCATACGATTCGGATGCGGGTCGTATGTTCCAAAGGTACATATATTCGGACATTATGCGTGGATATTGGGAAAAAATTAGGTTACCCTGCCCATATGTCTGAACTTGTCCGTACAGAAACGGGTACATTTTCTGAGAAAAATACCATTACATTTGATACTATAGAAGAAGCGGCTGAGAAGAATGAGCAGAACCATTTGTTGAGACCGGTTTTGGAAGGGTTGAGTCATCTTGATACACTTCAAGTTAACGACGACATAAAGCGAAAAGTCCTAAATGGACAGAAGCTTCCAATACCGGCTGAAAGACTTGAGACTGACCCATTTGTTATCATGCATCATGGGCAGTTATTAGCAATCTATCAACAACACCCTGATCATCCTGAGCAAATAAAGCCGGTTCGTGTTTTCGGTGTATGAATTGATAAAAAGTGCAGGTGAATGAGAATGAGAACAATCGAATTGACTTATCCACATACTTTGGTGCTGGATGAATTACCGGAGACTGTAAGTGCTATTGGCTTTTTTGATGGGATACATAAAGGACATCAGCAAGTCATAAAAAAAGCTGTTAAAGAAGCAGAAAAGAATGAAATGGACAGCGCAGTCATTACATTTCATCCTCACCCGTCGGTAGTCTTGAAAAAAGGTGTACAGCACGTAAAGTATATCACTCCATTGAAACAAAAACAGGAATTACTGAAACGACTTGATGTAGATCGTCTGTATATAATCAAATTCAATGAGGAACTGTCTAAGCTATCACCTCAGGAATTCATCGATCATTTTATTATCGGTCTAAACATCAAGCATCTTGTAGCAGGGTTTGATTATTCTTTTGGCCATAAAGGACAGGGGAACATGAAAAATATCGAGCAGTTTACGCGCAATATGTTCGGTTATACAACGATAGATAAAGTTACACTCGAAGATGACAAAATAAGTTCCACCAAAATCCGGCACCTTCTGAAAAATGGAGATTTAGAGGAAGCAAACAAGCTGCTGGGACGTCCTTTATCCTTTAGTGGTATCGTAGTCAAAGGTGACCAACGCGGAAGGGAGCTGGGTTATCCTACGGCCAATCTCCGTCTGCATGAAGATATATTACTCCCTAAAAAAGGAGTTTACGCAGTAAGGGTAATCTATAAAAATGAAATATATGAAGGTATGGCGAACATCGGTACAAATCCAACCTTTACCGAGGACAGAGAGGACCTCTCCGTTGAAATAAACATATTCGACTATAACAATAATTTATATGGAGAAGAATTGCATGTAGAATGGCATAGATATATGCGCGATGAAGAAAAATTTGACAGTGCAGATGCATTAATTAAGCAAATGGCGTTGGATGATCAAAATGTCCGTGCCTATTTCTCAGATAGAGTCTGATTAAGAAATCGACTCTGGTACTTGATTTTTTATGCCGGAAAGGTTATGCTTGTTAACGTAAAACCGTCCCTTGGCAAATCGTAACTCCGACGTTTGCTGGGAGATCGGGGATATAATCATAATATCAGGAGGTGCGCCATATGGCTATCACACAAGAACGTAAAAACGAAATCATCAATGAATACAAAGTTCATGAAACTGACACTGGTTCTCCGGAAGTACAAATCGCTGTACTTACTGAAGATATCAATGCACTGAACGAACACCTGCGTGTTCATAAGAAAGATCATCATTCACGCCGTGGTCTTTTGAAAATGGTTGGTAAACGTCGTAACTTGCTAACTTACCTACGTAACAAAGATGTTACTCGTTACCGTGAATTAATTAAAAAACTCGGTCTACGCCGATAATTTTTATGGAAAAGCAGGAGAAATCCTGCTTTTTCTATTAGCTTTTATTAACGTTGCAGGATATCTATTACATAATTTAACTTCATTTATTCGCCAAGTAACATTAAAGTGTGTACTTGCGGTTTGATTCCTGTACTTCTATCGTTTATTCTATAAAGAGGAATCCAACCGTATTACAAATCAGGATAAAATTTACATTTAGTTCTATAAACTATAGAATGAAAAATAGAAAGCTGTATTGAAGGGAGCACTATTACTAATGGCAGAAGAAAAACAAGTATTCTCCACAGAGATCTCAGGAAAGAAATTCACGATTGAGCTTGGAGAACTGGCAAAACAGGCAAATGGCGCGTGTATGGTTCATTACGGAGATACATCAGTATTGTCTGTGGCCACAGCATCGAAACAACCAAAGGATTTACCTTTTTTCCCATTAACCGTTAATTATGAAGAACGTTTATATGCTGTAGGTAAAATCCCAGGAGGGTTTATTAAGCGTGAAGGTCGTCCAAGTGAGAAAGCGATTCTTTCATCCCGTTTAATTGACCGTCCAATCCGACCTTTATTCCCTGATGGGTTCAGAAATGAAGTGCAGGTTATCAGCACTGTAATGAGTGTTGATCAGGACTGCCCATCTGAAATCGCAGCGATGATTGGTTCATCAATCGCACTCAGCACTTCCGACATCCCATTTGCAGAGCCTATTGCTGGTGTAAATGTTGGACGAGTTGATGGAGAGTTCATCATCAACCCGACCATTGACCAGGAAGCAAAAAGTGATATCGAGCTGACTGTCGCCGGAACGAAAGATGCCATTAACATGGTAGAAGCTGGAGCAGATGAAGTACCCGAAGAAGTAATGCTCGAAGCGATAATGTTTGGTCATGAGGAAATAAAGCGTCTTGTTGCATTCCAGGAAGAAATCGTGAAAGCAGCAGGAGTCGAGAAATCAGAAATCGACTTGTTCGAATTGGATGAAAATCTGACCGCTAACGTTGAAGCTGAAGCAAAAGATAAATTAGTTGAAGCGATCCAAGTCCAGGAAAAGCATGCAAGAGAAGAAGCAATTGCCAATGTGAAAGAAGAAGTTCTCGAAGCATATGAAGAAACGGAACCGGAAGAAATCAAACAAGTTAAATCCATTTTGGATAAAATGGTGAAAGAAGAAGTACGCCGTTTGATCACGAAAGAGAAAGTACGTCCTGATGGCCGTAAACCGGAGGAAATTCGTCCGCTTTCCTCACGTATACATGTGCTGCCAAGAACACATGGGTCAGGATTATTTACACGTGGACAAACTCAAGCCTTAAGTGTTTGTACGTTAGGGGCTTTGGGAGATGTCCAGATTTTGGATGGTTTGGACCTTGAAGAGTCAAAACGATTTATGCATCATTATAACTTCCCGCAATACAGTGTAGGGGAGACAGGACCGATTAGAGGACCTGGACGCCGCGAAATTGGCCATGGTGCACTAGGTGAACGTGCGCTTGAAAAAGTAGTACCGGATGAAAAGGATTTCCCATATACGATTCGCCTGGTTTCAGAAGTACTTGAATCCAACGGTTCCACTTCCCAGGCAAGTATCTGTGCAAGTACATTGGCGATGATGGATGCCGGAGTACCGATTAAAGCACCTGTAGCCGGAATAGCAATGGGTCTTGTGAAATCAGGAGATGATTATACGATTCTAACTGATATTCAAGGTATGGAAGATGCTTTAGGTGATATGGACTTTAAAGTTGCAGGGACATCTGAAGGGGTTACTGCTCTTCAAATGGATATTAAGATAGCTGGATTATCAAGAGAGATTCTGGAAGAGGCATTGACACAAGCGAAAAAAGGCCGTATGCAAATTCTTGAATCCATGCTTGCTACGATCAACGAACCGAAAACAGAGCTTTCCGAATTTGCTCCGAAGATCCTGACAATGGCCATTAATCCGAACAAAATCCGTGATGTTATCGGACCAAGCGGTAAACAAATCAATCAGATTATCGATGAGACCGGAGTTAAGATTGACATTGAACAGGATGGCAGTGTGTTCATATCCTCAACGGATTCATCCATGAACGACAAAGCGAAGAAAATTATCGAGGATCTCGTTCGTGAAGTAGAAGTCGGACAAATGTATCTCGGTACAGTCAAACGTATTGAAAAATTTGGAGCCTTTGTTGAATTGTTTAAGGGCAAGGATGGTCTGGTTCACATTTCCGAACTTGCCGAAGAACGAACAAATAAAGTGGAAGATGCGGTTTCCATCGGTGACCAGATTATGGTTAAAGTAAAAGAAATCGATCGTCAAGGGCGAGTAAATCTTTCCCGAAAAGCTGTAATACTGGAAGAAAAGGAAAGAGCAGAAAAAGCAAAACAATAATAGAACATCATTTAAGGAAAAGAAACTGAATTTCAGTTTCTTTTTTTAGATTACACGAAATGTACAAGAAGCCACTGCTGATTGAATTATCCTATTTAAATAAATTCATACTTGTCCTTCCCGTGCATAGAAATGTATGGGGAGGGGTACGTATGGGCAAATACCGGAAATATGTAAATTTATGCGTTTTTCTAATCCTTGTAGCTATGGTATACGATGTGGAATATAATCCATTTGATATTAATCCAGTAACAATAGAAACGCAGACAATCGTTCAAAGCGATTCCTTATACACGGAAATCGAGGAAAAGAGCAAAACATTTTTTGAGGAACCACAAAATGCTTATATTGATAAGGTATGGAAGAAGACAGCCGGGAGAAATGGTTTGAAAGTGAACGTGGAAAAGTCTTATGAAAAGATGAAAAAAAGCGGCGTTTATGACGATTCCTTACTTGTTTATGACCAGATACCTCCTGAAGTTACCATAAAGGATTTGCCTGCTTCTCCAATCTACCGTGGACATCCGGAAAAACAGATGGTAGCATTTTTAATCAATGTTTCGTGGGGAGAAGAGTATATTCCGGAAATTTTACGCATATTAAAGGACAATAAGGTTAAAGCTACCTTTTTTATTGAAGGCAAGTGGGCTAAAGAAAACGCAGAAATCGTTAAGATGATTGATGAGCAAGGTCATTTAATCGGAAATCATGCTTATAACCACCCAGATATGGCAAGGTTATCTGACAAGGAAAATATCGAACAGATCGACCAGACGAATCAGATATTGAAGGCAATCACAGGTAAAAGACCAAAGTGGTTCGCTCCTCCAAGTGGAAGCTTCAATGAGGCGGTAGTACAGGCCGCTTCCGATTTAGATATGGAAACGATTTTGTGGACAGTGGATACGATTGATTGGAAGAATCCATCCGTTTCTGTTATGATAAACCGGATACAAGAAAAGATCCACCCTGGTGCAACGGTGCTTATGCATCCGACATCTTCGACTGCCAATGGGCTGGAAGAATTAATAAAATTAATTAAAGACAGCGGATATAAATTAGGGACGATAGATTTACTTCTCAGTGAGGAACGTTAGTACTGTAAAGCCGGGGGTCATCTACATTAGGAGGAAATAATATTGGTAGATAAGCATATCAGCAAAAATGGATTACGTATTGTTTTAGAAAAAATACCTGCCGTTCGTTCTGTTACAATTGGTATATGGGTATTAACGGGTTCGAGAAATGAAACTGTTGAAAATAATGGTATATCCCATTTCTTGGAACACATGTTTTTTAAAGGAACTAAAACACGTTCTGCACAGGATATAGCGGAAGCATTTGATTCCATAGGCGGCCAGATTAATGCTTTTACATCCAAGGAATATACCTGTTATTATGCAAAAGTATTGGATACTCATAAAGAATACGCTTTGGAAATTCTCGCTGACATGTTCTTTAATTCCACTTTTGATGAAGAGGAATTGGAACGTGAAAAGAAAGTTGTCTATGAAGAAATAAAAATGTATGAGGATACACCTGATGATATTGTTCATGATCTATTGGCAAAAGCGTCCTATGGTGAGCATCCTTTAGGATATTCCATTCTCGGTACGGAGGAACAGTTAAAGTCGTTTAACCCGGCAATACTCAGGAAGTATGTGGAACAACGCTATACACCTAATAACGTAGTTGTATCAGTGGCAGGAAATGTAGAAGAATCGTTTATAAGTACAGTAGAAAGCTATTTTGGCAACTATGAGTCACCGGCGGATAACCTGGAGATACGGAAACCTTCTTTTTTTGCTGACACGATTGAGCGTAACAAAGACACAGAACAGGCACACCTTTGCTTAGGCTTTGAAGGGTTGCCGCAGGAAGATGAAAATATATACAGCCTTGTGGTCATGAATAATGTACTCGGTGGAAGTATGAGTTCAAGGTTATTCCAGGATATAAGGGAAAAACAAGGACTTGCATATTCCGTTTTCTCATACCATTCCACATTTCTTGATAATGGATTGCTTACAATCTATGCAGGTACAGGTAAAGATCAGCTTGACCTGCTTAAGGGTACGATTAAGAAAACAGTTGATACGTTGATTAAAGAAGGGCTTTCTGACAAAGAACTGCGGAACAGTAAGGAGCAGCTGAAGGGAAGTTTAATGCTCAGCCTGGAAAGCACGAACAGCAGAATGTCCAGAAATGGCAGGAATGAATTGCTGCTTCAGCGGCATCGAACGCTGGATGAAATCATACGGGAGATTGATGCGGTCAACCATGATACGATTGAACAGGTAATTAAACAAGTGTTCAATAATCCGGCATCGAGTGCATTGATTGCACCAGCAGCAACAAAATAGTTAGCGAAAAGCGGGCTCAGAAACCATATAAGGTTTATAGCCCGCTTTTTTATACATAGGTTAACAAGCATTACATATATATGTAGTATCCATATTTGTAGGAGGTCTTAAACTATGCGGTTTAGAGATATGAGTGATAAAGAAATCATCAATGTCAATGAAGGTTCAAGGCTTGGGATACTCGGTCAGACAGATTTGGAAATCAACGAGGAAACCGGTCAGATTGAATCTTTTATCATTTCTAACTATAAGTGGTTCGGATTGGTAAAAGAAGGCGAGGAAACAAGGATCAGATGGGATTCCATCAAGAAAATAGGAGAAGATATGATTATGATCGAAAAGAATTTCTTCGAATAAAACATGTTTGAAAAGGCTGATGTCACGTTTTGTGATATCGGCCTTTTCCTCTTTTTACGCTGTTATCAGAAAAATCATATGCCCCGCACTTTCGGTCCCTCATTATAACGACACCCAAAAGAGCATTTTTTTATAACTGACAATCACTCCTTAGGTAGTATCACATAAGCTATAAAGAAAATGAATAAAGGTATGGATGTCTGGAGGGTAAAAAGAATAATGAGTCAATTAATAGCTGTGATTGGTGGAGATGCACGTTATTTAGAACTAATCAGGCAACTGAGAAAATTACCTGACACAACGATTATTCTCGTCGGGTTTGACAAGCTGGAACAAGGATTTACAGAGTTGAATCAAATTGACATTGAAGAACTGGAACAGTCCAAACTGGATGCAATTGTCCTACCGATAACAGGTACTGATATGGATGGCAATATTGAAACGGTTTTCTCTGTGAAAAAGGCGAATTTGAGCAAATCATGGTTTAAAAAATTAAAAAAGTCCGCAGTAATTTTTACTGGCATAACAAATGATTATTTATCAGCTGCAGTAAATGAAGCTGGGGTTTCATTGATTCCTTTACTGGACCGTGATGATGTAGCAATTTATAATTCAATCCCCACTGCAGAAGGTGCCATCATGATGGCTTTCGAGCAAACAGACCATACGATACATTCATCACGAGTGATTGTTACAGGTTTCGGCCGGGTGGGAAATACAGTGGCAAATAAATTCTCTGCATTGGGTGCAAATGTATCCGTATGCGCAAGAAGCATTCGCGACTTGGCAAGGATAACGGAAATGGGCCTGCATGCAATCCCCTTGGAAAAGCTTTCAGAGCACACGGATAACTGTGACGTACTAATAAATACAATACCCGCTCCAATTGTAACAAAGGAGGCAATTCAAAACCTCCCGACAAATGGGATCATAATTGATCTGGCCTCAAAACCTGGGGGAACAGATTTTGAATATGCTGAGAAACGCGGTATAAAAGCAATATTGGCAAAAAGCTTACCTGGAATAGTAGCCCCAAGAACAGCAGGTAAAATTTTGGCTGATGTGATTACACAAATTTTAGAGGAAAAGAGGGAATCCATATGAGTCTTGCAGGCAAGCGAATTGGTTTTGGTCTGACCGGATCCCACCATACGCATAGTCAGGTGTTTCCGCAAATAGAGAAACTGATGAGTGAGCAGGCAGAGGTCATCCCGATTGTCTCCTACACGGTTCAAAACACGGATACTAAATTTGGCAGAGCAACTGACCATATTGAAAAACTGGAAAACATTACAGGGAAAAAGGTTGTAAGAACCATCCCGGATGCTGAACCTTTCGGGCCCAGAACCCCTCTCGACTGCATGGTTATAGCTCCATTAACAGGAAATTCATTAAGCAAGCTCGCAAATGCACTTACAGATAATCCGGTGTTGATGGCAGCAAAATCGACCTTAAGAAATCAGCGGCCTGTTTTGCTTGGTGTGACGACAAATGATGCACTTGGATTGAATGGATCCAACTTAATGAAACTTATGAACAGCAAAAACATCTACTTTATTCCTTTCGGGCAGGATGATCCGTTTAATAAGCCCAATTCCATGACTGCCAAACTGGATTATTTACTGGAAAGTGTAGAATCCGCTTTAAAGGGTAAACAACTTCAACCTATTATTATTCCTTATCCTCCTGAAAATATGTTAAAATAAAAAACTATAAGTTACTTACTTTACCATTTTGAAGGGAGTCATTACAAATGACACAGAAAACAGCATACAATGTTGCAGTTGTCGGCGCAACGGGAGCGGTCGGTGAGAAAATAATACAGCTACTAGAAGATAAAAATTTTCCAATAAATGAACTGAAATTGCTCTCCTCAAAGAGATCTGCAGGTAAGAAAATCCAATTTGGAAATAGCGAAGTAACGGTAGAGGAAGCAACCCCAGAAAGCTTTCAAGGTATAGACATTGCACTTTTCTCTGCGGGAGGATCTGTTTCCAAGGAGCTTGCACCCGAGGCAGTAAAGCATGGAGCTGTAGTGGTGGATAATACAAGTGCATACCGAATGGATGAGAGTGTTCCCCTAGTTGTACCGGAAGTAAATAAGGAAGACATTGCAAAACATAATGGAATCATCGCAAATCCAAATTGCTCAACCATCCAGATGGTTGCAGCCTTAAAACCAATTAAGGATACCTTTGGACTGAACCGAATTATTGTATCTACGTATCAAGCTGTATCAGGTGCAGGAGCGCAGGCAACAGAAGAATTAAAAGTACAGGCACAGCAAATTCTGAATGAAGAAGAAGTGGAAGCAAATCTGCTTCCCGTTAAAGGTGACAAAAACCATTATCCGATTGCATTTAATGCACTGCCTCAAATCGATGTATTTGGGGAAAACGGTTATACGTTTGAAGAAATGAAAATGATTAATGAAACGAAGAAAATCATGCATGATAACGATATGTCGGTGGCGGCTACGTGCGTTCGCTTGCCATTCTTTACGTCGCATGCAGAAAGTGTTTATATTGAAGTAGACCAAGATGACGTAAATGTAGCTGATCTGTGGAAAGTATTGGAGGCAGCAGATGGAGTAGTGCTGCAGGATGATCCGGAAGCACAAGTATATCCAACACCTTTAAGTTCAGCAGATAAAGAAGATGTTTTTGTTGGCCGTGTTCGCAAGGATCTTGATAATCCAAGAGGTTTCCATTTATGGATCGTTTCCGATAACCTCCTTAAAGGTGCTGCATGGAATACGGTACAGATTGCACAATCCCTAATCAAAAATAATTGGCTATAATCATTATTCATAAAGGAAGCCTGTTGCTTCCTTTATGAATATACAGTATCCGGTAATAATAGAGGTGTTATAAATAATGCAAGTACTGGTTCAAAAATTTGGTGGAACATCTGTTCAATCGGAGGAAAACAGGGAGCACGTTATAAAGCATATTAAAGATGCCTTAGTTAAAGACTATAAGCTAGCTGTAGTCGTATCTGCGTTGGGCCGAAAACCTGATCCATATGCAACAGATACATTATTAGGTCTTGTTGATTATCCCTCCAATCAGAATTCTGAACGTGAGTTGGATATGTTAATGTCTTGTGGAGAAATAATATCTGCAGTTGTGCTTTCGAATGAGCTTCAAAAAAACCATATTTCCGCAACAGCATTAACAGGTGCGCAGGCGGGTTTTTTGACAACTGAGGACTTCAACAAGGCGAAGATCAAGGAAGTAAATCCAGGCCGGATCTTGAAGGAATTTGAAAAGAATGATGTTGTCGTAATTGCCGGCTTTCAAGGACAAAGTGAATCAGGTGAGATTACGACTATTGGCAGAGGGGGCAGTGATACAAGTGCTGCTGCGCTTGGTGTTGCATTAGCAGCGGACCGGATTGAAATTTTTACCGATGTCAATGGTATTATGACAGCTGATCCCCGAGTGGTGAAAACTGCCCGCCCATTGGATATTGTCACCTATAACGAGATATGTAATCTGGCATATCAGGGCGCAAAGGTAATCCATCCACGTGCTGTCGAGATAGCGATGCAAGGTAAAATACCTATGCGAATCAGGTCAACCTATTCTCAGGAAATGGGTACATTGGTTACATCATCAAGACTTCTTGAATTGGGAATGGATATCCCTGACAGAATGATAACTGGGATAGCACATATTTCATCGATTACCCAAATAAAAGTTCAGACGAAAGAGTCTGCCTATCGTCTCCAATCTGAAGTTTTTAAGGCTATGGCAGAAGCTGGGATATCGGTGGATTTCATCAATATTTCTCCGACCGGTGTCGTTTATACTGTGCCTGAAGCCCTTACAGAAAAAGCTGTAAATATATTGGAAGTCCTCGGGTTTCATCCGGAGATCACGGAAGGTTGTGCGAAAGTTTCGGCGGTAGGAGCAGGAATGAGCGGTGTGCCGGGGGTCGCTTCAAAAATCGTTCAAGCACTCACTAACGCTGGTGTGCAAATATTGCAATCCGCTGACAGTCATACAACAATCTGGGTGCTGGTGCATGTGAATGACTTAATTACAGCAGTAAATGCACTCCATGAAGTATTTGGGTTAAGCAATATAAACGAACCGGTGTCATAAAACCTCAAGTGAGAATGTTTAAAAAGCCCGTTAGTGCCGCTTTTTGAACACCTACAAAAGAAAGGTGATTACGTATGAATTTTGGGAAAGTACTGACCGCAATGGTCACCCCATTTGACAAAGATGGAAAAATGGATTTAGAGCAAACGAGCATTCTGATCGAATATTTGCTTGAGAATGGAACGGATGGTTTGGTAGTGGCCGGAACTACCGGGGAATCTCCCACCCTTACAACGGAAGAAAAAATCCTACTCTTTGAGCATGTGGTTAAGCGAGTAAATAAAAGGGTGCCTGTCATTGCGGGGACAGGAAGTAATAATACAGCTGCATCAATAAGCCTTACAAAAGAAGCGGAATTACGCGGTGTGGATGGGATTATGCTTGTGACGCCTTATTACAATAAACCAAGTCAACGAGGTATGTATGAGCATTTTGCTGCCATTGCCAAAGAGACAACATTACCGGTCATGCTTTATAACATACCTGGTCGGTCAGTCGTAAATATGACACCTGATACGATAATAAATCTAAGTTCAATTGATAATATTGTATCTGTAAAAGAAGCAAGCGGGAATCTTGATTATGTAGCAGAAATCATACAAAGCACGCCAGATGATTTCAGTGTTTACAGTGGAGATGATGGGCTGACCATACCGATGCTTGCGCTTGGTGCAGACGGGGTCGTTTCTGTCGCTTCCCATATCATAGGTAATGAAATGAAAGAAATGGTCAGTAACTTTCTGGAGGGAAGGGTGAAGGAGGCCGCATCGATTCATCGTGATCTGCTTCCGATCATGAATGGTCTTTTCACAGCGCCTAGTCCATCTCCGGTTAAAGCTGCTTTGCAAATGAAAGGAATAGACACTGGTGGCGTGCGTTTACCATTACTAAGCCTTACAGACAAAGAAATGGCGAAATTAAAAATTCTCCTTGAGGATTAGAAGCTGCTTGGCGTTTTTGTCTGGGACACTGCACGTGTCTAATAGAAGTGAGTTATATCTCTATACAGTGATAAAAGCGCTGCTGAAAAAGTTTTTCTATAACCTCGGAAATATCGGCTGTTATCCGCCGGTATTTTTTGTTCATTTACGCTCATACTATTTTTATAGTCAAAGTTATAAAGGGAGTGACCGTAAATGAATAATGATACAGATCAGAAAAAGAGCCAGCAACAGGATAATCAGCCAAATTCGTCGCCACTTGTCGAAAAGATTCAGCAATTGGGACAATCCAATATTCCCCAGGCACCAGATTCAAACATTCATGTGCTATCCATCATTGGGCAAGTGGAAGGACATCTGCAATTACCGCCCCAAAATAAGACAACGAAATATGAACATTTATTGCCGCAATTGATAGCCATTGAGCAAAACCCAAAAATAGAAGGATTGATCATCCTGTTGAATACAGTTGGAGGAGATGTAGAGGCAGGACTTGCACTTGCTGAAATGATCGGATCGATTTCAAAGCCAACTGTATCGATTGTGCTTGGCGGTGGTCATTCCATTGGAGTACCGATAGCAGTAGCAACAAACTATTCATTCATTGTTCCCACTGCAACCATGACAATTCATCCGGTAAGGCTTACAGGACTTGTTATTGGGGTTCCTCAAACATTTGAATACCTTGATAAAATGCAGGATAGAGTCATTCAATTCGTAGTGCAACATTCGAATATCAAAGAAGAGAAATTTAAGGATCTAATGTTTGCCAAAGGAAATCTTACAAGAGATATCGGTACGAATGTGGTAGGCAAAGACGCAGTGGAGTATGGGTTAATTAATGAGGTTGGAGGGGTTAAAGAGGCCATGAATAAATTAAATGAATTTATAGGTCCTGCCGTCTCACAGGAAAGTGGTGTCGTCCAATGATTCTCTATACACCAATGGCTTATAACGATATTTTCCCAACTGAGATGGAGAACTACACGAATATCGAGAGTGTTTCCTACAAAGGCAGGACGATATATGCTGAAAAAAAGCCGGATGGATCTTATCAAATACAGCAATTGCTTTCGTCTGACCCAAATGACTTTTTAAACACGGAATTTTCCCCTGGAAGAATCTTGACCTGAATCAAATTTTTACCATGATTTATGGTATAATTGCATGTGGTAATAGTTCCCTTGCCAATTGTTAGGCAAGGGTTTACTATTCGTATATATGTGCGGAAACCTTGAGGTGATAAGATGGCAAAAAAAAGAAAAAGAAGAAGTGCTAAGCAAACGAAACTATTAAAATTGGAATTACTTGGACTATTATTTATATTTCTATCCATATTCGGTAGCGGTACAAGTGCAATAAGTGATGGAGCAATACCGGGATGGCTGGAACATTTCTTCCATTTCTTTCTTGGAATCTGGTATTTTGTTGCATCGGTATTCCTCCTGATTACTGGCGTGCTTTTACTTGTCAAACGGAGATATCCCAATTTCGGGAGCAGAAAAATGGTGGGCTTTTATATTTTGTTTGCCGGGGTATTGCTGTTCACACATATTCAAACGTTTGAAAGTTTACTAGTTTCTGCGGAGAATGCCTCAATCATCGGGACTACATGGAGTAATTTCCTTAACTATGTGACCGGGACAGGCACTGCCATACAGACCGGTGGAGGTATGCTTGGAGCAATTATTTTTACATTTTGCTACTATATGTTCTCCTTGGCAGGTTCCAAAATTGTGGCCGTTTTTTCCATGTTGATCGGTCTGATATTTATTACAGAAATATCTGTAGGCGACTTTTTTTCAAAAATATTTGCGAAGACTAAATCTCTGGCTGACAATCAAGTTAAGAAGTGGAAAGATGCAAGGGCCGATAAAAAACAGCAGAAAGAAATGGAAAAGGAAGTACACATAGAGGACGATGCACCTGCGGAAGAATTAGTGCAGAATGAGGAACCATTCATAAATGATTTCACGGAAGTGGCTTATGCAGCTTCGAAACTGGAACCTGAAGCAAGAGAAGAGACAAAAGAAGAAGTGAAAGATATTCCAGATAAAGTGGATGATATCGATCAGCCTATGCCAATGACAGCAACGGAAAATTATGATTATGTATTACCTTCCCATGATCTGTTGGCTGAACCGGCACACAATTCTCAAGCACAGGAAAAATCACAAATACAGGCAACTGTACGCAAGCTTGAACGGACGTTTAAAAGCTTCGGTGTTAAAGCAAGAATTACCAAAGTTCATGTAGGTCCAGCAGTAACGAAATATGAAGTTTATCCGGAGGCTGGCGTGAAAGTAAGCAAAATTGTTGGCTTGCATGATGATATTGCTCTTGCTCTTGCGGCAAAAGATATCCGGATTGAAGCGCCGATTCCAGGAAAGTCAGCTGTGGGTATTGAAGTGCCTAATCAGGAAATTGCAATGGTATCACTTCGGGAAGTACTGGATAAAACGTGGAATAATAAAACTTCAAAACTACTATATGCATTAGGCAGGGATATTTCCGGTGAAGCAGTAGTAGGTGAATTAAATAAAATGCCGCATTTACTTATTGCCGGTGCAACTGGAAGCGGGAAAAGTGTTTGTGTAAATGGGATTATTACAAGCATTTTAATGCGTGCGAAGCCCCACGAAGTGAAGATGATGATGATTGATCCCAAAAAAGTGGAATTGAACGTATATAACGGTATTCCACATCTCTTGGCCCCGGTCGTAACCGATCCGAAGAAAGCTTCAAGGGCATTGAAAAAGGTAGTATCGGAGATGGAAAGAAGATATGATCTATTTTCGGATACAGGTACACGTAATATTGAAGGATACAATGAATTTATCAGGAAGTATAATCTTAACTCCGAAGAAAAACAGCCGCATCTTCCATACATTGTTGTTTTGGTAGATGAGCTGGCTGATCTAATGATGGTAGCTTCCAACGATGTGGAGGATTCCATTACTAGATTAGCCCAAATGGCAAGAGCTGCAGGGATACATTTGATTATCGCCACACAAAGACCGTCTGTGGACGTGATCACTGGAGTCATTAAAGCGAATATCCCCTCTAGAATTGCCTTCAGTGTATCTTCGCAAACTGATTCGAGAACAATACTTGACTCTGGTGGAGCAGAAAAGCTGTTGGGAAGAGGCGATATGCTGTTTATGCCGGTAGGTTCCTCCAAACCCACCCGTGTCCAAGGAGCATTTTTATCGGATGAAGAGGTCGAACGGATTGTAGACCATTGCATTGAACAACAAAAGGCCTCTTATCAGGAAGAAATGATACCTGAAGATACGAATGAAGTGGTTGAAGAAGTAGATGATGAACTTTACAATGATGCTGTTCAGATGATAACGGAAATGCAGAGTGCCAGTGTATCCATGCTGCAGCGAAGATTCAGGATAGGATATACGCGTGCAGCGCGGTTGATCGATGCGATGGAAGCCAGAGGGATTGTAGGTCCGTATGAAGGAAGTAAACCACGAACCGTACTGGTTTCCCAATCTACCGAAGAACAAACAACATAAACCATTCATGCTTCAAATGTTATAAGTAGAGTGGAAAAAGAGGGGCATCTATGACTAGGTTATAGAGGTCCCTCTTTCTTCTGGCTGGAATTTTCATTCTAGGGTGAATCTTTTAAGAAATTTTTCTTCATTCTATTTATTTATTTTATTAATAATGATACTATTAATGACAGACAAATAGTCATACGTCAGAGGTCAGATCTCTTTATTGGCTGCTAAATGGAAAGAGGGGATTTTGTGTCTATTAAATCGGATTCAAGGCACCTATATTTGCAGGTCATCGATGAAATTACGAGAGATATTGAAAATGGTACATACAGTGAGAATGAAAAGCTGCCATCTGAATATCAGTTGTCTAAACACTTAGGGGTTTCAAGAGCCACTTTAAGAGAAGCTTTGCGCATCCTTGAAGAAGACAATGTTGTAACAAGAAGACACGGTGTCGGTACTTTTGTTAATTCGAAGCCAATCTTTTCATCTGGGATAGAAGAACTGAAAAGTGTCACACATATGATTGAAGAATCCGGGAAAATTGCCGGTTCCCAGTATTTGTCGGCTGAAATAGTTGAAGCAACAGATGAAGATAAAGCAAAGTTTTCCTCCGATAGTATAGATACCATAGCAAAAATTGAAAGGGTACGTACAGCTGATCGTAAACCTGTAGTATTTTGCATTGATAAGGTACCTGCAGCATTAATACCGCTTGACCATGTTCATGAAGAGGATTCCATTTTTAATCTTTTGGAAGAATATGCAAATAAGCGGATTTCTTATGCTGTTACATATATTGAACCAATCAGTTATCATGATCGAATATACAGTATATTAAATTGTGCGCCAGATCAGTCACTTCTCTTGTTGAAGCAGGTCCATTATACAAGTGAAGATGAAGCTATCCTGTACTCAGCCAATTACTTCCGGTCGGATGTCTTCAGTTTTCACGTTTTAAGAAAACGCACTTGAAAATCGGGTGTAATGAGAACATCGGATGTCTGCTGATACGAAGGGCATTAACGTTTTTTAGAATGCGTTGCATTGCAGTTAAGCCTGAGTGTCATCGGATCGAGTATACCGCTTCTTCAGTGTGTACCGAAAATCTACCTTTTGATTGCGCAATATATATACGATTCTGGCCTGCAGGGTTCAGTCAGGACGTGCTGAGGCTCCAAAAGCACACGGTGTTCCCTGTATTAGAGGCAGCAGATAACATATTTAACTCAACAATTCGCACCAAGAAAATTAGCTTAAACAGTTAACTGGGTTAAACTTGGAATGTCTCTA
>NZ_LQNF01000037.1 GCF_001618145.1 Oceanobacillus damuensis
GTTTGCTCCTTAATTTTTTTATCTGCTTAAATTGCATCCAGCATTGTAAACTGAGATTTCACTAAATCGAAATATTTTCCTTGTTTTTTCATCAATTCGTCATGGTTTCCCTGTTCCAAAATCCGGCCATGTTCCAAAACATAAATATTATCGGATTCTCGTATGGTGGATAATCGGTGTGCGATGATGATCGATGTTCTCCCCTTTAACAGTTTGCGGAGTGCCTGTTGAATTTTCACTTCTGCCTCTGTATCAATACTGGCAGTAGCTTCATCAAGAATAATAATACTTGGATCGGCGAGCAGTGCCCTTGCAAACGATAGCAGCTGTCTTTCCCCGGCAGAAAGTACGTTTCCACGTTCCTCTACCTCAGTCTGATAACCATCAGCCAGTCGTTGGATAAAATCATCTGCACCCACTACTTTAGCCGCTTGCATCACCTCTTCATCTGAAGCTTGGGGGCGACCGAAACGAATATTTTCCATAATTGTACCTGAAAAGATAAATGTGTCCTGCAGTACAACGCTAATCCTCTGTCGCAAACTATCAAGCTGAACCTCCCTTAAATCATAGCCGTCGACTTTAACAGAACCTGCTGTCGGGTCATAAAAACGACTGATCAGATTGGCAATTGTTGATTTACCGCTGCCAGTATGGCCTACCAAGGCAATCGTCTGACCTTCCTTAATATCAAGTGATATTTCATGAAGTGCAATCCGTTCCTTATTATAGGAAAATTCAACACGGTCAAATTCGATATGCCCCTTCATGTCTTTAAACACATAGCCATCCTTTTTCTCTTCCACGTTCGGCTGCTCATCTAAAAACTCAAATATGCGTTCAGATGAAGCCATTGCCACCAGCAGTTGATTGTACATTTGTCCGAGTCGTGAAATAGGTTCCCAGAACATACCAAGGAAAAAGGCAAAAGACACAAAGGTACCGATTTCTATCGTATTGTTCAAAATCAAGTACGAACCGAAAGCAAGCAGAATGATTGTTCCAAATGCATCACAAATTTCCACAAGGGGACGAAACATGGCACTTTTTCTTGCCGCATCCTTGAAACTGTTAAAGTAGCCTTCGTTCACACCATTGAAAAACTCAGCATTTTCCTTTTCCTGAGAGAATGACTGTGTAATTCTTATCCCTTGGATCCCCTCATTCAAATGAGAGTTCAAGCGAGATTGTTGTACACGGACATCCTGCCAGGAGCGTCTTATTTTTCTTCTTAGCCTCGTAGAAATAAAGAACATGAGTGGAATAACAATGATCACTGCCAGAGCAAGCTGCGGGCTCAGTACGAACAGTATAACAATTATCCCAAAAAGCATAACAGCATCCATCAGCAGGTTTATGATACCGTTTGTAAAAAGCTCCTGTAATGAGTTGATATCGTTCAGAATCCGGACTAATATAGAACCCGCCGATCGAGTGTCAAAGAACCGATGTGACAATCTCTGAACATGTGAAAACAATTTTTGTCTTAAATCGAAAATGACATTCTGCCCAAGTATATTCACCCATTTGATGCGAAATGTGTTCGCAATGAAATTTACCAAGTACATGATGCCAATGCCTAACACCAGATAGCTAAGCAATGTATAATCTTGTTCCAGTATTGCCATATCCACCGCTATTTTACCAATCAAGATAGGTACTGTTAAGCGAATTGTTGTTGATATTAACATAGCTATTATTGCTGCCGTCAAGTAAGTTTTCGAATATGGTTTGAGAAATTCGAGCAGGCGTCCCATCTGTGACCAGTTAAACGGTTTTTCAATAACCTGTTCGACTGTATAGGAAAACCGGTTTAAGTGCCGGCTCTCTTCTTGCCTTTTAGCATGTGCCATTACTAGGGCACCTCCTTATCAACCAACTGTGTTCAGTATTGTATCTCGATCCTGGTACTGGATATTGTAGATTCGTTCATACGGGCCATTATTTCTCAGCAGATAATCATGAGTGCCACGCTCTACAATTTCTCCCTTCTCCATCACTAAAATTTCATCTGCATGTTTTAAAGATGAAATTCGATGGGCAATTATAAACGTCGTCCTGCCTCTCATAATTTCACGTAATTCCTTTTGGATCCTGAATTCGGTTTCCATATCAACTGCGGATGTAGCATCATCAAGTACAAGAATACTCGGGTTGATGCAGATTGCACGTGCAATTGCGATTCGCTGTTTTTGACCGCCTGACAGCCCCATCCCACGTTCGCCAAGCATTGTATCGTAACCATCAGGCAGTTCCATTATAAAGTCATGTGCCTGCGCACGTTTCGCAGCGGCAATGATTTCATCAAAGGATATATCGGGTCTTCCATAAGCTATATTTGCTTTAATCGAAGTGGAAAATAAAAATGGCTCCTGCAATACAAATCCTATATGACTCCTAAGTGTTTTTAAATTATAATCTGCTGCTGGCCTTCCATCAATCAACACTTCTCCAGACTGTGGTTCATAAAATCTAGTGATTAACTGTGTAATACTCGTTTTTCCTGAACCAGTTGCACCTATCAAGCCAATTACTTTTCCCGGAGGGGCATCAAAACTAACAGCTTTTAATGCCGCATCATCATTTTCGCTATAATTCAACGACACATTCTTAAAAGTCACATACCCTTGAATTGAATCGTCGATCGCATTCTCTTTCTCGATAATATCCTCTTCTGCATCCAATATTTCAATTAATCGTTCACCAGAAGCTTTTGCCTGGGAAAACTGGTTTACAATAAATCCAAGGTTCATCAATGGCCCGAGTATATACCATACAAGACTGAAAAAAGCAACAAGTTCACCAAGTCCGAGGTCTCCTTCGATAACCAGGAAACCACCATATGCGAGTAATGCAACGACACATACATTTCCGATAAACTCCATAAACGGAAAATACTTCGCCCAAAGCTTTGATGTTTTTATATAATTTTGTCGATAGTTATCATTACTTGTATAGAATCTTCCAATTTCGAACCCTTCTCTTGATAATGATTTCACAGTGTTCATCCCACTGATGTTTTCCTGAACCCTTGTATTCAGCTTACCAAATGATTTTCTGATATCCCTGAATGCTGGATGCACCTGTTTATCAAACTTAAAGACAACGATAGCCAGAAACGGGATTGCAGCCATCGTAACAAGCGCCAGTGGAACCGAATAATAGAACATGATGCTTAAGCTGACCAAAATAAGCAGCACCACACGGATCAATTCTGCAAAGCCTACTGACAGAAAGAATCGGAAGCCCTCCACATCCGCAGTCAGGCGTGACATAAGATCCCCTGTTTTTGCATTATCATAATACTTAAATGCCAATGCCTGGAGTTTATCATACAACGCTCTGCGCAGGTGATAGACGGTTGTCATCCCAAAGAGGTCCCCTAAATATTGAAAGATAAATGTGGAAAGGCCTTTGACAACCATTAATCCAAGAAAGATGATACAGATCCACGGGATTAACTCATACCTATTCTGAAGAACAACTTCATCGATCGTCACTTGCAAGATAATTGGGTATACAACTGTTATGCCTGTTACAAATATTAAAAAGAATAATGACCAAAAAAAGAATCTCTTGTGCGGCCAATAATATTGCTTCAGCTTTTGAAAAGTTTTCATAAAGAATCCCCTCCCTCTTTATATTCATTCACCATAAATACAAATATAACGGTTTCCGAAATAGATTGCCACACTTATTTTTAATTTTTTTAAATATTTTTTCAAATGTTTTGGCATAAATAAAAATCACTCCTTTACCGTGAGCGAAAGAGTGATTTTTACTTTATGAATTCCTGTTTTACTTTTATTATAAAATTCGGGTCAGTCTTCTTTTCAGCATTGATATACCATTACGCCCTGACTGAAAATGCCTCAATTCTCCTTCTTTAGTAAAAATAAAATAAGCTGGCACATATCTAATTTGAAATCTCCCGGATAGAATTTCATTCTGGTCTGCAAATAATGGTTCTGTTATATTGAATTTTTCTGCTACCTTCTTTATGCTTTCCATTTCTTTATCCTCCGTTGTAAGAGGCGTGTGGATACTCAATACCTGCAAATCACTTTTAAATTCATCGCACATTTGTCTTATGAGCGGCATAGCCCTTTTGCACGAATTACAGCTGACAGCCCAAAAATAAATTAAAATTGGTTTATATCCAATAAGATCTTCTGTCCGAATCTCTCTGGTATTTAACCACTCACCATCTGCCTTTAAATCCGGTAATTGATCCCTTAATTTCAAACTCCTTCCCTCCTTGTCAGGAAAGAAAATCTTTGCAGCATCCTTTCCTAGGTTATAATTTTATATATGAAAGCAATACACGTATTGACACAAGTAAAAAAGGCAGGGTCATGTCCTCTTAAAGAGACTGACTCTGCCTTTATTTTTTTGCAAAACAAGAAAGTATAAATTTTGGCTGCAATTAACTCTTATACATAAACAGCCGCGGCCAGCTTCGGTTCCTAGAAACTCCTGTCATAAGCAATGGACATTCCAAGCGCCAAAACCATGCGCTTTCCAGTCCCTTGCTAGCATTGAGTTTCTGAACAGTCACCTACGCTTTTGATCTTCCAGCTCCGGTTCCTAGAAACTCCTGTCATAAGCAAGGGACATTCCAAGCGCCAAACCCTTGCGCTTTCCAGTCCCTTGCTTATGCATGCGTTTCTGAACAGTCACCTCCGCTTTTGATCTTACCAATTAACTTAATTTCTGATTTACCATTTGGCAAACTTCTTCTGCAGTCTGCCCTTCTGCATTAATTACCGGACCTGCAATGACAGTGCTTTGCATACCCATGACATCTTTATCCTGCCCGGAAATGATACAGCAATCACAATGAGCCGCATCATTTTCAGTACGCAAGTCAATAATTTCGTGGCCCATCTCCATTAAAGCTGTTTTTACGTCCGTCAATGTTCCTTCCACACCGATTCGCGCCATACGTGATTCCTCCTCTGAACATGTACAGTTGTAGTTTTTACAGAAATGTACACAATATACACCTAAGTTCTAGAGAGCTTTTAACGTGGCAAAAACCGATTTCACTCCGACTTCAAGAGCATCTTCCTTCGGGTTCAACTTAGCATGATGCAGCCCATAGGGAGAGTCTACGCCCAGCCAGAACATAAAACCTGGAATTTCCCTCAACATATCTCCAAAGTCTTCCCCTGTCATCGCTGCATTAGCTTCTTTATATGTAACACCATTGCTCATCATCGCTTCCCGAAATTGTTCCACAAAATTCCCTTGATTGTATACCTGGTAATAATTCGACCCATAATCTACAGCAATTTCACACTCGTGACTGATTTCAAAGCCCCTCATAAGTTTCTCCAGCTTTTGTTTTATGATGGTGATTGTCTTAGGATTCAGGGTGCGAATGGTACCTTCCAGTCTTGCGGATTCTGCTATCGCATTTTGAACAAATCCACTTTCCATCTTCCCTACTGTAATGACAGCACTGCTTAATGGATCAAGACCTCTCGATACAATCTGCTGCAACTGAATAATGAAGCTGCTGGCGGTTACTGTCATATCCCTAGATAAATGCGGATATGCTGCATGACCACCGAGCCCTTTAAAATCAATAAACAATTCACTCGTATTGGCAAAAAGCAACCCTTCTTTTGAAGACACCGTTCCCACAGGGAGTTCCGGAGCAATATGCAATGCAAAAATCACATCTGGTTTCCATTGCTGGAATTCTTCAGATTGCAGCATAGGCAATGCTCCGCCAGGCCCTTCTTCAGCCGGCTGGAAAATAAAAATCACATCGTCATCTATCGGCTGGCGAATGATTTTTTCCATCACACCGAGTGCGATAGTCATATGAAAATCATGCCCACAGGCGTGCATCCTGCCTTCGTGGGTTGATTTAAATGAGAAATCAGTGGACTCGGTGATCGGCAATCCATCCATATCACTGCGATAGCCGATTGTTTTTGTCGGTGCTTTACCACTCACTTTGACGAGTATCCCTGTTTTCCATAGCTTTATTGTGACACGTTCCGTTTGGATATTTTCGATTTTCTCCAGGAGATATTTTTGGGTTTTAAATTCCTGAAAACCTAATTCCGGAATCAAATGCAGTTCTCTTCTAATGTGCTGTAACTCAATTATATCCATTGTCATCTTCCACTTAATTGTCCAGTTTACGAAGCTCTTGTTTAATCTCAGTCTTTGATTTGGTTTGCTCATCAATTTCTTTTAAAACTCTAGCTGGTGTTCCTCCAACTAGTGTATTCGGTGCAACATCCTGTGTAACAATTGCTCCAGCTGCCACGATAGAACCTTTACCAACGGTGACACCTTCAAGTACAACAACATTCGCGCCAATTACCACATCATCTTCAATAATGACAGGTTTAGCAGATGGCGGTTCGATGACACCAGCAAGAACTGTTCCTGCACCAATGTGACAGTTTTTTCCTACTGTAGCTCTCCCACCTAATACTGCGTTCATATCGATCATCGTACCTTCGCCAATTACTGCACCTATGTTTATGGATGAACCCATCATGATAACTGCACCATCACCAATTTCGACTTGGTCGCGAATAATAGCACCAGGTTCAATCCTGGCATTGATTCCTTTTAGATCAAGCATTGGAATCGCTGAATTTCTGCGGTCGTTTTCGACAACATAATCTGTAACAGCTTCACTGTTGTCATCAAGAAAAGCTTTAATCGTATTCCACTCTCCGAATAAAACTCCACTGTTCTCTTCAACAAAGGCTTTAATCGTATCGTCAAAAGTCAGATTACTTAAATTACCTTTTATGTATACTTTTACTGGTGTACTTTTTTTGCTGTTGGAGATAAAACTGATAATTTCATTAGCATCCATCATGTTCATTTCTTATTCCTCCTGATATTATAATCTCTATCTTACTTTAGCAGACAGTATATTCACTCGCAAATATTTGAACATAAGCGGAGGTGACTGTTTAGTAACTTAACGCTAGCAAGGGACTGCTTTCTTAATTTTAAAAAACAGCCTGCCATATAAAACATGGAAGGCTGGTAATCCTTTTATTGTTTTTTATAAGAGTTGATATAAATATTCTTCTTAATCTCTTTAAGGATAGATCTTCGGGTCAGAATACCGTCAAAGTAGCCTTCCTGATCGACAAGACAGACAAATGGATGGTCGATTACTGCATTAAGACCGTCGAGAATCGAGTTTTCTCTAGTAAGCGTTGGAATTTCAGTGTTCATCACTTCTTTAACCTTCATTTCGGACAGTTTTTCTATTTCAAAACTTTCCAAACCCAAAATTTGGTTTAAAATAACTGTTTTACCAATAATTCCTACAAATTTATATTTTGCATCCAAAACCGGAACTGCTGAATATCCTGATTTGACAAGCACAAGTAACGCATGCTCCAAAGGGTTATTTAACTGGACATGGGCCACTTTTTCCGAGGGAATCAATAATTCGTTAATGGAAATATCAGCTAACTGCTTATCTTTAATAAGACTCATTTATTTCGTCCCCTTTTATAGAAACTCACAAACTTAAACTATTACTTACCACAAGAACTTTTTGGAGAAACGCCACTATACTTATATTACCATATGACTCATTTTAAAACATTTTTTTAAGACAGATATCAATTGATAAAAAACTTCACTTAATTTATAATATGAGCATATGATCATATACTAACGAGGTGATAATATTGCAGTATGATGCTATAGACGAAAGCTTAGTTGAAGATGTTTCACAAATTTTTAAAGCTTTATCTGACCCCACAAGAATTAAAATACTTCATTTACTTTTCCAGCAAGAATGCTCTGTCACCGAAATAGCTGAACAGCTGAAAATGAACCAGTCTGCCATTTCCCATCAGTTAAAATATTTAAAACAATTACACTTAGTTAAAAAACGCAGGGATAAGACAATGTCATACTACTCACCAGATGACTACCACGTCATGAACGTGCTGGAACAGACGATTGAGCATTCCAAGCATACCAGTTAGGAGGGAATAAAATGGGACATCATCACCACCAGCATGACCATGGACACCACCATACCACCAATACCCGTAAATTGTTCTGGAGTTTCATACTAATATTTTCATTTATGATCATCGAAGCAATCGGCGGAATCCTCACTAACAGTTTAGCTCTATTATCGGATGCAGGACATATGCTGAGCGATGCATCAGCTCTGGGGCTTAGTCTCCTTGCATTTAAAATTGGCGAAAAAAAAGCGACAGGGGATAAAACGTTTGGCTACAGACGGTTTGAGATTATCGCCGCTTTTATAAACGGTATAACCTTAATGATCATATCTCTCTATATTTTCTACGAAGCTATGCACCGTTTTGCCAATCCACCAAATGTTAGCGGAAATATGATGATCATTGCCTTCATTGGTCTTTGTGTCAATATATTGGTAGCATGGATACTGATGCGTGGAGATTCCAAGGAAAATCTGAACATTCGAAGTGCATTACTCCACGTTTTCGGTGATTTGCTTGGTTCTGTTGGCGCCCTGATTGCTGGCCTGCTTATCATTATGTTCGATTGGAATATTGCTGATCCGATTGCAAGTGTTGTCGTCGCGATGTTAATCATCGTCTCCGGTTACCGGATTACGAGAGACGCCTTGCACATTCTAATGGAGGGAAAACCGCAAAGTGTCAACATTGAATCCTTGAAAAAAACCCTTTCTGCGATGGAAGGCGTTGAGGATGTTCATGATGTACATGTCTGGTCAATCACATCCGAGTTTACATCAATGAGCTGTCATCTCATCGTAGATGAATCAATTGATCGTGATAACATGCTGAAATCAGTTAATGATCTTATAAAAAATCATTTCCACATTTCTCATTGTACTATTCAGATTGAAGGAAACCATTCACCATTCCATAATGATTGTGATCCTTGTAATTGACTGCTTTGTGAAAGTCAGGTGGTACATATTATATAATATGCACCACTTATATGGTCGCTATTAAGAAGAAATAAATACGCACTTAAATTGAGTTGCATGTGGACGTATCAATCGCTCCCTTCTTTCGGTTGGTACTTTTTTATCGAAAGCCCTGGCGCCCATCCACCTATCATCTTCAATGATAAATACAATAAGAATCAAAGTCAATAATTAACTGACTATTTACATAAGTCAAAATCCATCTTCTCTCGTACGAATATCCTTCATTTTTAAGTCTTCATAAAGAAGTTTTCACTATATATTCCTTGTTGCTTTTTATATAACCCACCATTCGTGCTATACTCAAACCATCTGTTTTTAAGAAATTTGAAAGGTATGACGGAAATGAATCGACGACAATTCCTGAAAAATACGCTCGGAAGTCTGCTTGCTTTTGTAGGTATCAGCGGTGGCACTTATTATTATTCCAGAAATATTGAACCTTCTTTGCTAAAAATAACAGAGGAAACGATTTCCTCTCCTAAAATACATCCATCATTTAATAATTTTAAAATTATTCAATTTTCCGATACGCATGTTGGTTTCCATTACTCTTTAAACCAATTAGAAGAATTGGCGATTAAAATCAATTCCCTCAAGCCTGATTTGATTTTATTTACTGGTGACCTTGTTGACGAACCAGATCATTATAACTGGGACCCGGGGTTAGGCAGTATACTTAAATCCATGAGTGCAACTCATGGTAAATATTGGATATACGGAAATCACGACCATGGAGGATACGGAACGGAAATCGTTCAGGAAGTAATGCAGCAATCAGATTTTCATCTGCTGCAAAACAGCAGTGTATCGATTGAAATGGAGAATAACAAAATTACTCTTGCAGGTATTGATGATGTAATGCTTGGCACTCCCGATTTGGAGAAAGCCCTGCAGAACAATGACCCCGAAAGTTTTACAATGCTAATGGCTCATGAACCGGATTATGCGGATAGAGCCTCCCAATATCCGATAGATGTTCAGTTCTCAGGTCACAGTCATGGTGGCCAGATCCGATTGCCTTTCATCGGTGACTTGTATACCCCAGCCTTCGCAGAAAAATATGTTCAAGGAAAATACAACTTAAACGAGCAAAAACTGGTCCTGTACGTCAACAGCGGCATAGGCACTACAAGACTTCCCTATCGATTCCTGTGCAAGCCGGAAATACACCTTTATACGCTTCAATCTTATTTGTCATAAGTAAGTCACTCAACTTTCGCAGAAGGAAATGGAAAAAATCCTTGGCAGAATTAGGATGGCGTGAGTCGCACTGCTCAAGTTGACTTTGGATTAACTATTTGCACTGAGCAGCCTGAATACACCTGAACCCCATCGTTCTTTTAGTTTTACAGCTTTTTATTCGCAGTTTGTGTAAACTACGACATAACTTATAATTAATATATGTGCTTCTGCTGTCGTCCGGGATCGCTCTGGTGAAGCTGTATAATTAGATTTTGTTATTAAGAATGCAGTTTATTAGCAGCAATCTCAACCAGCTCTGGGAAATACACGGAGACTCCTACGGGAAGAGAGGCATAGGTGAGACACTGAAATGCGTTAGCATGAAGGGGCTCACCAGCCGCCCGTGGAAAGCGCAGTGTATTTCCCAGAGCGGTCGCCGAAGTATCTCGCTTCCATTATTCGTGCCAAAGTTCTAACACAAATAGAAGTTACATCGCATTTTATATCTACTATGCAATAATTAAAAAGCAAACCATCTTGTAAATAGCCTTATTTTCATCAGGTTCGCAAGGGGATTATTGGAGACATTCCAAGTTTAACCCAGTTAACTGTTTAAGCTAATTTTCTTGGTGCGAAACTTGAGTAAGTCAAAAAAAAATAAAAATCCGTACAGCTTCTAAAATGTCATAAAGATTTCAAGACTATTAAATTAAATCTACTTCAATTAAATGTTATAATAGGCCTGATTACTTGAATGTTCTATTGATTGTTCAGAAAGGAAGTTTTCATGAAGCATTTATTATTGATCGTCGGTCTTGCCATCTTTCTGACTGCCTGTGGAGGGTATCCTATTGAAACCACCATGTCAGAGGAGGTTGCGGATTTTGAATTTACTACACAGGATAACAGTACATTGAGCCTTCGTGATTTAGAGGGTGAATGGTGGGTTGCTGATTTTATTTTCACTAATTGTACAACTGTCTGTCTGCCGATGACAGCCAATATGGCAGCATTACAGGAAAAACTGGAAGAAGAAGGAATTGATGCCCAGCTCGTTTCCTTTAGCGTCGACCCGGAATACGATAGCCCTGAAGTTCTGAAGGAATATGGAGAAAGTTATCATGCCGATTTCAGTAACTGGACATTCCTGACAGGTTATGAATTTAGTACGATTAAAGAACTTTCCATCAAGTCTTTCAAAAATATGGTTCAAGAAGCCCCCGAAGGAACTGATCAGGTTACACATGGGACGTCCTTTTTCCTTGTAAGTCCTGAAGGTGAAGTAATTAAAAATTACAGTGGTATACAATCGGATGCTCTTGATACCATCGTGGATGATCTGAAAAAAGTCCAATAAATGAAGAGAAGAGCTGAAATGTTATTATTTTCACTCTTCTTTTAATTTTCCATTTGCCACCGGACACGCTTTGCGATAGGATAGAAATATCTACTACATAGAAAGGAGAAAAGTTCATGAAACAGGAAATCTCTCTTCATCATTTGGCTCAGGCAGTATTTACAATTAATCGCCATGCAAAAACAGCACCAGAGCCACAGCATCTATATCAAATAAAAAAAGACACAATCAACAAGCTGTTAAAAGAAAATAAAGCGGAAAAAGTTGGACTGCATTTCTCTGACCACCCAAAACTTAGCAATCAGCATTCAACATTGCTTGTTAAAGTGGATGAATATTATTTTCATATCCCTCCATCAAAAGAAGACTTCAAAAACCTGAAACATCTTGGTTCCCTTGACCAAAACTATCGGAATCCCCAAACAAAGATGTCATTGTCACAGGCCAAAAGGGTTGTCTATCAATATATTGACTGGAAGGCGGAGAAAAAACCGCAAACCAGACAAAAACGATACACTTCTTCGTATTATACTCCATCCTCTCTAGGGAAAATGGAATGGCCTCCAACTAAATCACAGCGAAACTATTAATCATGAAGTCCCCCTTTTATATGTTTCATTACCTTTTTATTGAGGTATTACTTAAATAAGGAGGCGGTCAGAATGAATCTGCAGGATTTCGTATATGAACTCCATCGCTATGCCGAACAGACACATGTCTTAAAGGATAAATTTGAGAAGCTTACCGAAACGGAGAAGAAGCTGGTAATGGACGCTGCCCCACCAGACTTAAGAACACCAGAAGAATATTTTCAACCAGTATACGATTGGTTGGAAACAGTCAATAATTTAATGGATAACTAGTCGAAGCGCATTACAGTTAAGGCTGTATGCGCTTCACTCAATTCGTATTCCTTATGTAACGAAGAATCAGTATAGACATTGACAATACGGCACCGAAAATAGCTATACTCTGTAAGGTGAATTTGATAACCGACATGAGATCCATTTCATCTATAAAATGAGAAATGCTTATTATCGATAACAATAAAAGAATACTGCTGACGAAATAAATCAGGAGCTTACTCAGTTCTAATTTTACCGCCCATTGGATGATTGGTTTCATACAATAATAAATGGCAATAATGGCTGCTAAAGAGCAGAATACGTATACATACTCTTTTACAATGCCAACGTTTCCTATATGAATGAAGTTTATCAGCAAAGAAATAACCATTCTAAGCGACCTTCTTTCTGGAAAAATGCTTTCAAAACCATTATCATTTCCACTCCATCTCCATTTTTATAGCATTATTTCCCTATAAAAAGTTTAATATACGATAATTGGCTCTTAATTTGTTATAATTACAATTAAAGTGAATTTCCACTCAGTGTGTTTTTTAAAACAGAATCGTGCTCTTACGGACGTTGATCCCCTACTTGCAATTCTGTACTTCTGCCGTCTTGAAATGGAGGTCAAATTGTCCGTCAATACGGATAAACAGATAAACAAGGGGGGACAAATCTGGTTGAACAGATATTCTATTTTAATCATGTTGGGAGCGGCATTATGGGGGACGATTGGATGGTTTGTTAAACATCTTTATGAATTTGGATTTACACCTATGGAAGTTGTTACATTAAGGGCCTGGTCCTCTGCAGCCTTATTAATTGCATATACCTTGGCTGTTTCTCCAAAAAGTCTTCAACTTAAAAAAATACAGGACATCAAGTACTTTATTGGCACCGGAATTTTTAGTATCATTTTTTTTAATTATTGCTTGTTTACTGCGATAGAGTTATCTACAATTCCAATTGCGACTGCTTTGCTATATACAGCTCCGGCCTTTGTTACAATTATATCGTTCTTTCTATTCAGAGAGCCTTTTACCGGTGCAAAAATTACTGCTTTGGCATTGACACTGGTTGGGACATGCCTGGTAGTTGGTTTAACCCCCAACAGCGTTCATAATATGAAGACAGCAAGTATATTATTGGGACTGGGATCCGGACTTGGTTATGCTCTTTACAGCATCTTCAGCAAATTTGCCTTAAAAGAATATACAACTTTACGTGTTACAACGTTTACTTTTATTGTAGCTTCCCTCGCGCTTATTCCTTTTTTTCCTTATAAGGAAAAAACGCATTTGTTTTTCGATTCTCACGTTTTATTCTATGCAGTCGGACTTGGGCTCTTACCGACAGTTATTGCATATATTCTATACACGTTGGGATTGCAATATACCGAGGCTTCAAAGGCTTCGATTCTATCCACGATTGAACCTGTAGTTGCAACATTGATAGGGATATTTATCTTTATGGAGCCTTTTACGTTTGTACAAATGCTTGGCATGGGGTGTATCATAGGAGCTGTAATTCTTATTCAACTCTATGAAAACAGAAAATTACGGTTGGAAAGAACAAAAGCGTAGGTGACTGTTTAGAAACGAATGCATAAGCAAGGGACTGGAAAGCGCATGGCTTTCGCGCTTGGAATGTCCCTTGCTTATGACAGGAGTTTCTAGGAACCGGAGCTGGCCGAACAAAAGCGTAGGTGACTGTTTAGAAATGAATGCATAAGCAAGGGACTGGAAAGCGCATGGTTTTCGCGCTTGGAATGTCCATTGCTTATGACAGGAGTTTCTAGGAACCGGAGTTGGCCGTGGCTGTTTATGTGTAAGAGTTAATTGCAGTCAAAATTTATATTTTTTTATTTTTTGAAAAAAGCAGAAATGACATGAAAGTCATTCCTGCTTTTATCACTTATTTATTGAACTCTAGTTCTTTACGTTTTGCCATAGCGAGAGCTTCCTGTTTTTTCTCTAAACGAAGCTCGATTTGTGTTATACTTTCTTCATCATTTAGAAGCTCTTGTCTATTTTGTTTAACTAGTTGTTCAAAGTTTAATGTTTTAGGCCTCATTTGTGACACTCCTTCTTATGTTCTAATTTTATTATACCCTATTTTTAACACCATAAATCAAAATTATTTGAACATTTTATTAAGTTTTTGTCACATTATAGGAAATATTTATGAAAAGGTGGTTATTCTATGGATTATTTATTGAATGAAAATGTAAAAAGAATCGAAATTTCGGGGATAAGAAAGTTTTTTAATATGGTTGCAGATGAAAAGGACGTTATTTCTTTAACCATCGGTCAGCCTGACTTCCATACACCGAACTACATAAAAGAAGCGGCTTCAGATGCGATTGTCAACAATAAGACAACCTACACCAGTAATGCGGGAATTATCGAATTACGAAAAGCAATTTCGAAGTTTAATGAAACGAATTATGGAATCAGCTTTGACCCTATGTCAGAAATCATTGTTACCACAGGGGCTTCTCAAGCTATAGATATCACGTTCCGTACGATTTTATCGCCTGGAGATGAAGTAATCCTTCCAGGTCCTATATATCCAGGCTATGAACCATTAATCACTCTGGCCGGAGCGAAGGCTGTTTACGCTGATACGACAACAACAGGGTTTAAATTGACAAAGGAAACGCTTAAACAGCATCTTAGTGATAAAACAAAATGCGTCGTTCTCCCCTACCCTTCTAATCCGACGGGTGCATCTTTTTCAAAGGAGGAATTATCGGATCTTACAGAAGTGTTAAAGGACAAAGATATTTTTATTCTTGCCGATGAAATATACAGTGAGCTTGTTTTTGAAAATCAGCATTACTCGATAGCAAATTTCGATTCAGTCAAAGAAAAAACGATTGTGATTAACGGGTTATCCAAATCCCACTCAATGACCGGGTTTCGAATTGGTTATGTACTTGCTCCGAAATGGCTGTCCAAGCACATACTAAAAGTGCATCAGTATAATGTTACCTGTGCATCATCCATTAGCCAGTATGCTGCATTGGAAGCATTGACAAACAACTCTGAAAGCACAGAAACCATGCGGGAAGAATACAGAAGAAGACGGGACTATGTATATAGCCGTCTGAATAATATGGGATTAGCTGTGAATAAACCGGAGGGTGCTTTTTACTTCTTCCCTAAATTCCCAATTAAAGAAACGACTTCCTTTGAACTTGGTCTGACACTCGTTCGTGAAGCAAAAATTGCTCTCGTTCCCGGCAACAGTTTTTCCCAATTGGGTGAAGGTTATATGAGACTTTCATATGCATACGACATAGAAACGATCACTCAAGGGCTGGACCGCTTGGAAGCATTCTTAGACAAAACATTATTACGTTAATTTATTTTCATCCAATTTGGATTCAATGTCGTTCGTGGCTAATTGCGGATTATTTTTGACATCTTCATATAAATTCAACAATAAATCAAGTTCCTGACTGATGTGGACAGACTCGATATTGGTAAAACCTTTATCCATGGCCACCTCAGTCATTTTTTTCCTAAGGAATTCAATACGGTTAAGTATATCTTCTATTGTATTCATTTTAAATAAGCCTCTCTATTATTGAAATTTACTGCTGCGATTTAATCAATAAGTTCTTTGTACAGTATGATATAATTATTGTCGATAACTATGTAAGTCTATGCTACTATTAAGATGAAACTTGTAAAGGAAGGATGACTCCAGTGTCAGGAAAAAAAGAGAAAAACGAATGGTTTGAATGGACGAAAGCAATTATAGTTGCCATTTTAATCGCTCTTTTCCTTAGAACTTTTATCTTCGCCACTTCTATCGTAGAAGGTGAAAGTATGGACCCAACTTTAGAGCATGGAGAAAGAGTAATCTTCAATAAACTCATTTATATTCTGGATGAACCTGATCGTGGAGATGTGGTCATCATTCAAAGACCAGCAAAAAATTATGTTAAAAGAGTGATAGGCTTACCAGGTGAAACAATCGAATTAAACGGAAATGATTTAATTATAGACGGTGAGGAATATACCCAATCTTTTTTATCTGAGGATGTTATGTATAAAACAGGAAATTTCGGTCCTATTAAGATACCGGAAGAGAGCTATTTTGTAATGGGTGACAATCGCTTAATCAGTAAGGACAGCCGAAACGGACTTGGATTTATTCATGAAGATGAAATCATTGGAAGATCAGAACTGATCATCTATCCATTTAGTGAGTGGTCACTGACGAAATAAGCTAATTGGGCGGCAGATTCTGCAACCGCCCTTTTTCTTTACTTAATTAAGCTATTTTTCATTGTCTAAAATACAGTATCCTATGTTAAGTACAAGAATCCCAAAGCAAACTACTCCAAACAACAGCTCCATGAATGGCACCCCTTTCATTTTCTCTAAAACGTCAAATGATTCACTGCTTTAAATAATAACTCAACTCACTTTATAATACCAATAACCCCACCCTAAATAAAGCAAAATATGTTAAAATTATATAGAAATGCGCAGGCGAACGTTCAAGGACGCAACAGCGAAAAGGTTTTGGGGGTCTAAATTATGTATCACTGCCCTTATTGCGGGACAAGTGTAAAAGAAAATGAAGAATTCTGCATTAAATGTGGTAAACAATTACCTAAAGATGTAGTGAGTCGTATATATAATAAAAACAAGTTTAATAAGCTTTGGTACTATCCTGTGGTAGCAGCAGTAATTATCGCCTCTTCCGCTGGTGCCGCTCATCTTTTTCTAAAAAATCAATCAGCTGAGGCAAAAGAGTTTTACAGACAAGGCGAACAGCAGCTGCTGGACAAAAATTATGACCAAGCGAGAGATCTATTTTCTCAGGCAATCGATCATCATGGTAATTTTACAACAGCCCAAACTTCACTGGAGTTTGTGGATTTGGCGATTAACCTGGAAAATTCCTTAAATAAAATACGTCATTTAAAAGAAGAACAGAATTTTCAGGAAGCAACCGCAATGATCAATGACGCTGCTTCAGCTTTACGTAATTATGATGGGGCTGCAGTTGATCAGATAATCGAGGACATAGAAGAACTGCAAAGCAATATAAAGATTGAGGAGCTAAAAGCCACTTTAGCACAGGAGCCGGAAATCGAGGAATTGAAATTAATGCTATGGGTGGCAGAATCGATTAACCATGATGAGGCAGAGGAAATCACACAATATATCCGTGATCAGATTATTGATTTTTCCTTTTCAAAGGCGAGTGAGCAGCTTAACCAAAAACAGTTCAACGACGCCCAATTATTGGTTGAGGATGGGTTAAAATATGCTCCACAGTCTGAAAAACTCGAGAGTCTCCAAGCAACAATTGAAAAGGAAAAGATATCCTTCGAAACCGCTCAGGAACAGAGAATTGAACAAGCCATAAATAGTGCTGCAGTGGAACAGGAATTTAACGAAAATGACGCTATTGAACTCATTACTGCCGATTTGGAGAAAAACGATCAAAACAACCTGGTAGTTAAAGGTGAAGTAAAAAGTGCTGCCACCGTACCTATCAACTCTGTGGTAGTGGAATATTCGATTCTATCTGCAAATGGTTCGGAAATATTAACGAATGAGGTAGTTATCTATCCAGACTTGCTTTACCCCGATGAGGTAGGTAAATTTGAATTTACGCATTATGAATTGGATAATGAGCTTAGAAATCTCACCGTGGAAGTAACGAAAATAACATGGTATACAGAATTGTAAATCGGAAATGATTGCTCAGGAGAGGTGAAAATGTTGCATAATAAGCGTTATCCTCCAATAATCATTTCGATTATTATATTAATAATTGGTTTAGTTGCAGTATTAAAAATATATGATAATTGGAGATCAGAGGAAATAACAATAAATAATCCGACCGTCCACGAAGTAACAAACGATAGCACGTCAATGGACTTAAAGACGATTATTCACGAAGCCGAAAAAAGCGTTGTTCAAATAGAAGGACAAAATGAATTCAGCAAAATCACTGGGTCCGGGTTTCTTTACAATGAGAAAGGTGACATTATAACGAATGCCCATGTGATTCAAAATGCTGATGCAATCAGCATCAGAACTTCCAATGCCGAAATCTACCCAGCAGCTGTAATAGGAGTCAGTGAAGAAGTTGATGTTGCTGTAATACGGGTCCCACAGCTGGCTGGACTCTCCCCACTGCCTGTCGCGGAAGAATCATTGGCTGAAATTGGCGATGAAGTAATCGCTCTTGGAAGTCCGCATGGCTTTCAAAACACAGTGACACTCGGCATCATTTCAGGAACCGAACGTAATTTTTCCGTTGAGGGATATGATTATTCAAATGTTTACCAGATATCTGCGCAAATTTCGCAGGGAAATAGTGGCGGACCACTTATCAAAAGGGACACAGGTGAGATAATAGGTATTAACTCTGTTGGAACACAGGATGGTACAATTGGGTTCAGCATCCCGATCGTTGACATAATCGACCAGGTGACTCAATGGTCTAACGAGGCACAGAATGATCAACTGGAATTTTCCAGTGTCACTGATTTGATTAGTTTCTCTGATTCTGATGAGGTTATTGAAAATGCTGAATATGTAACCTCTTATTTCCTTGAAAGCATATCTGTAAGAGATTACGTTGGTGCATACACCCTGTTGGGAAGCTCAACACAGCTCGAATTAACATACCAAGAATTCAGAGATAGATTTATTAACATAATCAGCCTTGAGTTTTCTGATTTAGATAGCTCCATCATCGAAAATAATCGGATACAGACATCTGTTGAGGTTACTGTTGAACAAAATATCCCACAGGAAGAAGATACATTCAAAGAAACCCATACCTTCGTTTTCACTGTTGGGTACGAGAATGACCAGCTAAAGATTCTTGACTACTCCAGTCCAGACAGATGATGAAGTTTGAACAGCCTTCCATTAGATACTCAGGAAGGCTTATTTTTATGGCATTACTTTTTCTAGTGCAAACGTCTATACACATTCTCCCTACATGCATAAAGTAATATTGTACCATCGGGAGGTGAAAAAGCATGGGCTACGGATATGGTGGATACGATTGCGGAAGCTACGGCGGATACCATGGTGGATACGGTCACAACTTTGCACTGATTGTTGTGCTTTTTATCCTTTTGATTATTGTAGGAGCCGCATTTTACTGCTAACAAAAATGGCTTGTGCTGACAACGTAGCACAAGCCATTTTTTCACATAGGTATCAAGCCTTCTTATTCTACCAATGCTTATTTGCCAGTTCCATTCTGGCAACGTTAAGCTATTAACCAATGATGATTTTTTCCTTGGGATAACGATAATTCATCTTTTTCTTTCTGCGTTTGAAGATAAGCAAAATGGTTATGATTCCAACCCTTCCAATGAACATTAAGATCATAAGTAAAACCTTACTGAACGAGGATAGGTCAGCCGTTATTCCAAGTGAAAGTCCAACAGTTCCAAAAGCTGAGGTTACTTCGAATAAAATTTGTCCCAAACCAAAAGGTTCAATTATTGCCATAAGCAATACAGAAGTGAAAACAATGGATAGTGCAACCAATGTTACCGCTACTGCCTTTGCCAAATCCTCGTCATATATTTCCCTATTGAATATCCGAATACCTTTCCCACCACGGATATAAGTGTAAATATAGATAAAGGACAAAGCAAAAGTTGTTGTGCGGATACCGCCTCCGGCACTGCTGGGAGAAGCCCCAATGAACATCAGCAATGACATAAACAGCTGATTAGGTTCAGAGAGCAAGCCGACATCCATTGTTGATAATCCACCACTCCTCGTGGTTACAGACTGAAATAATGCGTAGAAGAAAGATTCATGCCAAGTTTTATCTGCAAAGAATCGATTCATATCCAGCAGGAAAATCATAATTGTTCCGACTATTATTAGAATGAGAAAAGTAGTTGTTGTTACTTTTGTAAATAAGCTGAAGCGAAACATGTGCCTGGTTTCACTTTTCAGAAACAGATATTCCTTCACCTCGATCAATACAGGAAAGCCGATTGCTCCGAAAATGATCAACAAAATATTGATAAACTGGACAAAATAATCATGACGAAAGGGTATTAAGGATGATCCGGTAATATCAAAACCACCATTCGTAATCGCACTGATGGTTCCAAAAAAGCCATGCAGATAGGCCTCCCCCGCTGTAGGGAAGTATTGGAGAAAATAAGTTCCCAGAACAAGAAACCCTATCAGCTCAATTACCAATAGAACGTATACAATCCCTTTTATGAGCCGTACCATCCCCTGAAAACTGGTCTGATTTTGATCTGTCATAATAAGACTTCTTTCTTTCAGTCCAATTTTCTTACCCAATATAAGCCAGATTAAAGTACCCATTGCCATGATTCCGACCGCGCCCAGTTGCATAATCAGTGCAAGCAAAATAATCCCTGTCGTACTCAGCGTATCTGCTACAGTTATCGTACTTAATCCAGTAACACTGATTGCACTTACCGCTGTGAACAATATATCTATAAAGGCTATTTCAACACCTTCCTGATGTGCTACCGGCAAAGACAAAATAATGGTGGATATTATAACAGCTATAAAATAAAAAAAGAATAACATTTGCACTGGTGTTAACTGATTCATTACACGGTACTTCGAAAAAAACATTTTCATTTATTTGCTCCTAGTTGTTGTTCATTTCATACGATAACTTCATTTATTACGCCAATTCTTTAAATTTTTTAAGTAATTCCTTTCCTTGGTATCCTTGATTGATCAAGTCTGTCAACAATTCTTCAACGATACTCTTTCTGCTGTCAATAATTTTCCCGATAAATAATACATTCATATGATCGCCAATTTCATTTACACCAAGCACGGTTGTAATGAAGGTGGCTGGTTCATTCGTTTCTTTCGTTATGGTAGCTTGTACCATTATTTCTTCTTTGTTTTCGTAAATCCTGTTAAAATAATCGTAATTTGATTTTTCTATGTATGCCTCAATAAGCCACTGACTATTGTCATCTTCCCTATTTATGATAAGACCGTCGAGTAAAGGAATTGATTTCTGGTCGATTTCATCATTATGGTCTACTACTTCCAATTTCTTCAATTTAAATGTCTTCATTTTAATTACATCCCTCCTCTTTGCTTATTATCATTTATCTAGAGTGTATCAAAAAAAGAAGCAAATTAAAATTTATCTTTTTTCTATAGTTAAATGTTTAGTACACAAATCCCACGGGTATTTATTACCAAACAACAAACTAACTATTACGAGGTGATAAAAATGGATATAATCGAATCTTATAAAGTTCAGCTTAACAGTAAGTTGCCTATGAAAGATGTCCTTCAACTCCATCAAATTGCTTCAAGCAGCAGCTCCAATATCTATTTATATCGAAACCATATGATTGCAGATGCCGAAAATCTTCCAAAGCTATTATCCTTCTTTCTGACAACAGACAACAAGGAAACCTTTACTTTAATTAAAGATGGGATAACTGAAGAAAGTGATTCTAATACTATTAAAGAGTTCCTTGAAAATAGTTCCATAAAAGTGAATTTTAAAATTGAATATGAAACAAGTGACCAAGAATCGATAGTTATTTAATCAAACTAAAAGGTGGGATTAACAGTGGACGAACACAAGGAAATTGAAAGAAATGAAAAGAAATCGGATCCTAGCAAGGTTGGTGTCGCTGTAATTAAATATGTCACATATTTAATCATATTTTTTGGAATACTATGGTTCCTGATTAATTACATCTTCCCTATGTTCTAAAGAAATTTAAATTTGAAGTCTACCATTCTACCACAGCGGATGAATAACAGTGACCTGGATTTATATTGCTATAATTGTAATTGTTTTAGCATTCCTGCTGTTGTTTTTCAGAAAAAAGAAATGATCTCAATCATGATGCTTCCCTGACAAAGGAAAGAAGATAGGGCATTGGACGAAGATTATATTCCCTTGGTACAACCAACGATAACAAGAAAAATGGAAAAACTCTTAAAGAGATCTAAACAAAAAGATCTCTTTTTTATTTGCAAATAACTAATAATGTTTCACTAATTATTGTATAATTAACTGTATTCATAATAAATTTCATATTGGAGCGTAATGTATGATAAAAAAATTCATAATGATTAGCGTACTCTTGGTTGCTGCAGGTTGCTCCAGCAATTCGAAAGCTATAGAAAAAGTGGATACGGTTCCCCTTGAAACAGAAAAACAACCTGCATTGATCGAGCAGGAGGAAGAAGATGAAATTGAGCAATACATAGAATTTTTCCTGAATGATGAACAAGTTCTTATCAATTTACAAATGGTTCCTATCCTAAAGGAATATCTCAATGGGGTCAAAAACCGAAAAGCTACCATCAATGAAATGAAATTGGAAAGGTTGCCACTGGATGACCACCAGATTTACTTGCTGGAATTTTCCTGCTTTAGTGAGGCCTGTTCTTATTTATTATTTAATCAATCAGGAGAAAATCCGGCTTATCTGGTTGCTGATTTAGCTAAATTTAAAAAAATGTTAGTTTCTCCAGAGGAATCGAAAGTCGCTATCCAATTTGGTCGGATAAATAATCAAAATTTCGAAACAGATCATCTAGTTGTGACTGATCTAAAACAATGGAAAGTATTATCCTTGAACAATGAAACAAATGATGCTAACATTTTGAATTATAAGTGGCCTTACGTGACAGTCCATTGGATTGACGAGGAAAGTCTGAATGTAAACATACCAGATGTAATCGAACCAAGCAGTCAGAACTTTTCCGAATGGAGTCAATTGGGTGAAAGCACTTTAACCGAAACAATTTTAACTACAGGAGATTAAAAAAGGAGATTTTTTGCAATGAACACCATCATTGAGTCAATACTTAATCACCGATCCATCCGAAAATTTAAGGATGAAAAATTAACAGAAGAACAAATCAGACTAATTGTAAAATCGGCACTGCAAGCATCCACTTCCAGCAATGTTATGGCATATACCATCATAGGGGTGAAGGATGGAATCATAAAAGATGAACTATATAAAGTTTCGGGTCATGAGCATGTTAAAAATAATGCACATATGTTTGTTTTCTGTGGTGATCTGCAGCGGATTAATCAACTTGGAAATTCAGTAAAAAATCAGTCTGTACAGGAAAACCTGGAGAGCACAGAACAATTAATTGTAGCAACTGTTGATGCATCTCTTGCTGCGCAAAATGCTTCTATTGCTGCAGAATCAATGGGGTTAGGTATTTGCTATATTGGAAGTCTGCGGAATGACATCCAACGTGTAAATGATATACTTCAGCTTCCTGAATATGTAATCCCGCTGTTCGGACTAGTCGTTGGATATCCTGACCAAAAACCAGAAATTAAACCACGATTGCCGCTCGAAACCATGTATCATGAAAATAGGTACAAACCATTTGCAGAACAGCAGCGATTTATTGAAGCATATGATAACGAAATGGAAAATTATTATGAAAACCGCTCATCCAATACGAAAGTCGATAATTGGACTGAACAAATGATTCGTAAATTCAGTAAACCAACACGTATGGATGTCACTCCTTTTGTAAAAAGCAAAAATATGAACAAAAGATAATTTTAACCTGCACACTCAAAAATGTGCAGGTTTTATTCGTATATAAGCTGCTCGACGTGCACTATGTTTATTTGCTGTCCATTCGATCTGAATCTCGCATGAATGTAAATATTGCTGTCTTTGGATTCGGGATAAGGTAAAACCGAATATTGCGCATTATAAATATCTCCCCTCTCAAGCTCCTGGGAAATAAAATCTCCTGTAAAATCATGAATATTTTCATTATAGGACACAGACACTAATGGGGCCTGATGACGGATAAGCAGCTGCTCTTCTCCAATGTATTGCAGTGAACTTTGAACTTGTATGCCTTTATCCGCCTCCTCTACTCGCACATGCAATAAAAAATCATCAACCTCATTAATCGTTGATGTCGCAGTTACAACAGATTCCTTCTCTCCTAACTCCATATAAAGCCTTATACCAACAAAACATATAATTAATAAGATTAAAAAAATGACAATTTGCCTGTTAATAATCTCCCATCCTCCCGTTTATTAATCCCACCTTATAAGACGAATGGAATAGGTGAAAGGTTTCAAATATTTCATTTATTTATCATACTTCCAGTAAATGGGATACCTAAAACTGTATATTTCTGCTTCTTTATTTGCAATATAAAGAGTGTAATTGAATGAGGAGGGATGAAATTGACTGTAGCCGCTCAAGTTAAACAGACAATAGCAGGATTAAAAAGTGCGCAAGCCAGCTTTGAACAGTTTGCACTTCAGACTGAAAACAAACAAGCGAAACAGCTCTATCAGAATGCAGCACAACAAACAATGGCAATTCTGCAAACTGTAGAACCGCGAGTCACTCAAATAGAACAAGAAGAACCACAATACAAACAATAATCAAAAACACTGACAGCTTTTGAAATCTGTACGGATGAATATAAAGAGGCTGGAATAGCAGCCTCTTACATACTCTAGTGGAAGAAACGGGTGTGAGATATGCGACATGCTACTATAATTTTTTATTTTTGTGCAGCTCTTTTATTATCTGCCTGTGCTGAAGAACAATCAATGGAACCAGGACAGACAAACAATGATTTTGCTGATACGACAAAAATTTCCAATGAATCTATATTTAGCCAGGAACCATCCAATCAAGCAAAGGATAAATTAAGTAACCACGATGAAATAAGTGCGGTAAAGGCCGTAAATACAGATAAGAATATTGTGATAGCTATAGAAGTAGACCACCACGAGAGGTTTACCTTATCACAAATAGAAAAGAAATATAAAAAGGAAATGGAAGATAAATTCAAGGACAAAAAAGTAGAGTTTTCCACTGACAAAAAAATTGTTCTTGAACTGGAAAAACTTGAACAGGACATTAAAGATAATACAATTACGAAAAAAGAATTGGAAAAAGAATTAAAGAAAATCGTTAAACTGTCAAAGGAACAGACCTAACAGAAAGAGTGAATAACCTATGTCAGATGAAAAAAAGAAAAACTTACCTCCCGAGGCACAACAATACCAGGACTTCCAAACAAAGAGAGAAGTTAAAAGACCTTTATTGAAAAACTGCCTGAAAGCATTTCTGGTCGGCGGATTCATTTGTTTTATCGGACAGATCATCACTACTTTTTATATATATAATTTCAATTTCACAGAACAAACTGCTGGAAACCCTACAGTTGCTACCCTTATTTTCATCACAATGCTTCTGACCGGTTTCGGCCTTTACGATCGTATTGGACAATTTGCAGGTGCTGGTTCCGCGGTTCCGGTAACAGGATTCGGGAATGCAGTCATTGCATCTGCAATCGAGTACCGTACAGAAGGATTTATTTTGGGTGTTGGCGGAAATATGTTAAAACTAGCTGGCCCCGTCATAGTGTACGGTGTATTTTCTGCATTTGTGATTGCAATAATTAAAACAATTTTAGTTCAATGGGGTGGCTTTTAATGCTTGCAGGACATCAAACATGGATTTTCAATAATAAACCGGTCATCCTGACAACTGGCACTGTAGGTGGGCCATTTGAATCGAACGGCAATATTCCAGAGGCTTTCGACATCCTGCATGACGATATGTGGTTAAAACAGGCCTCTTTCGAAAAAGCCCAGCAAAAAATGATGGAGGAAGCCTGCCAGATAGCAATTAAGAAAAGCCAGATCGAAAAAGAACAAGTACAATTTTTTATTAGTGGAGATTTAATCAATCAAATTACACCAACCAGTTTTGCTGCAACTACGATGGGTATCCCCTATTTTGGCTTATTTAGTGCCTGTGCAACTTCCATGGAAAGTCTGGCTTTGTCCGCGGCCATTATTAATGGAGACGGGGCAAACTATATTTTAAGTGGTTCCTCGAGTCACAATGCTGCCACTGAAAAACAGTTTCGTTATCCTACAGAGTATGGCGGGCAGAAGCCTCCCACATCCCAATGGACGGTAACGGGGGCAGGATGTGCACTCGTAGCTAAAGAAGGTAACGGTCCAAAAATAACTTCAGCTACCATTGGAAAGGTTGCCGATATGGGGATGACTGATCCTTTCAATATGGGAGGGGCAATGGCTGCAGCGGCTGCCGACACAATCGAGATACACTTAAGAGAGAGAAATGTAGACCCCTCTTATTATGACCTAATCATTACCGGTGACCTAGGACATATTGGCAGAGAAGTATCTCTAGATTATATGCATAAACGGAATATTTCCATCTCAGAAAAAAACTATGTGGATTGTGGACTTACAATTTATAGGGAGGGCCAGCCCGTGCTCGCAGGGGCAAGTGGTTCAGCTTGTTCAGCAGTAGTTACTTATGGTCACTTCTTAAAACAGATGGCCAGAGGTGAAATCGAAAAAATCCTAGTGGTTGCGACTGGCTCTCTCCATTCCACGTTAAGTGTGCAACAAAGTGATCCAATACCATGCATTGCACATGCTGTATCAATTGAATCAGGAAGTGATATAAAATGATATTTTTTTGGGCATTTGTCGTAGGTGGACTTATATGTGTAATCGGCCAGATTATGTTTGACGTTTTCAAACTATCTCCGGCACACACATTGACCATACTCGTCGTAAGCGGTGCAATACTTGATGGCTTAGGTTTGTATGAACCATTAATTGATTTTGCTGGTGCTGGTGCGACTGTACCAATTACCAGCTTCGGAAATTCACTGGTACATGGAGCAATGCAGGAAGCTGAGAAGCATGGACTTATTGGAGTTGTCACTGGTATGTTTGAAGTTACCAGTTCCGGTATCTCCTCAGCAATTATTTTCGGAGTTATTGGAGCGTTATTATTCAAGCCAAAAGGATAAAACAGGAGATGATTATATATGACTGTCGGTGCACAGGTAAAAGGATGCTATTCATCCATTAAAAATATCGAAGCAAGTCTTGGTATATTAGCAAATAAAACTCAAGATAAAGAGTCAAAGCAAGCTTTCGAAAATGTCGAGCAAATCATCAAGCAAATCAAAAATGACCTTCAAAAACAGGTAATCGAGCTATCCAAAGAAGAACCACAATATAAATAGAGAAAGGAATGATTACTGTGCCGGAATGGATTAATGTCATTCTTAGATCCCTTACACTGATTGTCCTGTTATTCTTTTTAGTAAAATTGCTGGGGACAAAACAATTATCACAGTTGAATATTTTCGAGACCATTTCCGGAATCGTACTCGGAGGGATTGCTGCCATTCATACAATGGATCCCAATACAAATTTCAGCTATGCACTTATTGCCTTGGTAATATGGTTCCTTGTGCCATTCGGAGCAGAAAAAATCGCTTTAAAGAGTAAAGCTTTTCGGGATTTTACAGAAGGAAAAGGTACCGTTTTTATTCAGGACGGAAAGATTATGGAAGATAATCTAAAAAAGGAAGGCTACTCCACAGACGATCTCTTGGAAAAGCTGCGTGACAATAATGTGTTCCTCGCATCCGATGTCGAGTTTGCAATATTGGAACCATCCGGGTCTTTAAGTGTCCTTCCTAAACGGGAAAACCGACCGCTTACTCCTAAAGATCTTGGTATCAAATTGGCCCCTTCCAAGGAACCTCAAACAGTTATCATGGATGGTAAAGTATTAGTGGAACCTTTAGCAAATCTTTCACTGAACCAACAATGGCTGGAGAGCGAATTGGATAAAATGAACGTCAGTATTGAGAATGTTTTTTTGGCACAGGCGGATAATGATGGTCAACTTAGCGTCGACTTGTTCGATGATATGATCGCAGTCCCGGCGCCAACTGAAAAGCCACTTCTTCTCGCTACCATGAAAAAATGCCAGGCAGATCTTGAGCTATTTTCTTTATCTACGGAAAACATGCAATCAAAAGAAATGTATGATAAAAACAGTAAAAAACTACAAAATGCAATCGATAGGATAACTCCATATTTAAGCTAATATGTTCTTAAACCTTTTATTTTCGTGTATGATGATTATATAAGTTATTATAATTTCCTACACGAAAAGAGTTGATGTCAGGTGAAAGAAAAGCTTAAGGCCTACCGGTTTCCCATTATACTACTGTCCTCCATTATTTTAGGATCAATAATAGGACTTATTTTTGGTGAGAACGCAACAGTCCTCAAGCCGCTTGGTGATATTTTTATTAATTTATTATTTATGATTGTTGTGCCACTCGTATTTTTTACCATTGCTTCAGCTATAGCCAACATGGACAGTATGAAAAGACTCGGCAAAATCATGGGGTCAATGATGACAGTGTTCATTGTCACAGGGCTGATTGCATCTGTTTTTATGTTAGTCGCTACAGTTATCTTTCAGCCTGGTTCTGGAGTCGATATTCCATTAGTTGCTCCTGAAGAAGTCGAGGAAGTCAGCGTTGGGGAACAATTGGTTAATACGTTTACAGTACCGGATTTCGTTGATTTGTTTTCAAGATCCAATATGCTTGCATTGATCATTTTTTCCGTTTTGGTTGGGGTTGCAACTGGTTTAACCGGTGAGCAAGGAAGACCTTTTACCAGATTTTTGACAAGTGCTTCTGAAGTGTTCATGAAGATCATTCAGCTTGTGATGTATTATGCACCTATTGGATTAGGGGCATATTTCGCTTCATTGGTTGGTGAATTTGGGACAGCGCTGATTGGCGATTATGCTAAAGCACTCATTATCTATTACCCTGTTGCTGTTTTATACTTTGCGATTGGTTTTACACTATATGCATTTATAGCCGGAGGAAGAAAAGGTGTTACCCATTTTTGGAAAAATATCTTATCTCCTGCTGTCACTGCACTTGGAACAGGAAGCAGTGTAGCATCTCTTCCTGTTAACTTGCAGGCTGCAAAAAGAATTGGTGTGCCTAAAGATATACGTGAAACCGTACTGCCTCTCGGGGCAACCATCCATATGGACGGATCCTGTCTATCTGCCATGCTAAAGATTGCTTTTGTGTTCGGTGTTTTCAATCTGGATTTCAATGGTATCGGTACTTTCTTAACGGCAATTGGGGTATGTTTGTTATCAGGAATTGTCATGAGTGGAATTCCTGGTGGTGGATTTATCGGTGAATTAATGATTATTACCTTATATGGCCTGCCTATTGAAGCACTGCCTATCATATCTGCAATTGGAGTTGTCGTCGATCCTCCAGCCACAATGGTAAATGCCACAGGTGATACGGTCTCCAGTATGCTCGTTGCCAGGCAGATTGAAGGTAAAGATTGGATGGAAACAGATGAAAGTAATTACTCTGCCTTGGCAGAGTGAGATTGGTGAAGAAGGCTTGGTAGGATTAGAAAGACTGAAGATATACTGCTTGTTCAAAACAGTACGGACTCCAAAGCTTTAATTCGTTCATTTTACTGATTCATCCTATTTGATATAAAATGCGATGTAACAACTATTTGTGTTAGAAAGTTGGCACGGATAATGGAAGCGAGATACTTCGGCGACCGCTCGGGGAAATACACTGCGCGCATCCTAAGGCGGCTGGTGAGCCCCTTCATGCTACGCATTTCAGTGTCTCACCTATGCCTTTCCTCCCGTTGGAGTCTCCGTGTATTTCCCCGAGCTGGTTAAGTTTGCTGTTAATAAACTGCATCCTTACAAAATCTAATTATACAGCTTTACCAGTTCGGGTGAGCGGCGGGCGGTGACTCCTGCGGGAAAAGCACGTGTCCGAAGACCAGAAGAGTGGTTTTCTCTTCGGGGCTGAGGCCGTGCCCTAAGGTGCGCGACTGCCCAGAGCGATCCCGGACGGCGGGAGAAGCATATATCTCCGGTAATAAGACTAAGTTACTTCCTAGTTTACATAAAATACGACTCAGCTAAAGAGTGAAAGTTAAGTATATATTCATTAAGAGAGCCAGCATGAATTATGCTGGCTCTTCCTTTATATTTGGATTGCTACCTTACCAAACTGCTTTCCTTCTTTCAGATAGTCAAATGCCGCCTGAGCTTCATCCAATGGGAAGACTTTGTCCACAACAGGTTTCATCTGAAAATTTTCTATATGCTCCATCGCGGCCTGCAATTCCTGCCTGCTTCCCATTGTAGTCCCGATCAACTGATACTGACCATAGAAAAATTTACGTAAATTAAAATCTACAATATCATCTGTAGTCGCACCAAATATTACGATTCGGCCACCTTTTTTCAATACATCCAGCGACCGATTGAACGTTGCTTCTCCCACACTGTCAATAACAATATCTACCGTTTCATCAGCCAAAACTTCTTTCCAGTTACTGTTCGTGTCAATAACCAGATCTGCTCCAAGTTCTTTCGCCTTATTTCTCTTTTCTTCACTGCGCGAGGTAACAATCACTCGTGCGCCTACATTTTTGGCAAAGGAAATCAAATACGTTGCCACACCACTTCCTGCGGCAGGAATAAATATGGTCTCACCTCTTTTTATCTGACCTTTTGTAAAGAGTGCACGATAACCTGTTAAAGCAGCAAGGGCAAACACACCCGCTTCCTCCCAGGATAGGAATGCATGCTTTTTTTCCACCTGTTCTTCAGACAGCGCAATTTTCTCCGCAAAAGTTCCGTGGCCCGGCATTCCTAATATATCAAACTCTTTTGGAGGTGCCTCACTGTTATCATACCAACATAAAGCAGGGTTGATGATCACTTCATCGCCTACCTCGACTCGGGTGACACCTTCTCCAACTGATTCGACGACCCCTGCACCATCTGAACCAAGTATTAATGCTTCCTTGTCATTCCCTACCCGTTTTGGAAGACCTAAATCTCTTCTGTTCATTCCAGCAGTTCGCAGTGCTACAATAACCTCATTCGGTCCTGCAACAGGCTCGTCCATTTCCTTAAACTTTAACTCACCATACTCAAGTACAAATGCTTTCATACTTTTCATCCTTTCGTGTAATAATCACTCATTTTCTCCAGTTGTCTTTTATTCGTAATATCCCCAGAAAATAATGGAACGTAAACGAGTTCTTGTTTCTTAAAAGTATTTTCAAGCATGGAAAGATATCTTTTCTCATGAGCTTTTCTCTTTTCAAAAAAAACTCCGTCAACATCTTCCGGTAAAACTTTATTTACGATTAATGTTTTTACATGTAAGTGATACTTGTCCAGCAGCTTTATAGCTTTTTCTGTTTCCAGAATAGGAAGACGTTCCGGATTCAAGACGAAAATAAAGCCGGTTTGCTTAGGATCCAGAAGCACCTCCCTTGCTTTTGAGAATTTTCCCTGCCTTTCCTTCAAAACATCGTAAATTGGATCTTCAATTGGATCCCCATCATTTAATAACTGGGTATAATTTTCATTTATCTTCTGCCTTTTCTGCAACAGGCCTTCTATCCAGATTCCCATCAGTTCTGGAAGGGTCAACAGTCTGATCGTATGACCTGTAGGCGCAGTGTCAAATACAATTCTATCAAATTTACTTCTTTCTTCCAAAATAATAGCTATCAGCTTATCGAATAAAGCGGCTTCATCCGCACCTGGGGAAGCTTTGGCGGTGTCCAATTGGCGATGTACTTCTTCCATCATACTTGATTGGACAATTCCCTTTATGTTTTCTTTCACACTTTTTATATATTTTTCTGTTTCCATATCGGGATCGATTTCAAGAGCAAATAGTTTATCCGCTACCTTTTTTATCTCCCCACCGATTTCGTTTTCAAAGATATCTCCAATATTATGTGCCGGGTCTGTTGAAATTATCAGCGTTCGATTTCCTTCTTTGGCAGATTTCCAGGCAATCGCGGCAGCAGAAGTAGACTTACCTACCCCTCCCTTCCCACCTATGAAAAGTATCTTCTTATCCAAATCTTGCATCTGTTCTCCCGCCTCTCTTTAACTGCTTTACCTAGCAGCAGCGAATTCCTGTCATGGGGGATTTTTCCATTCCCATACGCAAATGCCAATCATGGAACCTCTCAATCATGTATGGGTATAATTCGAGTGTATAATAATAGACAGGATTTGGAATCCCGATCATTTCGGAATAAAGAAGCAATAGAAAGAAATCATCTTCGTTTCTCAATTCCCTGGCAATCTCCTGACGGTGTGGCATGCTTAGTACTTCTTCATAAAATGCGATTAACTGTTTTAATTTCTCAAGCAATTCTCTCACCTTCTTTTAACAAGCTATGTAGAAGAGGGTCATGTAAATAATGACCCTCCCGATTCTCACATTAATTATCTTTATCAAGTGGCTCGTCATACTTTTTCGTTAATGCGGAGAATGCTGTCAAGGCAATCCAAACTGCAAAAACGAATATAATTGCACCGAGTACAAATAGTAATGTATTGGAATTACTTCCAAACCAGGACCATTCAAAAATGACCTGCTGGAACATCGCATACAGTGTCATAAACATAAGGAAGATCATCGGAATCAATGCTACTGCATAGTTTCTTCCAAGGCGTTTAAGCCAGATTGCAATCAACATTAAACTGATTCCCGCAAGCAACTGATTCGCCGTTCCGAAAAGTGGCCATATTAAATATCCACCTGAACCAAATCCATTAGGTCCTTCTGGTATCAGTACCAATGCAGCGCTGGAAACCACAGCAATTGAAGTTGCGACATGTTTTTTCGTAATTGCCGGTACGTTATATTCCATCCCTAGTTCAGCTATAATATAGCGCATTAGACGAACGGATGTATCTAAAGTTGTAGCGGCAAAACTTACCACGATAATCGAGACGATGGTGGTAGCTATGTCTGCTGGAATAGCAATACCTTCAGCAAGCTGTGCTGCACCTTCCACAAATGTTCCCAAACCAATAGCATTCGCTTGTGTGAAACTCGAATATGTTGCCATGAAAGCATCTGTATTTGCGAAAAAGGTTGCTACGGCTATAATAGACACTAACGCTAAAATACCTTCACCAACCGCACCAAAGTAGCCGACGAATCTTGCATCTGTTTCCTTATCCAATTGTTTCGAGGTTGTTCCAGACGAAACAAGTCCGTGAAATCCTGAAATAGCTCCACATGCAACGGTAATAAATAATAATGGAAGCCAATTCCTATCCGGATTCTCATTCACCAATGGGGCGGTCATCTCAGGATTCAGGAAGAGTAAGCCTAAATATAATATTGCCATACCTACGACAAGTTGGTGCGAGTTAATGAAATCTCGAGGTTGCAGGAGTTTCCATACAGGGAGTGTAGAAGCAATATAGACATATACCATTAAAATAACGATCCAAATCAAAAATGCAGTTGAAACTGCACCTAGCCCAAATAATCCGGAACCATCCTCTCCACCCATATATTGCACCAAATTAATCTGCAAAAATTCATTTCTGCTTGCAAATATTGCCGTAATGTACATGACTGCCAATGCAATCAATGAAGGAATCAGCATTTTCATGTTCCGTTTATAAGCCGCATGACCAATCCAAATAGCCAAAGGAATTTGAATAAACACCGGCAATACACTAGCAGGATAATTAATAAATAGGTTTGAAATAACCCATGCAAATACCGCATTTACCATTAGTACAAGAATTAAAATGATAAATAAAAATAAGATTTTTGCACGGTTCCCTACCAATTTATCTGCGATTGTTCCAACTGACTGCCCTTTATTCCTGACCGACAAAGCAAGCGTACCGAAATCATGGACGCCCGCAGCAAATACCGTCCCCAGAATAACCCACAGAAAAGCTGGAAGCCATCCCCAATAGACCGCTATCGCTGGGCCTAGAATCGGCGCCGCTCCAGCAACGGATGTAAAATGGTGTCCCCAAAGCACAAATTTATTTGTTGGGACAAAATCCACACCATCGTTATACCTATGCGCTGGTGTCACATAGTTTGGATCGAGTCTATAAATCTTCTCTGCTACAAATTTTGAATAATAGCGATAACCTAAAGCAAATACAACCATACCAATCAACGCTACCAAAATACCGCTCATCTTCCCCTACCTCCCCTTTTTAATTGATAATTTCTCTATAAAGCTATGTGAAAACGCTTTAAAATAGTACAATTACATTTTAATATACAATGGTGAATAAAGTAAAATATTAAGAATCTTTTAATAGAGGGCAGAAATGGCCAAACAGGACGGATGAAGTCTCTAGGTGCGCACACTGCATGACTCAACTCGGTCGGCGGCAAGAGCAAATGTTTAATGTTATAGTTAGGTGGCACTTTATATCTGATGCGAAGATTAAAAAGACAACATGGTTTACAAAAGTAACCAATAGAAGCTTGGACATAACTTATAGCTGCATTATTAAAGACACGTGATATTCAGAAAAAGGAAGCTGAACAAAAGCGCAAGCGCCTTGATCACCCCCGACAAGCTTTAGTAGAAACTACCAGTGGCGTTCTTTGCCACAGGTAGTTTCTACTAAAGACCTCGAGGGGGTAGTCCGCTTTCGCTGGACGTGGCTGTTTATGTGCAAGAATTAATTGCTGCCAAAATTATATACTCCCTCTATATACTAACGTTTTCTCTTGTTTACGCCGTTTTTCTTAGAATTT
>NZ_LQNF01000038.1 GCF_001618145.1 Oceanobacillus damuensis
TTCGCATTTTACACAAACTGCGAATAAAAAGCTGTAAAACTAAAAGAACGATGGGGTCCAGGTGTATCCAGGCTCCTCAGTGCAAATAGTTAATTCAAAGTCAACTGGAGCAGTGCAACTCATGCCATCCTAATTCTGCCAAGGCTTATTAATCCATTTCCTTCTGCGAAAGTTGAGATATTTAATATAACCATCTGTATTCGTACGGACTTGCTAATATTAGCAAGTCCGTTTTTTTTCCCGTATAATGGATGACAACTGGTAAAATTGTGCAGAATACATGTGGAGAAAAATTATTATTACATCGTATCGGAGGATATTTATGGATAGCATTCAGGAAACAATGGAAAACGAAAATGGGATGAATTTACATCTTATTCAGAGTAAAAAATACAAAACGATCAACCTTGTGGCAAAATTAAGGGCACCACTTGAAAAAGACACCATTACAAAAAGAGCCTTACTTCCATATATTTTAAAGCAAGGAACGAAAAACTATCCGAGCCGAAGCGAACTTCAATTGAAGCTCGATGATCTGTATGGTGCCGTTCTCTCTGTTGATGGCGGGAAAAAGGGAGAAAACCATATCCTTACAATCCGTCTTGAATTTGCCAATGATAAATTCATCCCTGAAGAAACCTCGATTATAGATGAGGCAATCAGTATGTTAAGCGAGATTCTGTTTCATCCAAATGCTAAAGATAATGGATTTGATGAAGCCGTATTTAAACGTGAAAAGGATACGTTAAAACAAAAAATAAATTCGATTCAGGATGATAAAATGAGCTACGCCAATATGCGCCTCATTGATGAAATGTGTAAGGATGAGCCATACGAGCTTCATGTACATGGCTATGAGGAAGACCTAAAGAAAATGACCAATCAAGATTTGTACGACTATTATAAAACGATGATAGAGCAAGATGATATGGATGTATATGGTCTCGGAGATTTTGACGAAAATACGGTAAAAGACAAAATCACTTCCCAAATGAAGAGGGAGAAAACGACTCCAATTGGATATGATTCTGCGAAAGCAAAAAAATCTGCAGGTGAAACAAAAGAAATAATTGAAAACCAGAATGTCCAACAGGCAAAACTGCATATAGGTTATCGTACCAATACGGTGTTTCAGGACGATGGGTATTTCGCCTTGCAGGTGTACAATGGATTATTCGGTGGTTTTCCAAGTTCCAAGCTATTTATCAATGTAAGGGAGAAGAACAGTCTGGCCTATTACGCATCTTCCCGTGTGGAGAGCCATAAAGGCTTGCTATTTGTATTTAGCGGAATAGCCCCGGAAGATTTCGAAAAGGCGAGGGATATTATCCGGGTTCAGGTGACTGCAATGAAAAACGGAGAGTTTTCGGAGGAAGACTTGAGTGAAACAAAGGATCTGATTGTCAATCAGTTTAAAGAAACAATGGACCATCCACAAGGCTTGATTGAAATGATGTATCAGCAAGTCGTAGGCAATAAGACTTTAACGCCCGAACAATTGATAGAAGGTATTCGTAAGGTTACGAAAAATGAGGTTATCCAGGTGGCAGCGGAAATAGAAGAGGATACCGTTTACTTATTAACAAGTGAAGGAGGGTCAAAAGATGAATAAACAGACGTACCGGGAAATAAATGAAACGATCTATTCAGAAAAGCTTGATAATGGACTGAGCGTTTTTTTACTGCCAAAGCCGGAAATGGCAAAAGCATATGGTATATTTTCAACGAATTATGGATCTATTGACCAAACTTTTGTACCATTAGGCGAAACAGAAGAGACGAGTGTACCTGAAGGGGTAGCGCATTTTCTGGAGCATAAACTTTTCGAAAAAGAGGATCGGGATGTTTTTGCGGATTTCGGGAAGCAAGGTGCATCTCCAAATGCATATACATCGTTTACAAAGACAGCTTATTTATTTTCTGCCACAGCTAATATCGAAAAAAACGTGGAGACATTGATTGATTTTGTGCAGGACCCATATTTCTCAGAGAAGTCGGTGGAAAAGGAGAAAGGCATCATTTCCCAGGAGATAAAGATGTACGATGATCAGCCTGACTGGCAGTCGTTTATGGGCACAATTAAGAGTATGTTCCATCATCATCCGGTAAAAATTGATATAGCGGGAACAGTGGAATCGATCACTTCGATTACGAAGGATGATCTATATACGTGTTATCATACGTTTTACCATCCGGAAAACATGTCTTTATTCGTTGCAGGAAACTTTGATGCCGAAAAGATGATGGATATGATCAAGTTAAATCAGAGAAACAAGACCTTTAAGGAAATGGAAGAGCTTATGCGTAATTTTCCGGAAGAACCAGAAGATGTAGCGATGAAGGAAAATAAGATTACAATGCCTGTTTCAATACCCAAATGTACCATAGGGATTAAAGAGTCCAGTGCTGAATTGGATAAAGACGAATTCCTTCGCAAAGATTTGCTTGGAGGTATGGTATTAAGTCATTTCTTTTCCAGGGGGGGTCCATTCTATCAGGAGCTTTACAAAGACAATCTGATTGATGACAGTTTTTATTTTGAAACCAATCTTGAAAAAAACTTTGGCTATACCCTGATAGGGAGCAATACGGACAAACCGGAAGAATTTTCAAAAAGAGTAATGGAATTATTGCTTTCCACTAAGGAAGCTGAATTTACTGAAGAAGAGTTTTCAAGAATGAAGAAAAAGAAAATCGGTCAGATGCTGCGGTCGATGAACTCGCTTGAATTCATTGCCAATAAATTTACTGCCTATCATACAATGGGAATCAATTTATTTGAAATTATTCCCGAAATCCAAAAGCTGACCCTGAAGGATGCTAATCTTTTTATGAAAAACTGGATCAGCAAAAATCGCCTGTCAGCATGTACGATTTCGGCAGAATAGGGAGACAATTATGGGGGAAAATGTTCTGATTGTAGGCGCTAGCGGAGATATTGGAGTTGCTGTCTCAGAACGCCTTATGGATGATGGATATAATGTATTGCTTCATTACAATAAAAATAAAGAAAACATAGAAAAACTAAGGGACAAGATGAATGGGGAAAATGTACTTGCGGTCATTCAGGCTGATTTAAGCAAAACACGAGAAATCAGGAAATTTCTTTCCGAGCTTGTGCTGCCTGTAGATTATATCGTGTTTGCAGGTGGGGCTGCCCATTACGGACTATTGCAGGATACTTCCGAAACGACGATGGATGCTATGCTGAATTTGCATGTAAAAGCTCCATGGATGATTTCAAAGCACCTTTTGCCTCGAATGATTCGGAGCAAAAAAGGAAAAATCGTATTTATTACTTCAATCTGGGGGAGTTTGGGTGCAAGCTATGAAGTAGTATATTCATCTGTGAAGGGTGCGCAGAACAGCTTTGTTAAAGCTCTGGCAAAGGAAGTAGCCCCTTCAGGGATTGCGGTCAATGCAATCAGTCCAGGATATATCGAAACAAAGATGAACAGCCATCTGTCTGCGGATGAAAGGCTGGCTATTATAGCGGAAATTCCAATAAACAGGGCAGGGCTGCCGACAGAAATCGCTCACTCGGTCAGCTTCCTGCTTGATGACAGGTCAAGCTATATTCAGGGCGAGATTATCAATATTACCGGCGGATGGTAAGGAAACTCTATTTTTCTTGTATAAATTATGGATAAAGTCAAATACTATGCAGGATAAAACGAATAGAGGAGGCATCCCAATGTCAGTTCTTGATAATTTTGAATCATGGAAAGGCTTTTTGGCTAATCGGCTCCAGCAGGCACAGCAGCAGGGCATGGATCAGCAAACCATATCCAATGTTGCTGCTGAGGTAGGCGATTATCTGGCTCAGAGTGTAGAAGCAAAAAATGGTGAAGAAGAGGCATTAAAAGAGTTATGGAATGCAGCATCCGAACAGGAACAGCAGGCAATAGCAAATGTTATGTTAAAACTTGTACAAAACAAGTAAATAATGAATGCATATTTTCATTTTAAAAGCTGTATAGATTTCTCTATGCAGCTTTTTCCAATGTGTAAATAATATTAAATGGAAACATACGGTAATTTCTATTTAGAAAAAGAAAAAATAATGTTATATTACTAATAGAATGTTTTTTTATTGGGTATATAACATTAAACAGTATTTAATTGCTTAATATGTATAAAGTATGTAAAATTAAGGAGTTAATTATGGAAAGAACAGAATGGTATCTGGAATATGAAATTCAAATTAACCGTCCAGGATTATTGGGTGATATATCCTCATTACTGGGTATGCTTTCAATTAATATTATAACAATTAATGGTGTGGAAAATTCCAGAAGGGGAATGCTCCTTCTTTCTAAATATGATGAAAATATTACACGGTTACGATCGATTCTCCAAACAATGGAAACTATTAAGCTGTTTAAATTAAGGAAGCCTAAGCTTAGGGATAAAATGGCTGTCCGTCATGGAAAATATATACACACAGATAGTGATGACAGAAAAACGATCCGATTTGTCCGTGATGAATTAGGTCTCCTTGTTGATTTTATGGCTGAGCTCTATAAGCAGGAAGGCCATAAATTGATTGGCATCCGGGGCATGCCAAGAGTCGGGAAAACAGAATCTGTTGTTGCTGCCAGTGTATGCGCCAATAAACGATGGTTGTTTGTATCAAGCACCATGATAAAGCAGACTGTGCGGAGCCAGCTGATTGAGGGCGAATATAACACGGATAATATCTATATTGTTGACGGAGTCGTTTCCAAAAGAAAAGCGAATGAGAAACATTGGCAGCTGATTCGCGAAATAATGCAGCTCCCAGCCATAAAGGTAGTGGAGCATCCGGATATCTTTGTACAGTCAACAGAGTATAGTATGGATGATTTCGATTACATTATTGAGCTCAGAACAGATAAAGATCAGGAAATAACATATGAATCGGTAGAAAAACAGCAATTCAGCGAACAAGGCGGTTTTTCTATGTTTGATTTCTAAAATGGAAGGTGTTATGTATGGATGTAGGGGCGAAACTGAAAGAAGCACGTCTTGCTAGTGGGTTATCGCTGGACAGTCTGCAGGAAACAACAAAAATACAAAAAAGATACTTAGTAGCAATTGAAGAAGGTAACCTGCATATTTTACCCGGTAAATTCTATGCACGTGCATTTATTAAGGAATATGCAAATGCAGTCGGATTAGATTCAAGTGGATTGCTTGAAGAGTATAAAGAAGAGATACCGAATACATCTGAAGAAGAAAATGTCCAATATACGAGAATACAACGTACAAGAAAAGAAAGCAATACAGATAAAGGGTCAGGCATAGCCTCTTTTGTTCCAACGATTAGTGTTGTTTTGCTTATCATTGGTATCCTTTTTGTTGCATGGTGGTTTATTCGTGAAAATATGGCCGAAGATAGTGCTGCACCAGAGGAAGAGCCACAGGAAAACATAATTATTACAAATCCCGATAACACAGGTTCAGATTCACCTGAAGATGAATCGGACGATGAGACTGGTGAAGGTGGAGCAGAAGAAACTGATGACGAGAATTCCGCAGAAGAGGATACCTCAGAAAATACTGAAGCGGATGAGCAGGAACCAGAAATAATTGTCGTTGAGGAAGGTACTGGAAGCACGCCAGCGTCTACGCTGGAAGTAAATAATGCAGGTGATGAAGTAATCATTACCCTTGAATCGGTCAACTCCAATAATACCTGGCTGGAGATCAGGGATGAAGACAGTGATGAGGTATTTTATAATGCCAACTTTGATGAAGATAGCTCCCCGCATGAATTTGATGTGAGTGATTCAGAAACAGTCTACTTCAATGTCGGTAACGCTCCGGCATTAAGGATCTTAGTCAACGGTGTGGAATTGGAATATCCGGTTGATACATCCAAGGTACACCAGAAATTGTATGTGAATATCAACAAGGCTGAATAAAAAACACGGTCTGAAATGATAAACCCTTCCCTTTACCTTTTCGGAAGGGTTTTATCTCATTTTAAAGCTGAACACAGATCCCTTAGGAGGAATTTTACCAATGAACCTACCAAATAAATTAACATTTTCACGCATTTTAATGATTCCTGTCTTTATCATTCTATTGTCCGTACCCTTTGATTGGGGGAGCTGGGATATTGGCGCTGCGGAGCTTCCGGCAGCCCATTTTGCAGCGGCCGTGATTTTTATTATTGCTGCAGCAACCGACTGGGTGGATGGTTATTATGCAAGAAAGTATAATCTTGTGACGAATCTCGGGAAATTTATGGATCCATTGGCAGATAAGCTGTTAGTTTCAGCTGCGCTTATTTTACTTATTGAAATGGGGCTGGCACCGGCCTGGGTCGTCATTGTCATTATCAGTCGAGAATTTGCAGTAACCGGCCTTCGCTTGGTTGCAGCCGGAGAAGGGGTTGTACTTGCAGCCGGACAAATGGGTAAGCTCAAAACAGCTACTCAAATGATTGCCATTGCTATCCTGTTATTGCACAACTTCCCGTTCTCTTATATAGATTTTCCATTCGGAACAATAATGCTCTACCTCGCATTATTCTTTACCGTAGTATCTGGTGTTGATTATTTTGTTAAAAACTGGCATGTTATGAGGGATTCAAAATAATGAGACAATACAAGGCGGAAATTGTTGCTGTTGGAACAGAGCTGTTACTCGGACAAATTGCCAACACAAACGCACAGTGGTTATCACAGCAGCTGGCGATGTATGGAATCAATGTATACAACCATGCAGTAGTTGGTGACAATCTGCAAAGGGTCGAAGAAGCTTTCAGGCTTGCTCAAAACAGATCGGATATGATCATTGTCACCGGTGGGCTTGGCCCGACTGAAGATGATTTGACAAGGGAAGCATTTCAGCTTATCAGTAAGATGGAACTCGTTGAAGATAAACAGTCGATGGAAAAGATTGAATTGTTTTTTAAAAATCAAAATAGAACAATGACACCAAACAACCGGAAACAGGCCCGCGTGTTTAAAGGTTGTACGGTACTGAAAAACAATGCCGGCATGGCTCCTGGAATGAAGGTTGAACTGGAAGGTAAAACGTGGTTTTTCCTTCCTGGGGTGCCACGAGAAATGAAGCAAATTGCTGGTGAGAAGATTTTCCCGTCTATTAAGGAGTTAACCGGGAGCAATCAGATTATAAAATCACTCGTGCTTAAATTTATCGGCATCGGCGAATCAACTTTAGAGCATAAATTAAAAGATCTTATCCAGGCACAGACCAATCCTACGATAGCCCCGCTTGCCCAGGAGGATGGCGTAGTGATTCGATTAACTGCAAAAGAAGATTCTGAAGCTGATCTCGATTCGTTACTGAACAACACAAAAACAGAAATTCTTGATAGAGTGGGGAACTATTATTTTGGAGAAGATGAACAGGTTATCGAACAGGTGATCGTCCAGCTGCTGGCGAACCAAAATAAAAAAGTGGCTGCCGCAGAAAGCTTGACAGGTGGAATGTTTACCGAAAAGATAGTTTCCGTAGACGGTGCCTCTGCTGTCTGCCCAGGTGGAATTGTTTGTTACGATGCGAAAATCAAGCGTGACGTGCTTGGTGTTTCTGCAGAAACAATAGGCTCCAAAGGTACTGTGAGTGAAGAATGTGCATTGGAAATGGCTGAGAATGTAAGGCGGCTTTTCGGATCACACGTCGGCATCGCCTTTACTGGTGTTGCCGGACCAACGGAGACAGAGGGAAAGCCTGTAGGGGAAGTGTTCATCTCGATAAGTGATGGAAGCGGGTATCAGAAGGTGGAGCGATTTTTATTTGCGGGGAACCGTGATTCGATAAGAAAAAGAGCCTGTGTAAAAGGATTGGAAATGATTTTTAATTATTTAAAATGATAATTTGTGCCACTGTTTATAGCTTAAATTACAATAATTGACCAATGTATGTGCCCAACAATTCTGTTTTTGAAGAATTTTAACTATAAAAACATAAGAACATCCATTCGTTTTTTTCTTGTTAAATATCTCAAAACACTGTATGATATAGATAGATAATTTAAGGAGGTAGTTTCTTTGAGTGATAGAAAACAAGCTTTAGATATGGCTTTAAGACAAATAGAGAAACAATTTGGTAAAGGTTCGGTTATGAAACTCGGTGAAACACCAATGCAAAAACTCGATACGATTCCAAGCGGATCACTGGCGCTTGATGTCGCATTGGGGATAGGTGGTTATCCACGTGGCCGAATCATTGAAATATATGGTCCGGAATCTTCAGGTAAAACAACTGTTGCACTTCATGCGATTGCCGAAGCACAGAAGAAGGGCGGACAGGCAGCATTTATTGATGCAGAGCATGCGCTGGACCCTACCTATGCAAAAGCACTGGGTGTAAATATTGACGAATTGCTGTTATCACAACCGGATACAGGGGAACAGGCATTGGAAATTGCCGAAGCACTTGTTCGAAGTGGTGCAGTGGATATTTTAGTAGTCGACTCCGTTGCTGCGTTGGTGCCAAAAGCGGAAATAGAAGGTGAAATGGGCGACTCTCACATGGGCTTGCAGGCACGTTTAATGTCACAGGCCTTAAGAAAGCTTTCCGGAGCCATCAACAAATCCCATGCAACAGCTATTTTCATCAACCAAATCCGTGAAAAAATCGGGGTTATGTTCGGGAATCCTGAGACTACTCCTGGTGGACGTGCCCTTAAGTTCTACTCTTCCGTCAGACTCGAAGTACGCCGTGCAGAAACATTAAAGCAGGGTAATGACATGGTTGGTAATAAAGCAAGGATAAAAGTCGTGAAAAATAAAGTGGCACCTCCATTCAAACAAGCAGAAGTGGATATTATGTATGGGGAAGGGATTTCTAAAGAAGGGGAAATCCTTGATGTTGGTTCAGAATTGGATATCGTCGTGAAAAGTGGTGCATGGTATTCCTATCAGGGCGAACGCCTTGGGCAGGGCCGTGAAAATTCAAAAATATTCCTGCGTGAGAATGAAGAGATCATGAACGAAATTCATACCGCAATCCGCAATCATTACGAGCTTGATGATGAACCTGCAGCTGCAGCCGAAAAAGAAGAAAAAAAGAATATCCAGGACAGCCTGGACGTATAATATTAACCTACCACAGGAGACCTGTACCGGTAATTTGCCGGCACAGGTCTCTTGCTTATCCTGGCTGGTAAATAATTGTGACGTTTCCTTGACATTACTGGTTTTGACAATTAATATTAGAGGTGTATAATTTTATAATTTTTATTATGAAATTAATTGGTATTTTATGCATTCAGAAAATGTTACATGCCGACAAATAATGAATTGTACAATTTTATAGCAATGGGAGGTGAAATCATGGACATTATACTCTTAATCATCTCCATTTTGCTTGCTCTGATCGTCGGTATTGTTGTTGGTTATCTAATACGTAAATCTATTGCAGAAGCTAAAATTTCAAGTGCGGAAACCTTGGCAAAACAAATTGTGGAAGAAGCACACAGAAATGCAGATGCTGCTAAAAAAGAAGCGCTTCTTGAAGCAAAAGATGAAAATCACAAGCTTCGCCAGCAGACAGAAGATGAATTACGTGAGCGGCGCATGGAAGCTCAAAAGCAGGAAAACCGTCTGATGCAAAAAGAAGAAAATCTGGACAGAAAAAGTGAAACATTAGACAAACGTGAATCGGTGTTGGAGAAGAAAGAACAGTCTCTGACAGACAAACAACAACAAATTGAAGAAATGAAAAGCAAAGTGGAAGCTATGAAAGAAGAGCAGCAAACTGAGCTTGAGCGCATTTCAGGATATACATCTGACCAGGCAAAACAAATTATTTTAGAACGAATCGAAAATGAGATCCAACATGAATCTGCTGTAATGATTAAAGAAGCTGAAAATCGTGCAAAAGAAGAGGCTGACAAAAAAGCAAAGAATCTCTTATCCCTTGCATTGCAACGATGTGCTGCAGATCATGTTGCTGAGACGACTGTATCTGTTGTTAACTTGCCTAATGATGAAATGAAAGGTCGTATTATTGGTCGGGAAGGACGTAATATACGTACATTAGAAACGTTAACTGGCATTGACTTAATCATCGATGATACACCGGAAGCAGTAATTTTATCCGGTTTTGATCCAATTAGACGGGAAATCGCCCGTATGGCATTAGAAAAACTGGTACAGGATGGACGAATTCACCCTGCAAGAATTGAAGAGATGGTGGATAAAGCCAGACGTGAGGTTGATGAATATATACGGGAAGTTGGAGAAGAAACAACATTTGAAGTTGGTGTACATGGACTGCATCCGGATTTAGTTAAAATTCTCGGTCGTCTAAAATATCGTACAAGCTATGGCCAAAATGTACTGAAACACTCAACTGAGGTTGCTTACTTGTCAGGTTTGCTAGCTGCTGAGCTTGGTGAAGACGTGACATTGGCAAGGAGAGCCGGATTGCTTCATGATATAGGTAAGGCAATTGATCATGAAGTGGAAGGCAGTCACGTTGAAATCGGCAAAGAGCTGGCAATGAAGTACAAGGAGCATGAGGTCGTTATTAATTCGATCGCTTCCCACCACGGCGATGAAGAAGCAACTTCCATTATTTCGGTGCTTGTGGCTGCAGCTGATGCTCTATCTGCTGCAAGACCAGGCGCCAGAAGTGAGACATTGGAAAACTATATCAAACGTTTGGAAAAATTGGAAGAGATTTCCGAGTCGTTTGAAGGTGTTGAAAAGTCATTTGCCATCCAGGCCGGAAGAGAGATTCGAATTATGGTACGACCTGATGAGATTGATGATATAGAATCTGTTCGTATCGCACGCGATATAAGAAAACGGATTGAAGGAGAGCTTGACTACCCTGGTCACATTAAAGTCACAGTAATCAGGGAAACCAGAGCTGTCGAATATGCAAAATAAGACAAAAGCGGTCATTCGATCGCTTTTGTTTTTTTGAATCAACGACACCTCTCTTATTATCAATGTCTCTAGCCCCATACATCCATTACTTTGACAATCCCATTGCAATGTGAAAAACTGATAATATACTTAAACGATAGGATGATAGAACAATGAAGATACTTTTTATAGGTGATGTGGTAGGGTCTTCAGGACGAGACATGGTCCAGGAGTACCTTCCCAAATTAAAGGAAAAATACCGTCCGAATATGACCATTATCAATGGCGAAAACGCTGCAGCTGGTAAAGGTATTAACGAGAAGATTTATAAACAGTTTCTTGAATGGGGTGCACAGGTCGTAACAATGGGCAACCATACTTGGGATAAAAAGGAAATCTTTGAATTTATCGATGATGCAAAATATATGATTCGCCCTGCAAATTTCCCAGAGAATAATCCTGGCAAAGGAATTGTTTACATTAATATAAATGGAAAAGAAGTAGCGGTAATCAATCTGCAGGGCAGAACCTTCCTTCCCCCGGTAGATGATCCTTTTCAAAAAGCAGATGAACTGATTGAAGAAGCGAAAAAAAGAACAGATATGATTTTTGTAGACTTTCATGGCGAAGCGACAAGTGAAAAACAGGCGATGGGCTGGTATTTGGATGGTAGAGTAAGTGCCGTGGTAGGTACCCATACACATACACAAACCGCAGATGAAAGAATTTTAATGAACGGAACAGCATATATTTCGGATGTAGGCATGACAGGCCCGTATGACGGAATACTTGGTGTTGATCGTGAAGCGGTTATTAAGCGCTTCCTTACGTCATTACCTGTACGTTTCGAACCTGACAATCAGGGTAGAACACAATTAAATGGAATTATGGTTACGATTGATGATAAAACGGGTAAAGCAACTATGATAGACCGTATCATCATAAATGATGACCATCCGTTCTTCAGTTGATTGATTGAATTGTTTGAATCTTTGTTGCATAATAGGGTATAAGCTAACATCTCCAGGAATATAGTAGCAATATAACTACAATAGCGCATGAGGAGGTACTAGTAATGGACGTATTAAAAGTTTCTGCAAAATCAAATCCAAATTCAGTAGCAGGTGCACTTGCCAATGTTTTACGAGAGCGCGGCACGGCAGAGATCCAGGCGATTGGTGCAGGTGCATTAAATCAGTCTGTTAAAGCAGTAGCCATAGCAAGAGGGTTTGTAGCACCAAGTGGGGTAGACTTAATTTGCATTCCGGCTTTTACGGACATTTTAATCGACAATGAAGAACGAACGGCCATTAAGTTAATTGTTGAACCTAGATAAAATAAATGACCAGGAACCTTCCTAACTAGGAAGGTTTTTTGTTTGGCCTTTGTTCGTCGGTCAATCCGTATACATGCAGCGAAAAATCATCTAAAGAAAAGTGCTCTAGTTTTCCAAGGATGACTTCTAAAGTATTGTTAAATTTGGAAATAAGCTTTATACTGTACTATTGTATACCTATACATATAATTAGCTTTATATAGAAAGGGGATTACTGATGAACGAAGAACAACGCAAACAGCAAGCACAAATAAAGCAACCTGATAATTTTGATCGTATTAAAAATACATCAAGTGACGATATGATTGCGAAATATTTCCAGACAAGCTATGAACCTCAATCACCTGACATAAAAAAAGCAAGGAAGCGCCGCAAGGAGGATGTTCAATTTCATTATGACTTCTCGATTCCTGAGGATGTGGCTACCATTGGCAAGGGGAAGAAATTTCTGATACGTACTTATGGCTGCCAGATGAATGAGCATGATACAGAAGTAATGGCGGGGATTTTGACGGAAATGGGTTATGAATCAACCTCCAGCACAGAAGATGCAGATATCATATTATTGAATACATGTGCCATTCGTGAAAATGCCGAAAATAAAGTGTTTGGAGAGATTGGCCATTTAAAACCATTAAAACTTGAAAAACCCGATTTGATTATTGGTGTGTGTGGATGTATGTCCCAGGAAGAGTCTGTAGTTGACCGGATCCTCAAGAAACATCAGCACATTGACATGATTTTTGGGACGCATAATATTCACCGCTTGCCGCAACTTGTAAAGGAAGCTATGTTCGGAAAAGAAATGATTGTGGAAGTGTGGTCCAAGGAAGGTGATATAATTGAAAACCTTCCAAAAGTACGCAAAGGCAAAATCAAAGCATGGGTAAACATCATGTACGGCTGCGACAAGTTCTGTACGTATTGTATCGTGCCAATGACACGCGGAAAAGAACGAAGCCGACGTCCGGAAGATATCATTCAAGAGGTACGCCATCTCGTTGCCCAAGGATATCAGGAAGTGACATTGCTTGGACAGAATGTAAATGCATACGGGAAAGATTTTGATGATCTTGAGTACGGACTTGGTGATCTAATGGATGATATCCATAAAATAGATATTCCACGCGTGCGATTTACCACTTCACATCCAAGGGATTTCGATGATCGTCTAATTGAAGTACTTGCACAGGGCGGGAATTTACTCGATCATATCCATTTACCTGTACAATCTGGCAGTACCGAAATTCTGAAGAAAATGAATCGTAAGTATACAAGAGAAGAATATTTTGAATTGGTCCATAAAATTCGAAAAGCGATGCCTAATGCGACTTTGACAACTGATATTATTGTAGGTTTTCCGAATGAAACGGAAGAACAGTTTGAGGAAACAATGACACTGATGGAAGAAGTCGGCTTTGAAGCGGCATACACATATATTTATTCGCCAAGGGAAGGTACACCTGCAGCACGTAAAAAAGATGATATCCCAGATGAGGTCAAAAAACAGCGTCTATATCGTTTAAATGAGCTGGTTAACAGGCAATCTGCCGAATCCATGAAAAAATATGATGGCAAAACAGTAAAAGTGCTTGTCGAAGGGGAAAGCAAAAAAGACCCTGATGTACTTGCCGGATATACTGAAAGAAACAAACTTGTCAATTTCAAAGGTCCAAAATCGTCTATTGGCAAAATTGTAGAAGTTAAAATAACAGAAGCCAAAACATGGTCATTGAATGGTGTAATGGTGGAAAATACGGTTGAGGTGAACTAACATGGCTGAATATAGCAGAAAAGAAATTTTGGATGAAGCAAAAAGATTAGCGAGTATGCTTGCCAGTACAGAAGAAATTGATCGTTTCAAACAGGTCGAAGCGAAAATAAACGAAAATAAGAAAGTCCAAAATCTGATTCAAAAGATCAAAACACTCCAGAAACAAGCGGTTAATTTTCAGGCTTATGAGAAAAGAGAAGCCTTGAGTCGCGTGGAGGAGGAGATTGACCGTCTCCAGGCGGAAATCGATGATATACCTATTGTTCAGGAATTCAAAGAAACACAAATCGTTGTTAATGATGTTTTGCAGCTTGTGTCTAAAACAATTGCGCGTGAAGTGACAAACGAGGTTATTGAATCCACTGGCGGTGACGTGTTGGCCGGTGAAACTGGTTCAAAAACAAAAAGTAAATCTGGATGTACACACTGACATATTAACCGGGCAGGAAATCTGCCTGGTTTTTATTTTGTCTCTTATGTCATGTGCTGCTTTGTCAGCTTCAAAGTTTACAGGTAATGTGGCAATGAAACTTATTTTTCGGTGGCACAAGCAACCCAGTGGCAATTTTCTGGAAAAAAGCATCATATATATTAGAAGACTTCTATTTGGCTGTTACCAAGCCCTTCGATGTCAGCCTCAGTTGCGTTTAGGCAGATAGAAAAGTTTTCCATCCTGCCTGCCAAAAAACAGTCATGACACTTATCCCGACTTCTTTTCTTGAAAGCTATGCACTTTAGGTATTTGTCTTGCATAAAATGACTATGAAAAAAGAGGAGGTAAAAGTAATCATGACTTTTCTAGATAAAGAATATAGAGAAATCATAACGAAAGCTGTTTGTGGTAAAGGGCGAAAGTTTTCCAAGGAATCCCATTCCATCTCTCCATCACATAGGCCTTCAAGCATTTTGGGATGCTGGGTGATCAATCATTTATATAATGCTAAGAAAAAATCCGAAGATACGGTCGAGATTAACGGCAGCTATGATATAAACATCTGGTATTCCTACAATGACAACACAAAGACAGAAGTCGCTACAGAGAGAGTGACGTACACGGATATCATTCCACTATCCGTGAAGGATGACAACTCAATCAATGACGAGTATGACGTTATTGCAAAAGTTGTTCAGCAGCCAAACTGCCTGGAATGTAAAATTGCCGGCAATGGAGGAAAAGTCACTGTGGAAATCGAGCGTGAATTTATTGTCCAAATCATTGGTGATACGAAAGTCTTTGTGAAAGTTAACCCGAATTGGGAAAAAGACGAGGATGACGATGAAGAGGCATGGGATTACAAACTGACAGATGATGAAGTCAAAGATGTTAAACCAGATTTCTTCCATAAAAAAGACTAGATAGAAGACGAGAGTTTAGTTGCTCTCGTTTTTCTTTTGCAGGCAGTTAGGGTAAACCAACTTAGGTTGTCACCGAAAAGATAGGTGACAACCAAGTTTTCCAACAGAAATGACACCCGATTTTCTTTATTCCATTCGATTATTTATAAAAAGGAAATTAAAGTGGGAACGATAGCGGGAACCGTCCGTTTCTGCTATCGACCTTATTTTATGCTATAATAATAGAAGAATATTTACGGGTAGTTGGAGGAAAAATGATGGCTAAGCTTACACCAATGATGGAGCAATACATAAAAATAAAGAATGAACATAAAGATGCTTTTTTGTTTTACCGCTTAGGTGATTTTTACGAAATGTTTTATGACGATGCAATTAACGCAGCAAGAGAACTGGAAATCACGCTAACTAAAAGAGGGGGAGGAAAAGGGGACTCCATACCAATGTGTGGCGTCCCATATCATTCAGCAGAAAATTACATCAAAACATTAATTGAAAAAGGCTATAAAGTGGCGATCTGTGAGCAAGTGGAAGACCCTAAAACCGCAAAAGGAGTAGTGAAGCGGGAAGTCGTTCAGTTAATTACACCAGGTACTGTAATGGAAAGCAATATGTTGAAAGAAAGCGAGAATAACTATATTGCCAGTCTTTCCCACTTTAAAGATGGTTCGTATGTAATCGTCTATAATGACTTATCGACCGGAGAAAATCGGATAGCATTGCTCACAAATGGATGGGATGCGGTTATCCATGAGTTATATAACCAACCGATAAAGGAAATTGTCATTTCCTCAAGCCTGCCTGATGAAATGCAGCTGCAATTGCAGGAACGTCTGAACGTTACGCTATCCTATCAGGATGAAGTAACGTTTAATGCTGAATATCGGGGCCTTAGCGAAAATCTTAATGATGAACGCTTAATGAAGGCATTCAGTCGACTATTAAACTATATTCAGGTTACTCAAAAGCGGTCACTTGACCATCTACAGAAGGCAGAAGTCATACAGCTGAATCAATATTTATCCCTGGACATGTATTCGAAGCGGAATTTGGAGCTTACCGAAACAATAATTAAAAAAGGGAAACATGGAAGCCTGCTATGGGTATTAGATAAAACTGCGACGGCAATGGGGTCCCGAACGCTTAAAAAATGGTTGGAAAGACCGTTGCTTAATGAAAAAATGATAGAAGAACGCTTACAAATTGTTGAAGGGTTTTACCAGGGTTTTATGGAAAGAGACACATTGCGTGAAATTTTGAAGTCTGTATATGATATGGAGCGATTGGCCGGGAGGATTGCGTTTGGTAACGTAAATGGGAGAGATTTAATTCAATTGAAACAATCATTACAGAAAGTGCCTGCACTGAAGAATACATTATATCAATTTGGGCTGAAAGAAATCAGTAGATTGGCAGATGAGCTGCTTTCTCCAACGTCTATTGTGGAGCTGCTTGATGAGAGTCTTGTAGAAGACCCTCCAATATCCATCAAAGAAGGGTCGATTATAAAAGATGGCTATAATGAACAGTTGGACAAGTATCGTTTCGCATCAAAGAACGGCAAAAAATGGATAGCTGAACTGGAACAAAAGGAAAAACAAGAAACGAATATCAAGTCCCTGAAAATTGGATATAACCGTGTCTTCGGCTATTATATCGAGGTGACAAAAGCTAACCTTCATCTTCTGCCTGAAGGAAGATACGAACGTAAACAAACACTGACAAATGCGGAACGTTATATTACACCTGAATTAAAAGAAAAGGAAGAGCTCATTCTGGAGGCGGAAGAGAAAAGTGTGGATCTGGAATATCGACTATTTATCGAAGTGAGAGAGAAAGTGAAGGAACACATTCCGGAACTTCAGCAACTTGCAGACGTCATAAGCAAGATCGATGTGCTGCAAGGCTTCGCTACAGTCAGTGAAGCGAATAATTATAAACGACCTCGATTTGTAAAAAGCAAATTGGATATAAAAAATGGACGGCACCCTGTTATCGAACAAGTAATGAAAGACGGCGAGTTTGTTCCAAATTGTATATCGCTTGACGAAAACAAAAATATTTTACTGATTACAGGTCCGAATATGTCCGGAAAGAGCACGTATATGAGACAGCTTGCGTTAACGGCTATCATGGGACAGATTGGCTGCTTTGTACCATGTGATGAAGCAGAACTGATTGTATTCGATCAAATCTTCACTCGTATCGGTGCTGCGGATGACCTTGTTTCCGGCCAAAGTACTTTTATGGTGGAAATGCTTGAAGCAAACCATGCGATTGCAAATGCAACGGAGAGAAGCCTCATTTTACTTGACGAGATAGGACGCGGCACAAGCACCTATGATGGAATGGCGCTTGCTCAGGCGATTGTCGAGTATATTCATAATAATATTCATGCCAAAACCTTATTCTCCACGCATTATCATGAACTGACTGCATTGGAGGAGTCGTTATCCAATCTGAAAAATATCCATGTCAGGGCAGAAGAGCATGAAGGAAATGTAGTGTTTTTGCATCAGATTAAAGAAGGTGCTGCAGATCAAAGCTATGGAATTCATGTGGCAAAGCTTGCCGAACTTCCGGAGGCCTTGATTGAAAGAGCGTCAGCAATTCTGCAGCAGCTGGAAACGGAAGATAAACCTGCTCCAGCCACAGAGAGAATGGAGTCGGGTCAGCTGTCTTTCTTCGTGGATGAAAAGAAAACGGTAAAGACTGAAAAGCTGCCAGACAATAACGAAAAAGTAATTAACGATCTAAAGGAATTGAATTTATTTGAATTGACACCAATGGAAGCGATGAATGAACTATATCGACTGCAGAAAAGCGTCAGGCACTAGTTTCAGAAGGAAGGGATTGTTTGCATGAGTATCATTCAGATGTCAGATGCACTGGCAAATAAAATAGCTGCAGGAGAAGTTGTTGAACGTCCCGCATCTGTTGTAAAAGAGCTTGTCGAAAACAGTATTGATGCAAACAGTACTTGGATAAAGATTGATATCACCGAAGCAGGCTTGCAGGAGATCAGGATCACGGACAATGGGGATGGAATGTCAGAAAAGGATACCGATAAAGCATTTCTGAGGCATGCAACGAGCAAGATTAAAAGTGAGACAGATTTATTTCATGTCAAAACACTTGGGTTTCGTGGAGAAGCACTAGCAAGTATTGCATCAGTAAGCAGGCTGACAATCAAGACCTCACAAGGGGATGATGCAGGTACGTTTTTGTCATTGGAAGGCGGCAAGCCACTTGTGAAGAAAAAAAGCGATGCACGAAAAGGAACAGAGATCACAATAAAGGACCTTTTCTTCAATACACCGGCAAGACTTAAATATATGAAAAGCCTGCATACGGAATTAGGACATGTTACAGATCTATTAAACAGGATGGCTCTTTCCCATCCTGAGATACGATTTGAAGCGACACATAATGGGAAAGGTTTATTTAAAACTTCAGGTACCGGAGACTTGCTGCAGGTCATTGCACAAATATACGGGATGAATGTTGCCAAGAAGATGCTTCCGATAAAGCATAGTACGTTGGATTTTTCAATTGAAGGCTATATAGCCAAACCAGAAATCACAAGAGCTTCAAGAGCGTATGTATCAACAATCATTAATGGTCGCTATATTAGAAATCCTGCTTTGACCCAAGCCATCCTTCGTGGATATCATACACTGCTGCCGATTGGACGATCACCTATCGTGATTTTGGCTATTGATATGGACCCGATACTCGTAGATGTCAATGTCCACCCCGCTAAGCTTGAGGTTCGCTTCAGTAAGGACAGAGAACTGTATTCTGCCATCGAACAAACCATCAAAACCAAGTTTCGTGAAATCACCTTAATCCCGGAGATGGAACAGAAGCCGAAAGTAAAAGATAAATCCATTCAGCATACATTGGACTTTGATAAGGTATTTAAAGAGGACAATGCAAGGAATAATGAAGTGGCTGGAAGTCAACAGGTAATCCATGATGCGACACCATCATTTTCAGAACGGAAAAGCAATGTTCAGCCACTGGATGAGCAGGAAAATACAAAAGAAATATTCAGTCAGCCGATCAATGAAATGAATGAAATCAAGGAAATGGAAGCTGAGCCCATTAAAGAAGAGGCGGAAAATCCACGTGTCCCTCCAATGTATCCGATTGGGCAATTACAGGGTACATATATTTTGGCTCAAAATGAAAATGGCCTGTATATGATTGACCAGCATGCAGCACAGGAACGGATCAAATACGAATTTTTCAAGGAAAAGCTTGGAAAGCCTGTCAATGAATCACAAGAGCTTCTGTTGCCAATGACGTTTGAGTTCTCCAAGCAGGAAGCTATATTTATTGAACAATATAAAGAAGAACTTGAAAAAGTAGGTTTATTTTTTGAACAATTCGGCAATCAGACTTATGTTATCCGTTCCCATCCAAACTGGTTCCCAGCAGGTTTTGAAGAAGAAGTGATCCGGGAAATGATTGAGCAGATCATGAATGAAGAAAAAGTTAATGTGCAATCGATCAGGGAAGAAGCTGCTATTCTGATGTCCTGTAAACGGTCGATTAAAGCGAATCATTATTTGAATGAGGATGATATGTTACGCTTGCTTGAGGATTTGCGAAAAACAACTGATCCATTTACATGTCCGCATGGCAGGCCGATAATCGTTCATTTCTCCACGTATGAACTGGAAAAAATGTTCAAACGGATTATGTAAGGAACTCAACTTTCGCACCAAGAAAATTAGCTTTAACAGTTAACTGGGTTAAACTTGGAATGTCTCTAATAATCCCCTTGTGAACCTGATGGAAATAAGGCTATTTAAAAGATGGTTTGCTTTTTAATTATTGCATAGTAGATATAAAATGCGAAGTAACTGGAGATATATCACCGAAATTGTCCTATTGTCGCCGTCCGGGATCGCTCTGGGCGGATGCGCCTCCGAAATTGATTTGTATTTCCGAGGAGTCACCGCCCGCCGCTCACCCGGACTGGTGTAGCTGTGTATTGCTAGTTTAGCTATCGCACAGGTTATAAGTGGCAGCATGCGCTAATCAGCTCGGGGAAATACACGGAGACTCCTACGGGAAGAGAGGCAACGGTGAGACAGCGCAGCGCTTTAGCGCAAGTTGGCTCACCAGCCGCCCGTGGAAAGCGCAGTGTATTTCCCCGAGCGGTCGCCGAAGATACCTATCGCGCGTTACAGCTTATTCAAAACCAATTGTAATTAAGTTACTTCGCATTTTACATAAACTGCGAATAAAAAGATCTGAAACTAAAAGAACGACGATGGGGTACAGGTGTATCCAGGCTACTCAGTGCAAATAGTTAATCCAAAGTCAACTTCAGCAGTGCAACTCACGCCATCCTAATTCTGCCAAGGCTTATTTATCTATTTCCTTCTGCGAAAGTTGAATAAGGAAGATGTATAAAATTTCCATCTACCGACGAAGATAATGCTAAAAGCAGAAGTGAAAAAATGATGCTGCATTAAATTCGAGGTGTGGAAGTTGGATAATCAGAAACTGATCAATTTTTTAAATCAAATGCTCTCCAATTACGTTGTTCTGTATGTTAAGTTACATCGTTATCACTGGTTTGTGCAAGGCAGGCATTTCTTTACCCTCCACGAAAAGTTTGAGGAAATGTATAATCGTATTGCTGCCGACCTTGATGCTATTGCTGAAAGAATATTAATGATAAATGGTAAACCACTGGCAACGATGAGTAAATATTTAAAGGAATCAACATTGGAAGAAGCAAATGCCGACGATAAGGAAATGGAGATAATTGCACAGCTGTTGCAGGATCTTACACAGGTAGTCGAGGAAATCAGTAAATTGGGTCTGCCACTTGCAGATGAAGTGAGCGATGAACCAACTGCAGATATGCTTATAGGTCTCCAGGGACAACTCGAAAAAGAAATCTGGATGCTGACAGCGTATTCAGCATATGAATAAAAAGAAATTTTAGGGGAATACTAATGAAAAAAAATGTAGTTACCATTGTGGGTCCAACAGCTGTTGGAAAAACAAAATTGAGTATTGAGCTCGCAATGCGATTTAATGGGGAAATCATAAACGGAGATTCGATGCAAGTGTATAAAGGATTTGACATCGGTACTGCAAAAGTGAGACCTGCCGAAATGCAGGAAATTCCCCATCATCTAATCGATATAAAGGAACCTGAACAGGAATTTTCTGCTGCTGATTTTAAAGCGTATGTGCAAAAATACATAAATGAAATTTCCGCACGGGGTAAGCTACCGATTATAGTTGGAGGAAGTGGCCTGTATATCCAGTCTGCGCTCTATGATTATCATTTTTCTAACATAAAAAGGGACCACGACCTGACGATGAAGATGGAAGAAATCGTCGCGTCTCAAGGAATTATGCCGTTGTATAACCAACTGGTGCAAATCGACCCTGAGCAGGCGGAAAAAATCCATCCGAATAATCATAGGCGGGTCATCCGAGCCCTTGAAATCTATGAATCAACCGGAAAAACAATGACGGAGTACCAGAAGACCCAATCAATGGAGTCACCCTACAATCCAATATTATTGGGGTTGGAGATGGAAAGGGCGCTTCTCTATAAGCGTATTAACGAACGAGTCGACCAAATGATGGCAGCTGGCCTGCTTGAAGAGGTTAGAGAGCTATACGGAAAGGGGCTTCAAGATTGCCAGCCGATGAAAGCAATTGGATATAAGGAGTTTATTCCATATTTTAAAAAAGAACAAACCCTTGAGGAGACAATCGATTTATTAAAACGGAATTCAAGAAGATATGCCAAAAGACAGTTTACCTGGTTTAAAAATAAAATGGATGTAACATGGTATTCTTTGACACCAGATACAGCAGATGAAAAATTTGGAGTTATTTTTGAAGATTTAGCAGGAATTTTGAAATAATGGTAGAATTAGTAATACAGATAGAAAAGAGGAGGAACTTCCATGGCTCAAACGGTAAATATCCAGGATCAGTATTTAAATCAATTAAGAAAAAATCATATTTCAGTTACTGTCTTTTTAACGAATGGATTTCAATTGAGAGGTATTGTTAAAGCGTTTGACAATTTTACAATCCTCCTGGAGACGGATGGGAAACAGCAACTCATTTTTAAACATGCTATCTCAACGTTTGCTCCGGTTAAAAATGTTACTCTTGAAAAAGAATAATTAGATAAAACGGACGCCGATTTGCGTCCGTTTTAATATTTACAAAAAGAAGTATCCTGGTAACGGATTGCTGCGTTTTACGTTTACATAAAGTGAATACCCTGCAGACGGGCATGACTGCAAGCCTACCTGAATCCTCTGGAGCAGAACCGAACATTTAGGGGAGTTTGTCCATCACTTAAGTATCCCTAAATTGATTCTTTGGTCTGTCCGTACGCCTTAACTAAACATACGGTCAAAGAAGGAGTAAGGTGTTTTGGATATGGGCATTTGTCACACCTCCAGATTCTTTTGCGTATACTGTGGAAGAGTAAGGGGTGATCCAATAATGGCGCAGCTGCAAGGATATAAAAACGGTAAAATTAATATTATTTTACAGGAACGGGACTATGTTGATTCTCAACAAAAATGCAAAAAGCAATCGATTGAAAATAATCCGTTTAAACTGATTGATCATGAATTTTCTTCATTTGTGGGATTGGATAATTTAAAAAGCTCCATAAAAGAGATATACGCTACCATCTTAATCAATGAGAAGCGGAAAGAAATCGGTTTAAAAGATTCCAAACAGGTACTTCATATGCTTTTTAAAGGGAATCCTGGTACAGGGAAAACCACTGTTGCCAGAAAGCTTGCCAAAATCTACTTTGAAATGAAAATCCTTTCCAAAGGTCATTTTATCGAAGCAGAACGGGCTGATTTGGTCGGGGAATATATTGGGCAAACCGCTCAAAAGACCCGGGCCATTATTCAAAAGGCAATGGGGGGAATTCTTTTTATCGATGAAGCCTATTCGTTGGCAAGGGGAGGCGAAAAGGACTTTGGTAAAGAAGCAATCGATACACTTGTCAAACATATGGAGGATAGTCATGAAGATTTTGTCCTGATACTTGCCGGGTATCCGTATGAGATGGACCGATTTTTAACATTCAACCCTGGACTGGAGTCCCGATTTCCCTTCATCCTGGAATTTGATGATTATGAAGTCAGCCAATTGCTGGAAATTGCCAATACAATGGCTGCTGAGAGAGAATATAATTTATCGAAGGAAGCGGAATGGGAACTGAGAAACCATCTATACAAAAAGCTGAGTGATAAATCCAGAAATTTCTCCAATGCAAGGTATGTCAGGAATGTCATTGAGCGTGCAATCCGCATGCATGCCGTAAGACTGTTAAACCAAAATAGCTATACTTCCAAAGACCTTGTACTACTGACAGGAAATGATTTGCAGTTGGATCGCAGCTACAGTTAAAGTCAGTGTTATTTATTTCAAAAGATTTTTTTGATATGATTGATACAGACCAAGCAGTGGCATGTCAGCTAATAGTGGATCTGAAGTCATTCGTTCCATTATCACAGAAAGTAATGAAGAAAGAGGTCTGTCTATGTTCGAAGAAAGAATACTTATTATAGCAGTAAAAAGCAACAAACAAACGGAAGACCGATTTCAATCTTCCCTGGAAGAATTAATTTCATTAGGAAAAACAGCGGGAGGAACGGTTGAAAAGGTCGTAACTCAAAAAAGAAACCGTATCCATCCTGCTACATATATTGGGGAAGGGAAAATTGCCGAAATAAAAGAAGTTATTGATACAGAGGAAATTGACCTTGTCATTTCCAATGATGAGCTCTCTGCCGGTCAAATGAGAAATCTTACCGATTATCTAGGCGTACGAATCATTGATAGAAGCCAACTGATATTAGACATTTTTGCCATGCGTGCAAGAACAAAAGAAGGCAAGCTTCAGGTGGAGCTTGCCCAATTGGAATACATGCTGCCGCGTCTGCATGGGCAGGGTGTTGCGATGTCGAGACTAGGAGGCGGCATTGGGACAAGGGGACCTGGTGAAACGAAGCTGGAGTCCGACAGACGTCATATCAGCAGAAGAATTTATGATATTAAACGGCGGCTGAAATTGGTTGTGAACCAAAGGGACCAATATCGCAAACGGCGGAAACATAATGATGTGTTCCAAATAGCTATTGTTGGATATACGAATGCCGGGAAGTCAACACTATTTAACCGGCTCACAAAAAGTGATTCGCTGGAGGAGAACCTACTATTCGCAACATTGGATCCTCTAACACGTAAAATCAGTCTGCCTTCCGGTTTTGAACTACTCATAACGGATACGGTTGGTTTCCTTCAGGAACTGCCGACTTCGCTCATTGCATCTTTCCGCTCTACACTGGAGGAAGTGACAGAGTCAGATTTTTTGTTGCATGTTGTGGACGGATCGGATCCTGATCAGGCACAGCAGCAGGATACGGTCAACAGGCTGCTCGAAGACCTGGGGGCACAAAACCTGCCTATGCTTACGTTATACAATAAGAAAGATCTAGGAACGGATGATTTTTTTCCTATGAATCATCCATATATGCGTATAAGTGCATACGATGAGGATGATATCAATAAGGTACTGAAAAAGATTGAGAAAATGCTGCAGGAGGAATGGGAGGATTATAAGGTGGTCCTGAATCCTGAAAATGGCAGATTAATCAATAATTTGACAACAGAAACGATTATCAAAGACAAAGCTTTTGATGAAGAAAAAAATAGTTATGTTATTCGTGGTTTTATCAGACAAGACCATTCATTGACTAGTTTATTGAAGGAGCAATAATCAACATGATTGAAACATTAATGAGCCAGGCAGAATCAGATTGTATACAGCAGCACCGAAACATTGATTCCATTACAGAAACAAACCAGAAGCGAGTACTTGATGCATTCATTAAAAACAGAATCAGTGACAGCCATTTTAATTCCACAAGTGGTTATGGGTATGATGATTTAGGCAGAGAAGGACTGGAAGCAGTATATGCAGATGTATTCGGAGGAGAGGACGCCCTTGTCAGACCGCAGATTGTTTCGGGAACCCATGCAATCACGACTGTGTTATTCGGTCTCTTGCGTCCGGATGATGAATTAATATATATTACCGGCAAACCATACGATACACTGGAAGAAGTAATTGGGAAGCGTGGAACCAATAATACAGGTTCTTTGCGGGATTTTAAAATTAAATACAACGAAGTTTCACTGAGAGAAGAGGGGTATGTTGATTATTCGGGAATTAAGGATGCAATTAATGAGGGAACAAAAGTAATAGGAATTCAGCGTTCGAAAGGCTATGACGACAGACCGTCGTTCACTGTCGATGAGATAGGGGAAATGGTCCGTTTCATTAAGGAAATAAAGGAAGACATTATCATATTTGTCGACAATTGCTATGGTGAGTTTGTGGAAGTGAAAGAACCACTTCATGTGGGTGCTGACATAATCGCGGGTTCTTTAATAAAAAATCCAGGTGGGGGAATTGTAAGAGCAGGTGGTTATATTGTTGGACGCCAGGACCTGGTTAACCAGTGTGCAAACAGATTAACCGCCCCCGGCCTTGGTAAAGAAACAGGTGCAACATTGAATATGCTGCAGGAGATGTATCAAGGATTCTTCCTTGCCCCACATGTTGTTGGTGAAGCACTTAAAGGGGCTGTATTGACAGCAAGGTTTCTGGACCTGGCAGGCTTTCGCACTTCCCCTGGCTACAGGGAGGCACGCACAGATTTAATTCAATCGGTAACATTTCCAGATGCAGACCAGATGGTGGCCTTTTGCCAGGCAATCCAGCAGAATTCTCCTGTTAATTCCTATGTAACTCCGTACCCAAGTGAAATGCCCGGCTATGAAGATAAAGTGATCATGGCTGCCGGGACATTCATTCAAGGTTCGAGTATAGAATTGTCTGCAGATGGGCCAATCAGAGCTCCGTATACTGCTTTTGTCCAAGGTGGGCTCACTTATGCGCATATAAAGATAGCTTTACGCGAATCGGTAAAAATTTTAAGCGAAAAAGGTTTCCTTTCCAATGAATAGGGTATATGAAAAAAATCAGAAAATCTAATAACTTAATGTCAGGATTGCTTACATGCATTTGACACATAACCTTACATATTCTATAATTACGTTATAAAGAATTAGGGGAGGGTTATCTGGTGAATGATAATGATCGTCGTTCGATGCCCTTGTTCTCAATAGGTACAGTTATGAAGCTGACTGAGCTGACAGCGCGACAAATCAGATATTATGAAGAAAATGAACTGATCACACCGGAACGGACTTCCGGAAATCAGCGATTGTTTTCCTTTAATGATGTAGACAAGCTGTTGGAGATTAAGGATCTGCTGGATAAAGGTCTGAACATGGCAGGAATCAAGTTACTGCTTGCTGAAGAAGTAAAAGAAGAAGAAGAAGAAAAAGAAGAAGAAGAAGAAAAAGAAGAAATTAGCAAGGACCATACTTCCGGTTTATCGGATAAAGAACTTAGGTCAGTTCTGCGAAATGAACTAAAGGAAGCCGGCAGATTAGGAAGAACAAGTTTAAGGCAAGGCGAACTATCGAGATTTTTTGTAAACAATTGATAAAGTATTAGAAAAATAAAGCTTCATACTTACTTGGGTGAAAGCGGAAATTTTTCTGATTATATACTTATAAAAAATTCTAGGAGGAAACTGAATGGGAAAGAAATTTACGAGAGAAGAAATCATTCAACAAATTAAAGAGGAAAATGTAAGGTTTATTCGTTTGCAATTTACGGATATGCTTGGAAACATCAAAAATGTGGAAATTCCATTGAGTCAATTGGATAAAGCATTGGACAATAAGATGATGTTTGACGGATCTTCCATTGAAGGATTCGTTCGCATCGAAGAATCTGATATGCAATTATACCCTGACCTTGATACGTTTGTTGTATTTCCATGGACTTCGGAAAAAGGTAAAGTAGCACGATTCATTTGTGATATTTACAATCCGGATGGTACGCCATTTGAAGGTTGTCCAAGATATAACCTGAAGCGCAATTTGAAAAAAATGAAGGAGCTAGGATTTGATGCCTTCAATATTGGTACAGAACCGGAATTCTTCTTATTCAAATTGGATGAAAAAGGTGACCCAACACTAGAACTTAATGACCATGGCGGATATTTTGATCTTGCTCCAACAGATCTAGGGGAGAACTGCCGTAGAGATATCGTTCTTGAGCTGGAAGAAATGGGCTTTGAAATTGAAGCATCTCATCATGAAGTTGCTCCCGGACAACATGAAATCGATTTTAAATATTCCGATGCTGTTAAGCATGCAGATGATATTCAGACATTTAAATTAGTTGTAAAAACGATTGCGAGAAAACATAATCTGCACGCTACATTTATGCCGAAGCCGTTATTCGGTGTCAATGGCTCTGGAATGCATGTAAACATGTCTTTATTCAAAGGTGGAGAGAATGCATTTTTCTCTGAAAATGGAGATATGCAGCTGAGTCAGACAGCATATAACTTCCTGGCAGGTGTCTTAGATCATGCAACCAACTTTACTGCAGTAACAAACCCGACAGTAAATTCTTACAAACGTCTTGTGCCTGGCTATGAAGCACCTTGTTATGTCGCCTGGTCTGGTTCCAACCGAAGCCCTTTGGTTCGTGTACCTAGTTCAAGAGGGTTAAGTACCCGTATTGAAGTCCGCAGTGTTGACCCTGCTGCAAACCCGTACATGGCCTTAGCTCTCTTGTTGGCTGCAGGACTTGATGGTGTAGAAAATAAAATGGAAGCACCAGAAGCGATTGATCGTAACATTTATGTGATGAACAAAGCTGAACGTGAAGCTAATGGAATTAAAGATCTTCCGGCTACACTCATGGACGCTTTGGAAGAACTGCAGAAAGATGAAGTTCTTATAAGTGCCCTTGGTGAGCATTTGTATGAACACTTTATCGAAGCTAAAGAGATTGAGTGGGATATGTTTAGGACGACTGTACATCCTTGGGAACGTGAGCAGTATTTGACTAACTACTAGGCTTGGTCTAATGGGGTTTCTCTCGTGGGTGCACTGCTGATTTTGAGGATATTAATGGGACGCACCCACCAAACACCCACAAAAAATTTAAAAAAATAAATTACCTTATTTTAAAATATCGTTCAGGTATGATTCAAACTGAGCGGTATTTTTTTGATTTATTTTATTTGAAACATGTGAGTAAATGTCGGCAGTAATTTGATAGCTCCCGTGGCCTAAACGTTTTTGTATATACTTCATATCGGCTCCTGCCTCTAGCAACAACACAGCATGTGTATGACGTAGTGAATGAATAGGTAACGGTTTAATGCCGGATCGTTTTAATATACGGCTAAAAGCATTGAATAGACTAGATTTAGGCATGAAATTTCCGTCTTTTCTACATAACACAAGGTTTAATTCATGATGATATAAATCATTGATCATTGTTTTATTTTGATTCTGCCATCTCGCATGAAAACGTAAATCATCCGAAAGAGACTTGCTGATTGAGATTACTCGTTTGGAATTATAGTTCTTGGTTTCGCCAAATAATTCAGATTCATTACTTGCTTGAAAATCCAAGCTCTTGTTAATGGTGATTGTCAAGTCTTTAAAATTAATATCGCTCCATTGTAAAGCACCAGCTTCTCCTTTTCGCATACCGGTTTCTATTAATAATTTAAAAAATATCCAGTAAATATAACCATATTCATAGGCATTTGTTAGAAAAAGGTTTATTTTCGATGAATCAATGAATTTCACATCCTCTTTAATCTCCTTCGCTTTAAAAACAGCATTACTGCAAGGATTAGTTTGTACCTTCTTATTTATAACAGCCCGGTTCATCGCTCCAGTTAAAGCATTATGGATCTTTTTGATAGTGTTATAAGCTAAGTCTTTCTCATCTAGATGGTTCAAGAACTTTTGGTATAGTTCTGGTGTAAGTTCTTTTAGTACTAACTCCCTAAAATATGGCTTGATGTGATTCTCGATACTATTTTGCAAGGTTAGATAAGTATTTTTTCTCACGGTGTCTTTTTTATATTCTTCCATCCAGAAGTCCAAAAAATGATAAAGGGATGTTTCCGACATGTCGAATCCCTCCAGTAAATCTTTTTCCACCTTTTGTGCTTCAAATCTAGCTTCTGGCTTTGTTCTAAAGCCACGTTTAGATTTTTCTTTATACTTTTTAGTAATGGGATCTTTTATTTTAACACGATACTCCCATTTTTTATCTTTGTGTTGACGGAAAGATATTCCCACTTATAATTCCTCCTTCTAATGGTTAATAAAGTTTTATGGATAAATATGTGTGCACGAGTTATAGCCTATAATTTGTACAATTCAAACATATTTTAACAACCTATAACACTTCTTAATTTTAAAATCAGATTCTAAAAGGAATATGTTTAAAGATCCAAAGTATAGCGAATGGCCTTTCCGATTATTTTACAGGGACTATTTTTATCAGATACAATAGGATCGAAGTTGGAGTTATCTGGTACCAAAATCATGTAATCGTCATACTTACGGATTCTTTTTAGGGTTGCTTCGCTTTCTCCGTTTACTAGTATTGCCGCAATTTCTCCGCTATCCACATCCGGTTGTTCTCTGATAAGGACAAAAGCATTTTCTGGTATTGTCGGACTCATACTTTTTCCTTTTGCTTGTAGATAATAGAAATTTCCGGATGTTAGGCTGTTTTTTGGCTCCGTACGGTATCCTTCAAAGTTTTCTTCTACATAGATAGGTTCGCCACAAGCAATTTGGCCAAGTACAGGAACGTCCACATAATTAGACTCGATAGTATAGAGATTGTCTATTCCCAGCAAATGTTCTACCGACGTATCAAGGGCTTTAGCATACTCTTCAATATTATTTATTGGAAATTCCCTTTTTCCACTCTCATATCTGGAAAGAGTAGATTTAGATACTCCGACTTTTTTTGCTAATTCATCTAAACTAAGCTTTTTATTTTTTCTCATATTCTGTATAAGTTGAATAACCTCTTTGGAACTTCTCAATTAAAACTCCTCCATTCTCTGCCTACATTATATTGCAGTTTTTTGTTCCCGTAAAGAAATTATTTTGTATATTTTAACATTTTATGTTGACATACAGGAACAATTGTTTTAATATTGACACAAATAAGAGGGAGGTGATTAAATTTTGGGTTTTAATTTACGTCGTCTGAAGTACGAAAGGATGTCTAGAAATATTTCGCAAGAAGAAATGGCAAAGTGCTTAGGGATGAATCATACATCCTATTGGAAGCGGGAAAACGGCAGAGTACCGATTAGCGTAAATGAATTTATTAAAATTTTGAAGGTGCTAGACATCCCAGAGTATGAAATTCAAATTTTTTTACACAAAGAGTTGCCAAACGGGAACAAAACATGTGTCGGAAAGAAACTAAATGGTTTTAAGGCTGGTTTTTGACAAAGCTAACATCAAAATATGTCCTTTCTTATTGTTAAATTTCATGACCAAATTTAATGAAATGGTAGGTGATTTTAATGATTGAAGTGCAAGTTGATAAACAAGCCATCGAGGAGAGATATAAAGAAGCAATTGAAAAACGCCTCAATGAACTAGATAAAGAGTTGGTTTATTGGGATTCTAAAGAATTAAAGCGTAGAACTTGCATGAGTTGGAATACAATGCAAGACACTTTTTTCCATGATGAAGGATTTCCAAAGGTGAAGATTGGAGGTAAGTGGTATTTTCCAGCAGAAGAGGCTAAACGATTTCTCAATAATTGGCTTAGTGAGAAACGGCATCACGGTAAAAGGTTTATGGATAAGAAAAATATTGTCTGAATAACGCATTTCCTTGTTCCAGGTTATAACAGGTTAATCAAATCGTTTGGAAAGAGGTGGTAAGAGTGTCATTCTTTGCAGTGCAAGTACGTACAGGTTCAGAAATAGCAGTTAAAACGATGCTAAATGATCGTTTAATACAATCTGGCATGGATGCCGTTACATCGATTTTTGCTTTAGAAACTTATACGCAAATCGCTAACAGCAAGAACGACCAACTGGATGTTAGCCGCTTAACCGGCTCGGATATCTCCAACCATTTATATATACAACGATTACAGACGAATCTGAGCAATCTGCGTATAGCCTATCAACAGATGCAATGCCATGAAGACGTAAATACGTTGGATTTAATGGAGGAGTATCGCAAACAAATAAAAAATATTACCACAAAGCTAAAACAAATCCGAGATAACTCCAAGAAAATCGAGAGTGTTTTAAAAGGGTATATTCTGATCGAATTGCATAATAATTTTAGTCACATACCTGCACATTTGTGGCATCTCGTTAAATCTATTCCAAAAGTAATTGGATTTCCAAGCAAAATGAATATTCCTCAGCATGAAATAGAAGCCTTTTTCGAAGAGGTTGACATGTCACACGAAGTGGAGCTCCAATTTAATGAAATTCTTTCGTATGAAGATCAAGTAAAAGCACAAAATGAATTGCTGCATGAAGCAAATCAAGTTAAAAACCCTCAGTTAAATAAAACATTGCTTGAATCAATGGACGAGATAGATACTGACGTTGTCGCAGAAATAGATACTTTGAAAAAACAAAATCCAGATACGATGCTCGAACGCATAAAAGCATTTATTAAAAATAAGCGGGAGACCGTCTCCATGCCATTCATCCTTTTTTACCAAATATTCGATGAAGAAAGAAGTAATCGCATCCTTCCAGACAAACTGAATTCTTTTCCGGCGTTTCTCCAACGTTTAAGGAAATGGTTACAGGCAAATGATGTGATGCTTGAATGACTGAATTAAGTGGTAATATTGCCGACATATTATACCGAAATGATGATTTTCTAATTGCTATCATGATAGTAGATGGGAAACAAGTTAGAATAAAAGGTAATATGTTTGGCGTGAATAAGGGTGAAAATTTAAGTATAAACGGTGTATGGGAAACACATCACAAGTATGGGAGACAATTTGTTGTAGATACATGGTCTCGATCAATACCCAAAACCGAGGAACAGATTCTGTCCTTCCTTACTTCATCGATGGTAAAAGGTTGTGGTGAGAAACAAGCAAGGAAACTAGTTGATTACTTTGGCAAGGATACATTGGAAATAATCGCCAGAGAAAAAGAACCTTGCTTATTAGGGATAAAGGGAATAGGAAAAAGTCGATCAAAAAAGATTGTAGACAGTATTTTATCCACATTTGAAATACAAAAGGTAATCTCTGAACTTTTAGATTATGGGGTAACAGCTGCGATGGCTTTACGTGCATATAAGGAGTATGGATCTAACACAGTTTCTATGCTTAAGAGGAATCCATATCTATTAATAGACCTGGATTTAATAGGTTTTCTGAAAGCAGACGAAATAGCCAAACGGATAGGAATAATATCGAATTCAGGCTATCGAGTTGAAGCGTGTTTGAAATTTATATTGAAACGGCTTTGCTATCAATCGGGCCACACTTATATTGCTGAAAAAATTTTGCTGTTTGAGGCTGAAAAGGCTTTGAATCATAATTCGAAAGGTACAGAGAAAGTTACTTTGGAAGAATTGAAAAGTAGCATTTACAATTTAGAAGATAAGTACATCATCATTGAAGATGGTTGTGTATATCCCAAATCTTTTTATTATCACGAAGAGTACGTAGCTCGGAAACTTTCAAGAATGAAAGGTTCGCGGGATGGCGGAGCCATGTCTTTTTCAGAAAAACACCTGGACAAATATCAAAAGAAGCAAGGAATTATTCTTGCGGAAAAACAGCGGGAAGCCATTCGTAAGTTGTTTAAACAGCAATTATTGATATTAACGGGTGGACCGGGCACAGGTAAAACAACAGTCATTCGAGCCATGATTGATATTTATAGGGACATTTATCCGGAAGATTCTATAAGTCTAGTAGCTCCTACAGGAAGGGCAAGCCGAAAACTGTCGGAGATTACCAGGTGTGATGCATCAACGATTCATAGGCTTATTGGTTATCGGCCAGGGGAAATTCCTGAATATCATGTGGATCATAAATTACCTTGTAAACTGTTGATAATAGACGAAATGTCCATGGTGGATATTAGTCTGGCAAATCTCTTGTTACAAGCTGTTCATTCAGATACAAAAATATTATTTGTCGGGGACGTTGATCAGCTTCCGTCGATCAGTCCGGGAAATGTTTTAGGTGATATGGTGCAAGCTGGCTTACCAATGGTGTGTTTGACAGAAGTATTCAGACAGGCACAGGAAAGCCAAATTATTAATAATGCACATCGCATCAACAAAGGGAAGTCCATGTTTATCGATAAGGATAAAGAAGACTTCTTTTTTATTATGCAGGAAAATGCTGAATTAGTCAGACAAACTATTGTGGAGAGTGCTTTCAGATTTACGGAACTGGGATTTTCTCTCTCAGATATTCTTGTGTTAAGTCCAATGAAAAAGGGCAGCGTTGGCACGATAGAATTGAATCATCATCTTCGGGAAGCATTGAATCCATCTGAGAATAACAAAAAAGAATGGAAAGTTGGCAAGCGATTTTTTCGAATTGGCGATAAAGTGATTCAATTGAAAAACAATTACGAGAAACAAGTATTTAATGGGGATACGGGTATTATCCAAGGATTTACGGAAGAAAAAGATAAAAGTGGTAAGTTCGTGGGTATAATGACGGTTGATTTCCATGGAAAGGATGTCCGATATACGAAACAGGAGGTAAAAGAGCTGGACCTCGGTTATTGTATTACGATCCATAAATCTCAGGGAGGGGAGGCACCGATTGTAATCATGCCGGCCATTACAAGTCACTATATGATGTTGGCCAGAAACTTGATTTATACCGGCATGACTTATGATAAGTCATCTTATTGTATAGATTAATAGATTACTAACAGTATATATTTT
>NZ_LQNF01000039.1 GCF_001618145.1 Oceanobacillus damuensis
CCTGCTTTACTTCTTGCTCTGTTTTCTTCTCAACCTGCTTTACTTCCTGCTCTGTTTTCTTCTCAACCTGCTTTACTTCCTGCTCCGCTTTCTTTTCATTCTGCCTCAGTTCTGATTTTTTTGCGCTTTGTAACACATCTTCCTCAGTGGTTTCATCTTCTTCTAGAGAGGAGGCCACTTCTTCGTCCGTGGCGGAAAGTACTTTAGAGTCTTCTTGGGTACCCTTTTCGCTTACATCTGTATCTTCGGAATCGGTCTCATCTATAGTGATTTCATCTGTACCTGAAGCTTCTTCGTTTCCTTGCCGACCAGCAAATTTAATAACTTTCCTCTCCAGCCTGTCTTGTGCTTTAGCTACGTTTTTAGCAAGTGATTCTTTCGCTTGAGGATTGCCCACTTTTTCTAATGCCGCTTGCAAAGCTAGGAGATTAGAACTGAATCTGGCTTCAAGTGCTGAACGTCTATCATCAGCAGAGTCATCTTCGAGTTGGGGTTCTTCTACATATACCACTTCTTCTGTTTCGGTATCACCGACATTTTCTTCGTTTTTTTCTTCGTCAGACTCTGTCTCACTTTCAGCATTTTCGAGGTTCTTTTTATCGGCATCCATTTCCTCGTTACCTGCTTCGACCGGTTCTGCCTGTTCATATGCTGCGAAAGCTTCCTCTTGTTGTTTAATAGCAGTTTCCAATGTTTCTATAGCCAGCTCTTCCTCGCCCTTTGCAAATAAGGCTTCTGCTTCTCTAATCCGTTCATCTACAAATTCTGTAAGAAGCTCAGCCTCTTTAACATCATCGAAAGTAAAGGCTAATTGTACATTCTCTTGAAGCTTTTTGACGAAATAGAAAAAATCACCGGGAACGAGAGATAACTCTTCGTCTTCTTGATCACTTATCTCATCCCCATCAGGTTGATCAATAGCTTGTTCCTCTGTGGATTCTTCAATGGCTTCTGTTTCTTCAATTTCGTTAGACACTCTATCCTCACTTACACCATGGTTATCCGCAAAAGCTTGGGGTGCGTTAAAAGAAAATCCCCAAAAAGTTGCTATGATAACTATAGTACAATATTTCCCCATCTGTTTTTTTATATTAAACATAAAAAAGCCTCCCTAATTCAAATTATTTTTGGATTGGAAGAATTTCAAAATTAACTATGGAAGTTTTCTTTCTCCATTCTTCAGCAGTCCAGCCACCGTAGCATATAGCGTTAGGTCTGTGACTTTGCGTCACTGTCTTTCAACAGTTTTGCCTTTATTTAAAACGAAAAAAGATGACACCCCCATTTTCTCAGCCAACATCTGTTATGTAAGTATTTTTATAATGTGATTTTGCTGAACTTTCGTCTTTCTTGGCTTTATAGCCCTTCACCATTCTAACATAGTACAAAGAAAACAGAAGAAATTAATCAATCTTATCTTTATATCGGGGTTTTTATCTTTGATGTTAATAATTAATATCATTGGAATTAAGTTTCACTTATTCCTCAAAGATTGTCGATTTCTGTCCAATTAAATTTATGCTATATTATAGGAGATAAATGGAGGTGAATAACGTGGAGAAGGAAGATGAGATTATATCAATGCTAGATAAGATTATTGGGAAGTTAGATGAGCATAGTAAAAAGCATGAGGAACACAGCAGGAAATTTAAAGAACATGGTGAGATATTGAAGGCATTAAGTTATGGTCAGGAACAGCTCTTAACTGAATCGGACGGTATGAAGATTGTGGGTGCCAAAGAGTTTGAGGCGTTCAAAGAGGAAATTAATCTTCTCACTACTAACCAATCGCATATGGGTAAAGAAATATAGGAAAACAGAGTAGATATACATCGCATTAAAAATACATTGGGTGTGAATACTTCTCAGATTTAATCTACATAAATTATTTCCTCATAAACAAACCCGGTCAGGATTACATTCCAAACCGGGTTCATCTTTTAGATAAATATCTTGTAAGGGTTCAGGACCGCTCCCTCGCTCGCCCTTTATAATTAATCGCAACAATACCAACAGCCACGAGCGCAATGGACCCAACAATAAACATATTCAGCTCTTCGCCGAGTATAAACATTGCCGACAAAACTGTTCCTGCAACGGGAACAACAAATTTGTACATACTGATTTCGCCTGCTTTGTTATATTTTAACAGCGAATACCAGAGCGCAAATGCGATTGCTGAGAGCAGTGCCGAGTATATTAATAAGCCTGTTCCAAGCGGATTAAAGATAATTGCATTTTCGCTGATTTGAGGAAGGCCGATTACGAGCAGAATCGTTGCACCGATTGTCAGCTGCCAGCCGGTAAGTGCAAATGGGTGGATTCCTATGGCAAATTCCTTCGCCATAATCGTTCCGATGGCGCCGGTCAATGCAGCGAGGATCATATAGCCCTCACCTGTCAGCTGGAAGCTCAGCTGAAATTCCTGGCCCCAGTTTGCGACGATAATACCGGTAAATCCGGCGATTAAACCGATCGTCTTATTCCAATTCATTCGATCATTTGTATAAAAGTAATGAGCTATAAGAACTGTAAAAAATGTACCACTGGAAGATAGGATTGCACCCTGCATACCTGACACTTTTGCCAGACCATTGTAAAAGAAAAAGTATTGGAGCGAGGTTTGGAAGATACCTAGAATTATCAATACTTTTATCTGCCTCCGGGTCACCAATAGATGGCGGGGACTGGTAAGCAGCAAACCTACCAATACAATCAGACCAGCAAGCAAAAAGCGCCACCCGGCAAATACAATTTTTGCAATCGTATCGTCTGGTGCCATTTGCAGTTCTTCGTAGCTTATTTTCAATACAGGGAATGCGCTCCCCCATAATATTGAGCAAAATATGGCAATGGCTATAACAGACCATTTATTTTGGAATAGATTGTTCATGATGTCATCTCCTAATGTGTACGAGCCCTTAATAGATTATGTGATGGATGGGAAATTTTCAAGTGAAGTGACTTGCCTGATTGAGGGAGTGCAACATTTACTGTAGATGTGCGGACTTTTGAAGCTGCGCAATGCAAAGTAAAAAAAGTTTGCAAAATGACATTGGCAAATGCGCGGCACTAACAAGGGCGCTGTTCGGCAAAGTTAAAACTCTTATTCTCCGGCCCTCCCCACTCACTTTTGTATGTTATACAAAAGTTGCGGAATGTTGTGCAATCCAATTAATAATATTGTAATATTCCCTCCCTCATTAAAATAAACTCTATAAACAAGCTTTATCTGGAGGGATTGGATGAGTGCAGAGAACTTGCTTATAACTGAAGAGATGCTAGCCCGTTATTATGACCTCAATAAGATGAAGAAAGAGATAGATGCAGAGATGAGTCAGTTGAAAACTAATTTTCATGCGTATATGGATGAACATGAAGGAATAAATAAAAAAGGAGAGTTAGTTGAGGGGAAATATAAGCTGATCAGGCAGATCAGAAAATCCGAAAAGTTTCATGAGAAGGATACCGTTGCACTGCTCGAGGAGATGCAATTGGATGACCTGATTAAAGTTGTCAAAAAACCAGATGATGGTAAAATCAATGCAGCAATCGAACTTGGCCTGCTCGCAGAAGAGAATCTGGAAGACTGCCGGATAGCAAGTTATTCACCGGCAATTGCTGTGAAGAAATTATAAAAATTTTAAATGGGATGAGGTGCACTATAGCCCTCATCCCATTTTTATTTTATTCGACAAAATCCGGGGAGTGACAGGCACCTCCCCGGGCCGGGAGCGGTTGCTATCCTTCCAATGCCGATTTATCCGCAATGATTGTTACATGTTCATGCTGCTGCAGGATTGAAGCAGGAAATTCTTCGGAAATATCTCCATTCAGCAGGCGATCAAGTGCTTCTCGCTTGCTTGCGCCAGAAACGAGCAACAGAATTTCTTTACTCTGCATAATCGTATCCAGACCCATTGTGATTGCCTTTTTAGGGACCTCTTCTATTGAATCGAAAAATCTTGCATTAGCTTTACGGGTCGATTCGTCCAAGTCGACGATATGCGTTCGGCTGGAGAATGGAGTGCCTGGCTCATTGAACCCGATATGACCGTTTAAGCCTAAACCGAGTATTTGAATATCAACCTTTTCCGCATCCATAATCTGTTGCTCATAATCCTGACATTCATTGTCCAAGTTCTCGGCAACGCCATTTGGGATGTGAATATGATTCTGCTCAATATCAATATGCTTGAATAGCTTTTCGTTCATATAAAAATGATAGCTGTTTGGATCGTCGTTCTCCAAGCCAACATATTCATCTAGGTTAAAGGTGGAAACGTCGTTAAATGAAACGTTCTGCTCGTTATACTGTTGAATTAAACTTTTGTACAGGCCTTCAGGAGTTGAACCTGTAGCAAGGCCAAGCACTGGAGCTTGCAGTTGTTTTATTTTTTCTATTATATATGAGCATGCCTTAGCGCTCATTTCATCATAATCTTTAACTTTTATTATTTCCAAACCACTTTGCCTCCTTCCATATCATTCGACAAAATTCGGGTGGCGCCTGGCACTGGGGGAGTGAGGCACCTAACTGCTGTAGGCGATTGTGCCGCGGCAGATGGTGTGTTTTATGTTTAATTGGTCGTCTACGATTAGTATGTCTGCGTCTTTATCGACTTCGATGGTGCCCTTCTTATCATAGACATTCAGCTGTTTTGCCGGGTTGATGGAAGCCATTTTGATGATGTCTTCAAAGTCAACCCCATTAAGCTGCAGCAGTTGCTGGGCACCTTCATGCATTTTCAGGATGCTTCCAGCCAGTGTGCCGTCTTTTAGAACAGCACGGTCTTCATTAACAATAACCGGCTGTCCGCCTAGTTCGTAATCCCCTGCTGGCAAGCCTTTTGCTCGCATGGCATCGGTAATGAGGATTAAGCGGTCACTACCCATATTATTGAAAATCAATTGAAGCATTTCCGGAGCGATGTGGATTCCATCAGCTATAACTTCCCCGCGGAGTTCCTCCAACTGGAAAGCTGCACCGACAACCCCGATATCCCGGTGATGGATCCCTGACATAGCGTTACACAGATGTGTTACCTGTTGGACACCATATGCGACTGCCTGTTTCATTCCAGCAAAGTCCGTAGCTGTGTGCCCAGCGGAGACATTGACACCGGATTCCGCTAACTGTCCGATAAAGGAGCCGTCCTTATCATGCTCAGGCGCCATCGTAATGGTTCTTATTTTACCCCCAGAAAGCTTTTGCCATCTCTTAAATTTCTCAAGATCAGGTTCGATAATGTACTTTTCAGGCTGTGCGCCTGCTTTCGACTTTTCAACAAATGGACCTTCAAGATGAACACCGATCAGATCCGCCTGTGCCGGTTTACTCTCATATGCAGAGATATTTTTAAGTGCGACATCAATATTTTCAGGAGACTGGGTAATCGTCGTTGCAAGAAAACTTGTTGTCCCTTCACTCGGCAAATTGGCTGCCATCGTATCCAGCGCTTCTTCTGTCGCATCCATCACATCGGCACCATATGCTCCGTGAATATGGCCATCGATAAAGCCCGGTATGGCATTGAAGTTTTTCCCGTTCATAATTTGCACGTTCTCTGGCAAATCAGGTAACTCGCCGCCTTCAACAATGCTTTTAATTTGTCCATTTTCAATATAAATACCACCGTCCGGAACCACTTTATTTTCCAGATATATCTTTGCGTTCTTAATATAAAGTGAACTACCCTGCATGTACGCACGCTCCTTTCTACGTATAATATAAACCTTATACTCTTAGCATACATCAAACAGAAAGAGCCATCTATAAAAGAAGTTGATTCGGATCAAACCTTCATTCCGAACCACACCTCTTTTATTCAATGGCCTCGAGAGATATCCCCCTTATACTAACCCTTTAATTTCATTTGCAAATTTACTTGTAATATCTTTTGGTCTCGTGATTGCTCCCCCAACAACGGCGGAGTATACCCCAAGCTCAAATACACGTTTCAGCATTTCGGGTGTTCCTACATTACCTTCTGCAATGACTGGCTTTTTCACAGCCTGAAGAACTTCTTTCAGAAAGGCAAAATCGTTCTCATACAGCTTTTTACCCTTTGTATCATTTGTATAACCATGTAAGGTAGTGCCGATATAATCAAAGCCCAGCTTCTCTGCATGGACAGCTTCTTCAACCGTTGCAATATCGGCCATCAGCTCTACACCGGGGGCATTTTTGCGCACATAGTCAACAAGTTCTTCCAGGGGTTTTTCTGGTCTTTCACTAAAGGTTGCATCCATCGCAATGACTTCGCAGCCGCTCTCAATCAATTCATCAACCTCTTTTGTTGTTGCTGTAATATATACCTCTGACGCCTGATAATCTCTTTTTACAATTCCGATTACTGGAAGATCGACTTCCTTTTTGATTTCGATAATATCTTCTTTTGAATTTGCTCTAATCCCTTTTGCTCCACCCTGATAAGCGGCCAGGGCCATCTTGCTCATGATATAGGAGGAATGTAACGGTTCATCCTCGAGAGCCTGACAGGATACGATCAAATGTTTTGGTAAATGCACAGTTTTCAACTCCTAATCTTCTAACACTTCTTCAATTTCATTTTTAATGACGGAAACCTGCGGGCCATATACAACCTGTACCCCGTCCCCTTTAAGAATAACACCTTTGCTTCCAGTTTCTTTCAATGCATCCTGGTTTACCTTTTCGCCATCTTTCACGGTAACACGCAGGCGGGTTGCACAGTTGTCCACGTCAACAAGGTTTCCTTCACCACCAAGAGCTTCAATAATAGCATATGGACGACCTGCTTTGTCCATGTTAACGGTTTTTGCGCCAGCATCATCATCTGCATTTGCATCGACAACTTTTTCATCTTCACGACCAGGAGTTTTGAAATTGAACTTCTTGATCAGGAATGTGAATGTAATGAAATACAGGAAGAACCAGATAAGACCGATTGGAATGACGTAAATCCAGTTTGTCAAATCCTGTCCTTGTAATACACCGAACAGAATAAAGTCGATGAAACCACCGGAGAATGTCTGTCCAATTGTGATTTGGAAAATATGTGCGAGCATAAATGCGAGCCCGTCAAACACCGCATGCACAACGTACAGTACTGGAGCTACGAATAGGAAGGAGAACTCCAAAGGCTCTGTAATACCAGTCAAGAAAGAAGTAAGTGCAGCAGAAAGCATCAATCCACCGACAACCTTCTTGTTTTTCGGTTTTGCCGTACGATAAATCGCATAAGCAGCACCGAGCAGACCGAACATCATCGTAATAAAGCGTCCGGACATAAATCGTGAAGTACCTTCAAAAAACTTCTCTGTCGTAGGATCACCAAGCTGAGCAAAGAAAATATTCTGTGTTCCCTGAACTAATTGACCGCCAATCTCCATTGCCCCACCAAGTCCGGTTTGCCAGAACGGTAAGTAGAAAATATGATGCAATCCAAATGGTCCAAGCATACGAAGAATAAAGCCATAGAAAAATGTTCCGATATAACCGGTTGCATTGACAATATCACCGATGTTGAAAATAAGGCTTTGGAAAATCGGCCAGATATAGTACATCGCAACCCCTAACAATATTGCAGAAAACGATGTTACAATCGGTACGAAACGGGAGCCACCAAAGAATCCCAAAAACTGCGGTAATTCGATTTTATTAAAGCGATTATGCAAGAGTCCTGCCATAATACCGACGACAATACCACCGAACACTCCTGATTCAAGTGTTTGAATGCCGAGGGCAAAACCTTGACCAACTGCTGATAAGTTTTCGGCAGCCAAATTATCGGTAATAATCAGGACTGCATTAATCGTTGCGTTCATAACGAGATAGCCGATTAAAGCAGCCAACCCGGCAGTCCCTTTGTCTGATTTTGCCAAACCAATGGCAACCCCAACAGCAAATATAACTGGCAAGTTCGCGAATACAATATTACCGGCTGAACTCATCACCGTAAAAATAGCTTGAAGCCAAGCAAAATCCAATACTGGATATGCGGCAACTGTATTTGGATTCGAAAGCGCTCCACCAATACCTAACAAAAGACCGGCTGCAGGTAAAATTGCAATCGGTAACATAAATGACTTACCGAATTGCTGCGCTTTACTGAAAAACTTTTTCATGATTTTCCCCCTAAATGAAAATAATTTTAAATAAATAGTATCAAACGTTTTCATGTACGTCAATACATTCTTTTAGATTCCATATTTAACGTGTTATTATTAGTAGTAATGAAGAAATGATGTAAAAGGCATCAGAACCGAATTTACTTCCGAAGCAGCAACATCACTTATGCCTCCCAATCCAGAAAGGACATTGCAAAATGAATTTCGAAAATAGAATTCAAAAGTATAATTCCATATTAACGAGCAACGACCGTAAAATTATTCGCTACCTGATGACCAATAAAGATATAGTGATCAGCAAAACGATTACTGACTTATCCGAAGAGATAGAGGTATCGCCTGCAAGTATTACTAGGTTCTGCAAAAGACTTGATTTTGATTCATTCCAACAAATGAAATATTCCATCGAAAAAACAGTTGTGGAAACGACTAAAACCGATAAAACATTTGGTATCATCTATAATTACTATGATTCCATTATTAAATCGACACAGCAATTTATCAGTGAGGAGCAGACAAGCAAGATTGTTGGTTTAATGTTAAGTGCAAATAACGTGTTATTTTGTGGGGTCGGAAATTCCGGGCTGATTGCCAATGAGTTTAACAGCCGTATCCAGCGTATGGGAATCCCTTCACAGTCCACCACCGACGCCCATGGAATGCTCATGAAAAGTGCTTTATTGAATGAAAATGACCTATTAATTTGTTTTTCCAATTCAGGTAAGACAAAATCTGTAATTAATTCGGCAAAATTGGCAAAAGAAAACAAAGCCACGACCATTGCCGTTACCAACTATGAAGATACAATGCTTACGAAGCTTGCAGACGAAGTGATTTTAATTTCAAGCTATAAATATATTGAGGATGAGAAGTTTATCAACACACAAATTCCGGGGCTGTTTTTGCTTGATGTATTGACGTATAAGCTGTTGAATCATGAGAAGTTGATGGAGCACCGAAAGAAGACGTTAAGGGCCATTAGTGAATATGGATAAAAAAAGGAAGATCAACGTTGTATTTCTGACGTGGATCTTCCTGTCTTTTATTTAATTGTAATAATGTTATCTGCACCTTTGTTAACAGCACCTTGGACTTCCAACGTTACCGATTCGCCCTCATTTAAGTTGGTAAAAACAATCGGGGTAATGGTTGAAGTTGCATTATTTCCAACATACTCCAAATCTACTTTCATTAGCGGTTGGCCCGCTTTCACTTCGTCATTTTCTTTAACTAGTGGCTCAAAACCATTTCCTTTTAACTCAACTGTGTCGATTCCAATATGGATTAAAATTTCACGACCCAAATTGGACTCCAATCCAATCGCATGGCTTGTCGGAAAGATATTGACAATCTTACCATCGATTGGCGAAAAAACCGTCCCTTCCTTTGGTACAATCGCAAAGCCATCCCCCATCATCTTCCCGGAAAACACTTCATCAGGAACTTCTGTAATTGGAATCAGCTCACCGGTCATTGGAGCAATAAATTTATCAGATTCTTTGTTTTTCTTGCCGAATAGGTTCTTGAACATGTTGTTTCCCTCCGATTTTCAACAATTTCAGTGTAAAGATGCACTACCTAATAACTAGAAATGCTTAAATTAAATAGTAGTATTAATGGAGGAAGAGGTCAAGCTGAATAGTGAGGCGGAGAAATGCTCTTCAGCATGGTGATGGGGATCAAATGGCGATGGAATAGCAGAGGAAATGAACTTCATCACGACTATGAAAGTCAAAGGGCGAGGAAATAGACGGGGAAATGAGCTTCATCACGGCTATGAAGGTCAAAGAGCGATGAATACACCGAAGAAATGAACTTCATCACTGCGATGAAGATCAAAGTGTAATGGAACGAAAAAACCTTCATCATAACAATGAAGATTGTAAAACAATGAAGAAGCCTGAAAAATCATCAAAGTGCACTAGAAATTAAACATAGTAAGCCCATTGATGAACGCCTACAATTTTATATTTACTTGCCAGTATTCTTCTAATTCTTTGTTTCGATTTCACCACTTGGCACCAATCATAAATTATGTTGGTTGTAATCTTTTTATTTGGAAATAGAATCTGGAATTCCTTAACGGCTCTTAGTACCGCGTTTGAAACTGATTCTTCATAAGTGCATTCTTGGCAAACACAATTTCTTTTTTCGACTGAAATTGAGAATGAATGGCATTTTAGACAAGATATTCCCTTTTGTAGTTGTTCATAATCGTAGGAAGGTAGTTGGCTAAAAGGAGAATCGACTTTGTTCAAGTCCATTAATTGATCGGCTAATTTTTTGTGGTTTGCCGTTAATTTTGTAGTTATTTTGTTTAGATTTTCTATATATCGATTTATCTGGTTGGGGAAAATAATGGGTTTATCAAAAGGGGCTTGATATAAGTTGAAGTCAGGGTTGATAAAGACTACGTATGCATCTATTTGAAGATTGAAGCCGTGATTGAGGAAGAATTGTCGTAGCAGGGATTCGCTTCTGCTCAATTGGTGCAGCGGATTGATAACCTCTAACCGGGGTTTCTTGAACAGTTTGTCAGATTGATAATAATAATCGCCTTCATAGTTTTTCACTTCAAAAAAGGAAACCTTTCCTTGCATGATAATCAGGGAATCAATTTGGAAAAGCGTGTTGTTAACTTCGAGTAACAAATCGTTTAGGATCAAGCATTCGCATGTAAGATTTTCAGTTAAGCTATCAAATAACACCTCTCCTTCATAACCTTTTTTTAGACTTACATAGTGCTGCTTAGCCTTGCTGGTTAATTTCATTCGCTTGTCTAATAATGCTAAGATTTTTAATTCCTTCGACTTGGTACGAGATTTATAAGGCATCGTCCACATCCTTTATAAAATTTACTATTATTTATTATATTAGATTTATTAATTAAAAGAAATAAGAATGTGCTAAATTAAGTCGAAATTAAAAAGTAATTATAGGTTGTTATGTAAAATCAGGGTACGGGGCCTATAAAGGAATAGGTGGCTGTACATACGACTTCTGAGATAATCGTTATTCCCTTGTTGTTAATTGAAAAGGCTAGCACTCCTATTCGGAACACTAGCCTTTACCTTCAATAGTGAATGCTATTCTTTGCGAATTTTTCTCACTTCCTCAGCAACTGCCTGAACCTGAGTTCCTACAATTACCTGGATATTATGCTTGCCTACAACATTGATGCCAGGAACTCCTGTAGATTTAATCGTTTGCTGATCTACCTTATCCATATCCTTTACTTCGATACGAAGGCGGGTTGCACAGTTGTCGACAGAGGTTACGTTTTCATCTCCACCGAGGCCTGCATAAATTTTCTCTGCCATTACAGCGAATCTGTCACCTTTTGTGTGTTCATTATTTGCGTCCGTTTCTTCTGTTGCTTCCACATTTTCCTCTTCGCGACCTGGGGTTTTAAAGTTGAATTTGTTGATTAGGAAACGGAAAAGGAAGTAATAAATTAATCCGAATACCAGTCCCTGTACAAGCAACATATATGGCTGGTTTGCCAGTGGCAGTCCAGAGCTCAGCACAAAGTCCACTAATCCGGCACTAAAGCTAAATCCAGCAGTCCAGTCGAACGTTGCTGCGATAGCTAGGGATATCCCTGTCAATACAGCATGCACGATATATAATACTGGCGCAAGGAACATGAATGAGAATTCAAGTGGCTCTGTAACACCGGTAAAGAATGATGCAAAGGCTGATGCCATAAGTAGCGATGCTGCCTGCTTTTTCCGATTTGTTTTAGCAGTGTGGTACATTGCTAGTGCTGCTGCCGGTAAACCGAACATCATGATCGGGAAGAAACCAGCCTGATACATACCAGTAACTCCTTTTTCTCCTGTCCCGTTCCAAAAGTTACCTATATCGTTAATTCCTGCTACATCAAACCAAAACACATTGTTCAGTGCGTGGTGCAATCCAGTTGGGATCAAGATACGGTTAAAGAACCCATAAAGGCCTGCTCCCACGGCTCCTAGGTTACTAAACGTTGTACCGAACGAGACCAATCCAGTATAAACGACAGGCCATACGAACAACATGATTACCGATACGACCATCATGGTTGCTGCTGTTAGAATTGGTACAAGTCTTTTTCCACTGAAAAATGCAAAAGCATCCGGTAAGGTGACATTACTATAGCGGTTATACAATGTTGCAGCGACTAATCCGGAAATAATCCCAATAAAAACGTTTTGGATTGCGCCAAATGCCATGTTTACATTCTCTGGATCGATTTGTTGCAGATTGGCAACATTATCTGTGGAAAGTACAGTCGTAATTACCAGGTATCCGACCAATCCACTGAGCGCGGCCGGACCATCCTTTGCCTTTGTCATCCCAATTGCAACACCAACTGCAAATAGAATTGGAATATAATCCAAGATGGCGCTACCTGCACTTATCAAGAATGCTGCCGCTACATTTCCCGAACCCCAGCCAGCCGGGTCAATCCAATAACCGACCCCCATCAGGATCGCAGCAGCTGGTAAAACAGCTACCGGGAGCATGAGGGACTTACCAAGGTTCTGTAAATAATTCATCATGTTAAAAACCTCCTGTTCAAGAATGGTAAAGCTGAATAGTTAAGAACCGACAAACTTCGGCAAAGTCTGCAGTTTACACCGCATGCAATCGCTATCATTTTAGTATATAAATTAGAATTATTATCAATGATGGAAGTTAATCAGTTAGTATATTAAGCTTTAAGACAATTATATCACTTGCTAGTAGTGTGGTCGATAAAACTAATTTTTCTGGAATAAAACGAAATTATAACCTCTAAAAGAAAAGTGTTTAACAATGCTTATTACTAATAATTGCAGGTATTTCCATTGTCGACATTTCCCGGGAAATAACACTTATTTGCCATTCTTGTCTAATGATGAAAGCAAAATTAAAAGAGCTTCGATTTTATTATCGAAACTCCTTTCCTACAGGTGAACTGTTGATATTTAAGCATGTGTGCGAAGTTCTTCTTTGTTAGTGTTAGTCAATTCATTAATCAATTGTTGGATTAGTTCTTCCATGGTCTGAATTCTTGAGCTTTCAGTATCATCGATTAACTTTTTTAACATTCTCGCGTATTTTTCTTGCTCTCCCATTTATTATACCTTCTTTAATTTACTTTACTAATTGTCAATCATTTTACGCTATTATTAAATTTTTTTCAACCTCAAATACTAAAAATAGAGCCGCTATCTTATCGACAGCAGCTCTCTATCATTTATTTTCAAAGTATTGTACGATTGCATCTGCTATTCTTCTTGACGCTTCCCCGTCACCATATGGATTCGATGCTTTTGCCATTTTATCATGGGCTTCTTTATCAGATAATAATTCATTGGCCAGATTATAGATTGTATCTTCATCTGTTCCAGCTAATTTAAGTGTACCTGCATCAATTCCTTCTGGGCGCTCCGTTGTATCACGCAGGACAAGTACCGGAACTCCTAGAGAAGGTGCTTCTTCCTGCACGCCGCCAGAGTCTGTTAGTATTAAATAGGCACGTGATGCGAAATTATGGAAATCTACTACACCAAGTGGTTCAATCAATTGGATCCGATCATCGTTACCAAGAATCTCATTCGCTGTTTCCTGTACAACCGGATTTAAATGTACGGGATAAATTACTTGGATATCATCATGTGTTTCCACTAACCGTTTGATTGCACGGAACATGGATTGCATATTTTCGCCAAGATTTTCTCTGCGATGTGCGGTCATAAGGACAAGCCGTTTATCGCCAATGTCATCGAGAACAGTACTAGAATATGATTTATCTACTGTGGTCTTCAATGCATCAATTGCGGTATTTCCTGTAACGACGATGCTTTCAGCTGGTTTGTTCTCAGCCAGTAGGTTTTCCTTTGATTTTTCAGTTGGCGAAAAATGCAAATCGGCCATTACGCCGGTAAGCTGGCGATTCATCTCTTCCGGATATGGTGAATATTTATTCCATGTCCGAAGTCCCGCTTCTACGTGACCAACTGCAATCTGATTATAGAATGCTGCAAGAGATGCTGCAAAAGTTGTTGTTGTGTCGCCATGAACGAGAACGATGTCAGGTTCTGTTTCCTTCATAACTTCATCGAGCCCCTCTAATGCACGAGTAGTTATTTGCGCTAGTGATTGCTGTTTTTTCATAATGTTTAGATCAAAGTCAGGAGTGATGTTAAAAATCTCGAGAACCTGGTCCAGCATTTCACGATGCTGAGCAGTTACAGTTACAATCGATTCAAACTCCTCGGAACGTTTGTTTAATTCGAGAACAAGTGGTGCCATTTTTATTGCTTCTGGTCTTGTTCCGAAAATTGTCATTACTTTAATGCGGTTACTCATGTCCTGTCACTCCATTTTAGTTATATATTATATACTGTTTTCTGCTACTATATATCCTCGTATGTTGTATTCTCTTTATCATTGTATTCAACGAAATTATACCATACAAATTTAACCTAACACTTAATTGTAGTTCTTTCAAGAAACATAAAAGTACTCCATTTAAAGTGGATACAGTTAACTAGAAAGTTAAATTTGCTTAAGCTTCTTTCACAGTTCCCATTGTTCATCTTGACACTGTTACGTTATTTCCAGCGCACTCATCGCTTGATTAACACAAAGTTCTAAACTCTGCACTTCTAATAGCTTAATTTTATTCGGAGATTGCACTATTCATAGATTCCATTTATATGTAAAATAATATTATATCTGTCATGTGGAGCTAGTACAATGAACCAAAGATTTTCTGGAAAGAAGAAAATATATTCTTCTAATAATAGTATTTCTAATTTTAATAGGTTCAGGAATTGAGTATGAGATTCACCTATATAATGAAACCAAGGTGATGGTTACATGTTCTCATGATGAAGTTGGGATAGAGAATCAAATATCAAGTTGATTTCCAGAGATCAGAGGGTTCTTATCGTGTGGTTTAAACCAGGAAGTCCAAATTGAAAATACAAATATGGCAGTCAATGGCGTTACACTGATTCTCAGAGTGTTTGACCCATTCACTATTTGTTGGCAAGCAGCATTTACGCTTGCTTTACTTATTAATTCCAAGTCGATAGAATCACGGTGCATTGCTATTACCTGTTTAATTCTGGAAATAAATGATGATAAAGGAACTCAATTCATTATTCAACTCTCATTTACATTCAAATAACCGAATACTTTTATTTTAATATATACCGGTAAAAGTTACACTTATTTATGATAATATTGAGGTACTGACTGCAGTTACTGGAGGAGACTACCATTAAGACAATCATTACCTATGGCACATTTGATTTGATTCATGCCGGGCATATTCACCTGTTACGACGCGCAAAGGAGATGGGTGACCATTTAATTGTTGGTATTTCTACAGATGAATTTAATAAACTTAAAAATAAAGAAGCATATCATCCATTCGAGGACCGTAAATTAATCCTGGAATCCATTCGTTACGTTGATCAGGTGATTCCGGAATATTCTTGGGATCAGAAAATTGGTGATGTGCTAAAATATCATGCAGATATTTTTGTTATGGGAGATGACTGGAAGGGTAAATTTGATTTTCTAAAGGATTATTGTAACGTTGTTTATTTGCCGCGAACAGAGGGGATTTCGACAACGGAAATTAAAGATACCATACAAAATAAGCGGAAAGACTGAAAAAAATATGTTTTTTACAGTGTAAGGAAAAAAATTCCCCAATTTGTAAAAAAATTATAATTTACGAACCATCGTATTCATAGTAAAATAGACTGTATGATTTTTTTATGTTAGAGAACTTGGCGAATCCCTTAGTTGCACTTATGCAAGTAAGAAAGTTTAGTTCCATTTAAAGGAGAAACTATAATGAACGAAAATAAATCGACGCATACCCGGATTGTGAAAAGGCGAAAAAGGAAATTGCGTAGAAGAGTATATTATATATTAATACCAGTCATGATTGCCTTTCTAGCTGTACTTAGCTATGGCGCTTACCTCTATATCAAAGCTGATACCGTATTATCAAATTCCTATAAAGATGACGGAAGGGAAAAATCTGACTTACGTGAAGAGGTAGTTAATCCAACCGAAGATAACGTATCTATCTTGATCATGGGTGTAGATGCAAGTAATATCCGCAACAATGAGAATGATTCCCGTACCGATACACTTATGGTAGCAACTCTAAACATAAAAGATAAAAGTGTTAAGCTACTGAGTATCCCTCGCGATTCATACGTATATATTCCGGAAGTTGGATATGAAACAAAAATCAATCATGCCCATGCATATGGCGGAACAAAAGCAACGGTTGAAACGGTAGAAAATCTACTGGAAATTCCAATTGATTACTATGTAAAACTTAACTTTGAAGCGTTCATTGATGTAGTTGACGCTGTTGATGGTATTGAGGTTGATGTTCCATATGAATTGAAAGAACAGAATTCCAGTGATGTGGCCGGAGCTGTTCACCTTTTTCCCGGATTACAGAAGTTAAATGGAGAAGAAGCTCTTGCATTAGCACGAACAAGAAAACTGGATAATGATATCGAACGCGGTAAAAGACAGCAGGAGATCATCAAAGCAGTTATTAATAAGGCAGTCTCTGCTGGCTCCATACTAAAATATGATGATATTATTGAAGCTGTAGGAAGTAATATGACAACCAATATGACATTTGGCGAAATGAAAGGCTTTATTAATTACGGTACTGCAGGAACGAATTTAGACATTGAAACATTGACACTAAAAGGAACAGATTCCCAGCCTGGTGGTGTTTATTACTGGATGCTGGATGAAGTTGCCTTGGATGTGACGAGGGCATTACTGCAGGGTCATTTGGAGATAAATGATTCTAGGACTGCTGGTAGATTGGATACTAGTTCCGGAGAAGATTTCTAACAAAAATAAAATAGAAGCTGTTGAACCCCGGTGGATCAGCAGCTTCTATTTTTGTCTTATCCTTCTTTTTTTAAAGATGAGCTTTTTATTGAATATTTCATTCTTCATTCGAAAATGATCCTCTCCATGTTTCAACTTGATATCATTCATTTCATTTAAGCTATCATGAACATTGTATTGACCCTCTCACAATTAAAATGATTATTAATATAAGGATTTTGTATTCTGACTGAAGTTGAATGTTTGCTCCTTATAGTAATGTTAATTGATTACTATAAGGAGTAAACACATAAAAAATTCAATGCTAAATATAATGGGAACTGTATTTCTGCTTATTGTTAGTATTAAATAGCTGTTTTATCACTATAAGATTCGCCTTTTCCGGTAGATTTCATGCTAAAATTGACTATATAATTACATATTTCTAAGGAGTTTTATGAAATGAGTTTTTTTAATAAGAATAAACAGAATGCCCGCAACTTAAAGGTATATCGTACACTTGTTGATCAAATAAATAAAATGGAACAATATTATACGAGTTTGACAGATGAACAGTTAAAGAATAAAACGAACGAATTTAAAAAACGGCTTCAGCATGGGGAAGCTACAAAGGATCTTGCTGTAGAAGCATTTGCAACGGTGCGGGAAGCTTCTCGGCGTATTTTAGGATTACGTCATTATGATGTGCAAATAATGGGTGGATTAGCATTACTCTACGGCAATATTGCTGAGATGGCTACCGGGGAAGGGAAAACACTCGTTGCCTCCTTGCCAAGTTACTTGGTCGCATTAGAAGGAAAAGGTGTTCATGTCATTACCGTCAATGATTACCTGTCAAGGCGTGATAAAGAATTAATTGGGGAGATTCATGAATTTCTTGGTCTTACGGTAGGCCTGAATGTTCCTGGTTTAAGCAATAGTGAAAAGCAGCAGGCCTATCAATGTGATATTACATATGGTGTAGGAACTGAATTTGGATTCGATTTTCTGCGTGATCATACGGTTCAATCCTCCCATCAGAAGGTACAGCGCCCCTATCATTTTGCAATTGTAGATGAAGTGGATAGTGTGCTGATTGATGAAGCGAGAACGCCTTTAATCATTGCCGGAAAAGGGAAACCTAGTGATCGACTATACAAGGTTTGCTCCAAAGTTGTGAAAGGCCTTAAAAAGGACGAGCATTTTACGTTTGATTTCCAATTAAAAGTAGTGAATTTTACGGAAGCTGGATTAAATAAATGTGAAAAGGTATTTGGTGTCGAAAATTTATTCGACCTTGAACACAGCTCTCTCTTTCACGCGTTATTGCAGGCACTTCGGGCAAGAGTTCTCTATGAGCGTGATGTGGATTATATCGTTAAAGATGGTGAAATCAAGCTAGTCGATATGAATACAGGAAGAATTATGGAAGGCCGCTCTCTAAGTGATGGACTGCATCAAGCGATTGAATCAAAAGAAGGATTAAAAAATACGGATGAAAACAAAACCCTTGCTTCCATTACGATCCAGAATTATTACCGCATGTACCCAACAATTTCAGGAATGACCGGCACAGCCAAAACGGAGAAAGCAGAATTGAACAAGGTTTATGGAATGGATGTTATTCAGATTCCAACAAATAAACAGAATCAGAGAATTGATTACCCGGACATGGTTTTTTTAACGAAAGAACAAAAATATAATGCTCTAGTCAAAGAAGTAAAGCAGCGGCATCAGAAGGGCCAGCCTATTCTGATTGGCACAACCTCTATTCTTCAATCCGAAGATGTTGCCAAAGAAATGCATAAGGAGAAACTCGATTATCAGCTATTGAATGCCAAGAGTGTCCAGCAAGAAGCGAACTTGATATCTCTTGCGGGTCAAAAAGGACAAATAACAATTGCCACCAATATGGCAGGACGCGGTACCGATATCATGCTTGGAGATGGTGTAGCTGAATTGGGCGGTCTCCATGTAATCGGTACAGAACGAAATGAAAGCAGACGGATTGATGATCAATTAAAAGGACGTTCTGCAAGGCAGGGTGACCCCGGGTCCACCCAATTTATTATTTCTCTTGAAGACTATCTGTTTGTTCGCTATGCGTCAGATGAATTGGAACGTGCAAAGCCAAAATTTAAAGCCAATAAAGATGGATTAATCGAGTCAGCAAATATTTATAAATTTATTGAAACGGCACAGAAAATTGGTGAGGGTGTGCATTATCAATTCCGTGAATATAATTTGAATCTTGAAGATGTTGCAAATGAGCAGCGCATGGTGATTTACAAACTTCGAAATAGCTTGCTCGAGACAGAGAATCCACTCGGGTTTATCGCAAAACAAACAGAATCACTTCCACAGGAAATTACGGGTTCCCTCATCAATAATGCAGACGACCCTCAGGATTGGGATTTAATGAAATTGGAAAAAGAGTTAGACCCTATATTGCTTACGGACGTATCATTTGCTAGCCAGGAATTCAACGATATACAGGAACTTCAAGCATTTGTAGATTCATTGATTCTGGAACATGCAAAGCAAATGGAACACTATGCAGAAAATGAAAGAATCCAGGTATCTGCCAGGGAAACTGGTCTATTCGTTATCGATAATTTGTGGAAACGTCATTTGGATTCCATCAATCAGCTGAAAGAAGGAATCGGCATCCGACAATATCAGCAGGAAAATCCTATTCAAATATTCGAGAGGGAAGGATACAAGTTTTTCGAAGCAACCTATCAGGAAATCGAATATGAATTAAGCATACGCATCAAAGGAATGATTAAAGCAATTCTTGACAAACAAAAGAAAGAATTGGAAATAACCTATTTAAAATAACTTGGAAAGGGTGATACGATGTTTCGGTTTTCAAAACAAAGAAAAGAAGAAAAAAAGAACTCCTTAGATGCTAAGGATATCCTCAGTTCAAAGGAAAGTGAAGCAACGGATGAAATGATTGAAACAGAGCTTTCCATCTCGCCTAATTGGAATATATCAAATGAAGATAGATATGTTTATACTTTTCATAATAATCAAAGTCCAAAATTAAAAGCAAATCAGATTTCCATTTATGGAATAGAACTAGAAAAGCTGAAAAGTAATGGCCTGATTGCAACGGCTTTGATTAAAAATACAGTAAAAAAGAGTGTACACTTCGACAAAACGACGATTCTTTTATTGGACGGAGACAAGGATATCATAGCTAAAAAAGAATTTGATTTAAAACAGCTTGGAGACATTCCTTCAAATAATGCACGTCCATGGAGGTTTATGTTCAATGAAAATGATCTAATTGCCAAGGGTACAGAAATAGATACAGCCAGCTGGTCATTAGCCTTCGAAATCAAAAAGAAACATCGTCTTGATTTGGAGGAATCGTGGGAAAAATCGATAGCCGAAAAAACAAAAGCAAGTTTAGAAGAAATTGTAGCAAATGCTGCACCCTTAAAATCCGGAGAAGTAAATTTTATGGGGATTCAGGCGGAACATAAAGATAACGGAGAGCTAAGTGTGACTATCCTTATCCGAAACGGTTCTGATAAAGATATCTCCCTCCAGCAAATTCCACTTGGATTTAAAGATGCAAGTGGTGAGCAGATTGCTAAAGGTGGATTTAAATTAAAAGAATTCAAAGTAAAAGCAAATACAAGTAAGCCATGGACATTTGTTTTTCCGTCTGAAAATGTTAAGAAGGAGAACATAGATCTTTCTACATGGCAGGTTTATCCAATACAGTGAACTGTTGATCCAAATGAAATATTTACAAGACGCGAAATGGCAGCAGCCTTGGACAGAATCTATCAAAAACTTTCACTGAGCACCCATTTGAAGATATTTATGCTGATAACAACTCAGATTGGTACAATGATGCCGTCTCGGATTTATATGAAGCAGGAATTGCAAATGGTACAGGAACTAGAGAATTATTCGAGCCCTTTATAGAAGTAAGCAGAGTACAAATATCCATTTCCTGGCACGTTCCATGAATGAAGATTTTAGATTAAGATAAATCGAGCAGACGGAGGTGACTAACCTCCGGCACTCTTCCACCACCTTATATGGTGCTTTCATTTAAGTCTTACGTAAAATTTGATATCTATAAAATAAAATCTTCAAGCCCTTGTTTGAAGCTATATTGGCCAGCAAGGGCTTTGACTTGTTTTACACATCTAGTCTTGTGTGAAATTCATATTTCTAGAAGTGGAGATTTGCCCGCCGACTCCATTCAGATTCTTGGTCGTTCCAGACACCCTTTCTTTAGCTAATCACCACTGCTTCCTTCGTGGCTCGGGATTTAAACCCTATGAAATATACTCATACCTAACGCTCAAAACGGTTCTCCTGTTACCAATGGTAGCAGGAGAACCGTTTTACTCATTTCACAAACTTCATTTCATCAGGGTCGATGACTTCATAAAATGAATATGACCAATAGTCTCACCGCCAATTCAGACCGAATAGTGGCTTGTAATCTGATTTTGAATTCCAGTGATGGAAAAAAAGTAAAATTCCCATAGAGAGAATCTCTATGAGACAATTAAACTTCTATTTTATTTATTAATCTGCTGCCCTATCAACAATAGCCCTTCTACATCAGGAGTTGCCGTGCCACGGTTCTGTAAATGTTAAGCAAAGACGTAAAAATGAAATCCCGCTTGATAACTTGATAACAGACGGGATGCTTACCAAGGCAAGGGAATTTAGAGGCGAAAATGTCATCATGGCATTGCAAAACGGCGGCGGTATTTGTGCAGATATTAATGAAGGAACAATCACAGTGGGGGAAGTCATCACGGTTCTGCCATTTGGTAACACACTCACAACCATGGATTTAACCGGTGCGGAATTGAAGCAAGCCTTTGGGCAGAGAAATCTGCGTTGAATATGAAGTGAAAGTTAATTAATAGTATAGTTAACAATAATATTTGGTAAATTTTAATATTTATTGGCTGACATAAAATAAAAAAATCCTGCAGAGATCTCTCCGCAGGAAAATAATAAAGCTTTGTTCAATAATTTAGGAACAGAAATGATATCCCATTACTGGATCACTGTTCTTGCATGATTACTCTGGTAACCATTGTAGCAAATTCACTTCGGCTAATATTTTTCTTAGGAGCATAACTCCCATCCGGAAGTCCCGTCGTAATATTATTGGCTACCAATTTTTCAATATAAGTATATGCCCACGAATCTTTATCTACATCAGTAAATATTACGCTGCTTTCGCCAGTGAGATTGTAGGCACGAACTATAATTGCGGCCATTTCTCCCCTGGTCAAGGGGGCGTCTGGGTTAAAATCACCATAACCATTTCCAGTTATAATACCCTTTTTAGCTGCAGCACCAATATAACCCAATGCCCAATGATTTGCAGGCACATCCTCAAAATTATGATCCTTGTCCAAGGTTAAACCTTGCTCTCTTACAATGATAGCAGCTGCAGAAGCTCGAGTAATATTATCCTTTGGTCCAAAATTCCCATTTGGATAACCTGTGATAAGATTATTTTCCGCTAAAAACAGAATTTCGCTTTCCGCCCAGTGTCCCACTGTATCAGGAAATGTTATTGTATTAGAATTGAATTCATACGTAAATGTATTTTCATCACTGATTAATCCGCCATGTATTGCTATAGCCTTCACTACAGTGTCTTCTTTTATTAGAATCGGTTCTTCATATAATATACCATGATTCGCAGTTGGAGTTGATCCGTCAAGCGTGTAGAAGATTTTGGCATCGGCTAAATTAGTAGTTAATTCTAATTCAAATGGATTGTTGAATTTACCAGATGGGACACTAGCCGATGGCGTTTCTATCTCAACCTGGTCAATCGTATATTCATAGGTTACAACTTCGCTTTGTTTATCATTTTGGATTGCCACTGCCTTCAGGGTAGTATCCTCTTCTATTTTAATCGGTCCACTATACTTGATGCCATTTGTTATACTTGGGGTCGTACCGTCTAATGTATAGTTTATATACGTACCGTCTGGAATGGTAAGTTCAACCTCTATCTGACCAGTGTAGTTCCCACTTTCGGGTGACGCCACAGGTATCGGTACTTCTTCTTCTGTTTCCCCAATATAGCTAATATCAAAAATATAAGGAGAAGTATCCGAGTAGGATTGTAGATTTACGATAACAACATAATATTTCCCTGCCTTTACATTGCTAAAAGTCTGAGAAAAATATTTTAATGTTCCATCTTCATCTATAAATAAATCTGTATAATCAATTATATTCCCGTTCTGATCCAATAATATAGCGGCAGGATCACTGTAATATGCATATCTATCCGTCGCTGTCGTTATCAAAAAATCACCGTTGTCAGGAAGATCCACCTCAAAATAGTCGTAATCGTCATAGGTTTGGAAATATCCTGCACCCATTGATCCATATGGCAAATAGTCTGCTAAATCCATATAATCGTTAGGTTCTGCCTCCATGACCAAGTCAGAATCATCATTCGTATTTGTGGTCATTGTTACACTTAAGTTATATGCATCCTTAGACCAGTGATTATTATAATCATAGATCGCTATATAATAGGTTCCGGGACCTACAGCAGTTGTATAATCTTCATCATAACCCATCCCTGTTTCATCTATTAACTGGCGATCTAAAATGGTATCCCCATCATATTCATATAACGCCCCAACGAGGTCGAGATGATTAGAAGAATACGATAAATTAACTGATAACTCTTTGCTCTCATTAACTTCAAAACGATACCAATCTACATCCATGGGGAGGTCCATTTTATCACTAATTGTTTGGTCTGCATTCAATATTTTAGCATCAACTCTCACATCAGATGCATCATTTTCCAAGGATGGAAGGTTGGCAATCATTGCTTGATAGGCATTAACCCTCCCAAAACCAGACTCATTATTCCACTCTGTACCACCTGAATTTTCTGCTCCTTCCTGAAGGGCCCATTCTATTTCATTGGGGTTCCAGTTTGGATGCTCTGCTTTCAACAACCCTGCCAGCGCACTCACAATAGGAGCAGAAAAAGATGTACCGGCGCCAAAATTATATCCGCCAAGATAGTTTGTACTTAAAATATTTTCACCTGGTGCTGTTATGTCAATAAACTCACCGTAGTTACTAAAGTATGTCGGCTGGTCATTTTTATCACTTGCTGCTACATTGATTACCGGCGCATAAGAGGCAGGATATAATGCACTACCTATCCCGTCGTTACCAGCAGAAGCTACCAATACAATTTCATTATTACTCGCAGCCCATATTGCTTCTTCTTGAACACTGCTATACTGATAGCCTCCAAAACTCATGTTGATAACATCTGCTCCACGTTCAATTGCATAGTAAATTCCACTAACTGCAGCGGATAAGGAAACTATTCCATTTTCATCGGCAACCTTTATGGGGAGTATTTTTGCATTTAAATCGATTCCAACTATACCATTCTTGTCATTATTACTTGCAATAATACCGGCAACATGCGTACCGTGACCATTATCATCAGATGCATCTGCATCCTCGTTGACAAAATCATACCCTGACAATACACGCCCCTGTAAATCAGGATGATTTGCATTTACCCCTGAATCTAAAACGGCAATGGTGACATCTGTTGATCCTTTATTAATATCCCATGCTATGTTCATATCAATTTGTTCAAGATACCATTGTTCATCCAGATACGGGTCTGACGGAATATATGTGGATTCCAACAGATAATCAGGTTCCACAAATATACTATTGGATTCCCGTTTTAGCTCTTGCAATTTTTTATCATAATCATCGCTTTCGCTAACTCTCACACGAAATATATTTTGCTGTTTCATAAACTCTGAAACTTCTAATTCTACTAAACCAAATTTTGAGGCATAAAATGTTTCTCCTTGCTTCCACTTGACAATGATTCCACGATCATTCACATCATCCTGATTGACTTTAGCAAGACTCATGATTTTTGAATCGTCATTCTCTGCCTTTTTATAATTTCTTCTGATTTTTTCAACGTCCTGATCCAAGTCCCCGTTGCTTGTAAAGGAGTTAATTGAAGTAGAAGCAGAAATCTTTGCTTGATTCTCATTTTCTTTTAAATCAGAAAAGGTATGAATGAAATCTCTCTTCTCTTCAAGTGGAATCTTGTCTGCTTTTACTTTATCTTGAACACGAATATCCTCAATGGCTTTTTCAAAATCAGCACTACTTATTCCTTCTGTTGCGAAAGCGGATTGGGGAAAAACCAATAATAAAATTAACAAAATACTACTGAACCTTCTAATGTGTCTTTTTTTATACAGAATACTCTCCCCCTTAATGGTTTCTACTTTTATTTATTAAAACTAAGAAAGCGGATTTAAAAAACGCACATCCATGTATTTAACTTCATCCGAAACTTCAAAACTATCTTTTATTGTCGCTTCCTGTGCGTTAATGGGAAATCCAGAAAAAACAGATAATATTGTTAAGATACCCCTTTCTAGTTCAATATTTATTATAAACTTCTAATATGGAAAATTCTATAGAACCTTACAAAAAAAGGTATTGTAAAATTAAAAACCTATATCATTCTTTTCACTGCTCTCCTTTATAATAACAAGTACATCCAATAAGAAAAACTAAAGGGGTTTACGCCATTTATTTTTTCAAATCAGTATTTGAAGTGATAACTATTACTTAGTGAATCATTTTCTGCATTCGATATACCATTTTCGATAAATCTTCTCTTCTATTTTTAATCATTAATGATGGTTACTAAAACCTGATGTCCTATTTGCACATGACTATGGTCAATTGTCCCTTTCCCAAAATAGCAATCTAAAAAACTAGGTCTTACATAATATTACAACATGAACCACCTGCTCTTGAGGTACAAGGGAAAGAAACGGGGTAGCTTATCGGGATGAATCATCCTAATCACCCGGTATTTGGGCTTGCGCATTTACAGGATATCCACCTATTCGGAAACTCCATTTTATACCACGGAAAACCTATCAGTGGTTTCATCGTGACACTGCCCTTTCATGAATTAACGTTCGGGTTATGACCAGTTTTCTTGGGTTTTATTAGGAGAAAAGGGGCTTTTTTTAGGATTGACAAGCTATTGGCCAATCGTTACGATAAAATATAGCAGTATTTTACATCTACTAGAATGAAGGTGGCCTCCTTGGTCTTTAGCAGCTTGCTTTTTCTGTTTGTCTTTTTGCCAATCGTACTCATTACATACTTTGTCGTACCTTTTACTTTAAAAAATATCTTGCTATTAATTGCTAGCCTGTTCTTCTATGCATGGGGAGAACCTGCTTATATTTTCCTTATGTTGTTTTCTATTTTGATGAATTATATTTTTGGATTGCTCATTCATTACAAACAACATAAAAAAACCTACACGGCTCTTGCAGTAGTAGGTAATCTAACTTTATTGGGCTATTACAAATACAGTTCCTTTTTCATTGAAAATATTAATGCTATATTTAATACGCAGATTGCTAATGAACCTTTACCATTGCCAATCGGAATTTCCTTTTTTACCTTTCAAGCAATGAGCTATATTATTGATATATATCGGAAAGATGCCATGGTGCAAAGGAATTTATTTAATCTAGCGTTATATATATCTTTATTTCCGCAGCTTGTTGCAGGTCCAATCGTGCGTTATAACACAATTGCAGAGCAATTAAAAAGCCGGATACATAACATTCCATTATTTGCCGATGGAGTAAGACAATTTATAATTGGTCTTGCTAAGAAAGTCATTATCGCAAATCCATTAGGAGAGATTGCCGACAATATCTTTGCCGCATCACCAAATGAGATCAGTGTCACAACAGCATGGATTGGAATTCTTGCTTATACATTACAAATATACTTCGATTTTTCCGGTTATAGCGATATGGCAATTGGACTAGGGAAAATATTTGGATTCAAGTTTCCTGCTAACTTCAATTACCCATACATATCAAAAAGTATCAGTGATTTCTGGAGAAGATGGCATATTTCGTTATCAAGCTGGTTCCGAGATTATGTTTACATTCCATTGGGGGGTAATCGAAAGGGTGTACTGAAAACCTATCGCAACCTCTTAATCGTATGGACCCTTACTGGTTTTTGGCACGGTGCCAGTTGGACGTTTATGGCCTGGGGATTATATTACGGAATCATCATAAGCTTGGAGAGGGCAGGCCTTAAAAAGATCCTAAGCCGTCTATGGAGTCCACTGCAGCATCTTTATGTTCTTATTATTGTAATGGTTGGATGGGTTTTCTTCAGAGCGGATAACTTCACCTATTCTTATGAATACTTACAAAGCATGTTTTTTTTAAATGAGGTTGGATTAATTGATTATACAGCAAAACTATATCTTCATGATAAAGCATATTTGCTCCTGCTAGGGATCACTTTTAGTCTTCCAGTTTACCCTTGGTTCATTAATAAATTATCGCAATATGAGGCTAACCGTCGATTACGGCCTTTAGCTGTCACCATTCGTTACGGAATCGGTCCATTTTTATACATGTTCCTATTCACACTTGTTACCATGTTCTTGGTAAATTCAACGTATAATCCATTTATTTATTTTCAATTTTAAAAAAAGACTTCCCTTACAATGTGAGAAGTCTTTTCTTGTTTGTTTGTCTCACGATGTGCAAACTGTCGTGATAAAATCCGTATTGGTAACAGGTTCATCAACTTTCAAATTGTTTTCAGAAACCTCCATAGATCAGCCCGTAATTTAAAAGAGTTTGAATTGACTCATCAAATCAGGTAACCTCGTAGGGGTATCCTATGTTAAATGCTTCCAGGTATGCGCCATGATCTGTCAACATTGTTTGCATCTCTTTAATCAGGCTTTCATTGCCACTCATTTGCCTGAAATTCACTTTTTCTTCAATTTCCAAAGAGGCTGGCAGCGCCTGCAGCTTCTCCTACCGCAATGCCAGTTGGGACAATTCTGGCACTATGGATGAATATCCGGCAGAACGCCCCACAACAAGCAAATCCTCTACACCATTTCTCGCTTCTGAAACTGCTGCTGCCACCTATAAGGGTCACTAGTAAAAGAATACTGATAACTACCTTTTTCATAATTCCCTCTGAGTATTTCGTCATTTTGTTTGATCAAAATCAAATAAATGGTCTAATGTTCTTCCATTACTATATAGAAAAACCACAGCATCATAATCTCCCTTTTCCAAATAATCATATAAGCTTTCCCCTTTGTTATGCCGTAGATCATAAAAGGTAGTGTGTTGGAAGTGGTTCGCAAGCAATGGAACAAGTGGGTTGGCATACGAGTCTTTTAAAAAAAGCACCTTAGAATTCTTTTCCTTCTTATACGGGTTTATAATATGAAGTTCACTATAATCTGTCGTAAAAACTTCTGCATATGTGACCTGTTCCTGGTTCAGCTGATTTGCTTTTCCAAAAATATCTTGAAAGGAAACTTCATTTTCTGGTTCTAACCCTCTAATAAAAGTTTGCCATTTCCCTGTTTGAATCTGATTCGAAACCGCATAGCATATTTCTTCCCCAGATGGCTCCAATGTTTCATATAACTGCTGATTGTATATTCCCATAAATGTTTTGTCCTTAATACATTTCTTTGTAAATTCTTCCGGGTTAAATGGTCCATCTTCATAAATTGGCATACTAGCGTCAAATGTATTACGAATAACTTCATAGGCAGCGAGTGCTCCAGTCATATTCCAATGATGGTCAGTTTTATAATAGAAATCCTTGTAATCTTTCAGCCCAAACTTCTTTTGCCATTCATCTGCAACATCAATGACTTGAATATGTTCTTCAGGAAATTTAGATAGGAGTGTCTCTTTATCTAAATCACCAATACTCGGCTCTACCCAACCAGGGTAATTTATATCCAGCATATTTCGCCGATCTGGAAGTGAAAAGAAGTACAATGATATCTCACGTTTATTCGTATAATCTTTTAATTGTTCTATATTTGTAGTGGCCATCTGAATTGCATCTTTATTTACTTCCGTAAAGGGTTTTGGATACACCCACTCTCCATCGATATAATAATTATCATTTAAAAAGGTTTGATTAGTAACTTTTTGCCATAGAAGGTGACTTTTTATCCAATCATCTCTATAATAAAACTGATCCGTAATATAACTCTCAAATTTCTGCATATAAGTACCGTCAATAATAGATTCTTTGTCAATTTCTGGTTTTTGTGCAAGGGAACGGTTTTCCGATTCTGATATATCATGATCATTCGTAAGAAAAACCATACTGCCGAAGAAGAGCAGAAAGGCAGCGAATAATATGATAAGAATGAGATTAGAAAATAGTTTCATTCTATACTTTCTCCTTATATCTAATAAAAGCAGCTATGTTTTTGCAATTATAAATTTTGTATATATGATATACTTATCCAAGTATTAACTACATTTAATTTCACTATCTACTATGTTACTCTGATAACTTGAATAATTCAATGATCTATCCGAAAATCAAATGTAGAGAAAACTATAGGAGTGCCAAAAATAAATGAGCAAAAATTTGAGAAACAAGCTTTGTCCCTGTGGCAGTGGAAAGAAATATAAAAAATGTTGTGGTACAAACCAAACTCTTAAAATAGATGCTAATATGATTAATCATGAGTTATACGAGCTGCACGAAAGCTTTATCGATGAAACAACAATCAAGCATGGGCAGCTTATAGAGGAAACCTTGCAAACATATCATCAATCTGCGTTTGATGAATATGATGAAATGCAGCAAATCTATCAAAACGGTCTATTGATTTGGTTGTTTACAAATCCTGTACATTCACTATTAAAGGATTTTATTACTAACAAAAAATATAAGTTACATAAAAAGTCACTGTTATTGGCCGATAAATGGAAGAATGTTTCTCCTACTGTCGTAGAAATAGTTGCACTAAGCACGGGAAATCAGCAATTCATTCAAGTAAGAAGTCTGATAACTGGTGATCGCTATATTATACCTGTACAAAATAAAAAGGGCTATGTGGTTGGCAGCTTATTATTAGGTTCCATTATTCCATTTGCAAGTCATCATAATTTCCTCTTTAGTATGATTAAGTTATACAATCACGCTAAAGCAGATGTACTGGAGCTAATCTACCATTCTCAGAAAAGGGACGGGCAAATTTCTGCTCACTTTCCATCTTTCTATTCCGATCTTTTAAAATTAGGCATAAATGATGATGGTGAGCAAAGGAATCTTTACCATGAGGTATCACAATTATTCGCAAATCATATGACTGATAAAAACATATCAGATGATTTAATCCTAAAGGGGTTAAAAGCTTGGGAGAATTATTGCAGGAGCGAAGAGCCAACATTTAAAAAGATTGATTCTTATGCAGCTGCAGTAGAATATTTCACATTGAAGCTCTCCTCAAATCAACATGGTGTTACACAAAACCAACTCGCAAAAGAATATGGCATATCCCCAGGAAGCGTATCTGCCAATTATCGCAAACTCGAAAATGCTCTTAATCAAGAAAAGCCGAGTTCTACTTGAATTAAGTAGAACTCGGTTATTTTTATGGATATATAATCTTGCCGGCATTTATTTCACACAACTATAAATTTTTGGCTTTTAACTGTAGACGGAATGGTCTGACCTATCATTTACTTTTAGTATATCTAGATGTATACTTAGTAGTTGATAAAAAAGAATAGTTATTGGAGATGTAAAATATGAGGGATTTACGTATTCCGGAGAAGAAGTTTCGTCCGGAGCTTGAGGGAATTCGTGTGGTGGCTGCTTTTCTAGTTGCAATCTATCATATATGGATTGGTTCTGTATCTGGTGGTGTAGACGTATTTTTTATTGTATCAGGTTATTTGATAACAATTTCCCTGCTCAATCGGATTGAAAGAGATGGGAAAATAAACTATATTGACAATTTGCTAGGGCTAGGAAGGCGTTTATTACCAATGGCTATGACGGTTCTGCTTACGACAATCGTTCTATCGTTTTTAATTATGCCAACGGTACAATGGAAACAAATTATTTCGGAGGTTTTCTCTTCAGCTTTCTATTACCAAAACTGGCAATTAGCGACAAATTCTGTAGACTATTTAGCACAGAATAATCAGGCAAGCCCACTGCAGCATTTTTGGGCTCTTTCGATACAAGGTCAGTTTTACATAACATGGCCATTTCTAATTACGTTTGTATTCATTCTTGCGAGAAGGGTTTTAAAAACACCACTCCGTAAGACATTATTAGCCGTTCTTTTAGTTATCTTTACAGCTTCTTTAAGCTACTCCATCTATATTACAAATGTAAACCAACCATGGGCATACTTCGATACGTTTGCACGTGTTTGGGAGTTTAGTTTAGGAGGAATGCTTGCGATATTGCTTCCGTATATTCAAATAAATCGTATTCTAAGTTTTATTCTTGGATGGATCGGCCTTTCAATCATTTGTTTTACTGGAATCCTATTACCCGTTTCCTCCGTCTTTCCTGGTTATGCAGCATTATTGCCAACAACTGGGGTCATGTTAGTAATTATTGCAGGAGAAAATTACAATAAATACGGTGTTAATAAATTTTTAGGCTCTAAACCTTTTCTAAAACTAGGTGGCATTTCCTATGGATTTTATCTATGGCATTGGCCACTGCTTATTTTCTATTATAGCTACTTCAATACGGATTCCGTAACCTTAGCTGGCGGACTTGTTATTATTGGTTTAACATTAATCCTTTCCTATACTTTAACAAAACTACTGGAGACTCCAATTAGAGCACTAAGTGTTAAGCACTCGAAGAAAAAGCTTATACCGATTTTAGCAGCATTTTTATTTACTACTACGCTAGCAAATAGTGTCTGGGCCGTCTATGTAAACGAAACACAAACTGTGCCGGAAGAATTTGCACAAGACGATTATCCTGGGGCTCTAGCAATTCATGGAAATATCCAACCAACTCCAGAAGTAAAGCCACTATTAGAAGACCCGACTTCCATAGAAGCTCTTCCTGAATTTTATTCAGATGGATCCTGTTACTCTTCGATGCGTGAATCAAAGGTTACATTGTGCTCATACGGCGATACAGAAGATCCCGAGTATACGATAGCACTTGTTGGAGGTTCTCATTCAGGACATTGGTTCCCTGCTTTGAAAGAAATATCATATGAGTTAAACGTTCAAATTGATGTGTACAATAAGGATGCTTGTCGTTTTTCTGCTGATGATATGGGTGAAACATTAAGCGAGACATGTATTACATGGAATGAAAATGTAGTTGAGCCACTATTAGAGGCAAAACCAGATATTATCTTTACAACGGCTAACGTTGCTGAACAGGCAACGATTCCTCAGGGATATATTGATCAATGGAAAAAATTCGATGGTGGGAGTGAGATTTTTGCTATACGTGATACACCGAATATGCAGTTAGATATTCCCCTTTGCTTAGAGCAGAACGATGAGGAAGCATGCTCTATTGCAAGAGATGAAGTTCTCTCTGAGGAAATACCGTGGGAAAATACAGATGGATTACCTGAGAATGTAACATTTGCGGACTTATCTAACTACTTCTGTGATGAGGAGACATGCTATCCGGTAATTGGAAACATAGTTGTTTATCGAGATAAACATCATATTACCAATCTTTATTCTGAAACACTTGCGGAGCCATTAAAAGAAGAACTATTAAAGACCATCGAAAAAATTGACCTGGCACGAGAATAAGGCTTAAATTACAATTTTTTTAATCTGCCTACCTTAAGGGGGAGCATATCAAACAGTGATATGCTCTCTTTTGTTATAACTGAGAGAGCGGGCACCCACTTATGTGGCTGCCCCTCGCATAAAAAATATATGGGTCCTATTAAGACATATGGCTTAAATTTTACGCTGATATAGAGTATACATCAGATAAGTATATACTTTACGTAATATATGCACAGATGAAGATTATATATAAGATATAATTTAGCCATTTAGAATAATGGTCAAAAAAGACTTGCAAAGATTTCTCTCTATAGGGTTTTGCATTCAACTGAAAGGTTTCGAGCAAGTTCATAATCAATCGTGTCCATTTTTCCATCACGGAGAGATTTAATTTTTTGTTCTGCTTTTACTCTTTCTTGATGTGTAATATTTCTGTCCAGCTGTTTTATTAATCGGTCAAGTGATGCTAGCCCATTCCACGGCTCACTCTGTATGAGTTGATCAAGAATAATATCTATTCTTTCAGTGGGAATGGTTGCAAAATTAACTAAAGGTATTTTTTTTAAGGTTTCTAAAAGTACTTTCTTATCTTTTCTATCAGTAAGCTCCTTAATGCTATCTTCCAAAGCGGTTGTTTTTTCTTTAACTGCTTCTACAGTTGCACCATTGTGATATTTATCTATTACTTCAGCAACTACATATTCTCTGCCAGTTTTACCTAAGTTGATGAATTCATTGCCTGCTTCTTCTATGGACTTCGCCATTAAATTTTGTTCAGGTGACATTTCAGGAGCAGTATATTCATCACTTAATGACTTAACGAAAGTATCAAGTTCTTTCATAATGCTTGTTTTTAGGGGGCAAATCTGGACAGGGGTAATTAATCTGTTCACTTCCTTGGCTTTGTCCATTGAATCAATAAATGCTATTTTTTCCTTGGCAAGATAAAGTTTGTTCACCCAGTTAATACGGAATAAAAGTTCATCTTTTAAGTCGATTGATATATGAATATCGTTAACCAAAATCTCAATGTCGTTCAGTTCCTTGATATTTATATTTAGAGATAGCTCTAATGTCCCTAATCTGTTGCTTAATTCGTTGTATAACTTTTGTTCATCGATCTTCGCAGTATAAGTTACGTAGTATTTATCGTCCTCCGTAGGGAATTCAGTTATTTCTTTTGTGGCGACACTTGAGGGCAAAGTTGAAAAATCCATAATTGTACTTCCTCCTATTTGGTCTCTGATAATCTATTATAAAGCATAAAAATGTTTATTTGAAAGCCTGAATAAAGTACTTTTTTGAATGTAATCGAGTAGGAGGGGGTGACTAACCCCCGACCTCTCACACCACCGTACGTACGGAT
>NZ_LQNF01000040.1 GCF_001618145.1 Oceanobacillus damuensis
GAACCCCTAACCTCTTGATCCGTAGTCAAACGCTCTATCCAATTGAGCTACGGGCGCGTAAAAGCGAACCTATCTAATATAACACTTCCACCAAAGAATTGCAAGCACTTTTATGAAACCCAGAACAACCAAGTCTTTTAGCTAGCGATTGGTTTGCACTTAAGCAGCGAGGAATTTTTTATAATTCCTATCCACTTAAAAGGATGCGGTCGAGAGGACTTGAACCTCCACGGGTTATTCACCCACTAGGCCCTCAACCTAGCGCGTCTGCCATTCCGCCACGACCGCATATTAAATTAATTCAAGTGATGGTGCGGATGAAGGGAGTCGAACCCCCACGTCCGAAATGGACACTAGAGCCTGATTCTAGCGCGTCTGCCAATTCCGCCACATCCGCAAAATGGTGAGCCATGAAGGATTCGAACCTTCGACCCTTTGATTAAAAGTCAAATGCTCTACCGACTGAGCTAATGGCTCGTGTAATATGAGTATTTCTTTTTTTAACGACTGCGCACATTCTGTGCTCGTCGTGTTGTAAGTCCATTCAGTGATGAAGCACTCCTCGCAGGCCTGCACATAGTAGTTTTTCACTGATGTAGGCGGCCAGCTAATGGCTCAAACAGTAAATATTCTTGCCAATCAAGAAATCCACTTGATTTTTTAAGAATAAAAAAATACTATTCATTAAATAGTATCAACTTCTTTTATAAATAAAATGGCTGGGCCACCAGGATTCGAACCTGGGGTACACGGGATCAAAACCCGATGCCTTACCGCTTGGCTATGGCCCAACTAATGGCGGTCCGGACGGGACTCGAACCCGCGACCTCCTGCGTGACAGGCAGGCATTCTAACCAACTGAACTACCGGACCTAACTGTTTTTATTTAAAAGAAAGATGACCCGTACGGGATTCGAACCCGTGTTACCGCCGTGAAAGGGCGGTGTCTTAACCGCTTGACCAACGGGCCATGATTAGAATGGCGGAGAAGGAGGGATTTGAACCCTCGCGCCGCTTACACGACCTACACCCTTAGCAGGGGCGCCTCTTCAGCCACTTGAGTACTTCTCCATATGGCTCCACAGGTAGGATTCGAACCTACGACCGATCGGTTAACAGCCGATTGCTCTACCACTGAGCTACTGTGGAATAATTTTCAATATCACCATATTTTTTTACAATTCTCAAGATCATCATCAACCTGTTTAAAAGCTGTTAAAAGACCACTTTTAAAACAAAATAATTAACCGAAGAATATTTATGGCAACGAAAAATATAATACTACAATTTTATTTGATTGTCAAATGTTTTTTTTGAAATAAATTAGTCGCCAACCACATTTAATTTGTCAGCTTATTTAATTTACCACGGATGACATTTTTCGTCAATGGATTATTATACTTTTTTACTTCCACCTCTATGCTTCTCTTTTCTCCTTAAAAACTAATTCACCATGGCATTTTCCGCACCTGTATTTTTTCACGTCGACACGTCGCCTCCTATTGTATGCACGATTGCACTTTTTACAAGTATACCTATATCTGTAATCCTTCTTTTCTGATGGCAACGGGCTGCAATGTCTGGGGGATCCGGTTTCTTTCAGCAGTTTTCTGAAGTCTTTATCACGGTGCTTGTAACCTTTTCCTTCTATATGAAGATGATAATGACATAATTCATGTTTGATAATACCGATAAATTCATTTTCATCCATTTCTGTTGCGTATTTTGGATTAAGTTCAATTAATCTCTTAGCTGGAATATACCTTCCACCAGTTGTTCTGAGTCGATGATTGTACCGCACGTCATGCTGAAAGGGTTTATTGAAATATGTTTCCGAAAGATTATTTACTAAATGATATAATTCCTTTTCAACTAATAGGGTCATTTTCAAAAAAACTTCCTTATAAATAAATTTTCATCTTATTCTATCATATATTGAAATGTACCTTCAATCAGTATAAGTGCATCCTATCATACTTAAATAGATAGCACTTTTCGATTAAATGATCTTAAGACCTGCGAACCAATACAATTAAATATCCTCTCCCACTCCTTAAACCCTTCCAGTCACTGACTTCCAATCATGAACGATCTCTTCAAATTTTCAGTTTTCTCATCTAAATAAGTCAATTGATAATAGGTTTATTTCTTTCTACAATAGATACAGTCTTTATTAATTAAATAGAATACCGTATAAAGATAATCAATTAGAAATTAGATATGCATTGTAAAAGGATTTTTACTATTATTGACAAAAAATTATCAAGTATTAATCAACTATATTTATAGTAATCTGGTAATGATTGTGTTATTATAATAATTGCATTTAATCAAACGGGAGGGATACTATTTATGAGTGAAGAATTTAAAAACAAAAAGAAGATGACCACTGCATTCGGTGCTCCAGTGCCTAATGATGATGACTCTAAAACAGCTGGTTCTAGAGGTCCGTTATTAATGGAGGATTTCTGGTTCCTCGAAAAACTTGCACATTTCGATCGGGAAGTAATCCCTGAACGTCGTATGCATGCAAAAGGATCCGGTGCTTACGGTACTCTGACCATCACAAATGACATTACAAAATACACAAAAGCAAATATCTTCTCTGAGGTTGGAAAGAAAACAGATATGTTCCTTCGTTTCTCAACAGTTGCCGGCGAACGTGGTGCAGCTGATGCGGAGCGTGATATCCGCGGCGTTGCGATGAAGTTCTATACAGAAGAAGGTAACTGGGACTTGGTTGGTAACAATACTCCTGTATTCTTCTTCAGAGATCCAAAACGTTTCCCTGACCTTAACCACGTTGTTAAACGGGATCCAAAAACAAATATGCATAATCCGGAGGCCAACTGGGATTTCTGGTCAAATCTTCCGGAAGCTTTACATCAGGTCACAATCATTATGACTGACCGTGGTATCCCTAAAACATACAGACATATGAACTTGTTCGGAAGTCACACATACAGCATGTTTAACGCCGATAACGAACGCACGTGGGTCAAATTCCATTTCTATACAGAACAAGGAATTGAAAACTTAACTGACCAGGAAGCTGAAGCAGTAATTGGTAAAGACCGTGAAAGCCACCAAAAAGATTTATTTGAAACAATCAAACGTGGTGAATTCCCTAAATGGAAAATGTACATTCAAGTAATGACAGATGAAGAAGCAAAAAATATGCCTTATAACCCATTTGATTTAACAAAAGTCTGGTATAAAGGTGACTTCCCTCTAATTGAAGTTGGAGAGCTGGAACTTAACCGTAATCCGGAAAACTATTTTGAAGAAGTAGAGCAAGCTGCATTCGCTCCAACAAACATTGTACCTGGAATTGGTTTCTCACCAGATAAAATGTTGCAAGGAAGATTGTTCTCTTATGGGGATGCACAGCGTTATCGTTTAGGTGTCAACCATTGGCAAATTCCTGTAAACTATCCGAAAAATGTGAAGAACTTCCATCCATACCATCGTGATGGCGCAATGCGGGTTGAACCGTATCAAGGCGGTCAAATTTCATACAGCCCGAACAGCCATGGTGAGTGGAAGGACAGCCAAGAGCATCAGGAGCCTGCTTTAGAGCTTGGTGGAGATGCAAACTACTGGGACTTCGATGAAGATGATAGTCTATATTATGAGCAACCAGGGAAATTATTCAGATTGCAAAGCCCTGAAGCACAGCAAAGATTATTCGAAAACACTGCACGCAATATGCAGGGTACTACAAAAGAAACGCAGCTTCGTCACATTAACAATTGCTATAAAGCAGATCCAGCATATGGTGAAGGTGTAGCAAAAGCTCTAGGTATTCCAATGAGTGAAATTGAAGCTGCTGGTGAATTAGTATAATGCAGTATTGAAACGAAGCCACTGGACGCAAATCCAGTGGCTTCTTCACTTATAAAAAAATCTCATGTTTCCAAAACTTAATGACAGTCCCCCATTGCACGTACGCAGCTTAAAGTATTATGCTTTCTCCCACAAAAACAGGCTGAGCATCCAAAAGGACACCCAACCTGCAGCATATTACTTATCCTGTTTTATCATCGAGAGAGCAATTCTTCCTTTATTGGCATCGATTTGTTCAACCCAGACGGTTACAACATCTCCAACAGACACAACGTCCATAGGATGCTTCACAAATTTATTTGCCAATTTTGAAATATGAACAAGCCCATCCTGTTTGACACCGATATCAACAAACACTCCAAAATCAACGACATTCCGGACCGTGCCTTGCATTTCCATACCTGGTTTAAGGTCTTCCAAGGTCATTACATTTTGTTTAAGCAGTGGTTGTGGGAAATCTTCACGCGGGTCGCGCTCTGGCCGGCTCAATGCATCCATAATATCAATTAATGTAGGTTCACCGATTTCAAGACGCTCAGCTGTTTCCTTCTTATCTAACTCTTTCATTTTATCTCTAAGTTTTTCTGTTCCGATGTCGGCTAATTCACAATCAAGCATTTTCAAAAGCTGCTTCGTATGTGTATAGCTTTCCGGATGGATTGGCGTCCGATCCAATGGATTGTCCCCATCAATAATTCTTAGGAAACCAATCCCTTGTTCATAGGTTTTGGCTCCAAGTCGGGGGATTTTTTTCAATTGCTTCCGATCAGTAAATTTCCCCTCTTCATTTCGCTTATTTACAATGTTGTTGGCAACTGTTTTACTAAGCCCCGCTACATATTGCAATAACGAAGAAGAAGCTGTATTTACGTTTACCCCAACCTGGTTAACCGCTGTCTCGACTACAAATGACAGCGACTCGTTTAACGATTTTTGGCTTACGTCGTGCTGATATTGACCTACTCCGATTGACTTCGGATCAATTTTAACGAGTTCTGCCAATGGATCCTGTACTCTTCTCGCTATAGAAGCCGCACTTCTTTCTTCAACTTGCAGGTCTGGAAATTCCTCTCGTGCCAAGGCTGAGGCAGAATATACACTTGCTCCTGCTTCATTTACGATAATATATGGAATCTCCAATTTGTTGTTTGATATCACGTCAGAAATGAAATGCTCTGTTTCCCTTGATGCTGTGCCATTTCCAATCGCAATCAACTCAATATCATATCTCTTAATCATTTCCATAACAATTCTTTCTGACCCGGCAATATCATTCTTAGGGGCTGTAGGGTACATCACACTTACTTCATGGACTTTTCCGGTCTCATCCACAACTGCCAGCTTACAGCCAGTCCGAAAGGCAGGGTCTACACCAAGAATCGTTTTTCCTTTTAAAGGTGGCTGCAGCAACAGGCTTTTAAGATTGACAGAGAACACTTCAATAGCCTGTTCCTCTGCCTTTTCAGTTAATTGGTTACGTATTTCGCGTTCGATCGATGGCTGGATCAGCCGCTTATAACTGTCCTCAATGGAATCCTTTAAAATGCTTGCCAGCCTTTCCTCGGTCGTCCTTTTAACAACTTTTCTTTCAATAAATTGCCTAATACGCTCTACTGGTGGTTCTATTGACACTTTAAGGACATCTTCCTTTTCACCTCGGTTTAATGCTAATATCCGGTGTGACACTATTGAACGAACCGCTTCACTGTACTCATAATACATTTCATAAACGCCTTTTTCATCTTTCTCTTTATCTTTCACTTCTGATTGGATTGTCCCACGCTTAAATGTTTCTTCCCTTATATAATCCCGATATTCCGCATCATCGGAAATCCACTCTGCCATAATATCGTTGACACCTGTGAGAACTTGTTCAATTGTATGTAATTCGTGTTCTTCTGAGAAGTATTTTTCTGCCTCATGTTCCAAATCAACTGATTGCTGCTGCTTCCAAATTAGTTCTGCAAGTGGCTCAAGCCCTTTTTCCTTTGCAATCGTTGCTTTCGTTCTGCGTTTTTGTTTATAGGGTCTATACAGATCCTCTACGCGCTGCAGCTGTGTAGCCTGTTTTATTTCCCGCTCCAGCTCATCGGTTAATTTGCCTTGCTCCTCAATGATTCGCAGGACTTCTTGTTTTCTGTCGGATAGATTAACAACATAATTCCATTTATCCTGTACTGTTTTAATCTGTACTTCATCAAGTCCACCAGTAACTTCCTTTCGATACCTGGCAATAAAAGGAACCGTATTCCCTTCATCCAATAATTCGATTACCTTCGTAACTATATTTGTATTTACTTCCGATTCCTTGGATACCCATGCAATAAGATTTTTCTCTAACTGTTCTGCCACGGTTGTTCCTCCTTCATGTACCTATCTATTTTAACAAAAACCAATTTGAATTCCCAATCGGTAAAGGGACTGATATCTTTCCAAACAAAAAAAGACCGACATCCTGTCAGCCATCAAGGTGATTCCGATACATATCTCATCGCAATCAAGGTTGTATCATCTACTCTAACTTTATTACTCGTTTGTTCATATGTTCTAATGATGCTCTCTACATTTTTGTTGGTAAAAAAGCATTGAGACAGCTCTTTATCTTGAACTCCATCAGAGAACATAATAAAATTCGTACCCGATTCAAGTTTTTGTTTCATCACCTTAAAGGTACGGTGATATCCTGCTAAGTAACCAGAATTTGGAATATTTCGTTTTTTATCTTTATTATTGGTTATGGACATTATCCCAATATTACCGATGGAAGAAAAGGAGGAGATTTTACTGTTAAAATCCAGCTTTAATATTCCCAGGACTGCTCCACGTTTTCCTTGAAGCTGAGAATTACATACCTTCACAAGCTGCTCCACGGTTGCATGTATATTGCTTTTAATAATTTCAATTACAATTTGAGAGGATTCCTTTGCAAATTCGCCACTTCCGAGTCCATCTGCAATCGCACATACAAACTCATTATCTGTTTCCGTATAAAAATAACTGTCTCCACATTGATAATTTCCTTTTTTAGGTTTTTGATAAACTGAAACCTCAACTCTTTTTCCTGAAATCAATCGAAGACCTCCGAACTTTCAGACTGAATTGCCTCGCGAAGTTTTCTTAATGATCTTCTTTGCAGCCTTGAAACATGCATCTGGGATATTCCTAACAATTCGCCTGTTTCTTTTTGACTCATATTTTTAAAGTACGTACACTCTAGAATTTGTTGTTCTCGCTCTGAAAGAATAGGAAGAATTTTTTCAAGCATCATTTTCTGCTCGATGGAATCATAGCCATTCTCTTCATTTCCAACCAAATCAAGGATTGCAACCGTACTTCCATCTGAATCAGCTTCAATTTTACGATCCACAGAAAGTGCCTTATAGCTTTTACCCATTTCCATTGTTTCCAGAATCTCTTCTTCTGTAGCATCGAGATAATCTGCAATTTCGCTTACAGTAGGAGACGTTTGATTCATTGTTGTTAATTCGTCCACCGCTTTTTTGATTTTAGGTCCCAATTCTTTTATACGACGCGGAACATGGACACTCCATGTCTTATCACGGATAAATCGCTTAATTTCACCAATTATAGTAGGGATTGCGAAGGATTCAAATGATTTACCAAATGCTGGATCGTATCTTCTGACAGCGGCCAACAATCCTATCATTCCTACCTGCACCAAATCTTCATGAATAGCACTGTTTTTAGAATACTTACGGGCTATCGATCCGACCAGATCTTTATAGGTAAGTACAATTTTTTCTTGTATTTCCTCATCTGCGGGCTCTTTCTGGAGAAATTCAATCCATTGGTAAACCTCATCTCCCCCTCTATTGTGTGGTTGAGACTTGGTCGTCATCGATGTCCACCTCTTTTTCACTGACATACTTGGTCATTAAAACAATAACACCATAGTTATTATTTATCTTGACATCATCCATGAGAGCCTCGATTAAAAATAAGCCAAAACCGCCTTCTCTAAGCGTCTCGACCGGTTCCGTATTTTTATAAGGGCCAGTTCCGTTTTTCACCTCTGTTAAATTAAAACTTCCGCCATGATCGGCAATCATAATTTCGATATGGTCTTCATATATACCAAAACCGATTGTAATCTCACCTTGTTCTTTTTCATTATACGCGTGGCTCACCGCATTCGTTATAGCTTCAGATACTGCAACCTTCAAATCTTCAATTGCTTCATAGGAAAAACCCATTCTATTTGCAATACCGGACATTGTCAAACGGACGACACCCACATATTCTGCCTTAGCGGGAACCTTAATTTCTACAAAATCAAATCTTTCCATTACTCATTTCCACCTCGAATCGCAGCTCGTATATCTATAATATCATCCAATCCAGTAATTTCAAAAATACGTAAAACTCTATCCTGCAGATTAACCAATGTTAATTTGCTATTGCTTTCTTTTGCAGATTTCAGGGCGCTTATAAATACACCGAGACCTGTACTATCCATATAATTAACATTTTCCAGATTCACTTCTACTGTTTTTTCTTCTTCTTTAGTCAAGGGAAGTAATGTCTCTTTAAGCTTTGGAGCCGTATAAGCATCGATTTCTCCTGAAACATTTAAAATGGACTTTTCATTTTCTTCGATAACGTTCATTGTTAAATTCATGTTTTACCTCCTAATACGACTATTAATTATGTAATCCCTATCGTTTCAGACAGGCAATACTATATTAATTCTGCATTTGCTTCTTATTTTCCTCATGACTAACTGTTTACCCTATTTATAAAACTCTAAACGTCTTTTTACATATTTTTTCGAAGAACCAACAAAGTAAAATCGTCCCTTAATTGAAAGTCCTGTAATCTCTCGAAATGCTTATAAACATTTTCCACCATTTCCTGAGCTGGTAATTCGGAGTATTTCTTGATAATATCCAGCACTTCCTCATTTTCTATAAATCGATCGCCATCACGGCACTCTGTCACCCCGTCTGTAAGCAGGATAACCATATCATTTTTATTAATCGTCAGTTCATATTCCTTATAATCCGCATCAGGTGATACCCCCAGAACAAGTCCCTTTGTATCAAATTCCTTAAAGGTATCTGTTTCCGCGTTATAATAAAATCCCGGTTCATGACCAGCTGAAGAGAAGCTGAGTTTACTTTCCTCTGGCTGATAATGCGCATAGCACATCGTAATAAACATACTTTGATCTACATTTCGTTCTACAACCCGATTCAGGTTTTTCAGAATTGATTTCGGACTCATCGATTCTTCCGGGTAACTGTCCATGGCATACTTAATCATCGACATACATAACGCTGCAGGTATTCCTTTACCGATCACATCTGCGATTGCAATACCCAATGAGCCATCTTTCCCTTTGACAAAGTGATGATAGTCTCCATTCATCTGATGTGCCGGAACACTGATTACCCCAATATCCAACCCTTCGATCTCAGGCTTGCTTGTCCCGAGCAAAGTTTGCTGCATACTGGCAGCAACGGATATTTCCGATTGGAGAACATGCTTTTCCTCTCGCAGCAATGGGATCTCCTGCATTGCCAGTCCATAGAAAATCATTGCCTCGAGCAAAAAATTCATGGAATGCTTATATTCATCGGTCAGATCTTTACATATATCTGCCATGGCCTGAATATGCAAATTCACAATCTCTTCCGGTAATATGTTATTTTTTATAAAGGCTTTACTGACTTTCTCCACACCATACAAAGCCTGCTCATCTTGTGACTCCATATAGCTTCTTAATAATCTTTTATAACTTGAGGCATTTTTACTGATAACTTCTTCCATTTATATCCCCCTAAATTGTAAATAACAGGATACGAACCTTGAAAAATTGTTTGTCAGCAAAGCCGACAAACACCGATTTTATTTATATATTAGCGAACCCATTTTATTGCCTTAATCCTCGTGCCTTCTCCGATTTCAGAATTTATATCGAATTCATCCATCAGTCTCTTGACACCCGGAAGCCCTGCGCCCAGCCCGCCTGATGTAGTATATCCATCTTGCATGGCCTGACTTATATCAGAAATTCCCGGGCCCGAATCTACCGCAGTCATACATAATCCACGATGTTCTATGTTATCTATAATTTCAAAGCAGATCTGACCTTTTTCGGCATATAAGTATATATTACGAGCTAATTCGGATACAGCTGTAGCTATTCTAGCTTGGTCTACAGTGCCAAAACCTAACTTTTTGGCCATCTCGCGACCAAGCTGTCTAGCTCCAACAATATCCCACTCTTTATGAATATTTACACAGGACTGTGGTTCCATTTTTATACCCCCAATTCCTGTTGCAGCTTTAGTAGCCCTTGTTCAAGGTCTAATGCGGTCGGTACATTTTGAAGATGTATACCTAAGTCAATTAAAGTCATCGCTACAGCAGGCTGGATACCTGTTAGAACTACTTTTGCCCCCATTAAGTCTGACATTGAAACTACGTCGCCTAATACTTTCGCAATAAAGGAATCTATAATATCTACAGATGTTAAATCAATTACGACACCTGAGGCTCCGCTTTTATGAATCTTATCCAATAAATCTTCCTGAAACTGGATGGCTGTTTGATCATCTATTTCCGTTTGGATGGAAATAAGCAAATAATTATGGAGCTTAAGTATTGGTATTCGCACTAGTCTCACTCCCCCTGTATAGATTTTATCAGCTGTTCGATGTTGTTTTCTTTAACCTCTATATCTACTACGTGTCGCCCTGTAATTTCAAGCGCCTTTGTGAAACCTTTCTTCAAAGAACTTTTCGTAGGGAAATTACTCAAATCTATGCCCAGATTGACGATGGTTTGGGCGATTTCAGGACGAATGCCAACAAGTATACAAGTTGACCCAATTAGTCGAACTGCTTCTGCAGCTTGTATAATATGGTGCGCAACCATCGTATCTACCACCGGTACTCCCGTAATATCAATTAACACGACCTCTGAATTATGTTTAATAGCACCTTCGAGGAGGTTTTCCATAATCAACTTTGCACGCTCGGTATCAATCGTACCAATTAACGGCATAATTGTGATGCCTTCCATTACAGGTATAAGTGGTGCAGATAATTCCTGGAGTGCAACCCGCTGAAGTGATAAAATATGTTCCCAGCTACCAGAGTATTCGTTAACAAGCTCACGAATAAGGGGTTCAACCCAGTTATCAACACTAGTCAGCACGTTGGAAAAATAGGTTGAATCCATTTCATCAGATTGTGTCAGCAAATATTCTGTTGATACTCTTCTGAAAACCTGTAACCCATCCGTAATATAGCTTAACGGCCAGCCCAGATTGATTATTTTTTCTGAGAAGTCTTCAACTGCCTTTGTGGACCCCTGATTTCGTATACTCGTAAAAATCACATTGACAAATTCACGATTTGTACCTTCATATAATTCGTCAGAAATTGTTGCAGTGTAATTACCTGACTTTAAAGAACCGATTTCCTCCATCCATTTTTGTACAATCGAATCACTGTTATCAATAACTAATTGTTTGAATTTAGAATCCATCATTTTCCCCCCGCTGCTATTTTAATTGCACATATAATTGCTTATCGGCAGGTCAAGCCATTATCCATAATCCTCAAAAGTATTGTAACATACAACGACCCCACCAAAAAGTTTTTAAAACCTCTGTAAATACATTGTAAAAAGACATACTAGAAAGCTAACTATTATATATACCCTGATTCTGGATTTTTAAAACATCATAAAATTTCCTGCCACCAATTCTTTCGGTGACAGCCTTAGATGCACTTATGCAGAAAGGTAAGTCTATCCTTTCCGCCAATCAAAAAATACCCTGTCTCATCTGAGAAGGGTATTTTCAGTTACCACTATATACATCTTTAAGTCCAAGACTGATTTCTACAGCCTGATTGATTTTATCCATCATTTCTTTATCCAGCTTAGTAATTTTATCAGTTAAGCGTTGCTTATCCAATGTTCTGATCTGTTCAAGCAGAATTACAGAATTCCGATCAAAACCATACCGTTTGGCATCAATTTCAACATGGGTAGGCAATTTAGCTTTTTGGATCTGTGCTGTAATTGCTGCTACGATAACCGTCGGGCTGAATCGGTTACCAATATCATTCTGGAGGATCAATACCGGGCGTACGCCTCCCTGCTCTGATCCAACCACAGGGGATAAGTCAGCGAAGTATACCTCGCCTCTTTGAACGATCAAATTATTACACCCCGATCACAGAGCGCTCTAGGGTGTTTTCAGCCTCCTCTTCGGCTTGAAAGGCTTCTGAAGCAATCGTCAAATTTATACGGCCCATTTCTTCATATCCACGCTGCATTGTTTCCTGGAAACGTTGGATATGTTCTTCTTTTTTATGGTTTAAATAGTTTTGTGTTGCTTGACATATAAAATCGCTTAAATCGCTATTTTCATACTTCATTAGCCCATCCACCTCATTCAGTAGGTTTTTTGGTAACTTAACCAAGATTTCCTGTAAGCTCTCTGACAAAACCATGCACCTCCGACAACTGTTAACGATCAATATGAAATTCTATTTAATAATAGCATTGAATCAGGTTGTTTGCAAAGGGGTTCAGGCGAATTTCTTAAAAAAATCCATGTTTTTGTCGTTTAATATTAATTTTCAAGTGGTAAACATTAATGTTATTAGTTAATTTTGCCAGCCTTTCCCAGTTTATGGGTTACTGATCAATTTTATGCATCCCTGTAAAATATATGCCTATCCATGAAAAACATGCGTATTGTTTCTCCAAATAATGCTGTTTCCAGAGCGGTCGCCGAAGATGCTCATTAGGCTGTGACGCATTTTAAATCAACTACGAACATTGAAAAGAAAACAAAACCTACGATTAAAACCAAAGAAATAAAGGCAGGCTCATTCCCAAGTGAGCCTGCCGTATAACTATATTAGTCTATTTTGCAACCTGACCTTGAACAGATTCTGCTATTTGAATCATTTCTTCTCTGGTCAGTTCATCACTGGCGAGCGTAAAGTCTATTCCATTATAGCTCCACTCGATTGTATTCTGTGAAAGTGCTGCTATCGTATGGCCCAGATTTACGATGTCACCATTGACCTCCTGAGGAGAAGATAAAACGGGACTTGTATGATTTCTTTCTTCAACTAAAGTAAAATTCTTATCTCCCTCAAATGTCAAAATAACCCTCTTGCCGTTCTCGAGCTCAACTTCCTTCTTTTCCAATATTTCCGCTCCAGCTGTATACGAAGGGTACAGAACCGTTAAATCTTCCACATCAGATTCTTCTGCCTGTGCTGAAGCTTCTTCATCTCCCGTTTCACTGCTTGTCATATTTTTCTCCATTGTAAAATCGTCTTCGTTGAATGCAGGGTCCATTTCAAAATTGGAAAAGTTAACTTCGACCAATGCATTTTGATCCTTATCCAAAACCTTTACCACAGCAGGCGTGTAAGAGTTTTTGTCAAAATAAATCTCCTGGTATGGCAGATTGTTGTTGCTTTGATAATTCGTTTTTGTTTTAAAGACATAATGGTTTTCGGTAGATTCAAATGCAGCTTCTGTATCTTTCAATACGTCATTGATCAGAGATTGATATAAATACGGCTGGCTGCTGTTATCCGGCCATTCCGTTTGAAATTTAAAGCTTTTATCAAGTGCTGGAGTTAAAACAAACACACCATCTTCATTTTTTAGTATAATCTGACTTTCTTTTTGATCAAGGCTGTTCTCCAAAGACACACGATAAAAATCCTCCTGCTTATACCATACTTCAATATTAAATTTTTGCTCTTCCTGCCCAGTATTCATGGACATTTCTGCCTTTGTCTTATAACCTGTCATGTCCTCCAGATTTTCTTCCAGTTTAGCAATAACATCTTCCTGTGATTTTTCACCACAAGCTGCCAGCAATACTATCAATAAGGCTAGAACAAAAGCCACGCGATAAGCATAAATCTTTTTCATCGACATATCTCCCTTGTCTCAATTAACAAAGGGAACATCATCACGCATTATCAAGAAAATGTACGATACACTTTTGAAATACCATCAATTACATCTGTTGCAAGCAAATCATAGAATGAGTGCGCCTGCTCCACTTGTATATCCGCGGATTTTCCGTGAATAAAACAGGCATTGCAAACAGCCTCAATTATACTTTGTTCCTGCATAATCATTGCAAGCGCAATCCCCGTCAGTACATCGCCGCTTCCACCTTTGGCGAGTCCGGGGTTTCCGCTTGTTTCTACAACTTGAATTCCAAAGGGGGATGTAATGATTGTATTTTTTCCTTTGAGTACAACGTATACTCCATATTCCTTTGCAAATTCATGTGTATAACGGAATGGTGCTGACAAAAGCTCCCCAACAGGAAGATCCATTAACATTGCCATCTCCCCTGGATGCGGTGTAATGATTGCTGGGTAAGTTCTTTCTTTTAATGCATGAAGAGAGTTCCTCACATGATATAATCCATCGGCATCCACAATGATCGGGCAGTGTGCTTTTTGAATGACATGCCTCACCAAGTCCCCCGTTTCCTCTCTTCTGCCCATTCCAATACCAAGCGCAATTGCATCAAAGCTTTCAATAGGGAGGTCCTGGTCAATTACTAAATGTCCGTCATTATCTCCCAGTTTCATAAACATGGCTTCCTGACACAAAGGCGCAATCATTGAGATTACTTCCTCGGTGGTTCCGGCAGTAATTAATCCTCCTCCGGCTTTAAGAGCTGCCTTTGTTGACATTGCAATTGCACCAGGCATTTGTCTATTTCCTCCGATTAGCAAACCTTTGCCATGATTGCCTTTATGAGCATATTTTTTCCGGGTCGGCAGTGTCTTTTTAAAGTCCTTTTCTGTCCATAAGCTACGGTCAGCAAATTTGTGAAAGGCCTGCTGGGGAAATCCTATCGCTAATGTTTCCCATTTTCCATAATAGGATGCTGTTTCTTCAAGAAATGCACTCTCTTTTGCCGCACCGACTGCAAACGTGTAATCTGCGATGATGGAAGTAAAAGATGCTGAATGTTCACCTGCAGGTAAACCAGTTGGGATGTCTACTGAAATAACACAGACATTTGATTGATTGATAACCGAAACGACTTCAGAAAACGGAGGCTTCAAATCCCCTTCAACACCGATTCCAAGCATAGAATCAATTACTACATCTGACAGCTCCACTATCTTCCGTATAGCGGAGGTCTGTCTTTCGCAAATAACTTTACCATCGCATTTGTGAAATAGACTTTTATGATAAAGGGCATCTCCTCTAATTTTTTCATCGGAAACAATCTGTATGACCTGGACATCATATCCTTTATCAAGTAATGTTCTCGCTATAACAAATCCATCTCCACCATTGTTGCCTGGTCCGACAAAAACACTTATACGGTCGTGAGAGCCCACAATCCCCATCACCTTATCACTAACCGCCCTGCCCGCATTTTCCATCAGCAGCCTGCCATCCATTCCAATCTCATGCATCGTGTAATGATCGATATCGTACATTTCTTTTGCGGTGACAATATACATTTCGTTCCCTCCTACCCGCAGTAAAATATATGAGACAACCTTACTGAATATGCAATAAACCTAAGTTCCCTCGGTTTCCAAAACCACTTGAGCTGCAGCGTATTCCTTGCTGTGGGTGATTGAAACGAATATATTATACTCTTCATACCCCTTAGCCGTCAGAACAGGTGCGCCATTAGAATCATTGAGTACTTCAATATCCTGGAAGCTCAAACGTCCAATACCTGTTCCTACAGCTTTTGCAAATGCCTCTTTCGCAGCAAATCTACCTGCAATATATTCGACTCTGCGATTAAAAGATGGGAGCGAACCATATGACTCTTGCTCATTCTCCGTCAGAATACGATCAGCAAATCTTTCATTCCGATCAAGGCTGGCCTTTATTCTATTTAGCTCAATCAAGTCCATTCCAATTCCTCTTATCATTTGTTTACCCTTCATTCCATTTGGATTTATAACTGCTGTCACGCATCTTACATTGGTCATATCGATAAATATTACGTATTATAATAATAGTAACTCACTTTCAAAAGATGTTCAAAACATCATATTAAAGGTGAAACATTTATGTAGAGGGGGGTTCCCTTAATTGTTTATCAGGAATGAGAGAAGCGTTAAAGAATTTATGCAATTTTATCCGATTGTATCTGCCTTCGTCATAATCAATTTAATCCTTTGGTTCATCAGAAATTTTTTGGGACTGCAAATAGGATGGGATATCTATCATTGGGGAATCGGCAGTAATCTTCTTATAGAAATGGGTGAGTACTGGAGGCTCGTAACACCAATTTTTCTTCATGCCGATTTGATGCATGTTTTGTTTAATTCTTTTTCACTCGTATTGTTCGGACCTGCTCTGGAACAAATGCTTGGGAAATATAAATTCATCCTTGCCTATTTAGGGGCCGGGATAATCGCAAATATTGCCACTTACTTTCTCGGACCGATTTCTTACCTGCATCTTGGAGCTTCAGGCGCAGTATTTGGCCTCTTCGGTATATATGCCTTTATGGTTTCATTCAGGAAAAACCTGATTGATCAGGGAAGCTCGCAAATTATTATGATTATTTTAGCCGTTTCATTGGCAATGACCTTCCTTAGAAGCGGAATCAACATTTATGCGCATATCTTTGGCTTTATCGGTGGTTTTGTCATTGCACCGCTCATTCTTTTCAATGTACGCGCATACTCGCCTTGGCGGATGAGGCGGAGCTACCAGGATGACGATTCCATCCAGTTCGATCCTAATCGGTGGAACAGAAAACGTCGCATTCCATATGCACTCAGAAAAAACATATTTTGGATTATATTGGGTATATTGGTTGTTTTCGGCCTACTGAGCAGATTTTAAATAAGCGCATAAGAAAAAGCCCCTGTTTCCAGGAGCTTTTTCTTTTTTAATTATTGATCACGGTTTCTGCGCTGGAAATTACCTTTACGGTTTCTTCCGCCCTGGTTCCGTCCGCCTTGACCGCGTTGGCCATAAAAACGTTTATTGTTCGAGCGACGGCTGTCTTTAGAATTGTGCGCTTTCTTCACACTGATTGGTGCAACGGAAGAAATCTTAACAGGTGTATCTCTGCGCTCTTTTGTTAACATGCTTAAAGCTGCTGCAATCACTGTAATAGAATCGTTGTCTTCCAATAATTCCTTCGCAGCTTCCTGATATGGTTGCAGGTCTTTCTGATTAATTGTTTTCACAATCTTATCAATCGTTACTTGCTGCTGTCCTCTTTGAGCATCCTGATTGCTTGGTGGCACTAAGCGTTTCATTTTACTCTTCGTCGTTTTTTCGATTAAATGCAAGTGCGCAATTTCTCTAGGTGTGATGAAGGAAATGGCTTCCCCTGTACGTCCAGCTCTTCCTGTACGTCCAATACGGTGAACATAGCTTTCCGGATCCTGTGGTATATCGAAATTGTATACGTGAGTAACACCCGAAATATCAAGACCACGCGCAGCTACATCTGTAGCTACCAATACGTCCACACGTCCGCCTTTAAATTTATTTAAAACGGACATACGTTTCCCTTGCGTCAGGTCACCATGAATCCCTTCAGCACGATATCCTCTTGCTTGTAATCCTTCAGTTATTTCATCTACACGTTTTTTCGTTCTGCTAAATACAATTGCCAAATCAGGTGAATTGATATCCATATGATTATTTAACGTATCGAACTTATACTTTTCAGGAATCTCAACAAAATATTGGTCAATATTTTCTACCGTCATTTCTTTCGCTTTCACTTTAACTTCTTTCGGTGTTTTCATCAATGTAGTAGCGATGTTACGGATTTCTTTAGGCATTGTTGCCGAGAAAAGCAATGTTTGACGTTCGGATGGGATACCCTTAAGAATATCGCGGATATCATCAATGAATCCCATGTTTAACATTTCATCCGCTTCATCCAATACAGCTGTCTGAACAGCATCAATACGGATTGTCTTTCTGCGCATATGATCCAGTAGTCTTCCTGGAGTAGCAACCACAATCTGTGGGCCATCCTTCAATGCACGAATTTGACGATCCATTGGCGATCCACCATAAATAGATAATGCACGAACACCTGTGAATTTCGCTAATCGATTTAATTCTTCAGCAACCTGAATTGCAAGCTCTCTTGTAGGGGCTACAACCAAGCCTTGAATTTTCTTTAATTTTGAATCTATCTTGTTAATCATCGGAATACCGAAGGCTGCTGTTTTACCTGTTCCTGTTTGTGCCTGTCCAATAACATCGTTACCTTCCATTGCTAATGGAATTGTCTCTGCTTGGATTGGTGTTGCTTCCTCAAACCCCATTTTTTCTAATGCTTTCATAATTGGGGCTGATACACCCAGTTCGTTAAATTTTGTCACCTAATAGTCGACTCCTTTTTTTGTGAAAATTTATTCGCAAAAGAGGCCCATGAAATTTTCTCATACTTTATTCTTTAAATAATTTTCCCGCCTGAACATGCAGATAAATCCTTCCGAATTATCATTTTCCGCTCTTTTTCGCAGCATGGATGCGCTTCGTTATCGCAGAAATGAAAATGCGCTGATAATGATTGTTTATACCAGCTATTAAAAAGGGAATATAAGACCTGAACTCGTATCATTATATTTTATTCATATTAAAGTACAAAAAAGGCTTCACCTGTACGTGGTAAGAGGCCTCGAAACTAATGCTTTCATTATCATACCACATATATTACTTTTATATCTACTATATGGCTTAATGATTTTTTTCTCTTGCCATGTTAGAATTAGTGATACTACCCGAGTCTAACCCCTCAAAGGATGGTAGTCATATTAACCTGAAAATAAAACTTTCCTTTTTTCGACAGGATTTCAATCTCAGGAAAGATATTACACAAAATTGCAAAGGATGTTTATCATGCGTCTTCCTCCATTCAATCCATATGCTGCAGTTGTAATTGGTGTAATAGCTGTATCGACTTCGGCAATCTTAGTAAAGCTTGCTGCAGGTACCCCTTCAGCCATCATTGCTAATTACAGATTATTATTTGCAGTTCTGATCATGTTACCCATTGTTTTGTTAAAATACAGGCATGAATTTCGCTTGATTAGTAAAAAAAACTGGATGCTTTCTATTCTTGCCGGAGTCTTTTTGGCATTTCATTTCATTCTGTGGTTTGAATCATTAAACTATACATCCGTAGCCAGTTCAGTAGTGCTTGTAACGATGCAGCCAATCTTCGCCTTTATTGGAACTTATCTGCTTTTCCAGGAAAGGTTTTCATATGGCACGATCATCAGTATGATCATTGCCTTATTTGGAAGCATCATTATTGGCATAGGAGATTTTCAAATTGGTGGTATGGCGCTATTTGGTGATATCCTTGCATTGCTTGGTGCAATAGCCGTCACTTTCTATTTCTTATCGGGGCAAAGTGTAAGAAAGCACTTATCACTCATGACCTATACGTTTATCGTTTATGGAGTCAGCTCTGTCACATTAATAATTTACAATTTAATATTGCAAAATCCATTCTTTGGATACCCCGCTGATCATTGGTGGGTCTTCCTTGCCTTGGCAATTGTACCTACATTTTTGGGACATACGCTATTTAACTGGGCTTTGAAATGGCTGAGTACGTCCACCATTTCGATGGGGATTATATTTGAACCGATCGGGGCAAGTATACTTGCATACTTTATACTAGGCGAATCTTTGACATGGTCTCAATTTTTGGGTGGTACGATCGTTATATTTGGCCTGTTGTTATTTATTATGAGTACCTCAAGAAAAGCGAAGGTAACCATATCCAGAAAAAGTCTGAAGTAGTTATAGGCTTAAGGAATGTGGATAAGGTAAGCAAAAGTGAAAGTGAAAGCGCCATGCAGGGTGGGGGAAGTCTCGCTCGTGGATGTGGATTTTATGGAAATAAACCAATCGTTGTAAAAAGCCTGCTCCCGTTTTTTAAAGGAGCAGGCCATTTATTCTGTTTTTTCGACGAGAAAGTGATATACCATCCCATTTAGTGTGTCTTTATCGTCCCCAAGACAAATGAGGTGCCTTGACCGATCAAAAAACACAACTTCCTTTTGCTCGGAGTGAATTTCCTTGTCCAGATAATAGGCTGTCTTATATGGAACCATACCATCCTGATGGCCTTGTGCAATCAATACAGGCGATTCAACCTTATCCAGGTAACGACGCGTAAACCTGACTAATTTCATAAATTCAAAATTCGCCCTGAGTGGTACGGAACCAAATTTCTTCTTGTAATGGTTATACAATTTATTTTCATCGAGTGTACCTCTGATTCCATCCCCAATTACTTCAGCAATATCAAGTCCGATTTGCTTAAAGCTTAAATACTTCCCTGAAGTCGCCAACAAGACGAGCTTGTCAATTTTGTATTTAGCAGCGAGATAGGCAGCGATCATACCTCCCATGGAAAATCCGATCAAGTAAATCTCATCGTAGTTTTTCTGAAGTTTTTTCAATTCGTTTTCTGCTGATTTAATCCATTTTTTATAGGATACATTTTCCAAGTTAAGTTCACTGCCATGCCCTGGCAATGTCGGGACTTCGATATGCCAATCTGTATTTTCTTTAAGAAATTCAGCCAGAGGATCAACTTCATATGGTCCGCCTGTATATCCGTGTATCACCAAACATGCAATCATCGTATATTCTCCTCTTCTTCTCGCTTCCTTCCCCATCTTTATCTTCTTCCGTATTGCTTCTTCCTATTAAAAATTAATTGACTTTCCTTTTCCTGTTTTTACAAAATAAGTATTGGTTCTTCTTGTTCTGACGTAACAAGAAGATTACCTGAAATTTTTAATTAGTGAACTGAATTGTTTAACAATTGGTGTAACCTGATGATAAGTACTTGCTAATTGTCCGACTGTCGATAGTACTTTATCAAAATCTATCTGACCATTGTTATTATAAAAATAGGATGCTGGCCCACCGGAAGGGTTTCCTGCAAGACCTCCAGCCGGCCCTGCCGCTCCAAAATTTCCAGATGTACCTAAGCCATTGCCGTTATCTGCCATTGAGGTTGGGTTTATTTTCGGTTCATTGGGCCATTGCTCAGGCAGTTCAGGCTTTGCAAAAATTTCATATGGTGTCTGGGCTATTTCCGGAATGTTCCAGCTTTGATTCTGATGTGTTGTATAATATGGATATGGATGGTGGTTATAATTGACTGGTGGGTAATCTTGGGGTAGCTTATAGGGTCGATATTCATATTGCATTCCTGTACACCTCTTTCCAAATTCCTGTTTATAATAGATTATGCGGTCCTAATAAAAGTGTGTGGAGCCAAGAGTCTTTCCTATTTGCTAAAGCCGTCGAAAAGTGAACTGTAATGGGATGCATTATCATCCAGTCCCAATGCATACTTAATTTTGTTCCTTTGATACCCCAGAATCACTTCCTGATCATCAATGAAAGTTGCCGGTGTCCCGTATATCTCCTTCGATTGCAGTTCCTTCATATATCTATCGTTTTCTGTAACGTTTCTTGTTATATATGAAATGCCGTTATCCTTTAATAATCTTATCACTTTGTCTGCTTCCTTGCTGTGGTCACTTACATAAATTATTACCTGTGAATTGTTCATATCTTTTCCTCCCGGCGTTTCGCCTCTTATGACTTTTTCTATATTTTTCTAGTACCCGCTCCCTTAATCAGTTAAACCGAAAGTAACGAAAAATATTACAAATTAATTACGGTAAACAGGTATTTAGTCTTATTATTTTTTACAAAAAGCTTAAAATAAAAGTGTGGAGGCCGTTTACAGAGGTAATAATTTGTGCCACATAGGATATAGACTAGTCTGATATACCTACTCGATGTGGCGATTTTAATGGCCTCCCTTATAATTTACTCTAGATAGCCAAATTATTATTTTTTACAATCATAATTTGCGAAGTGAGGTGCCCAATTTTTTCAGCAGCAAAGCAGCAGCTACTTTTTCTTCTATAGTTAATATTCCCATAATATCCTTAATCCTTTCCCAATGGTCGGGAAAAATGCCGTTCACCAAATCCGTGCCACGGGGAGTTATTTTCGCATAAGTAATACGGCTGTCTTCTGAAAATTGCTCACGGAAAAGGTAATCCTTCTTCTCCAGCTTATTGATTACATAGGTGATGCTGCCACTTGAAAGCAGTATCCTTCTTTCGTTTGTTGTTAACGAAATAACCACATATTTCTTTTGGTCCTATAGATAATAAATAATGAAGCAAGCGATAAAAACGGATATGTCCCACTAAATACAACCAGTAAAATAAATATCAGTCCATACAAGCCATCAGTGGTATTTAGTGCAGATTGTTTTGTAAGCAGTCTTATTTCCTTGTTTAATTTAATTTGAAAATTATAGAAAAATGTACTGCAATGCAGAAGCAATAACAATAGAAGCCACTCGTTTTGATTAATGCTATAGTAAATGATCAAAGGGACTGACAGAATGAGTCCTCCTGCGAGCACCCAGCGTATATAAGCTTTCTTATATTCAGGCACATCCCAAGGCAGAACCTGAACGATATCGTCTCTAAATCGATCACTGAAAAAGCTTGCTGCTATGTCGGAATAGGAATAAATTGTTACTGCAATACCAAGATGAAAGAGCGAATCATTATTAATAAACAGCAAAACAACAAGCATCAGTAAAAATGTACCTGTAAATTGAAACAGCAATGGACTTTGCTTACCAAAGTAGATCTTCCAAAGACGATTATATACAGCCTTATCGGCATTAAATGGCTTCTTTCTCTTCTTCGTATGTTGCATAACGCTGTATTTTTTCTGTCTTTTAAATTTAGTTTGTGATACTTGACCGATTAGCCACATATTCCAAATGTTATAATCCCCGGTCTCGGTTACTTTGCCCCAATTTACTTTTTGAAAGACAGTCCTTATCAAAATAAAGTTTATGACTATGATAATTCCAAACAGAAGAATCCCGCTCAAGGGAGATCCTATATATAGCCCAATCCCATTAATGATCAATATTAATAATAAACATCCTGTCTTTATCAGGAAACGCTGCTGAAAAAGCTTCCATTGCGGTATAACCATAAAAATGTCGTAAAGAACAAACAGCATTATGCAGCTAATTATAAAAGAAAATGATAATCGCGAAATAGTCAGTAATATAATTAGAGTCACTGTATATAAAGCAAGCTGTTTTAACAGCTTTTCCAAAATGGCCAAAGACCAAATTTTTTCCCGACTTATAGGCAGCAACGTCAATTGGTACTCAGAACTGGAAAAAACCATCCCTGGTTCTCTAAATGATTTAATGACATAACGAATGGGGAGTGCACTTAAAATAAGCCAAAATCCGATTGTTGCATTTTGCTCGATACTGAAAAAGTAACCGTGAAACATTTCCAGGAAGTCCCCGAAAATAAATAAACCTGCAATCATATAACCGCACAGAACCATTGTATATATGGCGATAACTTTATCAAACATCAGGTCAAAGGCCTTTTTATATATTTTTTTCTTTTTCAGGAACCTATTTCTTCGGACAAAAAGATAGCTTTTCCATACCGTGGTATTTGCTTTCATTCTGACCTTCTCCTCTGAATGGTCATAAACTCGCCAATCGGCCCTTCTGACTCTATTCTTCCTTGCCGGAGCATAATATACCGATCTGCAATGTGTTTTACTTTTTCTATTTGGTGCGTAGTCAAGATAATCGTGGCACCTGATTCTGCCTTTTCTTTTATTATTCCCTCCAAATAATCCATTGCATAAATATCAAGTCCCATAAAAGGTTCGTCGATCAATAAAACCGGTGTGTCCGGAAGTAAGGAACAGATGGTCTGCACCTTCTGTCTCATCCCTTTGGAGAGGGACTCCGGATATTCATCAAGTTTATCATCGATTTCAAAACCCTTGCTCCATATTTCGATCCTATCATGAAGCAGCTCATCTGAAAGTTCATAGCTCATACCATAAAGCTGAAAATGCTGCATCACTGTCAGCTCCGTCAGCAATAGGGGTTCCTCAGGTAAATAGGAAAGTTTTCTTTTAAAGTCCAGGAAGGAATCATCCTGACTCAAATTTCCATTAATACTAATTTGACCTGCTGATTTCTCCATAACACCCATAATTGCTTTAATTAATGTGGATTTCCCTGCACCATTATGGCCAACCAACGCGAGGACAGAACCCTCCTCCAATGAGAAAGTAATATTTTCAAGCAGCTTTTTCTCGTTAATTACTACAGACATGTCCCTGATTTCAATTACAGGCATCATTTCACCCCATCTTTATTTATATCTGTTTTAACTATACGAAATATAGCCGGGAAAAGTTCCATCCGGTTGTATAAACAGCTGCAGCTATTCCGGTGAGCGCGCCCCATAAGACGATAAAAAGAGCCATGAGCTATGATTTGGCCACTCTATAGAAACCATAAAAAAACATAGCCATTCAGCTATGTTCAGATAAACGTATTTTAGTATGAGTTATTTTGAGGTTTGACTTTCTTACGGTAAATAACAAAGCCTATTATTGCTATCGCAATCAGAAGTATACCGTAGAACTGCAATTCTCCGATGATTTTTTGAACAGATTCAATATTCCCTATACTGCCCAACCAAAGCATTCCAATCATCCATGGGGTTATTCCGATCATCGTTAACAGCAGGAAATTCCATATCCTCATCTTACTAATTCCAGCCACGTAAGACACATAGTTGCCAATACCAAGCACTCTTGAAAGAGCTACACTCCAAATACCAAACCTTTTGAAAGAAGCTTGGGCTTTCTCGATACCTTTCCTGCTGGTCATCTTTTTTAATCTCTCTTCCATTTTAAGACCGATCAAGAATGGAATCAGACTGAAAACCGTGTAAATGATACTTGCCATTAAACCATATAACACAAGCTGGATGAACGTTAAATTCAAAAGATAGCCAAACATCAGTGCAAGCAATCCCCCTGGGAATGGAAGTGACGAAGCCTCAATTGCAACGGAAGCAAACAACCCCAATATTCCTAAATCACTAATAGCGTTTATAATCGTCTCCAGCATAATGTTAATCCCCTTCAGTTTCTAAAGTTTTGCATCGTTAGCCTATTTCGGTTGAACAAATCATTTTAAGATGTTTGGGAAGCACAGAAATTTTCGCTGGTGTGCTAGACGGAATTTCTCCATCCATATCAATATCTTTTATTTCTGAAGTTGATATCGAGAGACTGCTTGCCTGAAAATGTGTCAATTGTTCCATCTCATCGTTATCGACAATCGTCCTATTCATTGATAACAATTCCCGAAAGGAAGCCAACGTGGAATCTTTAATAACTAAAACATCCAGCTTTCCGTCATTTGGACTAATCGTTGATATGGGGATCTCTCTCGTCCCGATATATTTCCCGTTCAGGATAGCGATTAAAACGGCTTCTCCCTTGAAAATACCGTTATCACTATTTAACTCATAGGAAAAGGATTGAGTATTATTGACAGTTCTGATTGCAGTCATGATATAACTGAGTGCCCCAAAGCTTTTTTTCTCATTCTCGTTTACATTCTGGGAAGTATCGGCAACCAGCCCGATTCCCCAAAAGTTAAGAAAATAGCGATCGTTCGACTTTCCTATATCAATTTCTATGATTTCTCCTTTTACAATCGCTTCTGCAGCAGCCTGAAGATTCTGTGGGATCTGAAGCATTCTGCTGAAATCATTGGAGGTCCCACCCGGCAAGATGGCAATGATCGGCCTTTTTTCCAATGGTGCAATACTGTTCAAACACGTGTGAACAGTGCCATCCCCTCCAAGAATAATAAGCAGGTCAATCGTTTCACCAAATGTTTTACAGACATTTTCGGTCTCTTCTGCAGTATCCGTCTGCAAAACTGTCAGCTCCTTGATATGCCTGCTCAGTATCGGTAAGGTTTGTGACAGTTTTTGTTCGATATTGGTTTTTCCGGCATTTATGTGATATAGAAATAATGCTTTTTCGTATTTAGGCATGCCAATTCTCCTCACATTCATAAATAAATATAGCCTTTTTCAGACAAAAGCAAACCTTTTTCGCTTACTTCTAGGTCAAATTACTCGTTTTTTGTCATTATATAGTAAAAATTATGAAAACAAACTGTAAATTTCCAAAAATTCACTAGATTTTTCCCTGTAATTATTATTTAATAGAGTAGTGAACTTACTAATACATAAAAAACAGGAGGGTCAAGATGAAAAAACTTTATAGTCTATTACTTGTGCTGGCATTGGCATTGGTTTTAGCAGCATGTGGCGGATCAGATGATTCAGACACTGGTAATGGCAGTGAAGATGCAGACGACACCAATTCAGAAGAAACTAGTGAAGAGTCCGGCGAAGAAACTGGTGAAGAAACCAGCGAGGAATCCAGTGAAGGAATTCCTGACACTTTAGTTATAGGTTTTGTTCCATCCCAGGATTCCGATACAATCGCTGATACAGTTGAGCCATTGGCAGACCGTTTAGGTGAAGAGTTGGGTATTGAGGTTCAGGGTCAAGTAATGACAAACTATAATGCTTTAGTTGAAGCAATGGGAGCCAATCAAGTACAGGTTGGTTTTATTCCGGCATTTGGTTATGTATTGGCTAATGAGCAATACGATGTTGAAGTAATCTTGAAATCCATTCGTTACGGTTCAGGAACATACAAAGCACAATACGTTGTACGCTCTGATTCCGGTATCGAGAGTTTAGCAGATTTAGAGGGTACAGTTTGGGCATACGGTGACCAAGGTTCCACATCTGGTTATCTTTTCCCTGCAAGTCAATTGATGGAAGAGTTTGGCTATGATACTGCAGCAGAATTGGAAAGCAACTTCTTCAGCGGTACCGTTCAAACAGGCGGCCACGATAACTCTGCAATCGCAGTTCTCGAAGGAGATGCTGATGTAGCCACTACTTTTGATGATGTTCGTACAGAGCTTGAAGAAGAATATCCGACAGTAATGGAGGAATTGTCTATCCTGGGCTATACAGACGAAATTCCTAATGATACTATTTCGGTGACGAAAGAACTTCCAGATGAATTCGTTCAGGAAATCAAAGATGTTTTCTTATCTTTCAACGAAGATGAAGAAATGATCCAAATCATGAACGATGTTTATAACTGGGATGAAATCGACGAAGCATCTGATGAAGAGTATCAGGTTGTAAAAGATACGTACGCTAAATTTAAAGACAATATTGAACTTTAATTGCAGCGGAACGAAATCAATAAATAGGTGTTACCAATAAAAGGGGAGTGTTTGCTCCCCTTTTTTTCCTAATGTTTCGGACATTTATTTGACTTAAGCTTATAATGGAGGAAAATACATAAAATGATTGAATTTAAAAATGTCGGTTTAGTATACCCGAACGGCACAGAAGGCTTAAAAGATATTAATGTGACAATTAATGACGGTGAATTTGTAGTAATCGTAGGTTTATCGGGCGCCGGAAAGTCCACCTTTATTCGCAGCATTAACCGCTTAGTAACCCCTACATCCGGATCTCTTCTTGTAGACAATGAAGACATTCTTAAATTTCGCGGTTCTAATTTGAGAAAACTTCGTACTAAAACGGGAATGGTCTTCCAAAGCTACAATCTAGTAAAACGTTCCAACGTATTAAAAAATGTATTGGCAGGACGGCTAGGTCATACAGGAACATTACGCTCCATTTTCAATGCTTATAAAAAGGAAGATATTGGACTGGCCTACGAGAGCTTGAAACGAGTAAACATTGAAGAAAAGATCTATAATCGAGCTGATGAGTTAAGTGGTGGGCAGCAGCAACGCGTAAGTATTGCACGCGTACTTACACAACAACCTAAATATATTCTTGCAGACGAACCTGTCGCATCACTTGACCCGCCTACTTCCCATCAGGTGATGACATATTTGAAGAAAATTAATAAAGAGGACAACATAACAACCATTGTAAACCTGCACTTCATTGATATGGCAATGGAGTATGCTGACCGTATTATCGGGATGCGTGCAGGTGAAGTAGTTTTTGATGGTCCTGTATCTGAGGTTTCCGAAAGTACTTTTGAAGAAATATATGGCCGTTCAATACGTGAGGAAGACTTGCGTGGGGGTGCAGATGAATCGTGACGAACGAAAATAACTCATTGACCTCGAAGAAAGTGCCGCCTATTTACCCTGCCAAAACGAAGGTACAGGTAACGCTTATATTTTTTGTTGTTCTTGGCATTTATATATTCAGCATGTCCTGGACCCAGCGGCAAATGGCGGGTGGTTTCGGCGGGGCGCTTGGTAATATGTTTACAGTAATCGAAAAGTTCTTTCCGCCTAATACCGCGGTGATATCAGCAATATGGGGACCGATGGTGGAAACCATCCAAATGGCAATCATTGCAACGACATTTGCTGCAATTCTAACTGTCCCCTTAGCTATATTAGCAGCGGAAAATATTACAACGTGGAAACCATTATATATTCTGACACGCACGTTCTTAAACATTTTACGTACCATTCCGGATCTTGTTCTGGCAGTAATTTTTGTCGGTCTGTTTGGGATTGGACTATTTCCTGGAATACTGGCGCTTGTGATTTTCTCTTTGGGTATCCTGGCTAAACTGATCAGTGAGACAATTGAATCGGTCGATATGCATCCGCTGGAAGCTATGCGCTCATCAGGAGGCAATGTATTCCAGGTAATCTGGTATGGCCTCATACCACAAGTATTGCCACAATATACATCACTTGTCCTCTACGTATTTGAGATTAATATCCGCGCCTCCGTCGTATTAGGTTTGGTTGGTGCCGGTGGTATCGGATTGATATTAAACCAGCAACTAGGTTTTTACAATTACCCGAATGCCATGATGATTATCATTCTTATTTTTGTAGTAGTCATCGTTATTGAATACATCAGTACGAGAATAAGGGAGGCATTGCTATAATGGAAAATTATTCCCTACCTCCGAAACCCAAAAATTCCATGTATAAAAATATCAGAAACATCGTCATTGCTATATTGGTAATAGCCATGTATGTATGGACATTTGTCAGTATAGATATTGATTGGGGACGGGCGATTGAACGGGCAATAAACAACTTTAATCGGGTAATACCCAGACTGTTCAATCCGGATTGGTCGGCAACCGGGGATGTTGCATGGAGTATGCTTGAGACAGTTTTAATAGCTTTTGCCGGATCTTTAATGGCAGCAGTAATAGCAGTGCCATTATCCTTCCTTGCCGCCCGTAATATGATGGGTGGAATCGTCATTTCAACAATCGGCAAATGGGTGCTTTCAGCCGTGCGTGCATTTCCGGATATAATCCTTGCGATTTTATTCGTAGTCGCAGTTGGACCGAATGCATTTGCCGGTGTACTTGCCATTGCAATTGGCTCGACAGGAATGCTTGGCAAGATGTTTGCGGAAATTATCGAGTCCATCGATATGAATGTAGTAGAAGCAATGGAAGCTAGTGGCGCCAATAAAATACAAATTCTTTTTTACGGTGTATTGCCACAGATCACGCCGGAATTTCTGTCGTATGCGATCTATCGTTTTGAAGTGGATATACGTGCCTCCTCCATCCTTGGTATCGTCGGTGCTGGTGGTATCGGTACGATGATTATTTTTGCTTCCAATAACCGCAACTGGAATGAAATGGGAACGATTCTTTTGGCTATTATCATTGTCGTAACGATTATCGACTTTGCTTCTGCACGTATCAGAAGAAAAATTGTCTAGCAGGAAAGACTTGAGAATTTATTTTTTTGAGAGTAGGATGTCCCTGAAGAGTTTTACCGCTCCTTAGGGGCATTTTTGTAACTTTATTTACTGAAAGGATGCGACATATTGCAAAATAAATCAGCTAAAATGACACTGCTATATACAAGTGATATTCATGGTAATGCGATGCCTGTTTTATATGGAACGAATGAAAAAGCAGATATAGGGCTTGTCAAATACGCTTCCGTTGTGAAGGAAGCAAGGCAAAAAAGTGAAAATATAATTGCGATTGATAACGGGGACCTGATTCAGGGAACTCCTTTAATGACCCATTATGTAAAAGAATACAGTAACCGGGAGAATCCAATGATCGGAATAATGAATCGAATTGGTATTGATGCTGCAGTACTCGGCAATCATGAATTTAATTTTGGAAAGGAAATTCTGGCAGATGCAATTCAACAATCTGATTTTCCTTGGCTTTCTGCAAATATATTGGACGAAAGTACCAATAAACCAAAGTTTGGACCTCCATATATCATCAAGAATCTTGAAAATGGAGTCAAAGCAGCAATCGTTGGGGTTACGACACACTATATTCCGAACTGGGAAGCACCAGATCACATAAAGGGAGTTCATTTTGCTGATGCTTTCAAAACATTGGAAAAGTGGATCATGCAAATCCGCGAAACAGAAAATCCCGATGTACTAATTGTATCCTATCATGGCGGCTTTGAACGTGACCTTCAGACAGGTGAACCAACAGAGAAGCTGTCTGGGGAGAATCAAGGATACCAAATGTGCCAGGAGATAGAAGGAATTGACATACTTCTGACAGGCCATCAGCACCGCAGATTAAGCGGGATGGTAAATGATGTACTCATTCTGCAGCCGGGGAATAACGGACAGGCTTACGGGAAGGTTGAAATTGAGCTGGAAAAGAGAAATGAAAGATGGGTTATAACAGATAGGTCCGGAAGCCTGCACGAACTAAGAGATATCGAATCAGATTCTATGTTAATGGATTATATGGAAGAGATGGAGAAATCGACACAGCGGTGGCTTGATCAGCCGATTGGTTACATAGAAGGCGACATGACAATTGAAGATCCCTTCCTTGCGAGAGTCAAGAAACACCCTTTTATTCAGTTTATACAGGATGTACAAATGGACGCCAGCGGAATCGATATTTCCGTTACTTCCCTCTTGAATAATACTTCCACCGGTTTTGGACCGGTCGTCACCATGAGGGATATCGTTTCCAATTATATGTATCCAAATACACTTGTCGTTCTTGAATTGACCGGACAAGATATAAAAGATGCCCTGGAGAAAAGTGCAGAATATTTTACTGTAACAGATAATCAGGTTGCCGTTAATCCAGCATATATATATCCGAAACCTCAGCATTACAACTATGATATGTGGGAAGGGATAACCTATACAATACAGGTGTCAAACCCTGTTGGAACAAGGGTAAGGGATATCTTTTACCAGGACAGACCGATTGACTTCCATCAGACTTATCATGTAGTTCTGAACAATTACCGTGCTTCAGGCGGTGGCAACTACGATATGTTCAAAAATAAGCCGGTTGTTAAAGAAATTCAAAAGGATGCCGTTGAGATGATCAGGGAGTATTTCGAAAAGAATCAAAAGATCCAAGCCACAGCTAATGCAAACTTTACTGTACAGGTGTGAAAATTGGTGCGAATAAAAACACGATCACCCAATGAAGGGATGATCGTGTTTGATTTAACCAAGCTGCTGGTGCAGAAACTCTGTTACTGATTCTGGTGATTTTGTATAGGCACTGTGCTGATGTGCAAGTTTCTCTCCATTTTGGAAAACCAATACACTTGGAATGCCCATAACTTCATATTTTTCAGCTAGTCCGCTTACTTCATCGCTGTTAACTTCATACCATTCGTAATTCTTAAATTCTTCAAGAACATCACCGATAAACATATCCATTCTTTTGCAGTCCGGACACCAGTCAGCGAAGAATTTGACGATTACGGGGTCTTCACTTTGAATAACTTCGTTGAATTGATCAACCGTTTGAATTGTTTTCATTAAAACTCACTCCTTTTACCATTCATTCTAGCGATAATATGTTTTTTTGTCCTTTTTTTTGCTTATTTGTATTCTACCCTGCCAAGGATATATGCCACGAATAGACCGATTGCAAAGGTAACCACACTTAACAGGACAATGGAAGTGCTTGCCGGGAAACCTGGATAGACAACGAAAATCGATCCGATTACAAGTCCGATAATCACCGCAAATGTACTGCTGTAATAATTCTTAAGGAAGAAAGCAATTATTTTACTCATCACAATAAAACCAATGGCAATTCCAATTCCTGTAACTGCTATAATATCCAGCTGCAGATTGCTGATTGCAGCTATTATTGTCGTATAGACCCCAAGCAGCAACAGCATAAATGAGCCGCTTATTCCAGGTATAATCATCGCACTGCTTGCAATAAAACCGGAAAAGAAAAGTAAAATATACGTAGATCCAGTGATGTTTTGAATCACAGCTCCATCAGTGGGATTAAAGAATGCCATGGATGCAACGATAACAACCCCAAAGAACAGCAGGATATAGTGTTTTGTTTTAAAGTTGTTTTTTGCCTCTGCCTTATGGAATAAATAAGGCAGTACACCGAGGATTAATCCAAGGAAAAAGAACTGTGTTGGTGCAGGATAATGTTCAAAAAGCCATTCAATAACATTAGCAAGCAGGAAAATCGCCGTTAGTATACCAATTCCCAATGGGATAAGGAAGCTTAAATGCTTTTTCCAATCCTTGCTGAATAATCCATTAATCGAAAGAATAAGTCGATCGTAAATCCCAAGTAAAACAGCTATTGTACCACCGCTGACACCAGGAATAACATCACTCGTCCCCATTATTAAACCACGATATAAGTTTTTCCACTCCATTTACAGTTTTCTCCTCTATGTATCTTGTCGTTAACTACATGCTTATAATACCAAAAAATGCTTGTAATTTATAGAATAACCCAACTTTTCGCAGAGTGAAATTGACAAATTGGCCTTTGTAGAATTAGCTAGGCTTAAGATTCATTACGCTTGAGTGGACGTTTGAATTAACTGTCAGACTCTCGTCGTAGTTGGTATAAAATGCGAAGCAACTGCTATTTGCGATAGATCTACAGCTAATAATGGAAGCAAGTTACTTCGGCGACCGCTCGGGGAAATACACTACGCTTTCCACGGGCGGCTGGTGAGCCCCTTCATGCTACGCATTTCAGTGTCTCACCTATGCCTGTCCTCCCGTTGGAGTCTCCGTGTATACGGGCTGCTGATATGGATTTTTTTCGAAAAAGAATTCTGCGCAAGAACAATCAACACATTTGATTTACTTTCAGCGCATCCGGCATTTTTAAAATAAACGACATAAATTCTTCCGTAAACATTAGCTATTTCAAGGATAATAATTGGCAGTAAACTTCTAACGAGCTCTGGGAAATACACGGAGACTTCTGCGGGAGCAGAGGCATAGGTGAGACAGCGC
>NZ_LQNF01000041.1 GCF_001618145.1 Oceanobacillus damuensis
ATTCTAAGAAAAACGGCGTAAACAAGAGAAAACGTTAGTATATAGAGGGAGTATAAATTTTGGCAGCAATTAACCCTTACACATAAACAGCCGCGTCCAGCTACGGTTCCTAGAAACTCCCGTCATAAGCAAGGGACATTCCAAGCGCGAAAACCATGCGCTTTCCAGTCCCTTGCTAGCGTTGAGTTTCTGAACAGTCACCTTCGCTTTTGATCGTCCAGCTCCAGCGCCTACCCCCTCGAGGTCTTGAGTAGAAACTACCTGCGGCAAAGAACGCCACTGGTAGTTTCTACTTAAGCTTGTCGGGGGTGATCAAGGCGCTTGCGCTTTTGTTCTCCAAGTACTATTAATTGCCCAAGGACATAAATGTTTTAAAAATAAATGACTATTTTTAAAACATTTGGCTGCGTCTCTTTACAAATGGACTATTAATACTTACGATAAGAATGAAGTACTATTATGCTCATTATGGGGGAAGAAAATCTTGTTTAAAAAGATGTTCGGCGTTACTTTATTAATAGTGTTAGCTGGAATTATAATCGGGAATTTTATTGAACAGCAGATTGAGAAGAATGCAGAGCCTAATATATATAATGTAACTGGTGATCCAAATGCAGAAGGGGGAGCAATAGCCCCACCCGAAAGTACAGGAATAGAGCCAGGAGAAGCAGCACCTGATTTCGAATTGGAAACGCTTGATGGGGGCCAATTAAAACTGTCGGATCTCCAAGGTAAAAAAGTAATTATAAATTTCTGGTATACCTGGTGTCCGCCTTGTCGCGAGGAAATGCCGGAAATGCAGAAGTTTTATGAGGAATACGGTGATGAAGTGGAGATAGTTGCGGTAAACTTGACAGATATGGAAAAGAACGAACAAGATGTACATGATTTTATCGAAGAATTTTCATTTACTTATACGATTCCTTTAGATCACGGTTCCCATGTATCTGACCAGTATAAAGTTTACGCTGCACCGACTTCCTATTTTATCGGTACTGACGGAACCGTTCAACAGCCGAGATGGATTGGACCAATGGAATACGAGTTTATGGAAGAAATGGTTCATGAATTAAATTAATTTATTTATTATAAAATTTTCCGTTTTTGGTAATACTCTTTTTAAAAAGGGTGAATTGCCATGTCTCTTAAAAAGAAGCTTAGTTTTGATGAATTAGTCGCAGAAAACAGAAAACAGATTCTACAGGATCGAAGGATTATTGAAAAAATCGAAAACAGTATCGATTCGCGAATGTATGAGTCGTTAAAAAAAGCAAATGAGAACTGAGCAATTGCTGCATTCCAATATTTTGGAATGCAGCAATTTTTGTATAGGAATTGAATTTAATGAAAAAATAAGCTTATTCTATTACAGAAAGGAGTATCTACATGCCACATAAACAAAATAAACCGAAACCTGATGATCGCAGTGATAATGTAGAAAAGTTACAGGATATGGTTCAGGACACCATTCAAAATATCGAAAAAGCCCATGAAACCATGCAATTCACAAGTGGTCAGGAGAAAGAGCAGATTATCGCCAAAAACAAGCGAAGAGAAGAAGCTATCGAAGGATTTCGCAAAGAAATTAAAGATGAATATTATCATAACCAAAATGATTAAACATATAGAGACACCTCAAATCATTTCGATGACTTGAGGTGTTTTATTTAATAAATAAGTGAAATTTTTGCTCATAAACAGCCACGTCCAGCTCCGGTTCCTAGAAACTCCTGTCATAAGCAATGGACATTCCAAGCGCAAAAACCATACGCTTTACAGTCCCTTGCTAGCATAGAGTTTCTGAACAGTCACCTCCGCTTTTGATCATTCAGCTCCGTCTGGAACCAGTGTCGAATATTGCAATGATTTATTAATTTTATGATAGGATTAAGAGAGCATAGAAAAAATAGGGGGAAGTTGCATTGCTGAAAGTAAGAACACCAATTGAAGTCAGATACCAGGAAACAGACCAAATGGGAGTCGTATATCATGCGAACTATTTAGTTTGGTTTGAAATTGGTAGAACCAAATATATTGAAGAATTAGGATTGAGCTATGCTGAAATGGAGAAGCATCATGTTGTCTCACCTGTTCTTGATGCCCGGCTTACGTATAAAAAACCAGTCAGATACGGGGAAGAGGCATTCGTGGAAACATGGCTGAAAGAATATGACGGCATAAGGACCGTCTATGGATACGATATTATCGATGCCCAAGGTGAAATAGCTGTTAGTGGGTATACCAAGCATACTGTTGTCAAAAAAGATTCATTTCGGCCTATCTCTTTAAGAAGATCGTTCCCTGACTGGCATAAAGCTTATTTAAAACAAATCGAAGGAGAAAAATAATGGCTTTTGGATTAAAGAGAAGTGATTTGCTTTCATGGAAGAGAAACGTCGAAAATGGAGAAATAGACTTTTTAACCCATTATTGGCTGGATGACCGATTCCCTGGCTGTAAAACAGTCACAAAGGTAGGCTGCAGTGATTTGGAGAAACTGAAAGAGTGGGGTAAGACATATGGTCTTAAGGAACAGTGGATTCATAAAGACGAACAATACCCACATTTTGATTTATTCGGTGAATCCCAGAAGCATATCTTACAAAAAGAGAACAAGTGGGATCAAATAGAAAGATTTAAATTATAAAAAGGCGTCGAACTGACGCCTTTTTATACAGAATCTAAAATGGATAAATGATCAGACATATTTCAAAACGGGTTCATTGCGGACATCATCATATTCTATCGCTAAATCACTTTCTTCAAAGTACCACAGGTCAGAATCTTCAATGTAAAATGTTATCCCTTCGACAGTTGCAGAAGTGTGGACGGATTGTGGATGATCTTTCTTTATCCCTAGAGAAAATCCAGGAATCTTTCCACCGACTCCTCCATATCTGACAAAAAAACGTACATCTTCAGATTCTTCAATATCCAGTTCCTCTTTATACCAAATGGCTGCTTTATTACTGATATCAAGTTTCATTTGAGCAACTCCCTTTCAGGTTTGAAATCACTTGTTGCGTTTCCTCGGTCTTTCTGGTACAAAGTCCACGCCACCAGGGTGAAAAGGATGGCATTTGCTGATTCTTCTGATCGTTAAATAAAATCCTTTCATTGCTCCAAATCGTTTGAAAGCCTCAAGTCCGTATTCCGAACAGGTTGGATGAAATCGGCATGTTGAAGGTGTAAATGGACTTATTGCAGCGCGATAAAATTTAATGATGCCAATAAATATGAATTTCATCTCTTAATTACTCATTTACTGCGGCAAGTTTATCATATTTGATTGATGCGATGGCATCATGCATGTGTATGGATTCTTCATTTCTGCATGAGACCTGAAACTTCGTGACAAAGGGCATTTCATACAGATCGGCAGCAACAAGGCGAACGATATCCTCTACAAAGCGTGGATTTTCATACGCATGTTCGGTAACCATTTTTTCATCCGGGCGTTTAAGCACAGGATGGAGCCTAGCACTTGCATTGCTTTCAGCTGCTTCCAGAAGTGCCTCTTTCCAATCCATCCTTTTCTCATCAAAATCATCAGTTAACGTAATTTCCATCATTACTTCTCCGCGCTGATTATGTGCACTATACTCACTTATTTCCTTGGAACATGGACATAATGTAGTGATGAGGGCGGATAGGGAAACTGTCGCCGAATAACCTTCAGATTGATCATAGGTTACTCGAATAGATGCTTCCGCATGATTTAGACCTGTCAGTCCTGAGTCCGGGCCCTTCCTTTCAAAGAACCAAGGAAAAGAAACTTCTATTGTTGCATCCTTTTGTTCAAGTCGTTCAGCCAATTCTTTCGTAAATTTATTCAGATTTTCGATCGTGACAGCAAAGCCGTGTTCATGATAATTATTCAATTGTTCCATAAAACGGCTCATGTTAGTTCCCTTACTTGTATTTGTCAGGCTGGATGAAAACTTGAATGTTCCTATACTTGTCTGGAACCCAGGATTTATATTACTTTCGATTACAATTGGATATTTAACGTTTGATATGCCGACAACATCAAGATCAAATAAGAAATCATTCATTGTATTTTGTAAGTCCGCCATTTGACTTTTCTCGACTGGTTTCGTCTTTTCAGCAGGCTGGACAGAACCGAATAATTTAAGTCGCTGTTCTTTTGTAGGTAATTGTTTTGTCGGGAGTATTTTGGTCTGCTGCATAGCATAGTCCCCTTTCTTGCGGTATATTGCTAACCTTAGCTATGCTAATGGTTATATAACTAATCTTAAGTATACTGAATGGACTATCAATATTCAATTCATTGGTCTTCACTGAATAATGATTACATCCATTTGATTTTTGGTTCGGTGCCATTTTTAATCCGTTTAATATTTTCCTTATGACGGTAAAAAACGAAAGCCGTCAGTATTGAAATGACGATTACGAGTCCTAGATCATTAAAGAATAAAGAGATCAATACACTTATGACTCCTGTGATCATTGATGAAAGGGACACATATTTGGATAAATACAAGCTGACTAAAAAGGTAGAGATCATAATGATAAACAATAAAGGATAAATCCCTAAAATAATACCGGCTGAAGTTGCAACAGCTTTTCCACCTTTAAATCTGGCAAAGATGGGATACGTATGGCCGATAACTGCAAAGATACCGATTGCCAAAAAGTAAATATCTGCCCCAAATGCTTGTGGAATCAAGGTAGCGGCAGTCCCTTTCAGAATATCTGCCAATGTGACGATCATCCCTGCTTTGAATCCGAGCACCCGGAAGGAATTTGTCGCTCCAAGGTTACCACTTCCATGCTCCCGTATATCGATTTTGTATCCAATCTTTCCGACGAGCAAAGCTGACGGAATGGATCCTAATAAATACGCTATGAGTGCGAATAAAAAATAATCCATTGTTCTTCCTACTTTCATAAGTAATAATTTGATACTTAACTTCCAATGGGAAGCTATATCGCTATTTTAGCACGAACTACTAAGATAAAGAACCTAAAAAATAATTTATGAAAGGCTCTTTTCGTTATCTTTGTTTCTTTATCCTCTACGCATTTGATATAAAATGCGAAGTAACTGTAGATTTATTCCCGAAAAACGTGCTTATGCTGCCGTCCGGGGCACTCCGGGCGGATGCTTTCCGCGGGCACGGCCTCAGCCTCCTCGAGAAAACCACTCTGCGGGGTCTTCGGACACGTGCTATTCCCGCAGGACAAGGAACGCTTCGTCAGCCTTCGCATCGCACGAAGAAAATTGGTTTGTATTTTTGAGGAGTCACCGCCCGGAGTAATCCCGGACTGGTGTAGTTGTAAGATGTTATTTTAGCTGTTATATATGAAATAATAATAAGCAATCCTCTAACCAGCTCGGGGAAATACACGGAGACTCCAACGGGAGAAAAGGCATAGGTGAGACACTGAAATGCGTAGCATGAAGGGGCTCACCAGCCGCCTTAGGATGCGCGCAGTGTATTTCACCGAGCGGTCGCCGAAGACGCTTATCCGACTTTGCATACTTCGTAGTTTACAGATTTTTGGGCAAAAGCAATATTTTACATGGAGACGAGCAGTGCAGTTCTGGCCTTCTAGGGAAAGGACATCTGTAAAGCTGTATGACGGGAAATATAAGTGTAATTGGTTTAGAATTAAAGGGAGGGGGTATTTTTAATAAAATAAGGAGGCCAGATATGATTGAATTTAAAAACGTGACCAAAGTATATGAAGATGGTACAGAGGCGATAAAGGATTTTTCTCTTGAAGTGAGAGAAGGAGAAATCCTTACCGTTATCGGACCAAGCGGCTGTGGCAAAACGACGACTATGAAAATGATAAATCGCCTGATAGAACCTACTACGGGATCTATATACATAAATGATAGAAACATAAAGGATTATAAAATCAATGAACTGAGATGGAATACAGGTTATGTCCTGCAGCAAATTGCTTTATTTCCTCATATGACGATTGGGGAAAATATTTCCATCGTGCCAGAGATGAAGAAGTGGAGTAAAAAGGAAACGACCAAACGCAGTGATGAATTACTGGAAATGGTCGGCTTGGACCCGTCCATATATAAGCAAAGAAAACCAAGTGAACTCTCCGGTGGCCAACAGCAGCGTATTGGTGTTATACGTGCATTGGCTGCAGATCCCGATATTATTTTAATGGATGAACCTTTTAGTGCGCTCGATCCTATAAGCAGGGTACAGTTGCAAGATGACATAAAGAAATTGCAGAAAGAGATCAAGAAGACGATTGTCTTTGTTACCCATGATATGGATGAAGCGTTGAAATTGGGTGCTCGTATCTGTTTAATGCAGGAAGGCAGGATCATTCAGCTGGGCGAACCAAAACAATTGATTACGAATCCGGAAAATGAGTTCGTCAAAGACTTCCTTGGAAATCGTAATTCACCATGGCAAATAACGGTTGACCATATCTCAGATAAAAATATAGATAATATCATCTTTGCTTCTACCTATCCTGCAGGCAATTATCCAACACAGGGAATTTACGTATTGGTGGATGAAAGCAATAATTTCGTAAAACTTTTAGTGAACGGAGAAACGGTAAATGGCAAAACCATTGAATATGATATGACTTTATATGATGCAACAGAACTCTTGGAAGACAGTGACCAACCACTCTTTCCAGTTTTGAAAGAACAAAAGGTGGTTGGTGTATTGACTTATAGAAGGATTTTCGGATATTTGAAAAGCAAAGCAGATAAAGAAAACGGGGTGATTCGCTAATGGACGAATTTATAACCGTTTTTCAAAATAGGCAGGATATGCTTCTTGAAACAACCCTGGAGCATTTGCAAATATCCATGGTTTCGCTGATTATCGCTATCGCTATTGCTGTTCCTCTTGGTTTATACCTGACAAGGTATCCTAAGGCAGCTGAACCTGTCATCGGTACTTCAGCTGTAATGCAGACAATTCCCAGTCTGGCAGTACTTGCTTTTTTAATCCCTTTCTTCGGTATTGGAACGACTCCAGCGATTATCGCACTTGTTTTATATGGCTTGCTGCCTATTCTGCGAAATACGTATACTGGCATAAGAGAGGTTGATCCAGCCCTGAAGGAAGCCGCCACAGGGATGGGGATGAATTCAATTAAACGTCTGACGAAAGTGGAGCTTCCGATTGCAATGCCTGTAATAATGGCTGGTATTCGGACCTCTATGGTACTCATTGTCGGTACAACAACAATAGCTGCCTTGATTGGTGCTGGAGGATTGGGAGAAGTCATCCTTTTGGGTCTGGATCGTGGAGCTGATATCAACCTGATTTTACTTGGTGCTATACCAGCCGCACTTCTGGCGATATTTTTGGATTTGATATTAAGAGTATTTGAAAGAATGTCAAAAAAGGCAGGAATTAAATCTTTTATTGCAATGCTGGTTGTAGCCGTACTTATTGTTGTGTCGCCTTTTATGTTTAATGGTTCAAAACAGCCCGATTTAGTAATTGGTGGAAAGCAGGGATCAGAACCGGAAATATTGATCAATATGTATAAATTATTAATTGAGGAAGAGCTGGATGTGAATGTAGTTTTGGAACCGAATCTTGGAAAGACTGCATTCCTATTCCGTGCACTGCAACAAGGGAGTATTGATATTTATCCTGAGTTTACCGGTACTGCAATTGTCACTCATTTGGAGGACCAGGCTGAAAGTAATAACGCCTGGGAAGTATACGAACAGGCTAGGCAAGGGATGAAAGAGGTTTATGGCATGGAATTCCTGGAACCAATGGAATTCAATAACACGTATGCAGTGGCCACCACAGAGGAAATGGCTATGCAGTACAACCTGCAGGAGATCGGTGATCTGAAGCAAATCGAAAATGAAATTACGGCAGGTTTTACACTGGAATTTAATGACCGTTATGATGGTTATGTAGGCATGCGTGAAGTGTATGACTTGAATATTGCTGATATTAAGACAATGGAACCAGGAATCAGGCAAAATGCTTTGTCGAATGGGGAAGTCGATGTGATTGATGCTTATGCTACCGATAGCTATATGATAGAATTGAATTTAGTGACACTTGATGATCCAGAAAATCTTTTTCCACCTTATCAGGGCGCACCATTAATGCGCCAAGATACATTGGAAGAATACCCGGAACTTGAAGCGATTTTAAATCAGCTGAGTGGAAAAATCACAGACGACGAAATGCGTCAAATGAATTACCAGGTGGACTATGAGGACAGATCTGCGAACGACGTCGCAAGGGAGTATTTAATTAACGAGGGTTTACTTGATAATTAAAAGTAAATACCCATTTAAAGGAGGATGTTAACATGTCTTGGCAAAACCCGGAAAAAGAAGAACTGAAACGTATTTTGGAATCGGCAGAAACAATTGCTGTCGTTGGATTGTCAGATAATCCTGACAAAACGGCCTATCAGATATCCAAGACTATGCAGCAAAACGGCTATCGAATCATACCAGTTAATCCTACAGTGGATGAAGTATTGGGTGAGAAGGCATACCCCACATTGAAAGATGTACCCGATAAAATCGATATTATTAACGTTTTCAGAAGACCGGAGCATTTACCGGACGTTGCCAGAGATGCGGCTGAAACTGACTGTAGAGTATTTTGGGCCCAGCAGGGAATTGTCAATGAAGAAGCCTATGATTATTTAAAAGAGCGAAATTTCAGTGTGATTATGGATTTATGTATTAAGGTGGTCCACGCCGTACTTGTAGATTAACGTATAAAAAAAGGTAAACTTGAAAAGAATGCCAGTGTTATGGCATTCTTTTTAAGTGTCTAAAATATGGAAGATATTGTCCAAATAGGGGAGAATCCAATATAAAAACGAATGTTATATGCAGAGAATCAGCAATTATAGTATACTTGGTAACATATTCTGCGTTAATATGATTTTTGTATAAGCACTTAAACGGAAACTATCAATTTACAACAGCGAACAATTGTTCTAATATATTAGATAGCATATGTTTTTTGTTAGGTTAGGGAAGGAGAAGATGACGATTGGCTAATGAATATCAATATTCGGACGATTCCATTCAGGTCCTGGAAGGTCTTGATGCAGTTAGAAAGAGGCCCGGTATGTATATCGGCAGTACAGATATCCGTGGTTTACACCATCTTGTATTTGAAATTGTAGATAATGCTGTTGATGAAGCTCTGGCAGGCTATGGTAATGATATAAAGGTATCGATACATAAAGACAATAGTATTTCTGTACAGGATAGTGGCCGTGGTATTCCTACCGGCATGCACAGTACTGGGAAGCCGACAACAGAAGTTATTTTTACCGTTTTACATGCGGGTGGAAAATTCGGACAGGGAGGATACAAAACGAGTGGAGGATTGCACGGGGTAGGTGCATCTGTTGTAAACGCCCTGTCAGAATGGCTGGAAGTGACTATTTTCCGTGACGGATTTACTTATTTTCAACGTTTTGAGAATGGGGGAAAGCCTGTTACTTCACTGGAAAAAAGAGGGCCAACGAGAAAAAAAGGTACGGTTATCCATTTTAAACCGGATCCAACCATATTTTCTGCAACAGTGTACAATTTCGAAACAATCTCAGAACGTTTACGTGAATCAGCATTTTTATTAAAAGGACTAAAAATAGAAATTATCGATGAACGGAATGATCAGAAAGAAATCTATGAGTTCCCTGATGGACTTGAATCGTTCATTACATACTTGAATGAAGAAAAAGATACGCTCCATCCTGTTGTTTCCTTTGAAGGGGAACAACAGGGATTAGAGGTTGAATTTGCATTTCAATTCAATGATGGCTACGCAGAAAGCATGCTTTCATTTGTCAATCATGTCCGTACAAGGGACGGTGGAACACATGAATCTGGAGCACGTACGGCTATAACGAGAACATTCAATGATTATGCGAGAAGAATAGGCCTGCTGAAAGAGAAGGATAAGAATCTGGAAGGAACGGATATTCGCGAAGGATTGACAGCAGTTGTCTCGGTAAGGGTTCCCGAAGATAAACTTCAATTCGAGGGCCAGACAAAAGGGAAATTGGGAACTTCGGAAGCACGCTCTGCCGTTGATGCCGTTGTTTCGGAAAATCTGAATTATTTTCTGGAAGAGAATCCGGACTTTTCAGGAATGCTGGTCAAAAAGTCGATTAAAGCAAAAGAAGCTCGTGAAGCAGCAAGAAAAGCTCGTGAGGATGCTAGGTCAGGCAAGAAAAGGAAAAGAAAAGATATCTTAAGCGGTAAGTTGACACCGGCACAATCCAAAAATCCGAAACGAAATGAACTTTATCTGGTGGAGGGAGATTCAGCAGGTGGTTCTGCAAAGCAAGGAAGGGATCGTAAATTCCAGGCAGTGCTTCCTTTGCGAGGTAAGGTTATCAATACGGAGAAAGCCAAGCTCCAGGATGTATTTAAGAATGAAGAAATTTCAACCATCATTCATACAATCGGAGCAGGTGTAGGCGGAGATTTTGATTTGGAAGATGTGCAGTATGACAAGATCATTATCATGACAGATGCAGATACAGATGGTGCCCATATCCAGGTACTTCTTTTAACCTTCTTCTATCGCTATATGCGCTCACTCGTTGAAGCTGGAAAAATCTTCATTGCATTGCCGCCACTCTTTAAAATATCCAAAGGAAAAGGAAAAAGCGAAAAAATCGTTTATGCTTGGGATGAGGAAGAGATGAAAACTGCTTTAAAACAGTTTAAAAATGGATATACCATCCAACGTTACAAAGGTCTTGGTGAAATGAATGCCGACCAGCTTTGGGACACGACCATGAATCCAGAGACCCGTACATTAATCAGAGTAACCATCGATGATATAGCAAGAGCAGAGCGTCGAGTGACGACATTAATGGGTGATAAAGTTGAGCCAAGGAGAAAATGGATTGAAGGACATGTGAAATTCGGTATGGAAGAGGACACAAATATACTCGAAAACGAAAAAATTCAGTCTGAGGATGAAAACCTTTAACATGGATACGATTCAGGCCAGTGGATTTTGATAGCATATTTGATTTATTAAACCGATCCCAAGTTGGAATGATGATCGATATAAGTAAGGGGGGATTGATTTGTCACAAACAGAAAAGTTTTTAGATCTTCCATTGGAGGAAGCGATTGGTGACAGATTTGGAAGATATAGTAAATATATCATACAGGACAGAGCTCTTCCGGATGCAAGGGATGGCTTGAAGCCTGTACAGCGAAGAATATTATATGCGATGCATGTAGAAAAGAATGCACATGACAAGCATTTCCGAAAATCAGCAAAAACGGTCGGTACCGTTATCGGTAACTATCATCCACATGGCGATTCATCTGTGTATGAAGCGATGGTCCGTTTGAGTCAGGATTGGAAATTAAGAAATGTGTTAATTGAAATGCACGGAAATAACGGAAGTATGGATGGTGATCCGGCCGCAGCAATGCGTTACACAGAAGCAAGACTATCCAGGATATCATCCGAGCTTTTACGTGATATTGACAAGGAAACGGTTGATTTTATTCCAAACTTTGATGAAACAACCGAAGAGCCTGTCGTATTACCAGCTAAATTTCCTAATTTGCTTGTAAATGGCTCAACTGGTATTTCAGCAGGATATGCAACTGACATTCCACCACATAATTTGGAAGAGGTAATTGAAGCGGCAATCATGAAAATGGATAAGCCTGATGTAACAGTACCAGAATTGATGAAAGTGATTAAAGGTCCTGATTTTCCTACAGGAGGAATTATCCAGGGTGTAGAAGGTATCAGAAAGGCATATGAAACCGGACGCGGAAAGATTATTGTCAGAGGTAAAGCAGAAATTGAAACCTTGCGCAGTTCCCGCGAGCAAATCGTTATAACTGAAATTCCATATGAAATCAATAAAGCCAGCATGGTTAAAAAAATGGATGAGCTGCGTATCGACCGCAAAGTGGAAGGGATAGCTGAAGTCAGAGATGAATCAGACCGTACAGGATTGCGTGTAGTCGTCGAACTGAAAAAAGAAGCCAACAGTGAAGGTGTCCTGAATTACTTGTACAAGAATACAGATCTGCAAATAACCTATCATTTCAACATGGTAGCCATACAGGATAAAACGCCGAAACTGCTCTCTTTACCACAAATGCTTGAGGCGTATATTTCCCATCAGAAGGATGTAGTAACAAGGCAAAGCAAGTTTGATCTGAAAAAAGCTAGAGATCGGGCCCATATTGTTGAAGGACTTATCAAAGCAATTTCCATTCTCGATGAACTGATTGCAACCATACGTGCATCAAAGGATAAAGCAGATGCAAAACAAAGGATCATTGCAGCTTATGCGTTTACAGAAGCTCAGGCAGAGGCAATTGTCATGCTCCAATTGTACAGATTGACCAATACGGATATCACGCAGTTGGAAAAAGAAGCTGATGAACTGAGAAAAACAATTACAGAGCTGGAATCCATTCTGAACAGTGAGAAAAAACTGCATCAAACTATCAAAAAAGATCTGAGATATATTAAAAGGACGTTCACTGAAAATAGACGTACCAAATTAGAAGATCAGATTGAAGAATTAAAAATAAATATTGAAGTTACTGTTGCAAGCGAAGATGTGCTGGTGTCTGTAACAAGAGATGGTTATATTAAACGTACCAGCCTCAGATCTTACAGTGCTTCAAATGGTGAGAACATGGCATTGAAGGAAAATGATTATCCAATTTCACTGTTGGAAGTGAACACGACCGACAATCTCTTGCTTTTCACCAATAAAGGCAAATATTTAATTACTTCTGTTCATGAACTTCCGGATATACGCTGGAAAGATATTGGCCAGCACGTGTCGAATATCGTCCAACTTGAAAAAGATGAACGTCTCATCCAATGTATTCCTGTTCGGGACTTTAATGATTCCAATGATTATCTGCTGTTCTTTACGAAAAATGGAATGGTTAAGCGAAGTGAGTTTCAATTATACGATTCCAACCGACGTTCAAAATCGCTCATTGCCTTAAATCTGAAAAAGGATGATGAGGTTGTAAGTGTATGTCAGACAGATGGTAATTCAGATGTCTTCATAGCATCCAACAAAGGCTATGGCTTATGGTACCACGAATCGGAGATATCAGTAGTTGGCCAGCGTGCTGCAGGTGTGAAGGCAATCTTGCTGAAAGATGATGAATATGTGGTCAATGGCCAGGTGTTCGATGATTTGACAGAACCATCACTGGCTATCGTGACGCAACGAGGTGCGTGCAAACGAATGAAATTGCAGGAGTTTGAGAAAACAAGCCGAGCTAAGCGTGGATTAATCATGCTTCGTGAATTAAAGAATAAACCGCATCGAATTAGGGGATTCTTTGTCCTTAATGAAAATGATACGATTTGCTTCCAGACAGCAAACGAAGAAATACATCATGTATTTCCACTTGAGCTGTCAGCCAGTGACAGGTACAGTAATGGATCATTTATTATCGACAGTGATAATCAGGGAGAAGTTACAGAGGTCTGGAAAGAAGCTGTGTACAAGAAACCATTCGATGAGCTTTAAAATTGAAGGCTCTTAACATATCTTTTGCAAGCCTAAAAAAAGAACAAATCCGAACTAATTCGAATTCTGACTAAAGAATTCTGAATCATGGTTCGGATTTTTCTATAACAAAACCACTTTTATCCCAGTCACTTTTTTATTAATAAAAACACTTTATATTTTCTGATTATTGTGTTAAGATATTAATGAAATTTATGAAGGAGGGATTGAGACGGAACTACGCCAGAAAATTATCGACTCGTCATTACTTTTATTTGAACGGCATGGCTTTCATGGAGTTTCTGTCAGTCAGATCATTGCAGATGCAGAGACGTCCAAAGGTGGTTTTTATCATCATTTCACCTCTAAAGATGAATTGTTATTCGTCATCCATGATACCTTTATAACCTATGTGCTGAAAAAAGCAACAGAAGCAAACGAGATGTACCAGTCACCGACGAAAAGACTGCAAGCAATTGTGAAGGATTTTGTCAACGTGTTTGATCGTTATAAACCACATCTTTCTGTATTTTATCAGGAGAGTATCTATTTAAAACCCCAGTATGAAAAGCTGGTTAAAGATAAGCGGCATCAATTTAAACAAATCATTAGACAGGCAATTATCGATGGCAAAAATTGTGGAGAATTTCGTGAAGAGCTTTCAGCAGAAATAACTACGATGGCGATACTGGGTATGGTTAACTGGACATATAAGTGGTATCAGAAATCAGGAGTCAACACAATTGATGAGATTGGAAACTTTTTTGTAGATTTAATACTGCATGCGGTCATACAGCCAGAAATGACTGCCAGTAATAATGATAAGGACGTTCCTGCAGAGAAAGACTTCTTTTCCTATCAGGAAAAAACAGGTAAGAATGAATGAGACAGACCAACTAGTCGGTCCCCAAAAAATCATGGGAGGATTAATATGAACTTCGAATTAACAAAAGAACAGGAAATGGTTAGGAAAATGGTACGAGATTTTGCAGAGAAGGTAATTAGACCAAGAGCGATTGAGATCGACACTAAAGCGCAATTTCCCATTGATATCTTTGACCAAATGGGGGAACTTGGAATATTGGGTATCCCATTTCCAGAAGAGTATGGAGGGTCGGGCGGAGATACATTATCGTATGCCTTGGCTGTCGAAGAAATTGGCCGTGTTTGCGGAAGCACTGGATTAAGCTATGCAGCTGCAGTTTCACTTGGAGCAAGTCCGCTGTATTATTTCGGAACGGATGAACAAAAAGATATGTATTTAAAGCCACTTGCAAATGGTGAAGCACTTGGATCTTTTGGTTTGACCGAACCAAATGCCGGTTCAGACTCAGGTGGAACAAAAACAACTGCGATTGTTGACGGCGATGATTATGTAATCAATGGGGAAAAATGTTTTATAACAAATGCGAGTTTTGCTAAAATTATAATTGTAACCGCTGTCACCAGGAAGAGCGATAAGGGGAAAAATATGATCTCTTCTATCATCGTTCCAGCTGATTCAAATGGCGTCAAAATTACGAGCAACTATGACAAGATGGGTGTACGAGGTTCGGATACGGCAGAGATTTTACTCGATAATGTACGTGTTCCTAGAAAAAATGTGCTTGGTGAAGAACATAAAGGCCATAAACAGTTTCTCTACACGCTCGATGGAGGGAGAATTTCGATTGCAGCACTGGGACTCGGTATTGCACAAGCATCCCTCGAGAAGGCCTTGGCTTATGCGAAAGAGCGTAAGCAATTTGGGAGATCGATTTCAAGTTTTCAGGCGATTCAATTCAAGCTCGCAGATATGGCTATGGAAGTAGAGCTTGCCAGAAATATGGTACATAAGGCAGCATGGTTGAAAGATCAAGGAAAGCCATTTGGCAAAGAAGCTGCATATGCGAAACTGTTTGCAACCGAAACTGCCTTTCGATCAGCAAACCAGGCCATCCAGATCCACGGTGGCTATGGCTATATGCGGGAATATGAAGTGGAAAGGTATTTACGCGATGCAAAACTATTGGAAATTGGTGAGGGGACTTCTGAGATTCAAAGACTTGTAATCGCCAGGGAGCTTGGCTGCTAGTAAAAATTAAAGGAGGAAATTCATGTCACTACTAACATTGACCATTGGTGAAATGCTGGAAGCACAAGTGAATTTACATCCACATCATGAAGCAGTTGTCTATCCGGAATTAAATATGAGAAAGACGTATCAGGAATTCGATGAAATGGTGAACCAAGCAGCAAAGGGATTTATGTCATTAGGCATCCAAAAAGGTGAAAATGTGGCAATATGGGCTGATAATAAACCAGAGTGGCTAACGAGCCAGTTTGCAACAGGAAAGATGGGTGCCGTGCTAGTAACAGTAAACACGAATTACCAGGCTAATGAGCTGGAGTATCTATTAAAGCAGTCAGAAGCAACTACATTGATCATGGCCGAAAGCTATAAAGGTACTTCCTATCTCGATATTTTAGAACAAATATGTCCTGAACTGAAAAATGCCCAAAAGGGAGCCCTTGAAACGAAGTCACTGCCAAATTTAAAAAATATAATTGTTATTAGTGACAGGGATGATTGCCCATATGCTTATAACTGGAATGAAGTTATGGAGAAAGGCAATGCTGTCAGCTCTTCAGAATTGGTCGAGCGTAAAAAATCATTACATCCTGATGATGTTATCAATATGCAATATACGTCAGGAACTACCGGTTTTCCAAAAGGAGTTATGCTGACACATCATAATATTGTCAATAACGGCAACCAGATTGCCGACTGTATGAAGCTAACCTATCAAGACAGATTATGCATACCTGTTCCATTTTTTCACTGTTTTGGCTGTGTATTAGGAGTTCTTGCTGCTGTTTCAAAAGGGACAACGATGGTCATTCTGGAGCAATTTAATGCTGAAAAGGTATTGCAGGCTGTTTCAGATGAGAGATGTACCGGGCTTCACGGTGTACCTACAATGTTTATTGCTGAACTAAACCATCCGCGACTTGAGCAATTTGATTTATCCAGTTTAAGAACAGGGATTATGGCAGGTTCCACTTGTCCAATGGAAGTGATGACAAATGTCATGGAAAAAATGGGTGCGAAGGAAATTACCATCGCATATGGACAAACGGAATCTTCACCGGTCATTACCCAGACGAAAACGGATGATCCAATTGAACTTAAGGTTAGTACGGTCGGAAAACCACATCCTAATGTTGAAGTGAAAATAGTTGTACCAGGAACACGAGAAGAACAGGAAATCGGATTACCCGGTGAATTGCTTACCCGTGGCTATCATGTCATGAAGGGTTACTATAATAATCCTGAGGCAACAGAGGAGGCCATCGACAAAGATGGCTGGCTTCATACCGGTGACTTGGCAGTGATGTACGAGAATGGATATTTGGAAATAACTGGCCGGATGAAAGACATGATTATCCGGGGCGGTGAAAATATATATCCAAGAGAAATAGAAGAATTCTTATATAAGCATCCGGATGTGCTTGATGTTCAAGTTGTTGGACTGCCTGATGAAAAGTACGGGGAAGAGGTTATGGCTTGGATCATTTTAAAAGAAAATAAACAGACGACAGCAGAAGAAATCAAAGCGTTTTGCAGAGGAAAAATTTCAAGACATAAGATACCAGCATATATTAAATTTATTGATGAATATCCAATGACAGCGAGTGGGAAAATCCAGAAGTTCAAACTGAAAGAAATTGCCGTTCAACAACTTCAATTATAGGAGAGAGTATATGATTAGCAAAGTTCTGATTGCAAATAGAGGAGAAATAGCTGCAAGGATTATACGCACCTGTAAAAAGATGGGAATTGCAACTGTTGCTGTCTATTCTGAAGCTGATCAGCAGGCAGATTTTGTTACCATGGCAGATGAGAGCTTCCTGGTTGGACCACCCAGAGTAAATGAAAGTTATTTAAATATCGAAAGAATTTTAGAGGTCGCTATGGAAGCAAGTGCAGATGCGATTCATCCCGGATATGGTTTTCTGAGTGAAAATGAACAATTTGCTGAGAAATGTGCAGCAAAAGGTATTATTTTTATCGGGCCAAACAGTAATGTAATTAAGCAAATGGGCAGTAAAATTGCAGCGAGAAATTTAATGAAGCAAGCTGGGGTTCCGGTAGTCCCTGGAACAGATGGGGTTGTTTCCACCGCCGAGGATGCCTTGGAGACAGCAAAACAAATCGGTTATCCAATCATGCTCAAGGCATCTGCTGGTGGTGGAGGTATCGGGATGCAGGTTGTCCAATCAGATGAAGCTTTAGCTAAAGCGTTCGAGAGCAATTCAAAAAGGGCATTAAATTTTTTTGGGGACGGTTCGATGTTTATGGAAAAGAAAATCGACAATGCCCGTCACATTGAAATCCAAGTCTTAGCAGATGAGCATGGGAATTCAGTTCATTTGTTTGAAAGGGAATGTTCCATTCAAAGGCGCAACCAAAAGGTCATTGAAGAGGCACCATCCATTTTCATTTCGGATGAAACGCGAAAGTTAATGGGTGAAGCTGCCCTACAAGCAGTAAAAACATTAGGATATACAAATGCTGGAACAATTGAATTCCTCGTCGATGAACAGGAAAACTTTTATTTTCTCGAAATGAATACGAGAATTCAAGTGGAACATCCGGTCACGGAAGAAATAACTGGTGTGGATATCGTGGAACAGCAAATTATTATCGCAAGCGGTAATGAAATGACGGTCAAACAGGATGATTTGCAGATAGACGGTCATGCCATAGAGGTACGCATCTATGCTGAAGATCCGGTTACCTTCTTCCCGTCTCCAGGCTATATTTCTCATATGGAATTGCCGGAAGGGGAGCAGGTTCGAAACGAAATAGCCGTAAAGGAAGATTATCATGTTACTCCTTTCTATGATCCGATGATAGGAAAGCTGATTGTGAAAGGAAAAAGCAGAAATGAAGCAATTAATCTATTAAAGCAGTCACTGACCACGTACAAAGTTGAAGGTATTAAAACAAATCTTCCTATGTTATTGAACATCGTGGATCATCCGCAGTTTCTGAATGGCAATACAACAACTGCGTTTATCGATAAATACTATTTAACTCAAAGGAAGAATTAGACAGGAGGATTATTATGCAGGAAATAAAAGCAAGTATGGCTGGAAGTGTTTGGAAAATTGTTGCAAATGTTGGGGATTCTGTGGAAGAAGGTCAAGATATTGTCATTCTTGAATCCATGAAAATGGAAATACCGATTGCTGCCGAATCAGCAGGCACGGTAAATGAACTAAAAGTGGCTGAAGGTGACTTTGTTAATGAAGGCGATGTTCTCGCAATTGTTGAATGAGCAGAATTTTTCCCTATGTCACAGCAGTCCCCTACCTTAAAGTTTGAGTGTTCAAGGAAGTTTAAGTGAGGGATGAATAACCCCACTTACTTCTCATAGTCGTTTCCGCTTCCCATTTACGAACTAGAGCGACCTTGATACAGCTTTTAAATTAATTCATTTTTTTAGCAGGTAGGTAAGTAAAACCTACCTGCCTGCATAAATGCAACCAAGGCTCTCACCAAAAGGCTTGGTGACAACCAAAGTTTTCTAAGGAGGCAATCATGTCTGATCTGTTAAACGTTGATTTGAAGGAAGAGCATATAGCGGTCATCACGCTCAATCGTCCAGAAGCAGCAAATGCGCTCTCCAATGCAATGCTCCAACAATTGAACGAGGCCGTTCGAAAAATCGATCAAAATAAGTCCGTGTACTGCACCATCATTACCGGTTCAGGCAAGAAGGCATTCTGTGCCGGCGCTGATTTAAAGGAACGAAGAGGAATGTCAGAACAACAGGTTATCGAAACTGTACGCTCTATAGGACAGACATTGACAGCAATAGAAAACATGAAAATGCCAGTAATAGCCGCTATCAATGGGTCTGCATTTGGTGGTGGACTGGAATTAGCCTTGGCATGTGACTTAAGGATAGCTGCTGAGGATGTAAAGCTTGGTCTTACCGAAACATCGTTGGCAATCATACCTGGTGCAGGAGGAACGCAACGCTTGCCGCGATTAATTGGTCTGGGTCATGCCAAACGATTAATTTATACAGCCAAACCAGTCAAGGCTGATGAGGCCTTATCGATCGGGTTGGTAGAACAGACAGTGGGTGGAAATGAATTGCTGGCTGAAGCATATAATCTGGCAATAGCAATTGCCTCGAATGGACCAATTGCATTGATGCAAGCCAAAAAAGCGATTACTGAAGGAATGCAGACAAACATGACAGAAGGACTGGGGATTGAGCATGCAAGCTATAAAAAAACAATACCCACCGCTGACAGGATAGAAGGATTACAAGCTTTTAAAGAGAAAAGAAAACCTGTATACAAAGGAGAATAGCCAAGGGAGGATCATACATGTCAAATTTGGAAGAACTGCAGGCAAGGATCAGCAAAATAGAAAAGGGTGGAAAAGATAAATATCATAAAAGCAATGAAGAAAAGGGGAAGCTCTTCGTTCGGAAAAGACTGGATCTTTTATTTGATGAGGGTATGAATATAGAAGACGCTTTCTTTGCCAATTGCATGGATGATGATTTGCCTTCTGATGGGGTGGTTACCGGAATCGGTAAAATTAATGGGCAGGATGTTTGTGTGATGGCTAATGATTCTACCGTTAAAGCAGGATCCTGGGGTAAACGGACCGTAGAGAAGATTTTGCGGATTCAGGAAACAGCTGAAAAAATGGAATTGCCAATGGTTTACTTGGTTGATTCTGCCGGTGCAAGGATTACCGATCAAATCGAAATGTTTCCTGGCAGAAGAGGAGCGGGACGCATTTTTCATAACCAGATAAAATTATCGGGACGGGTTCCACAGGTGTGTCTGCTATTTGGGCCTTCCGCAGCTGGTGGTGCCTATATACCGGCCTTCTGTGATGTAGTCATCATGGTCGATGGGAATGCCTCGATGTATCTTGGTTCACCAAGGATGGCCGAAAAAGTGATCGGGGAGAAGGTCACCCTTGAAGAAATGGGTGGTGCCAATATGCATTGCACTGTTTCGGGAGTTGGTGATGTATTGGTAAAATCGGAGCAAGATGCCATTACATATGCACAGAAATATTTAAGCTATTTCCCTGCCAATTTCCGTTCAAAGCCACAAGCAATAGAAGCAAAGGGAGCTAAGCCTTCAGAAAAAACCATAAACGAATTGATTCCCGAAAACCAAAATGCTCCATTCAATATGTATGATTTAATTGATCAAACGATTGATGAAGGTAGTTTCTGTGAGATCAAGAAGAAATTTGCTCCTGAGTTAATAACCGGACTTGCGAGGATCGATGGAAATTCAGTGGGAATCATCGCAAATCAACCTCGTGTAAAAGGTGGAGTCCTGTTTACGGATTCTGCAGACAAAGCAGCCAAATTTATTCAATTATGTGATGCATTTAATATCCCTTTATTGTTTCTTACGGATGTTCCCGGCTTTATGATCGGTACAAAGGTGGAAAGGCAGGGTATTATCAGGCATGGGGCGAAAATGCTTTCTGCCATGAGTGAGGTTACCGTTCCCAAGATCTCTGTCATTGTACGTAAAGCTTATGGGGCGGGTCTTTACGCTATGTCTGGTCCGGCATTTGAACCTGATTGCTGTCTTGCCTTTCCAAATGCGCAAATTGCGGTAATGGGCCCGGAAGCAGCTGTAAATGCAGTAGAAGCCAATAAAATAGCCCAGTTGCCAGAAAAGGAACGGGCAGCTTATATTAAACAGAAACAGGATGAATATAAGGAAAATATTGATATCTATCGACTGGCTTCAGAAATGGTTATTGATGCTGTCATCGATCCGAATACATTAAGAGAAGAACTAATGAAACGACTATCCGTGTATGCAGCAAAAAATATAACCTTTACGGAGAGAAAACATGGTGTGTATCCAGTATAAAAAACTTTGGCAGAACGTATCTGCCAAAGTTTTTTATTTACCATAACATTATTATGTAAACTAGATGCAAAATGAACCTCTTATTATCGAAGCGATTTCTTGAAATCGCTTTAACATAGGTGGTAAACCATACTTAATTTCCGTATAATAGATTTTAAATTGGGATGTGGAAGAGAGGAACAAAATATGATGACCGTACAAGAGAAGATGCAGACTGTTAATCGGGATCAGCTTGCAGCTCTATATAGGCAAATAAAAGATAATGGCGATGGGGCAAACGCTGTTAAGATGCTGGATATCTATGAAAAAATGCAGAAGCAGGAACTCATCATTAGTTTTGCCGGGCATTTTTCGGCAGGGAAATCATCGATGATCAATGCGTTAATGGAAAAGGAAATTTTACCTAAAAGCCCGATACCTACCAGTGCAAATGTCGTTAAAATCAATTCCGGTGAAGGAGCTGTCAGAGTATATTTCACCAGTGGACGGCCAGTGGAATACAAAGAGCCGTATGATATGGATATGATCAAGAAATATTCCACAGATAAAGAAGCAATCAAAAAGCTGGAAATCAGTACAGGGGAAAAAATTATTCCGACAGGCTCTGCAATCATAGATACCCCTGGAATAGATGCAGCTGATGATGCTGACAGAATTATGACAGAAGCATCCCTGCACCTTGCAGATGTTCTGCTTTATATCATGGATTATAATCATGTGCAGTCCGAAGTCAATTTGCAATTCCTGAAATCCATCCAGGAAAAACACCTTCCATACTATGTAGTAATCAATCAAATTGACAAGCATGATGAACAGGAACTAGCGTTTAACACTTTCAAAAGAAATATTAAACGAACGTTTGATCAATGGAATTTAAAACCGGAAAATATATATTATACGTCCCTGGTGGACAATTCTGCAGGGCATAATCAGATTAAAGAATTGAAGCAAATGTTATTTGCCATCATGGAAAACCGCCACCAGTATTTTAATACGGCTCAGTCTGTCAAGCAGGTTTTAACTGATCATAGGTACCATATCAAAAACAAATTTGAAACGATAAAGAGTGAACTGGCTGCGAATGGAGAAGAACAAAAAGATTTCTTAGATCCACAAGAATTGGAGGAGATAGAGGCGAAAATAACAGATTTGGAAAATGAACCGGTGCAGTTCGAGAACGATTTTATGAAAGAACTGCAGCAAACACTTAATAACGCCTATATTATGCCAGCGACCCTAAGGGATGAAGCAAAGCTATACTTGGAATCCAAGCAACCGGATTTTAAGGTAGGTCTATTTGCTTCCAGAAAAAAAACAGAAGAAGAGAAAAACACAAGGGAGTCAGGTTTCCTGACACCTTTGAAAGAAAACATCAATAAATCCATTCTATGGAAGCTTCGTGATAAATTTATCACATTGTTAAAAAACTACCATATAAATGATTCGCTTCTTCATAATAAAATAAATGAAATGGAAATCACCTACGACAGGGAGCATATACAAAACCTGATCAAACCTGGCGCTAAAGTGAATGGCGATTACGTTTTAAATTATACGAACGATGTATCCGCTGATGTAAAAAGTAAATATAAGCAGGAAGCGAGAAACATCTTAAAATCGATCCAGGATTTCATCAAGGAAAGAAATAAAGAGGATAAAGATAAATATGTTGAGAAGTTGGAAGAGTGGAACAAAGAGAGAGATTTACAGGATAGACTCCACCAGTTACAGGATGAGGAGAATCAAGTCTATGCACAATTGGACAGCCAATTTATTAACCCTAATGTGGATGATGCGGTATGGACGCTAATAAATAAAGAACTGAACAACAGACCAAAGCCAGTGAGGCTGGAGGGCTATTCAAAAGGTCAGTATCCTCAATCAGCCAAAAAGAAGCAAGTTACCAAAAAGTCTGAGGCTAAGAGTTCTGTTAAAAAGACTTCGGCAAGCAGTGTACTTCAAAGCATTGATTTGACAATAACTACGATAGAAGAGTTGCCAGGATTCGAGTCCTTGTTAACTGATTTAAAGGAAAAAGAATACCGCTTAAAAAACCGCTCGTATACGATTGCTTTATTCGGCGCATTTAGTGCGGGAAAATCTTCGTTTGCCAATGCATTAATGGGTGAGAAGGTATTGCCGGTCTCCCCAAATCCTACAACGGCGACAGTCAACCGTATTCGGCCTGTTGACGAGGAAAACAAGCATGGAGATGTCGTTGTTACTTTAAAGGACGAAGAGGCTTTATTAAATGATTTACGTATGATCACAAAGAAATTGGACCCTGCTGCTGCAGATTTTAATGAAATGATGGAATGGGTGCAATCGAATAATATCGGAAATACAGATAAACTTAATAAAATGTACCAATCTTATTTACAAGCAATGATTAACGGCTATGAAGAAATGAAGCGTTATATAGGAAACAGCATTACGATAACTTTGCAGGAATTCGAAAACTATGTAACAGATGAAACGAAAGCATGCTATATCGAATCCATTGACCTTTATTATGACTGCGAATTAACGAGACAAGGTATTACGCTTGTAGATACCCCTGGTGCAGATTCGGTCAATGCGAGACATACGAATGTTGCTTTTAATTATATTAAACATGCAGATGCCATCTTATATGTCACATATTATAACCATGCCCTATCCCGTGCAGATAAAGATTTTCTGATGCAGCTGGGTCGTGTGAAGGAAGCATTTCAATTGGATAAAATGTTTTTTATCGTCAATGCAGCGGATTTGGCTGATGATGACACAGAATTGAAATTAGTTATGGATTATGTGCAGGAACAATTACAGCAATTAGGTATACGACTCCCAAGACTGTATCCTGTATCAAGTAAATCATCTTTGGAAGAAAAACTTCAAAAAAAGTCTATCAACGATCAGATGCATCAACTGGAAGAAAAATTTTATCAGTTTATTTATCACGACCTTGCAGCATTGACGATCGATTCTGCAGTTTGGGATATGAAAAGGACACGCCATGCAGTTAATAACTATATTGAATCGATGACAATGGACAATGAGGCAAAGCAAAAGAGAAAACAGGAATTGCTGGCAAAAATGGAAAGTTTATCAAAGGAAATCCGAGCGTACGCAACCGATGGGCAGAGGGAACAGGTTATACAGAAGGTGGATAAACAGCTATTCTATGCAGTGGAAAGGTTATCTATCCGCTACCATGATATGTTCAAGGAAATGTTCAATCCAACAACAATTACAGAGTCCGGAAGAACGGCTCAAATACAGCTTAGAAGCTGCCTTGAAAACCTGTTGGAATATATTGGTTTCGAGCTCCATCAGGAATTGCAGGCTGTGTCGCTAAGGGTGGAGGCGTTTATGCAATCGCAGCTAAAAGAGGTTCATCAGACATTGGCATATAAAAGCACAACAGCCGATCCATTATTTGAACTACCTGAAATGAACCCAGTAAGCATGGAGACTCCCTCCTATGAACAAGGGTTGAACATTGCGAACTGGGCTGAATTCGAAAAGATACTAGGAAAATTCAAAGGAACAAAAGCATTTTTTGCGAAAAACGAAAAGGAATTTATGAAGGAAGAGTTATATGCTATAATAGAGCCTTATGCCAAACAATATATAGAAGAAAACAAGTCTGTGATGTTAAACGCCTATATGGAACAATGGGATGAAAAAATTGACAGGATTACAGACCAAGTGGAACAGAGCATCGAGATTCAAATGAATAATTATCTTGAAATTCTCATCTCAAAAGTTGATCTGATGGTCCTTAAGCAAAAACAGGAGCAGCTGGAAAATATTATAAAGCAGCATGATATAGAGGAAGTGTCTTAGATGGAAAAAAATAATGTACTATTGGTTGATGGAATGGCTTTGCTGTTTCGCGGTTTTTTTGCAACATCTTTTCGAGGAAATTATATGATAACAAGTAAAGGCATACCGACTAACGGGGTCTATCAATTTATGCGATACTTTTTGGATGCAGTGAATACGTTTAATCCGACACATGTCGTTTGCTGCTGGGATATGGGAAGTAAAACCTTCCGCACAGAGCTTTATGATGGTTACAAAGCAAACAGGGACGCCCCACCGGTAGAATTGGTTCCCCAATTTGACTTGATTAAAGAAGTTGTGGAGGCCTTTAATATGCCTAATATCGGCATGGAAAATTTCGAGGCTGATGACTGTATCGGAACGCTCGCCAATATCTATAGTGAAGATAATGAGGTTACAATCCTGACGGGTGATCAGGATATATTACAATTGGTTGATGAAAGAATATCTGTCGCCATTATGAGAAAAGGTCAGGGCAATTACGAAGTGTTTGATCACCAAAATTTTTACGAAAAGAAAGGTATTTCTCCAAAACAGGTGATAGATTTAAAAGGCCTTATGGGTGATTCTTCCGATAACTATCCAGGTGTAAAAGGGATAGGCGAAAAGACGGCACTGAAGCTTCTTCAGGAATATGAAACCATTGATAACCTTCTGGAACATATCGATCAATTACCTAAAGGAGTTCAAACAAAAATCAACAATAATTTGGACATGCTTCATTTATCAAGATCACTAGCTCAAATTAAGTGCGATGTGCCGGTAACATGTGAGTTGGACCAAGCACGATGGAAATATGACAAAGAAACTGTAGCATCAAAGTTTGAAGAACTGGAATTTAAAAATCTGGCCAAATTAATCTGACAAATATGCTAAAGATCCCCTGTATCTGTACGGGGGATTTTTATGTCTGGAGGTGTATTCTTTCATCGAGGGGGGTATAGGTATATACGGGGAGGAGGTATATACCTATACCCCCGGCTAAATGAGGGCTGTGGGGTTTGAAACGTCCAGACACTATCTGTATAATTTTTGAATGGATACATATTTTATTAAGAACGGAATTCTCAATTAGGAGGTATATATTTTGACCAAATTATTTGTATATGGAACATTGCGTATGCAAGAGGAAAATTGCTCCTATCTGAAAAACGCAAAATGCTTGCATGATCAAACATGGATATACGGAAAATTATATGATACAAATAAAGGCTATCCGGTCATGAAAGAGAATAATGTGGAGAAAGTTTATGGGGAATTATATGAAGTCAGTGATGAACAATTAGCTGCCATTGATCGGTTGGAAGGATATCGGGAAGGTGGATCCGATAACTTATATGAAAGAAAACTGGTGGCTGTTTTTGATGATTTTGGACCTGTGGCGGAGGCCCTCACATATATCACCGGCAGATCGCTTGCTGATTCAACAGATGTTATTCCGTTTGGGGACTGGAAAGTTTACCGGTATATGAGGAAAGGTGAAATCTACTACTTTGCTTATGGTTCATGTATGGATGATAGAAGATTTAAACTGGCAAAAGTAGATCAGTATTTTAGCAATATAATAGGGAGTGGCCGGTTGGATGGATATGGTTTCCGTTTCAGCAGGAGTACGAAAGATGGCGGAAAGGCGGATCTCATCGTATCTCCCGACGAATTTGTTGAAGGTGTGATTTACCGGTTGCCGATGGAGGGAGTTGATTACCTGTATGAACGTGAGGGAGTTTATGTAGAAGCCTACCGTCCCTTGATTGAAACTGTAAGCACCGTTGATGGAACTGATATTGATGTGCTAACTTTTATTGGCATTGCCAAAAGTGATGAAACTAAACCAACTGAGGTTTATGCCGACGAAATTTTGACAGGGGCGGAAAAATTATTGAGCGGCTCTTATATAGAAGGTTTGCGTAAAAGAATTGGTCATCTGATGGGTGGAATGGATCGTGAAAAGCAGACATAAATCTTGGTAAAGGCAGGAAGAAATGTCTATAATGATTTTTATAGGGAAACTAAAATTGCTGTGCAGGAGGAAAAGGAATGTACTTCCCATCAAAGAAAGATAAATGGCTAACCATTATCATATGGGCAGTTTCTCTCTTGGGTGTCATTACACCATTGCTGAAAGGCCAATTCACCGCTGTCTTCTTCATGTTACTGGCTGGGTTGTTTCTGCTTTGGTTTTGGTTTAGAACTGGATATAAAATCGAGGGCGATAAAATCAGGATTTATTATGGTCCCATCAGACAAACTGTCAATATAAAGGAGATCAAAGTCATTGTTAAATCGAAAGCGCCTTTGACTTCGCCTGCACTCTCCATGGATCGAATCCAAATCAGATGCGGAAGATACGATGTCTTCTCGATTTCCCCTGCAAATCAATACAAGTTTCTGGATGTATTGACAGATATCAATCCGGAAATTTCATTGGATACCCGATTAATCCCCAATAAATAGCAGAAAGTAGGTTCGTTATGAGAGTAGTACAGGATATTACGGAGCTGATTGGTAATACGCCATTAGTAAAATTGAATAAAGTCGTTCCTGAAGGGGCGGCAGATATATATATTAAGATGGAAATGTTTAACCCGAGTAAGAGTGTGAAGGATCGTGCGGCATACAATATGATAAAAACAGCTGAGGAGGAGGGGCTGATCAAACCTGGAGATACAATCATCGAACCAACGAGCGGAAATACAGGTATTGGTCTTGCTATGACTGCTGCCGCTAAGGGTTATAAAGCCATTTTAGTAATGCCGGATAACAGTACAATGGAAAGAAGAAATATATTAAAAGCTTTTGGTGCAAAAGTTGTATTGACACCAAGTGACGAAAAAATGCCTGGCTCCATTAAGAAAGCGCTGGAAATTCAAAAGGAAATTCCGGGAAGCTTTATACCGCAGCAATTCGAGAATTTTGCCAACCCTGATATACATAGAACTACCACTGCCATGGAAATTATCGAGCAGACAGATGGAGAATTGGATGCCTTCGTATGTACTGCAGGTACTGGCGGTACGGTGACGGGAACTGGCGAAACATTGAAAGAAAAGATTCCTGGCATACATGTAGCCGTGGTAGAACCAGAGGGCTCACCTGTATTGTCCGGTGGTAAACCCGGAAAACACAAACTTGTTGGAACAAGTCCTGGCTTTGTCCCTGACATATTGAATACGGATATATATGATGAAATCATTCAAATCAGTGATGATGATGCAATTGGGCTGTTGAGGAAATTGACACGTGAGGAAGGGATCTTTATAGGTCCATCCGGTGCTGCGGCTGTTTATGCTGCGATAGAAGTGGCGAAAAAGCTAGGAGAAGGAAAGAAAATTGTCTGTATTGCTCCTGATACAGGTGAACGGTATTTGAGTATGGATCTGTTTGAAGAATGATTCGGATAGATGTAAAGGCTAACTGTGACCGTGGAATTTTTTTCTTCACACAATTCTGCTTAGCTATATATAAGATACCAGCGACGAGTGGTACGAATGGTTGCTGGTATCTTTTTTGATGAAGTAATTAGTTGGGGTATGTTTGTTGGGATAATATACTAGGACAAACATGTGAAAGGGCATTGACTTTGTTCTTTTATAATAGTAATATATTAATTCCCGGCAGACAGAACATCATTACACTGTGCTAGTAACAAGGTTTAAATTGATAATCATAAACTGATAATCCTGCTGTCGCGGAAATGCAAGTGAAAAAGACATTGACATCATATCGGATAATTGGTATAGTGTTATAGCTGTCGAAAAAAATGATTTTGATTGAATGAAAATTATTGTTGACATTGATTATTAAGATGTGTTATATTAGTAAAGTCGCCAATTTGAAAAGCGACTTACAAATTTGCTCTTTGAAAACTGAACAAAAC
>NZ_LQNF01000042.1 GCF_001618145.1 Oceanobacillus damuensis
CTCCATAAAAGTGTTTGAATTAGCTTAGTCAGAAGACTAGCTTCTGTTTGTTGCTTGCTTGAAAGAAAACAGTGTTTTCTTTCCTAACATACTGGTTGTTTTGTTCAGTTTTCAAAGATCAATTTTTCTTTGTCGTTTTTTGCGACGAAATCTAATGTATCATGTATTCGAGTTATTGTCAATAGCTTTTTTGAAATATTTTTTGTTTGTTTTAAACAAGTTGTTTCGTTAAGCGACAACAGAATTTAATATACCATAATATAATCTGGAGGACAATAGGTTTTTTGAAAAATAATAATTAAAATTTGTTTTTATATTGCATTTATTTACATTTAATATATTCCGCAGATCTGTAAAATACCTTAAACAATTAAGCTTACAACTAAAATCCCCCATTCCATCTGTTGTTAATTGGAAATGGGGGACGCTTCTATTTATCGATTTTCCTTGCGTTTCGGCATATATTTCAAGCAATCTTGTTCACTTGCTACACGGCGCAGCAGCTGAAAAAGAATTCGGTATCTTTCTGTCATTGCCCGTTTAACCATTTGGTCAATCCTGCTGTCTTCCAAATCCATCAATAACTCTTCAAGTTCTCTTTTCAATAAGTACTCAATTTCTTTTTGCTCCATTTCATTGATTAACAATCCCAACATCTTCTCACCTCTAAATTCTCGATTCTAAGTCACTCATATATTTCGGTTCCTCTTACACCCTATTTGAAAGCAAAAAAACGATAATACGTTGATACCGGTACTATCCGTTTCTCTGTGACATCCTTTTTTCTCCTCAAATGCACAATACAATTTTAAATTGTATATCACATTCATTCGTCCCGCATAACGAATTTTGTCGGTTGTTATCAGGTTATATTCAATCCCTCTATAAGGACTTTCAAATAGCAAGAAGGCAATCACTAGGATTACTATTCCCTGATTCCCGAACTTTTCATCCAGTTTTATTTATTTTTTTGAAAAACATGATTAATCTACCTATTTTCTTGAGAGAGCTTGTTCATATTTTAAGTCTCTTCATCATAAATATATGAATAGAACTACTGAATATGGGGAGGTAATGTATGAACCATTTTTATGTTATAGAAATGAAACGCCGGAAAAGCTGGTTAATCATTTTGTTTGCATTGTTTACTGCTCTCCTGATTTGGAACCAGAAGGATATGGTTTTTTCCGTTTTTTCAAATGACAGCCCGGTGGCACTCTCTAAAGGAAATGCTGATGAACCAAATATTGCATTAACATTTAATATCAGCTGGGGTGAAGAGAAAGCTTTGGAGATTTTGGAAATACTGGAAAAAGAACAGGTTCAGGCCACGTTTTTCGTGAGTGGGGAATGGGCAGAGCGCCATCCTGGGATATTGGAAAAAATCTCTGAAGGAAAGCATGAACTGGGAATGCTCGGATATCGGTACAAAAGTTATCTCGACCAGGAAATCGATCAGGTAAGAAAAGATTTACTGTACGCGAAGGACATTTTTAAAAAACTCGGTTATGAGGATGTCAATTTGCTTCGGACACCGAGCGGTCACTTTAACGATGAGATCATCGAACTTGCTGAAAGTCTTAATTATGAAGTAATACATTGGAACATAAATCCGAATGATTGGGAAAATCCGGGAACTTCTGCAATCGTAGACACAGTGATGAAGAACACGGATAACGGAGATATCATTTTAATGCATGCATCTGATGCTGCAAAACAAACTGCTTCTGCATTAGAAACCATTTTACCTGGATTAAAAAACAAAGGGTTCCAGCTTGTCAGCATTTCAGAACTTATTAATCAAGTACACGCAGAAACCAAAATTGTTGATTAGAACGCCAAAGCAGCTCATACCATTATATAAAAACATTAAAAAACACCCTGCATATTACATTATCATTATCTCCTTATAATTTGGGATTTGACCAGATCTACCTACCCTACATAAGGAGTCTTAATATGAAATTCAAATTACTAATGAGTTCATAGAACAAAAGCGCAAGCGCCCGTTTAGGGACGTACGGACTGCGCCCCGATCTTTGGGGTGGTTCAACTTGTTGAACATTCCTACGTAGGAGATAAAGGAAACACGACGACCGTAGGGAGTCGATGTTGACTTATCGTACGGAGGTGAAGGAAGTCTAGCTAGTCCCTGGGCGCTGGAGCTGGACGATCAAAAGCGGAGGTGACTGTTCAGAAACACATGCATAAGCAAGGGACTGGAAAGCGCATGATTTTGGCGCTTGGAATGTCCATTGCTTATGACAGGAGTTTCTAGGAACCGGAGCTGGACGTGGCTGTTTATGTGTGGAATTAATTGCTGCCAAAATTTATACTTTCTTTACTTATTAGAAAACTTGGCTGTCACCAAGCCTTTCGGTGGCAGCCTTAGTTGCACTTATGCAGGTTGGTAAGTTTATTCTTTCCTATCTGCTAAAAAACCTCTGGCCAGCATGGGCCAGAGGTTTTTACGCTTTGCTTATACCGGCTTGTTTATTAGAAGCTTTCTTTCCGTTTTTTGAATCTTTATCCGTGTGCGTGACTTCATCACTTTTCGTAATCCGATGTAACGTAAGGAGCTGATAAATATTACAAGCAAGCAATGGTGCAATCATCAACCAGGCATAATCCGTACCTTGAACCTGCAATCCAGGCACCCACTCCACAGCAGTAATTACAACCATAAAGAATAAAGCCGGAATGAATGCATGGCGATTAGTTTCTTTTGCTTTTCTTTTCGCAACAATCCAGCCAATTCCCAGTAAACCGGCCGCCATCAGGATATACCAAAATACAGACACTTCACCAGCAGTTGCCTGGTATGGGAAATAAACCAAGTCAAATAGTACAAATGCGATGAGCAATACCTGAACTGTTGGCCAAAATGATTTGAAGAGACTTAAACCCATCCGGTGAATAAATAAATATGCAAAGAAACCTGTCATACTAACTACACTGAACGTTAAGCCAAGACCGACAAAAAATAAAACAATCCCCACCACTTCGATAAAATCAAATGGACTTAAATAGGTGGCATAATCTTCATATTTAACAAAGAAGCTAATAAGAAGACCAGCGACTCCACCGATTACAAACGTTTTAAATAAAAAATTAACCAATTTACGACTAGTCAATATGATATCCCCCTAAAAATCTTCAGCAATAAACATAATAGCTTTTCTTACCGTATTTTATCATGAAGAACTTTTATTTTCCCATGAGAAGTGAATATTTTATAAATTTGTCACTCATATTAAAGGATATAGGAAGGAGGCACAATTTTAATGATACGAATTGTATTGATTACACTCCTTGGAATATCCTTCAGCTTGCTGGGGGCCTGCACTGGCGAGGCCACTACCGGCAAGGAAGGAGATTATGAAACAACAAAAAAAATGGTTGTTGATATATTACAGACAGAAGATGGAAAAAAAGCCTTAACGGAAGTAATGGCTGACGAGAAGCTAAAACAGGAACTTGTGATTCAATCCGATGTAGTGAAAGCTTCGATTAATGAAACACTTGTTTCAGAAAAAGGCAAGGAAATGTGGACGACTCTGTTTGAAGACCCGAAATTTGTCGAGGGTTATGCAAAATCGATGTCTGAAGAACAAAAGAAGTTAATGAAAGAACTGATGAATGATGCCGAATACCAAAAGCAAATGCTCGAGCTAATGAAAAATCCCGAAATAACGGATCAGATGCTGAGCCTGCTTAAAAGCCAGCAATTCCGTGAGCATCTTGAGAAAACAATCACCGAGACATTGGAAACTCCTTTATTTCAGGCAAAAATTCAGGAAATATTGCTGAAAGCTGCTGAAGAGCAAAGTAAAGGAGAGCAAGGTGGCGGTGGTGGTTCCGGTGGCGGAGAGTCCGGCGGCGGTGGCTCTGGCGGTGGTTCTGGTGGCGGCGGTGAAGGCGGTGGCGGTGAAGGTTCTGGATAAGGCAGCAGCTATTTTGATGGTAGTGACGGGCCATAGTACCCTTCAATATCTTGAGGCACATCAGAATATCCATTACCTCGCCACACATATATAGAGAGGGCCTCCTTAATCGGACGCCCTCTTCTTTATTCTTCCAATTTTGCGATTATCTTGGCCGCAATTTTGTGGAACTCTTTTCCATTTGGATGGTCTTCCTGATATACAGAAGGCGCAAATACATCCTCTTCTTCGTACGGTTGTTGGAGCGGCAATTGACCAAGTACTTTTGTTTTTAGTACATCTGCAAGTTTTTGGCCACCGCCTTCTCCAAACACATATTCTTTCTCCCCTGTTATTTTGCTTTCAAAGTAGGCCATGTTTTCGATCACACCTAAAATTTCATGGTCAGTCTTTAAAGCCATTTGCCCAGCTCTTGCCGCTACAAATGCTGCGGTAGGATGTGGAGTCGTTACAATGATCTCTTTACATGTAGGCAGCAATTCATGCACATCCATAGCGATATCCCCAGTACCTGGTGGCAGATCCAGGAGCAAGTAGTCCAAATCGCCCCATTCCACTTCCGAAAAGAAGCTGTTAATCATTTTACCAAGCATTGGACCACGCCATATTATCGGTGAGTTATCTTCAACAAAAAAGCCCATCGATATAACTTGTACACCAAAGCGCTCTACCGGAATGATTTTTTCACCGCGCACGATCGGACGTTTTTCCACACCCATCATATCAGGTACACTAAACCCGTAGATATCAGCATCTATAATCCCGACTTTTTTACCAAGCCGCATCAGTGATAATGCAAGGTTTACGGTTACCGTTGATTTTCCAACGCCGCCTTTTCCGCTGGCAACTGCAATAAACTTAGTATCTGAATTCCCGCTCACTAAAGCTTCTGCCTTTGCCTTTTCCGCTGCAGGCTGATATTTTTGGATAACCTCATCAGGCAGCTGTTCAAAACGTAACCCGACGGTATTTGCACCGTTTTTCTTTAAAATACCTACGATTTCCTGCTGAAGCTCCATTTGTTCCGCAGTATTCGTCTTGGATATGGCAATTTTGACACTGACATGCCTCTTGTCTTCTTTAATGGTCACACTCGTAATCCCACCGGTATTTTCAAGTGTTGTATGTAAAAAAGGATCTTTAACTGGATTGAGCAGTTGAACAACTTCCTCTTGTGTTAGCATTGTAAGTCACCATCCCCTTATGTTTATACTCTGAATGCTAGTATAACATAAATGATATAAATTCTAAGTAATATGCACTATGGTGACGTTTTCACTCCTCCTCTTTTACATCTTCTGTGAAGTATCGTAATATCCCTTCGTATATACTGGCTGCCATTCTTCTCTGATACGCCTCCTGTTTAAGCAATTCTCTTTCTTCTTCGTTCGATAGGAAGCCAATTTCCACCAGTGATCCGGGAACTTTTGCATGCTTCAGCAAATACACCCCATTTATATGCAACGCCGATCTATTCGTATTTTCCATATTGCGGACAATTTCTTCCTGTATCATCTTTGCCAGGTGCTTACTCTCTTCAAATTCTGAATAATAAAAGGTTTGTGCCCCTCTCCATTTTGAGGACGGTAATGCATTTAAATGCAGTGTCAAGAATAAATCCGGATTTTTTTCATGAATAAAGTCTAGCCGGTTGCGTAAATCCTCTGCTTTTCTTCTGGATAGTCCCTTCGTATCCTCAGCTGCGAGGTCGGAGTCTTCCTCCCTTGTCAAATAAACGAGCGCTCCATTTTGCTGCAGGTAATGCTGCAGCATTTTGGCAACCTCAAGCGCAATATCTTTTTCTAAGGTTTCATCCGCTCCTACGGCTCCACCGTCCGGCCCCCCATGTCCAGGGTCAATGACAATTGTTTTTCCAGAGAGCGGAAGTGACCAAGTATTGTTCGTATTGAAATCACTGTTTGTAATTGGATATTGAATAAGAAAGGCTAATAGGAATGCTCCAAGTAACCAGTAGGCTATTTTCTTTTTACGTCCCATTCCATCCACTCCTTTAAAATAATCGCTAATTATATCTATCAAGAAATAAGTTGCTTAGACGCTTTTTGAACATGTACTTCTATTCAATTTATGGGACAAGATGAAGGTTTATGACTACCCATTTGTGGTATGCTACTATTTAGGAAACGTTTATTAAAATTACTGGTGTGGTATTAAAAAAGAAACAGCATTACCGGGAGGGAGCATTTAAGATGATTTGGATAGGAATAGGTTTAATCATTATTGGAATTGCATTGATGGCTTTAGTCGTTTTTCTTATTAAACCGCTTAATAATTTAGCTGGAGTTTTTAGCAGCCTGCAGAAAACTACCGATGAATTGCCTAAAACCGTTGAAGACATCACATCTCAAACAACACAGACACTTGGCACAGGAGTTGAAACGTTAAACCAGGTGAATAATCAGGTAAGAGAGTTAAGCCCACTGTTTCATATTGTGGGAGACGCTGGCAGAGCGACCAATCATTTGACATCATCCATGGTGAATGCGGTAGATGAGATGAAAGTAAATACTCAGAACGGAAGCGATTTTACAACGAGGAAGAATCTGGAGGGAATTTATGGAGCGTTAACACTTGGCTATCTTCTCTTCCAGAAGAATAAGGAAATGAAAAAGGAAAGAAATACAATTAACATGTGATAAAACACTGACAGGGCAGCCGATCTTATTAATCGGCTGCCCTGCTGCAATGATGAGGAACTTATTCAACGGAAATATACTAAAGCACTCTCGCCCGGAACAGCGGTAGGCCTGCTAAAATCGGTACGTCCTGTCAGCATGAAAAAATCCCCGCTTCTATGCAGGGATCAGATTTTCATACCTCTATTCTGCTTTTTACTTCCCTTTTGATATTTTCAATATCATATGCCCGTTTTTGACCATCTTCATAAAGCCGCTTCTCAAACTGCTTTATCCTTTGAAGAACGGATTGATGTTCTTCCAGTTTCTGTTGCTTTGATACATAGTTCTTTAACAGCCACCCTAAGGTGACGCCTCCAACAGCACTTGCTATCAATGATGCATTCCCTTTTTTAGGATTGGTTTCCATCGGTGAATTCCCCTTTTGCTTTCTTCATTTCCTGACGTTTTTTCAGCCAGTAATACCCTAAAGCAAATGAACCATAGAGACCCCCAAGCTTATTACTATCTGCCACATCATTTCCATCATCAGTTTTTGTTTTTACGGAATCTGTAACATCCACTAATGAGGAAGAGAATTTCCTTGTAGCATTCCCAACATCTCCTACAATATAGAACAGAGGGCTCAATTGGTGAAGTTTGTCATTCACATCCACCAATGTATTATTACTTTCACTAATCATATTGCCAGTTTCTTTAAAAACATTATCCAACTGCTTCGGCAGCTGCTGTACTGTTTTATCAATTCCACTTAATACGCCTGCCAGATTGTTCAATGCATGTCCAATAAATATTGCTAATATAATGAATGCCATGCCGATCAGTAATACACCTATCCCAACTAAAGTCATCCCTATCCCTCACTTCCTGTATTTGCAGGTACCCCTTTTGATTTCTGTACCATTACTTCATTCTTACCTGCCCGCTTTGTCGTTTTCCATTTAGTGTAGAGCTGCACTGCTGCTTCACTCCACGTAATTCCTCCGACAAAGGGCTTCATTTTCTGCTCTAATTCCACATTGGTAAGTGCTTTCGTTTTTTTACTATACACTTCATTAAGCGAATTGACTGCAGTTCCCATCTCTTCAACCGAATCAAACAGGCTGTCTGTAGCTCTTATCTTTTCGCTTATATCATCTACAAGTTTATCGCTTTCCCGAACCGTTTGTGTCAGTTGCGGTGTAATATATTCCAGTTCCTTTTCCAGTTCTCCCATGGAGGTACCGAGTGACTTCACCGTTTTTGTAACGCGGTTCAGTACTAAGGATAGATAGATAACTACAATGGCAAACGCAATCGAACAAAGTAGAATGCCCACATATATTATTTCCATATGTAAAATCCCTCCCTTTTGAAATATTATACCACTAGCCTTGATAAATAAAACGTTTTCTGTTTTCTCAACCAAAAAGATTGATTCGCATTATCCGCGGGTATAGAAAAGGTATATTAATATCATGGTGGAGGTATACAATGACTAAATTTAAACGATTTTCCCAAAATTTCATGGAAAGATTCAAAGATAATAATGTAACATTACTCGCGGCCTCACTGGCATATTATTTTCTGCTGGCAATCTTTCCTTTACTTATTGTAGCATTTGCAATCATTCCTTACTTTAACATAAGCCCAGAAGATGCGATGCGTTTTATTACTTCCATTGTACCTGGAGAACTAGCTTCCGTGTTCGAGGACAATATTGTCAGTCTTGTTGAAACTCCAAGGGGCGGCTTGCTTACTGTCGGTATAATCGGTGCCCTATGGTCCGCCTCAAACGGAATTAATGCTTTTATTAAAGCGTCGAATGAAGCGTATGATGTGGAAGAAACACGTTCATTCATTGTCACACGCCTGATTGCTTTCGGCTTAACGATCAGCATGATTCTGGCCGTTGTGACAGCTATTTTGCTCCCTGTATTCGGAGATGTAATTCTCGGATTTATTGCATCACTGCTGGGAATAGGTTCAGAGATGAGTATCTTACTGCAAATACTCAGGTATGTAATCAGTATTCTCGTGATTACGGCACTATTAATGGTTCTGTATCACTTCGCACCGAATAAGAAAATCCCTTTCAAGCATATTATACCGGGAGCATTGACCGCCAGTATTCTATGGCAGGTCATTTCAATCGGATTTTCCATTTATATAAGTAATTTCGGAAATTACTCCGCTACTTATGGGAGTCTCGGCGGGATTATTGTACTAATGATCTGGTTCTTTCTAACAGGCATCATTCTTTTGATTGGCGCTATCGTCAATGTGATGTATCACAGAAAAGAAATCAGGGAAGACGCAGACATTCATAAAGCGGCCAATATTTGATCATGGAACAGGCCTGGAGTATTCCAGGCCTGCTTCCTATCTCGACAATATACCTGTCACAAAGCTTTCTGCCCAAGTATTATCCGAAACGGAAAAGGAATCTTTTGTAATTTCCTTCCATTGTAATGGCGTAATGAAATTCGCCCCATCGTGGAATAAACTTGGTGGATCCACAGCAACCCAGTCCCCAGGTTCTGCACCTTCCACAATCTCTACCATGCTGTCCATATAAATTCCGGTGCTGATATTTTGCCTGATGAGCTTTCCTTCATGGGTCATTTTCCAGACAGCATCATTGAAAACGGCTTCCTCGAAAAGTGCTGTCGCCCCGATGGATTCTTCCATCGTTATCGCAACATCGACATGAAAACCGGGAAGCAGTCCTTCTATTTCGGTGTCCTCATCTAAAGCGATTTGGAAAGGGTAAATACTTTCACCTTTGATTTTGATAGAATTGGGCAATTTACTTACTTCTTGAACTGCCCCTTCCATATTGACACTCATTTCAAGAACATCAATTTCCGCGGCTTGTCCTTCCTGAACTTTGGTACGCTCGTTTTCAGTCAGTTCACCGATCACATGCAGTTCAGCATTTTGAATCGTGATGACCGGATTATCCAGCGTGTCTTTTATATTACTTACTGTTCCGGTATATGGACTTTCCACTGTTATCGTATCACCAGAAAGCTGGAGTTCAGTAAGTTGTCTTTCGAGCGTCTCAAGCTGCACTCTTTTTTGCGACAATTCTTTTTGCTTTTCTGTCAAATATTGCTCCCTCATCCATTCAGCATCAATCGATGTTTGGGGGAATTCCAACTCAAGCTGCTCATCTGTCAGCGTGAAGGTATTAGGTATGTCTGTTATCGACATAGGGAGCTGGTACATTTCAATTTGAGATATTGCTGTTTCGATCGCTGAAATCTCGCCATTTATTTGGTCAGTCTGATTTATTAAACTTGCTTCGGTCTCAAAATAATCGTGAACAAGATAGCTGTAAAGCGGATCTCCGGCATTTACCGTATCGCCTTCTTCAACAAGGAATTCTTGAAAACTTCCCAGACTCTGGTCAAAATAAACTTGTTCCTCACCGGTCGATGTCAGTACACCCGGCTTGTAGAGACGCTCTGCCATATCCGTCTCAAAGCTTTCCGACCAATGATTGATATATGCAGTCCTTTCAACTTTTCCTTCATCATCAAGGTATACAAGCAGAAAGTTTGCACCAATAAAAACAAGCATAAGCAGCTGGATTATTCTCCTCTGCATCATCCAAACCACCCACCTAATATGTATGAATCTGTAAAAGCGGTAAGTGCGGCGAGACACCAGCCAAGGAAATGCAATAAAACTACATTAATCCAGATCACATACTTTTTCATTTCCGAGAAAGTTGAAAGATACTTTACCTGAAACCAGATAATCCATAATTGAAATAACGTTATTGCTCCGAAAAAGTAAATGATCCATGGCGTTTCCGTGATGTAGGAAGCAATAATTCCAAAGGATATAGGAGATACCTGCCAATTCAAACCGGCAAAGATAACAAGTGGTATCCACAGCACCCGTTCCACCAGCATGACTGCCAGCACAACCTGCTGCATGATAACAAGCTTTTTATATGGTATCCCGGTTAAAAGGTAAAATAACAGACTAGGTACAAACAAAATAAACGCGGCAAATAGTAAAGCATATAGCATCCGCCCTAAAACAAACCATAGCTTACTAGTTTCATAAGCTGGCTGGGACAATGAAACCGCATTACTCGATATACCCTCTGAACCTAACCCGAGAAATGCCATCAATAAATATACAATTACTGACGTCAGAGCAAGTATGATACTAACTTTCCACAAGTTTTGAATCCGTTCCGTTTTTTTGATTCGGAATAAATTGTCCTCCATTGAAGTGAGGATTCTGAATAAATGAATACGATATGTCATATGCTACATCCCTTTTCTTCTTACCCTATTGCCTTAATTTTAACTTAGAATTTAGGGAAATACTATGAATTTTGTATTTTCTCATGACAACAAGCTATAAGTCCTATTAGAAAAAATCCGGGAAATATGTTTGCTTTATGGGGATAAGCTTTTCCAATACCTCTACAGAATACAAATCGCCCTGAATAAGGCCAGCTTTGTACAATTCCATTGGTCGCTTATATCCAAGCAACATTACTGTCAGTTGCTGAACGGTACAATTGACTCCACCATTGTCTTTTGCTGTTCCATCCTGATAAGATACGGCACTACTTTCTTCTGTTTGATGAATTTGATATAAACCATTATTCTCCGGCAGAAAAGAATCTTCGATATGAATGGAGATCGATGTGTTTGGAGCTGGTTCAAAAGGAAATTCTTTTAAGAATGCCAACACGTCCACAATTCGTGCCATAAAGTATGGAGAGGTTTCCTGTTTGAATCTAGGTTCATCGACCAATAAAGGCAGATTATCATCTTCCGGCACGGTCATTTTTACTTCTTTAGCCATCGAGTCATGATTAGCAATGAACTCCAAAAGCAGTTTCCAGCCATTTAACGAGTTATAGATAAGCTCTTCCACTTCCAGCACATTATGTTTCACACTATAGATCAGATATCCTTCTGTTTGATTGTGCTGATCATAACAAACCGCCACCATGCTTTTTTTTGCCAAAACACGCTGCTCCCACCATTTTTCGTCACGCATAAGCATACCATTATAGTTCATGGCGAACGTCCTATAAATGCCATTTAAAAGCTCAATGTCCGACTCGATTCTTCTTACATATCCATCTGCTGACCAAGTTCCTTTCAGTTTATCCATCGGTATTGTATACTGTTTCTCACTAAATGCAATTTCCCAGCCAAATTTTCGGTAGAAGGGGACGGAAAATGGATGTAAATAAGAAAGCAGCTGACCATTTTCTTTCATATGTTTTAATCCATGTGAGAGAAGCTGCTTCACCATTCCACTTCTACGGTATTCCGGCCAGGTGGAAACCGCGCTGAGCCCTCCCATTTCAAAGGTCTTTCCGTTAATATTCACTGATAATGGAATCAGATGGGCTTTAGCAGCTAGTTTCCCATTTTCCATCCAGCCCCAGATTATATGCCGCTCCGCTTCCTCTTTCTTTTTGACAAGCTCTTCATCCGAAAGCATGTATTGAAAGGCAAATTGGGACAACGCAAAGATTTCTTCATAATCTGCTTTGGTCAGATTTCTTATTTGATTCATATCGTAACCTCCCAGTACTTATTTTGATAGCTCCATTATACTAAATAATAACATTTTCTTTCATTGGCAATAAACTTAACATTGGCAGATTGACATAAATAAAAAAAGCCTTGGATAGTAAAGGGCACTATGTCAAGTACTCACTTTAAAATTCCAAAGCTTTCAAACGGATAGAAATGTATACAACGGTACTTTATTGTCCCAGTATCTCTGGAAGCCATAAAATTAAGCCAGGAACAAATGCGACAACAAGCACCATCAAAATCATGACTGCATAGAACGGGAGCAAGCCTTTTGTAGCTTTCTCAATTGAAATTTTACCAATTGCCGAACCTACAAAGAGTACCGTTCCAACCGGTGGTGTAATCAAGCCAATGGCAAGACATAAAATCAATAACACTCCAAAGTGGACCGGATCCATTCCTACATTGATTGCAACCGGCAGCAGAATCGGAGTTGCGATTAATATAAGTGGTGCCATGTCCATAATCATTCCCAACAGCAATAAGATAATTACTATCAACAAAATAGTTATCGCATCATTAGGAGAAATAGTGATTAGTGCATTGGATACCATCGCAGGAACTTTCAGAAGCGTCAGCAGCCAACCGAAAGCAGATGAAGCAGCAATTAAAAACAGAACCATCGAGAGTGTTTTAAAGGACCTTTGTAAAATAACACCCATTCTAGTTATATTGATATCCCTGTACACCAGGAAAGTTATGATAAAAGCATACAGTGTCCCTATTGCTGCAGATTCCGTAACAGTAAAGAAACCACTTAAGATTCCTCCAAGAATGATCACAACAGTGAATAAACCTAATAAACCTTCCCACACAATTCTTGGAATATCTTCTTTTTTAACAGGTTCGCCGACAGGGTACTTTCTTTTCACCGCAAGGATATAGGTGATAACCATTAAAGCGGCACCAAGTAGTATTCCTGGTAGAAGTCCTCCTATAAACAGCGCACCAATTGAAACTCCACCAGCAGCGGTAGAGTAAATAATCATATTGTGACTCGGCGGAATCAGAACCCCCTGTGCAGAGCTCGAGACCGTAACACCAACAGCAAATTGGGAATCATAGCCTTGTTTTTTCATCATCGGTATCATAACCGAACCAACAGAAGACGTATCAGCGATAGCCGACCCGGAGATACCTCCAAAAAACGTACTGGCTAATACATTAACCATGGCTAATCCCCCTCTGATTTTCCCAATCAGGACATTTGCCAGATTGATTAATCTTCGGGAAATCCCGCCTTCGTTCATTATTTCACCTGCAATTATAAAGAATGGGATTGCTAATAGAGAAAAAGAGTTCAGGCCAGCCACCATTCGCTGGATAATCGCAGATAAATCAATGCCCATGTATATACCTGTAGCGAGGGAAGATAATATAAGTGTAAGTGCTATAGGTACTCTGCATATGATAAGCAGCAAAAAACTCCCCAATAAAATCCATACTTCCATTATTCTTACACCTCACTTACATCTTCTAGATCTTGATGCATTCCTTTTCTAAAAAGCAATTCAACACCATTTAGCACTACAAAAAATCCGGATACAGGTATAGACGCATAGAGGACACTGGAAGGCATACCGGTCGCAGGCATTGTTGAGCTGCTGGTTAACACAGTAAATTGCCATCCATAATAAAACAGGATACATCCAAGCCCTATGACAAGTACTTTTGCGAAATAATCAAATATATTCTGAACATTCTTTGGCAACCTATCAATTAAAACTCCTACACCAATATGAAGTTTTTCTCTAAAACCATAGGCGATGCCCAGAAAACTGACCCATACAAACAGTAAGCGCGATACTTCCTCACTCCATGCGGGAGCCGAACCGAGGATTTGACGGGAGAAAACCTGATAAATTATTACAAGGACCATAACTGCGAGTATGGATAAAGAAGCTACTAAAAGTATCCGGTTCAGTATGTCCGTAATCGTCTGAAAAACTTTCATCCTGTTTACCACTCCTTAATTAATAGGAGAAGTGAGAAAACGCCTTCTCTCACTCCTCCCAGGGTAAATTATTCTGTTAACTTCTCAATCCAATCTGCATATTGTTCCCCAAACTCATCATATACAGGTTGTACAGCTTCTCTCCATTCGGAAATATCATCTACTTCTGTCAGCTCACTTCCAGCTTCTACAACAGCTTCCCGAGCTTCTTCTGTCAGTTCTGCCCATGCTTCACGTTGAACTTCTACTGATTCCATCGCTGCTTCACTAAATGCTTGTTTGTCTTCTTCGCTTAAATCATCCCATATACTTTCGGATGCCAACAATACTTCTGGTGTTCCTTGATAACCATTCACAGTGAAATATGGTGTTACTTCATAATGTCCTGCAGTATAGTAACTTGGGAAATTATTTTCAGCACCGTCAATCACACCTGTTTGCAACGCAGAATACACTTCACCATATTCCATAGGGGTAGCAGAAGCACCTAAAGATTCAACAATAGCGATTGCCAAGTCTGATGACTGCACTCGAATTTGCAGGCCTTTCATATCTTCAGGAGTTGAAACTGGGCGAACGGAGTTATAAAAACTTCTTTCACCAGAATCATAGAATGCCAATCCTTTTAATCCTGAACCATCCAATGTTCCCAGTAGTTCTTGTCCAACTTCACCATTTAACTTTTCCCATTTTTTGTCTTCATCTTCAAATAAGTAAGGCATGGATAATACACCGATTTGATCAGAAAACTGTGTTAGAGGTATTGCATTAACCCTAGCTAATTCAATTGTTCCCAATTGCAGCTGCTCCAGAACCTCAGACTCTTCTCCGAGCTGCCCACCAGAATATACTTCAATTTCATAACGACCATCTGTTTTTTCTTCTACAAGTCTTGCAAATTCCTTATCTCCAATAGTTGTTGGGTAATCTTCGGGATGATTCTCTGCTAGACGGAGTGTAACAGTTTCTTCACTATCAGAAGCCCCATCTGTATCATTCTCATCTTCCCCGCCACAAGCAGCCAAAACCACTCCTACAAATAATAATATCGCCAACAATGATAACGTTTTCTTTTTCAATCAAAAAACCTCCCCTTTTTTTAAAAAATATCCCCTTGCAGCAATTATATTTTGTTCATTAAACAAACTAATATATTTACTGACTTTTATTATAATTGCAAGCGCTTTATAATTCAAGCTTTTTTTTAGAGCAAACCTAAAAAATCTGCTCTAAAAAATATGCATCATACTACAGGTACTATTTTCCCAGTGTTCATCGAATTAAAGCAAGCATCCATCACTCGATGGTTATCAACCGTGTTACTAAAATGATGCTCTAATTCTTCTGGTAAATAACCATTTATGACAACATTTGAGATTGATTCGACTTCATTACGATATTGATCGCCTTGAATGGTTTCTGTGCGTGAAACATTTTCTTTTTCGACAATAACTAACCCGTCACCGCCAAACCAATCCGGTCGGTATGCCCTTGGTACTATGATTCGTCCTTCTGTGCCAATTACTTCATACTCACTTCTTCTTGCCATTCCAAAACTTACATCGAATGTCGCTCTTACATTGTCAGGAAACATTAAATAGGCAATCACATCCGTGTCTACCTGATAATCAGAATCTTTTACAGCATGAACCTGCAGCGATTCCGGCTCTGCCCCAAGAATATTTCTGATGGAGTGAATACCATAGCATCCGACATCATAAATGCTGCCGCCACCCTTTGCATTCATCTTTATACTGTTTTCCTTCTGAGCAAGATTAAATGAGAAGGATGCTCGCATGAATCTGACTTCACCGATTTCGCGGGATTCAATTATTTCCTGCACTCGCTTATGTTGTGGATGAAAGTGATACATGAATCCTTCCATAAACAATACTTTCTCATCCTCACATACTTTCTTCATTTCAAGCACTTCTTCCGTGTTCAAGGCTGCAGGTTTCTCACATAAAATATGCTTTCCTTTCCTGGCAGCTTTGATTACCCACTCCTTATGAAGGTGATTTGGTAATGGTATATAAACGGCTTCAATTTCGGCATCTTCCAGTAAACCCTCATAACTGTCATATGTTTTTTCGATATCGAAATTCTCTGCTACTTCCTTGGCCTTTTCAATTCTTCCGCTTGTTGCGATCGCTTTCACCTCGGCATTCGCAGCCCGAAGGAAAGCAGGTATCAATTCTTTCTGCGCAATCTTTGCCGTGCTCAAAATCCCCCATCTTACCTTACGCATCTTAAACACTCCTTTTCCTATGATTCTTTTTAAAAGATTTGTTGCTTTATTATCGTCGAAGTTGATATAAAATGCGACGTAACTACTATTTGTGTTAGAACGTTGGCACGGATAATGGAAGCGAGTTACTTCGGCTACCGCTCGGGGAAATACACTGCGCTTTCCACGGGTGGCTGGTGAGCCCCTTCATGCTACGCATTTCAGTGTCTCACCTATGCCTCTCTTCCCGTAGGAGTCTCCGTGTATTTCCCCGAGCTGGTTAAGTTTGCTGCTAATAAACTGCAGCCTTAATAACAAAATCTAATTATACAGCTTCACCAGTCCGAGTGAGCGGCGGGCGGTGACTCCTCGAAACTAAAAACCAATTTTCTTCGTGCGATGTGAAAGCTGACGAAGCCTTCCTTGTCCTGCGGGAAAAGCACGTGTCCGAAGACCAGAAGAGTGGTTTTCTCTTCGGGGCTGAGGCCGTGCCCGCGGAAAGCATCCGCCCAGAGCGATCCCGGACGGCAACAGATGCGCACATATTTCCGGAAATAAATCTAAATTACGTCGCAGTTTACATATATTGCGTCACAAATTTTTCTCACAGGACGAGTAACGACATTTCCAAGCTTCTTGAAATGCAAGGCTTTCTTATAGCAGAAAATATGCTACGGTCGAACCTATGGCCCCGAAAACGAGGGCGTATGGCAAATTATTCAGTGTTAATCGATATGGATTTTGCCCCGTGTTAATTGATGTTAATTGGACAACCAACCCATATGATCCAACTGTCAATGTTGCAACTGCACTAGTTGTTAAAACAATTGCAAGACTGATAGGGTTCATATATTCCAATAGAGTCGTTATCATACCAGTAAGAATCCCAATTGTCGCTATCGGGTGAACACCGAACATACTTAAAAATATAAAAGTCAATTGGATAAAGATAAATATGATCATTGGATAATCAGAAAAGAATAGTAACGGCCGCTGAATAAAATCTAAAAATGAGGTGCCATCAATACTGTTTGCAAAAAACGCCAATGAAAGAAACAATACTACAAAATTCTGCATGGAATTTGTACTTTGTTTCCATGTTTTCCAGCCAATTGTCCAAAAACTTCGCAGGCGATTCATAATAATCGACCAAACAAGAGCAAAGGGAAAAATAAGAATTGTAACCGTAAAAATAAAATCGAGACCCAAAAGATTTCCCAGTACGATGACAGTTGTCAAAAACAATACGAGCGCTGCCAGCAAATGCAACATTTTCTTCATCAATTTCATCATATCCAGATTGACTTTTACAGCATTGTCATAAGTATATTTTTTATAATGAAACCGGCCCCATACTGAATCGAGCACAAATGTAAGAAAGGCTATCAGTAAAAGCCATGGCAGTAAAGAAACATAGTCGACTCCTGTAGTAAAAATCGATACGGCCAGCAAAATTTCCAGGGGACTCCATATGAGCGCCAAGGAATAGCCTCTTAATGTTGCTGTACCGATGAACGAATCCCGTACTTTTTTGTTTAATTGGCTTAAATTATTTTTTAACACATCCTGAGAGATGGATGCTGCCGATAAATTTAAAAATGCAGCAAGCGTCAACGTCGTTATAGAGCTGCGGGGATAAAGCTTACCCAAATCCGAAGCGTTCACATTCAACAGGTTATTTAAAGTACGGTCGAACCTCCCACTTCTAACGACACTATTCATCCATGGCAACATAGTCAGAAGGGTTAAAAGAGACATGTTGGATGTTAGCAATTCCGGTATTGTACTTATTGGTTGTCCTGTTGTCAGAAATGCCAGAGCTCCTATTCCTATAAATGCACTTCCAAGTGTTTTAAAAAGTGAGGAAGCTCTCTTAAATGATACAATTAGCATGATAACTGCCAATATACCAATGATAAAATTCAAACGTTCACTTTCTATAAAAATATTAAAAATATGCAGCAGGAAAACGGCGGAATAAAAAATATAAAGATAATTATAAATACCGTTGATTCTCATGATTATCTCCTTACATCAATCAATTAATATTATGTAACTCTTACTCAATAGAAAAGTGATAGTTTGTATATCAAACAAATTATATTTTTACATACATCATATGTGTAAGCGTTTAATTTATCAAGTGATTTATTCAGTTAAAAATTAAAATTACCAATATATTGATACATAAAAAAACAGGCTTGAATAATAGCCAATTATAATTCAAGCCTGTATCTAGTCGTCGCTTTCCACTTTCGTACAATAAAGATATACATCACCTAATTAAAATCTACTTACCGACGTGTTTCCACACTTCCTCATAGACCTTTTTCAGTGGCACATTCTGTTCTTGGGCTATTTTTCTGCATTCTTCATATTCAGGTGAGCTTTGGAAAACCTCTCCGTTTGCAATCCCTTGTTTAACGGTAATGGGTCCCCATTTTGTTTCCACCTGAATGAATTCCCTCTCCATTCGATGTACGGTCAGTGGATAATACCGAATGCCTAGTGTTGTCGTTTCTTTCAGCAAGATTTCTTTCATCTCGCTGATTGCTTCTTTTCTGCAAAGTAATTGGAGCAATACACCGGGTCTGTTCTTTTTCATATAGATCGGTGTATAAAAGACATCATTTGCCCCGGCGTCAAACAGTACATCCATCACATAACCAAGCCACTCGCCGGATATGTCATCAAGATTAACTTCCATCTTCACCATCTGATCATCTATATGCTCTTCGTTTGGAGGACGATAGGATTCCATTTCTACAAACTCTCCTTTAGAACGCTGCATTTGACATACCCTAAGCGAGTGCCTTATCCGCCAAGAACTACTGTTTATTTGCAAGCCGATCAATTATTACGGCATTATAGGCTCCGCCAAAACCGTTGTCAATGTTTACCACACTCACTCCAGATGCACAGGAATTCAGCATTGTCAGCAATGCAGCTAAGCCGTTAAAGTTAGCACCGTATCCTACACTGGTAGGAACAGCGATAACCGGATGGGAAACAAGGCCGCCAACCACACTTGGAAGTGCTCCTTCCATCCCTGCGACGACAATGGAAGCTGTAGCCTGTTGGATCTCTTCCAGGTTATCCAGCAGGCGATGGATTCCTGCAACACCAACATCATAAATACGGTGAACATTACTTCCCAGAACTTCTGCTGTCACAGCCGCTTCCTCCGCTACTCGCAAATCAGAAGTGCCGGCACAAACCACTGCAATATAACCGTTAGCTTCATCAGCAGATTTGGTTTGTTGCTTCCAGTAAAGAATTTGGGCAGTTTCATTATAGGTTAACTCGGAATGCTGCATTAGGATTGCTTCTGCTTTTTCTTTATTGATGCGAGTCACTAAAACATCATTATTTTTCGCTTTTATTGCCTCAATAATAGCTGTGATTTGTTCCGGAGACTTGCCTTCTCCATATATAATTTCAGGAAACCCTTGACGTTTTTTCCGATGATGATCCACTTTAGCAAACCCCAGGTTCTCATATGTAGCCAGTCGTTCTTTTGCTTCCGCCACACTTAGTGTTCCATCCTGAAGCTGTTTTAAAATTTCTTCCACATCAAGTTACCTCCCTGAATAATGTCGATACAGTTTTACATTTATTGCTTTATACTTCTACGTGAAATAAACGGATAAATCTTTAGCTATTCTCTCATATTTATCAAAAATAGTTAAATAATTTTCATGGTTTTCCATATTCGGCTCAATTACTTCTTCCGCAGGCATATTTTCCTTAATCGCATTAAAGCTCTCCGCTTCACCAATACCTACAAGAGACGTCCATGCAGCTCCCCAAGCGGCATTGTGATGTGTATCGGATATATGGATTTCCATACCAAAAACATCAGCCATAATCTGCACCCACAGACGGGATTTTGACAGTCCGCCATTGACACTGATCTTTTTCGGTTCGCCAGCCATTCTCTCAAGGGATTGACCAATCTGATAAATATTAAATGTAATTCCTTCCAGCACCGCTCTGGCTAAATGCTCTTTCTTATGCCCAATCCCGAGGCCAAAGAAATTACCTTTCGCACGCTGATTCCATAGTGGTGCCCGTTCCCCATTTATATAAGGGAGAAAGATAATACCTTCTGAACCAGGTTTCACATCTTCCGCTCCAGCAAGAAGCTCATCATGGGTACCTTTAAACTCAATCACATCTTTAAACCATTGTAATGCAATTCCCCCGTTATTTGTAGGACCACCAATGATCGATGTTTTATCAGAAAACGCATAAGTGAATGTCTCCATTTCATCGTTAGCTGGAGCACCATTCACAAACTGTCTGATTGCTCCGCTTGTACCAACCGAGACATTGACTTCTCCAGGAGATGTCGCACCACTTCCAAGGTTTGCCAACTGGCCGTCAGCAGCACCGATAACAAAAGGCAACTCCTTTGAAATCCCGATCTCATCGGCAACTTCTTCAATGAGACTCGTAAAAACTTCTGTAGGAGGAACTATTGGGGATAGCTGTTCTCGTTTAATTCCTGCCAGTTCCAGTGCTTCTTTATCCCAGTCCAATTCTTTAACATTCATCAGTCCTGTTGATGAAGCCATGGAATAATCGATGGCACATTTGCCAAACCACTTCTGCAGCAAATATTCTTTAAACGTCAGGTAGCAGGATGCCTTTTCATATGCCTCGTAATTATTTTCACGCATCCATATTAGCTTCATAAAAGGGGTCATGGGATGGATTGGGGTACCTGTCCTGGTGTATATTTCTTTACCCCTTGTCTCCATTAATCTCTCTGCCAATTCACTGCTCCGACCATCCGACCAGATCAGCATATTCGATAATGGAACACTATTTTCATCTACACAGATGAGAGAATGCATTGCACAGGATATTCCGGTCGCAAGCAATTCATACTTTTCTTCCGCAACCTGCCCGATAGCATTCTTCATCGCCACCCTGCATGCAGCCTCCACTTCATCCGGATTCTGTTCCACCCATCCCTGCTGAGGGTAGTAGGTAGTGACCATTTCTTCCGATTCGGCAATCAATTTACCCTTCAAATCAAAGATGACCGCTTTAGCGCTCGTTGTTCCTATATCAAGTCCGATAATTAACTTTTTTCTCAAAGAAATCTCATCCTTTACAGCTGTATAGTGATTATACGATGCCACTTGGTTTATAACACAAACAGAGAAAAGGCTTTGAAGGTGTTCAACTTCCCCCAAAGCCTTCGTTAGTATTTACTATATTGTCATACTTCCATAACCACCGTCAACGCGCAGCAGTGATCCAGTCACAAAGCCGGACGCTTTGTCTGATGCAAGGTACACAGCTGCCCCCTGCAATTCCTCAGGCTCACCGAAGCGGTTCATTGGTGTATGTCTCATAATGGAGTCAATACGATCTTCATCCAAAATTTTGCGATTTTGCTCAGCAGGGAAGAACCCAGGAATAATCGCATTCACACGAATGCCATGCGGTGCGAATTCTTTAGCCAAATATTGAGTCACGCTGTTCACGCCAGCTTTTGATGCCGAATACGTGAATACGCGAGACAATGGTGTTGTAGATGACACAGAAGAGATATTAATGATGCTTCCCTGTCTCCCTTGATCGATCATATGTTTAGCGAAGATCTGTGTACTGAAAACGAGACCTCTAAGGTTAACATCCATAATATCATCCCATTCTTCCGGAGCAAGCTCCATGAATGGGGTCGAACTGTTTTTACCAGGAGCATTCAATAAGATATCCCAGCCGCCTGACCATGCTTCAATTTCCTTCGCAGCACGCTCGATGGACTCCAGATCGCTTACATCCCCTTGAAAGGCTTTGGCAGAACCACCGTCTGCTTCAATCTCCTTTGCAACAGCTTCCGCTTTTTCCAAATTTCTGCCAACGATAGCTATTTTAGCCCCTTCTGCTGCAAGCCCTTTTGCCATGGAACTTCCCAATGTACTGTTTCCGCCGATTGCTACTGCTGTCTTACCTGTTAAATCAAATAGTTTACTCATTATAGTTCCCCCTTATTATTAATTTCAGTTAAATAGATTTCCTTTTTCATCAAAGTCAAATTCGTATAAATCGGAAGTCTGTTCCAGGTTCGAATGCTCTTTTACATGATCAAGCAATGCTTCAGAGACCTCAATTTCACTTATTTCAAGTGTATTTTTAATACGAACAAGTTTTACCTTTGTGAAATCAAGAATGTTACATGTCTTAACTGCGGCCTGAATCGCCATCCTATCATTTGGCAAGGTTGTTGAGATATGAGTCGGCCCAACTACGGTCGAAGTCAGCCCGTTTGCATAGGTTCCATGCTTATCCATCTTTCCGACAAGGCGCTCTGTCGTAAAATCGGCTGTACCGACACCGTTTGCATTTCCCTCTGATTGTGGTGTTACATCAAGCACTACCATTTTGGTAACATCCGGACCACCATGGGCATATGGTGTCGGATATCTGCCGGTGATATTCGGATCCATTCCATCACCGCTTATATTTTTTCCGATTTCATCAATGACCAGTACATCTATTTGATCAAAGAAAAGCTTCGGCAGTGATGCTTTAGCAAGCTTTTGCAATTCCGTTTCCCGTTCTTCGACTTCTTCAGGAAGAAGTACTTCAACCTTAAGCACTTTATCAAATGCGTTTTCCACGGTCGCTACTGCAAAAATGATCGGCATTTTTTCCATTGTCATTTTCGCCATTGCCGGGACATGCTCCGCCATATGTTTAAATCCTAATTGATGGCAAGCCTCTGCTCCTTTTTGCTTTCCAAGACCGATACTGATCATTTTCATAATTCCACTCTCAACCGGTCCGCGAAAAGCAGTGTGTGGTTTCACCCGGTTAATTACGACAATTCCGTCCGCCTCCGATGCCAGTTTATCAATATAAACTGGCAGTCCATTCGGAAGTTCGCCTATTTTAATAACTTCCATCGATGAGCGAATTTCTGCGTTTACTGCCTTTTCCGTGACACCTAAATGTTCAAGCACTGCTTTTTGCCCTTCAGCAGTCGCACCGCCATGACTTCCCATGGATGGCACAATGAAAGGCTTGGCACCTAAATCCTGAAGAAATTTGACAGTCACTGCCGTCAGATCAACAAGACGGTCGACTCCACGGCTCCCAACTGCCACAGCAATCTCCATCCCTGGTTCAACTGTGTTTTTTATACGCTCCAGTTGTTTCACAAGCGTTCCTACAACATCTTCTTCCTTCGTATCGTCAAATGTCTGACTGACCCTTGCCATCTTTGGAACAGGAATATCTTTTAGCAGCTCTTGTAAAATACCCATACAGCTAATTCACTCCGTTTCACATTCTATTTAAATATTACATTTTTCAATTTAAAAATCATCTATCCTTATAGTTCCCTTAACGAAACATATTAACACCGAACAAGAAGAATTCCTTGAACGAATGGAAACCTTTTCATCGAGAAATTCTAATTAGTTTACCCAATAAACTAATTACATTAACTAGAATATCATGAAGGCGTTTTCCAGTCAACTCTCCAGGTTGAGGAAAATTCTATTTCTTGATGTACTCGCGCCATTTTAAATCTCCTCGTTCCAGTGCATGGATCAATATTTCAGCAGTACCCATGTTGGTTGCCAAAGGAATAGAATATACATCACATAAGCGCATCAGTGCGGAAATATCCGGTTCATGCGGCTGGGCTGTCAATGGGTCACGGAAAAAGATAATCATGTCCATATTATTATCGGCTACCATCGCCCCTATTTGCTGGTCACCACCAAGTGGACCGGATTGAAAGCGATGAATAATCAACCCGGTGTTTTCGGAAATTCTTGTACCTGTGGTGCCTGTTGCATACAATTCATGTTTCTCCAGACTGAATTTATAGGCCTGTGTGAACCTTACCATATCTTCCTTCTTTTCATCATGAGCAATTAAAGCAATTTTCATTGTAAATCCCCCAGTCTTTTTCGTTTTATAAAGATACCCCTATGATAGTGCGTAATACATTAGGATGGTTAGCAAATGTTTTCGTGCCTGAACCATAACCAATTTTATCTACCTTAATGTTCGGCATGCCACCAAATTCTTCTGCAAGTACAGCTATGATTGCCGCCCCAGTTGGCGTCGTTAGTTCCGACTTTAACTCACTTTCAGCAATAGGTACACCTTTTAATATTTCCAATGTCGCAGGTGCAGGTACCGGATATACGCCATGGTCAATCCGTATTTTGCCTCCCCCAACCGGAACTGGAGCTGATTTTACTTTTTCAATTCCCATTTGGTGGATCAGAATAGCTGTTCCTACGATGTCAATGATAGAATCGACTGCTCCTACCTCATGGAAATGCACCTCTTCCAAAGGCATTCCATGGATACGTCCTTCTGCCTCACCGATTTTTTTGAAGATTTTTAATGCCGTTTCCTGCACTGATTCCTCAAACCCCGCTGATTCGATGAGTTTTACTATATCTTTATAGGAACGGTGACTGTGGCCGTGAGAATGGTCGTGACTATGACTATGGTCGTCATGGTGATGATCATGGCTATGATTGTGCTCATGATCGTGATGGTGGTGATGGCTATGACTGTGATTGTGATCATGGTCATCATCGTGATGATGATGGTGATGATGGCCTTGTTCCTTTTCCTTATTCAGCAGCACAACGTCAAACTTCGTGCTTGTAATGCCATTTTTAACAACTTTATCCCACTTTAGTTCATATTCATCTTCCATCCCCAATTTTTTTAATTCGTTCTCCAAATGATTCGAATCCCCGCCTGCATCAACAAGGGAAGCTATTGTCATATCACCGCTCACGCCTGAAAAACAATCAAAATATAGAAATTTCATTCCATTCTCTCCTTTTTTTGTTATAATGGGTGTATTATTACTGGTGTGAATCTTTGTGAGAACAATATTGTAAACCTTTTCACACGAAATATCGAGCTAGCTTAAGCTTTTAATTTTTTTTGCAATCATTTATTATTTGTTTGCTAAACAAATAATAGCATGTTTTTATCTATAAATCTCATTTCTAATGGAACAAAGGGGGAATAATGATGGTAACGGGCGATGGGGCATACATAAAGAAGATAAACAGAAGTTTAATCCTGCAAAATATTATTGAACACGGTTACATATCAAGGGCAGAGTTGTCAAAAATGACAGGGCTGAATAAAGCAACAATATCCGTACAGGTCGTTGATCTGCTCGATGAAAAGTTGGTTTGTGAAACACAGCAGGAGCATAATGTTGTTGGAAGACGCCCTATCATGCTCTCCATTAATGGAGAGGCAGGATATGTTCTTGGTATTGATCTTGATTACGAGCAGATTAAATGCAGAATTTCTGATTTACAGGGGAACATGGTATTCACGGAAACAATCCAATGCGATACAGAGGATTACGATAAATCTTTAAAAATGTTGATCAAACTCATTCAGAAATACAAGAAAAAATATGCAGACAGTCATTATGGACTCGTACAGACAATTATCGGAATCCACGGTACCGTTAATAATGATGAAACAATCTTTTTTGTTCCAAAATTACAGTGGCATAACAAGCACTTAAAGTCAGATTTGGAAAAAGTTCTTGATATGGATATTAGCATTGAAAATAATGCTAATCTATCTTCATTTGCCGAGAGAGTATACAAGCATCATCACAGCAACAACCTGCTGACTCTGATTCTTTCATCAGGAATTGGCGCAGGGATCATGATTGATGGCAAGCTTCATAAGGGCTACGACGGTTATGCCGGTGAGATGGGCCACATGGTTATATCTCCGGATGGCGGCAAATGCAGATGCGGAAATCACGGGTGCTGGGAGCTTTATGCAGCTGAGCCAGTCGTATTTTCCTCTTTAGCTGACAAGCTTCGTAAACCGAGCTGCAATTTAGGTGACCTTAAACAATTAATGGCTGAAAACAATCCAGCAGCCCACGAAGTAATGAAAACATATATAAAACACGTCTCTGTCGGGTTAAATAATATCATCAATTTATATAACCCGGAAATGTTAGTAATAAACAGCGAACTGCTCAAATTATATCCGAATGCTGTAGAAGAGTTGGAAGGATATTTGACTTCATCTGTCAGCAGCTATCGTGAAATTGTTTTATCTGATTTAGGAAGAAATGCAAGTGTCATGGGTGCATGTGCCCTTGCCATCCAGAATTTCCTTGAGGTACCGGAGATTGTGTTTATTGAAGAGGACTAATATTTTATTAACACCACCTTACCAGCGTTGAAATTGATAGGTAAGCCCATGAAAATGGTTGGAAAATACACTGCTTATATTGATTTTGCATTAACTGTTAAGCTCTTTCATCGCAGTTGATATAAAATGCGAAGTAACTGTAGATTTATTCTCGAAAAACGTAGTTATGCTGCCGTCCGGGATCACTCCGGGCGGATGCTTTCCGCGGGCACGGCCTCAGCCTCCTCGAGAAACCCAATCTGCGGGGTCTTCGGACACGTGCTATTCCCGCAGGACAAGGGAGGCTTCGTCAGCTTTCACATCGCACGAAGGAAATTGATTTGTATTTCCGAGGAGTCACCGCCCGGAGTGATCCCGGACTGGTGAAGTTGAATAATGCTATTGCAGCTAATACATGAGTAGTGATTAGCTACATCTCCAAACCAGCTCGGGGAAATACACGGAGACTGATATGAACGAAACTGTCAAGTTCCCCCT
>NZ_LQNF01000043.1 GCF_001618145.1 Oceanobacillus damuensis
TGGCTGATCTGAAAGTGAATTTAATGTATTATTTAATCTGGAGCAGAATCCTTTTTTAAAAGAAACTCCATAACAGCAGCCCGTATACACGAAGACTCCAGCGGGAGGAAAGGCATAGGTGAGACACCGCAGTGCGATAGCACGAGGAGGGCTCACCAGCCGCCCGCGGAAAGCGGAGTGTATACGGGCTGCGGTTGCCGAAGTCACATGCTTCCATTACCAGGTTAGAGACCCAATATAGAAATAACTTCGCATTTTATATCAAATGCGATGTAAGCCTGACAGTTAATCCAAGTCAACTTAGCAATGTATCTCCAAACCTGCAATTTCCCCAGGCCTTTTTTGTCAATTTCACTCTGCAGAAGTTGTTTTTTAAAACCTCAAAAAAATAGCAGATCACGTCATCTGCTATTTTCCTTATGAAACATTATTTTTATTGTGAATGGAAGCATTCCTAACCATCGATTCATAAATAGTGGGTTTTGCTTCTTTTCATTTTTCAGCTTCTTCTTTTCTTCAGAAGGTAAGTTCATATATGTGATAAACTGTTCCGTCATAAATTTCAAATAATCGTTTCCTGACATGTTCACCCCACCTTATATTTTAATGATATTCCTATCATTTGCCTATCAAAAAAATTATATTCAAAAATTATAAAAATAAAGAAGGAAATCATCACAACTTGTCGAATATAATATTTGTTGGATTTTAAAGGAGGTGAAAAATGTATTGAATCCTGCATCAAAATTATCTGACAACCTTCTGAATGCTTCTTTTAAAGTAAAAGCTTCTGATATCCACTTCTATCCATTTCAAAATCATACGGACATCTACTTCCGCATCCAAGGAAAACGTGTTTATTTCAAAAGTATCCGCATGGAACAGTATCAATTGCTGCTTACCTATTATAAGTTCACTTCTGGAATGGACATTGGCGACACAAGAAAGCCCCAGAACGGAACCATTGAGCCCAAGGAGGATTCCGGATTATATTCATTACGGATATCCACCCTTCCCCTGAATAATCTGGAAAGCATGGCAATACGAATTCTTCCACAGAGCACAACCCTTACACTTGATCAACTATTTCTATTCCCGAATCAATTAAACAGAATCAGGCAATGGATATTAAACCGTGCTGGTATTATCCTTTTTACCGGTCCTACTGGAAGCGGAAAAACAACGGCGCTATATGCCCTTTTGGAGTCGATGCTACAAGAAAAATCCTTTCAGACAATTACCTTGGAGGATCCGATTGAAAAGAATATAGATAATATTCTTCAGGTTCAGATCAATGAAAAAGCCGGCATTAGTTATCAGACAGGGCTTAAAGCAGCTCTGCGCCACGATCCGGATATCATTATGGTAGGAGAAATACGCGATAGGCACACAGCGAAGTTTGCTTTTGAAGCCTCATTGACAGGACATCTTGTCTTAAGCACCTTACATGCTAAAAATGCTGCCGGTACGATCCATCGCCTTATTGATATGGGGATCAAAAGAAGCGATTTGAAACAATCCCTTATCGCAGTGGCTGCACTGGAGCTTCTCCCTTTAAAAGATGACATAACTGCCCGCAGAGCGGCAATACTTGAGCTGTTGGATGATGATCAACTGGAGAGGGTTATAGATGGTAAGGATTTCCAGTCCGAGGTGTTCCATTCATTCGAGTACTTAAGAAAGAAGGCTTTTGCATATGGATTTATTTCAGAAGAGATTTTTAATACGCAACAAAACTTTAAACAGTGATTTGCAACTTCGATTCCTTCAGTTATTATATCGGTTATTGACTACAGGTTATCCTTTATTGGACGCGCTGGAGACAATTAAGTGGAACAAAGAAACGAAGCATATTGCAGATTTGATGATTGCCTCATTGCGGGATGGTCTGACAATCGATGAAGCCTTCGAAAAGGCAGCATTCCATCCTATGATTACTTCATATCTTTATTTTGTTCGGGGCAATGGGGATTTAGAAGGAACCATTGCAAAATGTGCTGCCATGTTTGAGCAACGTATAACCTATATGAAAAAGTTTCAGCAGATAACCAGATATCCAGCCATTTTATTAGTTATTTTTGTAATGCTTCTTTCTTTTATTAAGCAAAAAGTGCTCCCCTCCTTTCAGGACCTTTTTCAATCCAGTTATGAAGTATCTTTAACAATCGCCATTTCAGTCACTGTCATTGAAATACTTGGCACCATCCTCTCCATCTTAGTTATTGGGGGTGCGGTTTCATTCGTTATATGGATTGTCACAAAAGGCAAATTACCAGTTGAGAAACAAATAAAGGTCTATGAAGCAATCCCTGTTTATCGTCGATTTTTAAAACTCCAAACCTCTTTTCACTTCGCAGCACACTTCAGTTCTCTTCTCAAAACCGGTATGTCATTTCGGGAGATTCTTCAACACATGTCCAGCCAGCAAAAACTGCCGATTATCGCCTATTATTCACAGCAGATGACAACGGAATTATCGAAGGGACTGCATATCTCGAGTTTGCTGACAGTGTTTACCTTTTTAGAAGACCAGTTGACTGCGATTTTCCGTAAAAATGCCGATGCCCATACGCTTGAAAAAGATTTGAGTATTTACTCGGAATTACTTATGGAAGAACTTCAGAGAAAAATCATAAAAAGTCTTACAATGATCCAACCGGTGTTTTTCATCATCTTGGCCAGTTTTATCATTTTTATTTATATAACATTGATGTGGCCAATGTTTCAGTTAATTAAAACGATATAGAAGGAGTAGAAAAAATGTTTAAAAATGATAAAGGTTTCACGTTAATCGAGATGCTGATCGTATTAATGATTATTTCCGTGCTTATTATCCTTATCGTACCAAACCTTGGTGATAAAGGGAGCGAGGTTCACAGTAAAGGATGTGACGCCCTAGTAGGTGTAGTCCAGGCCCAAGTGGACGCCTATTATATTGAGAAGAATCAGTTTCCTGCAGATTTAGGTGAACTTGTCGATGAGGGTTATATCAATGAAGAACAGAAATCATGTCCAAACGGGGATAATTTAATATATTCAATGGAAGGTACAGGAGCCAGTGTTTCGAAGCCGTAATAGTGAAACTGGATTTACGATGATTGAATTGCTGTTTGTATTAAGTATATTGTCTATCGTTTTATTCCTCTTTCCCCCTTTTAATCTGGAAAGCATAGAGAAACAGCAGGAAAAGCAATTTTTGGAAACCTTTAAATTTGATGTTCTTTATGTTCAGAACCTGTCCAATCTAGTTACAAATGAGAAAGTCTTTATCAGATTATATAACGATCATTACAAAATCCTGCAGGGTTTTACGAAAACTATTGCTCAACGGGATTACCCTGGTGGAATGGAAATTGATTCAAGAGGTAATCCGGACATCAGCTTTAATGAAAACGGCACTTTTTTATACCCTAGAACCATTCGAATTACGACGAAGCATTCTGCATACGATATAATTTTTCAATTGGGGAAAGGAAGATTTTATATTGCGGAAAGATAGTGGATTTACGCTAATGGAAGTGCTTATTGCATCGAGTATTATATTTACAGCAGTGTCGACACTGCTTCCAATAGCTTTAATCCTGGAGGCAGAACAAAAAGTGTTAAGTGACCGTCGTACTGTGGCATATATGCTCCACGATGAATTACAAAACTTTATTTGGGACCCAACCAAACAGGTCCCGTCTCATTTCAACAGAACTGTAAATAATATTGAAACTTCGCTGGAATTCAAACAGGAACAAGAATTAATCAAAGGATGTGTTACATGGGACAATGCGCGAAACAGACATGAAAAGCTATGTTTTTACGGTTTGCCTGCTGCGTGAAAAGGGCTTCACATTTGTTTCGGTTCTCCTGATGATTACCGCCCTGAGCATTACACTGCCTTTTCTGGGCTATATAATCCGGGCTGCCGAATATGAAAATAACTATGGCGAACTTTCCACGCAGCAATTTTTTCAATTTTTAAGGGATGATATTATAAAATCAAGTACCTTAGCAGCAAGCGATAAAAAGCTTTCCCTTTATCAAAAATACAATGATGTGACAGCAACCTATGAATTATATGGAAGTCTAATCAGAAGACAGGTGAACGGACTTGGCCATGAAGTTTATTTAAGGGATGTAAAAGAAGTTTGGTTTACCTCCCTTCCCTTTGGGGTGCGTGTGTCGATAACTATGCTTACAGGTGATACCTTTGAAAAAACAATTGTATTTTACAACTAATCAAAATGGCTTCTTCCTGCCATACGCAATCATGATTACAGCTATTGTTCTCTTGCTGATAACAACTTCTACCCAACATTATCAGCGTGATATCGAAATTACCGAAAGACATATTCAGCAACTGACAATGGAAACGCTCTTCCAATCGGGCCGAGAAAAAGTGAAGGCTGAAATTCCCAGACTGGAACTACCGGCAATGCTTCAATATGACTTCCCAGATGGACAGGTTCGGGTAGAAGTAACGAAACTGGAAAAAGATATATATGAATTAATTTTTACCATTACTGTGAATGGCTACGATGAAATTTTCGGGATAACTAATAGATTACATTATGAAGAAATCGTGACCGAATAAGTTTATACATTTTTAAACAGGCTTTTGTATTTCTCTATCCGTACCATATTAATCGTAGTACTTAAGTAATTACAAGGGTTGAAGTGATTCGTATGGTTAGTGACTGACCACCACTTATCTTCATAACTGTTTGAAGAAACATGTCTGACGAAAATTGAAAATCTAGCTGACATTGAAATCCGTTTAATGACTTTCGTTTACATTCTGGAAAACGTCATATATAATAACAATGAAAAGGCTACCTAAAAGGAGGGGGAAGACATGGATCGTATGTTTCGTGTTCTTGCCTTTTGGACAGGTATTTTTACAGTAATGTTTTATGTCGGTGACATGATGAATACTGCACTATTGTTCCTGGTTCAAACGGCGTTTTTCCTGGCAGTAAGTTATTTGAAGCTATCTGAGCGCATGTATATGTATTTATTCGGAGCGTATTGTACCGTCTTTATGATCGGCTTTACATGGTATTCTGAATTTATACTTGTACCTGGTTTCGGACATTAAAACCCAAAAACCCTGCATTTTATGTGCAGGGTTTTTAATTTGCGGATGGGATGTTCCGAAACTTTCCTATTTACATCTGTGCAACTAAGCATTACCTGCAGCTCAGAAGTTTGCCGCGTGTTCCACTACTTCTCTCTTACAAAAGGATTGTTTTTCTTTTCTGCTCCAATTGTAGTTGCGGGTCCATGTCCCGGATAAACAGTATACGTATCATCCAGAGCGTATAATTCATTACGGATACTCGCTTCAAGTTCCCTCATACTGCCACCAGCCAAATCTGTTCGCCCGATTCCCTGATGGAAGAGCACGTCTCCGCCTATAACGAAATACTCCTTTTCGAACACGAAGCTTACACTTCCAGGTGAGTGTCCTGGAGTATGTAAAATGGTGAATTCAAAAGCACCGATGGCAATTTTGCCCGGCACCAGCGTTTTTTCCGCAGGACTCGCTGTAACTTCACTTCCCTGCAGTTTGAATGAACCGTTCATCATGGGGTCGGATAGCCACGGTATCTCATTCTCATGAAGATATACCATCGCACCAGTCTTTTTTCTGACTTCTTCCAATGCCCCGAAATGATCGAAATGAGCATGGGTAAGCAAAATTGCTTGTACGGTCAATTCCCGCTGATTTACAAAACCGAGGATTCTTTCAGGCTCCTCTCCCGGGTCTATAATCAACGCATCATTATTGTCAAAAACAATATAACAGTTTGTACCAATAGGTCCAACAGATAAACCCTTGATATTCATCATAGCTCCCCCTTTCCTTTCTGGTAAAATAAGAAGTATAAATTTTGGCATTAATTAACTTTTATACATGAATAGCCTCGTCCAGCTCCGGTTCCTAGAAACTCCTGTCATAAGCAATGGACTTCCAAGCGCAAAAATCCATGCGCTTTCCAGTCCCTTGCTTATGCATGCGTTTCTAAACAGTCACCTCCGCTTTTGTTCAATAGAAACCGTTTTATTTATAACTCGACAAAAACACCCGAATGCTTTAAAATAAATACTATATTGTCCTAGTTACATAATAATACAAAAGTATTTCCTAATTCAATTTTGAGATTGGAAATATAGCATTAAAGGAGGATGAAATCTATGCAGCATATCGTATTAGCAATTGTATTTTTATTTGTAGCTGTACTGGCTGTTGTTTCAGTTATTCGTCAGCTGAGATATAAAAACTTATTTGCTTTGGTTTTTTCGGGAATTACAGCTTTAGCATTTGGATTCTTCTCAATTGCAACAATCATATCTACAATAGCAGGCTAATCAAAATTGAAAATGTGTTTTTCTTAAAAGTTAACTTTTTACGGGTTAACTTTTTTAATGGAAAAAACTGCCAGCAGCTTCATGCTACTGGCAGTTTTTTTGTCAAATTAGAAAGTATAGATTTTGTAAGCAACTAACTCTTACACATAAACAGCCGCGTTCTGCTCAGGAAGAACTCAATCCTCTTGCTTGAAGTCGACAAACCGGAACAAGTCTCCGTAAATCAGATTATCTGAATATAATAATTCGGTCTCTACCTTCTCCTGTATTGGTGCACATGCATCTTCATTTGAAGTTTGATTTTCATTCTCTTCCGTTGTCTCGACTGGCTTTACTTCAATTGGTTCTCCTGTTGCACGATTGTAGCAAATACCCATCGTAGAAACGTAATCATCACTGATGAAATCACCATTTCTTAATGCGATATACCCTTTTCTGTCTTCGGAAAATACATCATTACCGAAAATGATATCCTTTTCTACTTCAATACCCAACAGATTTAAAATAGTTGGTTTCATATCAATTTGACCTGTTACTTCAGAGATCGTTTCACCATTACCATCACCAGGAATATGGATGAATAACGGAACACGCTGTAGTTGAACCTGATCATACGGCGTGATTTGTTCTTTGTCCAGATACATGCTCATCGCCTTATTATGGTTTGCGCTGATACCGATGTGATCCCCCATGATAATAATCACAGAATCCTCATATAACCCCGATTCTTTAAGCTGTGCAAAGAAGTCTTCGATTGCTTCATCCATATATCTCACAGCCGGGAAGAAATTATTTAATGTGTTTGAATTGGAATCATACGGATCAATTGTTCTTTCTTCTTCCTTCATTTCAAATGGAAAATGGTTGGTTAACGTAATAAATTTCGCATAAAATGGCTGTTCCAAGGATTGAAGATATTTAATGGATTGTTCAAAGAACGGTTTATCCATTAACCCCCAGCCAATTGAATTTTCCTCTGTTACTTCATATGCTTCCTCGCCGTAAAAGTGGTCGATGCCAAGGCTTTGGTACATACCGTCGCGATTCCAGAAACTTTTATTATTTGCATGAAGAACTGCTGAAGTATAGCCTTCTTCTTTTATGATTTCAGGAAGTGCATGATAGGCATTACCGCCATGTGTAAAGAATACAGCTCCGCGTGATAACGGATAGAGTGAGTTTTCAACTAGAAACTCAGAGTCTGAAGTATTCCCCTGCCCTGTCTGTTCATAGAAATTGTCGAAATAATACGTGTCTTCATCGTCAATCAAACGATTTAGGAACGGTGTTACTTCCTCACCATTTACTTCATTGCCAATTACAAATTCCTGGAGGGACTCCGCATTGATGAATATAACGTTCTTTCCTTCGGCTGCACCAAACATATCAGAATTCTCATCTACATGTACATTCTCTTCGATGAATTCCTGTATTTCTGGCAATTCATTGCCATCCGCGAACACTCGCTGGGATTCTGTTTTTGAATGAACGACAAGGTCATACACATGATAGTTTAACAGACCAATGTTCTTCACCAGATATTCACGGTCAAAAGCTCTTGTAAACAATTGCGGTCTTTCCATTTCGGCAAGGAAAAAGTTACCTGCCAACAAAGCCATTGAGAGTGCCAATGCGAATAATTTCCCGCTCTTCTGGTAGTCAACCGCTAATTTGTCTTCCTGTTTTTTACTTAAATACCATATAAGCGCCGCATCGGCAAATAGCAGGATATCAAATGGCTTTATCAGTGTTAAAATACTTGAGCTCAAATCGGACATATTACTTCCCATAAACAATTGGGGAATCGTAATAAAGTCGGTAAACTGGCGATAAAAAACTACGTTTGCAAAAATGACAAATGATGCAATGAATGTAGCATACCTGATAAATTTCATCTGGCGTGATGTTTTATTAAACCAAACACTGATGGCCAAAATCAAAAAAGCAGATACGAATGGGTTGATCAGCAAAATAAATTCCTGCATTATATTGTCTAATTCGATGCTGAACATAAACCGGTAAACAATATATGTTTTTAGACCGAATAGCAATGCTGCAATTATATATAACGGCATAACTGGACGTTTATATTTCGTCATTCTCTCTTCCTCCTATAAATCTCTCTTCACATTTCATTTTTTTGTAAGATTGGGCCGTTCATGGTTACCTGTATTTTTTCCCTAACTAACTAGATTGTAAACATAAATTTACAAAAACGGATATTATATAAGACGTAACAACCCTTTAAAAGGTTTCACCAATTTTACAATATGTTAATAAAAAATTTTTGCTAAAGCAAAAAAACATCAATCCTTTGGGTATTCATCAGTCGGATTGTCAGCACTATCATATATGTTTAAAAGCGCTTTGAAGAGAATCGGACATTTACGGGCAGCTTGATCCCCCATGTACATCCTTAAATTCCAGAATGGTTAAGGTAAGAGTCCTGCTGCCCGCCGTACAAAGTATGGTACTATCGGAGATCGAAGGGAAATCAAGATTGATTTTCCACTCGGTTTATTCTTTCCAGAACCAGATATGCTCCCCCTATTATGCCAGCATCATTCCCTAGCTGGGCTGCTTTTATTTCACACGCGTCACTGACTCGAGGTAATGCATGGTGTTCAAAAGCGATCCTTATTTCTGAAATAAGCTGATCGCCAGCTGAAGAGACACCGCCGCCAATCAATACATTTGAAGGGTTTATGATTACACCCATGTTTGCAATCACCTTCCCGAGCACATCAGCAGTCCGTTTAATTATACTGTTCGAAAGGTTATCTCCTTTTTTAGCCAGCTCAAAAATTTCTTTTGACGTTATTGCTTGTTTTTTTCTGAATGTTTCTCCAAGTACACTGTCGGGATACTCGGATATTTTTTCCATCGCCTGACGTACGATCCCCGTAGCAGAAGTCACCGTTTCTAAACAACCATACTTACCACAATTGCATGCATACCCATTCTCTACAACTTGGATATGGCCAAGCTCTCCCGCCATGCCGTTCTCACCGCTGAGGATTGATCCATTTGCTATGATACCACCGCCAACGCCAGTTCCCAGTGTGATAGCAATCAGATTATCGGCCTGGTTTCCAGCACCCGTCCAATTCTCACCTAGTACAGCAATATTTGCATCATTTTCCACAAAAACAGGTAAACCCGATTTCTCTTTCAGCATGTTTGCCAAATCTAAGTTTTTCCAGCCGATATTTACGGCTTCGTAAACGTATCCAGCTTCCGAATCAATAAAACCCGGTGCTCCTACTCCTATGCCAATAATGGAAGCTTTATTCACCCTCAGCAAATCTATTTTTTCAATAATAGAATTCCAGATATCGTCCACAATTGACTCTCCGCCATTCTGTGTATTTGTCGGTATTTCCCACTTTTTGATTATCGTCCCTTTAATATCTATAATTCCTGTTTTCACTGTTGTCCCACCGATATCGATTCCTATAAGTAACTCATTCATGAATGAATCGCTCCTTTGCGAGTAGCAGTCTATTCTTTTCTTTTTTAAGTATTAACTTAGCCATTTGAAAATCATAAGTTTCCAAAAATTTCATTTCATATAATTCATCAATTTCCATTTCCATTAGTGCTAGATCGCCTATCCTGTCACCAGTATAAATAAATGTTCCGTATTTTTTTAATAGTTGTTGTATATCATAAACTGTTTTCATTAAAATCACCAACTTTCATTATAACAAAATACTGAGATTTTAGGAATTATCAAAAAAGAAAGGCTGACGTGGCAGTCTATATTTTTAATGAATTGCTGTAAATTTAACATGCTTTCATTTCTTTAACTAAAAACCCGAATCTGCTTAGCGATCCGGGTCTTGGGGATTTAGGAATGTTGGTCTGCGATTTTTCAAAGGTATTGGTGTCCGAATGAGTATGTCGCGGAATGCTTTATATGAAAATGGAATAAATGGCCAGAAGTAAGGGATATGGAATGCCCTCATCTTCGTAATGTAAATGATCCATATGGTAATTCCAACGACATAGCCGATTACACCAAAAGCAGCAGACGTGAGCAACAGGAAGATTCTGACAAGTCTGTTTGCCATACTCATTTCATAACTTGGTGTTGCATAGGATCCTATTGCGGCGACGGCAAGGTATAGAACTACTTCGTTGGAAAACCATCCTACCTCAACCGATATTTGACCGATCATGATTGCGGCTACTAGACCTAATGCTGTGGCTAGTGAAGATGGTGTATGGATTGCTGCCATCCGCAGCATATCCAGTCCAATTTCGGCAATCAGAAATTGAACGAGCAATGGGATAGTCCCCATTTCCTTGGGGCCAATAAATTGCAAGGCTCCAGGCAAAAGATCTGGATACGTGGAAAACAAATAATATAACGGCAGAATTAGAATGGAAAATAGAACTGCAATAAAGCGCACCATTCGTAAATATGCACCGACCATCGGTTTTTGTCGATATTCCTCAGCATGCTGTAAATGATGCCAAAAGGTGGATGAGGTGATCATGACACTCGGTGATCCATCAATGATTAAAAGAATATGTCCTTCATACAGATGTGCGGCTGCGGTATCGGGTCTTTCAGTGTATCGGATGGAGGGGTAAGGATTCCAATATCTGCTGCTTAAAAATTCTTCAATCGTCTTTTCAGCCATAGGTAGACCATCCGTGTCAATACCATCCAAAATATCTTTAAGCTCATCCACTCTTTTTACGTCTGCTATATCTTCAAGGTAGCAAATACATATATCTGTTTTGGACCTTCTTCCTATCTGCATATATTCCATTCTCAAGGAACGATCCCGAACCCGTCTTCTCGTTAATGCAGTGTTGAATACAATTGTTTCCACATACCCATCCCTCGAACCTCTTACAACTCGTTCCAGATCAGGTTCCTCCGAAGATCTTACCGGGTATGTCCGCGCATCAATCATAATCACAGTCTCAATGCCATCCACAAATAATGCAGTAGTTCCGGCAAGAACGGCATTTACTACTTGATTCAGGTCTTCCTGTTGATCTATTTCGATATAAGGAAGATACGTCTTTAGCAGCTTTGTTAATGGATCTGGTTTCAGTTGGTCAGGTTCAAGATTTGCCAGAAATTTCATCAGCAGATGGAGAATATCGTCTTTTGCAAACCCATCTATCATGAACATGGCCATGTTTGTATCCGCATATTCCAAGTCTAATTTAATCAAGTCGAAGCTTTTATCCACTGCTAATCGTTCATTAACATATGCGACGTTTTCCCGATAGCTGTCAAATAATTTTTGTTCCTTCTCATTCATCTATTCTCACCCGGTGTTTTTAAAGGATACATATAGTTTGTTACCGGACAGAATTTCTATACTTTTCTATCGAAACATAATTAAAAGAATGGAGACATATATCTTATAGACAAGTTATTTATTCAACTTTCATCTTCATACCACTAAAATAAATCAAACATTTTCTTGCTTTATCCAATAATTCTAACAATCTCCTTGCTAAATTTTCTAAAAATATAAGGGAATGAGATATATGAAAAAATGGCAGGCATTATTGCTTATCGCCTTCATCTTATTAGTTGGCATAGTCTTTATATTCGAAAGCTCGACCTCACCGACTGTGAGTTTTTTTCCGCTTGATCCGGAGAGCACAGTAGAATATGCTAGCACATCATTGACATTATTGTCTGAAGAAGGCACAAATAAGTATGAAGTGGATTGGAAGGTTGCTTCTGCTAGCGATAAAATCATGTATCTCAGGCAGGATGTGTCTCTGTTATTTGATAATGGCAGACTACGTGGTGTTCGAAGCAAATGGCAGCAGAATACGAAGAATATACAGGTTGAAGAAAAGGTCAGAGGTGAGGATTCGCGTCACTTTCAAAGCATATCCTTTCATCATGGAGAAAATCATTACTCCGATGAAGCTATTAGGAGCATTCAAAAAATGTCATTTGATGAGTTATATGTCATAGACTCTCCAACAACCCCTATAGCTTCTTTTAAAACACCTGCAAATGCATATGAATCCAAGTGGAAAGAACTGCTTGACCGAACATCCAGGCAGCAACTGCTTTTCCATTGGCATGAATTGGTTAATTACTTTCATATTGATCTGGAAAATTATATATCACTGCCATTGGTCGATATGTACAAATATGAGAACCAAGCGCTGCCACAGATGTCGCAGGAAGAAACGAACAATCTGATTGGTCGGCTATGGGAAGGATTGTATAAAAATTATATTATTCCTGCAATGGATCCTCCAAACAACAAATTGAATAGTTTCATACCTCTCATTTTAATAGATAAAGAAGGCGAACATTTGCTTGTTATTTTTGAATTCAATGGGAAAAAAGAGCAGCTTATTCAAAGAATCCCATCATCTGCTAGCAATTCTGCCAAATATTAAGCGAAGGGAAAACATAGGAAAATGGTTTCCTTGCCCATATGCAGACAGGAAAGTTCTATGGTTTGTTATTTCCTGAAAAAGGCTTTCTATTGGAGATCTTCTCCAGTAATTTCTTCATATAAAGTTTGAAATGCTTCATTGTCAGCATCCATGTTATATGCAGTCGTTATCATTTCGGCAGCATCTTCCACTCGACCATTATTATAATACAATAAGGCAAGGTTGTAATAAGCGTTGGGTAACAGTGGTTCTGTTTCGATACTTTGCTCAAGATCAACAATGGCGAGATCTATTTCATTTAATTCGATATATGCATAGGAACGCTGAAACAGTATTGCACCTTGCAAATCTCCTTCCAGATCCAGAGCTTCGCTTGCAAGGCTAACCACTTCTTCAAATCTTTCTTCCATTAATAACTCCTCCATCTGCATTAGTTGGTAAGCCTGGCTGTTTAGGTTATTGTTAATTCCGAACACTGCCAGACTTCCAATAAGCAGAACGTATAATAGGGCTGCTGCTGACTGTAGTTTTACGCTTCCTTTTTTGGGAAGGTGTACAATAGCTGCACCGATAAAACCTGCCAAAAGTCCACCCATATGGGCACCCATATCAATTTGGGGAACAAAAAATCCAAAAACGATATTAATCAAAAGAATGATCAATATGCTTTGCCCCATTGTCTGGAGAAAAATACGCTTGTAGATTAATCCAAAGAATAGCAATGCCCCGAATAAACCAAACAGGGCTCCTGAAGCACCTGCAGAGACATTGGCAGTAAAAGCAAAACTTGCCAAACCTCCACCAATACCGGCTAAAAAATAGATGGTAAGAAATCGTATTCTTCCGTATATGCGTTCGACAGCAGTCCCTAAATAAAAGACAGCGAGCATGTTCATGAATAAATGCAGAAAGCCAATATGCAGAAACATGGAACTTACAATTCTCCACCACTCTCCATCAATGATATCGGGGTTATATTTAGCCCCCATTTCTATTAACGTGTCGATGGAAGAACTTCCGCCGTTCCATTCAAGAAGGATGTATAAAAGAACATTCATTGCGATTAAAATATATGTGAAACAGGGCTTTCCGAAAGAAAAAACATTTTTCACTTCTTTTCGCTTATTTTCCAGCGCCTCATCCAAATAGGCTTTGTAGTCGGTTACTTTTGTCTCTTTTATGTCTTCATTGTATAGGAGGCTTGGAGTCAATGAAAAATCGAGATCATCCTGCAGCCTTTTCAACTCATTATCAGAATCCTCGTTATCCAAATAATACACCTTCATTTTTAGAGGGTTTTTCTCTTTCAGCTGCATCGGTTTTTTTAATACATGCCAATCATCTACAGGTGCGTGGGATGATACATAGACATTATATAATTCAATACGTTTCCCGATAAGCAACCTTTTTAATGATTTGGATTTTTGAAAAACCTGTGCGATATCCCTTCTCAAATGATTTTTCCAGTCAAATCCTTTATGGACAAAACGAATCACCTGAGACGTTTTATTTTCATATTTTTCCAGCCAAATTTCATTGGCGTTCTCATCTATGTGCAAAATATCAAAATTATTTTCACTTACTAGACTATAAGCTGTGTGATAGAGCTTATATTGTTCATCCAAAAACATACTTTCACCTTCCCCCCATTTATCATAGCAGAAGCCATTTAATTTGGACAGAACAAAAGCGGAGGTGACTGTTCAGAAACTCTATGCTGACAAGGGACTGGAAAGCTTATTGTTTTGGCGCTTGGAATGTCCATTGCTTATGACAGGAGTTTCTAGGAACCGGAGCTGAACGTGGCTGATTATGAGTTTGAATTAATTGCTGCTAAAAATTTAATGCTTTCTTACCCTACAAAAAAAGAAGCAACATTATAGCCGCTTCATGTTAATTTATTAATTGTTATGCGAATTGCTATTAAATAATTCCGGTAACAGCTTTTCGCGGAAAGAAGGTATATTCATGGATGCCGACACTGCAACCCTCCTAATGATCCCTACCGTCAATAAAGTATTCAGCAGCCTGTAGCGCCACTTATAAAGCAAGGAAACTGCTGATACCATTGCAATTACTGATAAAATTGATCTCATCATAACACCCTCTTCTCATAGTTGGTGTTATTAGTTATCTTCTTTTAAAAATTTATTATACATTTTACAAGCTCAGGATTTCATTTTCATTTATGAGAAAATCAACCGGAATATCAAACTCCTCCACAGGAATCTGGTCCATTAATTGAATGGAACTGCACATGGACGCAGTAATGTTTTTGTAATTTGTTAAAAATCGATCGTAATATCCCCCGCCAAAACCAATCCGATAACCATTTCGGTCGAACAACAGTCCAGGTACGATGAGAAGGTCAATTGAATTTGTTTCCGTCTGTTTACTAATATCCGGTTTCGGTTCGAGCAGATCATAATATACCACTTCCAGTTGATCGAAGGATTCGAGTTCATAGAAAACAAGTTCTTTTTGTCTTGGATAACATTTTGGAACGCACATTCTCTTGTTTTGTCCCCATCCAGCTTCGATAATCGGTTTTGTCGACCATTCAAATCCTTGTGACATGGTAATTCCGATTGTTTCTGCCCTGCTCCAAAGAGCAGAAGTGATCAACCGATTGATAAGCTTGCTCTCAATTTGCTGCTTTTCATTTTCCGGCAAATTCTTTAATGTCTGTATGGCATATGTACGAAGTTCTGTCTTTTTATCCATGTCATCCACCTCTCTGGAACATTAGAAATATATGTATTGTCAAGGCTCATGGCGAGCGCTTTTATAATCCTTACGCAGAAGAGAAAGTACTTGTAATTTTTGAAAATGAAAACCCTTATCTAATATGATAAGGGTTTTTGTGAAAAGATTCATTTATTTTGTTTCACGGTGTAGAGTGTGTTTTTTTAGACGTGGTGAATATTTTTTAAGCTCAATACGTTCAGGATTCGTACGTTTGTTTTTAGTAGTGATATAATTACGATCCCCTGTTTCAGTACAAGCTAAAGTAACGTTTACGCGCATGTGTTTTCCCTCCAAACTTTAACAGCTAACTTTATCATCATCTTTTGATTTCGTACAGACTTTTATTATAATAGCAGAGTTTATAAAACTTTTCAAGAATCTATCGCCAAAAAAATAATGTTTTCTCATTTCCTAATCTATGTTATAACTAATAATGTATATTATACGAGGAGGGATTATGAATGTTAATAGCGATAATTTCGGTAATTACTATTGCCGTTGTTCTCTTCGTTCTTTCATATTTTATGAATGACAGAATTGAAGAATTGGAAAATCAGCTTGAACAATTTTCCATTACCACGATGCAGGATACATATCAAATGAAGAAAAAAATTAAAATTTTGGAAGAGGAACTAACACCTGAAGACCTTACCCAGGAATTCCATCAGAAACGTGAAAAGAGTCATCTGACCAATTAAACCTTAGAAGGAGATACTTATGAAATATACAGTTCGATCTTTCTCAGTTGGATTACTGACAAGTGCAGTTATTATGCTTATTGTTTTCTATTTAGTTGGAAATCAAGCACAATCTGCAGCAGATATGAAATCCGAAGAAATGATTCCACTATTGGAAAGCAAAGGTTATACAGTTCTCACAAAAGAAGAATACATAGCATTGAGTGTTAGTAAAGAGGTGGATTCAGAGGAAAACTCTGATGAAACAGATCTTTCTGAGAAGGAGGAAGCAGAAGAAGCAACAAATTCCACCGAGGATGCTGAAGAGGAAAATGAAACTCGTACGACTGAAGAGGAAAACGGGGACGATCCGGAAGAAACGGAGCCTGCTGGCAATGGAGAATCAAATAATAGTCCTGAAAGCTATACACTGACGATTAATCCAGGCATGGCTTCATCAGATATCAGTTCTCTCCTCGCAGAAAACAATATTATTGAAAATGCTTCTGAGTTCAATAATTACTTGGATGAACATGATTACAGTCTTAAAGTCCAAATCGGAACATACGAATTGACAAGTGATATGAGCTTCTATCAGATTGCTGAAAAAATATCCAACTGAAAAATGGCAGCCAGGAGTGTTTCCTTCCTTGCTGCCATTTTATATTATTAATTTAAGTTGAAGTTTTCGCCCTTCACCAAATAGAGGATACTCTCCCCTACATTTGTAATATGATCTGCAAATCGTTCGAGGTACCTTGCACAAAATGCAATTTGCATTACATATTGAATTTTATCCGGATGGGTTGCTGTTTCTCCGAGCAGTTCACTGATAATGGTTTTATACAGCCGATCCACCTCGTCATCCATCCCTGCAAGCTTCCTTGCCACTGAGATATCTTCGTATTTAAATGCCTGCATTGACGAATAGAGCATGTCGTTCGTCATTTTATGCATCTCCTTGAGGTCTGCTGGAATTGCAGATTTATTTTTTCCGAGATGGATAGTCGAAGTCGCGATATTTTTAGCATTATCTCCCATACGTTCAATATCTGTAAGAATCTTTAATACAGTTATCACTCTTCTTAAGTCCGTTGCAACCGGTTGTTGTTTAGCAATCAATAAGATCGTTTTGTCATTGATTTCAAGCTCTTTCCTATCGATTTTTCTATCATTCTCAATAACATGTCTGGCTAAATCAACATCCTGGTTAAATAAGGAATCAATCGACTCATCCAATGCCTGCCCTGCAGCATTGGCCAATTTAATAATATCATCCTTTAATACGTCAAGCTCATTTTGAAATTGATTGCGAGTAGTCATTATTTATTCCCCCGTTCACATTGGATTTCTAAAAAATAGATATATCTACTATTATAACGTAAATATATGAAGTAACTGTAAATTTTATGTAATTTATCATTTTCATTAAAAAAGTCTGCCACCCCTTAATGGATTGGCAGACTGTGAAACGAAAGATTATTCCTCTTCAGCTTCTTCCTGATTGCTATCTTCTTCATCCTTTTCATCGACACTGTCCTGGTCTCTTTCTTCTTTCATTTCGAAGTAAGCGTCGAGTATTCTTTCACCTATTCGGTTGTTGATCGAATGATCATTTGATGTTCCGGTGTTCGGAGCAACGACCGCAAAGGCAACTTCCGGTTCATCAAAGGGAGCATAACCAACTAGTGATAGATTGAAGGTATCATCTAACTTTTCTCCGTTTTGATAGACTGCAGTTTCCGCTGTTCCGGTTTTTCCTGCAGGATTATAATCCTTGTCTCCAAAATATCTCACAGCTGTACCTCCTGATTCCTGAAATACTTGTCGGAACCCTTCCTGTACACGCTCAATATGACTTTGACTCATTTCAATCCGGTTCATCACCTTTGTATTTATCACACTGTATAATGGTCCCATTCCCTCCATGGAAGCTTCTGGTTCACGGACTACCTTCAGAAAATGAGGACGTACCCGGTAACCATCATTTGCGATGGTGGCAACATATTGGGCAAGCTGCATCGTAGTATAGGTATCAAATTGTCCGATTGCATAGTCCATCAAATGACCTGGATTGTTCGTTGTACCCCCATTAACGCCCGTTGATTCATATGGAAAGTCAATACCTGTGTTTACACCAAGTCCAAATTGATAATAGTAATTGCGCATGGTCTGAAAAGCACTGTTATCAAAACTTGTTGATTTCCCATCCGGAAAAGGATGACGGGTTTCTCCCCCAAGTCGCAATGCGATATAAAACATATACACGTTGGAAGATCTTTTTAAAGCAGTAATATCATCTACATAACCCATGTTTGTCCAGGATTTCTTTGGGCTGGTTCCTTGGATGACAATCGGGTTATCAAAAAATCTTTGTCCCGGTGTTATTACTTCGGACTGATAACCGGCAAGGACGGTTGCTCCTTTTACCGTGGATCCTGGTTCATGGGCATTGGCCAGTGTCATGAATGCCGCTTCATTGAATTCATCGTTTTCACGATCATATTGGATCCCAGAGACAGCCAAAAGGTCTCCCGTTTGCGGATCCATTACAACTGCATAGGTGTTATTCAAATAACGGTTTTCATAAGGTTGTTGCTTAATTGCAGTCTCGAGTTCTTCCTTAACGATCTTATCGACTTCTTCCTGATATTCCATATCGATTGTCAGAACAAGATCTTTTCCGCGTTCACCCTCAACAACAGTCTCTGTTCCTATTACCGTACCATTTTTCGTTGTTGTGTACTGAATTTGCTCTTTTCTGCCTCGAAGCAGATCTTCATATTGCAGTTCAAGACCACTTCGACCAACCCGGTCATTTCTGCTGTAACCTTTCGTTAAATATGCTTCTTCTTCTCCGGCAGGAATACCCTGATCCTGTGTGGATATCGAACCAAGCAGGCTGGTTAGTGTCGCACCATACGGATATTCCCGATCCCAGTCAGTTGTTGCATTGATTCCCGGAAGCTTATCCAGATTTTCTGCTACGACTGCATACTCCTCGGCCGTTACATTTTCATTTTTAACCACTTGTGGAGTCAGAGAATACGCCTTATCAAGTTCCCTTTTAATGGCAATTACTTCAAGCTCCTGCTTGCTGAAGTCGCTTATTTCTTCTTCCGTGATTGTATCCAGTGTTGCATTGTAAACTTCAGCATTGCTCATTTCTTCAGTTTCTTCTTCTGAAAGTCTGCTGTCTGCTTTCGTTTTATTCTTTAAATACCAATATTCCTTTTTATTTCGTTCAGTTATTCGTTTCAGTGTATCTTCATCATCCATGGATATGTACACTGCAAGCTTCTCGGCCAATTCCAGCCGATCTTCTGCCTGTACTCCTTTTGGAGGAGTGTAAGTGATTGAGTACATTGCTTCATTGTCTACGATAACATTTCCGTACCGATCAAATATTTTCCCCCTTGGCACCGGAATCTTGGTCGTATCAAGATTTGTGCGCTCAATCTCCTCCTGGAAATCTTCTCCATTAAGAATCTGTACGACACCAAGCTGCAGGATTAAAACGGAAAACAGTAAAAATACTACAAAAAACAATATATTAATTCGAAAGGGAAGCTGGGCCTTCTTTCTCTTTTTCTTATTCATTAAATTTCCCCCAATGAGATGGTAATTTTTATAATGTAAATCCCATTAATGATTTTACCATATTCACCGGTTTTTTTCGTCTGTAATTTGTTCTTTTAGTATAACTTCTTTCTTTTTTGAACTGCCGAGAAAAATGTTTCGCACAAAAAAGTATATCATGATGTGACCAGCACCTAAAAAAACGAGTAAGATGGGGATAATATCATCCGCCTCAAAGAAATAAACGCCGGCAAGAAATATAAAAATGGAAATGATTCTTCCGCTATTTAAAAACAGTTCCCTGACAACGATATATTCTACCCGTAACTCCCCTGCTTTCCAAGCCTTTCCGATTACATCAAATGTTAATGAAACATAGGGAACATTTATAACAGGATATGCTATCCCTATAACAACGGCATAAATCATCAGCAAAATATAGTTGATTTCAAAAAGGATAATGAAGATGGAGAAATATAATAACAACGCCCCAAAAAGGATTGCCTTTTTTCTCATTTTCGGTTTGATGAACTTTGTGGCAATCATGTAGAAAATGACGGATAAACCGGAGAGAAACATGTTAAATGTTCCGAGCGCAAGTTCACTTTTAGTCACCAGAAATACCCAAATGGAAATTACGAATGCGAATATTCCTTCCCGTAACCCTTGGAAAAAATGGGCATGCAGGATACGATTCCAGTTTTTATTTCGATTCCTCTCATCCAAGATTCTTTTGAAATGAAATAATCCTTCAGCACCTCGGCGTTTCAGCAGAAAGCTGGCTCCGACGGCACATGCGAATAAGAAAAAGGATATCGCAAAGATAACCGTGTAACCGACATTGTCGGTCATCCTGGCAATTATGATTCCGGCAAATAAGGGACCTGTCATTCCTCCTAGAGATTGCAGTATACCAAGGAACCCATTAAAGAAATCTCTCGTATCAGGCTCCGTAATTTCAAATGTCAAAACATTAAATGCGAGCCAATAAAACCCATACCCTATACCCAGAAGACTACCAAGCATAAAATTAAATGTTGCCGCATTTTCTCCAATAATAAGGACGCTTAAAAAGAATAATGAGAGAAAAAATACCCCTAATCGCAATACAATAATTCGATCTACTTTTTTAGCAAGCCTGCCGGCAAATATAAATGTAATCGTCTGAAATATACCGATGGCTAAGTTATATATCGCAATCGTTACATATTCCCCAGACTGCTTCCACAAATAAATATTTACAAAAGTGTTTGATAAAAATATCCCTGCTGAATATAGCCCCCCGATTAAAAGTAAAATAAACAAATCCCTGTTACCATCCATTTTACTTCGAAAAAAATTCATCATTTTTTGCATATATACGACTCCTTTGCATCTGTAATAGTGTGAGCGAAGGAGTCGTATATATGCAAAAAAACACGCGGAATTTATCCGCGTGTTCAAATAACCGATTTACTTTGCTTCATTATAGTTTTTGGAAACTTCATCCCAGTTTACAACATTCCAGAATGCAGAAATATAATCCGGGCGTTTATTTTGATATTTCAGATAGTATGCATGTTCCCATACATCCAGACCTAATAATGGAGTCTTCCCTTCCATTAATGGAGAATCCTGGTTAGGAGTGCTTGTTACTTCAAGATTTCCATTGTTAAGTACAAGCCATGCCCAGCCTGAACCAAAACGTCCTGCAGCCGCTGCTCCAAATTCTTCTTTGAATTTATCGAAGCTGCCAAATTTTTCATTGATTTTATCAGCTAATTCACCGGATGGTTCGCCACCGCCATTTGGAGATAAAAGCTTCCAGAAAAGACTGTGGTTTGCATGCCCCCCACCATTGTTACGAACCGCAGTGCGGGCACTTTCGGGAACAGCGTCCAAGTTACTGATCAGCTCTTCTACAGATTTCGCCTGAAGATCAGCTTGACCTTCCAAAGCATCATTTAATTTGGTAACATACGTGTTGTGGTGCTTCGTATGGTGGATGTTCATCGTTTCTTTGTCGATTGTTGGTTCTAATGCATCATATGCATAAGGTAATTCTGGTAATTCGAATTTTGACATAATTAACTTCCTCCTTAAATGATAAATGATATAAAGGATTGGAACCCCTTTATATAGAAGGTTATCAGAGCTTTATACTACTTGCAAATTTTATGCTTTATATTTTTAAAAGCCTTAAATGGACATTTTTACGGAGCAGCGAGTTACATAATTTTTGCGCATAAGAAAAACAAGCATCAACTGCTTGTTTTCTGAAAGTGGCTCGGGACGGAATCGAACCGCCGACACAAGGATTTTCAGTCCTCTGCTCTACCGACTGAGCTACCAAGCCCTATTAAAAATATCATTTGTGAATTACTATGTTCTATGACATTTGCTGGTTGTTAAAATGGAGGAGGTAGAGGGATTCGAACCCCCGCGCGGTTTGACCCGCCTGTCGGTTTTCAAGACCGATCCCTTCAGCCGGACTTGGGTATACCTCCGAGTTTTTATGGTGGACCCTGCAGGACTCGAACCTGCGACCGATCGGTTATGAGCCGATAGCTCTAACCAACTGAGCTAAGGGTCCTTCTTAATGATTAGTTAAATGGGGCGACCGGTGGGAATTGAACCCACGAATGCCGGAGCCACAATCCGGTGCGTTAACCCCTTCGCCACGACCGCCATTTTAATGATTGTGTGTTTGTTATTGGTAGCGGCGGAGGGGATCGAACCCCCGACCTCACGGGTATGAACCGTACGCTCTCGCCAGCTGAGCTACACCGCCATGGCTCCACAGGTAGGATTCGAACCTACGACCGATCGGTTAACAGCCGATTGCTCTACCACTGAGCTACTGTGGAATAATGTTATCCTGTATCATTTGTTTTTATAGCAACGATATTTAATTTATCATGTCGAACTAAATCTGTCAACCTTTTTTTTGCGTGTTCGCAAAACTTTTTATGTAATAGCTATTTCAAGACTGCGAAATTAATAATAGCATGTTGCGAAATTAATTTCAAGCATAAATTTAAAAAAATATTATTTTGTCGATAAAGATTTCATAAGAGATAAAAAAAGGAGGTTACCCCCCTTTTTTTAAAAAGCTTATTCTCCTAAAACTGCTTCTGCGATATTTACTGCATGGTCTCCAATACGTTCCAGATTACTGATAATATCTACAAAAACAATTCCGGCAGAACCGCTGCATAAGCCCTCATTCATTCGAATGATATGCTTTTTACGGTATTGACGTTCCATTTTGTCGATTTGATCCTCTTTTTGAACTACCTCCAGAGCCGCTTCACGGTCCATTTTATCAAGTGCATCCACTGCCTGTTTCACCGTTAGCAATGTTAGATCAAACATATTATTCAGGTCTTCTATTGCGCCTTCTGTTAATATTACTTTGTTTGAAATTTTATAGTCAATCAATTCCACCACATTCTCAAAGTGGTCTCCAATACGCTCAATATCGCGTACAGTGTCCATTAATGACGTGTGTTTGGCACTTTCAGCCTCTGTCAGTGATCCAGCAGAAATCTCAATCAGATAATCTGTAATTTTACGATCCAGATTATTCAATGCACCCTCTACCTGTAATGCCATTTCAGAGTGTTTCGTACTCTGGGTTGTTACGTAATGGTATGCTTCTTCCAATCCTTTATATGCATATTCACCCATACGGATAACCTCAGATTTTGCTTGGTCCAGAGCCAATGCAGATGACTGCTGAATAAATATAGGATCCAGATGTTTTGGTTTATACTCGATAAGCGTATCCTGACCAGGAATCATTTTAGTGACGAGCCAAGCTAGCGCACCAATAAAAGGAAATTGAATAATGGTGTTCATGACATTAAAACTTCCATGTGCAAATGCAATCGTCATTTCGGGATTCAGATTTAACTGAACCTGAAGGTATGATATATATTGTGTAAAGATCGTTAAGAATAAAAGAACAATGGTGGTTCCAACTACGTTAAAAACTACATGTGTTGCGGCGGCTCTTTTAGCTGCTACTGATGCACCAAGTGATGCAAGCACCGCTGTAATTGTTGTACCTATATTATCTCCAAACAATACAGGGAGGGCCGCATTTAATTCGATTGCACCCTGAGCAAATAGTGTTTGAAGAACTCCGATGGTAGCACTGGAGCTTTGGACAATTAATGTAAATACGGTACCAATTACTACTCCCAATACCGGGTTTGAACTCATACTTACGGTTAACTCATGAAAGGCTTCTAAACTGCGTAATGGAGACATACCGCTGCTCATTAACTCCAAGCCAAGGAATAGTGCACCAAAACCAAAAATAGTCTGTCCAACATTACCAACTTTCGGATGTTTGAAGAAGAATATCAGGAAACTTCCGAGAGCAACTATAGGTAGCGCATAGGCCCCTATATCAATACCGATAATAAATGCAGTAACCGTGGTACCTATATTAGCACCCATAATAACACCAATTGCTTGTCTGAATGTCATAAAACCTGCATTAACAAGTCCGATAGTCAGCACCGTGGTACCTGTGCTTGTCTGAAGAAGGATTGTAACTACAATACCTGCCAGTACACCCATAAATGGATTACTCGTAAATTTATCCAAGATCTCTCTTAGTTTATCGCCAGCTATTTTCTGTAATCCATCCCCCATGTATTTAATACCGATGAGAAAAATTCCCAAACCGCCGATAAATTCAAATATCAATGTTTGTATATCGAAATCCATAAAACTAAATCCACCCTTCAGTAATGTTGAATCTTGTCGTTTCACACCCTAACCATTATTAATGATTTATTAACCATTTGTAAAGGTTTCAGGCTAAAATTTACATTAAGTTTACAAACTGATTTATAACCCTCTTTATTAGGTGCCCCTAAGAGGTCTTTTTCATTCAATTTCTCGGTATAGAAAAATCCGAACTATGATTCAGAATTCTTTAATTAGAATTCGAATTAGTTCGGATTTTATCTTTTTTTAACGTCTCCTGTTCCCTAAAATCACTTTATCTTTATTAGTCATATTTAGGGTGTGCCTGATTTTTTCATGAAATTTCTTCAACCAGGATTTTGGTTCCATCCACTTGAACAACCTTTACCTTACTTCCTTTAGCTACCCACTGACCACCAGATATGGCACTGTAATCCTTATTGTTTATTTTTACAGTACCGACAGGTCTAAGATCATTAAGTGTAATTCCTTCCTGACCTACTAACGCTTCGTAGTCTTTATTGATGGAATTGTATCCAGCGTCTTTCGTCAACTGATCCTTAAGAGCAATCTTTGACCACATATCCCTCTTCCTGAATACTTTAAGAAATAAAAATGAAGCCGCACTCCCAAGCAGAACACCCAAGATTGCGTATAATCCGGCAGTGAAATCTGGGGCGGCCAGGGCCACTGCCGTAAGCATGCTGGCAAGTCCGAGTGTTGCCAGGGTTCCATCGTTAACTACCTTACCATCGATTATAATAAGTAATAATCCTACAAAATATATAATAAGCATAAGAAAGAAAGAACCGGTTTGGACATACGCACCAAAATATACTGTAATAAACCCAATACCCAATAAACCGAAAAACCCTCTCATGTTAACAAGTACTTCGCCGATCAGGAATAATGTGCCAAAAAAAGTAATTACGAAACCAATCCATTGCAAATCAAAAATATCCATCTACTTTCCTCCTCCCCTGTTCAGTAATACGTACAGACATGTAAATGGTTTCATCCAAAAAGGAGAAAACATATGTATACACTCAAAAAACTTTCTTTATATATATTCATTATATTGCTCTTAATCAGTATATATCAAGATTTAATTCTCAATCGTACAACAATTATCCCAGATAATGATGCAGTGCCTGCAGATTACCATGAAGGGTACATGATCGCACATTTTAAAGTTCTTCCTGGAGATACCGTATTGTCCATAACGGAATCACTAAATAGTAAGAATACGAAACAGCTGGACATACAAAAAATAATGAATGATTTTAAAGAGCTTAACCCGACGACAGACCCACTTAACCTGAAACCATACACAGAGTATTATTTTCCTGTTTATCATGACTAATCTCAAGGGTTAGGTACTGGAGCTGGACGATCAAAAGTCAAGGTGACTGTTTATGTATAAGAATTAATTGCCGCCAAAATTTATACTCTTTTCTAATTTTTATTTTAAAAAGAGGCTGAAATTAATCAGCCTCCAATTTGTAACCTATACAAACGGCAATATAAAGAGAGTAATTAAAATCGAAATTGCGCCAGCTGCGATGGCAATGTTACCCAACGTATCGGCACCACGGCCTCTTGAAACAAACCCTAATATGATCCCGGCCGCTCCGAGCACAATTGGCCACATAAAGAAAGATATGACAGAAACTGCAATGGCAATCCAACCGTACATCGTATTTACTTCGCCATTGTCTCCTTCATGCTTTCTTGTTTCGTAGTCCTCGGCTGTCATCTCGGCAGCATATTCCTCATCTCTTGAGCTTTCCGGTTCCACTCCGATATAATCCTGATGCATAGCACGATCTCCGTGGTGCGGGGGAGCCTGTGCATTTGTATTTTTTTCTCTTTCGTCCATAATCAAGACCTCCTTATTCATAATTGAGGTGCATGTGTAGTTTATGGAAAGATTCGCTTATTACTGATGTTATATTTTGGAATGTAAAAGTAATGTAACACTTACTTCTTCATCCAGCATAGTATAATGTGATACTTTAACCAAGGGAATCTTACTGCCTGCTATATGCAGGATAAATGCTAATTAAAAGGAGAGTCATGATGTCAATATTTATTAAAGAAATGGTTAAAGCAAAACTTAAGAATCTTACTGCTGGAGAATTACTGCAATACAGCCGACAATATGGGTTTGATATTACAGAAAAGCAGGCAAGGGAGATTACAGCGTATCTTCATCAAAATTCACCCGACCCATTTGATGCCGACACACGAAAAAGAATGTTCCAGCAGCTTGCTCTAATTACCGATAGAGAAACGGCAATACAAACACAAGAATTATTTGATGAAATCATACATTCCTATGGTTTGGATCATCTCTTTAAGTAAAAAGAGGAATAACAATGTTATTCCTCAGGCTGTCGAGAAACCCTCGACAGCCTTATTTTTTTTCTGAACTATCCATCAAT
>NZ_LQNF01000044.1 GCF_001618145.1 Oceanobacillus damuensis
TGCCACAGGATGTGGTGTTATTAGCCGAACTTCCTTTTTTGTCGGGGGTGATCAAGGTGCTTGCGCTTTTGTTCTGGAGTATGGACTTTTTTATTGCATTTGTCCTGGTACTTTCTATTCCCTTGTTATTGGAGAATTATAGCCTCAATAGGAGCTCTTCACCAATGAGAGCAGGAATTTTTTCAGAAGTGATTTTTAAAAATCGGATGATAAATGGATAATCCAAATCTGGCCTGGATAATAATAAATCTCCCCACCAGTCGGTTTCATATCGGCATAGCATACTTAGATTGTATAGAATCAAGTAATGGGAAACTACCTCAGAAATGGGAAGAAGATAATCCCGGTGTGCAGGAAAATAAATTCCTTTATCAAGCATATTAGTGAAAAAAGGACTGTTGGAGTAATCAGGTGGTTCCATCAGGTCAATGGAAATGGAAGCCGGCCCTTTTTTAATATCTTTAATAGCTGGCAAGTACCCTCTTAACCGGCGAATAAACGCTTCATCGGTCAAATGATAGGTGTCCAGCAAATGAAGTGGGAATTGCAATAATAACGTATCAGATGAACCGACATAAACCATTTTTTCCTCTCCTTGAATCGAGAAGAAATCATTCATTTCCGGAATGGTACTGAAAAGTGATTTCATACTGATCTTTTCAAAGGGGAATTTTCTCACTGAATATAGATGTTCTGAAAAATAAGGGAATAGACCATGTTGCTGCAGCTTTACTTCATCATCCATAAAATTATACTGTTTCTTTTTGCGTTTTCTTGCTGTCACTCCATGAGCAAGTAATGTAGTCGATTCAGGATAGTCCGGGCGACTGGTTAATAGTAATGCCTTCAGAAGATGCACCATCCCATAAAAATATAAAACAGGCTGTACGACCTGATCCGCATTTTTCCCATTCTCATAAAACCTTAAGCCATGGTCAAGGTAGTACATGAACGTATTACAGTTCCGATAACTTTTTGCCTCGGCATCTTCCATTCTCCCCTTATAACAGGAGTATAAGTATTTCTGTGAAGTTTGCTGCGCATTTAAGTAAGTGTAAATATCTTCTGTCTTCATTCGTTACCTGACCCCATAACTATTTTAATATTTAGAATCTAGTTTCTTTTTATTTTCCAATAATAGTAGGTTGAAAAAGCTTTATGATTAGAGTAATGTATATAAAAATAGATATATAGTTAGTTTGAACGATAACATCTAACTTCATTCATTAGTCCAGAATGAATAGGCAAAAACAAACATTTGACGATGGTTGGTTTCTGCTCCCTTTTCTTTACAGAATCAATGAATGAATTGTCTGTCGTCAATGCTGTATAAAAAAATACATAATCACACATCATTTTAATGAGGAGGATAACAATGAGAGAAGATAAGTTTGCCAAAGAAGGATTAACATTCGATGATGTATTACTCATGCCAGCAGAATCAGAGGTATTGCCAAATGCCGTGGATCTCAGTACGCAACTGTCATCCAAATTAAAGCTGAAATCGCCTTTTATAAGTGCTGGGATGGACACTGTCACAGAAGCTAAAATGGCTATCGCGATGGCTCGTCAAGGCGGGTTTGGAGTAATTCACAAAAATATGACGATTGAAGAACAGGCAGAACAAGTTGACCGTGTAAAACGCTCGGAAAGCGGGGTTATCACAAACCCATTCTTTCTCACTCCAGAGCACCAGGTATATGATGCAGAGCATTTAATGGGCAAATTCCGTATTTCAGGTGTTCCAATCGTAAATAATATCGAAGAACAGAAGCTGGTCGGAATTCTGACTAACCGTGACCTTCGCTTCATACAGGACTATTCTATATCCATTTCAGAAGTGATGACAAGTGAAAATCTTGTAACGGCACCTGTTGGAACTACATTGGAAGAAGCGGAAAAGCTGCTTCAGAAATATAAGATTGAAAAGTTACCGCTCGTTGATGAAAATAACATTTTAAAAGGTCTTATCACCATTAAAGATATTGAAAAAGTTATCGAGTTTCCAAACTCTGCCAAAGATGATCAGGGGCGCTTGCTTGTAGCAGCTGCTGTCGGGGTAACTGGTGACTCTATGGTACGAATCGAAAAGCTTGTAGCTGCGGGTGTGGATGCAATTGTTATTGATACGGCTCACGGGCATTCAAAAGGTGTGCTTACCCAGTTAAAAAAAGTCCGTGATGCATATCCTGAACTGGATATCATTGCTGGAAATGTTGCTACTGCTGAAGGTACAAAAGCATTGATCGAAGCAGGAGCATCTATCGTAAAAGTTGGAATCGGACCTGGATCAATCTGTACTACCCGTGTAGTGGCGGGTATTGGTGTTCCGCAAATCACAGCCGTATATGACTGTGCCGTTGCAGCAGCCGAATATGGGGTTCCAGTAATAGCTGATGGCGGTATCAAATACTCCGGTGACATTGTCAAAGCATTAGCTGCAGGAGCACATGCTGTCATGATCGGAAGTATGTTTGCAGGGACTACTGAAAGTCCTGGGGAGACAGAAATCTACCAGGGAAGAAAGTTTAAAGTCTATCGTGGAATGGGATCTGTTGGTGCAATGAAAGCAGGATCGAAAGATCGTTATTTCCAAAGCGAATCAGATAACAAAAAACTCGTTCCAGAAGGTATTGAAGGTCGAGTGGCATATAAAGGTGCCTTGGCTGATACTTTCCACCAGCTTATTGGAGGATTACGTTCAGGAATGGGGTACTGCGGATCGAAAACAATCGATGCCTTGCGTAATGAGTCCCGTTTTGTAAGAATTACAGGAGCTGGTCTTCGCGAAAGCCATCCGCATGATGTACAAATCACGAAAGAAGCACCTAACTATTCTGTCCAATAAGGAATATATATCAAATTACTCAATAAAAAAATGGATGAGGGACTATCCTCGTCTATTTTTTTATATTTTTCTGTGGTAAAATAACAAAGGTGCATATTTAAAATATATAAAAATGCAACATAAAAATATAAAGCAATTGCTTTTGGAGGTACGGAAAGTTGAAACACAACATAAAGAAGCTCTTTTCATTGGTACTTGTAACAACCGTACTAATGACCTCATTTTTAACACAGCCATTGTTAACATCTGCAAAAACATTGGATTTAAACGCTGAGTCTGCAATTCTTGTCGATGCAGAAACTGGAAAGGTTTTATATGCAAAAAATCCGGATGTTGCCCTTCCCCCTGCTAGTATGACTAAAATGATGACAGAATACCTCGTATGGGAAGCTGTCGAAAACGGGGAAATAAGCTGGGACACGACAACACAGATTAGTGACTATGCCTACAGTATATCCGCAAATAACACTTTCTCTGGTGTTGGATTAAAACAGCAACAGGATTACACCGTTCAGGAATTGTATGAGGCAATGGCAATTAATTCCGATAATGCTACAACAATCGCATTAGCTGAGCTGATTTCTGGTTCCGAAGGTGAATTCGTTGAGCTGATGAATCAAAAAGGCGAAGAAATGGGACTGACAGAATTTAAATTCGTTAATTCCACTGGGTTGGATAATGAAGACCTAGGGGATAACTATCCAGAAGGAACAGATCCAAATGCAACAAACCTATTATCGGCAAGGTCATCTGCATTACTTGCATACTACCTTGTAAATGATTATCCGGAAGCATTGGAGATTTCGAAAATACCGGAGACAGAATTCGATGGACAGACAATCCGTAACTGGAACTATATGCTGCCGCATGAAGGAGCAAACTTATCACAGTTTGGCTATGAGGGTGTAGATGGTCTCAAAACTGGATTCACAACGCTTGCTGGCTACAGTTTTACTGGTACCGCAGAGGTAGATGGCCAACGTTTGATTAGCGTTGTAATGAAAACAGACAGTGAAACGGAACGCTTTGCTGAAACTGCCAAACTGCTTGATTACGGGTATAGCCAATTTGAACGGCAAGAGCTTTTCCCTGCTGGCCATCAGCTTGAAGGAGAAGAAACGATACCTGTGGCAAAAGGGAAGGAAAATGCGGTAAATGTCTCCATAAAAGAGGCAATTAACATTCCGATTAAGGCTGATGAAGCAGAAATGTACAGTCTCGAGTACCATATTGATGATGAGAAGTTAAATGAAAATGGTGAACTTATCGCTCCAATTGAACAAGGTGAAGTGATTGGGACAGCTGAATTGGTGTATGATGGTGATACCGATTACGGATATATTTTCACTGACTCTGCAAATCAAGTTGAGCTTGTTACGAACGAAGCATTGGAAAAAGCAAATTGGTTCATGCTGACACTTGGCGCGATTGGCGATTTCTTCAGCAATCTGTTTACTACTTCAGTGGATTGGGTTAAAGGACTGTTCAGTTAATAAGTGATCTGATAAAAACTTGCACTTTCCTTAAATTTTGATTATGATAGCAATAATTAAAAGCAAAAGTATTGATAGGAATCAGTAACAGTACGTCTTTCTTAAGAGAGCCGATGGTTGGTGGGAATCGGTGTCAGCGTTCTGTGAATCCATCCTTGAACTGGTTTACGAAAACGGAATGCATCTGTATAAGTAAACCCGGTTAAGTACCGTTAAAAACTGTGAGCCGGAAGATTTCATCTTCAACAAGGGTGGCAACGCGGGAATTATACTCTCGTCCCTATTTACAGGGACGGGGGTTTTTTGGTTTTTTTTTGGATAAAAAATAAAGGAGGAATTCACATGTTGGACATGAAGTATTTAAGGAATAATTTTAAAGAAGTACAAGAGAAACTTGCACATCGGGGGGAGGACCTGTCTGATCTGGATAAATTCGGCAGCCTGGATGAAAGACGTCGTGAGCTTATTGCCGAAACCGAGACATTAAAAGCGACACGTAATGAGGCAACGAAACAAATTTCTGTACTTAAAAAAGAGAAAAAAGATGCGGAACCTGCAATTAAGGAAATGCGCCAGGTAGGAGAAAAAATCTCTCTCCTGGACAAAGAGCTGAAGGAAATTGAGGAAGAACTGCAACGTATTATGCTTTCCATTCCGAATATTCCACATGAAAGTGTTCCGGTAGGTGAAAGCGAAGATGATAATATCGAAGCACGTAAATGGGGAAATGTGCCGGAATTCGGTTTCGAAATTCAGCCACATTGGGATATTGCCACAAATCTTGATATTTTGGACTTTGAACGCGCTGGAAAAGTAACAGGAAGCCGCTTTGTCTTTTATAAAGGACTTGGAGCAAGACTCGAGCGTGCATTATTGAATTTCATGATGGACCTTCATGCCGAAGAACATGGATATGTTGAAATGCTTCCTCCGTATATCGTAAACCGTACAAGTATGACTGGTACCGGGCAGCTTCCTAAGTTTGAGGAAGATGCATTTAAACTGGAAGAATGGGATTATTTCATGGTACCTACCGCAGAGGTCCCAGTAACGAATTATCATCGCGATGAAATTTTAAACGAGGAAGATTTACCGAAGAAATATGTTGCCTATAGTGCAAGCTTCCGTTCTGAAGCAGGTTCAGCCGGTCGTGATACACGCGGACTGATCCGTCAGCATCAATTCAATAAAGTCGAGCTTGTAAACTTTGTAAAACCAGAGGATTCTTACACAGCTTTGGAAACATTGACAGACAATGCTGAAAAAGTGCTGCAGCTGTTGAATTTACCGTATCGCGTGATGAGCATGTGTACGGGAGATTTAGGATTCACGGCAGCGAAAAAATACGACATTGAAGTTTGGATTCCGAGTCAGGATACGTATCGTGAGATTTCTTCCTGTTCTAATTTTGAAGATTTCCAGGCGCGCCGTGCAGGGATTCGTTTCCGAAGAGATGCAAAAGGGAAACCGGAATATGTGCATACATTGAATGGTTCTGGCCTTGCGATTGGACGTACATTAGCAGCAATTCTGGAGAATTATCAGCAGGAAGATGGCACCGTTATTGTACCTGAAGTGCTTCGGCCTTATATGGGTGGTAAAGAGGTTGTGAAGTAAATGATCGCAATGAGGAGACACATAATAAGTCTCCTCATTTATATTTTTACCAATTTCAGGACTATCAACATAACAGAAGCGAGATCCTTTCCCTCTCCTTCTGGCGCCCAGAATTGTTGTAAAAAAACTTGTAAAAATAATTGACAACAAATTTCGAGCATGTTATATTAGATTTTGTCGTCATATGGAGGTATACCCAAGTCTGGCTGAAGGGATCGGTCTTGAAAACCGACAGGCGGGTCAAACCGCGCGGGGGTTCGAATCCCTCTACCTCCTCCATTTTAAACTAACGCATAAATATTGGAGATAAATCAAACCGCTGCTCTGCAGCGGTTTTTTGTTACTTGTTTTTACGCTTTATTTAAGTCTGCTTACTAAATTATTTGCACTGCGGGTACTCGCCCCACCGAGAAAATGGTTATGATTTGCACAATATATGTAAAGTGCGACGTAACTTAGGCTTATTACCGGAGATATATGCTTCTCCCGCCGTCCGGGAACGCTCTGGGCAGTCGCTTTCCGCGGGCACGGCCTCAGCCCCGAAGAGAAAACCACTCTTCTGGTCTTCGGACACGTGCTTTTCCCGCAGGAGTCGACTGCCCGCCGCTCACCCGAACTGGTAAAGCTGTATAATTAAAATTTGTTATTAAGGATGCAGTTTATTAGCAGCAAACTTAACCAGCTCTGGGAAATACACGGAGACTCCTTGAAAATGCATCCGCATTTTCTGCGTGCGATGTAAAGCTGCCAAAGCTTTCCTTGTCCTACGGGAAGAGAGGCATAGGTGAGACACTGAAATGCTTGATTCTTGAAGGGGCTCACCAGCCGACTTAGGATGCGCGTAGTGTATTTCCCCGAGCAGTCGCCGAAGCCACTTATCTTAGTTCGCATTTTATATCTACTCCAAAAACCGAAAAGCAGCAAAACTAACGAAAATAGCCTTCCTCAAAACCTATGTCGGAAATTTACTGTTGAAGGGTTCATATAACTTCTTGACAAACTGGACCTGAAAGCTTATAGTACATATCAATTAATAGAATATTCATGACTGTGATTAGGCCAGTAATAGAATGTTGTCCGACAGAGAATGGGATTCATCGGCTGAAAGATCCCTGCGTGAACCATCTTCTATGAACCTACCTATGAGTTGTTAGCGATAAACTGACCGCAGGGAACTGTGTTAACAATAGAGATGGGCATTTTGCCAAATTAGGTGGTACCGCGGAAACTGATTCCGTCCTTTTAGAAGGATGTGAAATCGGTTTTTTTATTTTGAAGGAGGGATACATATGGATAAAAAAATTGCATTCATTGGAGCTGGGTCTCTTGCAGAATCGATTATTTCGGGCATTATAAAAGCGAAAGTTGTTTCAAAGGAAAATATCTTTGTCACAAATAAAAGTAATATAAATCGACTGGAGTACATTCAGGCTGGTTATCAAGTGCAATGCCGGACAAATAAGGAAGAAATGACGAAACAAGCGGATATCATCATTTTGGCAATGAAACCAAAGGACGCCAAACTATCACTTGAATCGATCAGAGGTTATGTAAATAAAGATCAGCTGATCATTTCCGTCATTGCCGGATTATCGACGGCAACCATTGAAGACGTAATCGGCATTGATATTCCAGTGATGCGGGTTATGCCTAATACATCGGCTTTAATCGGTCAGTCGGCATCTGCATTGTCATGCGGCAGGTATGTAACAGAAGAGCATATTCAGACAACAGATCTTTTATTTAAGACAGTTGGAATTACGAAACTTGTCGATGAATGGGATATGCATACGGTAACTGCAATCTCAGGAAGTGGCCCTGCCTTTATTTATTATTTGGTCGAGGCAATGGAAAAAGCGGCGGTAGAATCCGGTTTGGACCGTGCTACAGCTTCCGATTTGATTACCCAAACGGTTATAGGGGCAGGAGAAATGCTGCAGCAATCAGGCGACACGCCAGCAGTATTACGAAAAAAAATAACCAGTCCTGGTGGAACTACCGAGGCAGGTCTTGCCGATCTAGACAAAAATGATTTCCAGAATATTATCCAATCATGTATTAATCATGCAAGAGAGCGCTCTATCGTAATTGGAAAAAGCGAATAAAGGGGAATGCCGATGGGAACACCAATATGTGGATACTGCAATAAACAGTGGAGCTATTCTGCAACATTAAAAAATTTATTTAGGTTAAAAATGAATTGCCCGCACTGCGGTAAGGAAAATTACTATGAAACCACACGCAATAACGGTCTGTTAACGTTACTGATAGCTCCTGCCGTTATTATTATTGGGGCACTTCTGGACATTCCCATTAGATGGCTTATAGGAATTTCCCTCCTGCTGATATTAATTCATATACTGCTATTCCCTTTCCGTACAAAGGTGAAGAAGGCAGACTGAACAAAAGGATGCTCCACAACCGGGGGCATCCTTCACTGTTTTTGTATTCTATTAAAGGTTATTTTATTAATTCTCTTCTCATATGGCGTCTGGAATGCTGCAGCGAACGTCCGACTTTTTCCAGAATTTGATCAATGGAATCAGCTTCCTTCACTAAATCATAATCGGAAATGTTTATTCTTAAAATTGGGCAGGCATTGAAATTGTCAATCCAGTTACTGTATCGATTATACATTTCCTTCCAGTATTCTATTGGCGTGCTTTTTTCCATCTCACGCCCTCTCTCCTGAATCCTCCCTACAATCTCTTCAAAGGATCCCTCCAAATAAATGAGTAAATCAGGATGCGGGAAATAAGGTGTCATCACCATAGCGTCAAACAGATTTGTATAGGTTTCATAATCTGTTGGAGACATGGTTCCTTTATCATAATGCATTTTCGCAAAAATGCCTGTATCTTCATATATGGATCTGTCCTGGATAAATCCGCCGCCATATTCAAATATTTTCTTTTGTTCTTTAAATCGTTCAGCAAGGAAATAAACCTGCAGATGGAAGCTCCAGCGTTCAAAATCCTCATAGAATTTTTCAAGATATGGATTGGTGTCCACCTTCTCATAGGATGTTTTAAAATCCAAAGCATTAGCCAATGCCTTTGTCATTGTTGATTTACCAACTCCAACTGTACCAGCGATTGTGATGACACTGTCGTTCGGTATTTGGTATTTTTCCCTAAAGTCCATAATATGGTTCTCCTTCTTTATTTTTAATCGGTGCTCCCTTTAAATGGTTCTTAACCAGCTCAATTACTTTATCAAGATCATCCTGATAATGTACAAAATCAGTGGTATCTCCATCTATCCGAATGACAGGTATTTCCGGATGCAATACTTCAAATTCGTTCATAAAGTTCTCATAATCGCTTGCAAGCTGCTCCAAATAGGAAGGCTTGATATTCTGTTCAATATCCCTGCCACGCATGCGGATTCTTTCCAAAATAGTATCCAGACTTGCATTCAAGTATATTAGCATGTTTGGAACAGGCATATCTTTTGTTAATATATGATAAATTTGCTCATACTTTTCAAACTTATCTTTTTTCAGTGTACGTTTGGCAAAAATCATATTCTTGGATATATGGTAATCAGCAATAACTGCTTTGTTAGAATTTAAATATTTCTTCTCAATATCTTCCAATTGCTTATATCGATTACATAAGAAAAACATTTCGGTCTGGAAACTCCATTCATCGATATCATCATAAAATTTGCCAAGAAAGGGATTTTCCTCAACAATTTCCTTCAGTAAATGAAAATCAAAATGACTGGATAGCTTCTTTGCGAGTGATGTTTTACCGATACCAATCGGACCTTCAATTGCAATGAACGGCACTTCTGCCATCGCTATTCCTCCAATCACTGTTCATAGACAGATGTCTTTTATTTTACCACATATTGCTTGCTGCTACTATAAGAACAGATAATCTGCTTTTAAACTTCGCGGAAATTTAGTATAATGATATTTGTTGTCCTTTAAAAACAATTGGCCTCGTAGCTCAGGGGATAGAGCATCGGTTTCCTAAACCGTGTGCCGCAGGTTCGAATCCTGCCGGGGCCGCCATTCAACACATACCCTTTTCCCTCTCTTCCCACTACTTGTAAGTAATCTAGCAATCTACAACTAAATTCAAATCAGAGAGGACAAAATAGATGAGTCTCACAAAAAAGATTATGATTGCCCTGCTATTAGGGGTCATTGCCGGTATTGGACTAACCTTTGCACCGCAGCCGATATTTACAGGGCTTGATAACTACCTGCTGGGTCCGATCGGCCAAATATTTATAAATTTAATTATGATGCTCGTTGTACCACTTGTATTTGTTTCTATTACCTTGGGAACTGCTGGTTTAGGTGAACCGGCAAAACTGGGTAAAATGGGTATTTATACGGTTGTTTTTTTTCTAATCACTACAGCTGTTGCAATTTGTATCGGTTTTGGTGTTGGATATCTTCTGGAACCTGGAAAAGCAGGTGTATTTAACACAGAAGCTGCAGAATATGAGGCACAAACCGCTCCTCCAGTTATGGAGACATTAATAAATATTATTCCGGATAATCCAATTGCATCAATGGCATCTGGAGATATGCTGCAAATAATTGCTTTTGCCATTTTTATCGGGATCGCCTTAGCTTTCCTTGGAGAAAAAACGATTGGTATCTACCGTTTATTCGAACAGGCCAACGAGATTCTTAACTGGCTCGTTAATCTTGTCATGAAAACCGCGCCATATGGAGCCTTTGCACTGATTGCATCAGCCATTGGCAATGCAGGCTTGGATGCACTCGGTTCGATGGCAATGTATATGGTCGCAGTTATACTTGGCCTGATTGTTCATGGTGCACTTACCTATAGTCTGGCCATTTGGGGGTTGGGAAAAACAAACCCGCTTAAATTTTATAAAGCTTTCTTCCCAGCAATGTCAGTCGCATTCTCTACATCAAGTTCGACAGCGACTTTACCCATTTCGATGAAGACAGCACAGGAAAACCTTGGTGTCAAAAAAGAAATCAGCAGTTTTGTACAGCCGCTTGGTGCAACCATCAATATGGATGGTACAGCTATCATGCAGGCTGTTGCAACGGTATTCCTTTCCCAGGTATATGCTAATCCGCTTGATTTTACCGATTTGCTTTTGGTAGTCTTAACAGCTACCCTGGCTAGTGTCGGAACGGCAGGAGTTCCGGGAGTTGGTATGATCATGCTTGCCATGGTGCTTGGACAGGTGGGAATTCCTGTGGAGGGTATAGCCCTTGTAATTGGTGTTGATCGACTGCTCGATATGTTGCGAACTTCATTGAATATTACCGGAGATGCTGCAATCGCCTATATAATTTCTGAGAATGACGAAATTAAGGAATTAAAAGCTGAACAATCATAATAAGGAACCACTCCCGACGGCCGGGAGTGGTTTTTCTGCAATTAAGTAAAGTATAGGGGCCTTCCGGTAATGTTTTTCAAAAAAGAAGTTTGTACCCCTTCAAAATGCTAAATATTAGGATTGAAGCTTTAAAAATAGGTATCTGCCTAAAAAAATACCTGATTATTAAGCGAAACACTTTCAAATTGTCACAGAATGTTCTAAAATAGAACTAGTTACCGAATGTTTTAATAATTTCATGTAATTAGAAATGTATTCGTTTACAAATCTTATTGTGGGGTGATGATATGGATATGCAAGCAGTACCTGCCCGGGAGGGTAATTATAATCTGAAAGACTATGAAAAAATGCGTGAGAATTTTTCGTGGGAGGATGTTACAAAGAATTTCACCTGGAATACAAGCGGTAAAGTAAATATGGCCCATGAGGCAATTGATCGCCATGCTGCAGATCCTGATAAAAAGGACAAAGTAGCTTTACTATATTCTTCTCCTGACAGAGAAGAGAGTGTTACATTTCAACAACTGAGCGATCAGAGCAATAAGTTTGCAAATGTGCTCAAAAAGTATGAAGTGAATAAAGGGGACCGCGTATTTCTCTTTATGCCGAGAAGTCCTGAATTTTATGCTGCCTTTTTCGGCATTTTAAAAGTCGGTGCGATTGCCGGTCCTTTGTTTGAAGCATTCATGGAACAGGCAGTAAGGGATCGCCTTTTGGACAGTGAAGCAAGCGTACTTATTACAACACCAGAATTATTGTACCGTGTACCACAGGATGATCTGCCAAATCTGGAGAAGATTATACTGGTAGGCGACAACGAGGAAGATGGAGATAAATTTATTCCTTATTATGCGGAAATGGAAGCAGCCTCCACAGCGTTCTCCATTGAATGGGTAGATTTGGAGGATGGTATGCTGCTGCATTATACTTCCGGGTCCACTGGGAAGCCAAAAGGTATTTTACATGTACATCAGGCAATGATTCAGCATTATGCAACGGCAGAATGGGTGCTTGATTTAAAAGATGATGATATTTATTGGTGTACGGCTGACCCAGGATGGGTAACAGGAACGAGCTACGGTATCTTTGCCCCATGGTTGCATGGAGTGACAAATGTTATCCGGGGAGGAAGATTTACACCGGATGATTGGTATACGACATTGGAAAAAAATAAGGTTTCCGTTTGGTATACTGCCCCGACGGCATTACGGATGCTTGTCAGTTATGGGGAGGATGCGGTAAAGAAGTATGACCTTTCTTCGTTAAGACATATTTTAAGTGTCGGCGAACCGCTCAATCCTGAAGTCATTACATGGGGATTGAAGGCATTCGACTTGAGAATCCATGATACATGGTGGATGACAGAGACTGGTGCCCAGCTTATCGTTAACCTTCCGTCATTGGAAATCCGTCCAGGGTCAATGGGAAAACCAATCCCGGGTATTGAAGCATCGATTGTCGATAATGAAGGAAATGAGATCCCACCAAATCAAATGGGAAATCTGGCAATTAAAGAAGGCTGGCCATCCATGATGCGTCAAGTATGGAATAATCCTGGAAAGTATGACAGCTATTTTATTAACGGCTGGTATGTGTCTGGAGACAGTGCTTATCGAGACGAAGATGGCTATTTCTGGTTCCAGGGTCGCTTGGATGATGTCATTAATACTTCCGGAGAGCGTGTTGGACCATTTGAAGTAGAAAGTAAATTGATCGAACACGCTGCTGTCGCTGAGGCTGGTGTAATCGGCAAGCCTGACCCTGAACGTGGTGAAATCATTAAAGCGTTCATCACTTTAAATGAGGGATATGAAAACTCGGAAGAACTGTTGAAAGATATTCGTCAGTTTGTCAAAACAGGGTTAAGCGCCCATGCTGCCCCACGTGAAATTGAAGTCAAGGAAAGCATTCCAAAAACGAGAAGCGGTAAAATTATGCGTCGTCTGCTGAAGTCATGGGAGCTTGGTCTTCCTACTGGGGATACATCAACATTGGAAGATTAAGAAGAAAAACTTTGATTGTTGTCTATTTACAGCAGCAATCAAAGTTTTTTATTATATAGATGTGCAACAGAAAACAGAGGAGACTATCCAGCATGACTAACTATAGAAATAAGGAATTAGATTTCAATGAACCGATCCATTTTTATCCTGGTACACCTATCCGTATGATTCCCGGCGATGTTCTCTATTCCCATAAGACAGCACTGTCTTCGTTGGTAGTTGGACATTCTGGAATTGTAGGTGAGGATTTTCGAATTTATCATGTAAATAGATGGGGAAAAAATGGACATGCAGACAGTATGCGGGTTTATTTGAGCAGACATAAAAAAGGGGAAAAACTAACCGTATTAAGGTCTGCTGACCCTGATGAGGCAAGAAACGCTGCAAAGTGGGCCAAGCAGCATATCGGAGAGATAAAGACGTATCATTATACGCGAGATCTGAATGACCTTGAAAATAATTATTGTTCCAAATTCGTGTGGCAGGCATTTTATTTCGGGAATGACCGGCAGATTAATCTTACAGGGCTTTCTTTTACCCCCTCATCCAAAAAATTTATCATGCCAGCACAGATCTATCGGAATCTAAATAAGGTCAGTATGTTTGATTATGATTTTAGTGGTCTTAGGTAAGGTCCCAACTCAAGCGGACACAATTCCAAACCAAGTTCGCTCGCTCTTTTAAAGAGCTGAGCCGTAGTAGCACCATCAGGAAAACCGAGGTCCATAACGGTTAGTTCAATGGTCTTCAGACTGTAATTTGTATCAGAAGTCGTAAATTTATCAATAGCAAACAGTCTTTCTCCATACTCATTCATCAAGATGGAGTATTGTTGCAATTTCTGAATAAGCTACGATTTCGTAAGTCCGCCAACATCTACTGTTCTGGTAATAATTGAACAATCAGGGTATATTCTCATTTTTGGCCACTCCTAAAACTGATCGCATTGTTGATCACCTAACCTAAATCTTGCATCGGTTAGTTAAAATGAATTGTTTACTGTAATTCGATAGTTTCTTCAAAGCTATCACCTGAAACATTTTCCCACACAATCGTAATCGATATATTTTCAATTTCATCACGTACCATATCAATATTACGACTGGGCAGATTTATGGTTAGAGGAAAACTGGTGTAACTATCTTCACTTAAATCGCCCATATTGCCATCCCCCCCAACACTAAACGTTGCAGGATAATTGATTTCATAAGATAAATTATCTAACTGTTCACTGCCCAAATATTTGATAAAACCTCTTCCGATTTGTTCGTGTTCACCAATTTCATAGGCTATCTTAGATTCCCAGTTTTCACTTATGCCCTTTACATTTATTACTTCTTGACCTGAGCAACCAACGATGAATAAAAAGGTTGCTGATAGTAACCCCAAAATTAATTTTTTCATTTTATAACTCCCCTTCCATCTTTTTACCACTAAACCTTTTTATGAGTTCAAAACACGATGATAAAATATTTTGCATTCTTAGCGTCTTTTTTCTTAACAGATATAACATATTATTCTGCTCATTTAGAAGCTTCCAACGTTCCCTCACATAAACATCCCTTATTAAAGAAAAAATAGCCAATCCCTGTAACTCTTTTGTTACCTCCTTTTTGTAGAATCCTTTGAGAGGAGGATTATATATGAAAATTACGAATCATAAAGTCGATGCAGGTGGAGTTCAAATTCATGTTGTTGATTACGGCGGAACTGGTGAACCGATCGTTTGTATACACGGCATAACTGCTAATGCACGGTTTTGGGATGCAATTGCCGAACAGCTCACCCCTTCTTACCGTGTTTTGGCGGTTGATTTACGTGGGCGTGGCGATAGCGAAAAGCCGACGGGTGGATACAACATTCAACAGCATGCGCAAGATATCCAGCATGTTTTAACACATTTTCAAATCGATAAAGCTATTATAATGGGACATTCTCTCGGTGCGATGATTTCGATCTGTTTTACAGCGACCTACCCTGAAAGCGTAAATAGGTTACTATTAGTTGATGGCGGGGAGGATTTAGATCGTGAATTAGAGGAAGTACTAAAACCTTCTTTTGAAAGACTTGGCCAAGTATACGCTAATTTCAGTCAATATACCGAAGAGTTGAAAACGAAGCCTTTTTTCCAGCCTTGGAATTCGTACGTTCAGGAATATTTCTATGCAGATGTGCACCACCATCCTAATGGAACTGTCTCTACAAGAACAACAAAAGATATTATCGACCAAGAAATTGAAGCTTTGTATAGTACGTCTGTTAATCAATATCACGATAACATTCACGTTCCTGCGCTTCTATTTTATGCACCGAATTGTTTGTATCATCCAAGCGCTTATTTATTATCGAAAGAAACGGGTCAGCATTTAGCGGCTAAATGGAAGAATAGCATGTTTATAGAAGTTCCAGGAAGTAACCATTTTAGTATTATTTTTTCCGAGTATAAGGTTGTCGTGGAGGAAATTCGTCAGTTTTTAGAAATGAGTAACCTTGATGAAAAAGGCACGTTGAGTTAACGTACCTTATTATAATCAGCTGTTTTATATTCTTTTAGCAACTAGTGCGACAACTCAAACAACTAAATAAACACCCATCAAACATCCGATTAGCAATCCTATCTCAATATCTCATAATTAAGTGTAACATAACATTTCTGAATTTTTAATAAAAAACACAACATAAATTAATTTTAATAAGAAAATAACCTTATTTTTATAATGCAAAAAGCTCTGCTAAAATACAGAGCTTTTCTAATATATATTGTGTGTTTATTTAATTCGTGTTTTGCACCAAAAAACAGAACCTTTTAATTTACTATGCTGTTGCTGTAATATCTTCAGATGGTCCAAAGATTTCAAAGTGAAGGTCATGATCAGCTACATTTAATTGTTTCAGATTTTGATATGCTGCACGCATAAACCCTTTAGGTCCGCAGAAATAGAATGCTGCATCACTTGTAGGAATGATAGTGGATAGCCATTCTCTATCGATATGTCCTTTTTTATCGTATTGCTCACCTTCAGTTGGATGGTCGTATACCGTGTAGCTCTTAATATTACTGTGTTGGGCAACAATTTCTGCAATATGCTCTTTCATTGCATGAAAATTGCCTGATTTAGCTGCATGAATATAGATCACTTCACGTTCAGGCTGTTCTTTGATTGTTGTTTCAAGCATACTCATCAGAGGTGTTAAACCAACACCACCACTGATTAATACCAATGGTCTTGAGTCATTCTGATCGAGGAAGAAGTCTCCGGCTGGTGCACTGATAGGTAGAATGCTTCCTTCGTCCAACGTTTCATGTAAAAAGCTGGATACGATTCCTTTCGGATAATCCAAGTTTCCATCTTCACGTTTAACACTGATTCGATAGTAGTCTTCACCTGGTGCACAAGATAAACTGTATTGACGTAAATGGGTATGCGCTTCTCCGGGGATTTCCGCCTTAACCGTAATATATTGTCCAGGCTTATGGGAAGGGAAAGACCCGCCATCTGCAGGCTTTAAATAGAAAGATGTAATGACATCGCTTTCCACAACTTTTTTAACAACTTTAAATTCCCGGTAATCGATCCATCCACCGTCACTATTTTCTACTTCTCCATACATTTCTTTTTCAACAGAGATAAAGACATCAGCAATTGCTCCATATGCTTTGGCCCATGCATCCATAATTTCGTCAGTTGCAGCATCTCCCAACACATCTTTCATACCCAATAGCAGGTACTTTCCTACGATTGGATAATGCTCTGCTTTGATATTTAAACTTCTGTGTTTCTGTGCAATCTGTTTTACTACTGGCAGGATTGCCTCCAGGTTTTCAATATGTAAAGCAGCAGCATATACGGTATTTGCCAACGCTTTTGGCTGGTCTCCTTTTCGTTGATTCGTCTGGTTGAAAATATTTTTTAATTCAGGATGTCCTTCAAACATTAGCTGATAAAATCTGCTTGTTATTGCAACACCACGTTCCTCCAATACTGGAACAGTAGACTTAATAATATCAATTGTTTCTTGGTCAAAACCGATTGTTTCTGATGTCATTTTAAGCACTTCCCCATCATATTTTTTAAACATGTATTTCAAATACATCTTTAATTCTATCTAAATGTTCACACTATATCAACAGTATAAACCGCCTTATGTGTTACAATACTGTGAAGAGATTTACAGAGGTGAATTGAATGCAACTAAAAAAATATACGGATTATGCGCTGCGAGTTCTAATATATACAGGAACGAAAGGTAATAATGAACTTTCCAGTATAAAAGAGATATCAGAAGTGTTTAATATCTCACAACATCATCTGGGAAAAATCGTTTTTCAGTTAAATAAGATGGGATTGCTCGAAACCGTAAGAGGAAGGAATGGGGGAATCTGTCTTGCCAAGCCTGCAGAGGAGATCAATGTCGGCTTACTTGTCCGAAGCCTGGAAAATGATTTTAATTTACTGGAATGTTTTGATCAAGGGACAAATCATTGTGTCATTACCCCCGCTTGTACGCTAAAACATACTCTGAATAAGGCGCTGCATGCATTTTTTAAAGTACTGGAAGAATATACAATCAAGGATTTGATTGCTAATGAAGAAGAGCTTAGAGAATTAATGGGCATGGAGAAGTAATGTTTCATTTCTTATCAAGCGGGAAAACATATGATGAATCAACTCATTAAAAGGAGCGGATTAAATATGGGTAAAAAAATTGCAACTGTAATTACGAATATGTTTGAGGATGTTGAGTATACAAGCCCTGCGAAAGCTTTTAAAGAAGCGGGCCATGAGGTTGTAACAATTGAAAAGGAAAAAGGAACTGAAGTTACCGGAAAAAATAAGGAAGCGACGGTAAAAATTGACTATGGAATCGATGACGTTAATCCAAGTGATTTTGACGCGTTATTTATTCCAGGTGGCTTTTCTCCGGATCAATTACGAGGTGACGATCGTTTCGTTAAGTTTGCGAAGCATTTTATGGATGAGAAAAAACCTGTATTTGCAATCTGCCATGGGCCGCAATTGCTGATCACAGCGAAAACATTGGAAGGCCGCGATGCTACCGGTTATAAATCCATTCAAGTTGATATGGAATATGCCGGGGCAAAAGTAGTTGATGAAGAAGTCGTTGTTTGCCATAATCAGCTTGTAACGAGCCGCCAACCAGATGACATTCCGGCGTTCAATCGTGAATCATTAAACTTGTTAAAATAATATGGACATGAAAAAAAGGGACCCACATCGGATGCGGGTCCCTTTCACTCGTCTAAAGAGCTTGGGAAATTTAACAATTCGCCAAAATACTTTTCACACTTATTCTTCAATCTTCGTAATCGTAAATTGATCATCCAGCAGCAGCCAATTTTGCGGGAAGGCTAAACCAAGCTTCCAGTACGCGATTCCCAGTAAGTTAAATTCACGGATTAAATCGAATTTGGCCTGAATGGATCTGGCATCTTCAAACCACACTTCATGCTGTGACCCCTCATCGTCTGTATAGATAAAGAACGGTGCCTGTGCCGTTGTATCATATTGAATGTCGGCTTTATTCTCAAGTGCAATCGCAATTGCCTGCTGTGGGCTTACTGCACGTGCTGCAGGCCCGCCTTCGACAAAGGGAAGTGTCCAATCATAGCCATATAAATTTTGTCCCATCAATATTTTTTCCGGCGGTATTTCAGTTACTGCATATTCAATTACTCTTCTTACTTCATTAATTGGTGAAACTGCCAGCGGTGGACCAAAGCTGTAGCCCCATTCATATGTCATCAGGACAACAAAGTCGACAATCTCGCCATGTGCCGCATAGTCATGTGCCTCGTACCATTGCCCCGCTTGAGTGGCGCTGGTCTTTGGCGCCAGTGCAGTGGAAAGCAGCAAGCCTTCCTGGGAGAGCCTCTCCTTTGCCCTGCGCAGGAAGCTATTATATGCTTCACGATCCTCTGCAAGCAAGAATTCAAAGTCAAAATGCACATCGACAAAACCGCCTGCTGTTGCAGCATTAACGATATTATCCAATAACGTATTCTGAACAGCCTGAACGGTAAGAATGATATTTCCAAGTTCATCACTGAAGGCGCCTTCCTCGAGATTTGTTACGACCATTGTAAGTGCAGCATTATTGTCTTCTGCTATCTGCCCAATATTGCCTAATGGAGGGGGCGTCAATGTTCCATCGCGGTTGACTCGATAGCTAAATAATGCTAGGTAGGTTAAGTAGGGTGAATTTTTTATTGCAGCATTTTCAAGTGTTTCTGAAACGGTCTCACCAAAAGGCTCAATATACGCATACGATGTAATTGGTCTTTTATCCCAAGGTGGAATATAGAGCCGTAAGCCAACAGAAAGCGTTGATTCAACAGAAATATTATTTATTCGGGCCAGTTCCTGATACGGTATGCCAAATCTAATCCCAATCGAATATAGGCTATCCCCTGGCTGGACAAAATAAAATTGTCCGATAATTGGTATGACGAGTGCCTGCCCAACGACAAGGTTATCAGGGGCTTCCAGCTCATTGGCATCCGCTATGGCGGTAATGGATGTCGTGTATGTATTGGCTAACGAAAATAACGTATCCCCCTGGTCTACCACATGAATTTGCAAACAACTTCCTCCTCTATTTTGTTCTCTTTCAAATTTATGAGGAGGAAGATAAAGATATGACTTAAATGGGAGTAATATCTGCATTCATAACCGAATGCATCAAATACAAAGCATAATCATTGTTTTCTTTTAGCTCCGATGCCATACAGTTTTCCGGTATACGAACATTGAACTTATTCATATATGCATCCTGCGCTGAAAAAAGAATGCATATATCTCCTGCAATACCTGCCATAATTAAGTGGGTTCTTTCCAATTCTGTAAGCAGTGACTGAAGTGGGGTCTGGAAAAAAGCAGAGTGCTGTGGTTTAATCAGGAAGTAATCACGATCATCAGGGGTAAGTGGTTCTATAATATCCCTGCTTTTTTCATTTTTGCATTTTTCGATGATTTTGCTGAAGTCCGCTTGCCATAATTGATAATGATCATTAACATATATGATAGGCAGGCCGTTATCTTTTGCATATTGTCTCAATTTGATTAAATTTGGAAGGATTTTTTTCGTATTCTGATATAAATCTTCACCTCCATCAAATTTAAAATCGTTTATAATATCTACAAAGACTACAGCGGTATTTGTAAGTGACTGATCCATTTCAAATCTCCTTTTGAAAAAAGGTTTATTTGCTTATAATTACCCATTTAATGGTAAGCTAAACTATACAGAAGTGTTGTGATCACATGAATGATGAGAAATTTATGCAGGCTGCTCTGGAAGAGGCCAACAGAGCGAGGATTCTGGATGAGGTGCCGATCGGAGCAGTTATTGTGCATGATGATGAAATTATAGCGCGGGGCTTCAATTTGCGTGAATCCTTGCAAACAACCCTTACCCATGCTGAACTGATTGCCATTCAGGAGGCCAATACAAAAATAGGCAGCTGGAGACTGGAGGATTGCACGCTTTATGTGACACTTGAACCGTGTCCAATGTGCGCGGGGGCTATTGTGCAATCACGTATAAAACGAGTTGTGTATGGTGCACCAGACCCGAAGGCAGGCTGTGCAGGAACGTTGCTGAACTTACTCGATGAGCCAAGGTTCAATCATCAGGTTGAGGTTACATCGGATATTTTAAGAGAAGAATGTGCAGCTTTACTAAAAGATTTCTTTCGGGACCTCAGGAAACGGAAGAAATAGACAGTATCCGTTATTTTCCATTGCATTTTTCTGCTAATGTCGCTATAATAGTAAATACCGTGCTAAGCGGGGAGGTAGCGGTGCCCTGTACTCGCAATCCGCTATAGCGAGGCTGAATTCCCACTCAAGGTGCGGCGTTTTTATGGTCTGCCTTAAGGGAGTGGTGTTGACGCCCGGGTCCTGCGCAACAGGAACCCATGAACCCTGTCAGGTCCGGAAGGAAGCAGCAGTAAGTGGACACTCTTGTGTGCCGCGGGGAAGCCTAGGCCGAGCCATGAACTTAAGTAACGCGTAGGGACGTCGCATCGACAGTGGGTGCACGGCTACATAGAATCCAAAACCTTATCATTCAGTTGATAAGGTTTTTTTGCAGGTAAGAAAGTACAGACTTGCCTGCATAAGTGCAACTCAACTCGGACATCGTATCCGTAACTGAATGAAGAAAACAAGACAAATTTCGACAAAAACCGGGGAGTGACAGGCACCAAAAAAAATTTCACATTCACCCCTGAAATCGGGTATAATTATAAATAGATCATAGAGGGGAATCTGTATTATGAGCTATCAGGCATTATACCGCGTTTGGCGTCCAAGAACATTTGAAGATGTTGTAGGACAAACACATATTACGAGAACACTGCAGAATGCAATTATGCAGGAAAAATTTTCGCATGCCTATTTGTTTTCCGGTCCAAGAGGTACTGGGAAAACAAGTGCGGCCAAAATTTTTGCGAAAACAATTAACTGCGAGCATGCACCTGTAAAAGAACCATGTAATGAATGTGCTGCGTGCCGGGGCATTCAGGATGGGTCTATTTCAGATGTAATCGAAATTGATGCTGCTTCCAACACGAGTGTTGATGATATCCGCGAAATTCGAGACAAAGTTAAATATGCTTCAAGCTCTGTACCGTATAAGGTATATATTATCGATGAGGTACATATGATTTCCATCAATGCCTTTAATGCTTTATTAAAGACATTGGAGGAACCACCAAAACATGTTGTCTTCATCTTGGCTACTACAGAACCACATAAAATCCCATTAACGATCATCTCAAGATGTCAACGATTTGATTTCAAACCGATTTCCAATCAGGCTATTGTCGAGCGCATGCAGGCCATTACAGAGGCAGAAAATGTACCGGTATCCCCTGAGGCTCTTGAAACGGTTGCTCTCGCTGCAGAGGGTGGAATGCGTGATGCATTAAGTATACTCGATCAGGCCATCTCCTATAGTGAAAATCAAGTGGAACTTGAAGATGTATTGGCTGTCACAGGTGGTGTATCACAGGCAATCTTGACTGAGATTGTCGGAGCAATGCACAAAAAAGATGTTGAAAATGCATTGAAGCTTTTGGATGATTTGATTCAGCGAGGGAAAGATCCAGGAAGATTTGTATATGATCTGATTTACTTCATGCGTGATCTGCTGCTGTTTAAGAGTGCACCGTCCTTGGAAGGGCTGCTTGAACGTGCGAGAGCGGATGAGAGTTTCCATGAATTGGCACAATCAGTTTCCACCCAGTGGATTCAGGATGCAATTATGCAACTGAACCAATGCCAACAGGAAATTAAATGGACAAATAGCCCGAAAGTCTTTATTGAAATTGCGGTACTGACGATCACCAATCGATATCATGAGAAAGAAGTTTCTGCCAGTGCTGTCGATTCGGAAGCTGTGACAAGGCTTGGCAACAAAATGGCCCAGCTGGAAAAGGAAATCTCAGCTTTAAAGGAAAATCCAGTCACTGCAGCACAACCGCAAGCTTCCAACGAAAAGAGAAGACCAACGGCTAGATCTTCAAAAAATGGCTATAAAGTTCCATATGAACGCATCCGTGATGTTCTTGGCCAGGCAGAAAAACCTGCGCTTAAACAAGTACAATCACAATGGGCAAATTTCTTAGGTAAATTAAAGACAATACATGCCCCTGCACATGCTACCATTCAGGACAGTAAACCTGCAGCAGCTTCTGCAGACAGTCTTGTTGTAGCCTTTAAATATGAAATCCACTGTTCGCTGTTTTTGGATAACAGGGAAACGGTTGAATCCGTACTTGCCGGTGTAATGGATAAGCAACTCACCATTATTCCGATTCCTGATAAGGATTGGACAGAGCTGCGTACGGAGTATATAAGTAAACAGGAGAAGCCAAAGAGCGAACAAGCGCAAACTGATCCAGTTGTGGAGGAAGCAAAAAAGCTTTTTGGTGAGGATCTTCTGGAAGTACATGAATAATAAGGTTTTCGAAACGATTCAATCTGAAATAAAACAACAATTATAAGGAGGTATTTTCCATGAAGGGAAATATGAACAATATGATGAAGCAAATGCAAAAAATGCAAAAGAAAATGATGCAGGCACAAGAGGAACTGCATGAAATGTCATTTGAAGCAACTGCAGGTGGCGGAATGGTTACAGTTACTGCAAACGGGAAAAAGGAAATAACAGATATCCAAATTAAAGAAGAAGTAGTAGATCCAGATGATATTGAAATGCTGCAGGATCTTATTATCGCTGCAACAAATGACCTATTGAAGCAAATTGATGATAAAACGAACGATACGATGGGTCAGTTCACGAAAGGGTTAAATATGCCTGGCATGTTTTAATCCGTTGAATAGACACGTGTATGAGCCAGGGAAACCACTCATCCACTATAGGCCCAAGCGCCCGATTGGTTCGGGCGCTTGCGCTTTTGATCTCAGTAGGAGGCAAACTTGATGTATTATCCAGAGCCAATTTCGAAGTTAATTGACAGTTTCACAAAATTGCCGGGAATTGGACCGAAAACTGCTGTCCGACTGGCATTTTTTGTTTTAAATATGAAAGATGATGATGTACTTAACTTTGCAAATGCATTAGTAAATGCAAAAAGGGAACTCTCCCATTGCTCCATTTGCGGCCATATAACAGATCAGGACCCTTGTGCAATCTGTCAGGACAATACACGTGATGAGTCCATCATTTGTGTGGTGCAGGATCCGAAAGATGTTATCGCAATGGAGAAAATGAAAGAATTTCACGGGAAATACCATGTTCTTCATGGGGCAATATCTCCAATGGATGGTATCGGACCAGAAGACATTAATGTTCCCGATCTGCTCAATCGACTGAAGGATGAAGTTGTTAAGGAAATTATCCTTGCTACCAACCCTAACATTGAAGGGGAAGCAACGGCAATGTATATTTCCCGTCTTGTAAAACCTTCTGGCATACGAACAACAAGAATTGCCCACGGGCTGCCGGTTGGCGGAGACTTGGAATACGCCGATGAAGTGACATTATCTAAAGCATTAGAGGGTAGAAGAGATGTATAGGATAGTTTCTGATAGGAGTTAGGTGAAGAACATGGGTAGGAAGATTACAAAGAGAGATGTTGATGGAGAGTTATTGGATGCTATCTTTCTGTTGGAGAGAGATTGGAAGCAAATTGAATCAATCATAGAGAAAAGTATCGAACCAAGCATAGATGGCAGAAACAGAGAAGCCCTGGCAAAAGCAAAGTACCTGTTCTTATTACGTGAGGCAAGACTACGGAAAGTTAGTGCAATAAGGGTATGATTTTTTCATAGTTAAATAGATAAATCACAGGAAAACAGGTAAGTAGTTCCGATCCTATGAGTTAATATTAAATAACAGTTTTATTATCATTCTACGTCTAGTCGTTTTAACAACACAAATATCCTTACAAAAAGGATATAAAACGCTTGGATTTTAATTATAACGGGTTCGGTTTTGGAGTGCAAAACACAAAAAAACAATAGAAATGACTACCCACTTATTAACGCTACATTTAACACCATAATTAACACGCAAATGATTCATTTAAAAAGGAGCTTGGTATCCAAGTTCCTTTTGTTGTGATTTTGTAACTTATTCAACGGCATCCGTTAGTGGAACTAGTAGGTTATTCTCCTAACGCCATATCATCTCTACAGTGCTGGTAGTTCCAGTCTTAGTTTAAATTCTCCTTTCTAAAATTTTTCTAATTAAACCTTAGCTTCGTTTGTTGAAGTAAACTGCCATTTAATAGAAAAGCGACTGTCCTTATTGATCAATCGAACCAGATAGGAATTATACACTGGTTTTACCGTCTTGAAATTGCTTCGTAAATGTTATCTGTAATTTTAACTACCGAGAGCGAACCATCCACAATGATGTCCGAATCCGGTTTAATTGACTTTAGCATTTCAAGATAGCCCCGTCTTCCATCCGATATGTAGTTTTCCATTTCAATTAAGATACTTTCATTAGAACTATTATTGAAGTCTCTTATTACTCGGCGTGCCATTGCAATATCCAATGGAGTATCAATATAAACAGCAAAGTCAATCAAGTTACTTATTTTAGAATGTTTATAAGCAAACGGAAAATCAAGCACAATATAGTCTAAAGGTTCAGCAAGTAACGCTTCTATATCTCTAATTAACGGAGCCAAGTCCCATTTGTCATAATTAGCTCCATTGTCAACCCATTCTATAATGTCATCAGGACCATCAAAGTCGTAGTCATCAAAATAAAGTGTTTTAGAATTATGCAATCTTTCGTTTAAGTGTTTCGCAATGGTTGTTTTCCCTCCACCAGAAACTCCAGCAATAGCAATAACAAGTGGTAGCTTTCCTTTTTTCATAACATTGGCCTCTACTTTCAAATGTTCTTCTTCAACAAATCTGCTCCCTCTAGTTAATTTAAAGACCGCCGTATTATCGATCTACTTGTTGTGTTTAAGTACCAGTTAGTTCAGTAAGAATTAACAGGTTTGAATTCCCTACCAATAAAATTAGCAGTTACAGGGCTTATGTCTAATTCTCTTGCCCAAATAGAAAGTTGACCGATATGGTGAATTTCGTGAGCAATTATATGGTGTATTATTTCATCCACAGTATATTCAACATCATCCCAGGGAACCCTTATAAGTTTCTCTTTCAATTCATCTATATTCGTTTTTAAAAATTCTGCCACCTCTATTCGGAATGTATTTGAGAGATATTTAACCTCTTCAAGTGTGTTATAATCAGCAAATTGAACTACTACATCCTCTTTACCTTGAATCCCCCGAAGCCAACTATATTCCACATCAATAATGTGAAAAAGAGTATACAAAATACTTCCTACTCCACTTCTTCGGTCTTTTAACAATTCTTCAATTGTGAGTTGACTACACCAGTCAAACCATTCATCTCTTACCTGCCAGTTATACTCAAAAAATTTTATCAACGCATTAAACACTCCCATTCCATTAAAAATATATGAGTTGTTTATTCTTAGATCCTTTCGTAAATTTCTATAAGTGAACCAGCAGGATCTCTAAAATGAGCAACCTTAATGCCCCAATCCTTTTGTTCAGTTGGCTTAGTAATAAACTCTACTTTATTTTTTAATTCCTGATATGTCTCCTCCACGTTTTTTACCTTAAAAATCAACGCTGTTCGATCAGTCTTTTCGATATTAACAGAATATTCGCCACCAATAGCTTCTACCATCTGTTTGCGTTCAAAAATCCCTAAAGTAGCACCATTAAATTTAAAATCAGCGTAATTAGAATTTTCATCTCCCCAAGTAACATTAAAACCCAATACATCTCTATAAAATAGAAAACATTCTTTATAATTGTCTACAAGTAACCGAGTGTGAGTAAATTCCATTTAAAACACCTCCAACTATATTTAACATTCCAAGTTTATTCGTGCCAAGCCATTCACACTGTACCCACTTCATTTGAGTTATCATGAACGAAACTAGC
>NZ_LQNF01000045.1 GCF_001618145.1 Oceanobacillus damuensis
ATTATTCGTGCCAAAGTTCTAACACAAATAGAAGTTACGTCGCATTTTATATCTACTATCCAATAATAAAAAAGCAAACCATCTTGTAGATAGCCTTATTTTCATCAGGTTCGCAAGGGGATTATTAGAGACATTCCAAGTTTAACCCAGTTAACTGTTTAAGCTAATTTTCTTGGTGCGAAAGTTGAGTTAATTATTAACAGAATAGGGGCAAAGTCATGCAAATTAAACAAATCATTGAAACGATAAAAGCATTCGACACCATCATTATTCATCGGCATGTAAGACCTGATCCGGATGCTGTCGGTTCCCAGACGGGGTTGAAGGAAATTATTAAGCATTCTTTTCCCGATAAAAAGGTTTATGCAGTTGGTAAAGAGGAACCCTCTTTAGCATTTCTTGCCAAAATGGATGAAGTTGCAAGTTCGATCTATACCGATGCACTTGTTATCGTATGTGATACTGCAAATGCAGCCCGGATCGATGACGAACGCTATGATATGGGGAATAAATTAATAAAGATTGATCACCATCCGAATGTTGATGAATATGGAGACATATGGTGGGTTGATACAGATGCAAGCTCCGTAAGTGAAATGATTTATGAACTCTATGAAAAAGGAAAAGATGATGGGCTTAAAATGAACGATCAGGCAGCCTTTCTTTTATATGCGGGAATTGTTGGGGATACTGGAAGATTCATGTTTCCGAATACAACGAAAAAGACGTTTCAATATGCAGCAGAACTCGTAACGTATAATTTTGACCGACCGGAATTTTATAGACAACTCTACAGTATGGAAGACAAGATTTCGAGAATGAGCGGCTATATTTTACAGAAGTTTAAGCTGCTTCCTTCAGGACTCTGCACGATCAAACTGTCGGAAGAAATTTTGAAAAAGTTTGACGTGACTCCTGATGAATCCAGTCAGCTTGTCAATGTAGTCAGTGACGTAAAGGGCATTAAAGCCTGGGTGTTTTTCATCGAGGAAGATGAACAGATTCGTGTCCGTCTACGTTCTAAAGGACCAGTGATCAATGAAATTGCTGCCAATTACAATGGGGGAGGACACCCGTTGGCTTCCGGAGCAACCGTATATTCGTGGGAAGAAGCGGAAAAAATGATAAGTGAACTTGACGATGCGTGCCAATCGTATTAGATTCTTGTTACGTAAAAAAGCAAAAGAAGTGATGATTTCAGAAAGCGAAATCATCACTTCTTCATTAACTGGATTTAGTCTCTGGCATCGGGATGAACCAGCATCCAGCATCCGTTTCAAGAAGCTCAACATGCAGTCTCTCTTTTTCTATCGAACGTTTCATGAGGCGAATAAGTTCTTCTGTTTCTGCGTAGGCATTATTGCCTTTTTTTAACTGAACAATCTTTTCGTTACGCATTCTTCTTAGATTGATGGGCAACATGATAATCGACTCCCTTCAATGAAGTGATTTATGTGCTGATATAATTATTATCATCCTAATTTTATAATATTCTATGCGAAAAATCCAGATAACTCATGCCAATGTCATGAAATGTTCATGTTAATTGGCTAGCTTCGGAATAACATCCACTTCGAGTTCCTGGCTAATGGTCAGCTTTTTGACCTCAAAATAATAGGTAACATCTTCAATCGTAAATCCTCTATTCTCTATCGCCGAGAGAAGCAACCGGTCACTTTTTGAGATGATGGCGATTTCCTGACCAACAAGATGGTTAATTTCCTCCTTAATCATTTCCTCCAGCTGCAGCTCAATCAACCTGTCCATTTTAAGTGATTCTCCTTCAGCTTCAGCTATTCGAATGATAATTGTGCTTACTGTTAGAGGCTCTCTTGATTTTTCGCTTAAATCTTCCTTATCTTGCAATAATGCTTCATTCTGGTCTTTTAAATCATTTATTTGTGAGGTCATTTCCATGTTTTCTGCCAAAAGATTCTCATACATGGTCCCATACATATAAATGAGGATAAAATAGGATACGAACGCACCAAAAAATGCTCCGGCAAAGAACCGCTGCCATGTCGGCTGTTTATGGTATGGAGGAACATGCATCAGGAAATCTCCTTCTGGACAAACCATTGTATGATGATGATACCTACTTTTACGCCGCCCATGGCAGACAGGATGAGCAGAGCTTGTTTAAAAAGATCTATTGGCGACCCATCGAGCAACCCTTTTTCAAAATTGGCAATGGCATCGAATGTGCCCCCAATTGCAGCTACAATCCCCCAAATCCGCAGTCTGTCAGCTATCCGGCCCATCGAAGTAAGGGGGGCGTCCCCTGTTGCAAAATCTCCAATGCTTCCAATAAAAGAACCACCGATAATTACGCCAAGAGCTATAAAAAAACAGTGAATAAAGACAGCGAAAAAACGTTCTTCCATTTCATATGCACTCCTTCTAAGGCATGCTTCTAACATTCTATGAGAAGCTCGGACATGTTATGCTTGTAAAAGTATATATAACCGTATGCATGTTCTGGATTGGTTGTTATAATAGTTATAGAAAGAAAAAGGCGGGATCGTATGGCATACACACATTTACAAGTAAAAAGCGGGTTTAGTCTAATGGACAGTACCATAACCATACCCAAACTGGTGGAACGGGCGCATGAACTTAAATTTACTGCTCTTGCCCTGACGGATACAGAAGTATTGTATGGTGTTATTCCCTTTTATCGCGCGTGCAAAAACTATCATATCAAACCGATTATTGGAATGACTGTATATGTTCGTGATCAGGAGGAAGAAGAGGGCATTCCTTGCGTCCTCTTGGCGAAAAGCAATCGTGGTTACAAACAGTTAATCAAGATCAGTACAGCGATTCAGCAGCACGGAAAAAAAGGTATAGAAAGAGAACAGTTACAAGGATACAGTGACCAGCTAATTTGTATTTTTCCAACAAATGAGGGGAAATCTGCTGGTTATTTCAGGGAAGAATCCGACGAAAAATTGATGTCGTATTTTAAAAAGTGGCAGTCGATGTTTTCTGATGGTGATTTCTATCTTGGTTTACAAAACCGCGGCTTGGAGCAGGACATGGAACATATTGAGCTTATAAGGGAATTTCATGGGAAAACCGGTATTCCTGTTACAGCAATCAATGATGTCATTTATCTGAACAGAAAAGATGATATCGCCTATGATTGCCTGCAGTCCATAAAAAAGGGCAACCAATGGAACATGAAAGTAACGGACGAAAAACTGAAAAATAGATATCTGCGCTCAGAAGAGGAAATGATGGAGGCCTTCCAAACATGGCCGGAACTGATCCACGAAACTAAAGCCATTGAATCCAAATGCAATGTTTCATTCGATTTTGAGCAGCGTCTGATCCCCTCTTTTCCTGTTCCTGAAGAGATGAGCGCGGAGGATTATTTGGCTGAAAGATGCTGGAGCAATGTAGCGAAGAAATACAGTGTTGTTACAGATGAGATAAGAGAAAGATTAACCTACGAGCTGCATGTCATTCAATCGATGAACTTTAGTGATTATTTTCTGATTGTAGCGGATTTTATTGGCTATGCGAAAAACAATCAGATTCTGGTCGGTCCTGGACGGGGTTCATCCGCGGGGTCAATCGTTGCTTATGTACTTGATATAACAGATGTTGATCCGATGGAATATAACCTTCTCTTTGAACGGTTCTTAAACCCGGAAAGACAGACAATGCCGGATATTGACGTCGACTTCTCAGATGCAAGGCGTGACGAAGTGATTGAATATGTCAGAAACAAGTACGGTAAAGATCATGTCGCCCAGATTATAACGTTTGGCACGTTTGCAGCAAGGTCCTTGTTGAGAGAGTTAATTAAGACAATGAATATTGATCAGCAGGATGCGAATTTTATCTTAAAAGCAATCCCATCACAGTCTAAAAACAGTATTGCTGAGATTATCAAGGAATCCGAGGAACTGAAGAGTTATGTGAAGAGTTCGCCAACGCTCAAGGCATTATTTGCTGTGGCTGTTAAGCTTGAAGGCTTGCCAAGACATATCTCCACACATGCTGCAGGAGTTGTAATCAGTGAACAGCCTTTAACCGAACATGTGCCATTAACCGTGGGGGCGGCAGATACATACCTGACCCAGTTTCCGATGAATGACCTGGAAGCGATAGGATTATTGAAAATGGATTTTCTCGGGCTTCGGAACCTTACTCTGCTTGAAAAAGTAATCCAGTCCATCAAATACAAAGGGGACAAACAAATAGCACTTGAGACCATACCGGATGATGACAGTAAAACATATGAATTATTGCGAAGCGGCCAGACAAACGGCGTATTCCAGCTTGAGTCACAGGGTATGAAACAGGTATTGACAAGACTCAAGCCGACTTCCTTTGAGGATATCGTAGCTGTAAATGCACTATTCCGACCAGGTCCGATGGATTTCATTCCTGTCTATATTGCACGTAAACATTTTAAGGAACAAGTTTCCTATCCACATCCTGATTTAAGGCCGATACTGGAACCCACATTCGGTGTTTTGGTCTATCAGGAACAGATTATGCAAATAGCCAATAAGATTGCCGGGTTTACACTTGGCGAGGCTGATATCCTGCGTCGGGCAGTCAGTAAAAAGAAGCAGGATGTGATGGATGAACAAAGAGAAGCATTTATAGATGGGTGTTTCAAAAATGGATATGACAGACAGGTGGCAGAACAGATTTTCGGCTGGATTGTCAAATTTTCCAATTATGGTTTTCCGCGAAGCCATGCGGTGGCATACAGTAAGATTTCCTATCAGCTCGCTTACTTAAAGGCCAATTACCCTGCAAGCTTTTTCGCCGAATTGTTAAGTACATCCAGAAATCAGCAGGATAAATTGAATGCCTATATCCAGGAATTAAAAATCTTGAAAATCGATATCCTGCCACCAAACATTAATCGGAGCTATGGTAAATACTCGGTTGAAGGATCGTCTATTCGTATGGGCCTATCTTCCATTAAGGGAGTTGGCAACCAGGCCATTGCTGAGATTGTCCGTGCAAGAAAGGAAGGTCCTTTTAAAAACTTATTTGACTTCTGTCTGCGCGTTTCTCCAAAATTGGTCAACCGTACAACTCTCGAAAATCTGATTATTGCCGGGACGTTTGATGAAACCTATGCAAATCGGGCCAGCCTGCTTGCATCTATAGACCAGGCTATGGAGCAAGGGGAGCTTTTCAATGAATTTTCAGGTCAGTCAAGTTTATTCCAAAACAAAATTGAATTGGAGGCTGGTTACGTTGAAATGGAAGATTTCAGCCAAGTGCGCAAATTAGCGGATGAAAAAGAGCTGCTTGGTATGTATATTTCCAGCCATCCATTAAAGGAATACAGGAAACGCCTGCAGGCTAATGGACATATCTCATTGAAGAATGCTGAAAAATTGGCAGGGAAACGAAATTTGACAGCGACAGCAATAATCCAATCGATTAAGATAATCCGCACAAAGCGGGGGGATCGAATGGCATTTTTAACTCTTGGAGATGAAAATAGAGAAATGGATGCCGTTGTCTTTCCCGACCTGTTCAGGGAGACAGGCCGCTTTCTTGAAGAAGAGGCAATGATCACTGTCACAGGCAAAGTGGAGGCGAGGAACAATAAGCTTCAATGGGTTATCGACCGTATAAGACCATTTAATGAAGAAGAACTTGATGATCGGCCCGAAAAACGGCTGTTTATCAAAGTGACGGCCGATACAGGTGCTGATGCGCTGAAAATGATCAAAGAGGTCGCAGAGCAATATCCTGGCGTGACTCCTGTCATCATTTACGATAATGAAAAGAAACAATCCTATCAGCTTGCTGATGACTATTTCGTAAGCACGGAAGCGGGAAGCTTAAAGGAACTGAATCATTATTTTGGCAGGGAAAATGTAGTCTTGAAAAAGCACAGCCAGCAGAATTGAAACTTTAAAAGGTTTACCTGATATTCCCCAATTTAGACATTACTTTACAGACAAAAAACTTCTGGTATAATATAGGAGTTATAATTGGTCTGACCACTAATGGCGTAAAATCTATTACTCTGACGATACAGCAATATTTGTTTATTACTTCCATGAATGAGCACCTTTTAGAAATTATGCAAATTATATTATCCATATACAGGAATAATAGACCATTTCCACTAAAAGGAGAGAATAAACAATGGCAAGCTTAAGAGATGAAGCATTGCATATGCATAAAGTGAACCAAGGTAAATTAGAAATCAATACAAAGGTGCCGGTCAATGACGCAGAAGATCTAAGCCTGGCATATTCTCCTGGCGTGGCTGAGCCATGTAAGGAAATATACGATCATACGGATGCAGTATATGATTATACAATGAAGGGTAATATGGTAGCAGTTGTCAGTGACGGTTCAGCGGTCCTTGGACTGGGCAATATCGGTCCGGAAGCTGCATTGCCGGTAATGGAAGGTAAAGCTGTACTATTTAAAGGATTTGCCGGAGTAGACGCATTTCCCATTTGTCTTGCCACCCATGATGTGGAGCAAATTGTGCAGACAGTCAAATTACTGGAGCCGAATTTTGGCGGCATTAATTTGGAGGATATCGCTGCACCAAACTGTTTTATCATTGAAGACCGTTTAAAAAGCGAAACAAATATACCAATTTTTCATGATGACCAGCATGGTACGGCAATCGTAACGGTTGCAGGCTTGATCAATGCTTTGAAGCTTGTCGGCAAAAAGTTTTCCGAAATAAAAGTAGTGGCAAATGGAGCAGGAGCGGCAGGAATTGCTATTATACGGCTGTTACATAGTTTGGGTGTTCGGGAAATGATTATGTGCGATTCAAAAGGGGCAATCTATGAAGGTCGACCATATGGAATGAATCTTGTGAAAGACAATGTAGCAAAGTTCACGAATGCGGATAAGATGGATGGTTCGCTTGCAGATGTGTTAGCAGATGCAGACGTATTTATTGGTGTATCCGTTGGTGGAGCGCTGACAAAAGAAATGGTAGTAAGCATGAATAAAGATCCGATTATTTTTGCCATGGCAAATCCAGATCCTGAAATTCTTCCGGAAGAGGCAAAAGAAGCTGGTGCTAGAGTGATCGGCACAGGCAGATCCGATTTTGCCAATCAGGTGAATAATGTACTTGCATTTCCAGGGATTTTCAGAGGTGCATTGGATGTTAGGGCTACAAGAATCAATGAGGAAATGAAGATTGCTGCTGCAGAAGCGATTGCTTATCTGATCGATGAGAGCGAGCTTCATGACGATTATGTCATTCCAAGTCCTTTTGATACTCGTGTAGCGCCATTGGTTGCTTCTCGAGTTGCTGAGGCTGCAATGAAATCTGGTGTCGCAAGATTGAAGGTTGACCCTGAGGAAATTGCAGAAAAAACGAGAAGACTTACCAAAAAAAATAAGTAGTACTCGTTTCACAGGAGTGAAGTCTTGCTGTGTACATCGCATCCAAGCAAAAAGTATATCAGGAAGTAATCAAGGGATTACAGCGGTTATCGAAATGAATAACGAAAAAAATCATTGAAAAAAGAAGCTGCAAAACTTGCATTCAGCGGTTAGAAGAAAATGATCTGACCGAATTAAACAAGATCATTGATTGCCAATGAGCGGCACAAAAATCATCCGAGCTTATTTTAATTATATTTTTGCTAAAACCGTAAATTAATTATTGACTAAAAACTGGATTTTAATGGAAAAATCTTCTTATGCTGTGAGCACAGAATTATACGAAGATGCCTTTTATTCAAAACTGGCTGGTTTATATTCTGAGCGTGATTATGATTCCATCGAAAAACTATTTATACATTGACCTATATAATAACAGTTGAGAGAAATTATTTTCCCTCGACTGTTTTTGACACTCTTTTTAGGAAGATATCGTTATGATGAGTAAAACGATTTAAAAGTGTACAAGCTGAGATGTCAAGGTAGGCATTAAAGGGGGAGTAACCTTGCTAAAAGATCTTTTCAGCAAGCGAAGGAAATATGCATCCATACCGAGTGAACAGTCAAAGATGGATGTTCCTGAAGGACTAATGCAAAAGTGCAATGGTTGTAATAAGATATATTACCGCAAGGAAATGAAGAAGTCGTTATATGTTTGCCCAAACTGTGGTCATCATCACTCTATGACTGCCTGGGAACGAATAGACTGTTTATTTGATGAGGGTTCTTTTCAGGAGTGGGATAAGGGAATAACCTCAGGAAATCCACTTGGTTTTCCTGAATATGAAGCAAAAATTGCCAAAGACCGTGAAAAAACAGAATTGAATGAGGGGGTAGTGACCGGAAAGGGGATGATTGACGGTATTTCTACTGCTTTCGCCGTAATGGATTCCACATTCAGAATGGGAAGTATGGGCTCTGCAATGGGTGAAAAAATTGCACGGGCGATTGAAAATGCGAAAGAAGAATCACTTCCTTTCATCATTTTTACTGCATCTGGGGGTGCAAGAATGCAGGAAGGCGTTCTCAGCCTTATGCAAATGGCTAAAACTTCCATCGCCATTAAACGTTTCAGTGACAAGGGCGGATTGATGATTTCTGTGATGACCCACCCAACTACAGGTGGTGTTTCAGCGAGCTTTGCATCGATCGGTGACTATAACTTTGCCGAGCCTGGAGCCTTGATTGGCTTTGCAGGCCGAAGAATCATTGAGCAGACAATTCGCGAGAAGCTGCCTGATGATTTCCAGACTGCTGAGTTTCAATTAAAGCATGGACAATTGGATAAAGTAATTCACCGGCATGACATGAAAACAACTCTTTTCAAGCTTCTTGAGATGCATCAGAATGGTGGCGATAAAAAATGAACCATGTACTTGAATTTGAGAAACCGATTGTAAACCTAAAAGAAAAAATAGCTGAACTGAAAAGTTTCACTGAAAATAGTGACATCGATTTGACTGCAGAAATTGAAACACTTGAAAGCCGTCTTTCCGTTCTTGAGGATGAAATCTACGGTAATTTGAAGCCTTGGAACAGGGTTCAGATGGCCAGGCACCCGATGCGTCCTACCAGCTTGGACTATATCGGTAAACTTTTCACCGACTTTATTGAGTTCCATGGGGACAGACACTTTGGTGATGATGAAGCAATCGTTGCAGGAATCGCATATTTCAAAGGAGAACCTGTAACCGTAATCGGCCATCAGCGTGGAAAAGATACAAAAGAAAATATTCGCAGGAATTTTGGGATGCCACATCCGGAAGGCTATCGAAAGGCATTACGTCATATGAAACAGGCAGAGAAATTTAATCGGCCTATCATTTGCTTTATAGATACAAAAGGAGCTTATCCAGGAAAGGCAGCCGAAGAAAGAGGGCAAAGTGAAGCTATAGCGAGAAACCTGATGGAAATGGCAGGGCTCACTGTGCCTATCGTCTGTATTGTTATTGGCGAAGGTGGCAGTGGTGGTGCTTTGGCACTCGGTGTGGGTGACCATATTCATATGCTTGAAAACTCCACTTATTCGGTTATCTCCCCGGAAGGTGCTGCTGCTTTATTGTGGAAAGATTCAGGTCAGGCACAGCGGGCGGCAGAGACAATGAAAATAACATCTTATGATTTAAAGAAACTGAATGTTATTGATCAGATTATCCCCGAACCAAAAGGTGGAGCACATCGTGACCTCGACCAGCAATCGTTGTACATGGAGGAAGTACTAAAAACTTCACTTGAATCCTTAAGTAAATTATCAAATGAGGAATTACTTGAGCATAGATGGGAAAAATATAAACAGATTGGTGACTATGATTTAATTTAAAGACTGTAGTAATAGAGGCTGATAATTTATAGTATCAGTCTTTTTTTTATAGGAGTAATTATAAAATTTCTCTTTATTTATGGGATATTGATTGCTATTTGCTCTGTTTTTATTTATCTTTGAAGAGTATAGAACAGTAATAAACGAATTTAATTTTGTGACTAGAGGTGTTAACATGAAGAAAATCGGTGTCCTAACTAGTGGAGGAGATTCACCAGGCATGAATGCAGCAATCCGTGCCGTAGTCAGAAAAGCTATTTTTCATGATTTGGAAGTTTTTGGAGTTAAAAATGGTTATCAGGGTCTCATGGAGGGGAATATAGAAAAGATGAACCTTGGTTCTGTAGGAGATATTATTCAACGTGGCGGAACCATTTTATTTTCTGCCCGTAGCGAAGAGTTCAAAACAGATGAAGGCCAGCAAAGAGCAATTGAGCAAATGAAGAAATTGGGAATTGATGGATTGATTGTCATTGGTGGAGATGGCAGTTTTCGCGGAGCACAGAAGTTAACGGAAAAAGGTTTCCCATGTATCGGTGTCCCAGGAACAATCGATAACGATATTCCGGGAACTGACTTTACCATAGGTTTTGACACGTCACTGAACACGATTATCGAAGCGGTGGACAAAGTACGCGATACTGCAACATCACATGAACGGACATACATCATTGAAGTTATGGGAAGAGACGCGGGCGATCTTGCGTTATGGGCAGGTCTTGCCGGTGGAGCAGAAAGTATTTTGATTCCTGAGAAAAAAGAAGATTTTTCAGAGATTGTCGATCGTTTGAATCGCGGGCACGAGCGCGGTAAGAAACACAGTATCATCGTCCTGGCTGAGGGTGTCGGAAGCGGTTTTGACTTTGGTGAGCGGATAGAAAAAGCAACCAAGCTTGAGACTCGCGTTACTGTTCTTGGTTATATTCAACGTGGCGGGACACCAACAGCATCAGACAGAGTGCTTGCAAGCCGATTAGGTGCAAAAGCTGTTGAACTGCTTATAAATGAGCAAGGTGGCAGAATGGTGGGAATTCAAAACAATAAACTCGTGGATTTTGCGTTTGACGAAGTGTTTGCAAAGAATCATTCTTTCAATTTAGACATGTATAATCTATCAAAAGAATTATCTATTTAAATGTTTGGTACTTAGGGGAAAGAATAAGCAGACCATTTTAGGAATGGAATTATCACCAATTAAAGTTATGAGGATCAAGGAGGAATACAATACATGAGAAACACAAAAATCGTATGTACAATTGGACCCGCATCAGAGACGGTGGAAACGCTCGAAAAATTAATTGATGCAGGAATGAACGTTGCCAGACTGAATTTTTCACATGGTGATTTCGATGAGCATGGTGCCCGTATCAAAAACATTCGGGAAGCAGCAAAAAATAAAAATAAAACAGTTGCAATTCTTTTGGATACGAAAGGCCCGGAAATCAGAACAGGTAACTTTAAAGAAGGAAATGCAGAGCTTGTGCAAGGAAATAATGTAATTGTATCCATGAATGAGGTGGAAGGGACTGCAGAAAAGTTTTCTGTAACGTATGAAGGTCTCATTAATGATGTGTTTGAAGGTTCTAAGATTTTGCTTGATGACGGTCTGATTGAACTGGAAGTATCCAAAGTCGATAAAGAAAATGGAGAAATTCATACGGTTGCACTAAACTCAGGTGTCATCAAAAATAAAAAAGGTGTTAACGTACCAAATGTGTCGGTAAACCTTCCGGGTATAACCGAAAAGGATACAGCCGATATTGAATTTGGTATCGAACAGGGTGTAGACTTTATTGCTGCATCTTTTGTACGGCGTGCATCTGATATTTTGGAAATTAAAGAAGTACTTGAAAAAAACGATGCATCACACATTCAGATCATCCCTAAAATAGAAAACCAGGAAGGCGTCGACAACATTAAGAGCATTCTTGAGGTTAGTGATGGATTAATGGTAGCCCGTGGCGATCTCGGGGTGGAGATTCCTGCGGAGGATGTACCTTTAGTTCAGAAGGACCTTATCAAACAGTGCAACAATGCTGGCAAGCCTGTAATTACAGCTACCCAAATGCTTGATTCCATGCAGAGAAATCCACGTCCGACAAGAGCAGAAGCTTCTGATGTAGCAAATGCGATTTTCGATGGGACAGATGCAATCATGCTGTCAGGTGAAACTGCTGCTGGTATTTATCCTGTAGAATCCGTTCAGACGATGAGCAACATTGCATTGAAAGCAGAGTCTGCCCTTGAGCATAAATCAATTCTGGATGAACGCTCCAAAAATGTTGACATGACAATCACAGAAGCAATCAGCCAATCCGTAACACATACAGCAATGAACTTGAATGTGGAAACAATCATTACACCGACGGAAAGTGGTCACACGGCAAGGATGATTTCCAAGTACAGACCGAAAGCAACGATTCTGGCGGTTACGTTTGCACATCATGTAAACCGTCAGCTTTCGCTCGTATGGGGTGTACATGCCGTGATGGGCAATAAAGCAGGATCAACGGATGAAATGCTGGATATAGCAATCGATAAAGGCTTAACAACTGGTCTTTGCAATCGTGGAGGCAGAGTAATTATAACAGGAGGGGTTCCTGTAGGTGAAAGCGGCACGACCAATTTACTGAAGGTCCATGTAATTGGTGACGTGATCGCCAAAGGTCAAGGAATTGGTAGACGAAGTGCATATGGACGAGTTTCCTTTGCGAAAAGTAATGAAGAAGCGTTAACGAAAATAGAAGAAGGCGATATTCTGGTAACTTATGGAACGGAGCGGGAAATGATGCCTGCCATAGAAAAAGCTGCAGCGATTATAACCGAAGAAGGCGGATTGACATCCCATGCGGCTGTTGTCGGTTTAAGCCTGGGAATTCCGGTGATTGTGGGTGTCAATAATGTCTTTGAATTATTGGAAGATGGTCAGGATATTACCGTAGATGGTGCTAAAGGTGACATCTATGCAGGCCATGCAAGTGTACTATAAGTAACAGAAAATGAATAAAAATAGAAATCGGTGTTTTGCCGGTTTCTATTTTTTCATTTTTTTTCTTGGCATGATAAAATCAAGAGGAGGAAAGGAAGATGATGTTATGCGCTGGCTTTTGTTGGCTTTACTTGTAATCCCTGCTTCTGAGATTGGTGTTTTCATTTGGATCGGCACAATGACAGGACCGTGGTGGATCGTATTTCTCATTATACTCACTGGTATTATTGGTGTAACACTCGCCAAAAAACAAGGAATGGACACGTGGCAAAGGGCTCAATTGCAAATGAGCAAAGGATATCCGCCAACCGAAGAAATCTTGGATGGTATCTGTATTTTCATTGGAGCGGTGTTTCTATTCTCACCTGGTTTTATTACAGATACAGTAGGTTTTATACTAGTACTTCCCTTTACAAGAACACCATTGAAAGGTTTGATCCGTAAAACGATGAATAAAATGATGGGAAATGGAACTATCATTTATCGGAAATGGTAATCCGGTATTCAACCCTTTACAAACTTCCATATTATTTGCAGGATGCCTGACTGTTGAAGCGCATTGCCTAAAACGATCAACAGTGGAGCAATCAACACTCCTGCAACCCCCCATATTTGGATTCCGATGAACATCCCAACCAAAACAGCCAATGGATGAATCCCGATTTTAGAAGAAAGTATTTTCGGTTCCAGAATTTGTCTGGAAATAATGACAATCATATACAGAATGCAAAGTCCTATTGTCAAATGATAATCTGATACGGCATATAAGTACAGAATCCAAGGGATGAATATAATTCCTGTTCCTATAAAAGGGATTAAGTCCAATGCAGCTGCAAACAGAACAATTGTCAGTGCATGATCAACCTGGAGGACCAGGAGGCCGGCCAGTATGATGCATACGGAAATAAACATCAGTGTCAGCTGTGCGCGGAAATATCCACTGACTGCAAGTTTGAAATGATTAAAAAGCTCCTGGATCGTTTTGCCTGCACGAAAAGGCATCATTTTTTCGGTTAGTTGCTTCAGGTTTTCATAATCATTCGTTATCATAAATGCGGCAAGTAAAATGAAAATGATCGTTGTTATCGATCCTGGTACTACTGCAAGCAAATCAGGTATTTTTGCCAGGCTGTTTTGCAGGATGTCCGCACCTGAGGATGCAACAAAGTCGGATAATGAGCGAATATATTCATTGATCGTACTTTGCTGGTTTGGATCCAAGGTATGAAAAAAAGACATAACCTTCTGATACACAGGTAATAAATGATTGCTGAAAAGGTTTTCCAGTATAAAAACAAAGGAGTGAAAATGTTTCGGTATTTGTTCTGCCAAAAACAGAGAGCCCTGATATACCTCGGTAATGATCAGCAACAACAGTCCGAAGCAAAATACAAGCAACCCGATTATCGTGACAAATATGGAAATAAACCTTGGCAATCTTGCTTTGTTTTCAAGAAAACTTACTACCGGATGAATAAGTATCGAAATAATTGCGGCAAAAATAAGCGGATAAATAAAACGGAATATATAAATAAAAAACATGCCCACTGCTATAAAACCAACGATTACTAATAAAAGCCGTAAAGTTTGCCATACTACCGGTTTGTACATCGTAAAGCTCCCCCAATATCACCTGAAATCCAGGCTTGGACACATGCCTGTACTATTTTACATATGTTAAATACTGAAAAAATAGACTTCCGATATGTTCAGCTGCATTGCATTGTTATTTAACGACAGCAAACAATGAAAATCTTATTATTTAAGTAAATATTAGAAATATAAACGGTTTCAATTCACTTTCTAGCAAATTTACTTTATAATGTAACTGGGGTAGACAATAATAGATTGCTTAAAAGTTTATAAATATTTAAGTGGAAGCGTAGCATGACTTCTGCTGTGTGAAAATAGGAACAACAACAGAATCGCGTGTTATGAAGATTATTGTCACATAAAATTGTGGAGGAAAATCACGCCACAATTAATTTATGAAAAAGGAGAGGGTTAACATGACAACATCGACCAAGGGGTTAGAAGGTATTGTTGCAACTCAATCAACAATCAGTTCCATCATTGATGATCAGCTATCCTATGTGGGTTATAAAATTGATGATTTGGCTGAAAACTCAAGTTTTGAAGAGGTAATATATTTACTTTGGAACCTAAAACTTCCAACGGCGGCAGACTTGGAAGAGATGAAAAATGCACTTGCAGATAACATGGAAATCCCCGACGCAATCATCGACCATTTACGTTCGTACGATCTATCAACGGTCCATCCGATGGCAGCGTTGCGTACCGCGGTTTCATTGCTTGGTTTATATGATACGGATGCAGATGTGATGGAACCTGAAGCGAATAAACAGAAAGCAATCCGAATCCAGGCAAAAATTGCCACGATTGTAGCGGCCTTTTCAAGAATCCGTAATGGCCAGGATCCCGTAAAACCAAAAAAAGATCTGGGATATGCCGAAAATTTCTTATATATGCTCAATGGAAAAAAAGCTGAAGCAATTGAAATCGAGGCGATTAATAAAGCCTTGGTACTTCATGCTGACCATGAATTAAACGCTTCCACTTTTACTGCAAGAGTTTGTGTTGCGACTCTATCAGACATTTATTCTGGAATTACTGCAGCGATTGGAGCTTTAAAAGGACCACTGCATGGCGGGGCAAATGAAAATGTTATGAAGATGCTTACCGAAATTGGCGATGAAGAAAATGCCATTCCGTACATCGAAGAAAAACTTAATAACAAAGAAAAAATTATGGGCATGGGACATCGCGTGTATAAAAATGGTGATCCGCGTGCGAAGCATCTTAAGAAAATGTCCAAAGAGCTGACTAAACTTACCGGACAGGAAAAATGGTACAATATGTCTGTTAAAATCGAAGAATACGTGAAAGAGAATAAGGGACTTCCGGCGAATGTGGATTTTTACAGTGCATCTGTTTATCACAGCCTGGGAATTGACCATGATCTGTTCACACCGATTTTCGCTGTAAGCCGTACATCTGGATGGCTCGCACATATTCTGGAGCAATATGACAACAATCGTCTGATCCGTCCGCGTGCTGAATATACTGGTCCAGAGCTACAGGATTATGTACAGCTGACTCAACGTGGCTAATTATTAGTGGGAAACGGAGATAGCTGGACATTCAGCTATTCTCTTTGAATAAATTTAGGAGGGTATTACTTAATGGCACAGGGAGAAAAAATTATCGTAGAAAATGGAAACATGAAGGTACCAAACAATCCAATTATTCCTTTTATCGAAGGGGATGGAACTGGTCCAGACATTTGGGCATCAGCCAGAGAGGTTATTGAAGCGTCTGTAGAGAAAGCTTATAATGGTGAGAAAAAAATCGACTGGATGGAAGTTTACGCTGGTCAGAAAGCATTCGATAAAACTGGAGAATGGCTTCCGCAAGATACTTTGGATAAGATTAACGAATATAAAATTGCAATTAAAGGGCCTCTGACGACACCAATTGGTGGGGGAATCCGTTCTCTAAACGTTGCATTGCGTCAGGAACTTGATTTGTTCACTTGCCTGCGTCCAGTACGTTATTTCGAAGGTGTACCATCACCTGTTAAACGTCCGGAAGATGTCGATATGGTTATTTTCCGGGAAAATACAGAAGATATCTATGCAGGTATCGAATGGCAAAAAGGGTCCGATGAAGTGAAAAAAGTCATGGACTTCCTAAAAAGTGAAATGGGCGTAAACAAAGTTCGTTTCCCGGAAACATCTGGTCTTGGGATCAAGCCGATTTCAGAAGAAGGGACAAAACGTCTAGTTCGTTCCGCAATAGAATACGCATTAACGGAAGGACGCAAAAGTGTTACTTTAGTACATAAAGGTAACATCATGAAATTTACAGAAGGTGCATTCAAACAATGGGGGTATGAAGTAGCTGAGGAAGAATACGGCGATAAAGTATTCACCTGGGCAGAATACGACCGTCTTGTTGAATCAGATGGGAAAGATGCAGCCAATAAAGCACAGGATGAAGCTCTGGCATCAGGAAAAATCCTTGTTAAAGATGCAATTGCAGATATCTTCCTGCAACAGATTCTGACCCGTCCAAAAGAATTTGATGTTGTTGCAACAATGAACCTGAACGGAGATTATATTTCTGATGCACTTGCTGCACAAGTTGGCGGTATCGGTATTGCTCCAGGAGCGAACATCAATTATGATACTGGGCATGCAATATTTGAAGCTACTCATGGTACAGCTCCAAAATATGCAGGACTGGATAAAGTAAATCCATCATCTGTAATTCTGTCTGCTGTATTGATGCTTGAACATCTTGGCTGGAGAGAAGCTGCAGATCTGATTACAGCTTCCATGGATAAAACGATTGCATCAAAAGTCGTAACATACGATTTTGCACGCCTGATGGACGGCGCTACAGAAGTTAAGTGTTCTGAGTTCGGACAGGAACTAATTAAAAATATGGCAAAATAATTAAAATACAATGCGACGGAATGGTGTAAGAGCCAGTTCGTCGCGTAACCTTTTATTCTGTAAGAACGGGCAAATAAGATTTTCCTCCTAAAATGGAAGTATACAACAATAGTTTAGGTGTGAAATTAAATTTCCTGTAAACTCCGATTAGTTTAAGCTCTTCTTTTCATATCCTGCAGCACCAGCAGTCAGTTCAGGGTGAAGGAAACCAGAGAGACTGTAGTTTCACCTTATTCTCAGACGTTTTAAAATCTGCAATATTATAAAAAGGAGATTTTTAATATGGGATTAAAAAGAAATAAGATTTCAGTTATCGGGTCTGGTTTTACCGGAGCCACTACAGCATTAATGCTTGCGCAAAAAGAACTTGGGGATGTAGTGCTTGTGGATATCCCACAAATGGAAGATCCGACAAAGGGAAAAGCACTTGATATGGCAGAGGCAGCACCAGTTCAAGGCTTTGATGCCAAAATTACCGGTACATCCAATTATGAGGATACTAAGGATTCTGATTTGGTTATTATCACTGCTGGTATAGCGAGAAAACCAGGTATGAGCCGCGATGATTTGGTAAATACAAATGCTGGGATCATGAAATCTGTTGCGAAAGATGTTGTGAAATATTCACCAGAGACTACGATTGTCGTGCTGACAAACCCCGTAGATGCGATGACTTATACTGTATTCAAGGAGTCTGGATTGCCGAAAGAACGGGTTATCGGACAGTCAGGAGTTTTGGATACGGCTCGTTTCCGTACATTTGTCGCAGAGGAATTGAACTTGTCTGTGAAAGATGTTACCGGATTTGTGCTTGGTGGACATGGCGATGATATGGTACCACTGATCCGGTATTCATATGCTGGTGGCATTCCGTTGGAAACATTGATTTCCAAAGAGCGGCTTGAAGAAATTGTTCAGCGCACACGTACAGGCGGAGGCGAAATCGTCAATCTGCTTGGTAATGGCAGTGCCTACTATGCACCTGCAGCTTCTCTCACTGTGATGGCAGAATCGATTCTAAAAGACCAGCGGCGAGTGATCCCTTCCATCGCATATCTCGAGGGTGAGTATGGTTACAATGACATTTACCTTGGAGTTCCAACAATCCTTGGAGGGAAAGGTATTGAGGAGATTATCGAATTAGACCTGACGGATGATGAAAAAACAGCATTGGACAAATCGGCTGATTCAGTTAAAAATGTGCTTTCCGTATTAAACAATTGACATAGAAATCGAAATCTCCGGTTACGTATACAGGTAGCCGGAGATTTTTATACATGCCGATAAGCTTCCGAAAGACGGACAAGCCCTTCACTAGTCAAGGTCTACCACATAAAAGATTGGCTCTTTTCGTAAGTTTTATTGTTATTTAATAGGTGCATTAATCATAAACTTTAGAGATAGTTCTTTCTTTCGGATGAGTAATCGTTGAGACCGCGATATTTCTCAGAAAACTACCAAAGATTTTTCGACAAAATTCGGGGAGTGACAGGCACCTTCTTGTAAAATTTTGTTTACATTTCTTTATACGTTATACGTTTATTGAGAATAATGATAAGATGATGATATAAGAGAAAAATTTGCAGCTGAAGATGGGGGTACTTGATTATGAGTCAGAAAATATTGATTGTAGATGATGAAAAACCAATTGTAACTCTATTGAACTACAATATTGAGAATGCTGGTTTTCAAACAGAGGTTGCATATGATGGCCGGGAAGCGATCAATAAATGTGAAAAAAATGAATATGATTTGATCGTACTGGATCTGATGCTTCCGGAAATGGACGGGATTGAAGTTTGCAGACATTTACGCATGAATAAAATCGAAACACCTATTTTAATGCTGACTGCAAAGGGAGAAGAGTTTGATAAAGTCCTTGGTCTCGAGATGGGTGCAGATGATTATTTAACAAAACCATTCAGCCCAAAAGAAGTCGTTGCAAGGATTAAAGCTATATTAAGAAGAAGTAAAAAGTCAGCAGAACAGAGTTTCAATGTGATGAGGATCGGAGACCTGGTGATCTATCCGGAACGATATGAAGCAGAAATGAATTCAGACACCATTACTTTTACAAGAAAAGAATTTGAATTATTGTTTCATCTTGCAAAAAACAAAGGAAAGGTCATTTCAAGAGACCAGCTTCTCAGCAGTGTATGGGATTATGATTTTGTGGGCGACACGAGAATAGTTGATGTTCATATAAGCCATCTTAGAGATAAGATAGAACCGAACTCAAAAAAACCCGTCTATATTAAAACTGTAAGAGGGCTTGGATATAAATTGGAGGAGCCAATTTGATGAAAGACGTATTTTCCAAAACATTATTACCCTATGTAATTGCTATTGTTCTGAGTTTGACAGTGACAGGTTTGATCATATGGCAGACTAATGCCAACCTTCTTCTGTTAATTGCCATGATAGTAATCGAATCAATTCTTTTAATCGTATTACTTTCAGTCTTGTATAACAAATATGTGAAGCCAATCCAAAAGGCTGCCAGTACAATTAATGAAATTACAAAGGGGAATTACAGTGCCAGATTTCACAGTTCTGCAAGTGAAGTGATTGGGGAGCTTAGCCTTAAAATCAATTCACTAGCGAGAAACATGAGTGAGATTTCGATGCAGGAACAGATGCAGTCCGAACAATTATCTACAATCATTGATAATATGCAGAGCGGACTTGTACTGATCGATGAGAAAGGCTATATCCATGTAGTCAATCGAAAATTCATTTCTATGTTCGGTAAAGATGTGAAAGACTACAGAGGTTACCTGTATTACGATGTATTGGAAGTCGAAAAATTTCATGAGGCCGTTCAAAAGACATTTCTTTATGAACGTAATATTAAAGAGTCATTTACACTTAGACAAGGAGTGAACACTATTCACCTCGAAATAATTGGAGCCCCCATTTTCAATGAGCGGAACATGCTTAAAGGGGCAGTTTTAGTTCTGTATGATATAACAGAACTTAAGAAGCTGGAGAAAACAAGAAAGGATTTCGTGGCGAATGTTTCCCATGAACTAAAAACTCCGATTACTTCGATAAAAGGTTTTTCAGAAACCTTACTGGATAGTGGGCTGAATAATGAGGAGACGACGAAGGAATTTCTGACCATCATTTATAATGAAAGCCACCGTCTTCAATTGTTGATTGATGATCTATTGTCCTTGTCGAGACTTGAAAAGGATGATTTCAGACTTGTATTAAATAAAGTCAAGGTAAAAGAATTAATCGAAGAAGTCATCCCGGCCCTAAAGCATAAGGCAGAGAAGAAAGGATTAGTATTCACTGTTGATGCGGATGAAGATATGATTATGAAGGTGGACAAGGAGCGAATTAAACAGGTGATCATCAACCTGCTCGATAACGCGATTCATTATACTCCAGGAAACGGAAGTATTGAATTGTATCTGGGACATGTAAAAGACTATATACATATAAAAGTTGCCGACAGTGGTATCGGAATTGAACAAAACGCTCTCCCGAGAATATTTGAACGTTTTTACAGGGTTGACAAAGCCCGGAGCAGAAATACGGGTGGCACTGGATTAGGTTTAGCGATTGTCAAACATATCGTTGAAGTCCATGATGGAAAAATAGAAGTTGAAAGTGAAGTCAATCAAGGTACTACAGTACACGTCTATTTGCCAAAATAAACATCCTCCTTCACATAGAGGATGTTTTTTAATGGAAAAGAATAGCGTTTTCGGGAAATGATACAATTATTTTTTCATTTCTTAAAAGAGAATGCTAAAATGAGTTAAGGAATCATTTATACAGGAGGATAACCGATGTCAAAAAAATTGGTGTTAATTGATGGCAATAGTATCATCTACCGCGCGTTTTTCGCTTTGCCACTGTTAAATAATGATAAGGGCGTCTACACAAACGCAGTTTATGGATTTACAACAATGCTACTACGGATTCTTGAAGAGGAGAAGCCTACCCATTTACTTGTAGCTTTCGATGCGGGAAAAACGACATTCCGCCATTCCACCTATAAAGAATATAAGGGAGGACGTCAGAAAACTCCACCAGAGCTTTCTGAACAGTTCCCAGTTTTGAAAGAGCTGCTTGATGCGTTTAGCATTAAGCATTATCAGCTCGATCAGTATGAAGCGGATGATATTATCGGAACGCTTTCCAGGCAAGGGGATAAGGAAGATTGGAAGGTTACGGTGATTTCTGGAGATAAGGATTTGCTTCAGCTTGCATCTGAGCATGTTACCGTAAATGTCACGAAAAAGGGAATCAGCGATATGGAGAAATACACCCCTGACTATATGGTCGAAAAAATGGAAATAACTCCGGACCAGATTATTGACCTAAAAGCACTTATGGGTGACAGTTCCGATAACATTCCAGGTGTTCCCGGTGTGGGGTTGAAAACTGCAACAAAGCTTTTAAAGCAATATAAAACTCTGGATGAAGTCTATAATCATCTCGATGAAGTCAGCGGCAAAAAATTAAAGGAAAATCTGACAAACCATAAAGCGGATGCATTTATGAGTAAAGAGCTTGCAACGATTGAGCGTGACTCGCCAATTGAGATATCTGTAGATGATATTTCCTATGACGGATATGAGCAATCAAAAGTAAGTGCTGTTTTTAAAGATCTTGGTTTTCAGTCATTACTTAGCAGGGTAACGGATGAGGATGCAGAGGAACCTGCAGCGATCGAAAATATGAAGGATTTATCGTTTACCATTGCAGAGGAAATAAGCGAAAATATGTTTACAGGTGATGAAGCGCTCGTAGTCGAAATGATCGGTGAGAATTATCATCAGGCAGTTATTGATGGATTTGGCATTGTAAATGAAAAGGGAGCCTATTTTATTCCTGCCGACATTGCTCTCTATTCTGATGTCTTTAAAAAGTGGGCAGAGGATGAAAATAAAACGAAGAGTGTTTTTGATGCAAAAAAAACAATGGTCGCTCTTTTAAGAAATGACATACATATTAAAGGAATTACCTTTGATATGTTCCTTGCATCCTATCTGCTGAATCCGGCGGAGAACAATCATGACATACCTGCAATAAGCAAGCGCATGGGAAAAAATGACGTCTTATTCGATGAAGAAGTATACGGAAAAGGTGCAAAAATCAGAGTTCCTGAACAAGCGAAGCTGGCGGATCATATTGCTCGCAAGACTGCATCATTATTCGCATTGAAAGATCAGATGGAAGGACAGTTAAAGGAAAATGAGCAGTATGAACTTCTCAAAGAGCTCGAAATGCCATTAGCTTTAATACTTGGTGAAATGGAGCATCTCGGAGTACAGGTGGATATCAGCCGGCTGGAGGAAATGGGTGTGGATCTGAAGGAAAGATTGGACACTTTGGAAAAAGAAGTCTATGATCTTGCTGGCGAATCATTTAATTTAAACTCACCGAAACAGCTTGGACCAATTTTATTTGAAAAACTCAAGCTTCCGGTCATTAAGAAAACAAAGACAGGCTATTCCACTGCAGCAGATGTTCTGGAACAATTGCAGCACGAACATGAAATTATACCGAAGCTGCTTTTATACCGTCAGCTGGGAAAACTTCACTCGACGTACATCGAGGGACTGTTAAAGGTTGTCAGACAGGATACGAACAAAATCCATACACGTTTTAATCAAGCATTGACACAAACCGGCAGATTGAGCTCTATCGAACCGAACCTGCAAAATATCCCCATCCGTCTTGAGGAAGGGAGAAAAATCAGACAGGCGTTCATTCCGGCAGAAAAAGACTGGATCATGTTTGCTGCCGATTACTCGCAAATTGAATTACGGGTACTCGCACATATAGCAAATGATGAAAAACTTTTGGCTGCCTTTAAAAATGATCAGGATATTCATACACAGACTGCAATGGATGTTTTCCATGTGGAACGGGATGAAGTTACATCCAATATGAGAAGACAGGCTAAAGCAGTTAATTTTGGAATCGTATATGGAATCAGTGATTACGGACTATCACAGAACCTCGGGATTACAAGAAAAGAGGCGAAACGTTTTATCGAGCGGTATTTTGAAAGCTATCCGGGTGTGAAAACATATATGGAAGAAATTGTGCAAGAAGCAAAGCACAAAGGATTTGTTACTACTTTAATGAACAGAAGAAGATATCTGCCTGAAATTACGAGCCGGAATTTCAATGTAAGAAGTTTTGCAGAGCGGACCGCAATGAACACTCCTATTCAAGGAAGTGCGGCAGATATTATTAAAAAAGCCATGATCGACCTGTATTGGAAACTGAAGGATGAAAAACTTCAGGCACGAATACTTCTACAAGTCCATGATGAGCTTATTCTTGAAGCACCAAAAGAAGAAATTGATAAACTGAAAGAAATCGTACCGGAAATGATGGAGAACACAGTAGAATTGAATGTGCCATTGAAAGTGGATTATGCATATGGTGGCAGCTGGTTCGATGCAAAATAAGGAGAATATAGTATGCCTGAGTTACCAGAAGTAGAGACGATAAAAAATACATTAAAAAGATTTGTGTTGGATAAAACCATAGAAAAAGTGGATGTCCATTGGCCTAACATTATTAAAGAACCTGATGATGTGGAACACTTCAGGACTCTCATTAAGGGACAAACGATTCGGGAGCTTTCCAGAAGAGGGAAGTTTTTGCTGTTCCATCTCGATGACTATGTTCTTATTTCCCACTTGCGAATGGAAGGGAAATATAGCGTTCATAAGGCAATTGAACCAGTTAAAAAGCACACGCATGTTATTTTTACATTTTCCGATGGTGAAGAACTGCGTTATAACGATGTCAGGAAGTTTGGAACGATGCATTTATATGCCAAGGGTCATGAACTGTTAAATAAACCATTGAATCAGCTTGGACCGGATCCTTTCGATGACACATTTACATTTGATTATTTCTATCAGAGACTTAAGAAAACTGACCGATTTATTAAGGCTGTTTTATTGGATCAAACGATTGTTACAGGTCTCGGCAATATTTATGTTGATGAAACATTGTTTAAGGCCGGTGTTCATCCATTGAAACAGGCGAGCAAATTGACGAGGAAAGAAATCAAAGCAATTCAGGAGCAGGCAATAGCGACCCTGGAGGAGGCTGTAAAAGCTGGAGGGACTACGATACGATCCTATGTTAACAGTCAGGGTGATATGGGTATGTTCCAGCAGGAGTTATATGTATATGGTCAGGATAGAAAAGCATGTAAAAAATGTGGAACGGAAATAGCGAAAATGAAAGTCGGTGGGCGGGGAACACACGTATGTCCAACCTGTCAAAAAAGCTGAAGAGGTGAGTTGCATGTCCTTAAGTATAGGCTTAACCGGAAGTATAGCCAGCGGAAAGAGTACCGTATCCCTTATGTTTGATGATTTCGATATTCCTGTAGTGGATGCCGATAAGATTGCCAGGGAAGTTGTAGAACCAGGTGAGAATGCCTACGAACAAGTGGTGGAAAACTTTGGAAAGACAATCCTGAGAGAAGACGGAACATTAGACAGACCAGCTCTCGGTGCAATAATATTCGATGATGCTGCTAAAAGAAAACTTCTTAACAGTATAGTACACCCAGCAGTCCGGGAAAAAATGCTTTATCAAAGAGATGCTTATTTAGAGGGAGGAGCACAATGTGTTGTTCTGGACATTCCCTTATTGTTTGAGAGCAAGCTTACCGATTTTGTGGATCGTACGGTTGTTGTATATGTCGATGAAGCCGTCCAGCTAAAAAGATTGATGGAACGCAATCACTATTCGGAGAAAGAAGCCTTGCAGCGTATCCGTTCACAAATGAGCTTGAAAAAAAAAGTGAAGCTTGCTGATGCAGTCATCAACAATAACGGCACCAAACAGGAGACATACACACAGTTGGAAAGGCTATTGAATAAGTGGAAGCTTGTATAAATAAAAAGAATCCGGGAAGATGAAAACCTTATTTTTCGGGGTATTTTGCAAGAAACTGTAAAATTTTTGCTTATATTAGAAAACGAAGGCATTCGACCGAGTATTAGGCGAATGCCTTCGTTTTCTAATGGGCAAAGCATAAAGTGCATTTATGAAATAAAATTATATAAATTTATAGTATTTGCGAAACACTTTTCCAATTGAATGTGTTATACTAATTAATATAAAATTGATTAAAAGTATAACATATATGGGAGGAATAAGTTTCTTATGAATAAAACTCGTGTTGCCATAACAGGATTTGGGAGAATAGGGCGAATGGTGTTTCGTCAGGCAATTAAAGATAATCAGCTGGAAGTAGTAGCCATCAATGCGAGCTACCCTCCCGAAACGCTTGCCCATCTTATTAAGTATGATAGTGTTCACGGGGTTTTTGACGGAGAAGTGAAAGCGCTTCAGGATGGCCTTGAGGTGAATCAAAAAAAAGTATTGCTCGTCAATTCAAGAGAGCCGGAGAAACTTCCATGGGAAGAAATGGATATTGACGTAGTTATTGAAGCAACAGGTAAATTTAAAACAAAGGAAAGTGCTGGTCTGCACCTGGAAGCAGGGGCAAAAAAGGTAATAATAACAGCTCCAGGAAAGCAAGTGGATAAGACGATTGTTATGGGAGTGAATGAGACGACCTATATTGCTGAAGAGGATGATGTGATTTCCAATGCTTCCTGTACAACAAATTGTCTTGCGCCTGTTGTAAAAGTGCTGGATGACCGATTTTCCATCGTGAATGGTTTAATGACCACTGTTCACTCGTTTACGAATGACCAAAAGAACCTTGACAATCCACATAAAGACCTGCGTCGTGCAAGAGGTTGTACACAGTCCATCATTCCCACCACGACAGGTGCAGCCAAGGCTTTAAGTGAAGTTTTGCCACATTTGAAGGGAAAGCTTCACGGGATGGCTTTACGGGTACCTACTCCAAATGTATCACTCGTTGATTTGGTTGTTGATGTAGAAGATTCCGTAACGGTGGAAGATGTAAACAAGGCATTTAAAGAAGCTTCTGAAAACGAGCTTAATGGAATTATCGACTATTCCGAAGAACCGTTAGTTTCCATTGATTATACGACTTCTGACTATTCAGCGATCATCGATGGATTGTCTACTATTGTAATGGGAGACAATAAAATCAAGGTAATTGCCTGGTATGATAATGAATGGGGCTACTCCAAACGTGTTCTGGATTTGACCAGACACGTAGGAAGCTATCTTTTGCAAAAGGAAGCAAGAATATCATAATACTAGATTTAAGCAGTACACCTGTTTCGATGGATAAATCGAAACAGGTTTTTTGGTTTCCTGTTATTTGACCGCTTTTAATATGCATGGGATCCGCTAACTCGAACCAAAAAATAAATAATTGGTTTTTCGTTGTGAAATATGTAAAATGCGAAGTAACTTAATTAATTACAATTTAATTTGAATAAGCTGTGAC
>NZ_LQNF01000046.1 GCF_001618145.1 Oceanobacillus damuensis
CTTCCCGAAAGGGAGCGACAGTCAGTGGTGCACCGTGGTCGAAGGAGTCAGACTAACTGATGGGCTCTCACGCACCATAGTTCATCGACCTTCCTCATCCAGCCGTAGAATCAGTATCGACGGTGTAAATCATTTTCATTCTCTGTGGTGTAGCGCTGCTCTTGCGCTACATGAATGACTAACTGGTGCGATCTTTTAAGAAGGAATCGCACTTTTTTTGTTGAATTTATACTATAGGGGCAGGTTTCTTGAAGTTTCAAATTTCATTTCGTAATTATTAATGAGTAATTATTTTGGAGGGATCTAATGATTTTTGAATTGACAACTCAATTTCGTGTTGAAGACTTTAATGAAGGACAAAAATGGTATGTTACTTTATTAAATAGGCAACCAGATTTTATACCCCACGTAGAATTTGCTGAATGGGAAATTATTTCTGGTTGTTGGTTACAAGTTGCAGAAGGTACGCCATCAGAAGCAAGTGGTCCTTTACGATTAGGTGTAACAGACATAGAAGGTGAAAGAGAGAGACTTGTTAAACAATTGAACATTGATAAATTTGAAATATATTCAAGGGAAGAAGTTCCTGTAAAATGGGGTACATTTTCAGACCCTTGGGGAAATCTTCTTGGTATCTTTGAATATTTGGATAAAACGGAGGAAGAAGTACGTATTAAAATTATTACAAGTAATTAGAGGATCCTTATTAATCTAACTGGTGCGATAGCAGAATAAGAGCAGTCGCCTTTTATTGTGCTATTTGGCAGTATTGTTAAACAAGAGAAGTTCCATATAGGGAAACTTTTTATGATTTATTACGTAGTTATTATATAGTTCTTTATAAAAAGATGGGGAAGATGGGGTGATTGAATATCACTTACAGAATTTATGCCTTTAATAATTATCTTAATTATTATCTTGGTAATTGTTGCTGTGATAGCTGGTATAGTAGTAATCATTAAGAAAAGATCATTTAAGAATGGAGAAAAAGAGGAAACGAATATGGATTTAAAGATAAGGGTTGAAACTTTGGAAAGAGAAAAAGAGGATATTAAAAATAAATAAAAACTTAATCGACAATTTCAGCAAACGGGTGCGATTGTGAAACAAGACGATTGGTAATATGGTCGTCTTATTTCATATGTAAACTATCAATAAGCAATCATTATTATTTTTACTAAAGTGAGGTCTAGCAATGAAAAAGAAGTCTAAGTTTTTAATTGTTCTTGTCATTATCCTTTCCTTTAGCTTGATATTAAATGTTTATTTTGGAGTTTCCAGTTTTATAGAAAGCACCTATACCCCCGATTCAGAAGACAGAGATATTTTAGCTGAAATGACAAAAATGGTAATTGATAATGAGGAATATCAAGAGATTGCTACAAGAGAAACGGTTTATGCTATTGAACAAGGTGTTAGTCGATTTAATGTTGTTAGTAATCCATCTTCTATTCATCATTATGAGATTCAAGTTCAAACGGAGAAGGAAACATATATATTTACTTGTATTGACGAGAAGTGTACAGATGTAAGTAATGAAGGCTGGACCTATTCCAGATATAGCGAAGAAGAGCCTATATTACCTTTGAACAAAAACAATTGATTCTTTACTAATACTACCTTTGTTCATTTAACCAGCTAATAAACGCTGGTCCCTTATTTCACATATAGTGCAATTCTTAAAGAAGGAGCACCACCTTTTTTGTCGAATTTATAATAGGGGCAGAGCCGAAGAAGTTTAAAAAAGTGAGGAGGTATTGGTTTGAATTCGATTAAAAAAGCATACGGCTACGTAATCAGGAAAAAGAATGGTAAAATGCAAGTATTGGTTTTTCAACATCCGATTCCTGAAGCTGGAATACAAATACCTAAAGGTACAGTGAACGATCAAGAAGATACTTATAATGCAGTTATTAGAGAAATTGAAGAAGAAACAGGATTGAAGAATTTTGTAGTTGAGAATTTAATTGTAGAAGATAATTGGAAAAATGATGATGGTGCTATACATAATAGATTTTTTTACAGGATAAATGTATCGGATGCTCCAGATGAGTGGGACTACCAGCCAACAGGTGGAGGAGATGAAGAAGAACTAACATTCCATTATTTTTGGATATCATCAAAGGATGAAGTTGAACTTATACGAGGTCACGAAGATTACCTACACCACGTCTTTATTTAATAGCTTCTTCAACTAAATGGTGCAAGAGTTAAACAAGGCGATCATCGAAACGGTCGTCTTTTGCTATTTGAATATTATGGTATTATTCAAGGCGGAGTTATCGAACTAAAGGGGCATTTTACAAGAAGAAGGAGATTCTTTTCTTTTCTAATTTCGACCTTTGAGTAGCTCATTATAAATGAAAAATAAACATTGGTAAGTACATAATAATCTTGCAAGAAAAGCTAGCAATATTAGTAAAGAAATCACCTCAAATAAAAAGTACACTCAATAAGAGGTGATTTACTGTGTATATAAAAGTTATAAAAAAATAATAGAAATGTATTAGCTTACTTATTAGGAGCTGGGACTTCTAGTTTGGGGAATGTTATATCCGGGTTAGCATTCCTATTTTTAGCATATGAGATGACAGAATCGAGTATATAAAAAATTAACACTTGACAGTTACAAGTGCCTTTTAATCTTGGTCTTTATCCGATTTTATCGGTTTTGATGGTTTATATGATAAATAATAGTAGGAGAATACGGAAATGGTTGAATGTAATAAAGACATTCTTCTGATACCGTATTATTTGATTTCTGGTACTATTTTGGAATGAATCTTAAATAAACCATCATCTTGTATTTATTATTTCTCTTATTGAATTAACTGGCAGAATAATAATATGAGAAAAAAGAGTAAACCTAAAGGTCTACTCTTTATAGTGGCTATGATGAAGGGGTGGTGGAACTAACCATCCTTTTTCTTTATTTAGCCCCAGAACTTTAGCTCCAAGTGCTGCCTTTTGAACATGAAATTGTCCAAACATCATAGCTATGTCTTCTCGAATTGATTGCCCTATAATAGTACTACACGATACTAATCCTTCTGCAATGTTCATTGAAAGAGCAGCTGCTATTTCTTGGTCCTGAAAACGTGCTCCGGTTGGGATCTCCTCTAAGCGAGCTTTAGATCTTTCAGGAGGTGTTGGAGGTAAGCTAATTCCATTTTCTTTTAATAAAGTTTCAATCTGTTTGATTTCTTGTTGCCCACCCCGAATGGCTTCCTCAAGTAACTTTTGTAGGTCTTCATCACCTGAATGGTTTAGGTGAGTTTGATAACCTGCAATTAACCCTTTAGCAGTTATAAGAAACGACCATGTTCCAAAAACTTCCCCATAATGCATGGGTTCATCTGTTGGATTTCCACTTAAAATTCCCATTGTAATCCTCCTTATTATATTCATGTGTAGTGCCACCTTCCTTAATGCACAGTTTTATGTTTCCCAATAATTTTCTTTTAATTCTTACTAAGTTAATTGGTGCAAGAGTAGAATAGGCTGGGTGGTTGATATGCCCGATCTTATTAGAAAATCAAAAGGAACTGTGAGACAATAACAATAGGCTTAAAGGGAGCTAATAATGATTAATATAAAGCATTTCTAAACAATGTCCTAAATGTAGAAAAAAGAATTACTTAACTGCGAAGAAAAGGCGCCAAGCTGTTATGATTACCCTCATTTTGGTTTTTTTACAGTTTCTTTTTGTTCATTTGTACATTGGCTGTTACTCCATATAATTATGAATTTACGGATAAAAAGGAGCCTTTTTTTGACAACCGCTTATAAACTTGTACTTTTGGATTTATTTTGCACTTATTTCAGGGGTTATGTGGCATATGTAAAAACTGGTGCATGATTACGTCTAAATTGACACATTAGTATCTTTCTATTATTAGTTGGATGTAATAATGATGTAACAAACGAATCAATTAAAGAAGTTAATAAAGTTGGTGTTTTAGAGACTCCTAAATGAATTTATCAATCAGGAGATGAAATAAAACTTCATTCTAATTTTGAATATGTGGGGAAAAGGAGGCAAAGTTAGAGCCAAAGCCGACTATTTTGATTGTAATGAAAAATGCTGATACTGGCGAAGTCGTTAAAGAAGTTCCATTCAGCGACATCACAGCAACAATGAAAAAGGGAGATACATTTTCCCAAGCAACGATTGATCTTCATTTAGATAAGGGCAAGTACCAAGCATCTGTGCAAATGTCTATTTTTTCTGTAGATTCGAGCAAATACAGTATAGGTACTTCTCCAATATTTTTCAAGGTAGAATAATTAAACTAAAAGGCGCATTTCCGGAGAATGGATCTGCGCCTTTTATGCATAGGGCTGTCTATTTTGAAAAAAGGTAGGTTTTTAATTTTTGTGAAAATCATTGAACTGGATTACTTGTTTTGGAATAATTGGTGTTAAGCAATCGGGCGCGATTGTTAAATAAGTACAGTCGCTTATTGTGCTAAAGAGGCAGGATAGTGAAAGAAAAATTATTAAATGATGAAGAATACTGGAGGTGGTTATTTATTAGACCTAATCTGACAAAAGAAGGTATTTTCGGATTGTTTACAAGCTTCTTATAGTAATCTTTCTTGTACGCTAAATCGTTCCCCTGTATCCATATTTCTTTTTATATGTCCCCCCACATTCGTCTCTTGTACTATCCCAAAGATAGTTAATAAGCTCACCGTTAAATTGGAATTCGTTAATTATTGGGTCTCCAGTCCACGGGTAGTTAAATCATATAAATAAAATAATTTTTGTTCAGAGTATTAGAGTGTGATAAAGTAATTAGATAATGCAGTTTTCTGCAATGTTAATTAAAGGAGAAATTATATGGAAAACGATTGGGATATAGCAATGGATTCTCTTTCTAAAATTACTGTTTATTCAAATTCAAATAACGAGCCTGTAACCATAACTGGAGATGCAGATGACCTGAAATGTATAGGTGTGGGGACAGATGCAGCCGTTTTTCAATCTTTAAACGCCCCAACTTTTGCGTTTAAAAAATATGCGAAGGACAAAATAGCCAAAGTAAAAGTGGAAGCAAATGTTTACCAGGTATTAGGGAATTCACACTTTTTTTCAACATGTTTTGCTTCTTATGACGAATACCTCGTTTTAAGCTACGAGGAAGGAAAGACTCTGTTTGACTGCGTTCTACAAGGGATTCACATTCCAGAAAAAGTTATACATGACGTGGAGGATGCTAGAGAATATGTTCGTAAAAAAGGACTTAACCCACGTGATATCCATTTAAAAAATATTTTACTTCAAAACGGAGGAGCAAAGATACTTGATGTCTCTGAATACATACTACCAGGTAATGATTTCAGGTGGGAACATCTAAAAAAAGGATATGAACAATACTACCATTTAATTGATGGGAATTCTGTGCCGTTTTGGTTAGTAGAAACGATTCGAAAGTGGTATAACCAGCGGAATAAATATTCTTCTTCATATGAGGAGTTTATAAAATCTATTGAGAATTTTTTGTATAAAAAATAGGAGAACAGCCTCCTTCACTCAAAGATTTGCATGAACTGATATTCAACAAACTGGTGCAATAGTTAAACAAGGCGACCATCGAAACGGTCGTCTTTTGCTATTTGAATATTATGGTATTATTCAAGGCGGAGTTATCGAACTAAAGGGGCATTTTGGATACACCGCTTGATGATGTGGATTCACAGGGAATGAGTACTTTCTTTAATTGGGTGAAGCAAAATACACCAAAACAAACTCCTACAGTAGAAGATTTAGCGAGATACCATGTTCGAACGATTAGAGTGGTGGGAACTCCAGAATCAATTGCTGACCAACTTGAACAGTGGCAGAAGGCAGGAGTCGATGGAATTAATGTGATTAGTGCAACGATTCCAGGTTCGTATGAAGAATTCATTGATCACGTGTTGCCTGTGCTCCGCCAGCGTGGATTAGCTCGTAATCCAGATGAAGCACAAACAACTTTCAGAAATAAGCTTTTTGGAGAAGATCGTTTAAATAAACAGCACCCAGCCTCAGAATATCGAGGTGCTTTTGCTCCTAAAAACCTAGTTTAGGTGCCTATTAGTTTTTGAAGGCTGTCACACCCAAAATTTAGTCGAAAAAAATATTAAAAGCTAGACTGGATGAAACAATCATCCGTTCTAGCTTTTTTGAGTACCTGACAGTGCGGCCGAGCTTAGTAAGCACCCATGTATTCATGAATATAGAGAGTTTATTAAAAAAGGATACGAAGGGCATAGATAGAATCATACCCATCATATTTCTCCATTTACATACTAGCTTCTATATTTAATTTTCCCGTATCATCTTTCCTCTGTCTTTGGATATACCAGATTGCTAACATGATTAGTAGTCCTGCAGAACTGCTGATTAGATTTGGTATAATCAGCATGATGCCTGCTGCAAATAATAGGATTCGTTCCCACGAATAGGAATTTCTGATAAGGTACCCAATAACAGAGCTACTGACTGCTGTCATTCCTAATACCGCCGTCATTCCTGAGATAACTAGATTTACTGCCGTAACATCTACAAGCACAAGTATCGGGTTATAAATAAATATATACGGAATGATAAATGCAGCTATCGCAAGTTTCACTGCCGTTACTCCCGTTTTAAAAGGATTAGCTCTGGCAATGCCAGCCCCAGCATATGCGGCTAAACATACAGGTGGTGTAATGTCGGCTATAATTCCAAAATAGAAAACAAACATGTGTGCTGCAATTGGCGCAACTCCAAACTCGTTTATAAGAACAGGGGCAGCGACCGTGGCTGTTACAACATAATTTGCTGTTGTCGGTAATCCCATGCCCAGTATAATGCAAGCAATCATTGTGAAAATTAATGCAAAAATAAGATAGCCACCCGATAATGCTATGATGCCTGCAGCAAACTTTGTACCGAGTCCAGTAATACTCACAACTCCAGCAATTATCCCAGCTGTACCAACTGCAGCAATAATTGGGAGGGCGACTCGAGCACCTTGTTCGAGTACGTGGATAAGTTGTTTTAAATTCATTCGGGTATCCTTCCGAGCTAAACTCACTAGAAAGGCAGCTACAATTCCCATCAAGGCTGCTCTTTGCGGCGTAAACCCTACCATAATCGTTCCAATAATGACAAACAATGGTAAAAGCATATATCCATTTTTCATCATCAACTTATGAAAACTGGGTAGTTCAGATACCGGTACCCCAAGTATGCGCAGTTTCTTCGCTTCAAAATGCGTTCCAATAAAGATTCCGGTAAAATATAGAGTTGCCGGAACTATAGCGGCTAACATGATGGCACTGTATGATACACCCAAATATTCCATCATAATAAATGCTGCTGCTCCCATAAGAGGGGGCATAACCTGTCCGCCTGTTGATGCAGATGCTTCCGTTGCAGCAGCAAACTCGGGTTTAAATCCTGCTTTTTTCATCATCGGAATGGTGAAAGATCCGGAAGCAACCGTGTTCCCAACTGAACTTCCAGAGACCATACCTTGTAATGCACTAGCGGCAACAGCAGCTTTTGCAGTACCTCCAGTAAACCTGCCTGTTAATGCAAAGGCTAAATCGTTAAAAAACTTACCAATTTTTGTATGTACTAAAATGACCCCAAAAAAGAGAAAAAGAAAAATAAATTTTGCCGAAATCTGGATAGGTGTTCCGAAAACTCCAATTTCTTTAAACCATAAATCTGTTGCTATTCGATCTACTGAAAAACCAGGGTGAGACAGAATTTGAGTAGGTATTATGTTACCGAAAATAGTATATAGAATGGCAATACTAGCTACAATAACAATTGGTAAACCAACTGTTCTTCGTGTAGCTTCCAATAATAATAGAATACCGAGAATGGATACGATGACATCCAATGGACCATAACCTGAAATTCGGCTTTGAAGAATCGAATCGAAGAATATAATTTTATGATAGGTCACATACATTGCCGTAAAGGCTAATACGCCATCATACCATGGAACTGATTTTTGTTTCTTTTGCCATCCCATTTTAGCTGGAAAAAGTAAGAAAATAATTCCAAGGGCTGTACCTAAGTGAATCGCACCTTGTTGCTGAGATGGAAGTGTCCCATAATATCCCGTATATAAATGAAAGAGAGTTAAAGCAACCCCGAAAAATGTGACGACCCAAGCCCATTTGCCAATCTCAATCCGATAATTGTGTTCCCTATCATATTTTTCCAGTATTTCATTACTCTCTATATGCCCATTTTCTTTCATCCAACCACATCCTTTGCAGTAAAGTGATACTTCCAATAGTCGGTCTCATACTGTTTGTTACGCGATTGTTAAATGGAAGAAAAGGGACTCAATCTTGACATCGGAGCCCCTTTATTAATATTTTTCCTTTTTATTCAAGATGAAGATTATTTCAATTCATCCAAGCTTTCAATGCCACTATTTTCACGTGTAACGATTTGAACCACCTCTGGATAAATATGACCGATGAACGCTGTGTTTGTTACTTGATTTCCTTCAAAGTCTCCCGTACCATTTATCGCATCAAGTGCCGGTACATGGACCGTCATACCGAGGTCCATATTGCCATCCCGAATACTTGCTAAGTTTTCAACTGAAGCACCAGTCTCGGTATTCGTAACATTTAAACCCTCGATATTATTATTCCAAATAGTGGCAATCTCACCACCGAGCGGATAATAGGTCCCACCTTGACTACCAGTTCCCAAGATTAGGTCATTTTTAAATTCACTGACGTTCAGTTCAGCGACAGGATTATTAACAGTCAGTCCTTGTTCTTCATAATAACGCTTTGCACCAGGATGAATTGGTAAATCCTCTGCACCTTTAAGGGCATTTTCCAATGTCATATGTTCTGATTGAGCATGTGTGTTTTCACTAGCATTTTCTACCATGCTTTTAGCAAGCTCATATCCTAACTCTTCACTGATTGTATCCGTATTTCCCATTAAAATGGCATATGCTGTGACTGTTTCTATATCCGAATCCAGAAAGTCATACATATCCTGTGTGATGGTATAGCGCAAATACCCACTATTTTCTTCAATATAGGCAATTGCATCATCAGAAAGGCTTAACATCTTTACATCACCTGTTGAAGCTTGCAGACTTTCGATGCTTCCTGCAGGCAATCCCAATATTCCAATAGATATATCAATATTACCATCTTGTACACCATCGGCCGCATCAGCAAAACCTTCCTGGTATGCACTATAATCATCATCGCCAATACCATATGCTTCCAATATTAATTTTGAAACAGAATTTGTTTCACTTGCCGGTGGACCGATTGCAATATTTTTGCCACCTCCACTACAAGCAGATAGGACCGTGATCAAAATCAGGCCTAAAACTACTGAACCAAATAATAATGTCTTTTTTCTCATTTTAATTGCCCCCCTTATATTAAAAAACGTTTATCTAATAGGATCTAAAATCTTGCATAGAGAAATGAGCAACTGTTTCCAAACGAAGAGTAGAAGCGCTTTAAACAGCGGCAGAACAAATACCCACCATGATTCAAAGCTAATAAATATCAGAATTTTATAACATGATTATCTGTTAAGCTAATATTTTTTTGCGCGGCCAATACTTTTAAGGTTGATACTTTAATTATCGCAATCATATATAGGCATCTATACTAACTGATTAAATAAAATGAATTTTCATACGAAATATAAAGGGGAGATGAGTATCTTTCGTTTCTGATAAACCATTTCTGCATCTACGATTTCTATGCCAATTGTTGCAATTTCCCTATCCTTAATAGCTATGTCATATTCATTTTCGCTATTAAAAGGATCAATTAGCAAACCATTTTTTAAAATAAGATCTTAACCATCTTTCTGTAACTCACAGTTTCGTCGATAAAAATCGTAATGCAAATCTTCTTATATAATTAGCAGGTACTTCTGATTATCGCAATTGCTTGATAATAACGTAAATTTAGAATAACTAATATAATCAAAGATTTAGAAGAACTTTTTCAAAAGCTGCAACTGTTTTTTCTATTTCTTTTTCTCCATGGCTTGTAGAAAGTGAGTAACGGTTTAAAGGCTTAGAATAAACACCTTCTTTCAGCAAATATGAGTCTATTTCTTTCCTCATTTTGAAGTCTGAACGTTGATAATCACGATAATTTAAAATTTCTTCATCTGTAAGAACAATATTAAACATTGATCCTATTCCAACTGCTTTCATCGCGATACCTTTACTATAAAAAAGAGTCTCTAGTTGTTCTTTCAAAGTTTCAGTCCTCATTAGTACACTATCTAACTCCTTTTCTAAAACTTTTATAGTAGCAAGACCAGCTGCTAATATCATCGGATGCCCGTTATAAGTACCACTATGAAAAAGAACATCTTTCGAGGTTAAAGTATTATTGGAGTTTCCCCTTACTGGTGCACTTTCCATTAAAATTTCCTTTTTTCCACCAACAACCCCGACTGGAAAGCCTCCACCTATAACTTTACCAAGTGCAGTTAGATCAGGCTTTATTCCATAGAGACTTTGAGCCCCCCCTAAACCAACTCTGAAACCTGTTTTAACCTCATCAAAAATTAGAACCATATCTAATTCTTTTGTTACTCTGCGAAGTTCTTTTATAAATTCCCTTTTTGCTGGAATAAAACCACCTTGAATTGGCTCTAAAACTACAGCTCCTATCTCATTACGATGTCTTTCTAAAATCTCAAATGCATTGTTTGTATTAAATGGTAATATTACTGTTTGCTGTTGTTGATATGGATTAATCCCTTTTGAGGAAGGAACAGATAAGGGGGAGACTGGAGAACCTGCCTCCTCTATTGATGGATCAACACTCAACAAGACTTGATCATAACCACCATGATAATGGCCTTCGAACTTTGCGATTTTAAACTTGCCGGTGTAAGTAGCTGCAAAACGTAGTGCAAGTAATGTTGCCTCTGTACCAGAATTTGTGTACCGAAGAAGATCTATGCTTGGATAGTACTTTTTAATTTGTTCCCCAAAGGTCACTTCGAGTTCATGTGGGGTTCCAAAGAGCCATGTCCCACTTTCATTAATTTGTGAGTAAATTGATTTTTTGATTTCTGGATGACCATGCCCTAGCATTAACGATCCATAAGACAGCAAGTAATCAATATATTCATTGCCATCTACATCTTTTAAATAGGCGCCAGATCCTTTATTCATGACAATTGGATGAGGCGAGAAGAACTTAATGTTAGCAGTAACCCCTCCGGGCATAACTTTTTTTGCCCTTTCTAAAAATTCAATTGACAAATTAGTACTTTTTTTAACAGCCACATAACCACCTCTTATGTTCTCTACTACTTCGTACAGATTGGAACTATTATTAAGCAGTAAAGTATTTTTACTTATTTTAAAAAACAAATAACATTTTATATTCGAAATATTACTATATAAAAATTGACATGTCTAATAGATACATTTTATGATTGTATAAAATTTATCTATAAGGTGGGTGAAAAAATGGACATAGAGCAGCTTGAAGCTTTTATCTATATTGCTACTACAGGTAGTTTCAGTAAAGCAGCAGAGATTCTTTTCATATCTCAACCTTCTATTAGTTCTAAGATAAAAGTATTGGAAAAGGATCTCGGCTTTACCCTTTTTGAAAGAAGTGGTTCAAGAGTATATTTATCAGAAGAAGGGGAGGTTTTTCTTCCATACGCCCAAGAAGCTATAAATAACATCCAAAGAGGAAAATTTTATATAAAAAAAATGAACAATGTATTCGATGGGGAAGTTGTTATCTCTGTAGTTTTTTCAGGAGCAAACTATATTCTTCCTAAAATAATCCACCAATTTAATAAAAAATATCCTAAGATAAAATTAGTAGTTTATTCAGGTCATTCTGATCAAGTATTAGGAATGGTTCTAGAAAAAGAGGTTTCGGTTGGAATAGTTCGTTCTATATTTCATCCTGAAATCGATTCCATCCAATTAAAACAGGACAAAATGATCCTCGTTTTTCATCCTGATCATTCTTTAAATTCCACAAAAGAAGTGAATATAAAAGATTTATCTCAAACTCCTTTAGTATTATTCAAGCAAGAAACATTTGACTGGATATTGATTAATAATGTCTTTAAAAAGGCAAAGTTGACTCCAAGTATAGCTGTAGAAATTGATAGTATAGAGGGTGCTAAGCAAATGGTTAGAAACAATATAGGTGCGTCTTTCCTTCCGAACTTTTCAGTAAAAGAAGAGCTTAAATCAAAAGAGCTAATAACTCTTCCTGTTACGGGTATTCCCGAGATTCATCGAAATTTCGAGTTAATTTTTACTAAAGGAGAAACATTTGATGAAGTTACAAAACTTTTTATAAATTTTTTAAAGAAGTTCACTTTTTAAATCAACCAATTTTTATTAGCGTACAATGCAATTATTAAGCCCATGGTATTATAGCCAAATAAAAATTTTAACAAATCTTTACTAACTTATGTTAAGTGCTGACATTAGGTTTCTTTTTAGCGGTGTTTGTCAACATAGTTGTCGCATTTTATTATAAAGCTTTCCAGCTTTTCCTTTCTTAAATAACAAAATAGAATCACATTTGCTTGTCCACCACCATTGACTTTGCTTTTACCCGTGTTGTGGAACGAATCGCAGGATGGCTAAGAATAATGCCTAGAGGCACATCCTGCAATTGATGGTATCACGGCCGAATTCTAAGTATTCATTGATGGGGACACCTCCAAAAATGCTTCCACATAGCTAAATTGGCTATAAGGTAAGATCGCAATAAAAATATACGCTGGTATCGCTTCTCCTGTTGAACAATCAGTAATTTCTAACGTAGAGCCAGCCCAATCTACCTCCATACTTTCACCAGGTTTTCTTAGATAGGCATTGTCGATTTAAACTACTTCCCATATTTTCCATAATTCTCGGCAAATGTTCGATAAGCATAAGGAATCTTTCCACCCTCACCTGTTTCCGTTGCATGCCCATAATGCAATAAAGTCACATTCTTCTTTTGTAATTCTTTATGCACTTTTTCCAAATCAACCGGGAAGTAACCTTTCTCAATAGCTTGTTTCTCTGGGAAAAGAAACGATTCCTTCCACGGATTGGTCATGGTGTCGTCCAAACTTTCTAATTTCTTGGCTTTACGAACGACGTTGGAGACTGTATTTCTTGAATGTCCAGTACTTGAACTTATTGTTCTCTGACTGACATCCTCAAAATACAGTTCCAGAATCTTACGATAATTAATCATAAAAAAGCCTCCTGTATAATAGAGTCATGCTCATTGGCATGCAGTCTCAATTATACAGGAGGTTTTTTCCATTTATCCAGCTGGCCCTCTAGTCCGCAGAAGGTGGCTCTTTCATCCGCAATCACTGGCTCAAAACTCCGCACTCGTGGCTCAATTCATCTGCAATAATCAGTACAGACCTAATATTTATGCCACGCGTTGCTGCGATTATTAAAAACGATGAAAATGAAATATTATTTCAGTATCCTGGTGATGGTGAATATTGGAGTTTACCAGCAGGTGCAATTGAACCAGGGGAGGTACCTGCACAAGCACTTATTCGTGAAGTTTGGGAAGAAACTGGGTTGATGGTAAAGCCCAAAAAAATATTAGGTGTCTTTGGTGAGGAGAGTTTTCGATTCACATACCCTCACGGAGACCAGGTAGAATACAATACATTTGTTTTTAAATGTAGTATAGTTGCTGGAAAATTATCTCCAATTGATGGTGAATCAGCAGAATTACGCTTTTTTAAAGGAGAAAGGATACCGAAAATTGCTTTATCATATCCAGAATTCATATTTAAAAATCAACCTTCGGATAGTGTTTACTTTCAATGGGATGAAAATATCTCACTCTTATTGTGTTAACAGGTACGAAGAGGGAACAAGTAAGATCATCAAATGATGGTCTTTTTTTGTCATTAATTCAGAAAATTGCAATTGAAGCACTAGGCATAATGTAATTTAATGAACTAATTGAGATTATGTTACTTGCCATACTATACGGCGCTTCTATGTTCTATTATTGTACTGTTTTAGGGATACAAAAAGTAGGGTCTAGTGGAAAAAAGCATTACTAAATGCTCATACTTTATTTCCAAGCTGCAGCTGTCTCCCATTCCTGAATTAGAGTGAACTAAAATTCTTACAAAAATTAAGGTTCTGTTTTTCACGTAAAAATAAAAATGATACATCAAAAACAACTAAAAGATATTGACAATTTTATGGTGTTTAGATATATTTATAACAACACATTAGATTGGGGTTAAATATGTATGAAACATTTAGTTGATAACTTTTACGGTATGAAATCCCATGTATTTGAATTGCTGGCGTTCCTGTTTCGTTTAAATAATCACGAATCTCTGAATGAAAATAATCCAAGTGGGACGAATAACGAAAACTTTGATGAGTATATAAAAAAAAGCCGCACTTCTTTATCTCAAGAAATGAAGGAGGAATTGGATTGTTTTTTTCACGAAGATAGCTATTTTGGATTAACCTTAACGCAACTCATTATTGAAAAGAATAAAACAGATGATATTCAAGAATTTATTGATTTCCTGGAGGAGTTACCATTTGAACAAATGATGTCATCCTTTCTAACAAGCGGATATTCCATTCCTCAAAGCATGCCGGACTTCAATGATCGCGATGAAGTATTTAAAGCCATTCAATCATCAATATTACCTGCCAGAGAGCAGGCCAAATTACTCTATTTATACTTTGATGAAAAAAGAACAAAAGAACGATTCATCAACATAATAAAAGAAATCAATGAGAAATTATATCAACCATCATTGGAGAGGTTAACACGTATTCATGAGAGCAGCATGAAAAAACTTTCTATAATGGATGGCGAACAAATTAGGGAACTGCTACAACGCAATTTCACCAAAAATACTGGAAGGAAATTTAAAAGAGTTATTCTTGTTCCAAGTTACTGTTATTATCACGCTTCATTATTTTCTTACAATGAAAAAACTGATACGGTTGTTACTCTCTTTGGCACAGAGACACTGGAAGCGGTAGACGAGAAAAGTGAAGAAGATGTTATTGAATTAGTAAGGGCGCTTTCAGACCGAACAAAGCTTAACATCATTAAAGAATTGAATATCCGACCTCGTTATGGTTTTGAGTTGGCGAAAAAGTTAAATGTATCAGGACCTACGATATCTCACCATATTTCTAAACTATCCAGTTTAGGATTGATCACAGCAACGAGAAAAGAAAATAAAATCTATTTTGAGCCAAACCATTCAGAAATTGAAAGCGCACTGAGAGAGTTGTCTTCCATCCTAATTCAGAAGGAAAAACATTAAAATGAAAGCATTATTTACAAATCGTAATTATATGCTTTTATGGACTGGTCTAACGGTTTCAAGATTTGGATACAGATTTTTCAATTTATCGATAATCTGGTTTGTTCTGCGAGAAACAGGTGATGCTATGGCACTTGGTATGACAGTTCTTTGTTTCACGATACCAACTGTTTTAATCGAGCCTTTTGCAGGTGTATTGGCAGATCGATATGATAAGAAGAAAATCATGGTAATCACTGATTTTTGTAATGGGGTTATCATGTTGATTATTGCAACTCTAATGATAAGCGGTGCTTTAACGCTACCAGTTTTATACATCTTATTAGTATGTTCAGCGATTGCGACTGCCTTGTTCAACCCTTCCGCCAATTCAAGTATTCCTTTGCTTGTAGAGGAAAAGCTGTTGCCAAAAGCGAATTCCCTTAATCAATTAAGTACACAAGGGAGTAATATTCTTGGTCCAGCTCTAGCAGGTATTCTTATTGATCGCACGCACCGGAAACTTGTATTGGTTGTAACCGATATAGGCCGGGGAGTTATGCTTATAATAATTTGCCTCACAGCAATTTTGAATGTGATTAGCATAGGCTGGTTAATGGTAATGATGATAATCTTCGGCATCATGTCCATATTTAATGATGCTGCTTACCAATCTCTCGTACCCGAAATCGTCCCGCGTCCATTGCTCATATGGGCCAATGCGAGGCTGGAGCAAAGTGCTGCTGTTGCAGAAACTAGCGGACCGGCTATTTCAGGCGGATTGATTGCTTTGATAGGAGCTCCGTTTACTTTTCTTATAAATGCGTTTTCATATCTGTCATCGGGTATTTTGATGGCTTCAATTAAGCATAAGCCTTCAGAGAGACCAACAGCTAACCCAATGAAATTGCAGATTAAAGAAGGGGTACGATGGGTATATCGACATCGATACCTTCGAACAATGGCGCTGAATACACATGTATGGTTCTTTTTCCACAGTATGACGATTACTGTGCTCGTCACCTTTGTATTAATTGAGCTTCAGTTCAGTTCTTTGATGTTGGGATTTGTGTTAGCTGCTGCTGGTATCGGTGCTGTATGCGGAACTTCACTTTCTACATATTTCTGGGGAAAGTGGGATATTGGGCGGACGATGGTTTTATCCCGGGCTCTATATAGTCCTGCAGTTATTCTGATTGTTTTGGCACCCTCTGGTCAGCATGACGAGTTCCAAGTCAGTGCATTATCTATGGTTTTGGCTGGTCAGTTTATTTATGGTTTAGCCATGGGAATAGAAGGTCCGCTTGAAATGGGCTATCGACAGTCTATAACCTCTATGCGTTTACAAGGTCGAACGAATGCCACGATGCGATCCATTAATCGCAGTATGATTGTAATTGGAGCTCCATTTGGTGGAGCGATCGCTGATTTCTTTGGATTTCGCACGGCTTTACGGCTTGCTGTCATCGGACTAGCTATATGTGCAATTTGGTTTGCTTTTTTCCCGATGCGTAATGCAAAGCTGGACGATGATAATCAGAACAGCGTGTAGTAACGTTATATTACTTTCAGGAGTTTTTTGGATTCGATCTTCCATTTTGCCAGTATGGTATTCTCTCATCTTTTATTGCATTGGCTTTATTGGTGTAGGGTTGATTAATATTTTAGTCATTTATATTGTGCAGCAACAAGTGGAGGAAAAGATGATTGGTAGAGTTACTACGATCTTAATTAGTCTATTTTCGATTGGGAAACCTTTTGGAGCATTAGTTGGAGGTGCGGTTAGCTCTATGTTTAGTCCTGTTTATTCCATCATTATGGCAGGAATTATTATGGTTTTCTTCAGTATATATTTTCTCGCTCACCCTTTATTACGATCGTTGGAATCTATTGATAAGTTATCCGTATTTAAGCAAACTGCAAATTAATTAGATTGCAATTAAAAAGAAACCTTGTACTTTAACAAAAGGGTGCGATTCATAAAAAAAAGAGAAGTACCTTTTTAGTTGAATATATACTACAGGGCAGGAAGTTAAAAAGAAAGAATTTAATGTAAATTAAAGAAAGGATGTTGATAAGAAAAACTTATCTATTTATATAAAATGTAAGTATTTTAAGTTATGTAAATAATGAGTTAAGATTAGAGTGGGTATATAAGACTTAGAGGAGGGATCAAAATGAGTATCGACTTTCATAACAAGAAAAACCAAACAACTTATACTACTCGGCATGCTGACAAGTCATGGATGGAAGAAATTAAAAAACTTGTACCTATCGAAAATATTTCTAATGCTGTAGATGTTGGTTGTGGTGGAGGGATCTATTCTAAGGCTCTGTCGGACATGGGAGTTGGTTTCGTTATTGGTATTGATTTTTCGGAAGCCATACTTGATGGTGCACGAGATTATTGTAAAAAATATAAAAATATTATTTTTAAACATGGGAATGCACTTGAAACAGGTTTAGATAGTAACAGTTATGATTTGCTGCTTGAAAGAGCATTGATTCATCACATTGACAATTTAAAAGCTTGTTTCAAAGAAGGTTACAGAGTATTAAAGAACGAAGGATATTATATTATACAAGACCGTACTCCTGAAGATTGCTTATTAGAAGGTAATGATAATCATATTAGAGGGTATTACTCTGAACTCTTTCCAAGTTTAATTGAAGTGGAGACCAAACGCAGATACGGTAGTAAATATGTAATTGACACCCTACAGGCAGTTGGACTCAGATCTATAGTAGAAGTTAAGCTATGGGAAACAAGAAAAGTTTACAGTCATAAAAATGAACTGTTAAAGGATTTAAGTGAAAGAACTGGAAGAAGTATATTACACGAATTAAATGATGAAGAATTGCAATTACTAATAAGTCATATAGACAAATCGTTATCAACAAATACTACTATTATTGAAAAAGATAGGTGGACAATTTGGAAAGCAGTAAAATAATAGCAGGTAGATTAGACGACGAAGTTTGTGCAGAAACGTGCTTAAAGTTAACTGGGCGCATATCCTAAAAAAGATGAAGTGCTTGTTGTTGAAAATTACAGGGCATTTGACGAGGGTAGGAAAGGTAAATAAAAATATCTAAGGAATTTTATAAGTCAAATTTATTGAATATTCTGAGTTGCGATAAACTGATGTAATCTAGAAATTTATAAAAGAAATAAGAGGGGGATTTGATTGGATACAGAAATAAGCTTTAGAATGGCTGCTGAAGAAGATTTAGATAGTATTGTTGCAATGCTTGCTGATGATCTCTTGGGAAGTAAGCGTGAGCGTTATGAGCATCCACTTCCTAATAGTTACTTAAAAGCATTTGAAGCTATTACATCAGACCCTAATAACGAGTTAGTGGTGGCTTGTGATGGCAATGAAGTGATTGGAGTACAACAAATTACTTATACACCTCACATAACACATCAAGGAGGATGGAGAGCTACTATCGAAGGAGTAAGAACATCAGCCTCTGTAAGAGGTAAGGGTGTAGGTACTCAACTTATAACATGGACAATTCAACGTGCAGAAGAACGAGGTTGTCATTTAGTACAACTGACAACTGATAAAAATAGACCACATGCATTAAGGTTTTATGAACGGTTAGGTTTTAAAGCAACGCATGAGGGTTTAAAGCTGAAACTCCAATAACCTTTTATTAGAACAAACCACTAATAGTAGCTCATTTCTTATTGCATGTTTCGATGAATATTCTGTGGATGAGAAGCAAAAGGAGCGTTATTTTTCTAATGAAGAGAAATTATTGGATCATCACTTTTGGCATCATTTGGACCATCGTTTTTTCAGGAATGAGTTTTTATTGGGCGGTGGGAGGGACGGTTGGTGTTAGGTCCCTTGGAGGAGCGATCTATGAAATGTCACTTAACCCTTCTCCTTCTTTTGTTGTCATCGTATGGCTGACAGGTGTCATTAAATTAGTTGGATTACTCTTATTATTCATGCTCATTGTTCCATGGAAGAAGCCTTTCATAAACAATACACTATATTACGTAACGAAAACAGTAGGAATATTATTATTTTTATACGGTTTCCTTAACTTTATTACAATTACACTAAGTGCATTCCAAGTATTAGATTTTGACCTAGATTCATATGCTACCTTTTGGAGATTGGTTTTTTGGGAACCATTCTGGATGGTCGGCGGAGTTTTTTACTTTTGTTCCGTTAAAAAAATATAAGATTCTTATTCAATTAAATGCCAGATTATTTAATCGTGATGAATGGCCATAAAGGAGGGAGTGGTTTCCAATGACAAACATAATTGCTGGATACGGTCTAAACGCTAACGGATATATTGTCAGTGATGTGAGCCAAGAGAAAATTGAACGTGTTTTCATGCCTTGTATTCAAGAATCTGTCACGAGCCTTCAAGAATTGTTTGAACAACAACTCCACAGTGTATATCTTTATGGAAGTGTAGCAAGAGGTGATGCTGTTATTTCTAAATCTGATTTAGATCTTATCGCGATGTTCAATGGAAATCTGAGTTCAGATCAATTGACTGAATTAAAAAAGCTTGCTGGCGAACTTTCCGAAAGATATCAATCGTTAGTCCGTGAAGTTGGTATAGCCGTTGCGTATTACGATTATACGATGGATCCCTCAAATTATTATGAGAATGCATTTCTTAAGGAACTCTGTGTTTGTATCTACGGAGAGGATTTAGGAAAACGGTTTGGTCCGTACAAACTTACATCGGAGATAGCTATTCGCTTCAATGGTGATATTGGCGAGGTTCTTGAACGAACGTTAAACAGATTAAGAACAGCTTCAGACAAAGAATGGATTACAACTACACAAAATTTCTCCCGTAAAATCATTCGAACATACTATTCCATGGTTATGGTTCGTTCCCAAGTTTGGACGACTCGCCTTTCAGAACAGGCTGAAGTTTTTATTAACTATTTCCCAGAGAAAAAATCTATTATTTGCACACTGTTAAATTGGATAGATGAACCGCCAATGGACCGAAAGACTGTATTTGAATTGTTTAAAAGTGAGGGTGAATGGGCTAGTATAAACTTTACACATGAAGCTAATATTTCTACTTAAACGAACTGGTGCGATAGCAAAAAAGATTTTCGACGTGTATTATTTTGTTTTTTTACAGATTTTTTGAACTCCACAAAATAACGAACAAGTCTCCAGTACCTCATATTCTTAAAGGAAATATTGTAATAAAACGTCATAAAGCTTTATTAATTATGCGATTATGAAGAAGAAGAAAGTACACTTTGGTTGAACTTATCGAAAGGGCAGGTTTTTCAAGAAGTCTTAATAGTTTACAATAAACGATAGCGGACATATGTTTCTATGAGGGGGAGAATAATGAAGAAAGCACTACTGGTTATCGACGTTCAAAACGGGATGTTTCAAGAAGGTATGTTGTATATAAAAGAGAAAGGTTACTACAAAATTTAAAAGCTTTACTTGCACGAGCATGCTCTACCGGTACATCAATTTTTTATATACAGCATAATGAACCTGCTGGCGAAGCTTTAGAATACGGCACAAAAGGATGGGAGATTCATCCTGAAATCACACCCGAAAATCAAGATATAATCATTCAAAAAACAACTCCTGATTCATTTTTTAATACTACTTTAAATGATGAACTGAAAAAACAACAGATTGAACATGTAGTGATCGCTGGGATTCAAACAGAAATGTGTGTGGATACAACTTGCAGAAGAGCATTCAGTATGGAATATAAAGTTACTTTAGCTTCAGATACACACAGCACTTGGGATTCTAAAGAGATTACTGCCCAGCAAATTATAAACCACCATAACGGAGTATTACGTTGGTTTGCAGATGTTTATCCAAGTAAAGATATTACATTTAGTTGATTTTGAAGTTTTGTACTTAAATGTATTTGGCGCTTATCCAAATAACGCATTCGCTTCTATTCATTTTGCGGAATGAAGTGATGAGTTTTTGAGCAAAGGGAGAAATGCTTAGCGGACATATTGATAAAATTAATTAGAATTTGAAAGAAGGAGTGGGAGAAATAATGTTAGAAGACGGCATTTTTGAACAATATGATTTTTACAGGGATTCATCCGTCCAACTACTAGATTCTGTTACATCCGAAGAACAAGCTGATGTGATTCCAAATGGTTATAACAATTCCCTGTGCTGGAATTTAGGACATATCCTTGTTGCACAAGAAGGAATAACGTATGATTTTGGGATGAATCAACCCGGAGATATTCCCATAGAAATACAGGAAGCCTTTAAGACAGGGACAAGTCCAAAGGATTGGTCTGCGTCACCTCTTACTTTGAGTGAAATTCGTGAGTTGTTAGTAGAACAAAAAGAACGAATGAGGGAGAATTTTTCTGGGAAATTAGGAGACCCGGCTGCCAATGTGTTTGCGTTCAGTGATAAAAAATTAAAGTTGGTTGGGGATCTGTTTATATTCACCCTCTGGCATGAAGGGTTGCATCAGGGTGTCACTAACGGCATGAATCGAGCTTCGCAATAAAAATTCGAAAAATTCTTTAATCCTTTTTAAAGTATTTTTTTGCTGTTCACAAGTGAAAAGTTTATGATGAGATATTTTGACCAATATCAGAAGGAGGAGTGATTATTATTATGAAGAAATAAGTATTATTCATTCACAGTGCTGGGTCTCAAGAACTTCACCAGGGAAGCAGTATTCTGAAGACATATTTACAAAAGGAACTTGGTGATGAATACACCTTGTTAGCTCCAAAAATGCCCGATCCAGAAAACCCCAAGTACACACTTTGGAAAGCCCAACTTGAAAAAGAATTCGCTTCATTAAATGGAGAATTGATCGTTATCGGTCATTCTTTGGGTGGTTCGGTTCTATTAAAGTATCTTTCTGAGAAATCCGTTAAACAGTCCATTTCTGGATTATTTATGATTGCAGCCCCATATTGGGGAAAGGACGATGATTGGCAAGCAGGGGAATATACCCTGTCGGAAGATTTCGCTTTAAAGCTTCCTCAGGTATCACAAATATTCTTCTATCACAGCTTTAATGATGAAATAGTCCCCTTTGCACACCTTGGGCACTACTTGGAAAAGCTTCCACAAGCAGTTAATCGAACGTTCAAGGGCAATGATCATTATTTTAATAATGGATTACCTCACCTTGTTGACGATATCAAAGGGTCGTAAATTGATGTTTGGTTATAGTTGAACAATTCACAGCAATGGCCTTTTTCTTTTAATTTCAGAAATTAACAGTGTAGCGTATTATGTCTGATTGTGGATTCTGAACTATTCGGCAGGATAGTGTTACTTCCCCATTTATTTAATGTACTAAAGGATAGAAGAGTTTAAGAAGGCTATTTTCTATATATTGTAATATATTTAATACAACTAAATAATAGTGAAACTGGAGGGTTATTTTATGAGAAAAAAATCAGCTTTATTAATTGGTTCTGTCGGAGTTCTGGCACTATCAATTGGCTTTATGGCAGAATTGAAAAGCACAGAGGTAATGGCAAAAGAACAACCAAAAACAGAAAGTGTAGTTATAGGACAAGCAGACATTGATGCTGGGGATCAATACAGATTTGTAACAGTTGAGGAACAAAAAATGCGAGAAAATCCTGTTGAAGATGGGGATCGATACACAGTTATAACAGTAGAAGAACAAAATATGGTAGAAAATTCATCGGAATTATCGGGATTTGTGCCACAAGAGAATGGAACCGGTTTCTTTTTTACAAAAGAATAATAATTGTTTAGATGATTGGTGCGTTTCTGTAATAAGCAGGAACGCTTTTATACTACCATGAAAATTTACTTCAGTAACATTGGAAAAAAGGCAATACTAAATTAGTAAAGGGTTCCGTTTTGAGGTGCATTTTAAAAAAATACACCTCACATGACATTAAAATTGACCGTTAAAATGGCAAATTAAAGTCGTCTAAATCAGACGGCTTTTAACATTATAATGACAGGGTTAATGTTAAGTTTTTTAAAAATTACTAATATATGGTAAAATAACTTTGTGAAATATTGTTCTTAAACTAAATGGCAGGTTAGTGAAAGATGAAGTATGATAACTTTATTATGAAAAGTAGTGAAATTCAAAGGGGGGACGATGGTTGTGTCATCAGGAGAGAGAATAGTATTGGAAGAAATATCCGAGAAAGATATTGATGGATTGTTTAAATGTTATTCTAATCAAAACGCAATGAGTACTTTTGGTAGAAAGCCGGTTGAAACAAAAGATGAAGCCCTAGGTATTATTAGACAAAACATAAAAATGAAAGAAGAAAATACCGGAATAAGATATGCAGCAAAGCTAAAGGATACAAAAGAATTTGCAGGGTTTATCACACTGAAAAGATATAATTCTATCGATTTTCGTACAGAAATTGACTATCTAGTTTTACCTGAATATCAAGGAAAAGGTATTGCTTCTGAGATGTTACATCTACTCCTGAAGATATCTAAGAGTTGGAAATTAGAAAGAATTACTGCATACGTAGATCTAAATAATCTTGCATCTTGCAAATTATTAGAAAAGGCAAATTTTAAAAATGAAGGAATTCTACGTTCCTGGGTACGTGATGGCGATTCATTTTACGATGTTTATTCATTTAGTTTCTTATTATCGGATTTTAAAAATTGACTGCTAAATTTATTTTAAACTAAGTAAATATTCAAAAAGGGAGATTACAATGGGATGGAAATATTAACAATTAAAGAACTGCAATCAGAAAGTGAAATTATTAAAGCATTTCCAGTAATGAAGCAATTACGTACTCACCTTGATGAAGACACATTTCTTGAATTAGTTTTAGAGGCAAAAGCAAAAGATAGATATAAAATTTTTGCTTTGATTGATGAAGGGGAAATAGTTGCAGTAACGGGTTTTAAACCGATGATAACACTATATTATGGTAGATTTGTTTGGGTCTGTGATTTAGTAACGGATACTAATAACCGTTCAAAAGGCTATGGTGAAAAACTACTTACATATGTTCACGAATGGGCAAAGGAAAATAATTATGGAAGTGTTGCTTTATCTTCGGGGTTACAACGTACTGATGCACACCGTTTTTATGAAAACAAAATGGATTATGACAAGGTAAGTTACGTTTTTAAAGCTAATTTAAAGTAGTGGGATATTCAACTCTATGGTGCTTTAGTGCAACAATGAAGGATTCTGCTTCTAATTCAAATAACAAGAGGAAAATCATAGCCCTAAATAGAATATGCTTTAGAAAAAAATATTATGGATTAGGTGGTTTTTTGAAGAAGTCAATCCCAAAAAAGATACATATTATTGGCTCTGTCGGGAGTGGTAAAACAACTTTAGCAAAGGAAATATCTTCAAAGTTAGATATACCTTATTACGAATTAGATAATGTAGTCTGGATAAGGAAAAAGTCTGGAGATATAAGAAGAACTGAAGAAGAAAGAGAAGAGTATCTTAATAGAATAATACAATCAGAAAATTGGATAATTGAAGGAGTACACAATGAGGATTGGGTAAGCAATTGTTTCCATAGTGCAGATTTGATTATTTTTTTAGATACAAAATATTCAACAAGAACCTATCGAATAATAAAGAGGTTTCTTAAACAAAAACTTCGATTAGAGAAATCAAATTACAAACCAACACTAGAGATATTTTTTAAAATGTTTAAATGGGATCGATATTTTGAAGAAGTAGGAAAAGTTAATTTTTTCAACAAATATGGCACACATAATGACAAGATAGAAGTTATTAACAACACAAATAGTATTAAGAAATACTTCAACTACCATGAAAATTCACTTTTGTAACATCGGAAAAAAGGCAATACTAAATTAGACGCAGCTCATTCCGTTTTTAAAAGAGGAGAGCGTCTTAACTCATTGAACACGACCAGAATGGATTAGGATGCTTCTTGTTCTGTTATCGTAACGGTATAGCCTAGACTTTCGAGGCGACGTAACGAGTGTCGCACAATTGATTGTTGTTTCTGTTTATCAAAGTAGTCTTCGCCCAAGTCTACATACATTTCTTTACGGACCAACAGATAATAAGAGATACGTAGAATGGCATGTGCAACTACAATTCCTGCACGTTTCTTACCTTTTCGGGCTGCAGTTCGCCGATAA
>NZ_LQNF01000047.1 GCF_001618145.1 Oceanobacillus damuensis
ATGAACTTCTTTCCTACTGTTTTTCCTTTTCACTTTGACCTTCATCGCCTTGATGAAGGTCCTTTCCACAGATTTTCCATCGTATTTAGACTTTCATTCCCACGCTGACAGGACAGGTAACACTTCCTTCTTTTCCTTTATATTACAATCATTAGACCTGGCAGAATTCGACTAACCCATTAACCGATTAAGGCAAAAAGCGGTACCTGACCCTATTACAAAACTTGCAAGGTAAAAGGTGGAGTACTGCACATCTAACTAGTAGCTATTTAGACCTAACCTTTATAGTTATTTTGAAAATCAATTAAAAACCAATTTCCCCTGAATAACTAATTGAATTAAACAATTAATCCACCGACCGGACAAGGAAAACGCCCCTGAGCTACCTTATATTCACTACTAGCTTTACTTTCTGAAGCAAAAAAATAAACTGCAACCACTTACATTAAAGTGATTACAGTTTATGCGATTTAGATTGCCTCTATTTCACTATCTTCAATCTTACCCTCTTCTTTTAATCTTGCTAACTCTGTTTGAATTTCTTCCATTCTCTTATCATCTAGTTTATAGAATTTCATACAGGTTATCGAGATAATCAACATCAATGCTGGCAATCCAAACGCCAAGGCTAATGTCATCCAGAATAATGGTGTAGTTAATGGATCATTAACTGTAGGAAACGCATTATTAAATCCAATCAATGCAACACCCAATCCAATGATAGCTGGTGCTAAGGACGTAATTAATTTATCAACAAAGGAGAACAATGTTCCTAACATTCCTGGTACGTAGCGACCTGATTTATATGTTTCATAGTCAGAAACGTCTGCAATCATTGGGTTTACCAATGTAGAAGGAATCTGTCCAAATCCTATCGCTAACGTGTAAAGAATGACAAATGCTACTAATCCAACACTTACTCCACTTGACATTGTTGAAGGATCTACGATTAAGAATAGTGCAAATAAACCTGCTAAAGATAGAAATGCTATCCATGTTGCTATGATAAATGATTTTCTCATTCCTTTTTTTCTGGCAACTGCTACTGCAGCAAATACAATTAATAATGTCGGTACCGTGGTAATTAGAGAGATCGTACCGCTAAGTGCATAGTTTCCCATTAGAATACCAAATACCATAACAATAACAACCGACTGTCTTAATAAGCTAAAAGCTAATTTATCTACAGTAACTGCAGTAACAAGTAATTGTAAAGGTTTATTACCTTTCAAAATGGGCCAGTAATCACGGAATCTTGTATTTACATTTAAATCGGCTAAACCATAGAATTCTTTACGGTCTTTTCCAGAAATACCGATAACAGCTAAGATGGTACAAGTTGCTGCTACGATAATAGCTAACGTATTCAACTCTGTAAACAATCCTATGGTAAAATCGCCATATTTCCCCATTAGATAGGAGGCAACATAAACTTGACCTAATGTAAAGATAACCGTAACATAAATCCCATCAAAAACAGCAAATAGTGGTCTTTGTTTTGGATCGTTTGTTAAAACTGTTTGGGCAGCTTTCGTAACAGCTGTTTGTAAAGTGTAACCGATAACATAAAGAGCATAAGTTAAAATAAAGAAAATCAATTGATATTGTGCTGGAAGATTATGTGTAATGCTATACATTAAAATAATGGAAGTCGCTAAGAGACTATTACCCAATATCATCATCGGTCTGAACTTACCAAATTTTGATTCTGTCTTATCAATAATGAAACCTACAATTGGATCTGTAATCCCATCAAATATCCGCATGAACATTAATATACTACTTACAATCGCAACGGTCAGCCCTGCCACCCCTGCTGCATAATAGGATACGAATAATAGAATAAACATATAAAGATTGGTTGCTGCATTATTTAATGCAAATAACCCGATTTGCCATAATTTCGCTCTATTATACTTTTTGTCATTTTCCACTGCTGTAGTCATACTATTTCCTCCTCTTTTAAATGAATGAAGCATATAGAAAGCCCTTACAATTAACTTCTAAAATTCAATTCTTATATAATCCAATTATTAAGCCTAAAATGAAAACTATTTATAGCGGCTATATTATTAAAAGCAAATAATCTTGCTCTATAATATTGCTGACCATAATCTGTTTTTCAGATGAAATATATTTTCCACCTTGTTTGTAAATGGGGAGAGTTTTGATATCGCAAGATTCCGAAAAAGGCAGGTGGAAACCTTGATACTATTGCTCCTTTTACTCCATATCTTAGATGTTCGGATTATAAATTAACAATCTTCTTTCCTCTCTTGTATACTAAAACACTTTCAGTCAACATAGAGATAATTTGTTAACGAAACAAATTATCTATAAGTAAATAATATATGTAAGCGTTTCATAAGTCAACCACTTTTTTAAAATTTATATTAAATTGAAAAGTTTAATTGGTTGCTAGAATAAAAGGATTTTTTGGTACACAAGGCCCAGACACTTTCTCTACCTACACTTTGTACATATCGTGTTACTTCTATACAGTTTATACATTTTTCTGTGGTAAACGGTTAATAGAGCCTTGATTCATATAAATCTACTAAAATTCCATTTTTCTGATATAATGATTGTAAGCGCTTTATAGTTTGGCTTGCAGAAATCGATCAATTCATTAAAATATAGATCAAATAAAATAGATTTACTCGAGGGGGATACTGGTGATGGTTGCAGTTGCAAGTGCTTATATCAAAAAAATCAATCGGAGTGTCATTTTAAAGAATATTATCGAGCATGGCATGGTCTCAAGAGCTAAATTATCAAAAATTACCGGGTTAAATAAAGCAACCATTTCTGTCCAAGTTGCTGACTTATTAGAAGAAGAGATTATCAGTGAGACTTTACAGGAACACAATGCAATTGGAAGAAGACCGATTATGCTTTCTATTAACGGCACTGCAGGATATGTCCTGGGAGTTGACCTTGATTACCATGAAATTCGATTTACGGTATGCAATCTGCAAGGAAAAACGGTTCTTAGCAGTGCAATCACACCCAAAACGGAGGATTATGATGATATCGTCCAGTTATTAATAACAGAAATAAAAAACTATAAAAATAAATTTTCCCACAGTATTTATGGATTAGTTGGTGTTGTCGTGGGGGTTCATGGAACAGTTAATAAAGATCAGAGCCTTTTATTTGTGCCGAAATATCAGTGGCATGAAAAAAACTTAAAAGCGGATTTGGAAAATAACATCAACGATATAGATATATACGTGGATAATAATGCTAATCTATCATCCAATGCTGAAAGGGTATATAAATACAGTGATAGCGATAACTTACTTACCGTTATACTGACCTCTGGCATTGGTACAGGTATCTTCATCGACGGCAAGCTCCATAGAGGATACCATGGTTATGCTGGGGAAATGGGGCATATGATCATCACACCAAATGGTATACCTTGTAAATGTGGCAATCATGGCTGCTGGGAAAGGTATGCTTCCGAGCCTAGCTTTTTTGAACAGCTAAATAACATGTATAATAGCCAACTTACACATAGGGATGTTAAGGAACTTATAGAAAAAAAGGACACCGCTGCACTTGAATTAATGGATGGGTTCATCAAGTATATTTCCATAGGATTAAATAATATCATTAATTTATACAACCCAGACACCATCGTCTTAAATAGTGAATTACTGAAAATGTATCCAAATGTGATAGAGGAAATCGAAAAAAATCTTACGTCATCCGTTAGTCAATACCGGGAAATCGTGCTTTCTGACCTTGTCCATCAAGCATGTCTGCTAGGTGCCTGTGCGCTTGCAATACAGCGATTCTTTCAAGTACCAGAAATCAGGCTCACCATAGATAGTAATTCATCTGCAGTTAGCGAAAAGGTAGGAATATAATAGTAGTAAAACTCCCTGCTTCGTAAAGGGCTTCTATTCTATTACAACCAATCAAGATCTATTGACACCACGTCAAAATCCTTCCAACAGAAAAAACGACCCAAAAATTCAAGTCAATGATTTTTGGGCCGTTTTTTATACATGTTATTTCGTTACGACAATTGCTTCTTCCTGTGTTTTCAAACATAATTCCGCTGCTTTGAAAGCATGTTCTTGTGTCATAGCTTTTTCCGTACGATTTAGACAATCTTTGATTAACTCACCAAAGAACGGGAAGCCAACTTTTCCAGATAACTCATAATGTTTTTCTCCCTCTTTATTTACCAAATAAAGATGGTCTCCTGATTCCTCACGAGCGACATCAACATACTTCCGAATCTCGATGGTGCCTTCCGTTCCTGTAATGAACGTTCTGCCATCTCCCCATGTACTTAGTCCATCTGGAGTAAACCAATCGACTTTAAAATAAAATGTTGCACCATTCTCTCCGACTAATGTCGCGTCACCATAATCCTCTAGCTCTGGATATTCTGGATTATTGTAATTTCCCACTTTACTGTGTAAAACTTTTGCGTTTTTATTTCCTGTATAATATAAGAATTGTTCAATTTGGTGACTGCCTATATCACAAAGAATCCCACCATATTGTTCTTTCTTAAAGAACCAATCAGGACGACTCGGTGCATTCAACCGATGCGGACCAAATCCAGTAACTTGGATAACATCCCCAATGACCCCATCTTTAATAAGCTGCCCAGCAAAAACAGCCCCTTCTACATGCAGTCGTTCGCTGAAATAAACCATATATTTCTGCCCAGTTTGTTCCACTACTTTTTTCGTTTCTTCGAGTTGCGCTAGTGTTGTAAATGGTGTTTTATCTGTAAAATAATCCTTGCCAGCTTGCATCACTTTATTTCCTAAAGAACTACGCTCAGAAGGGATAGCTGCAGCCGCTACGAGCCTTATCTCATCATCACCTAATATCTGTTCCAATGATTCTGCGACTTGCACTGCAGGAAATTTCTCAACAAACGCTTCTACTTTCTTGACATCTGGATCAAATACCCACTTTAAAGTGGCTCCAGCCTCAACCAAACCATTAATCATCCCGTAAATATGTCCATGGTCTAATGCCGCTGCAGCAATTTGAAATTCTCCCTCTTTAACAACCGGGTTCGGTTTTCCCTTAGGTGCATAATTCATACCATCTTTATTACCCAAATTCATTCGCTCCTTTTTTAAAATAATGGAAATAGAAACTAGCTTCGATACTAGTTCCTATTCCTTAATATTTCGTTTTCCATTAAAACCAGTCTGCGTAACCTAGTTCTCTTAAGTTTCTGGCGGATGTTTCCAGGCATTCAAATGGATCGATTCCATACGTATCATCTTGTTCGATAAGGAAATATTGTGCCCCACTTTCAAGACCCGCTTCCATGATAGCCGGTATATCTAAGTTACCTTCACCAACCTCGGCAAATTCAATAAGATTTGTGAATTTAGCGAAGAATTTCGCCATGTCTTTTAAATCATCTTCATTTACATCCAATTGACCAATTCGGTAATCTTTTAAATGAAGTAGTGAGATCCGGCCTTTATATTCTTTCACAAATTCTACTGGGTTGACACCAGCTCTTTGAATCCAGTGTACATCCAATTCGAAACCTAATTTTTTCGTGTTATTTTTCATTAGATCCAGTAGATATTCTCCATCATATTTTTGAAATTCAATGTGATGGGTATGATAGTATAATTCAATTCCATGCTCTGCTAAACGCTCTGCCATCACTTCTGCTCTTTCAATAAACGCCATTATCTGATCTTTGTCACCCATTATGTTTAGAGGTAACATACCAATACGAATGAAATTACAGTTTAATGTTTTACAATCCTTAACTATTTTATCGAAATCATTTGTCAGGGTTTCACCAGGCGCACCTGGAAACATCTGTTCTAAACCAGCTGATAATGCTGCAATTTTAATATCAAACGCTTCACTGGCTCTTTTTAACTCCGCTACATTTTCTTCTGTCATTGGAATTTGAGAAACCTCAACTGCTCCAAAACCTAGGTCGTGCAGTTTTTTCATGGTTTCATATGCACCAAGCTCTTCTACTTTTTGCTTCAACATCATCATTTGCACACCGATTTTGCCGTTAGTCATTTGTATACCTCCATATTAATCGTTTGTTTTATTTCAGAAGACCTACGAATAGCACTAATCATTTCCATGGATATTTGGGCATCTTTCGCATGAATATAATCCTGTGAATCATTTTCGATACATGAATAGAAGTGATTGATTAATTTAGAATGACTTGCACCATAGTAGAATTTACTGCCAGGGAGTTTTTCGTCCTCGATAATTTCTTCTTTTTTGCCTGCTTCATTCGTTTTTGTGAGGACACTATCTTTTATAGTCAATTTTCCTTTTTCAAGAATAACTTGAAATTCCACAGAAGAGTTAGTGGCATTGGTTACGGTTGAAAAGAACAAACCTGTTGCACCATTTTCAAACTGAATGTTTGCTGTTGCTGTATCTTCTACCTCATACCCATAATCAAATAGATTGTCAATCGATCCTCGAATCGTATCTATTTTTCCACCTATTAACTGCATCTGATCCAATGTATGAATGGCTTGATTAATCATAACGCCACCACCTGCTTCACGCATCCGACCCCTCCATGGCTTTTCATCATAATAGGATTTTGGTCTGAACCATGTCACTAATCCTTTTAGTCCTGTTACTTCCCCGTATTCTCCACTATCGACTAGTTCTTTTAGTTTCACAAAAGTTTCATTTAACCTGTTTTGAAAGCTAACACAGATTTTAACATCTTTGTATTGTTCTTCTAAATCAACTATAGACATACCTTCTTCTGCATTTCTGGCTAATGGTTTTTCCTGAAGAACATGTACACCTTTTTCGACACAAGCTTTTGTAGCAGGATAATGGAGATGGTGCGGCAAACAAATATGGACACAATCCAACGATTCCTGATCTAGCATTTCATTATAGTCTGTATAAAAATTTACTCCTGAAAAAGAATCTTTAAATGATTTGTCTATATCGCATACTGCTACTAATTCTGCATGTTGACTTTCCTGGATGATAGGTAGATGAATTTTAGAAATGTCTCCAAGACCAATAACTGCTACTTTAAGCATTGGTTGTTCCTCCTTTAATATGGATTGGAGAAACAAAGGTAACAAAACCTGATTTCCCCAATCCACATTTTAAAAAAAACATTTTACTGATTTTGTTTTTCTTCTTCAATTCGTTTGTTCAACTCTGCTAGGTAAACTTCTTCATCCACTGGAAGTTCTACTTCTTTTCCTAACCAGCTTGACAGATGAATCGCATTTGCCAGTGCTACACCATGAATACCATCGCTACCTGGTGCTATTAATTCTTCACCTTCTAAAATGTTGGCAGCAAAGTTCTCTAATACCGCTACATGTTGTCCGCCCCAAACACTCTCAAATTCGAGAACTTCTGTTTCATAAAGATCATCTGTATTTCCACCCATGAAGATTTTTGCCACATCCATCATACTCATGGTTTTATTCATCTCTGGTTCTGGTTTATGAAGGCGTGTAATCGTTACTTTCTTACTGTCATCGACAACAATCTTCCCTTTGTCCCCTAATATTTCAAAACGATCTGTTCCAATGACATCATGTGTACAAGTTACAAAAACACCTGTTGCACCATTACCATAGTCCAGTATTGTCGTTACTTCGTCTTCAACCGGAATATCTCTTTGATAACCGTATTTCACATTGGAAGTTACTTTCTTCGGCATACCAGCAATCCATTGAAGAAGATCCAATTGGTGCGGTGCTTGGTTTACAAGAACTCCCCCACCTTCACCTTCCCAAGTTGCTCTCCATGCACTTTGATCATAGTAACCTTGTGGTCTCCACCAAGTTGTAATAATCCAGTTTGTACGGCGAATATCGCCAATTTCACCACTATCGACAAGTTCTTTCACCTTTTGATATAACTCATTGGTTCTTTGGTTGAACATGATTGCAAACGTCAATTCTGGTTTTGTCTGAGCAAATTCATTTAATTCTTTCACTTGTTTCGTATATACACCAGCTGGTTTCTCACCTAATACATGGATATCTCTTTTTAAAGCTTCAATTCCCATTTCTGGATGCAGGTAATGAGGTACAGTTGTGATAACAGCATCTACATCACCACTTTCAAGCATTTCAATATAGTCACTATAGAATGGAACATTTGGATACTTTTCCTCTGCTTCTTTTTTCTTCTCTGGATCTATATCACAGATTGCACCAATCTCCATGTTTTTGACTCTTCCTTCAGTAATAAATCCTGCATATGCTCCACCTTGTGCACCTAAACCAATAATACCTAATTTTACTTTACTCATCATTATCTCTCCTCACTATATATTTTTAGGCGCTCACGACGATATTCCTTCGCTGTAAGGCCAACTTTACTTTTAAAATAGCGGCTAAAGTGAGACACGCTCTCGAATCCGCTTTCATTTGCAATATCTTTTAAAGATTTATTTGGTTCCGCTTCTACCAAGTATTTAGCCTGAGTTAAGCGTGTACCCATGACAGACTCCATGATCGTATACCCTGTCATTTCTTTAAACACATGAGATAAATAGGACTTACTAATATTCAGTGCATCGGCAATCGAGTCAATCGACAATCTCTCCATATAATTCAATTGAATATATGCTGCAATATTCTCTGCATGCTTTGCTTTTTCTCCTTTTTCAGCTGGTACATTCAGTGACTCTAGCTCCCCAAGCCGATGAATGATGGTCAATACTTGAATAAGCAGCGCTTTCATTTCTACTTCTGCATTCAAATCACCTGAATCGGCTTTCAGCTTTATTCTTTCCATGCGGCTGATCACTTTTTCCAACTGCTTAAACTCCTCATTATTCTTCGTATGAATAAAACAATGATGAAGCTTTTCGAATACTTTCAGTAGATAAAGTGCACCTAATTCTTTCAGCAACCCCTTCACCAACTCTGGTGAGAAGTGAATCGTACTGCGAACATATTCACTGTTTGGAGGAACATTCGGTTTATGCAATGCCAACCCATCCATAAGTAAAATATCACCAGGGTTCAGGTCATAAATTTGATTATGAATGAGGTATCTGCAAGAACCAGCATGGAAAAGGTATATCTCATATTCCCGATGTGAATGATAATCCACATTATCCCAGATCCCATGAACCCGATAGTTCACAATCAATGGCTGATCCATTGAAATCACCCTACATCACTCCTCAGTGGATCTATCCTTATTATCGCATTTATTGAAAGCAGTTTCATTACTTGATACTGTTAATTTTAGCACAAAAATTATCTGAGAGTGCTTTTTCAAAAAGATTATTGGATAATTTCATGGTAGTCAATTTATTTCTCTACATGTTAGACATGATTATAAGGCACGGACCGCGGGGACAGGTTCACTGGTCCAACTATTGAATCGAATTAATAAAGAACTGATCTCTTAAGTTCGCAATTATAAATATGGACCGTGGTTCCTGTCCCCTTGGACCACCCAGTAGCCTAAAAACCATCCCTATGAACTTTTATCAATTCTTTTCCAAATACGCTGCTTTTAACTCATTATAAAATTCTAGTAGTAAATCACCAATATCTCCAAAAACAACAGCACCTATCTTTCAAGACAGTTACTTATACAATATTCCTTTCCTTTCCGATTTCTATATCCCTTATCGTTCTTCTATCCTTTATATAGAAAGCAATGACCAGACCAATGATGGCTATGATACCAGAAACGGTATAGGAAACATTCACACCATGAATTAAACCATTAACACCTTCTTCTGGAATAGCCGTTGTAGTCATAATCGTTATTGGCAATGCTGTACCCACAGCGCCTGCCACTTGGCGAAAAGTATTATTCACCGCTGTTCCATGTGGAATCAATTTCGTTGGTAAAACATTTAACCCAGCTGTCATTACTGGCATCATGGTCATGGCAATAGCAAGCATTCTAAATATATTCACGGTAGCGATATAAGTAAATGAGGTTTCTTCTGTAAGAGCAGCTAACATAAATGTAGTTACGACGATTAAAGATAAACCACTAATGGCGAGCCATCTTGCTCCGTATTTATCAAATAACCTTCCTGTTATCGGATTCATGATACCCATTAATATAGCACCCGGTAATAAGGCTAATCCAGATTCAAACGCAGTAAAACCAAGCATGCTTTGCATATACATAGGCAAAACAATTGCATCTCCAATCATCGCTAAAAATATAATCATGCCTATAATCGTTGTTATTGTAAACACCCTATACTTAAACACTCTAAGTTCTAAAATAGGCTGTTTTAACTTTAATTGCCTGAAAATAAACCAGGTTAATGTTACAGCACCGACCGCAAAGGAAGTAAACACTTCTATACTATTCCAACCTGCAGCTCCTGCAATACTAAAAGCATATAGGAATCCACCAAAACCTAATGTAGATAATATAATGGAGAGTACATCAATAGTAGGATTCGTTTGTTTCGTTACATTTTTTAAAATAAAATATGCAATAATAATATTAAGAATAGCTATCGGTAAGATCATATAGAATAAAGTTCTCCATGGCGCATTTTCGACAATATACCCTGCTAAGGATGGTCCAATTGCTGGTGCGAAAGCAATGACCAAGCCAAACATCCCCATAACAGTTCCTCTTCGTTCAATTGGAAAAATTAATAACATGATCGTTTGTATAAGCGGCATCATAATTCCAGCACCTGCCCCTTGAAAAATTCGTCCAAGTAATAGCATAGAAAAACCCGGTGCTATTGCTGCTAAAAGCGTTCCAAATGCAAACAAGCCCATAGCCAATAAAAACAAACCTCTAGTTGTATACTTCCCTATTAAGAAAGCCGTAATCGGAATCATAATACCATTTACAAGCATGAACACAGATTGCAGCCACTGTGCGGTATTTTCATCTAAATTTAAATCAACCATGATATGTGGTAATGCAACCCCTAATAATGTCTGATTCAAGATCGCTACAAAAGCTCCAGATATTAATACAATCATTATAGTTGTTTTATTAATTTTTTCCGTTGATTGACCCTTAGGTTGTTGATCCATCACTAATTTCATCCTTCTTCCCATAAAGTACTATTGGAAGCTATAAACATTAAAAAGACAGGATGCCCTTTTAAAAGGCATCCAACATCTCACTAAATCACTTTTGCGTCACTATTTTTGGCCTCTTCTTTAACTTCTGCAATTGCTTCCTGAATTTCTTCCATTTTCTTTTTATCCAATTTATAGAATTTCATAGCAATTAGTGATAAAATCCAACCAAGTATTGGTACACCAAATGCCAGGAATATAGTCATTCCATATAAAGATGGTGTCAATGCGGCGCCTATCTCCGGAAATTCTGAACGATAACCTATTAGAGCTACAGCAAATCCAATGAGTGCTGGTGCTAAAGATGAAATCAACTTATCAACAAATGAGAAGAGAGTCCCCATCATCCCAGGAACATAACGTCCGGATTTATATGTTTCGTAGTCTGATACATCAGCAATCATTGGTATAACAATTGCACCCGAATTGGTACCAAAACCCCTACCTACCGCATATAATATGATAAATATTAGTGTAGCCATTCCAAAATTTGAAAGAGATATCGTTGTTGGATCAATCAAGAATAATAACACTATTAACAAACTAAATGAGATTATTCCAATCCACGTCGACATGACTAAAGATTTTTTCAGATCGGTTTTTCTTGCATACCAAACTGCTATAAACGTCGTTAAAATACCTGGCACAAGAATAATTGCTGATACCTGTCCACTTAGTTCGTAGTCTCCCAGTAAGATACCAAATAACATTACCCCTACCACAGCATGTCCCATTACACTAAAGCTTAGTTTGTCGCTGGAAGCTGCAAGAACAAGCATTTGCAATGGTCTGTTTCCTTTTATTACTGGCCAAAAATCACGAAATCTTATGTTTGCCGTCGTTTCGGCCAGTCCAAAAAATTCTTTACGATCTTTCGACGAAATGCCTAGGACTGCCAGAAAAGTAAATACACCTGAAAGAATAATTCCATACAGATTTAACTCCGTAAATAATGTCATTGTAAAGCCATCGTGTTTTGCAACAAGATAGGAAGCAACGAAAATTTGCCCTCCTGTAAAGACTAATCCATTATAGACCCCATCAAAAATGGCGAAAAGCGGCCGTTTCTTAGGGTCATTTGTCAAAACTGTCTGCGCAGCTTTCGTACATGCGGTTTGAAATGTATATCCAATAACATACAATGCATACATTGCAATGAAAAAAATCAATTGTAAGGATTGCGGTAAATGATGCGTGATACTATACATCAATATAATAGAAGTAGCTAGTATAATATTCCCTAAAATCATCATCGGGCGAAATTTGCCGAATTTGGATTCTGTTTTATCTATTACAAATCCGATAATTGGATCTGTTATGCCATCAAACACACGCATTACTGTTAAAATGGTACTTACTACAACCACTGTTAATCCAGCCACCCCTGTTGCATAGTAAGATACGAAAGCTAGAATGAACATGTACATATTTGTGGCTGTATTATTTAATGCAAAAAAACCAATCTGCCATAATTTAGCTGTATGATACTTATGATCACTTCCCATTGTTTGACTCGACATTATTTTCCCCCCAGATTTTCAAAGTTTAATAGTAATTTTCGAATTAATAAGTACTATCCAATAACGTTAACCAAAGCCTTTTATTAAGGCGCCCCCTCCTTATTTCGGATCGCAATAAACACCTGTGTCATTAAAGCTATATTTTTTAAACAAACTATATACAGGGCTATTACGACTCATTTCAAATGAAAGCGTACACAATATTGAAGATTGTGAATATTAATCCCGAATAAATCCCTGCGTTTGTACGCTAACAGGTTAATTTGTAAAACAAACCAACTAATTAACCTTTGCTTAATATTATATGAAAGCGCTTTATTCGTCAATGCTTTTTTTTAAATTCTTTTACGATGTACCAGACGAAAAGTTTTTAGAGATAAATACTCCGGAGTTTTACGGTTACTGCCCACAACAAAAGACGGGTGAGGTTAAGGAAAAATATAAGAAAAGGTCTTGTCAAGAATGGGAAAATGGCGAAATTTCCGGGGCTAGATCATGCTAGGGGGTACAACCTAGAAAAGTATGGAATTATAAGCAAAGTAATGGCATTCGCAATTATTTTAAAGAGGATAGCAGCGATACTATCCTACAAAGGGGATGATTCTAATTTAATTTTTATTTTATTGAAAAATGCAGATGAAAATATAGCTGATTTCAGAAAATTTGCTCCTAACTCCTGAAAAAGGCACCTAAAAAAATACTTTTTTCTGTGGTCTCGTAACCCTTTTCATAAATATTTAAATAAAACCTATCTATCTCACCATAATGTGTTATAATAAGATTAACTTATTGAAGTTCGGTTTAGCAAAACAAGATATTTGTAATAACTATCTAGTGATTATCATCGTCTTGAATTATTATCTTGAACCCAAAAGTAATAAACGTGCTATAAAGCACAGAGGAGTTTTTTTATGAGTAACGGTACAGTAAAATGGTTTAACGCAGACAAAGGTTTCGGTTTTATCGAGGTTGAAGGTGGAGATGATGTATTCGTACATTTCTCAGCAATTCAAGGCGACGGTTTCAAATCATTAGATGAAGGTCAAGCAGTTTCTTTTGAAATTGAAGAAGGTAACCGCGGACCACAAGCAGCAAATGTTGAAAAAGCGTAATTAAACATGGAAAAGCTCTTCTCATATGAGAAGGGCTTTTTTAGTTTTAGTTTATTTATGTAAAACCCTTTTATTTCCAATAATACGGAATTCCCTCTGTAGAATGAGTGATCAAGTACTAACAAGAACAAAAAAAGCTCCTCAGCAATATGATGTCGCTAAAAAATAATATTAGAAGCGACGACGCCTAAGTTTCAGTAGTGGGGGCCGAGCATCTGAATTCCAAAATATCCATATTTTTTGAAGGTTTATAAACGGACAATCATTGAATAATTAACTGTTTATGACACATACTTTTAGTTAGCAAATAATAACAACGAGCCTAACAGACATATGTCCACCTTCTGTCCCTATCTCCCTAAATCTTATTAAAATACTCCACACTCCTCATCATAGGCGTACAATCCAGAAAGCCTGAACGCTTTAGATCAATTTCAAAGATGAAATCCTTCTCACCTACATAGTGTTTCACCATATTCCAATCAATGTTTCCTTGTCCCAGGGGCAATGCATCATGATTTTCTCCAAAAGAATCGACAAGGTGGAAGTAGTTTGCATACGGATGAAATATTTCCAAATGCTGCTGCAATCGTTCATTGTCCCCTTGGAGTGCAATAAATGCATGACTGACATCAATATTTAATGGGAGCTCCAACGGCTGAATGATTTCTGAGAATAGGTAGGGGTTTTCAGCAGAAAAAATTCCTTTAATGGTATCCTCCCAGAGAAAACAAACCTCCGAAATACTCAGTAACTTCTCCACTCGCTGTCGCATTTCCTTTCTGGCACGGAAATCCATATAATCACTGCTTTCCGTATTGGCATAGTGACAATGTATGACACATTGTATCTTTTCTTGCTTACAAATTGCTGCTAACTCCCAACTAGACCAATCATAAAAATCCCGAATCTCTTGACTAGAACTAATAATATCTAAAAACTTCCCCTTATACCTCATAGGGTGATGCAAATAAACTTGAATTCCTTGTACCTTCAACGCACGTACTACTTCAACGAGACTCTCCGGGTGATACAAATCTTCTTCCACTAAGTGCAACTCCATAATTTCGGGCTCATATTGTAATCGATTTTCAATTTGTAAAGGATCTAACGAAGCCTTTAACCGAACATTTTGCATATTATTACTCCCTTGTACTGTTCATCTCCTTATCATTATATCAAGGGAATGCTTAGAAAAATTCTAATTAATAATTCTTTATGGAAAGTTAATGTTTTTTATCTTATCGACGGGGATCGATTTTTACTTTTTTTTGATCGTTCAACCAACAGCTCGAACGCCCCCAGTACCAAGTAAATACTGTATTCAGATAAAATATATAATAAAAATAGACAGAGTGCTACTAACCCCCTTTCTAAGCAACATACATGCCGCAAGAAAGGCTGACAACAATATTCGATGTTTGCTTAAATAGAAGTAATTATCCTCCACTTTGGTCTAGAGTGGAGGATAATTACTTCTATTTTCTGTTGGTAACAACTGCTGTTAATGTTGTAACTAATTTCATTCTTCTACAAGTGTTCGGACATCACTTTGACAATATTTTAATGGGAGATGCCTTTTATAATGATAAACTTCTAAATGTTTAATAAATTTATCAAAGAGTAACGATTTGTATTTATCCTTATGATAAATAACACTAAATTCCCTATTGAATTCGATATCTTTAATTTTAATGGGAACAAGTTTTTCACTTTTAATCTCCTCTTCTACAGATATGTGGGTTAGGAATGAGACTCCTATATTTGATTCCACTGCTTTTTTAATCGCTTCAAGGTTACTTAATGAATAAATAGTTTTATAGGATAATTGATGGAAGTTAATGACGTCATCAATCACTTGCCTTGTTCCACTTCCCTTTTCTCTCAATATTAACGTTTGAGTAGCAAGATCAGAAGAGCCCACTTCAAACTTTCCTTCTTTCACCCAATCATGATCAATGGAACAAATAAGAGATAAATTATCATCAAAAAGCTTTTTGGATTTTATATCAGCAGAGTAATTAAGACCTTCCACTATACCAATGTCAATTTTGTGGTTAAGAATGAGGTCTTCAATAATATGTGTATTATCAATTGTAAATTCTAATTCAATATGTTTATATTGCTTTTGAAATTCAGCAATAATCTTTGGTAATAAGTAAATACCATAGGTTGTGCTTGCTCCTATTTTAATCTTTCCAGTGTGAACATTTGTTATATCTTTAATGGAACTTTCAGCAATATCGATCAAGCCTAATATTTTCTGTGCATACGAATAGAAAACTTCTCCTGTATAAGTTAGGATTAACTTCTTATTTAATCGATCAAAGAGTCTTGTATTTAACTGTTTCTCAATTTCAATAATTGTTTGACTAACAGCCGGTTGAGACATATGTAATATTTTTGCTGCTTTGGTCATACTTTTTTCCTCTACAACTACTACTAAGATTTCCAAGTGACGAAAATTAATGTTCATAAGTACCCCCACATGAAGGTCAAATTTTGAAATATGCTAGTGTTTACAACAAAAAATCATAGATATTCTTCCGACTTACAAATAAAAACCAGAAGAATATCCATTTCTTTAATTACTTATTCACGTTGGTGTTCAATTGGTTGTTTGAAACATTTCTATTCTCTCATCGTTTATGGCACCATTAGGTTTTTCTCCATGTAAAGCTAGTACTAATTGGTTAGCTGTTGAGATCGCCAATTGTTCTCTTGCTTCTATTGTTCCTGTTCCAATATGTGGTGTAAATACGGTTTTTCCTTTAGAAAGCAATAATGATTCATTTATATAATTCTTCTTGTTCTCGTTCATCGAATCTTCAAATTCAAATACATCGGATGCATAGCCGAAAAGTTTTCCATTTTGTAACGATTCTGCTATTGCTTCCTCATCAACTGCAGATCCTCTACTAATATTAATTAAAATACTATTAGGGTTAATAACATCTAATTCATCTTTTCCAATTAAATGATATGTACCGGGATTTAGATTTACTGCTACAATAATAAAATCATTTTTCCTGAGAAGCTCATATAAATTACTTTCATAGTGAATCGTGTATTCTTTTTCAAAATCTTTTACTCTATGTCTATCGTAATAAGATATTTCTGCATCGAAACCCATTGCTCTTTTCACAATAGCCTGTCCGATTTCCCCTAGTCCAATAATTCCTAGCTTTGAATGGTGAAAATCTTTCCCTAAATATTTTTTGGCATGCCAGCCATTAAACTCACCTGACCGGACATGATGGTCTCCTAATAAAATTTTTCTGGACATAGAAAGCAATAATCCAATTGCTAAATCAGCTGTTGACTCAGTCAGAGCTTGTTTATTAATTAATACTAAAACATTATGATCCGTGCATGCCTCTATATCAATATTGTCATATCCTTTTCCAAAACTACTAATGACTTTTAAATTTGAACACTCCTCTAATACTTCTCTATCAATAATGTCCGGTACAAAACAAACTAATGCATCTTTGTCTTTTGCACGCTCAATCAATTCTTTTTTTTCTAACGGAATCGTTCCATCATAATAGTCTACATCACAGTGTTCCTTAATTATATTGACCCCTATTTCTGGCATCCAGTGAGATATAAATACTTTTGGTCTCATATTATATTCTTTCTCCTTCTAGTAATTTTCTGCGGATTACATTCCCAAATGTATCTACGAGTTGAACTAAAACAAATACTATAATTAAAATAGCCAGCACTTCTTGATACTGTAACAACCTTAATGAGGATATTAATTCAAATCCCAGTCCTCCTGCTCCAATTAGTCCAACAACGGTAGATGCACGAAAATTATGTTCCCACCGGTACAATGAAAAATCGACAGAATGGCTGATTACTTGAGGAATGATACTAAAAATAATAATGTGAAATCTAGATCCCCCTGCCGATTGCACCGCTTCATTTAACCCCTTATCTACCTTTTCTATTGCCTCAGCATAAAACTTCCCTAACATCCCGACAGAGCTAAGGCCTAATGCTAAAATACCAGGCAAAATACCAAATCCTACTGCGGCTACAAAAATAATCCCCATAATTAATTCTGGTATTGTACGCAAGATATTAAAAATAGCTTTTACTGCTGCTTGAATACTTGGATGTGGCGAAGTATTGGATGCTGCCAAAAAACTTAAAGGAAAAGCAATAATAACACTTAAGAATGTCGCCATAACACTCATTGCAATTGTTTCCAGGACTGCAACGCCAATTCCAGAAACGACAGTAAAATCTGGTGGCAGCATTTGCGCTATTAAATTATAAATATTAATAAAGGTATTTGGAGATATTATTTGTTCCCAACTGACTACCAACATATAAACGGAAGAGCCAAGAAATAAGATACTCCCTATCAAGATGACCCATAACCAACCCCTTAAAATGCTTCCGTTATTGGACGACTCGTTATATTTCATTTCTTTTTGTGTCTCCATATTTTCCATCCCATCATCTTAAATTAAGGATAAGTCGAAAGAGAAGGCAATTGATTCAACAAAAGCCTGTCTCTCTACAAACTACATATCTTCTACATCCAGACCTAATAAATCAACCATATCACGAATAATATCGTAATCTTCGTCTGTCATTGGCGCAAACCCTTCTGCATCTAAAGATTTAAGTATATCTTCATCTTCCAGATCATAAAATGCTTGCTTAATCTTCTCTTGCAATTCACTATCTAAATCTGTTCTAACTGCCCACGGATAGTTTGGATAGGCATCTGATAATTGTAATTCTATTACTTTATTAGGATCCATGACCCCTTCTTCTATGAGGGAATCATAGATTGGCTTACTTAATCCACCAGCTTGAGCATGTCCATTTTGCACTGCTGTTGCTACAGCATCATGCCCACCTGTAAATTCCTCTGTATAATCTTCTGGGCTTACACCAGCAGCCTGTAACATCTCTTTTGGTATCATGTGACTAGAAGTTGATGAAGGGTCTCCCCATGCTATAGTATGTCCTTTTACATCTTCCAAGGTCTCTATTCCAGAATCCGCATTAGCCACGAATACGGAATGATAGGTTGGTTCTCCATCTTCAAGCTTTGCGGCAAAAGGTTCAACTTCATCCATTTTTGTCTTAAGCAAGACATATGATAATGGTCCGAAATACCCTAGATCAATATGTCCATTACGCATCGATTCAATCATCGATGAATAATCTGTTGTTACGACTAGATCAACTTCCATGGCAAGGCTTTCCTCTAAATATGTTTTTAATTTCTGATTATCTTCTATAATTTTTGCAGGACTTTCATCAGGCAGTAATGCAACCTTTAATACTTCTTTCTCTTCTCCACTTGCATTTGAACAACCAGAGATTACTGCAACAGTAAGAACCATGGCGATAGCTAATAATAATTTCTTCACATTTATTCCTCCCTAATGTTTATATCGTTTGCAATTCTTTAATTTCATTTTTATTACTCTTAATATTATTGAGAAATTTCTCACCGTAAATATTTACCAAATCATTATCTTTTATATTGCTTGGAGTTCCGTTATACTGAATTATCCCATTTCTAACACCAATAATCCGCTTACCAAATGTCTTTGCGTAATCCAATTGGTGCAGATTACATATGATAGTTGTTCCTCTTTGTTGATTAATTTCTCTTAGTAATTCAAGGATTTCCTTTCCAATTACTGGATCGAGACTTGATACTGGTTCGTCGGCTAAAATAATTTCCGGATTTTGTACCAGCACCCTTGCAATTCCTACCCGTTGCTTTTGTCCACCACTTAAACGATCTACACGAACATTTTTTTTATCGTTTAATCCAACCATCTCAATTGCTTCTTCAGCTAATCTTCTTTCTTCTTTGCTAAAAAGTATATTTAATGGTGATTTATATGCTAGTCGCCCAATCAATACATTATTTAAAACAGATAAATTGTCTATTACATTAAATCCTTGAAATATCATGCCTACTTTTTTTCTTATTTTCCTAATGTTATTTTTTCCCACTGACATATCATTAATAAGTACTTCACCAGAAGTTGGCGTAACTAAACCGTTTATACACCTGAGTAAAGTTGATTTCCCTGCACCACTTGAACCTAAAACAATGAGAAACTCACCTTGTTCCACATTAAAGCTAATTTCTTTTAGTACTTCGTTATTTCCGAAAGACTTCGCCAATTTGGTTATGTTTATCAATTCTTCATCTCCTTTCTAACTGTAATTATATTGAAGATATATTAAAGGAATATTAACCTATCATTAAGATAGTATAAGTAGAATAGTATTAATTTATAATATGTATAATTATTTACTAATGTATTTTGAGAGTCTTTTTTTGGAGGACGAATGTCTTATGAGCTAAGCGATAAAATCAGCGATTTTGATTGAGCTGCATCCCTAATCGAGCTTCTCTGGGGATACCTGCAAAAAGAAATGCAAAAAATGTAAGGACTAACCAAAAGCCAACTACAGCAGTGATTTATCTGCCTATTTCAGTCAGCTAAAGTTACGTTTTAATTTGTCAACATATAATCTGCAAACTAGGGTATTTCTATTAATTAATAGAAGACTTGTTAACATGCGGTTAAAAGACCAGTCATGAAGGTGTGTAATAGATTCTGGCCAGTTATTCAGGGGAAAATATCCATTTGTGCCTCTTCTGTTTAGAATCAGTTTTCCAAAACTCATCCGTTTGTCATTTCTATAAATAGTACAAAATACTAAACAGTCTTCTAAGAATGCAATGGTAACAGTTTCTGAAGGATTATTAATCGCTGGACTCTCTGGTGAATTTTCCATTGTTCCATCCAGATGTACCACCTATGACATAATATGTATCAATGAATGACTGGAAATTCACCACCAACTGACATGACATTTACAAGTCCCAAAAGTGGGGGCGTTATTTACACATTCTGATTTATTCGGTTAATGAAAATTACTGTAAATGCCAGCAGAGCCACAGCGTAGCTACTTGCGAATTGTCCGTGTTATCACTTGTTCCAGGTGAGCCTCTAGGCTTTAATTTTAGCTAACCTGCATTCATACCACTACGCGGACAAAAGTGAAGTCAATGGTGGTGGACTTTTGGTTATGCACTATTTCAGGTAATCTTAAAGACTTTTGGTAAAGATCGGCAAAGGTTGGTAAGTCCTTTGTCAGAGGATGGTAAAAAGATGGTAAAGGTAGTAAATTCCTTTGGCCGTATTCAACTGGGGGCAGGTACCTGAATTCCAAGTGAATCATTTTCTTGGCTGGGTAGATCAAAAGGATGGCAAAGGCGGACCTAACATATGTCTTTCTTTATTCAGTCTCACTGAAAAAATATTATATAAATTGAAGCTGTAAGAATTGATGGAATTAACTCTCATCATTTCTTGCAGCTTCTAATTAATTCACTTTAAAACGATTCTCTTTAGTTGTTTTTATTGCTGTTTCTAGATTAATCACTTTAGCGCTTTAAAGAAGAGGGGAAAGGTACCACCATTCCTCACTTTCAGTTTATAGGAGCATTTTTTCTCCAGATATCTTTCCACTCATATCCTTTTGCAATTTGGACCAACAGCAGCTCGTTAATCTCATTTTTATAATCCAAAACCGGACCGCTATACTGGTGTAGTTATAAGCCTTTTAGTGGAATCTTCGGGGTTAAAATTTTAAAAAGCTAGAACTGATGTTAGCCTTATCAGCCCTAGCTTTTTTAACAACGTTTATTTGTGCCGACGAATATTTGGAAACAACACACTCAATATTAATCAAGAAGTGCTGGGCCACCTCAATCAGATTTTTTCTTATGGATGTAAACTAGATACAAATAAAACAATGAAACATTTGCAAGAAATTATTTTTGATCATTAATCTCTTTTATTAATGTTAAATCACATTTAGGCTTTCTGTCATAGGTTAATAGTCCATTTATCTCTTGCTCGACATCGGTTAATTGGGTATAGCAAAAGCCTTGTATAATTTCGGAGTTCATAATTGCTTCTGTCTGCTTTTTATATTCTTCTATTAATGCCTCACCAGTCCCAACGTCCGTATAGCCCCATCCCTTTTCCTGCTCTTCATTCTCTTTGTCGTATGCGATTCCGCCATATTCTGTTACCATGATTGGTTCGTTATTATATTGATATCCATTAGCATAGATTTTGCGTTTGGACACTCTAGTATTAATCGCTGTTTCAACAGATTGATAGGTCTTTTTCAACTCTTCTGCAGAGCGGTAGTTATGAATCCCACAAATGTCGGAGATAACATGCTCCCATCCCTCATTTGAAAATACCGGGCGAGTTGTATCTAGCGACTTTGTTAAATAATACATACTCAAAGCATGTGCCTGCTGTTGTTGATCAAGGCCAACCAGCGGAATTCCCCAGCTTTCATTTAATGGGACCCATGCAACAAGTGATGGATGATTATAATCCCTGTTAACGACTTGTATCCATTCGTCATTCATCCGCCTTGCAGCTTCTTCACTGTACTCTGAAGCGTTAGCCATTTCGCCCCAAACCAGAAAACCAAGCTTATCCGCCCAGTATAAATAGCGTGGATCTTCTACCTTTTGATGCTTTCTTGCCCCGTTGAATCCCATTTCTTTAGCAAGCACAATATCCTGTTTGTGGGCGTCGTCTGACGGTGCTGTCAGTAGCCCTTCTGGAAAATAACCTTGATCAAGTATTAACTTTTGGTAATACGGAAAGTTGTTAAGCAAGATTTGTCCATTTTCTATCGATATTTTCCTCATACCGAAATAGCTGGTGATATGGTCCAGCACTTCTTGAGAACCGGAAAGAAGTTTTAACTCTACATCAAATAAATTTGGAGTTTCTGGCGTCCAGTACCAACCTTCTCCATGAACATTGCTGCGTGATGTAAACCGATTTCTAATATTATAGCTTCTTTTTATATATGATTCATGGACAGAGACCGTATCCGAAATGACTTCCTTACCTTTAAAAGAAATACTGACCTGGACAGATAGTTCTTGTTCTGCTTGATTGGTTAATTCCATTTCCAAGTCAATATCTCCTCGGTCTAATTGTGGTGTCCATCTTAAAGAATCAATTCTATTTTCGGAGACTGGCTCTAACCATACCGTCTGCCAAATCCCCGTTGTTCTTGTATAGAAAATATAATCGGATTCTTCTTTCCAATATTGTTTTCCACGTGGAATTGTTTCATCTTCAGAGGGATCCTCCACTCTTACAACAAGAGAATTCTCTTTCTCACTCAACACATGTGTTATATCTGCATGGAATGGCGTATGGCCTCCTTCATGGAATGTAACTAATTGGCCATTGACGTAAACCCAGGCACGATAATCTACGGCACCAAAATGCAGGATAACGGACTTCCCTTCCCACTCCTCCGGTATACTTAATGATCTATGATACCATACAACATCATGAAAGGATGTGTCGTGAATACCACTTCCTTTCGATTGATAGACAAATGGGACATTTATTTTTGTCTCAGCTGGAAAAGAATCATACCATTTTTCTTTCAACCCTGTTTTGTTATCATCAAACGCAAAATTCCATTCTCCATTTAGATTTAACCACTGTTCACGACCCAATTGTGGTCTCGGATATTCATTTCTTAAATTAGCCATGTCATTATTTCCTCCACACATTCTCACTAAATTTATTGATGTTAAAAAAGTCTAACGTAATCCTTCATTTTTTGCTTCAAGATCTGCAGCAATTTTTGGATAAACTTTATCAAGCTTATAGAAGTATAATAATATAATTTGTGCTACAAAAATTACTATCGGAAGATAAATAAAGATAGTATAAATCGATGTTATCGCAGAATCAGGTTGGACAGATAACATTCCATTATATCCTCCCCAAGATAAAACCCATCCAATAAATGCCATCCCGAGACCGTTTCCAATTTTTTGTCCCATACTTCCTCCACTGTAAAGTACACCCTCGTTTCTGATACCAGTTTTCCATTCTCCATATTCAATTGTATCGGGAAGCAATGCCCAGAGTGCACCTGTAAGAGATGCCTGTCCTAATCCTTTAACAATTTGGGCAACCACTACAACAAACAGACTCGTTGGGTTGATCATTATGATCAGGCAACCGATAATACTTATGATGGAACCTCCAATCATCGTATTCCTTTTACCAAACCTGGAAAACAGAGGAGCCATTGCCAGAAGCCCTACCATCAATGCCAGTAAGTACGCCAACGTCAACACACCTACCAAAGCA
>NZ_LQNF01000048.1 GCF_001618145.1 Oceanobacillus damuensis
GAGTCTCCGTGTATACGGGCTGCTGATATGGAGTTTTTACAAAAAAATTCTGCACAAGAAAGGTCAATACAATTGATTTACTTTCAGTGCATTAGGAATATTTCCAATAAACGTCATAACTTCTTCCGTATGCATTAGCAAATTCAAGGATAGTAATTCGCATCAATCCTCTAACCAGCTCTGGGAAATACACGGAGACTCCTTGAAAATGCGTCCGCATTTTCTGCGTGCGACGTAACGCTGCCGAAGCATTCCTTGTTCTGCGGGAGCAGAGGCATCGGTGAGACAGCGCAGCTCTTTAGCAAGTTGGCTCACCAGCCGCCCGCGAAAAGCGCAGTGTATTTCCCAGAGCGGTAGCCGAAGCAACTTGTTTCCATTATTAGCTACAGGTCTATCGCAAATAGCAGTTGCGTCGTAGTTCACATAAATTGTGCCAATAACAACATTCTTTTAGAAAACAACCTTTAATTTTAATAAAGTCCAGACTTGAACGGAGTTATTTTTACTATTCCAGTTCTGTCAGGATCAGCTGGCTTATGGGGTGTTTCCACGTAATCTTGGCGAACGGATAATGAAGAAGTATTTCCTTTTCCAGGAAGTAGAGGTCGTCCCTGGTGAGCCTGCGAAGCTCCAACGGATCTCGGGCAGTAACATGGATATCTACTACTTCAAAAGACTCCTCTGTTGTTCCAAGGTATTTTTCGCCCTCAAAAAGACAACCTTTATATGCTAGCTGAAGATTTTTTTTACTGTTGTTTGTGTCATCCAGAAAAAAGAATCCATTGGAGTTCTTTGCAATCTGAAGTTTTCTTTCCGGGTTCCGCAGATATTGGATCCACGTATAGACGAGAAGAGCCAATGCAATAATTATAAGTATGCGAAACAGTATTACAACCATGTCCATCGTCTCCCTGATTTGTCCTATTTCAATTACATACGTATTCGCAAATAGATTGGTTTCACTTTTTTAAAACTTTCATGATACAATTGTGAAAAAGATCAAGAGGTGGAGAAAGTGAACTGGAAACAATTATTTGACATGCAAAAACAGCTTGATACATATATTGAGGTGAATCATAATTTAAGCAAAACCGATGTCTTCCAGGAAAAATACTTAGCATTGCTCGTGGAACTCGGTGAATTGGCCAATGAGACAAGGTGTTTCAAATTTTGGAGTAACAAGCCCAGAAATGAAAAAAATGTCATACTTGAAGAATATGTCGACGTCATTCATTTTATCCTATCGCTCGGACTGGAAAAAGGGTTCATCTATCATCCCAGTGAATGGCAATCCGCTATGGTTACTGAAACAGAACAATTTACCGATGTTTTTGAAGCAGCGGTTGCCTATAAAAATAACGCAACACAAATCAATTATAATAACCTGTTTTTGAAAACCCTGCAACTGGCAGAAATACTCGGCTTCACGGAAGAGGATATCCAAGCTGCATATATTAAAAAAAATGAGATAAATTATGAAAGACAAAATCAAGGTTACTAAGAGTTTTGTATATTTTCAATAGAACGATATAATGAACAAAGTACTTAGTATTCAGTACAGGAGGGTTTACATATGCCAAATATGGACGAAACGTTAACGATGTTAAAAGATTTGACAGATGCTAAAGGAATTCCGGGAAATGAAAAAGAAGCAAGAGATGTATTCGAAAAATATATTTCTCCATATGCAGATGAAGTGACGATGGATAACCTGGGCAGTTCGATTGCCAAAAAGACAGGAAAAGCAGATGGACCGAAAATTATGGTTGCTGGCCATTTAGACGAAATAGGTTTTATGGTTACGCGAATAGATGATAAAGGGTTCGTATATTTCCAAACTGTTGGCGGCTGGTGGAACCAGGTTATGCTGGCACAGCGTGTAACAATTATGGGGAGCAAGGGGGATGTAACTGGTGTTATCGGATCCAAACCGCCACATGTCTTAACTGCTGAAGCACGTAAAAAGCCATATGAAATTAAAGATATGTTCATCGATATCGGTGCCTCCAGTAAAGAGGAGGCTAAAGAATTTGGTGTGAAACCTGGTGACTCTGTTGTACCATATTTCGAATTCACACCGTTGAAAAATGAAAAACTATTGCTTGCAAAGGCATGGGATAACCGGATTGGACTTGCAATCGCAATCGAAGTGCTTAAACGGTTAAAAGGCGAGGAGCATCCGAATGTCGTTTACGGTGTCGGAACGATTCAGGAAGAGGTTGGTCTGCGCGGTGCAAAAACATCCGCACAGGCGATACAGCCTGACATCGGCTTTGGAGTGGATGTAGGCATAGCTGGGGACACACCGGGAATTTCTGACAAGGATGCAGACAGCAAGCTCGGGAAAGGACCGCAGATCGTATTGTATGATGCGTCCATGGTTTCCCATAAAGGTCTGCGCGACTTAGTCGTACAGACCGCTGATGAAAACAACATTCCATACCAGTTTGCTTCGCTTGCAGGTGGTGGGACAGATTCGGGCTCCATCCATTTGACAGGTAATGGCGTGCCATCTTTATCCATTACAATTGCCACTCGCTATATTCATTCACATGCAGGAATTCTTCATCGTGATGATTTTGAAAATGCAGTGAAATTAATTGTTCAAGTAATCAAAAAAATGGATGCCGATACGGTTAAAAACCTTATATTGGCATAAATTTGGACCAGCGATACGAAAGATCGCTGGTCCTTTCTATTTTATCTTTGCTGCTTACCGTTTGACAGTAGATAATTTAAATGATATATTTATTATTAATTAAAGATACCTTAATTAATAATAAATAGGTATAATTATGGAGGAATATGAAATGAATGAATTAAAAGGTATGCATCACGTAACAGCGATCACCAGCAGTGCAGAAAAAAACTATGAATTTTTCACCTTTACTTTAGGAATGCGTCTCGTAAAGAAGACAGTTAACCAAGATGACATACAAACCTACCATCTGTTTTTCGCAGATGATAAGGGTAGTGCAGGAACAGATATGACTTTCTTTGATTTCCCTGGAATCCCTAAAGGCGTCCATGGAACAAATGAGATAGCCAAAACGTCATTTCGTGTTCCCGATGATGCCGCCCTGGATTACTGGGTGAAACGTTTTAACCGCCTGGAAGTGAAACATACAGGTATAAAAGAACAGTTTGGTACGAAGACTTTATCATTTGTTGATTTTGATGATCAGCAGTATCAATTGATTTCGGATGAAAATAACGATGGAGTTGCTTCAGGGACTCCATGGCAGGATGGACCTGTTCCACTGGAATATGCAATTACTGGACTGGGACCAATCTTTGTCCGTATTGCACAGTTCGATTATTTCAAAGAAGTACTTGAAAAGGTATTGATGTATAAGGAAATAGCCAGTGAAGGTTCATTCCATCTGTTTGAAGTTGGTGAAGGTGGCAATGGTGCACAGATTGTGGTGGAGCATAATACAGTACTTCCTATGGCAAGACAGGGATACGGTACAGTTCACCATGCTGCATTATGTGTGGATGATCGTAATGAATTGGATGAATGGATGGAACGCCTGCATGGTGTTGGGTTCAAGACTTCGGGATTTGTGGATCGTTTCTTCTTTGGTTCTTTATATTGTCAAATAGCGCCACAAATATTATTTGAATTCGCTACAAAAGGACCTGGTTTTATGGGGGACGAGCCTTATGAAACACTTGGCGAGAAATTATCATTACCGCCATTCCTTGAACCAAAACGAGATCAAATCGAAAAAATGGTTCGCCCTATTGATACGGTAAGAAGCACCTTAAATATTGAAAAAGAATACGAGTGATAATAAAGGCACAATTCCACATTTCGGGATTGTGTTTTTATTATGCAGATATGAAAGTACAATACGATTGTCTCTGTTTAGACGTAAATCAATTGCCTTCATTCATTTGTTTAATTTAGCAAGTGATTGGGAAGATAATTGACTCTAAAAATTAATCGGAAATCATTTAAAAATCTTGAAATTCATACCCCCTTTTTACAAATTATTTCGATTGTAGTTGTGAAAGGGAGGTGAGAAACATGGCTATAGCAGATATGACTAATTCCACTTTGCAGCTTGTTTTTACAGATGGCATCGATTCCGAATCCGGATTACCGATCTTTAAGTACAAAAGCTTTAATAATGTAAAAACATCTGCAACAACAGACCAGCTTTATGCAGTTGCCACTGCGATTGCCGATCTTCAGGAGCGTCCGTTATATAACATTAACCGTAAAGACACTTCTGATATCAGAGAAGGCTAATTTGAAAGAAAAATTTGGAGAAAGGAGGTTAACCGATGAAAAAACTGGAACTGAAATTTGAGAATCAGGACGGGAAAATTGTGACATATTCACTTGATCAACCAGTAGAACCTGTCAATCCTGCTACCGTAAATGCTGCAATGGATGAAATTATTGCACAAAATGCTTTTACTTCGACAGGTGGCGATTTGGTTACCAAAAAATCAGCCCGTCTTGTTGAGCGTACCGTTGAAGAAATTGATTTGGGACAGTAATAAATTGCTTTAAATGGAAATGGACCAGTGGCATAGCCTCTGGTCCGTTTTCTGCAAGATTTTATAAATTGAAGGAAGAAGGTGAGCTGCTATGGAAGCTGGTGTATCATTCATCACTGAGGTGGGATTTCCGATTGCGGTAACATTTTATTTATTGCACCGTATTGAAGGAAAGTTGAACCAACTGATTGAATCGATTCACTCTTTGCCGGATAGAATGAAATAAAAGAAAAGGAAACTCCACCACAATAGGAGTTTCCTTCTTTCTTAAGCATAGTAATTGTTCATCACTTTTGTTACGTAATTTCTTGTTTCTTGGAATGGGGGGATTCCCTGATATTTTTCCACATTCCCTGGTCCAGCATTGTAAGCTGCCAGTGCAAGTTCGATTTTGCCATTATACCGATCAAGCATCTGCCTTAAATAGTTGGTGCCGCCATTGATATTCTGACGTGCGTCATATGGGTTATTCACTCCTAAGCCGGCTGCAGTAGCTGGCATAAGCTGCATAAGTCCCTGGGCGCCTGCAGAACTTTTTGCCATTGCATTATAATTGGACTCGTTTTTAATAACTGCATGAATCAGATTTTCATCTACTCCATATGTCTGGGCAGCTTCTGATATAAGGTTATTATAATCTGTTTTTGGGAGGGAATTTCCGGTTACAGTACCAGTCGAAAAAGGTGCAAGAGAAGTGTTATATGAATTTATGGAAGGTGTATTTGCTGGTATCATACTTAAACTGGATAACCTTTGAGCTTCATTGATTTTTTCCAATAATAATTGCTGGAAAGATGTACCCATCATTTGATTGGTTCCCGGATAACTTGCGGAATCGGAGTTACCTGTCATGATAGACATTGCCTCATAGTTAATCATTTGCTGTAAATCTCGTATTTCCATCTGACATCTCCTTCCTCTATATTCTTATTTTACGGTTATTTACAAATTTAAGCAATACTAAATTGTGACAACATTTTTCTTTTTTTGCACCAAAATATCATAATAGAAAGGATCCTCGCCGATACAGAGTACCCGATCACACAATCTGATAATTTCATCCATGTCGTGTGACGTATACACAATTATTTTATGGTGGAGAGTCGCCTGCTCTTTTAAATAATTGCCGATTTCCATTTTTGATTTTAAATCGATTCCTACAGTCGGTTCATCCAGGAGCAGAACCTCGGGGTCATGGATGAGGCTGATTGCCAGATTTAATTTTCGTTTCATACCACCGGATAATGTGTTGACAGGCTCTTTCCATTTATCGAGCTCCATATCGAGACAAAGCTGTTTTAATTGCTGTTTGCTTTTATTTATCCATGATAGCTTTTCAAAGAAGAGCATATTTTCTTCCACAGTGAATTCTTCCCAAATAGCAATATCCTGTGGTACATATCCGATTTTCTTGCGGATATCCTTTGTATGTTCCTCATACGACAACTCAGCAAGATGGATTTTTCCTTTCGTCGGCTTTGAAAGGGTTGCAAGTATTTGGAGCATAGTTGATTTGCCGGCACCATTCTCACCGACTAATCCGACTATTTCTCCAGCTTGGATAGAAAAGGATACATCCTTCAAAATTTGTTTTTTACCATATGTTTTTGTTATCGATTGTAAGTGCAGCATTTATTTTTCTCTCCTTTAAAATACCAAATAACGAGAAGTATAATAAAAATGACCAGCCAGGCATTCCACACTTCTTTATTTAAAAATGGATGCAAGGGATTTATATAGATTAACAAAGGGTAGTGGCTGAGCAATCCTTCAACAGGGAGAATGGCACCACTGGTAATCGCCAAAAACAGCACTGCAGCAAATGAGACACTGTAAAATACATAGACATTTTTAAATAACAGTGCAAGCAGGAATGCACCTGTACTGCATAATATACGAAATAAAACGATTCCTGCCGCAGATTTTAAGTGTAACGCTTCTCCGAGCAGGAAATGAAATAAGATGGCGGCAGTAATATCAATGGTAAAGAGAAGTGCTGAATAAACAAATAAATGCCGCAATAAATAACTTTTGAAAGAAAATCGCGTAAAAGCAAAACGGATGGCCACATCGGAATTCCTTTCTTTGACAATCCAGTCTGAAAACATCAAAGTGGAAAGAGTGCTAAATATTGCCCATAATCCCCATACATTCCATATGGTTGATTTTTCAGTATCCGCAGATCCCGTTGAATTGGCAAATGAAAATGTGGTTTGAAGTAGGTTTTCCCGAGCTTGAATTTCTTCCGCCTTTGTGATGATCTCATTAAAAGTAAGTGATTCACTTGTTTCCATTGTTTCAGCCAGATTTATAATCGTGTGGGCGGCTTTCGCTTTTCCGCTATCCTGTTGTACATAGGAAGTAATCATTTCACTTATTGGTGTATAGGCAAATGATAAATCTGATTTATAACTGGTAATGAGCCGGTTCCTATTTCCTCTTTGTATCTGTTGTTCATAGCCTTCTTCAATGACAAACGCACTATCCAATTCATGACTTTCAATCATGTTTTTTGCCTGCGTTTCGTTAAGTTCATAAACTCTGACAAGGGGAGAGGCCTGTACCGATTCAAGTAGTGCCTCGGCCATCGGGGTATTTTCTTTTAGTACAAACCCTACAGGTATTTTGCTGTCTTCCTGGAGGATGTTTGTGACATTGATGATAATTAATGTTGCTGCAATCGGCATGCTCAGCCAAAAGAGAAGGGACAGCCATTGTTTTTTCCAATGGGTCAGTCGTGTTTGAAAAATAGATTTCATCTTTTTACACGCCCCTTCCATAACGAAACACTAATCAGTATGAAAAATCCGGAAGCGTTCATCAGCAGTAATGGAATATAGTCGGCATACAATCTGTCATTTAATAGAATCTCCTGTATCCATTGAAGTGCCTCATAGGAGAACATATACGGCAGCGCTGCCTGGATCGCTAAAGGATAGTAGATTACTGGAATCATAGCACCACTGATCAGCAACGCTATTACTGTGAAGACGGAATGTACAAGCATCCTGAGTTTGTAGGATGATATGATCACTTCAAAAATAGCAAGACAGCATACAAAAAGACTGCTGTATAGAGCTGTTATAACAGCGATTCGAATGTAATCCTGCAACAGTACTTCCGTTTCAACAATATTTTTCAATAAATAAAACGACAAGCAGGTAAACAGAAAAGAAACACCGAGCGTAACAACGATCTTTGCCAGCAGCTGCTGTAGCTCCGTAACACCATACAGTCGCATCCTGTCATTCAATCGTGACGGATTTTCTTTGGTAAGAAAATGATAGATTAAAAAAATCCAAACCGAAATGATGATAAACCATCCACCAATTGCAAAATATGTAACAGGGGATGAGGTAGCGTAATTGGATATTTCTCGCTCATTCAATACGCGATCACGACCGATTGTATAAAATAAAAATTCCTGAAACTGTCCGAACACAAAATCATTGCGAGCTTCATCATCCATGCCAAAGTCTCTTGCATAATAATTAATCGTAAGAATATTTGCCTGTGAAGCACGTATGTGGCGTGCTACAGTCTCCATCAGTTCGTGGATCAGATAGCTTTCAGTCGGTTGGATTGGATTGCCGACAATAGAGAAGTCTACAGATTCCCCTTGATAAAGATGAGATGTAAAATTCTCCGGGAAAATTATGTAAGAACTGATTTCGTCTTCATGGATTGCTGTGGCGGCATCTTTTTCCGACATGCTGTGTATGGTTATGGATGAGCCAAATTGTGCAGACTCTTCAAGCAACTGGGCAGCCAATTGCGTTTCGTTTGATTGGTCCAAATCTACCAATCCAATCTTGATCGGTTCCTTATCAGCAGGAGAAAAAAAGGTGATAAAGATTACCGCAGTAAGAGCAACTATCATAATTGGGAAAATTAAAAGAAGAGGAAGTGATAACCACTTCCTCTTTAGCTGCATTAAATGATTTATGATGAACAACATAATATGTTTCATGAAATGCATAGTGGCACGCTCATTTCTAAGTCATGGTAATTTTTTTCTTAATGCCAACCTATTAAGCCTACTCTATTAATGCCTGACGATTGCGGTTACGGTTTTAAAATCCCATAGCTCCTCCAGCCATGATACCGAAAATCCATTGCTGGAAGCTTGGAGTTACTTCATATTCGAAGTATTCCTGTATTTCAGCAGCGGACATGCCGCCAAGATATTTAACATTCTCTTCATCCATTGTTTCCACAGAATCTATTAATCTACCATCCGTAACAATATTTAAGGAGAACATATCCTGACTGAAATCCGGTAATTCCACTGATAGGCTATGCTGTGAATTCATTTGATCATTATCATACGCGGCATTACCCGACCATATTAGACTTCCGCCACCGCTCATAGGGTCCTGAAGAGAAAACGTCCGATTAAAATCGCGTGTGCCATCTTCAAGTGTTTCTTGGCCATCGTAAGTAATAGCGAAATCGTCTGAAGTAAGACTAATAACGTCGGTTGCCTGATTATTCTCCCAGTTCAAGTCACCTGAGATATTTATGGAAGCTTCTTCATAGGCATCCGAGAATGCAAGGTCATAGTTGAAAAATTGATCTGTATGTGTAAGCAATTGTGTTCCTTTCACTGAAAGCATTGCCAGTTCGTCTGCAGATGGACCCATTTGTACTGCAAAATCACGCTGAACAATTTTATTGTCATTCACCCAAATGACAGATGTCAATCCCTCTGGTATGTGAAGGTCTGCCAATGCTTGTTTGGCTTCTGTGATTCCAGCTTCGAAATCAGCCATCATAAGTTCAAGCTCATCATCCATGTAAATATCGCTGCCAAATTGCTGTTCGGTCAATTGTTCTTTAACGATCTCTTTCAATCTATCGTCCGTTTCTGCCTTATCCAAAACAGTGATGACAATATCCTTTAATTGTTGTTCGCTCAGCTGGAGTGTGATTTTTTCCGCATTAATGGATTCACCATTCACATTCACTGTTTCGTCAGCACTTGTAAATGCCTCTTCCGGTAATTCATCATAAATAAGTTCCAGGTATTCTTTCTTCAAGTATTCGATGTCTTCTTCAGGGACAACACCTTGGGCTCTGTCAAAGAATGTATCCAAACCTAATTTTTCTTCCCCGGAAAATATCGTTGGATCTGCCTCATAAAGCAGGGGTCCGAGGTCTTCATCATCCATCTGAATAACTTCTTCAAGGAAAGGTAAGCCAAGCATTACGTTTTCTTCCGTTAAGTATAGTTGGATGCCATCGATTTCCATACCACCGAAATCCGCTTTCAGTTCGGTATAGATTTGCCTGTTATCCATATCTGTTTGTGCATCAATTGTAATGCTGGAATTATTGATGAACATTGCCGGTTCCAATCCATATCCTGTACTTGCTTTAGTGTCGTTGTATTCAGCGGATAGTTCAAGAGTTGAAGCAGATTTTCCTGTTTGTGTTTTTTCGTACCAGTCCAATTCAGGCTCGTAGCGATTTTCAAACTGCTCCATCCCATATTCGATTGTATTCTTCTCAGCGAGAAAATAGGATGCTTTCGGTGAAGCGTTTGACAGCATAAATGCCGCGGCACTGCCACCAACCAGTACGATTACACCTGCGATAAGGGCAATGATCCCTTTGGATACCCCTTTTTTCTGTTTCCCATTAGTTGATTCTTCCACAAATTTACCCCTTTCTTTTTCATCTACTTAATAAGTGTATTATGATTACGTGAAACATATCATAAAAAACGGTTTCAATTTTTTATATCATTTAACTACTATCTAGTCAAATGGTGCTAAAAATATTTGTTGAAAGACTGATATAAAAGGCTTAATTTAATCTCGAAGCCAAGATAAATTACTAGTATAATAGAATGATTAAACTGGATATTTCTGTAAATTTATATTAACGCAGAAAGCCGTAAATAACAAACAAACAATTATAATTGGGTAATTAGCTCTATTTTTAAGATAATGTCTTCTAAGTAAAAGTTTGCTGTTTCTGAAGGGATATATGTAAAATGCGAAGTAACTTAATTAATTACAATTTAATTTGAATAAGCTGTGACGCTCGATAAGTATCTTCGGCGACCGCTCGGGGAAAGCGGAGTGTATACGGGCTGCGGTTGCCGACGTCACATGCTTCCATTACCAGGTTAGAGACCCAATATAGAAATTACTTCGCATTTTTTATCAACTCCGAAGATCATAAAGTAACAAAACACACGAAAAGAACCAAAATAAATGTGGATAGATACTGAAGCATCTATCCACATTATTGTTATTGAAGTTGCTTGACACCTTGCTCCAATGTATCAATCATTTCCTGTTTTTCCTGCTCCTCCGAGTGCTTCCAAATTAGTTCGAAAAGCACCCCAAGCCCAGGGAGCATTTTTTCTTCGCCGTTTTGAATGGCATCAACAATTGTTGCTTCCAACTGCTGCTGGTCATTTGTAGCGATGTTGGAATAAATGGCTTTTCTTAGATTTAGATCCATTATACAACACTCCTTCTTCATAAACTAAAGATAGTTTGACCAAGCACCGTAAAAATATGTATGATACAGATAGAAATAATATTAAGGATGGAATCTATGATTACTTCAGTAAAAAATGAAAAAGTTAAAGCATGGAAAAAACTGCATAAAAGAAAAGAAAGAACGAATACCGGTTTGTTTTTGATAGAGGGCTTTCACTTACTGGAAGAAGCTTTCAATAGTGATTGGCAAATCAACGAAATAATTGTGCAGGAAGGAGCGACTCTTCCGGAATGGGCAACGGATTTCCTTGTTGAACCGGTCAGTGAAAATGTGATGGCTCATATTTCACAGACAACAACCCCACAGGGCGTTCTGGCTGTCATTAAAATGAAAAAACAGAATGCGTACAGCGGCAGCCATTTTCTAATCATTGATTCGATACAGGATCCGGGAAATCTTGGTACAATTATTCGGACTGCAGATGCAGCAGGTATGGACGCAATTATTTTGGGAGAGGGAACAGTTGATTTATATAACGATAAAGTCATCCGCGCGACACAGGGATCGATTTTCCATATTCCGATCTACCAGGCAAACCTTTATGAAGAACTGGGAAATTTGAAGCGGGAAGGTTTTTCAATTTGGGCGACAGCATTATTGAATGCGACTAAGTATAACGAAACTGTCCCCGAGGAAAAAGTAGCGATTGTCCTTGGAAATGAAGGAGCGGGTGTACAGGATGAACTGATGGAACTTGCCGACAGAATTGTCACAATCCCTATCTATGGAAAAGCAGAATCTTTAAATGTCAGTATAGCTGCGGGAATTCTGATGTATCATTTAAAAGGATAAGGTTGCAACCGTAAAAAAAATTATCTATAATGTATGTAATATAATGAAGCAATGAAGGAGCCTGTTCGTATTACAGGAGAGCGATAAAGGGAAGAAATGCCCTAGACTGAAAGCATTTCTATCGTATCGGATACGCACATTTCACTCCAGAGCTGTCACTGGGACCATACAATAGGAACAGAAGAGGTTGGTTGTAAATCTTTTCTGGAAAGGAAATTGAATTGTATGTAAAGGTGTTCCGGATTTTAAATCCGTTATCAGATGTGAGTTGGACAGGATACATATGTCGTTTTACATAGGTTTGTACTGTCAACAAGGGTGGTACCGCGAAACTAAAAATGCCTTCGTCCCTTTTCAGGGATGAGGGCTATTTTTAATGGAATCAGATATGCAAGTCAAAAACTTTCCTATCTGCATGAGCCATCTAAGCCACCCGCCCAAAGAAAGGCTTGGCAGATGCCAGGTTATGAATATCAAATACAAGGAGGCAATAAGAAATGAAGGAACAATTGGAGGCTATTCAGGCTGAAGCATTGGAAAGAATCTCCCAAACAGAGGATATGAAAGAGCTTCAGGATATTAAAGTTGCATACCTAGGTAAAAAGGGGTCACTTACAGGTGTACTGCGCGGGATGGGGAAACTTTCCAAGGAAGAAAGACCTGTAATAGGTGAGGTTGCCAACAAGGTCAGGGAATCCATTACAGCGGCATTGGACGAAAAAAATGAAAAGCTGGAACTGCTGCAATTAGAGGAGCAGCTGGAGGCTGAAGCGATTGATGTTACCTTACCAGGGCGGCCGGTCAAAGTGGGGGGTCCCCATCTTCTTTCAAGCATTGTCCAGGAATTGGAAGATCTTTTCATTGGGATGGGCTACGAAGTAAGGGAAGGCCCTGAAGTAGAGACCGATTTTTATAATTTTGAGGCATTGAATCTGCCAAAAAATCATCCGGCGCGTGATATGCAGGATACTTTTTATATCACAAATGAATTGTTGATGCGGACCCACACCTCCCCTGTACAAGCCCGCACAATGCAGGAATACAAAGGGGAGAAGCCCGTCAAAATGATCTGCCCTGGGAAGGTGTACCGCCGTGATACGGACGATGCCACACATTCCCATCAATTTACGCAAATTGAAGGGTTATACGTAGATAAAAATGTCCGTATGAGTGATTTGAAAGGAACACTGGATACCTTCGCAAAGAAAATGTTCGGAGCAGACCGCGAAATTCGTTTGCGCCCGAGTTTCTTCCCATTCACCGAGCCTTCCGTTGAAATGGATATTTCCTGTAAGGTCTGTAATGGAAAAGGTTGCAGCGTGTGTAAAGGGACAGGCTGGATCGAGATACTCGGTGGCGGAATGGTTCATCCGAAAGTGCTCGAGATGGGCGGATATGACCCGGAAGTCTACAGTGGATTTGCATTCGGGATGGGGCCGGAACGAATTGCGATGCTTAAATACGGTGTCAATGATATTCGTCAGTTCTATACAAATGATATCCGATTCCTTAAACAATATCATAAGGCTTAATATTATTTTTAAAGGAGGTATAACAAGTGTTAGTATCATATAATTGGTTGAAAAATTACGTTGATTTAGGAAATCTTACACCGGAGCAGCTGGCTGCGAAAATAACGAAGTCAGGGATTGAGGTAGAAGGTGTGGAATATGTTGCTGAAAACTGCAAAGATGTTGTCGTTGGATATGTAGAGACATGCGAAAAACATCCAAATGCGGACAAATTGAATCTTTGTCAGGTGAATGTAGGAGATCAGAAACTGCAAATCATTTGCGGTGCTCCGAATATTGCGCAGGGACAGAAAGTTGCTGTCGCCAAACCTGGGGCAGTACTTCCGGGAGATTTTAAAATAAAGAAAGTAAAACTGCGGGGCATTGAATCCAATGGAATGATCTGTTCGTTGAAAGAACTTGGATTGGAAGAAAAATATATTCCAACTGATATTGCAGACGGCATTTTCGTTTTTCCAGAGGATGCAACGATTGGCGAGAATGTTGACGAACTGCTCAACTTGAATGATGCTGTATTGGAATTGGATGTACTGGCAAACCGTGCAGATGCGTTAAGTATGCTCGGTGTCGCCTATGAAGTTGGAGCGATTCTTGATCAGCCGGTTAATTTGCCGGATGAAACGGTTTCCTTTGCAGAGGATGATGCAGTGGACAACTATATTTCTGTTGAAGTTGAAGCAGCTGATCTGAATCCGTATTATGGTGCCTTTATGATTAGAGATGTTGAAATCAATCCATCCCCCCTATGGATCCGGAATTATTTGATGGCTGCCGGGATCAGACCGATCAATAATGTTGTGGATATAACCAACTATGTGCTGCTCGAATATGGTCAACCATTGCATGCTTTTGATTATGATAAATTCAGTTCGGAAAAAGTAGTCGTTAGAAGAGCCGACGATGGAGAAACAATGGTTACCCTTGATGATCAGGAAAGAATATTATCGGAGAAGAATCTCGTCATAACCAATGGCAAGGAACCTGTTGCACTTGCAGGTGTTATGGGTGGAGCGAATACCGAAGTTACCTCCGAAACGAAGAATATATTGCTAGAGGTGGCATACTTCAATTCTTCTTCTGTAAGAGGAACAGTGAAACAAACCGGACTAAGAAGCGAATCCAGCACGAGATTTGAAAAAGGAATTGATCCGAATCGAGTGAAGAGAGCGGGTATCCGTGCATGTCTGCTTATGGAGAAATATGCAAATGGAAAAGTGGCTGCAGGAGCTGCTGAATTTGACGAACTGGACCGATCCGAAAATACGGTTGAAATGGATACAGACCAAATCAATAAGCGGCTTGGAACCGAAATGACATCAGAAGATATTGTGTCCATCTTGAAAAGACTAAAGTTCGATTATGAACAAAATGATACATCCTTCTCCGTTCAAGTGCCGACTCGTCGAGGGGACATTACTATTTTTGAAGATATGCTTGAGGAAGTTGCAAGAATTTACGGCTACGATAACCTGCCGTTCACTTTACCACAAGGGGCTGCACAGGCCGGGGCGTTGACTGTAAGACAGTCATTGAAACGCAAGGTGAACAATTATATCCAGGGTGTTGGATTGATGGAAACATTGACATACTCACTGACGAACGCTACAGATATTAAGCGGCTTGTCAGTCCCGAAGTGCTTGAAAAAGCAGTGTCACCTGTCGCACTTGCAATGCCTATGAGTGAGGAACACAAATATCTCCGTTTAAGCGTTCTTCCGGAAATATTGCGTGCGATTAAATATAACAGTGCTAGAAATCAGACAAACCTAGGTTATTATGAAATTGGAAGTGTATTTATTTCCAGTGAAAAACAGGTATCCAAGCAACCGGATGAACAGTTGCGAGCAGCTGGTGCACTTACAGGAAAGTGGCTGGAGCATCCTTGGCAACAGGAAAAGAAAGATGTCGATTTTTATCTTGTAAAAGGAATTGTAGAAGGTTTGTTTGACCACCTGGATCTTAACGTTTCCTTCCGTCAGGCAAAACTTGCTGATATGCATCCGGGCCGCTGTGCGGTTATTGAAATGAATGAGCAAACAGTTGGATTCATCGGTCAATTGCACCCTGCTCTCGAGAAAGAGATGGATTTAAAAGAAACCTATGTATTTGATATAAATCTGGAAGCAGTATTTGCTGCTTATGAAGATACCCCTTCTTATAGGCAAATACCTAAATATCCTTCTATCGCAAGGGATATTGCATTCATTTTGGATGAAAATATTCATTCGGGTGATGTAGGAGATCTGATTCAGGAAATCGGTGCACCACTTGTAAATCGTGTGGAAATTTTTGATGTATATCAAGGAGCCAATCTGGAGGAAGGCAAAAAATCCGTAGCCTACAGCTTATTATATCAGCATCCGGATAAAACGTTGAAAGATGATGAAGTCGAAGAATCCTATCAGGAGATTATCAAGGCAGTAAATGAGAAATTTAATGCTTATGTCAGGTCATAAAATAGAGGAAGACTTTCTCAGCGATGAGAAGGTCTTTTTTTTAGGCAGAATTACCGATGTCTAGAGAAGAAAAGCCGAAGTTTACAGGAAATACACCATAGTTTTTACGAGAAATGCCATAGTTCACAAATTAAATGCCAAAGTTCACATTCGGAGGGATCATAAGCAGATTTTTTGTAAGGGGGCGGGTACAGCAAAATAAGTATGAATGTTTGTTGACAAATAGCAAAAAGAAAATGCTCCACAATCGGAGCACTTTCATTATAGGTATTCTGTTTTCTCTGGCAGCTGCCAGTTGATTTCTTCTATTCCTGCATTGTGAAGCAGGCTGTTTGTCTCGGAAAAAGGATTGCTTCCAAAAAATCCTCTATATGCGGATAGGGGACTCGGGTGTGGCGCAGAGATGATAAAGTGCTTCGATGTATCGATCAGCTTCACCTTTTTTTGGGCGGCACTCCCCCAAAGTATATATACGACTGGTTCATGCTTCCTATTCAAAGACTTAATCACTTGGTCCGTGAAAATTTCCCAGCCATGGTTCTTATGGGAATGTGGCTGTCCCGCCCTGACAGTAAGAACTGTATTTAAGAGTAATACACCTTGTGCCGCCCATTCAACGAGATAGCCGTGATCAGGAATCGGATAACCGAGGTCATTTTGCAGCTCTTTGAAAATGTTACGCAATGATGGTGGCTGCTTTACTTCGGGCTGGACGGAAAAACTTAAGCCATGCGCCTGATTTGGTCCATGATATGGGTCCTGTCCGAGGATGACTGCTTTCACCTTATGAAATGGTGTTTTGTGCAGTGCATTGAAGATATCATCCATTTTCGGATATATCGTTTGGGTTGCATATTCCATTTTCAGAAACTCTCGTAATTCGCTATAATAAGGCTTATCGAACTCCGAACTTAAAATGTCTGCCCAGTCATTTTTCAAGATTTTTCTGTTCATGTCTATCATTCCTGTATGGTTACAAAGGTACTTCAGCTTTACAAGTACTTCTCTGCTTTTTTTGTGTTGGCGAAATGCGTTTTTGCACATTTATCCAATATTTGGGTGCCGTGGTTCCGGATAAGTTTTGCGATTGTCTGATCAACTTTAGAGGAAGCACCCTTTGGTATTTCCATGCCGATAGAGGCGGCAAGCTTATCCATCTCTTTGACAAAGCTTGCCCTGGCGATAATTGATGCTGCAGCAACTGCGATGGAATGACTTTCAGCTTTTGTAATGAAATACGTTTTATCCGGCAGTTTATGTTTTTCCGTACCGATATGCCTGCTATATATGGCAGGTTCGCAAAACTGATCGATTAAAATTCCATCCAGCTCAGAATCCCCGATTTTTTTCAGCAGCTTACTGATGGCATGGTGATGGAGCATCGCTTTCATTTTCCCTTGAGACCAGCCTTTCTTCTGAAGCATATTATATTTTTCGTTATGCAGGACAAGGAGGGAATAGGGAATCTTTAGCTTGACGATATCACTGGCCAGCTTTTTAATGATGGGGTCTGTCAGATTTTTGGAATCTTTTACCCCGATCTCTTTCAATAAAGCTAATTGTTTTTTGTCCACATACGCAGCAGCGACAGTGATTGGGCCGAAGTAATCGCCGGTACCCGCCTCATCGGAACCGATATGGCTGCTTGTGAACAGGCTTGGGTCCGGTGTGAAGCTTGTAACCTTTTTTGCTGCCGTTTTTTTCTTGGGTGTTTGTGAACTTGTAGTTGTACCATCGCTCCATTTTCCGGACTCGGTTTCTGGAGAGCTCCCTTGAAACAGTACTTTTCCTGATTTATAGGCAGTAACCACTGCAGCAGGCGTTTTAGCCCGGAAAACGGCTCCTGGAGGTGTTGGAGTCAGCGATTCCTCATAGTGCTTTTTCATCTTTTCAATTGTAGTTAATGATAATACGTAAACCTGTTGTCCCATTCGTATCTCTCCATTCATTACATATAGACACTATAGCAAAATGACAAACATATTGAAATACTTCTTTTTAAAAGAACTTCATGTTACTATTAAGTGAAGAATTTTTGTCGGCAGGAGGTTGCAGCATGAGCGAGAGCGATAAAAAACGCATAACAGTAGACATACATAATAGAACATATACGATAGTTGGTACCGAATCACCAAGCCACGTACGGTTGGTTGCAAGTCTTGTGGATCAGAAAATGAAAGATATTCATAGTGTGAATAAACAATTGGATACGACGAGACTGGCAGTTTTAACTGCAGTGAATACGATGAACGATTACCTGAAGCTGAAGGAAGATTATGCAACTTTGCTGGGGTCGCTTAAAAAGAAAGAGGATAAGTAAGGTATGTTGGATTTGATCTTAATTTTGATTTTAATTTTTGGATTTTTAGTAGGACTGAAGCGGGGCTTTATCCTTCAATTACTCCATCTGACAGGATTTATTGCCGCATTTGTTGTCGCTGTCCTATATTATGATGAGCTGGGCAGCAGGCTTGCGCTATGGATTCCTTATCCGGAACTGTCTGATGAAGGTGCATGGGCTGATTTCCTCCAATCCTTGCCACTGGAAAATGCTTTCTATAATGCGATTGCATTTGCGATTATCTTTTTAGCGGTGAAAATTGTTTTGCAGATCATTGCGTCCATGCTTGATTTTGTAGCCTCCATTCCAATCATAAGCTCGGTAAACAAATTGCTTGGCGCAGTATTAGGTTTTCTGGAAATGTATTTAATCCTGTTTATCATTCTGTATATTATGGTTTTGACCCCAATCGAAGGGATCCAGAATGCGGTAAACAATTCGTCGATTGCCTTGTTTGTGATTGAACAGACTCCTTATTTCTCGGAAAAAATCCTTGACCTATGGTTTACCTATACAGGAGAGAGCGGACAGTAGATATACAAATTCAAAGGACTGATTCATCGTAGAAGGGGATACCTTGTATGTCATGTACAATAGTATTTAACCAACATGGATCAGTCTTTTTATACACTGGAAAAAGTGGGGTTATGTTATGACAGTCAATAAAAAAGATGTAATCAAATTATTGGAAAAAATAGCAGTATATCTGGAATTGAAAGGCGAAAATCCTTTCAAAATAACTGCATACAGAAAAGCAGCACAGGCACTGGAAACGGATGACCGATCACTTTCCGAAATTGATGATTTCACGAAAATAAAAGGAATCGGTAAAGGGACAAGTACTGTTATTGCAGAATACGTGGAAAATGGCCATTCTGAAACATTAAAGGAATTGACAGAGGAAGTGCCTCCAGGGCTGATTCCGCTATTGAATCTTCCTGGATTGGGCGGTAAAAAATTGTCCAAGCTGTACCAGGAACTTCAAGTTGTCGATGCAGATACATTGAAGGAAGCTTGTCTAAGTGGAAAGGTCGAGAGCCTGGCAGGGTTCGGTAAAAAGACGGCAGAAAAAATTATTGCTGCACTGGAAGAAGCCGGCAAGAGACCGGAACGTCTTCCAATAGCGATTATGCTGCCGGTCGCGGAGAAAATCGAAGACTATTTAAATGAAATCGAGGAGATAGATTCGTTTTCACGTGCTGGAAGCTTGAGAAGAATGCGGGAAACAATAAAAGACCTTGATTTTATTATTGCAACATCCAAACCATCTGCTGTGCGGGATGCATTACTTGCACTGCCAGACATTAAAGATGTTATTGCAAAAGGAGATACGAAAGTGTCAGTGACACTGGAGGAAGTGTACGATATTAATGTTGACTTCCGACTTGTCTCAAAAGCTGAGTTTGCTACAACATTACACCATTTCACTGGTTCCAAAGACCATAATGTCGCATTGAGACAACTCGCTAAATCCCGTGGGGAAAAGATAAGCGAATACGGTGTTGAAGTAGAGGAAACGAGTGAAGTTCTGACATTTTCGACAGAAGAGGAATTTTTCAAGCATTTCGGTCTGACTTTTATCCCGCCAGAAGTGAGGGAAAACAGTGGCGAGGTCGAAGCTTTTAAAGAGGAGAAGCGTCTGATTGAGCTAAGTGACATCAAGGGAGACCTCCATATGCATACCACCTGGAGTGACGGAGCCCAGTCTCTTGAGGAAATGATAAAACGGGTGCAGGATAAGGGGTATTCCTATATGGCAATCACAGATCATTCCAAATATCTTCGTGTTGCCAACGGTTTAGATGAGACTCGATTGCGAAAGCAGCGTGAGGAAATTGCTGCATGGAATGAAAAGATGGATGATTTCCATATATTTGCCGGAGTGGAAATGGATATATTGCCTGACGGTACGCTGGATTTCTCGAATGACTTTTTAAAGGAAATGGATTATGTTATCGGCGCAATCCATTCAAGTTTCAATCAATCAGAAGAGAAAATTATGAAACGTTTATTTACCGCTCTAGAGAATCCGTATGTTTCGCTTATTGCCCATCCAACAGGAAGATTGATCGGAAGGCGTGACGGTTATAAGGTCAATGTGGAAAAACTGATTGAAAAAGCGAAAGAGACGAATACTGCTTTGGAAATCAATGCAAATCCAAATCGGCTGGATTTATCATCTGATTGGGTGCGTAAAGTACACGAGGCAGGTGTTACTTTAGCGATTAATACAGATGCACACAGCTATCCAATGCTCGACCATATGATGTATGGTGTCGGTGTGGCAAGAAAAGGCTGGGTTGAGAAAGATATGGTTATGAATACATGGTCAAAAGATAGGCTGAACGATTTCTTCAATCGAAATAAATAAGACAAATTCCTATTCAGAAACAAATTTAAAGGAGTATAGAAGCATGAATGAACGGATTCTCCGTGTACTTGAATTCAAAAAAATTATTGAACAATTGAATAGTCAGGCAGCGACAACACTCGGGAAAGATTTGGCATCCCAACTAAAGCCTTCAACTGAATTGAATGCAGTTGTTCAATTACAGCAGGAAACGGATGAAGCGGCACATATTGTACGCCTTAACAAAGTTATCCCTCTCGGCGGGATAACCGATATTCGCGGGAGTCTGAAACGAAGTGCCATTGGTGGCATTCTTTCCACGGAGGAATGCCTTGATGTAGCGAACACTATTTACGGGGGCAGACAAGTCAAATCTTTTATAGAAAACCTGGAAGAGGAGAACCTTCCTATTCTAAGAGAATTGATTGAACGGATCACGCCACTTCGCGAACTTGAACAGCATATTAAAAGCTGTATCGATGATCATGGTCATGTAATGGACAACGCCTCTGCAAAACTGCGCGGGATAAGAAGCTCCATACGCACCTATGAAAATCGGATCCGCGAGAAACTGGAAAGCTATACAAGAAACAACAGCAATATGCTTTCTGATGCCATCATTACTATCCGAAATGACCGCTATGTACTTCCTGTTAAACAGGAACATAGAGGCGCAATTGGCGGGATTGTTCATGATCAATCCTCTTCCGGCCAAACGCTGTTTATGGAACCGAAAGCAGTTGTAGACCTTAACAATCAGTTACATGAGGCAATCAGTAAAGAACAGTTGGAAATTGAGCGCATTTTAAGAGAGCTTAGTGAGCATATTGCAAGCTTTGAACATGATTTATATGAGAATGTCACTGTCCTTGCAAAGATTGATTTTATGTTTTCCCGTGCTAAACTTGGACAGCAAATGAAAGCTGCCAAGCCAAAAATAAATGACAATGGTTATATAAAAATGCAGCAGGCGAGACACCCACTGATCCCGATTGATGAGGTTGTTGCAAATGACGTTGAAATAGGAAAAGATTATACCTCCATTGTCATAACCGGACCAAACACAGGGGGAAAAACCGTCACATTAAAAATGATTGGTTTATGTACACTGATGGCACAGTCCGGTTTGCAGATCCCTGCACTGGATGGCTGTGAGATGGCTGTCTTTAAAGAAGTATTTGCCGATATTGGGGATGAACAGTCCATCGAGCAAAACCTGAGCACATTTTCTTCACATATGACCAATATTGTCGATATCATCAAAAAGGTCGATTACCAGTCACTGGTACTGTTCGATGAGCTTGGTTCAGGTACAGACCCCCAAGAAGGTGCGGCACTAGCCATGTCTATTCTGGATGAAGTTGTATCTAGAGATGCCCGAGTTATTGCCACCACCCATTATCCCGAATTGAAGGCATATGGTTACAACCGGGAGAATGTTGTGAATGCTTCTGTTGAATTCAACGTAGAAACATTACAGCCTACGTATCGTTTGCTAATTGGAGTACCGGGAAGAAGCAATGCATTTGAAATCTCCAAGAGACTCGGTCTGGAGTCCCATATTATTGAGAGGGCAAAAGGACTCGTCGGTGTCGATTCAAAAAGTGTAGAAACCATGATTGCTTCGTTGGAGAAATCTCAGCTCGATGCAGAAAAAGAGTATGAAGAAGCTCATGAAATTCTGCTTGAGAGTGAACGGATACGTAATGAAATAGCAAAAGAATGGATGCATTTCAAAAAGAATCGTGAAGATCTATATAAAAAAGCGGAAGAAAAGGCGGAAAAAGCTCTAGCGAAAGCTCGTGAGGAAGCAGAATTCATTGTGAATGAAATCCGTCAAATGAAGTCGAATACAGCGCTGAAAGAGCATGAGTGGATCGAAGCAAAGAAGATGCTGGAAGAAGCGCAGCCTGATTTATCAAAAAAGAAACAAAAACAGCCAGATACAAAGTCAGCGGCTAAGGAAGATTTGAAGCCTGGTGATGAGATAAAACTGCTGACAGTTAATCAAAAAGGCGAAGTGCTGGAAAAAGTTAATGATCAGGAGTATATGGTGCAAGTAGGAATCATGAAAGTCAAGGTGAAACGAAGCGATCTGCAGCTGCTCGGTAAGCAGAAACAAACCAACCACAAGCCTGTAGCTACAATCAAGGGATCAAACTATCATGTGAAAACAGAACTGGATTTACGTGGCGAACGATATGAAGAAGCAATTCAAAAACTGGAAAAGTATATAGACGATGTACTATTGGCGGGATATCCTAAGGTTTCCATCATTCATGGGAAAGGAACAGGTGCATTAAGAAAGGGTGTACAGGACCTTGTGAAACGACATCCACATATTGCATCCGCAAGAGCAGGCGAAGGCAATGAAGGTGGGAGCGGAGTTACGGTTCTCGAAATTCGCTGATGATGCTTGTTATAAACAATCGAAAACACTTCCGTCCCATTTTGGGCGGAAGCTGCAATGGGACAGGAGGAAACACTTTAATGGAAGGTTTCTGGGAAAATATTATTGTAGTTACTGCAGCCCGATATAGTGTGTTTGTTCTATGTACACTCGTTTTTCTGGCGATTTTTGAATTGGTGACTTCCTATAAAAATTGGGAACAGATCAAGAGTGGAAATTTTGCGGTTGCCATGGCAACCGGTGGTAAATTATTTGGTATTGCAACGATTTTCCGTTATTCAATCGAACATAATGATGCCCTTCTTCAAACTGTCGGTTGGGGTGTTTTCGGTTTTGTTTTATTACTTATCGGTTATTTGATTTTCGAATTCTTAACCCCATTGATGAAGATCGATGAGGAAATTGGTAAGGGTAATACTGCTGTTGGATTCATCTCCATGATGATATCCATTGGACTGGCCTTTGTCATAGGAGCAAGTATTGGATAAAGGAGGACAAATAATGGTATTGGATCGATTGGCTAAAATACTCATTGTTGTTGCAATCATTTTTCTTGTTGTAGGCATTTTTTATTTAATATGATCATCCGCAGCGATAAAATAAGTTTGCAATTTTTACGCGGTTACTTAGAATGCTTCTATTGATTTTCATTGTTAACGTTCTTAAAACTATGCCTTTTTCTATGGACTATTTCGTATTATTTGTTGCTTGGTAAACCTTTTAATTTATGTAAACTGCGAAGTAACTACTATGTGTGTTAGAGCTTGGCACGAAAATGGAAGCGATTTACTACGGCGACCGCTCGGGGAAATACACTGCGCTTTTGACCTGACCCCTATAAGTTAGAGT
>NZ_LQNF01000049.1 GCF_001618145.1 Oceanobacillus damuensis
ACAAAAGTGTCCAGCCATTGTAAATACAATCGCTGGATGTCCAAATGATTGTTTTGCTTTAATTCGTTGTCGATACAAGGTCAAAATTGGTGCTTCATATAGGGTTTCTGAAATAGCAACCATGCGCTCGCCCATCCGCATCGTACCGTCTCTCGTTTCTCTTGCCAGGTTCTGAACCGTAACCATGCGGTCTAACTTCCAGATTTCCTCTAAATCATTGGCCACGAGTGCATCATAAACAAGTCTTGCCGCCAAACCATCTGAATAGACAAGCTGTTCATGCAAATAAACCGTCAACCATTTTGAAAATGTTGCGTCATCATAAACCGTTTCATCCTGGATATAACTTTCAAGACCAAATGAGTGGCTAAATCCTCCTGTTGGGAAGTTAGAGTCACATAATTGAAACAAAGATAATAGCTTATCATCCATGGCTATGTCCTATATGGCGAAATGCTTGTTTTACCTTTCGTTCTTCACGTTTATATGGGATTTTAAGCTCTTGTAATAGATCCTCTACTAAATAATCATATTGGATTAACATTTCGTCACCCTCGAACTGTGCGGGTAAATGCCGGTTCCCTAACTGGTGTGCGATGGTTCCCATTTCATTTATACTTCTCGGACGAATAATCAATAAATCATCAGATAGCACATCAATTATAATCATGTTTTCATCGTCCATATAAAGAACATCCCCGGCTTCCAGATCCCGAGATTCTTTCAATCGGATCCCCAACTCACGTCCATGGTCTGTTTCCACTCGCTGAATACGTTTTACTAAATGTGCACTTTCCAGATATACTTTTTCTTTGTGGCGTTTCTTCAATTCATCTGGTTCTAAATCATGTATGTTCGTAATAACTTTTTCGATAATCATTTTCTTCACCTCAAAATAAGAAATAACGTTGTCCTATTGGAACGGTGTCAACAGGGTCACAGGTTATAACTTCACCATTTATTTTTACTTCATATGTTTGCGGATCCACGTCAATGTCAGGTGTTTCGCTATTTAATTTCATATCTTTCTTTGTAAGATTACGAATCCCACGAACAGGTCGAATCTGCTTCTCAAGACCAAGTTGCTCATGGACTTTATTGTCATATGCAGCTTGAGAGATAAATGTAAACGAGCTCTTGGCTAATGCCTTTCCAACTGAGGCATACATTGGTCTATAAATCATTGGCTGCGGTGTGGGAATTGTAGCGTTAGCATCCCCCATCAGGCTTTGGACCACTAGACCATTCTTCAGAATCATTTCCGGTTTAGCCGCAAAAAACTTTGGATCCCATAATACAAGATCAGCAATCTTGCCAACCTCAATTGAGCCTACATATTCCGAAATACCATGTGTAATTGCTGGATTGATCGTGTATTTGGCTATATATCGCTTCACACGATTATTGTCTGCATACTCATAGTCACCTTTCATAATGCCCAGCTGCTTTTTCATTTTATCAGCTGTCTGCCACGTTCTTAGGACAACTTCACCGATTCGCCCCATTGCCTGTGCATCAGAACTTATCATACTGAAAACACCCATATCCTGCAGAACATCTTCTGCAGCTATAGTCTCACTGCGAATCCGCGAATCCGCAAAAGCAATATCCTCTGGAACAGAAGGGTTTAGGTGATGGCAAACCATCAGCATATCCAAATGTTCATCAATCGTATTTACTGTATATGGCAATGTTGGGTTCGTTGATGACGGCAGGATATTCATCATACCAGCAGATTTGATTAAATCCGGGGAATGTCCTCCTCCTGCACCCTCCGTATGATACATGTGAAGAACACGATCCTTGATGGCACGCATCGTATCTTCCATAAATCCGCCCTCATTCAATGTATCTGCATGAAGTGCCACTTGAATGTCGTACTCATCTGCAACCCTTAGTGAATAATCCAACGAAGAAGAAGTTGCTCCCCAGTCTTCATGAACCTTTAAGCCAATTGCACCCGCATGAATCTGCTCAGCTAACGGCTCAACACTTGCGGCATGACCTTTTCCTGTTAAGCCCACATTGATTGGTAATCCGTCAACAGCCTGTAGCATGCGATGCATATTCCATTCACCTGGAGTTACGGTAGTCGCACGAGATCCAGCGGCTGGACCAGTTCCACCGCCAATTAATGTAGTTAATCCAGCAGTGAGTGCCACATCTACTTGGGCTGGATTGATAAAGTGAACATGAGTGTCAATCCCACCTGCAGTTAGAATTTTACCTTCACCAGCAATGATTTCTGTGGAAGTACCAATAACAATGTCGACATTGTCCATGATGAGCGGGTTGCCGCTTTTTCCTATTTTGTAAATAAGCCCATCTCTCAGTGCAACATCCGCCTTATAAATTCCCGTGTAATCCAGAACTACAACGTTGGTAATGACAGTATCGGGAACACCATCCTTACGCGTTGCTAGTGGATGCTGTCCCATCCCATCACGAATTACCTTACCACCACCAAAAACAACTTCCTCGCCATAAACGGTATAATCTTTTTCAATTTGAATAAACAAATTCGTATCTGCTAAGCGGATCGAATCACCAGTTGTCGGTCCGTACATTTGAGAATATTGCTCCCTGGACATTTTAAAACTCATTGATATCCCCGCTTTCTAATAGGCCATCTACTTTATTATTAAATCCATATACCTTGCGTTCACCAGCATAATCAATCAATTCCACTTCTTTTTCATCACCTGGTTCAAAGCGGACTGCAGCTCCCGCAGGAACATTTAATCGCTTCCCATATGCCTCTTTTCGACTAAATTTTAGTGCCGTATTCACTTCATAAAAATGAAAGTGTGAACCAACTTGTACTGGTCGGTCTCCCGTATTAATAACCGTAATTTTTAAATTTGGTCTATCTGCATTACAGGTAATTTCTTCATCTTTCAGGATAAATTCACCTGGTATCATTACTATCTCAGCCCTTTCATAGCTTATCGAAAATCATAAAAATATCTATTTCAGGTTACGGCAAAAACCAGCGCCAATGTCTATTTTTATGTACAAAGTTAGAAAAGATAAAGCTCTCCTCCTGCACGAGTATCACCGAAATGACTGGGCTAATTCTTAGCTTTCTGTTTTTAGTGAATTGGATTATGCACTGTAACTAATTTTGTGCCATCCCGGAAGGTAACTTCTACCTGGATATCGTCAATCATTTCAGGAATACCGTCCATTACATCATTACGTGATAAAATTGTTGCCCCGTACTCCATTAATTCAGCAACAGATTTACCATCCCTTGCACCTTCCATTACTTCATAGGTTATCAGCGCTATTGCTTCAGGGTGATTCAATTTAAGACCTCGTTGTTTTCTTCGTTTAGCGAGATCTGCGGCAACGACAATTAATAGCTTATCAATTTCGCGCGGTAATAATTGCATATTATAACCTCCTTTGACGTTAATTAAATATACTAAAAAGCATCTCCATTTTTTGAGCTTTGGAAACGTTTTTAAAACAATAACCTCAATCATCCAGGGTTTCTGAACGATATCAGAAAACAAAATAAATTTTCCGTTTATTAGGGCAAATCTAAATTAGACGACATTGAAAAAACCTAGTCTTCAGCTAACTGTTCCGTTATTTTTTCTCCTTCTTTCTTTAATATTGTGAAATACGTAACAAAGAATCCAGTTAATCGATAGCAATCCAACTAAAATTCTGTTACATTCCATTCAGCAATATAGTGTTTTTCTTAAATAAAAGTAAATCAAGTGTGTCATTCATTTTCAGGTAAATGTTGAAAGAGACGGTGGTTCTCCTGAACGACTAGTGTATGGGGAGGTTCACTTTTACATCTGGTAGATTAACCGATGCGAAAAGAGTTTGGGATAATTATCGTTGCATCCTGCTGTATGTAATCAATAAGAATGGATCTTAATCAAGAGCCCAGAAACTATTCACATTTAGCATGTTTAACAATATGACTTCTCAGGATAGGGAGGATTTGTACTGAGAAAACATTCAGCCTCTGGAAAGCTGATAAAACACTCATTAATTAATGGTAGCAAGATGATAACTCTTCCTATTCTACATATTATAGGGCGGAAATCAAGTTTTTTACTTTTTTCACATAATATGCTATCTGTGTTGGTACTATTGCAAGGGCTGGCGCCATCGAACATCAATCAAGGATGATAGATTGTAGAATAAAACAACACGGCCCACTGAATTGGCTGCGGTAAGGGTTGCAAACCGCCAATTCGAACAAATTTTTCCTATCAATGAAAAATATTTAGCCATTAATGTATTTTGTATCCTATATCATTTGCATTCTCTCTCAAAAATGATCTATAATTAAATAAACAATTTCATACAAATAGCAATGAGACTGACGTAGTACAATTGCCCGCTGATTTTTAGAGAGCTTGTGGTTGGTGAAAACAAGCATCAAGGTTAATTGGAATTGGACTTTCGAGCTTATAAAATAAAGTGATCTTACATTTTATGTAAGGTAATTAGGGTGGCACCGCGGTTCATTCGTCCCTTTTCCTGGGGAGAGAATGGATTTTTTTTATGCTTTTTAAAAATTTACTTATAAAAAATGGAGTGAAAGTAATGGAAACTATTTTTTCAGGAATCCAGCCGAGTGGTACACTGACCATCGGGAATTATCTCGGGGCTATTCAGCAGTTTGTTGAATTACAGAACGATTACGACTGCTATTTCTGTATTGTGGATGAGCATGCAATTACTGTCCCACAGGATCGTCTTAAATTAAGAAATAATATTCGCTCACTGGCAGCACTTTATCTTGCTTCTGGAATCAATCCGGAAAGCTCTACACTTTTTGTGCAATCCGAGGTACCTGCCCATACACAGTTAGGTTGGATGCTGCAATCAATCAGCTATGTTGGTGAATTGGAACGTATGACACAGTATAAAGACAAATCGGAAGGAAAAGACGCTGTTTCCTCTGCTTTGCTTACTTATCCATCTCTCATGGCAGCAGATATTTTACTCTATAATTCGAATGTTGTTCCTGTTGGAGATGACCAAAAACAGCATCTTGAGCTGACTAGAGATTTAGCGCAGCGCTTCAACAATCGCTTTAACGATATCTTCACCATCCCTGAAATTCGCATCCCAAAAGTTGGTGCACGCATTATGTCGCTGCAGGAACCAACGAAGAAAATGAGTAAATCTGATGAAAATGAAAAAGGCTTCATTTCGATGCTTGATGAACCTAAAAGAATTGAGAAAAAAATTAAAAGTGCTGTAACGGATTCAGATGGCATCGTAAAATACGATAAAGACAATAAACCTGGTGTTTCCAATCTGCTGACCATCTACTCCAGTTGTACCGGTGAATCAATCAAGTCTCTCGAGGCAAAATACGAAGGTAAAGGTTATGGAGAATTCAAGCAAGGTGTGGCAAATGCTGTCATTGATACGCTAAAACCAATTCAGGACAGATATGCTGAACTGGTTAACTCCGAAAAACTGGATGATATTCTGGATAAAGGTGCGGAAAAAGCATCCTTTACCGCCAATAAAACGGTTGCTAAAGCAAAAAAAGCAATGGGCCTTGGCAGAGTAAGAAAATAACGGAATACAATGAATGCGCCCAACGGTTACGTTCGGGCGCATTTCTAATTGATTGCAAGCTTTTTCAGCCAAAATGTGGTTGATCAGCAAAGTGATTTCCGCCTGAAGTTGTGAACTTCGGCTTGTATATGGTGAACAATGAGCTTCTAAGCTTTGAACTTCGGCATCTAAATTGTGAACTTCGGCATTTTTACTGTGAACTTCAACAGTTCGGTAAAATCATAGCCATTCAACCGACAATCTGAAAGTTAAACCAAGAGAAGAAACAATATCGGACCGAACCAAGCTCCTATTTTTGACTCGATGTATTGTGCTCCGGTCCAATCTCAGCTTCCCACATTTTTTCCAAAAAGGGCTGACCGCGTACCAGTTTTGCGCATAAATCCTCATGAGCTTCACTCCAGCCTTCTTTTACTCCGTTATACAATGTTTCCCATACTCTTTCCTCATCCATGTAACGGATTGCCGGATACTGCTTTGGATCCCATTCTGTCAGCCAGTAGCGCAATTCCTCTCTGTTGTTGGTCGTTTTCAGCTGATCTAGGCCGATCATGAGCAACTGCTTCATCTGCCTTTCCTTTCTTGTTAGTCCAAAAACAAATTCTGGAGGCATGGAAAGCATGTGGTATTCTTTTTCGTATTCACTATCATCAAATTTGAAGGACTGGGGTTTCGTATTATCTATCATGTCAAATACAAGCTGTTCCTGACGCGGGATTAATCTACTTTTGCGAATAGGAATGGAATAGCCAATCGTATCGAATGCGAGAATGTCGTTCCCATCTGTCACAATACATGCGTATTCCACAACAGATCGTTTCTGTCCCTTCCGTGTATAGGCCCGTTTGTATATCGAATCAAGCAAAGTACTCGGCAGATCATGCATATCATTCTCAATGTAATTGTATAGTGTTTCTGTTATGTATAGTAAAGGTACTTGATCCAATAGTTCAATGTTGTCCTCTTTTCTCCATTCATGAAAATGACAGACACTGTAACCATTCTCTTCTCCTTCAAACCAGTTCACCCAAACATCGTGCAAATATAACATAAACAACCCTCACTTTTCATTTTCCGATTAAAATACATTATGACCATCACGGAGAAAAATATTCGAGAAGTTGCATGAAATTTAATTCTGATAACGATATAAAATTGTACTCATAATTAAAATACCTAGCGGGAGAAAATAGCATTCCATTCTTCCACTTATAAATATAAAATAATCATTCCAGGACAAGCCTGCAGGAAGGAAATTCATATAGGCAATAATGGTTACTCCCCCAGTGACAGCAAGTCCAAATCCTATCAAAAATATAAATACGTATCCCATTCAAATCCCCTCACCTGTGCTTGTCCATTTTATTATTACATCTTATGATGAGTTGTCGAAAAGAATGCTATGTATATTCGAGAGGTGCATTGATTTACATGTTAATGAGAAACAAAAGTTTATAACTTTCCAGCTAAAAAAAAGCCGCTCAGCAATCAGCTGAACAGCTTATCAATTATTGATATTTTTTAAATACAAGTGCAACATTGTGACCGCCAAAGCCAAGTGAATTGCTTACAACCACATTTACATCCTGCTTTCTTGCCTCATTTGGAACATAGTCCAGATCACAGTCTGGGTCCGGCTCTTCATAATTAGTGGTTGCTGGAATAACTCCATCTTTGATTGACTTGATAGAGATTACAGCCTCAATACCTCCAGCAGCTCCCAGCAAATGACCAGTCATCGATTTTGTGGATGAAACAGCTAATTTTTTGGCATGATCTCCAAAAACCGTCTTGATTGCTGCGGTTTCATACTTATCATTAAGTTCTGTGCTTGTACCATGTGCATTAATATAATCAACTTCTTCAGGAGAGATCCCTGCATCTCTGAGAGCATGCTGCATCGCGCGTGCCGCTCCCTCTCCATTCTCAGCTGGAGCAGTAATATGATAAGCGTCACCTGTTGCACCGTATCCGGCTATTTCACCGTAAATATGTGCTCCACGTTCCAGTGCCGAATCCAGGCTTTCCAAAATCAGAATTCCAGCACCCTCACCCATTACAAAGCCATCTCTGTTTTTATCGAATGGACGACTTGCTTTACTCGGATCTTCATTCGTTGATAACGCTTTTGCTGATGAGAAACCTGCGAAAGCCATATCGGAAATCGGTGCTTCTGTTCCTCCGGCAATAATATAATCAACATCTCCACGCTCAACTGCTTTATATGCATCACCAATTGAGTTAGCCCCGGATGCACAGGCTGTTACGGAACATGAATTGATACCTTTTGCACCTAGTTGAATGGATACTTGGCCTGCAGCCATATCAGGAATCATCATCGGTACAAAGAAAGGACTGACCCTTTTAGGACCTTTTTCCAATAACTTGGTATGCTGTTCTTCCCATGTCTTCATCCCACCGATACCTGAACCAATCCATACCCCAACCCGATGTGCATTGCTGTCGTCAATCGTAAGCTTTGCATCTTCTACAGCCATTTTGGATGCAGCGACAGCGTATTGGGTAAAGGGATCCATTTTACGAGCATCTTTTTTGTCCATAAATTGGGTTGGATCAAAGTCTTTTACCTCTGCAGCTACTTTGGCAGGATAGTTATCTTTATCAACTTTCGTTACGAAATCGATTCCGGATTTACCGGCTAAAATATTTTCCCACATTGTATTTACATTGTTACCTAATGGTGTTACGGCACCTAAGCCTGTAATGACCACTCTTCTCTTTTCCATATGTTCTTCCTCCTTCCATAAATAAATGGCTTATCTTCCCCAGCGCATGGCAACTGCGCCCCATGTAAGACCGCCACCAAAACCTACCAATACAATTAAATCATTATCTTTTATTTTACCCTCTTTTACTGACTCTGACAAAGCCATAGGTATGGACGCGGAAGAATTATTACCATACTTTTTAATGGTTGTAGCCATTTTATCCTCTGCGATACCAAGCCGCTGACGTGCAGCCTCCATGATTCTGATATTTGCCTGGTGTGGAACAAGATAATCAACATCTTCCTTGCTGTAACCTATTTCCTCGATAACATTAACCGTTGATTCCGGCATTTGTCTTACTGCAAATTTATATACTTCACGACCATTCATAACTAGATGATCATCTTCGTTCTGGTACAATTCCATGCCACCAGCACCATTGGCACCTAATTCAAATGATAAAATCCCTTTACCTTCTGATACTTCGCCAACCACTGCGGCACCGGCACCATCACCTAGAAGGACACATGTACCTCTGTCTTCCCAGTTTGTGATTTTAGACAGTTTTTCGGAACCAACGATAAGGATTTTTTTGTAGGCACCCGTTTCGATAAATTGCTTAGCGGTAATCAGTGCGTACATAAAGCCGGAACACGCGGCGCTTATATCCATTGCAGCCGCTTTTGTTGCTCCAATTCGATCCTGCAGCATGCAGGCTACAGATGGAAAAGGCGTATCGGGTGTCACTGTAGCCACTAAAATTAAATCAATATCTGCTGCGTCCACATTGGCTTCCTCAAGTGCACCAAGCGTTGCATGATATGCCATATCCGATGTATCGATATCATCGGACGCCAATCTTCTTTCCTCAATACCAGTTCTGGTTCTTATCCATTCATCGTTTGTGTCAACGATTTTTTCCATATCTTTATTCGTAACTATATTTGTCGGAAGGTAATGACCTGTACCTAATATACCTACACCCATATTTGACCGCTCCCTTATATATCAATCGTTATTATCAATTATTATGACTTGGTACTAATTTTAATGTAAGTTTATAAATATAGCAAGAAAAATTGATTATTATTCGAACCTATATTCATTTTTCATGAGGTAGCAAGCCTGTTTCCATATAGTTTTCAACATGTGCCTCTAACTCGTTCTGGAAGGATTCAGGGACCTCATCATTGAATTGGCCAAGTGAAATATATCCATCCTTAAAATCAAAGGACATTACAGCCCCTTCAAGGTTAGCTTCATCAAACTGTTTTGCGCTCTCTTCATATAGCTTGTCCACATGCTGGATGGTGCTTGTCAGGACCGTATCAGGAGCCAATTCAAGCTGATCTGAAATATACCCGATGGCATATAATCCGTCTTCTTCTGCCATTTCGATAATACTTTCACTGAACATATCACCGATCGGATAAAAAACATCCACTTCTTTTTGTCGCATATCTTCATACATACTGACCGCAATGTCGGTATTATGCCAATCATTAATATAATTGAATTCAATCACAGCTTGTGGATTCTGATACTTGACTCCTTCAAAAAAACCTTCAATTTCAGGTTGCCATAAATGTGCTGCAATAATACCAACTGAATTTGTCGCTGTCATTTCACCTGCTGCCATTCCTGCAAAAAATCCCATCGCATGGGAGCTGAAATTCAGGCTCGTTACATTTTCTGCGTAATTACCTCCATTAAAATAAACAAAATGGACATCAGGGTATAATTCTGCTATTTCCATGAAATAACTGCCATACATATTACTGTGGCCAAAGATAAGGTTGACGCCATCCTGCACAAACTCGGCTACAGCCCCATTAATTTCAGCTTTCGTATCAACATTCTCCTCGTAGTATACCTGGACATCGAATTCTTCCTCAATTTCAAGCAAACCAATATACCCTTTTTCGCTCCAGGCACTATCATCAATGGAAGTGTCAATCAGAAAGCCGACATTTTGAATTTTCCCCGTTTCAAAATACGCACAGCCTGAGAGAATATATATGAATGCTATAGCTAAACTTACGTTGGTAATCTTTTTCAAGTTGGACACTCCATTCCGCAATATCAGCACTGCCTTTGTACCTATTTTACCTGCATCAGAAATATGGGTACATAATGTACTTCTAATAAAATCGTGTCAATTATTAAAATTACTCAATAATCTGTAATGATCGACCACAGAATTAATCCTTTTAATTATAGGTACATTTTCACGCAGATAGATAACTTTTTCAAGTTCCGCGTCTACCCCTCTATTATAATGTCTGGAATAGACATGCAAAATTAATGGCAGTCCTGGAACTTCAAGCCATTGCAGAATCCCTTCAGCAAAATCCCGTACATATACTGCATTCTTTTTAAAATAGTCTGAACGAAAGGGAATAAATTCTTCTTTTCGAAACATCCCTTTCTCGTTCATCGGCATCCACTCACCAAAAAGTAAAGGAACCTTAATGATTGTAAAATTGTTATCGTTTGATGATCGGATTTCCTCGTCTTCAGGATTAATGACGTAAAGCTTTTTCACTTTTTGATTTAGATTTAGATGGTCGCCTCCTGCAATAATCCCAATTTCATAATACTTCTCTTCATCAGAATCAATCATCGAAAAGGAACTGTTCCTTCCATAATATAAACTGAGATCCTCCTCAATCAGTACCTCTCCTTTTTTTGGCTTATTACTTCTTCCCAAGTTTGCTATTCCATCTACCTTCTTGTCATTTTCAAGCAGAGTATTTACTATATGGTAACCAATCCAATGATTACAATTGACAACTAGAACGGTGGTCACACACAATTCCCCCTCTTTTTTCCTTCTAATATTTCAGTACAATCCTTTTAATTCGGAAAAAAATTTGATAAAATATAAAAGATATTTGAAAAAAGTCGTTCTAACCATAAAATGATGTTACCATTAGACAAAAGTGTTAGTGTTCGATGAGGTGGTTTTCAAAGCAACCTACAATAGAATTATTACAAGGTGAGGTGTTTGATGTGCGTTACATAATGACAATTATCTGGTCAGTATTGATTGCTGCGGCAGTATCCTATGTTTTGACAAGTATGGGTGGAGAACCCTTTGTAGTGGGAGATGCCTTGGTACTCGCTGCTGTTTTCGCGATATTCGCGTTTATCATGGGCGATGGAGTACTCAAAACAGAAAATTAACAATTACAGAAAAACCCTTGCCTTTTCAGCAAAGATGGCAAGGGTTTTCGTTTTTAGTACCAAGGAAGAATACTTAATGCTGCAAGTGCCGCCAGGGGCAGTACGAAACGTCTGAATCTTCTTCTTGGCCGGCCGAATCCATAGCCTGGGAAACCATATCCCGGATAACCGTATCCTGGATAACCATAACCGAACTGTCTCATATCGTTATACCCCTGTTCATGAGATTCGTTGCTATCCAATGGCACAGCAAAATAAACGTATTCATCATCCAACCCGGTAATAATTCCATCAAATTGCGAACCATCTGTCGTTTGTGCAAGAACATAGGAATGCATATGGTTTTTACAAAGGTCATACATATGTTTAGTATCATGATTCATTTTCATCATCCTCCTCACCCTCAGCCTATTCAATGGCCTATGGGTTGGTGACTTGTATTGGCGATTAAGTAAAGTTCTTGCCAACACAGAGGAGTTGAGCATTTGAATGTACAGTATCCACTAAATAAGACGGTTAAATCTCTGTTTCATAAAGATTTACTGTCTGACAAAAAAGAGAATAAGCTATTGAAATAAGGAGAGAATACAATGGATTTCTTAGTAGAATTATGGACAATCATACAATACTTTATATTAGGACTTGTCCAAGGCGTCACGGAACCGATCCCAATATCCTCCAGTGGGCATATCATGATTTTCAGAGAGCTTTTTGCGATCGATTCACCCGGACTGTCTTTTGAAATATTCGTCAACTTCGCTTCATTATTGGCAGTATTGACTATTTACCGTAGGGATATTGTTCGTTTAATACGGAATGGCTGGCTCTATGTTACGAAAAAAGAAGAAACAGCCAAAAGTGATTTCCGATTTATCATTTACCTGATTGTTGCAACCATTCCAGTTGGTGTTATTGGAGTTCTGTTCGGAGACGCTATTGGACAAATCATCAATGAAAATGCCATGAATGTAGTCGGTGTGACTTTACTGATTACAGCAGCTGCCGTATGGATGATTCGTAATCTTCGCGGTAGAAAAAATGACGGTGACCTGACAATCAAAGACGCGCTGATTGTCGGATTCTCTCAAGCTATTGCAGTGACACCAGGCATCAGCAGATCGGGTGCGACCATCGTTGCTTCCATGCTTATTGGGATGAGACAGGAAACAGCACTTCGCTTCTCATTCCTTCTGTATATCCCTGTCAGTCTTGGTACAGCGATATTAGAAATACCAGCTATTCTTAGCGATCCATCCTTCAGCACATTATGGATCCCATACGTAGTGGCATTTATTACAGCGTTTATCGCATCTTATTTCGCGTTAAGATGGTTCATGAACATCATGGCAAAAGGAAACTTAAGATACTTTGCTTATTATTGTGTAGTAGTTGGGTTGTTAGTAATCTTTTTCTTGTAAGATGCAGAAAGAAAACGGAAGGCAGCTACCTGAACCTTAGGCAGCTGCCTTTGTTGAACATATGTAAGTAAAATACTAATTCTGCTCTATTTGAAAACCTGGCGTTCGTCAAGCCCTTAGTCGAATGACTTAGTTGCACAGTTATTATACTCTATAGATAAAAAGAACTTCCACGAAAGGTCATCGCCTTTTCATGGAAGTTCTTTTCATCAATCAGGAATTCCTAATGCTATTTTGGCGTAGCGGGACATTCTTTCTTTGCCCCATGGTGGACTCCAGACAATATTTACATTGGTTTCTTTTACTTCAGGAATATCAGCAAGTGCGTGTTTGATATCTGCTTCAATGTGAGCAGATAATGGACAACCCATTGCCGTTAGCGTCATCGTCACATCACAGACACCTTCATCATTTAAATCTACGTCGTATATTAAGCCCAAGTTGACAATATCAATTCCCAGTTCAGGGTCAATCACATTTTCAAGGGCGCCCATCAGGTTTTCTTTTAGAGCTTCATCCATCGTATTTACCTCCTATCATTTCCTACTACTATTTAAACATAAATTATCCTTTTATTAAATAATTTAAATCAAAATAGCATAACTTATTATAAATGCTTTTCAAACCATTTGACTGTTTCCAGTATAGCATGTCGGGTTACTTTATGGTCGGTATTTGGTTCCTTGATGAAGTGGATATGTTCTTTATTCTTATAGAGCTGTACCGTCTCATCGAAAAAGGTGAAGGAATGATCAAATGGAACGACTGAATCATTTTCACCATGCCAGAATAATAATGGACGATCATTCAGCTTTTCCGGCTGGAGTGACAGATCCATTTTTTCAAGGCGTTTGTACATGCTTTCAATCATTTCATCGGTAACTGGCAAATCACCCATTTTTTTGAAGCTTTCCACAAGTGTTTTGGCAAATGTGGTTATTTTAGGAGATCCCATCAGGATTGCTGCAGTTTTGATCCATGGATATTGCGTAAGGGCAGCCGATGTTGTAATCCCGCCCATACTTGTACCAGCCACACCAAATCGGTTATCGAGAAGCAATTGTTGTTTATCAAGAAAATTTTTGATTGTTTGCAGCTCTTGTACATTGCGCATCACGATTTCCCAAAAGGAAATCTGCTTTTTCAGGGCAGGTACATTCGGTTCTCTTTCTCCATGATACATACTGTCGGGTAAAATCACCCGATAACCTTTTTCAGCAAGCAAATATGCCAGCGGGAGATTGTGCTCCTTGGCACTTGTGAAACCATGGTAATAAGTGACTGTAGGCAGGGCTTCCTCTTTTTTATCGCTATGAACAATGATTAAGCTCGGAATCGACTCTATATTTTCTTTATATATTCCAATCATCCAGGTGTACCTCTCCTCAATTCTCATGTTACCTTCTATTCTAAATGTATTGATGGATCACTGCAAACAATGTAAATTATTTATTACTTTACATATACTGTAATAATTTATAAACTATTCACATATGAGGTGAATTTATGAAAAATGAAAAACATTTAATTGCATTGGATTTAGATGGCACACTTTTAACTGATCAAAAAGAAATAAGTAATCGGACAAAGCAAACAGTTTTAACTGCTATGAATGAAGGTCATGTCGTTGTGATAGCTACAGGCAGACCTCATCGGGCAAGCATTGATTATTATAAGGAACTTGGGCTCAATACACCGATGGTCAATTTCAATGGTGCATTGATACACCATCCCCAGGATCGGACATGGGATTTTGCCATGCATACTCCAATGCCGCTTAAAACGGCACACACGATCATCGATGCCTGCTATGAACTGGATGTCAATAATATACTGGCGGAAGTTATGGATGATGTATATCTTGACAGCTTCGATCAGGATATTATTGATATTTTTCAGGAAACCCAAAATGAACCGCCATACATTATTGGTAATTTAAAGGAAAAATTGAACTCGGATCCAACGTCCGTACTCGTCCATCCGAAAAAAGACCATATTCAGCAATTGAGAAGTCATTTGAATGATTACCACGCAGAAATTATTGAACACCGCAAATGGGGCGCTCCCTGGAATATTATTGAAATTATTAAAAAGGGCATGAACAAAGCGGTCGGACTGCAAAAAATTGCCGATTATTATAATATTCCACAGGATCGAATTATCGCTTTTGGCGATGAGGACAATGATCTGGAAATGATTGATTATGCCGGTGTGGGCGTAGCAATGGGGAATGCTATCAGTGAGCTGAAGTCCCTAGCCAATCATCAGACCCTTACAAATCAGGAAGACGGGATAGGTATCTTCCTTGAGGAATATCTGAACATTAAAATAAAAACGGGTTAATCACCATTTGTTACCTGCAATATAAAAGTGAATCTGTATCATACTATCAGTGAACGTAAATACACGTTCACTTTAGTTTTGCTTTACTTCAGCATCTGTTTGAGTAATTTTCTCCAGGGAGGTTTTCATCTTGGGCAAGCGGAGTAAATCAAAGCGTTTTAGCCATCAAGGTGCTGCCGCTGTGAAAAAACATGCAGAGGTGTTCACCTACCGTTCTACGCTATCTGAAACGGAACGTAAAAACGAAGAGACTGACAGCCATACTGTAGGAGGGTTTTAATTGCAAAATAACTTATTTGAAAGAGCCAGAGATGCGGTAACAAATATGATGAATATGCCGGGCCAAGCCAGTCAACAGGATCAGCAGGCTGCACAGAATGCCATCCAGTCCGCTTATCAGGAGGCTTCCCCTGAGGAACGTCAGCAATTAAAACAGCTTGAACAGCAATTGAAACAGCACAATCAATTACAATAACATGCAGCACACAAAGCGATCGCCGGATCATTTCTAAAATGAAAAAGGGTTTGCAAAAAAATGATCTTTCCAGTGAACATCCATCCTGGGAGATCATTTTTTTGCTTTTTTAAACTACGCTTTTCTGATACTATATAGGTATGTATGATTAAGGAGGGAATGCTATGGGAATTCGTGTGGAAGCTACACCTAACCCGAATGCAATGAAATTTACAACAGATAAAGTGATTTTCGAAGGTACAAGCAGTGTTTCTGTAATGCCTGGCAATACAAGCGAGTATGAAATCATGAATGATTTGATGAAAATTGAAGAAGTAGATAATGTTTTTGGCTATCAAAACTTTATTACTGTCAATAAACAGCTTGATACAGAATGGGACCAACTGAGCCCAAAAGTGCTGGAAGTTTTTGAAAAACACGGCTACTAATTGATTGCTATTTTGGCAGGAAGGTGATGTGCGTAACCTTTCGCGGGGTTACTGCCATTACGGATCGGTATTAAAAGGAGCGAACCGAGGAATAATCTCCATTCGGTTCGCTCTTCTTAAATATTATTTCAGATCGATCGGAATATAATTTGGATTTACCATTTCATTGTTTTCATCTTTCCCATACAGCGTAATGATCGGCGGGTCTTCTGTGCCTTCAACAGCAACAGGTAGAGTTTCATTAATTTCAAATGCAGCCCACTCTCCCGGCTCCGCCCCTTCAAGTGAGATACTTTTTTCACCCATTAGAACGTCATCGCCCTGGTCAATCACATAAAATATTTCACCTGTGGCAGAAGATGCCTCACCAGTTAAAAGGAATTCTGTTCCCTCCACTTTCACATCAATGTTTTGAAACATCACTGCAGAGTTCTCGGTCAGGGCATTATCAGAGTCTGTAGCATTACGATCGTTATTTTCATCATTTCCACATGCAGCGACCAGTAATAGTGCTGCTAATACGAGAATATACCTCAATTGTTTTCCCTCCTTATCAGTCACGTCTGAAGAATCCGTACACCCCTGCTGTTTCAACTATATTGGTAAATGCGTTCGGGTCCACTTCATTTATAATCTTTTCCAAGTCATAAAGTTCATACCGAGTAATAACGAGATACATTAAGCTTTTATCAGCTTTCGTATATGCGCCCTTTGCAGGCAGAATCGTAATGCCGCGTACCATCTTTTTGTGGATTGCCGCTTGTAATTCATCGGCCTTAAGCGTAACAATCATCGCTGTAACTTTCTCATGTCTCGTATGAATTGCATCAATCACCCGTGTAGACACATACAAAGTCAGCATTGTATATAAGGCATTTTCAGGTTCGTAAAAAACACCCGCAAGCACGATGATTACTGCATTCATAGTTAAAAAATAGTTTCCGATTGGCTTGTCCTTCAAACGGGATAAAATCATGGCAACGATGTCCATACCACCGGTCGACGCACCGGATTTCAATGTAAAACCCACAGCAATCCCGGAGATTACTCCACCAAATACAGCGTTCAGCATAATATCATTTGAAAGGGCAATTACTGGTATAAACTGCAAAAACAGAGAGGTAAAGAATACGGAGAAAATACTGTAGATCGTAAAACCTTTACCGACTTTATACCACCCTACTATTAGGACAGGGACATTTAACAGCAGCAGCAATATTCCCGTACTGACATTAAACCCGATGAAGTCATTAAACACACTGGCTAGAAGCTGTGCTGCGCCTGTAAAACCACTGGCATACACATTCGCTCCGATCAGAAAGAAATTAAGGGAAATTGCATTTAATAACGCACCAAAAATTACAACAATGATCCGTCTTGCTTCCATCATAAACATATATGTGCCTCCTTTTTTTGCATTTTTACTATTCCAATTATTACTTTTTTGACTAAAATTCTAAATAGCTTTAAACTGAATATACTAAATTAAATCAGAATGTAGGTGGTAAAATGTCTATTAAAATTCTTGCGGATAGTGCAAGTGATTTGTCAAAGCATTATTATAACGAATTTAACATTGAAATGGTACCATTAACTGTTCATTTAGATGGAAAAGACTATCAGGATGGACAAACAATCGATCCAAAAACAGTCTACAACGCTATGAGAGATGGCAAGACGCCGAAAACTTCTCAGGTTTCACCTCAACTTTTCAAAGGCGTTTTCACTAAATATGCTGAAGCAAATGTACCGCTCATATACATTGCTTTCTCTTCAGAGCTTTCTGGAACATATCAGACAGCTAAAATGATGGAGCTGGAAGTGAGAGAAGATTATCCGGATGCACCTATCCATATTATCGACTCAAGATGTGCATCGATCGGCTGCGGTCTCGTGGCTATTCATGCTGCAAAGCTTGCCAAGAACGGATCTTCAGTCGAGGAAATCATTAAAGCGGCTTCATACCAGGCAGAGCATATGGAACATATTTTTACGGTGGATAATCTCGAATACTTGTACCGTGGTGGCCGTGTCAGCAAGACAGCAGCATTCGTAGGCACGTTGCTTAAAATTAAACCTTTGCTTCATGTGGAGGACGGCAAGCTTATCCCACTCGAAAAAATACGGGGGTCTAAGAAAGTACTCCATCGTATGGTGGAGGTTATGGAAGAGCGTGGTACAGACTTTCAAAATCAGACGATCGGCATCAGTCATGGGGATGACCCGGAAAAAGCCGAACTGCTTGCTTCCATGATCAGTGATAAGTTTGGTGTCAAGAAGGACGATATTGTAATAGACATCGTTGGAGCAGCAGTCGGTTCCCATGCCGGACCAGGAACAATTGCACTGTTTTTCTCAAATAAACCCGTGAAATAAAAGCGATAGCACCGGTTAATGGCGTATTGGCTTGACCTGAATCGATGAGTAATTTTTTCGGTGTGAAAAGATGTCTATGCTGACATCGCATATATCAGTCACAAGCTGTAGGAGCTCCTATAATGGATAGCTTTGAAACCGAACTTGCTGTTTAAGCTTGGCATCGGGATGCTGTTAAATATACTTACTTTTCGTGGATAATAAGAAGCCTGCCCTCCATTTTAACTTGGACAGGCTTTTTTGAGCCTCTTGATATTAAGTATTGCAGGCATTTTCGCTAAGCAGCATCCACACCAATTAAAAATTTTTAAAATTTATTATATTTCCATTTCAAATATGTAACGATTTCATTTCAATGTCGTCTAAGTGATTAAGCAAGAACATTTTGAAATGAGGTGTATGTATGAAAAAACGATTAGTATGGATAGGCATTGGAGCACTATTCGCAGCAAGTATCGTCATCTATATTTCGCTATCAAATAAACTGATTCCAGAAATACCTGCAGCCTCCAGTTATGCTTCTGCGATGAAGGACTGGACTGTCAATTTTCCGGAACAAATGGATCCCCAATCGTTTACTTCAGAACACGTGTCTGTCGTTAATGAAAAGGGAGAAAAGGTTGGGGTTTCAATGGTTTGGAATGATGACAAAACAAATCTGACATTAACCCCTCCTGCGAACGGGTACACTGTTGACGAGAAATACACGATTAACATATCAAAAAATGTCCTGACGAAAAACGGGAAAAATCTCTCCAATTCATTCAGCCACTCATTTACAGCTGTTTCTGAGTTACCATCAATTCAAAATCAGGAACAACTTGTTACCTTACTAACGGAACGCGGCAAAACAGCAGAAGAATCAGTCCATCTGTTTTCCAACGACATTGAAGAAGAATCAGGGGAAATGACTTCTTCTTCTTCCGATTCGTCTGGCAGTGAAGGAAATAATTTTTCCGGTACAAATAATCAGGTCTCCGGAATTGCTGAAGGAAATACGGTTCAAACGGACGGAGAATATATTTATTTCTCCCGGGATACCGACATTATCATTGTTTCCTCAGAAGAACAAGATAGTCAGTTAATCAGCAAGATTGAAGAAGAAAATTTTCATCCAATGGAAATTTATTTGCACGATAATCTGCTCATCAGTATTGGATACAGCTATGAGCCGTTACGGGAACTAGATGAATCAAATGGTTCCAACAGGAGTGACAATGAGGAAATTGCGATTTTCCCACCTATGTCACAAGTTACCACAGCACAAATCTATGATCTTTCAGACAAAAACAAACCGGAAAAAATAAGAGAAATATCGATGGAAGGAAATTTAACTGCCTCCAGACTCTTTGGCGATCACCTTTACCTGATTGCCAACCAATACCCCCACTTTCACATAATGGAGGAGGAGGCGATGGACATCAGACCATATATTAAAGATACTGCCAAAAGTGAAGCTGGGCAATCGGTGTCCTATGACGATATGTACTTTTTTCCTGACAGCAATGAAACAGATTATCTGCTCCTGACTTCAATCGATTTGACCGATATGGAAAAAGAAGCAGAAATCAAGACATATCTAGGTGCATCCAACCATGTATATATGTCAAAGGATCATTTATATCTTGCGACGAACAAGTATAAAAATGACAATCAAGATACAAACGATGGTACCGCTGATATGATGATTAGGGAACCAATGGATATGGACACGGAGATCTTTCAATTTAAAATAGATGAAGGAGATATGAATTACCATGCTTCCGTTGTTGTTAACGGTACCCTGATCAACCAGTTTGCCATGGACGAAAGAAACGGTACATTCCGGGTAGCTACAACCAAGGGAGGTATGTGGAATTCAGATGTCCCTTCTACCAATAATCTGTATACCTATGATCTGGATCTCCATCCACTCGGTTCTGTCGAAGGCCTTGCTGAGGGCGAACAGATCTTCAGTGTTCGTTTCATGGAGGATGTTGCATATATGGTCACGTTCGAACAGATCGATCCGTTATTTGTAATTAATCTTGAAGACCCAACAAACCCTGTTGTCCTGGGAGAACTGAAAATTCCTGGCTTCAGCAATTATCTTCACCCACTTGATGAAAATCATGTCATCGGTTTTGGAGAAAATACGAAGCTCGTTCAAAATGATAATAATTCTGAGCCCTTGGTGAGAAACGATGGATTGAAAATCTCCCTGTTTGATGTCAGCGATCCGGCAAACCCAATTGAAAAGCAGAACGAAATTATTGGCAGTGCCGGTTCCCACAGTGAAATTAACTATAATCATAAAGTATTGTTTAAACATCCTGACAGAGATCTTTTCGGATTTCCTGCTGCTTTGTATGAAAGTAAGCTGATAACCCAGGGAGGTGCCACTTACGAAGATCAATCCTTTGTTTATGAAGGTGCTTTTCTTTATAGCATTACAGCTGAAGATGGTATTAAGCTGCACGATACCATTTCACACCAGCCCACAGAACAACAGGATTATCCTGATTGGGAGTCAGAAATAAAACGCATGGTTTCGGTTGGCGATTCAATATACACCTTTTCAAACAATCAATACAGCATCTACGACCTTGACAGCAAGAGTCTTGTCCAAACTGTGGATTTACCAGCACCGAAAAACTATTAATGGAAAAATCGAATGAATGCCACTTCTCCATCATATAGTTGTATATATAGCTACAATAAAACTTGTGATGGGGGTTTTCTATGCTTAATGAACTATTGGATGCCTTTGAAATGGAGCACAAATTTGCGCCTCAAACCATAGACAATCTGCTGGATTATTATCAAAAAAAATATATTAATGGGGAAATCGACATTAAAACATACCATAACATTTACAGTTGTCTTCATGAAAAAGGCGCTGTTTCAGCTCATGAATCTTCTTTAATAAGAAGCCCTGAATAGGGGCTTTTTTCTTTTAGTCCTTCTTGTAATGTTTGTTGTTTTATTCTCTTCGCATTTGATATGAAATGCGAAGTAATCTTTATATGTGGGATCTCTAACCTGGTAATGGAAGCATGTTACTTCGGCAACCGCAGCCCGTATACACTCC
>NZ_LQNF01000050.1 GCF_001618145.1 Oceanobacillus damuensis
ATTATTCGTGCCAAAGTTCTAACACAAATAGAAGTTACGTCGCATTTTATATCAACTACGATAATAAAAGACTAAATTAACAAAAAGAGCCTAGGATATTGATGTATCCTAGACTGATCAAAGAGAACAGTTAATCCAAAGTCAACGTAAGCAGTGTATCTTCAGCCCTCCTTGCTACTGACAAGGATTATTTGTCAATTTCAATCTGCCAAAGTGGGTTAGTTATATAAAATAAAGAGAGACCACCAACGGTCTCTCTTTTCATTGTTTACGGATCTTTGCAGTTTTTGCTCCGAAAAGAATCGTAATGATTGGGCTAAGCAGACAGAAAAATGCGAATGGCAGATAGTCAAGGACAGGGACGCCTAATACGTTTGCGATAAATACTCCACACACACTCCACGGTACGAGCGGGTTTATGACTGTTCCTGCATCTTCAAGCGTTCTCGAAAGTGCCTTTTTGGTCAGGCCTGCTTTTTCATACATTCCTTTATAGGTTTCCCCTGTAAGCAATATGGAAAGATACTGTTCTCCAATTAATACATTCACACCGATTGCAGTCGCTGCTGTGGAGAGAATTATGGAACGGGCTTTCTGTAATTTTTCTTGTAAAGCTGTGAGCATACTAGGAAGAATGCCAGTTACGAATAACAATCCTCCAAAGCTTAAAGCGAGAATGACCAATGATATTGTAAACAGCATGCTGTTGATACCGCCTTTAGTCAGTAAGTCGTTAACAGGTTCAAAACCAGTCGAACCGGTATATCCATTAAACCAGATTGTCCATATTTCGGACCATGTCAGGTTGCCTGTAATGCTTGCAGATAATGTTGCTACGCTGCTGCTGGCCATTAATGCTATAAAAGCAGGGACTTTAAATACCGTACAGATGATCAGCACGATTAATGGTATCCAGGATGCCCAATGTATCATATTTGCAGACTGCAATGCTGTTTGGTACTCTTCCACACGGTTCAGGGAAGCCGAGCCAGAGTTTTCGGGAGATAAAATGACAAACAAAATAAATGAAATAATAAATGCAGGTATGGTTGTTAAACTAATATGTCTGATGTGCTCAAATAAATCCACACCGACAATTGTTGAAGCTAGATTGGTCGTATCGGATAACGGAGACATTTTATCTCCAAAAAAGGCACCGGAGACGATGGCACCTGCCGTTATAGCAAAAGATGCATCCATCGCACCAGCCATTCCGATAAACGCTACCCCAATCGTCGCAGTAGTTGTAAGAGAGCTGCCCAGCGCAACACCAATAATGGCTGTCACAGCAAATGCTATTCCATAGAACCATGTGGTTCCAATAACTGAAAAGCCAGTATCGATCAAGGCGGGAATTGTTCCGCTGATCATCCAGCTGCTTATAAGTATACCAATAAGGAAGAAAAGGAAAATCGCTCCCATTCCGGAGCTTGCTCCTGAAATCATTGCTTCCTGCAGTTGCCTAAACGGTATTCGTTTAAGTAAACCGTAAACAACCAAGGTAAAGATACCAAGTAGGATCGGTATATGGGGGGCAGTCCCCAGTCCAATTATAAAATAACTGATTAGACCGATGATGAAAATAAAAGATACAGCTGCTTCCATAATTGAAGGCTGATGTTTTGGTTTGATTGGAATCATGATGTTTTCCTCCTGCTAAAAATATAAAAGCCCCGCCCCTAAAAAATAGGGACGAAGCTTGGCTCCGCGTTACCACCCTGATTGGTGAAATTATTTTTCACCCTCTCATTGTAAAAAATCCATTTGCTGACTATTCACTATGACCGTACGAGCAATCAGTTATATAGGATCTGTAATTCAATTATTACCGGCCAAAGCTTGCAGCAACCGCTTTGTCTCTATTTTCTGCCAGAATATAATCTACTGTTAACCCTTGGATAAACGTTGTGATTTAATTATGATAATATTGACTATACATGGTCCAATCTTTGTTTGTCAATAGCATATCTTTTCCAACGAAATGGCTTCAATTTTACTGCTGATTCGGTTATAATATAAAGAATTTTATGAAGGGAGGATTGTCAGCAATTGTGACAGACAAGGGAGAAATAAATTCACCGAATTCTTTACATATGATCAGAAGAGGGTTACTTACCGGCTTTCCGATTATGCTTGGTTATTTACCTGTTGCCCTTACATATGGTGTGCTTGCAAAACAAGCAGGGATGTCACTAACGGAATTAACGCTCATGAGCATCATGGTGTTTGCCGGCGCAAGTCAGTTTATGGCCGTGAATATGATTGCAGTGGGAGCCGGTGCATTGGAAATCATTATCGCAACTTTTGTACTGAACTTTCGCCATTTTGTGATGAGTCTTTCCTTTATGAATCAACTAAGGGACTTCAGCTTACGATGGAGACTACCACTTTCTATGGGGCTTACTGATGAAACTTTTGCGGTATCAGCAGTAAATCCAAATGAATCGAAAATGGAAAAAGGCGCATTTTTCTATGGGGCCATCATTGTAATTGCCTATTTATCGTGGATTTTTGGATCTCTCCTCGGTGGCATTCTGGGCGATGTCATCCCTGAGAAATTAAGTCAAAGTATGGGCATTGCTTTATATGCGATGTTTATAGGTCTCCTCGTTCCCTCTATAAAAAAGGAAAAAAGGGTGGCACTCATTGCCATTGTTGCCATGCTGATCAATGCTTTATGTATTCAGATTGGAATGAGTACAGGCTGGGCCATTGTTGCGGGGACAATATTTGGGGGAATGAGTGGTATCTATTTGCTCAAGGAGGGCCGTAAATGATCTTTCTAATTATTATTGGTATGTCTTTGGTAACAATGCTTCCAAGAGTTATCCCAGCATTTATTGTTGAGAAGATGCAGTTCCGCCCATGGCTCAACAGGTGGCTGGGAGCGATACCGTATGCCGCACTGGGGGCACTGATCTTTCCTGGAATCTTGTCAGTCAATCCAGAGGAGCCGCATGTAGGAATGATTGGTGGATTAGTAGCCATTGGTTTAGCTTTTGCCGGATTAAATGTCGTGTTTGTCGTTATTGGCGCAATTATGACTGTATTTTTATTTTCTTTATAAAAAACAACAGGCCTGACGCGGTTTGTGCGTTAAGCCTGTTACTCTTCATATGGTTCAATATGAATATGTGCATGAGTAATATTATGCTTTAAATCAAGGTAATTTTCGATTCTTTCAGTTATTTTATGGCTCTCGGCAACATTCAGACTGGGTTCGACAAGTATGGTAATCTCAACTAATGCCTGATTTCCGTGAATCCTTCCCTTAACATCCACAACTTTTTTTACATCATCGTCCTTTGTAATACTTGTTTTTATATTTTCCAATTGTTCTTCATCAAAACCGTCTGTCAATGTGATAGTAGATTCTTTAAAAATATCCCAGGCGGTTTTGCAGATAATGATACCAACTACCAACCCAGCTAATGGGTCGAGCCAGAAAACTCCGAATTGCGCACCTATGATTCCGACAAATACTCCAATACTGACTAATGCATCTGAGCGATTGTCCTGTGCTGCTGCATTCAAGGAACTGCTTTTAATTTTTTGGGCAAGCTTAAAATTATAGCGGTAAACAAGTAACATAATTACAGCAGAACCAAGCGCTGTCCAGGCAGTAAGCATGTCTGGTTGAGTAACGCCGGCAACAAACAGCTTTTGAAAGGTATCAAAAATAACTTGTACCCCAATGAACATCATGATAAAGGCTGCAAACATGGAGGCGACTGTCTCCGCTCTGTAATGGCCATACCGGTGTATTTCATCAGGAGGTTTTCTCGATATTTTCAGTCCGATCAACACAGCAACAGATGCAACAACATCGGTTGTATTGTTTAAACCATCTGCTCTCAAAGCATCTGAATGACCTATTGCTGCAATGTAAAGCTTGGTGATGGCAAGCAAAATATATGCTCCAATACTGATCCAAGCTCCTTTTTCCCCTTTTTTCAGGTTTTCTGAATGACTCATTAAATTGCCTCCAAATTTATTGCTGAATGTTTTCTATGTCCTTATTAGAGGTTGTTCAAAAATGAAAGAAATTATAAGCGGTTAATTGTTCGCAAGACTAATGTGTTTTTCCATACCCAACATCTTAACTTTAATAGTGTATCAGAAGAGAATCGGATGGGTCTAGAGAAACATTAAAGGGCATGGTTATATGTCTTGGAACTTACTAAGTAAATTTCCCGGGGGAAAGAATATAACGAAACTAAACTTTTTATTAAAATTTTGTTGCAATTATTCTAAAAATTTAAGATAATAGTAAAAAGGAACAAAAGGGGGCGTGTTCCGTGAAAAAGGAAAAGATAGTTTACAGATTTTATCGTTATCAGGGTAAAGAGTGGAGAGCTAAACGTGAAATTCCTTATGAACTGAGACTTTTTGCACGCTTAATAATGGATGAACTTTGTTTTAACTGGAATAAGGCAAGATTAGAGGAAGAAATAAATATCTCCCTCGAAAATGGCCATAAAGACCAATTTATAAATTTAAGTGAAGAATTCAAACATTTTGTTTGGGAATAGCTTTTGTTCCTATGGCCTTACCTCCTGAGTGGTAAGGCCTTTTTATGGGGGATCACATTATACATAGTATGGAGGAAGCAGCATGGAAAAGACAAATACGTTAATACATAGACAGAACAACATAACTTTTTATATTTTATTATTTTCAATCTTACTTGGGGTCGGGGCAGAACTTATCGTGGGTGCTCCGCTTGAAAACATTGTGGCAATCGGGGCAGGAGGCATCCTTTGCTTGACGGTCGTAGGGATCTTCAACCATAAAGGAATATATTTAAAAGTAATTCCATATATCGTCATTACGGCGATTGCCGGGGTTGCATTAATGATTATCCTTAGCTCTGATTATGTTACAAATATGCTCTTTATGTTTTATCTGCTTGCAGTTGCTGCAATATCGTTATCAATGGCTGCCCTTATTACAGGCGGGATAGTAGGTCTTGGCCTGCTGATGTTCTTTGTTGTCGAAAAAGGCGAGGTCATCGGTTTTGATGGTCGTGCAACAGCAATTACACTTGTATTTTACCTTCTTGTTTTTATTGTGCTTGTCATCCAGGTGAAAATCGCGCGAATGCTGATCAGAAATGCTGAAAATGCATTGGAAGAAAGCGAATCTTTCTCTGAAATGCAGCAAACACAGTCTGCAATCGTACAAAAGGGTGCCCAAGAGGTTCGTTCCCAGATGAATATTCTCGAAAAAGACAGCCAATTGAATTTCCACTCTATGGCAGAAATGCGTGAAGCATTTACGGAAATTAATAGAGGCAGCCAATCTCAAGCTGAAGAAGCTGGGAAAATATCGTTGAGTACAGAACATACGAATAAATTACTGAATAAAATGATGGAATCTTTTACAAAGACTGTCGATGAAGGTGAACAATTAAAATCATTGTCCGAAAATGGCCATGAATCGATTGAAGACCTGTCAAGCACAATGGAAGGATTTCAGGATTCTTTTAATCAATTAATCAGCAATATGGAGAACCTCGTAACGAAAATCCAGGTTAATAACAATTTCACAGCACAAATACGGGACATCGCTACCCAAACTAACTTGCTTGCTTTAAATGCCAGTATTGAAGCAGCACGAGCTGGGGAGGCGGGGAAAGGGTTTTCTGTCGTTGCTGGGGAAGTGCGGAAACTGGCTGAAGTCTCTAATCAGACAGCCCAGCAAATAGAGGAAAATATGAACACCATTGAAGTGGGGGCTGTGGAAACCCAAAAAGAAGTAAATGATAATAAATCACAGCTTCTGCATAGTTCAGAGAGTCTGAAACTAGCTCAAATCAACTTTGAAAAAATAACTGCTCAATTAGACATTTTCATTCAATATTTAAATGATCTGAGGGAGCAGGCTGGAGACATACAAAGCTCCTCCGTGACGATTGATGATTCCGTTGACCAATTGGCGGCTATTATCGAAGAAACTACTGCGACAATAGAAGAACTTGAAGCAATTGTCGAAGATCAGGTTGGTCGTATGTCCAACTTGACAGCTGCAATTGAGGACACAAACCAAGCAGCAGCTGCACTTGAAGAAGTACCAACCACAAGAGAGGGAAAGGGGAAATAAGTTGTTGGCAAGTAAAAACAGCAATCGTTTTACATGGCAACTAAGACAATCGCCCAAAGGCTTAGGAATATGTCGATTTTAGAAAAAATTATATATTTTTTGTAAAATTTTTAATTTATCGAGCGCCTGGTGTTCCCTATTTGCTATGCTAATGGAAAGGGGGGAGATTACAATGGATAATAAAAAGAAAATACAACGAAGCTGGATGCTTTATGATTTTGGTAACTCTGCATTTGCTACAACGATTATGGCAGCCGTTCTTCCGGTTTACTATTCAAGTGTTGCCGCTTCAGGGCTTGAGGAAGGTTTGGCAACAAGTTACTGGGGGTATTCGCAATCGGTTTCCGTGCTGATTGTGGCATTTTTGGCACCAATTTTGGGTGCGATCAGCGATTTTTCTGCGTCAAAAAAGAAGTTCCTGCAATTTTTTGCGTTTATGGGTATTATAGCCAGTATTCTATTGTTTTTCGTTGGAGAAGGAGATTACATATTAGCTTCTGTATTATTTATTGTCGGATCAATCGGGTTTTCGGGGGCAAACATATTTTATGATGGTTTTCTTCCTGAAATAGCAGAAAAAGATGAGATGGATCGTGTGTCCTCTGGAGGATTCGCATATGGCTACATCGGCGGAGGAATATTGCTGTTAATAAACGTATTGATGATTTTGAATCCTGGCTGGTTTGGGCTTGCCGATACTGCAATGGCCAGTCGGGTTTCTTTTGCTTCTGTAGGTATTTGGTGGCTGATTTTCTCAATACCTTTAATAAAAAATATTAAAGAAGAAAAGAAAGTGCAAACGAAACGGGATAAATCTTATGTGGCAATCGGCTTTTCAAGGGTTGGCAACACTTTCAGGGAAATTAGGCAGTATAAACAGCTCCTTATTTTCCTTCTGGCATTCTGGCTTTACAATGATGGAATATCTACAATTATCCGGATGGCAACCGTTTATGGCAGCGAAATCGGGATCGCTCAAAATGATTTGATTGTTGCCTTGCTGATTACACAGTTTGTGGGGATTCCTTTTACGTTTTTCTTCGGCTGGCTTGCATCAGTCATTACTGCAAAAAAAGCATTAAATATAACGCTTTTCGTTTATCTCGGTATTGTCATCCTTGGATACTTTATGAATTCAGCTATACATTTTTATATTCTGGCTATCTGTGTCGGAATGGTACAGGGCGGTGCGCAATCATTGAGCAGGTCGATTTTCGGTCGAATGGTACCTGCCAATAAACATGCGGAATTCTTTGGCTTTTATGGTATTTCCTCCAAATTCGCAGCTGTTGTGGGACCATTCATGTTCGCTTTTATTGGTCAGATTACAGGGAACAGCAGATTTGGCATTATATCACTCGTTTTCTTTTTTATCATCGGTATCTTTATTTTAAGACTTGTTGATATTGATCAAGGGATCAGAGATGCAGAACGACTTACAGACCCTAAAGGAAAAGTGGAAGTAAAACCAAAATAGGCTGGCAAAAGCTGCGTCACACTTTATATCCGCTCCGAGCTATAAAAAAAGCATAGAGCAATAAAAAAAAACAGAGTGCAGACTCTGTTTTTTTATACGATCGGATCACTGTATTTATTGACGAGACCAAGTTTTAATGGTTTGCCGGTATCATATGAAATATGATCGATAAGTTCTGTCAGCCTCTGTCTGGAATGCTCGCTATTTTTTTCCCAATAATTTTTCAATTCAATAATGATATCGATGCATTCTCCCCTGGCTTTGCTGTATAGTTCAATAAAACTTTTATTGGATGGTTCATTTGTTGCGGGATGGTACCATGTTGTATGATTTAGATTCAAATAGTCAATATCATCCTTTATGGGTTGATGGGAAAAGGGTGAAATCATTGATCCGAAAAGAAGGTTTTTCCACCCACGAGGATCTGCCAGTATTTTAAGTGCAAGCATCATATCCTTATACGATCTTTGAATGTATTCCGGATTTGACTGTTTTAAATGCGGATAATATTTGTTTATCTTGTGATCGAGCAGTGCGGAAATTTCCGGGTTTAAAGTTTTACCCACATTAATTTCTTTATAGACCGGTGATTTCCACGTTTTCAGCTTGTGAAATTTTTCCATCATTACCGTATCAATTAAAATTTCAAGCTTTTGGTGGTTGTTGCCTTTATAGCCCGCACGGTAATGTATATATGGATGTGTATGCCGGTCCAATAGATGATGTGTGATAAATCCAGTCACATAGGCTTTCACTTCGCTGCATTGGTCCTTTGCACTTATAATAAGGTCCATCAAAAATTCACCGCATTGTTTTGTGTGCAGTTCCATTCCAATTTCATGTACCGGCTCTTCTTTAATCCATGGCCAGAAATTGTAATAAAAAAAGGGATCAGGACCCTGTGCCCCTAGTTTCATATAGGGTTCGTATTGTGAAAATGGATATGGCTGCTTTACAGCATCGATAACATCTTCACAGAACAGTAAATGTGTCCATATATTCGGCATATAGAGATCCTCCTCTAAACACGTATTGCAAAAAATCTATAGCTGCAAGAAAGACTTCTACTGTGTGAGTGGTTCTGCGTTGAATGGTCTTCCTCAATTTTAAAATCCTACGTTAGTATTATATCGAAAAAGGAATAATTTTTGGATAATATAGTAGTACAATTTTGTGTCAGTGTAAATTTATGGCATTTTTAGATCCTTAAGTCTTTTGGAAGATAAGTATTATAACTATTATTTTATTTGAAAAATTTGATACAATAGAAATGGTTTTAGCAATCATCATACATAACAAAGGGAGGAAAAACAAGATGGATTATCGTGTGGAAAGAGATACAATCGGGGAAATCAATGTACCAGCAGACAAATATTGGGGGGCACAAACACAGAGGAGTAAACAGAACTTCCCTATTGGCAACGAAAAAATGCCGCTTGAGATTATAAAAGCGTTTGCAATATTAAAAAGAAGTGCAGCAAAGGCTAATAAAGATTTAGGACTTCTGGAAAGTGAAAAAGCGGAGGCAATTTCTTATGCGGCAGATCAAGTCCTTGAGGATAAACTGAATGAACATTTTCCACTGGTTGTATGGCAGACAGGAAGCGGTACACAGTCAAATATGAACGTAAATGAAGTATTGGCTTTTGTCGGCAATAAGTGGCTTCAGGAAAAGGGGAGTGAATTAAGACTTCATCCGAATGATGATGTGAATAAATCCCAAAGTTCCAATGATACATATCCTACTGCAATGCACGTAGCGTCTGTAATTAAATTGGAGGATACTGTAATCCCTGCAGTTGAACAATTAAAAGCAACACTTAAAGAAAAACAGAATGCTTTTTCGGATATAGTAAAAATAGGGCGTACGCATTTACAGGATGCAACACCATTGACACTTGGCCAGGAAATCAGTGGATGGCATCGTATGCTGGAGAAATCTGAAATGATGATTAATGAAAGCACAAATCATTTAAGAGAATTGGCAATAGGTGGTACGGCTGTTGGAACTGGATTGAATGCACACCCGGAGTTTTCTGATCGTGTTTGTGCAGCAATCAGTGAGTATACAGGAAAAGAGTTTATCTCCGCACCGAATAAATTCCATGCTTTAACAAGTCACGATGAAACGGTTTATGCACATGGTGCTCTAAAGGCATTGGCAGCTGATATGATGAAGATTGCCAATGATGTCCGCTGGCTTGCAAGTGGACCACGTTGTGGAATTGGCGAACTTACAATTCCTGCGAATGAACCTGGAAGCTCCATTATGCCAGGTAAAGTAAATCCGACACAAAGTGAGGCAGTTACAATGGCGGCAGCGCAGGTTATGGGAAATGATGCGGCAATCGGGTTTGCAGCAAGTCAAGGGAATTTTGAGCTGAATGTCTTCAAACCGGTAATCGCATATAACTTCCTGCAGTCCAGTCAATTGCTGGCAGACAGCATCATTTCATTTGATGAACGCTGTGCGGTTGGTATCGAGCCAAATCATGAACAAATAGAAAAATATTTAAATGATTCCTTAATGCTTGTGACTGCATTGAATCCGCATATCGGATATGAAAATGCAGCCAAGATAGCTAAAAAAGCATTCAATGATAATTCCACATTGAAAGAAACGGCTGTGGAATTAGGATTGCTGACTGAAGAACAGTTTGATGAATACGTAAAACCAGAGGAGATGACATATCCAAAATAATCTCACAGAGACACGTTGCTGACACAACCAGCAACGTGTTTTTCCTTTAAGCGAGTTGGAAATTATCCTACAAATTACCAGCGATAACTAGTTATAAGTTTTTATGAAGTGCAGACAATAGAATTACAGGAGGTGATAAACATGGCTAACAACAACAATTCAAACCAATTACTTGTTCCTGGAGTACAGCAAGCTCTTGATCAAATGAAATTTGAAATCGCTCAAGAATTTGGAGTGAACCTTGGCGCTGATACTACTTCACGTGCGAATGGTTCTGTAGGTGGAGAAATCACTAAGCGTCTTGTTCAAACTGCTCAACAACAAATGAATGGAAACTTCTAAATAATATGGACGGAGGAGAGTCTTCAGGGGCTTTCCTCCCTTACATATATATTTAAAACCGCAAGACATCGAGTAGAGGAAATCCTGCTAAAGAGGTCCCACGTAAAAGTCGAGCAGGAATGGCGATATACTCTCTAATTAGAAATTCAAGGCATTTGCCTATGCCTCTGGGTGAATGCTTTCGTTGCACCTTATGCAGAAATCGTTTCAATTTGTCAGAAATCTTGGTTGTCACCATGCCTTTCGGTGACAGCCTTAGTTGCACCTTATGCAGGTTGGTATGTTTATACTTCCCTACTTGCAAAAAAAGAAGCGGAAAATCCGCTTCTCTTAACACTTATCTTATTCTAAGTTCGGTTTCTTTATCAAAAAAATGAACTTTATTCATGTCAAATGCAAGTTCGATATTGTCTCCGCCTTTAATATCAGTACGGGAATCAATCCTTGCAACAAAATCATGGGAACTGATTTTCGAATATAGAACAGATTCAGCCCCCATTAGTTCCGCTACTTCAATCAGAGCCGTTGTTTTGGATTCTGGAGCCGCTTCTATAAACACTAATTCGTCATGGATATCTTCTGGACGAATTCCCATAATTACTTCTTTATCTGTATAATTATGTTCTTTCAGCGCTTTTAACTTGCCCTCTGGAACTTTTAATTTCACCTGATCATCCATAACGAAATATCCATTTGATAATGTGCCTGTGAAGAAGTTCATGGAAGGGGAACCAATAAATCCACCGACAAACACATTTTCCGGGAGATCATACACATCTTTTGGTGCGCCTATCTGCTGAATGATTCCGTCCTTCATCACGACAAGACGTGTTGCCATCGTCATAGCTTCTGTTTGGTCATGCGTTACATAAATAGTAGTTGTTTGAAGACGACGGTGGAGCTTTTGAATCTCAGCACGCATTTGCACACGCAATTTAGCATCAAGATTGGATAAGGGCTCATCCATCAGAAATACTTTGGCGTCCCGTACGATAGCCCGTCCAAGTGCAACACGCTGGCGCTGACCGCCGGAAAGAGCTTTTGGCTTACGATCAAGGTATGCTTCCAGACCAAGGATTTTAGCCGCATTATTCACGCGCTTATCAATTTCATCTTTTTTAAATTTACGGAGCTTTAATCCAAATGCCATATTGTCATAAACATTCATGTGTGGATACAATGCGTAGTTTTGGAATACCATTGCGATATCACGGTCTTTCGGTGCGACGTCGTTCATCTTTTTATCATCGATGAAGAACTCACCATCCGTAATTTCTTCCAAACCTGCAATCATGCGTAACGTTGTAGATTTCCCACAACCTGATGGACCAACGAAAACGATGAATTCTTTATCCTTAATATGCAAATTAAAGTCATCTACAGCAATAACATTTTTATCATATGTTTTTTGAATATGTTCCAAACGTAATTCAGCCATTTCTTTTCCCTCCGTTATGTAAATTTTTTAGCAAGTAAGGCATTCGCCGAAAAGTTGGCGAATGCCAAGTTTTCTAATAACTCCAGTGTACAGAATTTATAAAGGGTGGGAAATGGCAACGGTGCACAAAGTTACGCTTCGTCTTTGTGCATGATTGCTAAAAGTGCTAGATAAACGGTGACTGCCTGATCAAACTGTCTAAGATCCACACCAGTTTTTTCCTGAAACTTGTCGATGCGGTATTGAAGGCTGTTCCGGTGCATGTATAATTTTTTTGCAGCGACCGAGATATTCAGGTTACAGTGAATAAATGTCCGGATCATTTGAAGAAAATCTTCATCGTTCCTGAATTCCTTCAAAACAAAAGTGCCTAATTGCTTCCTCTGGTCAGCAGCAGTATGTTCGACAAAAATGAACGGAATGGCATCCACATAGGTAATGACTGACTTGTCCGTATATGTAAAAGCATATGCGGCAGATTGGACAAGTGCTGAGTGATATTCACGCAACCCAGTAAACTGGTTTAGAAAAGGACCTACGATGAATTTGATTTTTACATAAAGATCACTCATTAGGGTGTCACTAATTTGAACATAGGAGATTTGCTCCGCTGAAAGGGCTTCCTTCTGTTGGATAATTATCCCTTCATGCTCATTCTCCCACAGTATCGATATCGGTCTCGAAAAGAATTCCTGGATAGTTGTTTTGAAAATAGCCGGTTCAATCTGGTTTTTGTTAAAATGGAAATAAACAAACCGAAAACCCTCATTTGGTTCCTCCGTGCTTGAAGAGGACTGGATTCTTTCTTTCCATATCAATTCCTGTTCTGTTGGTTTAGGAATATTTAAATTATAAGGAGTCAAAAAAGCGGATAGTATCGCAACATCCTTTTCACTCAATTCATTTTTGCATATGCCTGCAATCTGATTGGTCTCTGTGAGAAACCATTGATAGTTGTCCGGAATTTCAGGTAAATTTTCATCATAAATTAAAAAAGTGGAAAATACCTTTTTCAGCATTTTTTGCATGGTGAAAACTCCTTTTGGTCAGTCTCTTTTCAATTATAGCAGTTCCATCAAAACCGAAAAATGGTTTTCACTCATTTTGCCGATTTATCTCTGGGTATACATGTTTTACATGGTCTGTTATAGTAGCGTTAGTAATGTCAAGGAGGGAAACACATGCCTAATATTTATGATAGCGCATATGATTTGGAAAAAGCTATTCGTGAAAGCGAAGAATTTAAAAATCTGCAAACTGCATATGAAACGGTTATGAATGATCCAAGCGCCAAGCAAATGTTTGAAAATTTCCGTGATACGCAAATGGAGTTACAGGAAAAGCAAATGCAAGGGCTTGAAATTACCGAAGAAGAAGTCGAAAAAGCACGTGCTGTTGTTGAAGCAGTACAGGAACATCAGGATATTGCTAAATTGATGGAAGAGGAACAGCGTTTGAACCTTGTAATCAATGATATCAGCCGTATTATTACGAAGCCATTGGAAGAGCTTTACGGTAATCCTGAAGAGACTAACTAAAATTGTTACATAAGAAGCCCGCTGATGAATTCATCTGCGGGCTTTTTCTGAGGATAGGAAAGTATAAAATTTTGGCAGCAATTAATTCTTACACATAAACGGCCACGTCCAGCTACGGTTCCTAGAAACTCCCGTCATAAGCTAATGGACATTCCAAGCGCGAAAACCATGCGCTTTCCAGTCCCTTGCTTATGCGTGCGTTTCTGAACAGTCACCTTCGCTTTTGATCGCCCAGCTCCAACGCCCAGGGACTACCGAGACTTCCTTCGCCTCCGTACGATAAAGAAGACTTGCCGACTGGCTAAGACATGAGGCTTAGTCGCACTTATACCCTTGTGGTGAAAGTCAACATCGACTCTCTCCGTTCGTCGTGTTTCCTTTATCTCCTACGTAGGAATGTTCGACAAGTCGAACCACCCCACAGTTCGGGGCGCAGTCCGTACGTCCCTAAACGGGCGCTTGCGCTTTTGTTCTTTTATTTTTTCCATCAATATAGAGAGTAAGCCGTAAATTTCAGGAGGGGCAACTTATCTGTGAAACAAGACTAGTTTTGCTTCCGGGTTTACACAGCGGTGCGTGTGGTCTGTGTATCCTTTCTCATCAAGCCTGGCTTTTCCGACTTTTTTCGCTTCCTCGTCATTTGCAGCAGTAAATGACTCATCAAGAAGCTTTTCTCCTGACGGGTCGAATGCAGTCAATGCATATGTTTTCATTAAGATTATTCCTCCTTACATGAATGTAATCGCTTTAATTGGTTAATTTCATTATAGTAGAAATTCAACCACAAGGGAATATTAAGCTATAAATGTTTGGTATAAATTGATGACAGAGATGCCAATAAAAAGCACTTCATCAATTGTATGTGGACACCAAATGGTCTAAGATGCCAAAGAGAAGATCCACCTCATAAATAATCATGTATTTAATCCAAAAACGAAGTCGTATACACTTTTGGTTCGCAATCTATAGGTGAGCTAGACTTTCTGCCTTGTACTTAGGGGCCTTACCGGAGGCTTTCCAAGTTTTTTGTTTTGACAATTATACAATAGGGGGGTATAGTATAAATATAAACCAAAGGAAGTGATTGATATGGATGAATTTTTACATGATCACCCTACAATGCCTCGATCCAGGGATGAGAAAAAGGCTGTTGCTAACCGTTTGAAGCGGATTGAAGGGCAAGTTCGCGGTATTCAAAAGATGGTTGAAGAAGACCGTTATTGTGTAGATATTTTGGTGCAGATCAGTGCGATAAATGCAGCATTGAAAAAGGTTGGGTTTGAAGTAGCTGAACGACACGTCAAACATTGTGTCAGTGATGCTGTCAAGTCTGGTGAAGGTAATGATGCAATTGAGGAACTTATGGACGTCATGAAGCAGTTTTCCAAGTAAGGGGGGATAAAGATGAGTGCAGAAAAGCATACTACGATTGGTTTGACAGGAATGACCTGTGCAGCTTGTTCCAATCGAATTGAAAAAGTGCTGAATAGAATGGATGGTGTGGAAGCCCAGGTTAATTTGACAACCGAAAAGGCAACGCTTGATTATGATCCTGCTAAAGCTTCAATCGATGAAATTACCTCGAAAATTGAAAAAATCGGATATGGAGTTTTAAATGAAAAATTGGTGTTGGATGTGGGTGGAATGACTTGTGCCGCATGCTCGACAAGAATCGAAAAAGTTTTGAATAAACAGGACGGAGTTAAGCAGGCCACGGTTAATCTGGCAGCGGAAAGTGCATCCATTGAATATAATCCCGGCGTAATCGATGAAGCGTCGATTATCGGAAGAATTAAAAAAATAGGCTACGACGCAAAGCCAAAAATAGATAAAGAGGTAAAACAGACGCAGAAAGAAAAACAGCTCAAGAAAATGAAGGCGAAATTGATCATTTCGGCTGTGTTGTCTTTTCCGCTTCTATTGACAATGCTAGTCCATTTATTTGGTGTGCACATTCCGGATATTTTCATGAATCCTTGGTTCCAGTTCGTTCTTGCGACCCCCGTCCAGTTCATTATCGGCTGGCAGTTTTATGTTGGTGCATATAAGAATCTCCGGAATGGAGGAGCCAACATGGACGTACTTGTCGCGCTTGGTACCAGTGCTGCTTATTTCTACAGCCTTTTTGAGGCAATAAAAGCCACTGGAAATCCTGGCTATATGCCGCATCTCTATTTTGAAACAAGTGCCATTATTATTACGTTGATTTTATTCGGAAAGTATCTAGAAACAAGTGCAAAGAGTCGTACAACAGTTGCCATTTCCAAATTGCTTAATTTGCAGGCAAAACAGGCACGTGTTCTGCGTGATGGCCAAGAACGGATGATTCCGGTTGAAGAAGTTGTTGTTGGAGACCGTCTAATCGTTAAACCGGGTGAAAAAATACCTGTAGACGGTAAAATTGTGAAGGGCAGAACCTCTGTCGATGAATCGATGATAACTGGTGAGTCCATTCCAATTGAAAAAGAGGTAGATGCAGCCCTTATCGGGTCGACGATAAATAAAAACGGATCGATTGAAATGGAAGCAACAAAGGTAGGGAAAGACACGGCACTGGCTTCCATTGTTCAGGCAGTGGAAGATGCACAAGGTTCCAAAGCACCAATTCAAAGACTTGCCGATGTCATCTCCGGATATTTTGTGCCCATTGTTGTGGTGATTGCGATCCTAACGTTTGTTATATGGTTATCTTTCGTTCAGCCAGGTCAAGTCGAACCGGCTTTGATTGCTTCCATTGCAGTTCTGGTCATCGCATGTCCATGTGCTCTCGGTTTGGCTACACCAACATCAATAATGGTCGGAACGGGAAGGGCAGCTGAAAATGGGATATTATTTAAAGGTGGCGAACATTTAGAGCGTACCCATGCATTAGATGCTATTGTTTTGGATAAAACAGGGACGATTACAAAAGGGAAACCGGAAGTAACTGATTTTACAGGGGACAATGAAACCTTAGAATTACTCGCAAGTGCGGAAAAAGGTTCGGAACACCCGCTGGCAGAAGCAATTGTTGCCTATGCAACAGAGAAAGAAATCGAATTAGCTGATGTAGAAGCATTCACTGCCATACCTGGCCATGGTATTAAAGCAACGATTTTGGGGAATAGGATAATTGTCGGAAATCGAAAATTGATGGCCGATAATCAAGTTGATGTCCATGCAGTTGAAGAGAAATTAACAGACTTTGAAATAGCCGGAAAAACCGCTATGCTAATAGCTATTAATGGAACGTACCGTGGTACGATTGCCGTTGCGGATACGATTAAAGAAACTGCACCTGAAGCAATCAAGCAATTAAAAGAGCAAGGTCTGGAAGTAATTATGCTGACAGGTGATAATGAACGCACTGCAAAAGCAATTGCGGATCAGGTAGGGATAGATAAAGTAATTGCCCAGGTATTACCTGAAGGAAAGGCAGAGAAAGTAAAAGAAATACAGTTACAAGGTAAAAAGGTAGCAATGGTCGGTGATGGGGTTAATGATGCTCCGGCCCTGGCCACAGCCGATATTGGGATTGCAATTGGAACAGGAACTGAGGTGGCGATTGAGGCTGCAGATGTAACCATTCTCGGTGGGGAGCTATTACTCATTCCTAAAGCTATTAAAATTAGTCATGCTACAATTAAAAATATCCGTCAAAATCTGTTCTGGGCGTTCGGTTACAACACGGCCGGAATTCCAATTGCGGCCTTGGGACTGTTGGCGCCATGGATTGCCGGTGCTGCAATGGCATTAAGTTCTGTAAGTGTCGTTTCCAACTCACTTCGATTGAAGCGGGTTAAAATATAATGTTATAACTGACTTTGAAAGGGGGGTAGAACAACATGAAAACGACTTTAAATGTCCAAGGTATGACTTGCGGACACTGCAAAATGTCTGTAGAAGGTGCCCTTAATGAATTGGATGGTGTTACCAATGCTGAAGTGGATTTAGCTGCAGGTAAAGTAGAAGTAACGTATGATGAAGCACAAATTACTTCAGATGCTATGCGTGAAGCGGTTGAAGAACAGGGTTATGATGTTGTTGCTTAATAGAGCGTGTAAAAAAGCTGGTTCCCTAATGTGTCAGGGGAATCAGCTTTTGTTCATGCCGCTTTGTCCGTAAACCCCTCATTAAACCTGTCTTTGCTTTTCAAAATATAAATCATGATGAAATCTACACCCTGGATTAAATGCTTCCTGGCAAACAGGGCATTTAAAACTACTATTTAAGTACTGCTCAATTGTAAGTTCCTTTCCGCAAGCACCGCATAAAATAGCCGCTTCACTAAATTTGCTCTGCGGCCATACTACATCTTTGCTGCCACACCCTTCTTCCGCATGACACTTGAAGCAGGGGAAATATTCTCCGCAGCAATAAAATTTAATGGCAATCCGGTCATTTTCCTGATGGTAATGTTTACAGCGGGTCTCAGAGTCGATTGCACCTTTTACTTGGATACCATGAACAGACAATTGAAATCAGCTCCTATTCTTAATTTGTTAAATCTATCTTATCTCAAAACAGTCTATTATCCTACCAGGATCAAGAGATTGTCACTATATATTCATTTCACAGATTGAATTACGAAAACAGTATTGTTTGAGGAAAATGATATATTTCACTACAATAGATATAAACGTTAATATACACTTTAACTGATATGTCGGAAGGATGTTGTCATGGAAACTGGAGGAGCATTATTATTTCTACTCTCTATCATGTTGATTATTGGTGTGCTGGCTACGAAATTTTCTTCGCAACTGGGGCTTCCTGCTCTGATTCTCTTCTTGATCGGCGGTATGTTGCTAAATAATTTTATCTACTTTGAAAACGCACAATTAACACAATTAATTGGTACATTGGCATTAATAATTATTTTATTTGACGGTGGGACACAGACAAAATGGACCAGGATCAGGCCGATACTTGTTCCTGCAGGTACCCTGGCAACACTCGGTGTTCTAATTACTTCTTTTGTGGTCGGTATTGCTACAACCTACATACTTGGTTTTTCTTTATTGGAAGGACTTCTTTTGGGTGCAATCATCGGATCCACTGATGCAGCAGCCGTCTTCTCTGTGCTAGGAAGTAAAAACTATAATAAACGTCTTACTTCCACATTGGAAGCCGAATCTGGTTCCAATGATCCTATGGCTGTATTTCTGACTGTAACACTAATAGAATTAATTAAAATGCCGGAAATTTCTATCTGGCTGGCTATTTCTGACTTTTTCCTGCAAATGGGGCTGGGTCTCGTATTCGGGTTAGTTTTAGGTAAGATCACTGTAATGGTCATAAATAATATTAAATTGGATATTTCCGGACTCTATCCAGTGCTGGCGATGGGCTCTTCTATATTTACATACGCTGTTACTGACTATCTGGGTGGGAGTGGCCTGCTTGCAGTGTATGTGATGGCTTTATTCGTAGGAAACAGTGATTTGACACATCGCTTTGCAATTTTAAGATTTAATGAAGGATTTGCCTGGATGATGCAAATTGTCATGTTTACATTACTTGGCTTGCTGGCATTCCCTGAAGAATTGGTAGAAGTCTTCTGGGAAGGTATTCTAATAGCAATCATTTTAATGTTTATCGCCCGTCCAGTTGCTGTTTTTATCAGTATGCTGTTTATGAAGTATAACCTTAACCAAAAGCTATTCATTTCCTGGGCTGGTTTAAAGGGAGCGGTACCTATCGTTCTGGCAACCTATCCAATTTTGGCCGGGCTGGAAAACAGCAACCTGATTTTCAACACTGTATTCTTTGTTGTTTTAATATCTGCTTTGGTTCAGGGAGGCACCTTATCCTGGCTAGCTGAAAAGCTCGATTTAACAGAAGAGGATGATGATGGACAATCCAGTATTGAACTAATAAATTTGGGGAATTCTGATTCGGAAATTATGAAGGTAACCATACCAAAAAAATCTCCGGCAGTAGGTAAGTCTCTAATCGAAATAAGTTTACCGGATGACACACTCATCATTGGAATAACACGAAGCAAAAAATTGATGACTCCAACAGGAACATCTGTCATTAAAAAAGGGGATACATTGTTTGTGTTAAGTGATAAGGAAAAAAGAAAAAAGGCCAAATCAGTATTGTTGGGCAACACGAAAGAAAGGGAAACCGCTAAGTAATGGATGTGTTATGTTTCAACAAATTAGGTTTTCATCGCATTTGATATAAAATGCGAAGTAACATCAATGTTGAGTCTCTAACCTGGTAATGGAAGTAAGTTACTTCGGAAACCGCAGCCCGTATACACTTCGCGGGCGGCTGGTGAGCCCCTTCATGCTAGCGCATTTCAGTGTCTCACCTATGCCTTTCCTCCCGCTGGAGTCTACGTGTATACGGGCTGCTGATATGGAGTTTTTACAAAAAAGAATTCTACGCAAGAAAGATCAATACATTTCATTTACTTTCAGGGCATCAGGTATTTTTCTAACAAGAGATTTCTCAGTCATCATTAGCTGTAGCAAGTACAGTAAATGCCAGCAATCTTCTATCCAGCTCGGGGAAATACACTGCGCTTTCCACGGGCGGCTGGTGAGCCCCTTCATGCTACG
>NZ_KV392046.1 GCF_001618145.1 Oceanobacillus damuensis
GTTAGTCACCCCCTCCTACTCGATTCAATTAGTATGATTACTAATAGAGTAATTTTTATTGGAGGATAAATTATATGAAAAAAGATTATGCAGTCATCGGTCTTGGTCGATTCGGAGGCAGTATATGCCGTGAATTGAGCAGCGAAGGTATGCAGGTTCTAGCCATCGATCATGACGAAGATAGGGTTAATGCCTATAAAAATATTGCGTATCATGCAGTCATTGCAGATTCCACAGATGAAGATACGTTAAAGGAAATAGGAATAAAAAACTTCGATCACGTTATTGTGGCAATTGGAGAGAATATACAGGCAAGCATTTTGACTGCGGTTATTCTGACTGATATTGGAATAAAGAAGATTACAGTAAAAGCACAAAATGATTATCATGAAAAGATATTGAATAAAATCGGTGTGGACCAGGTTGTACATCCCGAGCGTGATATGGGGAAAAGGCTTGCACATAATATAATATCCAACAATATTTTGGATTATCTTGAGCTTTCCGATGAACACAGTATCGTGGAAGTGAAGGCGGGCAAGAAGATGGTAGGAAAATCATTGATTGATCTAGATGTACGTGCCAATTACGGATGTAATATTGTGGCGATAAAGCGTGGACGGGACATTAACGTGTCTCCAAGTGCCGATGAAGCACTCCTTGAAGATGATATATTGATTGTCATTGGTGCAGATAAGGATATATCCCGATTTGAGAAACGTCTTGTAATTGATGATGATTAAGAACAAAAGTGCAAACGCCTTAATTACCCCTGGCAAGCTTATGTAGAGACTAACGGTGGCGGTTGTTTACCCCAGGGAGTTGCTGGTAAACGGGGCTGGACGTGGATGTTTATGTGCAGGAATTGATATGCTGCCAAAAATAAAAAAGACATGAAAGAGCGTTACACTCTTTCATGTCTTTTTGTTTCCTGTGGATTGTCAAAAAGTGACTAAATGCTGTACATTTACACTTCCATAATAATTGGCAATACCATTGGACGGCGTTTTGTTTTTTCATATAGGAATGGTGCTATTGTGTCAGTAATCTCATTTTTAATTTCAGACCATTGGGTAGTTTTTCGGTCCATTACTTTATTCAAATGGGTGGAAACAAGCTTTTGGGCTTCATTAATCAGGTCTTCTGATTCTCGCATATACACAAAACCTCTAGAAATAATATCCGGACCTGCGGCAATTTTAAATTCTTTNTTCTCGCATATACACAAAACCTCTAGAAATAATATCCGGACCTGCGGCAATTTTAAATTCTTTCATATCAATGCTTACAACCACGATAACGAGACCCTCTTCGGAAAGAATCCGACGGTCGCGTAATACAATATTCCCAATATCACCGATTCCACTGCCATCAACATAAATGGATCCGGATGGTACTTTCCCTGATATGGCTGCTTGATCTTTGCTGAGCGCAAGAACGTCACCATTATCCATAATAAATGAATTTTCCGGATCTATATCACAGGAAGCAGCAAGCTTAAGGTGTTCTTTTAACATACGATACTCACCATGGATTGGCATAAAGAATTTTGGCTTGATAAGACGTAACATCAGCTTCTGCTCTTCTTGACTGCCATGTCCGGAAGTATGAATATTACTTAATTTGCCATGGATTACATCTGCTCCGGCACGGTACAATTTGTTAATGGTTCTGCTGACACTTACAGTATTTCCAGGGATTGGAGATGAAGAAAACACGACAGTGTCCCCAGGAATGATCTGAATCTGCCTGTGAGTACCGTTGGCAATTCGGGATAAAGCTGCCATCGCCTCACCTTGTGAACCAGTGCAGAGAATAGTGATTTCACTGGCAGGGAACCTGTTGATTTGATTGCCTTCAATAAATGTCTCTTTTGGAGCCTGAATGTATCCTAACTCTTGTCCGATATTGATAGCATTTTCCATGCTTCTGCCAAAAACAGCGACTTTCCGATTATGTTTGACAGCTGACTCGACAACCTGTTGCAGTCGGTAAATATTGGATGCAAAAGTAGCGAATATCAACCTTCCATCAACACGGTCAAAAATCTCATGAATGCTTTGGCCAACAACTCGTTCGGACATCGTAAAGCCAGGAACCTCACTGTTTGTACTATCTGAGAGGAGACATAGAACGCCTTCTTTACCAATTTCAGCCATTTTTGTTAAATTAGCTGGCTCGCCCACAGGTGTAAAGTCGAATTTGAAATCACCAGTATGAACAATGTTTCCTGGTGGTGTTTTTACGACAATTCCATATGAGTCAGGAATGCTGTGTGTAGTACGGAAAAAACTGACGGAAGTTTTACGGAATTTAATAATATCATCTTCTTGAATCGTGGTTAATTTAGCACTTCTCAAAAGACCATGCTCATCTAATTTATTTCTGATTAATCCAATTGCGAGCGGACCTGCATAAATAGGCACATTAACTTCACGCAGGAGATAAGGAATACCTCCAATATGGTCCTCGTGACCGTGTGTTACAAATAGTCCTTTGATTTTGTCCTGATTTTGTACAATATAGGTATAATCAGGTATTACATAGTCGATTCCAAGGAGCTCATCCTCAGGAAATTTAATTCCTGCATCGATAAGAATAATCTCATCCTGGAACTGGACAGCATACGTATTTTTTCCGATTTCGCCTAATCCACCTAGCGCAAAAACGGCTGTTTGGTCATTTTTTACAAATTTCATATTATATTTTCTCCAATTCTAGTTTGCCGGTGTCTTTTTCATATTTCAAATGTGCCTCATCTAATTTCTGGATATATTCGATGTTATAATTCCGGTCACTTAATTTTTTTCTTACTTCTCTTTCTGAATCTGCTTCAACATAGATACTATTCGTGCGTTCGCGAACAGGGACTTCATCTGGAAGTTCCTGATATAAAACTTTAAAAATCATTTCATCTCTCCTAACTGCTTTTTTGTTTATTTTTGTTCAAGGAAATAAGCTATGCCGACTAATGGCGATAACTGTTCCTAAGGTAAGATGGTATTATTGTGTTCCGTAAAACCTTTGTCCGGTATGTTTCCGCAGCAAACCAGATAATTTATAAACACTTCATTGGTGTGATTGGTTGCATCCTTGGTAGTCTTATTTAAAAGTAGTTGGTACACGTCCTTCTTTGCCTAAAAAGTCTCTCCACCGTTTCTTAAGCTTTTCTTTTAGGCGTTTCAGCATAAGGACACACGTCTCCTTTCAGATATCTAAGAAAAGCAACAAAAACAATCTACCGTCCAATCCTCTTATCTACAGTATAGTACGAAATGAGGAATAATTAAATAAAAATACTTCAAATATGAAAAAATAGTAATAAACTCTTACAAATTCTTCTCCTATGTTTATCATTAGCTGGGAATAAAATCTTATACATTGTGGCTCTGGAATATGGTTTAGAAACGGAAAATTGAAGGTTGCTTTCCTGATAATTGTGGGTATTCGTTTCCTGATAAAACTGTTGTTTTAGACACAATATATGTAAAGTACGATGTAATTTAGATTATTTACGGAAATATGTGCATCTGCTGCCGTCCGGGATCGCTCTGGGCGGATGCGCATCCTTAGGGCACGGCCTCAGCCCCGAAGAGAAAACCACTCTTCAGGTCTTCGGACACGTGCTTTTCCCGCAGGAGTCACCGCCCGCCGCTCATCCGGACTGGTGAAGCTGTATAATTAGATTTTGTTATTAAGAATACAGTTTATTAGCAGCAAACTTAACCAGCTCGGGGGAATACACGGAGACTCCAACGGGAGGAAAGGCATAGGTGAGACACTGAAATGCGTAGCATGAAGGGGCTCACCAGCCGCCCGTGGAAAGCGCAGTGTATTTCCCCGAGCGGTAGCCGAAGTAACTTGCTTCCATTATTAGCTATAGACCTATCGCAAATTGCAGTTACTTCGCATTTTGTATCAACTGCGAAGTTTATTTAAGAGCAAACAATCTGATAAGAGCCAATGGAATATTAGTCATTAAAAAAGGTGTCTGTGCTACAGACACCTGGTGATTTATTCGATTGGTGTGGAATTGTCAGGAACTGCGAAGGGATTATCTTTATTTATATGGTCATAGAACATAATGCCATTTAAGTGATCGATTTCATGCTGAAAGACAATGGAAGGATATCCTTTCAGTCTCAATTTGACAGGATTTCCCTCAATATCCGTCGCTTTAATTGTAATCCTGGCATGCCTTGGAACATAACCTTCTACCGGCCGATCTACAGAAAGGCAGCCTTCCCCAGATGTTAAATAGGATTTTTCAACTGAATGGCTAATAATTTTTGGATTTACCAGACCATAGCTGTACAATTTCCCGTTAAAATCTTCAAAATGTATGGCAATGAGTCTTTTCTCGATACCAAGTTGAGGTGCGGCTAACCCGACGCCTGCTCTTAAATCATATTTTGCTGCTGTTTCATCGTCTTGACTATTTTTTAGAAACTCCAGCATATCTTCCAGTAATCTCTTTTCTTCTTCACTGATAGGAAGACTCACTTCTGCTGAAGCATTCTTAAGGGAAGGATGTCCTTCACGTACAATATCTTTCATTAATATCATCATGCATTACTCCTTATCGGTTATAATCTATATAATAATGGGTATTCAAAAAGTAACAGGAAAGATAGACTTTTGAATATTGAAATGGTTTCATGTTAAATCTATTCAATTTATTATTTTAACATATCCGGAGTGAATAAATCATAAATTTGAAAAAGAGAGTCATACTAGGGGAGTTAGTATTGAATTTTGAAGCCGAATTTATGGTATACTTTAAAAATACTATCGGTATCTGAACACATAGGGAGGAAAAATTGTGCAATTAAAGAACTTATTACTATTTCTATCTATCATTCCGTTAACACTTATAGCTGCCTGCAATAGCCAGTCAACAGAAGAACAAATACATAGTCACTTGGAAGAAGCAGTTGCACTGGAAGCAGATTTTGAGGAACAGCAAGGTGCTATTACAGATTTGGAAATTCAGGAACAGGAAATTTATAATCAAATTATTGATTTGGGTATGGATGATTTTGATCAGATTACGGAACTATCCGATCAGGCTCTGGAAATCATCGATGAACGTGAAGAAAAAATCGGTATTGAGAAACAGAGTATTGAAGCATCACAGGAAGAATTTGCCGCTGTTGAAACCTTGATATCTGATATTGAGGATCCAGATGTAAAGGAAAAAGCAGAAAATATGTATGATGTGATGAATAATCGATATCTTGCATATTCAGAGCTTAATGAAGCATATATGAATTCACTGGAATTGGAAAGAGAGTTGTACACAATGCTCAAGCAGGAGGATATCGAACAGGAAGACCTGACAGCGCATATTAATTCAATTAATGACAGCTATGAGCAAGTGCTCAACTCAAACGATCAGTTCAATAACCATACAGTAGAATATAATGCATTGAAAAAAGAATTTTATGATGCGGCAGGACTAGAGGTATCATACGAAGAATAATAGGGAAAGCATATAAAGAGACTGTATCCGAACTAAATTGGATGCAGTCTTTTTTTGCAAGTAAGAAAGTATAAATTTTTGGTAGCAATTACCCCTTGCACATAAATAGCCGCGTCCAGCTCCGGTTCCTAGAAACTCCTGTCATAAGCAATGGACATTCCAAGCGCCAAAAACATGCGCTTTCCAGTCCCTTGCTTATGCATGCGTTTCTAAACAGTCACCTACGCTTTTGATCGTCCAGCTCCAGCGCCTACCCCCGACAAGCTTAAGTGGAAACTACTGTGGCAAAGAACGCCACTGGTAGTTTCCACTTAAGCTTGTCGGGGGTGATCAAGGCGCTTGCGCTTTTGTTCGCAAGTAAGAAAGTATAAACTTTCTTACTTGCATAAGTGCAGCTGAGCATCCGGCCAAAGTATTGGTTTCATACTGCAAATGTACCATTCTTCATGTTAACTGTACCTATAAAAATAATACAGATATATTTTTCGGGTATAACAGATTGCAACTTTATATTGAATCACTGTCAGGTCATTATGAAAATCCTTACATATGAGCTATTTAAACGTATAAACTAATTGACCAGGAAAGATAATTGCGATAGTATTTAATTTAAAGATCTATTGTACCAATTTGCTTTACATATTTTATGCAACAGGTTACTATGGGGATATAGCAGTGATTATCATTAACCGAAACAGGGTACAACTATTATATAAAATTTATGTACAGATTGTTTGTGTTCTGGGCAGGCTAGGAATGATAAAAAAATAAAATAAGGTATAAAAGAAAGGAAGAGGTGACCTATTTTGAAATATGTACTTGAAAATATTGAAAGTCAGTTCGAAATGTTCCAGATTCTAAATGAAGATGGAAAGATCGTAAATGAAGATGATATGCCTGATTTATCTGATGAGGAACTAAAGGAGCTTATGCGTCGGATGGTCTACACACGTATCCTTGATCAACGTTCCATCGCATTGAACCGTCAGGGCCGTTTAGGTTTCTATGCACCTACAGCAGGTCAGGAAGCATCTCAGCTAGGAAGTCAATTTGCTTTGGAACAGGAAGATTTCATCTTGCCTGGTTACCGTGACGTGCCTCAATTGATATGGCAAGGTCTGCCGTTGTATCAGGCATTTCTTTTCTCTAAAGGACATTTCCATGGGAATCAATATCCTGAGAACCTTCATGCATTAAGCCCACAAATAATTATCGGTGCTCAGTATGTTCAGGCTGCAGGAGTTGCACTCGGAATTAAAAAGCGCGGCAAGAAGAATGTAGCAATAACCTACACAGGTGATGGCGGAACTTCCCAAGGTGACTTCTATGAAGGAATTAACTTTGCGGGTGCATACAAAGCACCAGCGATTTTCGTTGTGCAAAATAACCGTTTTGCTATTTCGGTTCCTGTTGAAAAACAAAGTAATGCTAAAACATTAGCCCAAAAGTCAGTTGCTGCCGGAATAGAAGGCATTCAAGTAGATGGAATGGACGTTTTGGCTGTCTATGCTGCTACAAAAAGTGCTCGTGACCGTGCAGTTAATGGCGATGGTCCTACACTTATCGAAACATTAACATATCGCTTTGGTCCACATACAATGTCCGGGGATGACCCAACCCGCTACCGTACGGAAGAGCTTGATAATGAGTGGGCTAAGAAAGATCCACTCGTTCGTTTCCGCAAATTCCTTGAAGACAAAAAATTATGGTCTGAGGAAGATGAAAATAAGGTTATCGATGAAGCAAAAGAAGACATTAAGCAGGCTATAAAAAAAGCGGAAGAACAACCAAAGCAAAAAGTTACTGATTTAATCAGCAATATGTATGAAGAACTTCCATCCAATCTGCAGGAGCAAATGGAAATATATAAAGAAAAGGAGTCGAAGTAAATCATGGCACAAATGACAATGATTCAAGCAATCACTGATGCAATGCGCACGGAATTGAAAAATGATGAGAACGTGCTTGTGTTTGGTGAAGATGTTGGTCAAAATGGTGGTGTATTCCGAGCTACGGAAGGATTACAGGATGAATTCGGTGAAGATCGTGTATTTGACACACCACTAGCTGAATCAGGGATTGGCGGATTGGCGATTGGACTTGCATTACAAGGCTATCGTCCAGTGCCGGAAATTCAATTCTTCGGCTTCGTATATGAAGTAATGGATTCTATCAATGGCCAGATGGCACGTCTGCGTTATCGCTCCGGTGGCCATCATACTGCACCAATTACTATACGCGCTCCGTTTGGTGGGGGTGTGCATACACCTGAACTGCATGCAGATTCACTTGAAGGATTAATTGCACAGCAACCAGGTATCAAAGTTGTTATACCATCTACACCTTATGAAGCTAAAGGGCTTCTAATTTCCGCAATACGCGATAATGACCCTGTTGTATTTCTGGAGCATATGAAATTGTATCGTTCCTTCCGTGGTGAAGTTCCGGAAGAAGGTTATACGGTAGAACTAGGAAAAGCCGACGTGAAAAGGGAAGGGAAAGATGTAACTCTCGTTTCCTATGGCGCTATGGTACATGCTTCATTAAAAGCGGCGGAGGAACTTGAAAAAGATGGGATTGATGCTGAAGTAATTGATCTTCGCACAGTATCCCCGATTGATTATGAAACAATTATTAAGTCGGTTAAGAAAACAAACCGCGTAGTTGTTGTACAGGAGGCCCAACGTCAGGCTGGCGTAGCAGCAAATGTCGTTGCGGAAATCCAGGAACAAGCAATCCTTCATCTCGAAGCCCCTGTATTGCGTGTAACAGCACCGGATACGGTTTATGCGTTTTCTGATGCGGAAGAAGTTTGGTTGCCAAACCATAGAGATATCGTTGAAAAAGTTAATACTGTAATTAATTTCTAAAAATGATCAGGAGGTTTTCTTAATATGGCATTTCATTTTAAACTGCCCGATATAGGTGAAGGAATCCACGAAGGCGAAATAGTTAAGTGGTTCGTAAAAGAAGGCGATGAAGTAAAAGAAGATGATGTACTATGTGAAGTGCAAAATGATAAAGCAGTTGTAGAGATTCCATCTCAAGTGGATGGAACGGTTACAAAAATTCACGTGGAAGAAGGGGAAGTAGCTGTTGTTGGCGACACTCTAATTTCTTTTGATGCTGAAGGTTATGAGTCTGATGATGAACCTGCAGAAGAGAAGAAAGAGGAATCTGCTTCAAAAGAGGAAAAACCAGAAAAGGGAACTGAAGAAGCAGTGCCGGAAACTGCGGATTCCAATGAAGATTCTGATGCGCGCGTAATCGCGATGCCTTCCGTTCGTAAATATGCACGTGAAAATGACGTTAATATCAGTGCGGTAACAGGCTCCGGTAAAAATGGGCGTATACTGAAAGAAGATATTGAAAACTATCTGAGTGGCGATCAACCAACAGAAAAAGCGGAAGCACCTGAAGAATCTGCAGAATCTGCAGAAACTCAATCTCAACCAGCTGCAGCTCCGCAAGGTCAGTATCCGGAAACGCGTGAAAAAATGACTAGTATCCGTAAGTCAATTGCCAAAGCAATGGTTAATTCTAAAACAAAGGCACCACACGTCACATTGCACGATGAAATTGATGTAACAGACCTTGTCGCACACCGTAAGAAATTTAAAGCTGTTGCTGCAGAGCAGGAAATCAAGCTTACTTACTTGCCATATGTTGTGAAAGCTCTCGTATCAGCATCAAAGAAATTCCCGATTATGAATTCCTATATTGATGAGAATACAGACGAAATTGTACAAAAGCATTATTTTAATATTGGTATTGCAGCTGATACAGATAGAGGTTTACTTGTTCCTGTCGTTAAAGATGCCGATAAAAAATCAATTTTTGAGATTTCCTCCGAAATCAATGAATTGGCAGGAAAAGCTCGTGATGGTAAACTGAAACCAGACGAGATGAAAGGGGCTTCAAATACGATTTCCAACATCGGTTCAGCAGGTGGGCAATGGTTTACACCAGTACTGAATTACCCAGAAGCAGTAATTCTCGGAATTGGTCGTATTGCTGAGAAGCCAATCGTTAGGGATGGGGAAATCGTAGTTGCTCCAGTTCTCGCTTTATCTTTAAGCTTTGATCATCGTATCGTTGATGGTGCAACTGCACAACTAGCTCTAAACCAAATAAAACGATTGCTGAATGATCCACAACTAATTATGATGGAGGCGTAGGTAATGGTAGTAGGAGATTTTCCGGTAGAAGTAGACACACTAGTAGTTGGAGCAGGACCTGGTGGGTACGTTGCTGCAATTCGTGCAGCACAATTGGGGCAAAAAGTTACAATTGTGGACAAAGGAACATTGGGTGGCGTATGTCTTAATGTTGGATGTATTCCTTCGAAAGCATTGATTCAGGCTGGTCATATGGCTGAAGGCGCACATGGTTCCGAAGACCTTGGTATTAAATCAGAAAATGTAACTGTTGATTTCAGTAAAGTCCAGGAATGGAAAGGAACTGTCGTCAATAAACTAACTTCAGGCGTAGAAAGCCTTCTTAAAGGTAATAAAGTGGATATCGTAAAAGGGGAAGCATACTTTGTCGATAAGAATACAGCTAAAGTTATGGATGAGAAATCTTCCCAAACTTATAAGTTCAAAAACTGTATTGTTGCAACAGGCTCAACTCCAATCGAGATTCCAACATTCAAGTTTTCCGATCGTGTCTTAGACTCGACTGGCGCATTGAATCTGAAAGAAATTCCTAAGAAAATGGTTGTCATTGGTGCTGGTTATGTTGGAAGTGAATTAGGATCAGCGTATGCGAATTTTGGTACTGAGGTGATTTTTGTCGAGGGTGCCAAAGATATTCTAAGTGGATTCGAAAAACAAATGACACAATTAGTTAAGAAACGTCTGAAAAACAAAGGCGCAACAATCGTTACTCAGGCAATGGCTAAAGGCGTTGAGGAAACAGAAGACGGTGTGAAAGTAACCTATGAAGCAGGCGGTAAAGAAGAAACTGTCGAAGCCGATTATGTATTGGTTACTGTCGGACGTCGCCCGAATACAAGTGAAATCGGACTTGAACAGGTTGGTATTGAACTTGATGACAGAGGTCTGGTCAAGGTTAACAAACAATGTCGTACGAATGTGGAAAACATTTATGCAATCGGTGATATCGTTGCCGGCCCTCCGCTTGCACATAAAGCTTCCTACGAAGGAAAAATTGCAGCTGAAGCTATCAGTGGCGAAAAATCCGAAATTGATTACATTGGTATTCCGGCCGTTGCATTTACAGAACCAGAACTTGCAACAGTTGGTTTAACGGAGCAGGAAGCCAAAGATGCAGGTTATGATGTGAAAGTTGGCAAATTCCCATTCGCAGCTAATGGTCGTGCGTTGTCATTGAATAATAGCGACGGATTCCTTAAATTAATTACTCGTAAAGAAGATGGATTAGTAATTGGTGGTCAAATTGCCGGTCCTAACGCAAGTGATATGATTTCTGAAATTGGACTTGCCGTTGAATCAGGTATGACTGCGGAAGATATTGCTTTAACGATCCATGCACATCCTACTTTGGGAGAAATTACAATGGAAGCGGCCGAAGTGGCACTTGGTACTCCGATTCATATGATGAAATAAAATGTATAGAAAAAAGATGTCCCGTTCTAATTTTAATTCGGGACATCTTTTTTTTGATTTTCTCCAAATGTGAATTCTAGTTGTTCCATAATATCCTTTTTGGCTTTTTCCCCAGATAATTGTGCGATGGGCGTATCATTTTTCACAATGATAAGACTCGGACCTTTAATATTATCTATGGAATCCAAATCGGTAAGATTCTTAGCTTCTTTTTTTGCTTCCTCGAATTCGTTTGGGTATTCTGCCTTTAAGTCGATCATGGCATCCATATAAACTTGATTTGTCTCATCTATATAATTATTTGGTATAAATATGACTTCATAATCAGAAGGTTTAAAAGTTATGACTTCTGTCAGTGTCTTTTCGTTTTGGCAACCCATTAATATTAATATGGCAGGAACCAACGATAAGAGTTTATACTTCAATTCCCCACACACTTCCCTTGTTAAAGTATACTTACTAATAAAGACAGTTTATCAAATAAATGTCAGTAATTAGCTAATGTTATCGAACTGTTATCGAACTGAAATCATTATGTAGAATCTCGTTATGAATAAGAAATATTCGCTTAGCATGCGAGGGGAGCTATCAGGCTGCCACGAGCAAAAAGGGGTTATTTGGGGAGCTTAAGCAAGGGATAAAGGAGAACCCCGCTGATTAGGATTAGACTTTATATGATTTAATAGAATAAATAGTTGACCCGTGACTTATGTGACTGGTGCTGCCGATTATTTGTAGAGGTAAAGTAAAAAGAGGCTAGACAACAACTCAGTCTAACCTCTTCGATTATTGCTTTCTTGATCTGTCGAGGATTCTAATTTCCTCTTTTAACGATTTTGTTAAGGAAATTACGATTAAAATCATTACGAAGGTAAATGGCAATGCTGCAATGATGGAAGCTGTCTGCAGTGCTTCTAATCCTCCTTGCCATAATAATACTGCTGCGGTTGCGGATTGGATGATACCCCATACAAACTTAATTCTGTTGGGGGGATATAAGCTTCCTCCCGTAGTTTGCATACCGAGTACAAATGTGGCTGAATCCGCTGAGGTTATAAAGAAAGTACTAATCAGTAATATCGAAATAATAGATAGAAGTATGCCTGCAGGGAAGTTTTCAAGCATTGCGAACAGAGCAACTTCTTCTCCGCCCATCTTTATTTGCTCCATTATATTCGTACCACTATATAAATCCGAATGGATTGCTGTGCCACCAAAAACGGTAAACCATAATGCTCCAAATATCGTTGGCACGAGCAATACTCCTGAAACGAATTCCCTGATGGTTCTCCCCCTGGAAACCCTTGCTATAAAAGTTCCGACGAAGGGTGCCCATGCTATCCACCATGCCCAATAGAAAATAGTCCAGTCATTGATCCAAGCAGAATTCTCTTCATTGAAAGGTGCCATTCTAAAACTCATGCTTGGAAGGTTTTGCACATAACTTCCTATTGTATTGGTAAATAAGCTCATAATGAAGTTGGTAGGTCCAAGAAACAGGACTACAATCATTAACATAATTGCCAATACAAGATTTGTATTACTTAAAAACTTGATTCCTTTGTTCAGACCGGTCATTGCAGAAAGCATAAAAAGAACGGTAACGATGAGAATTATAATTAACTGAAATGTAATGGATTGTTCTATCCCAAATACGTAGGACAGTCCGCCGCTAATCTGAATCGCCCCAAAACCTAAGGAAGTTGCTACACCAAAAATAGTCGCAAAAACTACGAGGGTATCAATTGCAGTTCCCCATCCTCCTTTTATGTGACTGCCAAATAGAGGTTCCAGTATGGAGCTTACCAGTCCTGGAGCTTGTTTACGGAACTTGAAATACGCAAGTGCCAGGCCTATAATTGCATAAATTGCCCACGGATGAAGTCCCCAGTGAAAAAAACTGTACTGCATTGCGGTTTTTGCTGCATCGCCTGTTCCCGCATCACCATAGGGAGGCTGATTAAAATGGGATATCGGCTCCGCTGCCCCCCAAAAGACTAGTCCAATCCCCATGCCAGCACTAAATAACATTGCAAACCATGTCAAATAGGAAAAATCAGGTTTATCCTCTGCCTTTCCAAGCTTGATTTTCCCATATTTTGAAAAGATGAGATACAAGGAAAATACCAAGAATACTGTACTGCTAATTAGGTAAAACCATCCGAATTCATTCACAATAAAATTCTGTATTATAGAAGTCACATCATCTAAATTGCCATTTGGCAATATAGAAGAAGGAATTACCCCCCAAATGATAAATAAGATCACTATGGAAACAGAAAAATAAAATACTTTACTTGCTTTAAACAATACATATCCTCCTAACCAAGTTTATAGAATAAAATAGCCAATAAGATTAGTGTCACCCTAAAAAGGGTAGAAATACAAAAAAAGACAACCATTGTTTACGTTAACATATTAACCTATACTTAATCTAGTATTCTATTTACATATCATCCGGGAGGTAACTTACACATGAACCGTTTTTTTATCAGTTTTTTAATCATAGGGTTGGTATTCCTTACAGCCTGTGCTGATGACTCTGGAACAGCGAGTAAAGGAAAAACAAAGCCTGCAAACACAGAAAAAAGAGAAGAGAAATCAGATGAAAGAAGCGAAGAAATTCCAGAAGGTAAGGTAAGTGAAGAAGCGAGCGATGATGTGGAAACAGATGAATCTGAAGCAAAGCCTGAAGCCCAATACATACTAACAGAGAATTGGTCACTTGTACCAATTGAAGAAGGAATCGAGGAAAATGTTGTATTGCTCACGATTGATGATGCCCCAGATAAGCATGCGGTGGATATGGCCAAAACACTGAACGAACTGGACGCCCCTGCAATCTTTTTCGTTAATGGTCATTTTCTGGATTCACCAGAAGAAGAAGAGATGTTAAAGGAAATCCATGATTTGGGATTTGAAATAGGCAACCATACATATAATCATGTTGTATTACCCGAATTAACCGAAGAGGAACAGAAACAGGAGATTGTTAGTCTGAGTGATCGGATTGAAGAAATCATTGGAGAACGCCCGGTATTTTTTCGCGCACCTCATGGGGCAAATACAGATTATTCCAAGGAAGTAGCTCAGGAGGAAGGTATGACAGTTATAAATTGGAGCTACGGGTATGATTACTTTAAGCCATACATGGAAGCGGAAAAACTTATCGAAGCGATGGTCAGTGGGGAAGGACCTGAAGTCGGTGTTGATTATTCATTACTTAACCCTGGAGCTAATTTATTGATGCATGACAGGCCTTGGACGGCAGAGGCTCTTCCGGATATTGTAAATGGATTAAGGGATAAAGGATTTGAAATGCTTGATCCTATCTTAATAAAATCTCCTTAAACGTGTGAAACAAGCCTGTAAAACTAATACACTAACAGACTGGTTATTTGTGCACATTTAAAACACTTTTTAATGTGTTATACTAATTAAGGGTTGATTCTTTTAATGTGTCATATTATAATATGTATACGGTATCATAATTCATCAAAAGGAGATGGACTTAATGGGTACAATAATCTGTCAGGATTGTCAGCATGTTATTGAACATTATGAAGAAGAGAAAGTCACAACGCTCTACGGTACATGTCCTAGTTGTAATGAAAACAAAAAATAATTTAATGTGGGCTGCATATTGCAGCTCTATTTTTATGGGTTATAATAGCTGTATATGTTAAATAATCCAATTTTCGCACCAATAAAATAACTTGAAACGTTTAATAGGATTAAACCTATAAAGCCGCTAATAAATCGCCTGTTAACTTGACAAAAGAAAGGCTGGTTTTCGTAATTCATGTCGCCTTATAAACCTCGTATTTTATGTAAACTACGACATAACTTATAATTAATATATGTGCTTCTGCTGTCGTCCGGGATCGCTCTGGGCGGATGCGCATCCTTAGGGCACGGCCTCAGCCCCGAAGAGAAAACCACTCTTCTGGTCTTCGGACACGTGCTTTCCCGCAGGAGTCACCGCCCGCCGCTCACCCGTACTGGTATAGCTGTGTATTGCTAGTTTAGCTATCGCACAGGTTATAATAGGCAGTATGCGCTAATCAGCTCCGGGAAATACACGTAGACTCCAACGGGAGGAAAGGCATAGGTGAGACACTGAAATGCGCTAGCATGAAGGGGCTCACCAGCCGCCTTAGGATGCGCGCAGTGTATTTCCCCGAGCGGTCGCCGAAGCCACTTGTCTTAGTTCGCATTTTATATCAAATGCACTGAAAGCCTAATGGTTTAATCTAAGTCAGCTTAAGCAGTGTGTCTCCAACACTTCTCAATCTAACGTGGTTAGCAGCTAATTTCATTCTAAGAAAGTTGAGTAAAACAGAATGTAAAATTATCAGATATAGTATTGTTAATGGATAAGTGATACGATTATTATAACTAATTTTCATTAGGGGGCAGGGGTATAATGAGTCTGAAAACACGAGTGACGGAATTATTGAAAATCGAATATCCAATCATACAAGGAGGCCTTGCATACTTGGCATATTCCGATTTGGCAGCAGCAGTTTCAAATGCTGGAGGACTTGGTCAGATCACAGCTATGAGTTTGGAAGGTCCCGAGCAATTAAGATCAGAAATAAAGCGTGTAAAATCAATGACTGATAAGCCATTTGGAGTTAATTTTGCTATTGGGCAGCACGGAAGACCATTTGAGAATATGGTTGATGTGGCAGTTGAAGAGCGGGTTCCTGCTATATCAGTCACTGGCGGTAATCCAAAAGGTGTATTGGATCGGCTCGAAGGACATGATATTAAAAAGCTGGTCCTGGTAGCTGCTGTCAGACAGGCCGAAAAGGCGGAAGAATTAGGCGCTGATGCCGTAATGGTTGTTGGGCAGGAAGGCGGCGGACATCTTGGAAGAGGAGATGTAGGTACTTTTGTATTGACTCCGCAAGTAGCAGATCGTCTGTCCATCCCAGTTATTGCTTCCGGTGGCATTGTCGATGGACGGGGGCTAATGGCAGCTTTGAGCCTTGGAGCTGAAGGAATTGAGATGGGTACAAGATTCATAGCCACTAAAGAAACAAAGGCACATGAAAATTATAAACAGGCAATTATTGATGCAAATGAGGACAGTACCGTCGTTATAAAAAGATCGATAGGTGCACCTGCGAGAGCGTTGCGTGGGCCATGGTCGGAGAAAATAATGGAGATTGAAAAACAGGAGTCGAGTTATGAAGCGCTTAAAGACTACATAAGCGGCAAAGTGAATAAAAAGTACATTGAATATGGTGATGATAATGAGGGGTTCGGCTGGGCTGGACAATCAGCGGCAAGGATTAACGATATTCCTACCGTCAATGAACTGATGACAGCTATTGTGAACGAGGCTGAAGAAATAAAATATAAATGGAATAGATGAGGTGCAGTTAAGTAATGAACTATGAATACCCAATCGATGAAACGTGGTCAACAGAGGAAATAATCGATGTTGTCAACTTTTTTAGTCTCGTAGAAAAAGCTCACGAAACGAAAGTAAGCAGGCAGGAGATTTTAGTATTATATAATCGTTTTAAGCAAATAGTCCCATCCAAAAGCGAAGAAAAGACTCTTTTCTCCCAGTTCGAGGCCGCTTCTGGCTACTCCAGCTATAAAACAGTGAAAAAGGCAAAAGAATCGAAGGACAATATCATAAAAATGTAACGATAATGCTTGGAACAAATAAACGGTATTGTCACTACAAACAAATGATTTTCAAGATTAGGAAGCTTTAAAAAAGAAAAATCCGAACTAATTCGAATTCCAGCTTAAGAATTCTGGAACATAGTTTGGATTTTTCTATAAAGAAATCGCTTTTTATACCATTTTTGTACCAAGCCCCTTCATTAATTGCTTGGTATTTCCTTTCTGGAACGTAAAGCTAATTGGTAAAAAGGTATCAATGTATCATATGTCTGTTTAACTGTTTTGAGAAATTTACCCCCATCCTGCAAAATGTCGTCTCCGGCATAAAAGTGCCGTCCTACAAGGAATTCTGCTTTTTTAACATCTCTGAACCTTTCCAGATGTGTCTTTTCCAAATCAGTAATCCGGATGGAATCCTTTTTCATATGATCCAGAGAAACAACAAAATCATCAGGGAGCTGTTTTATTTCATTGTATTTGGTAAGGAAAGACTTAGCTATCTCTTTTTTGTTTGGCAACTCATAGATAAGGGCCAACCAGATAAAAACATGATCATCAAACAATCCCAACTGAAAATGCGGATGTTTCTTATAGCCACGCTTATTATCCGCTATCGCCATCCATGTATCTTTAGGAGGATTCACCGTCCTTCTGGCATGTTTTGCTATATGTAGATACACTTCGTTGCCTAATTGGGATGAAAAATAATCAACCAGTTCGGGACCTATTTCCTGAAATTTTGGTTGAATTCTGGTTTGAATGGCCTCCATTCGTTCATCCAGCCCATCTATCGTAAATGTATTGAAATCATGTTGATCAAATCTTTGAAACTCCAAACGATCCATCCTTTCTTTAACATAGTTTATAATAATTATTATTAAGTATATAAAGCAGTAAGTCAAGCTGCTGCTGTAACAGAATTTATTCTCTATTCTTTAGTATGTTTAAAAGGGGTATGAATTGGGAAATGATTATAAAATAAATTACAAAATTTAAAGAAAGCGATGAACAAAAAAAGAACGAGGTCATAGAATAAAGAAAAAGATGGATTTGGTCAAGCAAGCTATTGATAAAGGAAAGGAAGTGAAGACGGTGAAATACGTAATGGAGGCACTAAGAAGAAAAGAAGCACAAGAAAAATTACCTGTTATCCGTATGGAAATTGATTATGAATTAGCGACGCTTTTTGATGCCATGCAGGATAATGATAAGGTATTGATCATTAAAACAAAAGAGCGATTGGTAGAGCTTAGAAAACAGTTACTGCAAATGGATGATGAATAAATATAATAGCTGACCCCAATATGTATTGGAGCATTGTGGTAATATTCGAATACATATTGGGGTCATTCAAATAGAATGACGTACATACTCCATTTTGATACAATTACATTTACAGTCGACGAAAAGTGGAGGTAGCTATATATGAATGTTACATTGCGTGATGAATTATATAACCACGCTATAGAATGGGTGCATGAGGCCGGCAATATAATTAGAGATAAAATGAATGATCCATTGGATATCCAGACGAAGTCCAATGCCAATGACCTTGTGACGAAGCTGGATAAAGAAACAGAGCAATTTTTTGTCGGTAAAATCAAGAAAACGTACAGGGACCATTTCGTACTTGGAGAAGAAGGTTATGGAGATGACCTTTCTTCACTGGCTGGGACAGTTTGGATTATTGATCCGATTGATGGTACGATGAATTTTGTTCATCAAAAAAGGAACTTCGCTATATCGGTAGGGATTTATCATGATGGCGTTGGAGAGATAGGAATTATTTATGATGTAATGGCAAATACTCTATACCATGCCAAAAGAGGCGAGGGAGCATATAAGAATGACGTGCGATTGCCTGCGTTAATGGAAAAAACGAAAATAAACGAAGCAATTATAGGTATGAATCATTTCTGGTTATGTGAAAACAGATTCGTCGATGAGCGGGCAATGCAGCAGTTTGTAAAAGATATTAGGGGAACAAGAGTGTATGGATCTGCGGCACTGGAATTCGCCTATACAGCAGAGGGAATTATGGATGGTTATATTTCGATGAGTCTATCGCCGTGGGACATCGCAGCAGGCATCGTTCTGGTAAATGAAGTAGGCGGTAAGACTACCGATATTGATGGAAATGAACTGAACATGCTTGAGAAATCGCCTATCCTTACTTGTAATTCAGCTTTTCATACTAAAATTCTTGATAACCTGCAAAAGGGAAGAAAGTGACATAATTCGTCACTTTCTTCTTTTTGTGCGCCAGGCATGCGCATATTCTCTAGGGTTAGAGTCCCGAGCCACGAAGGC
>NZ_LQNF01000053.1 GCF_001618145.1 Oceanobacillus damuensis
AATCTCCTACACCAGTTAAAAATCCATTAGGGTTCATTAAGAAAGCGATATCCAAAGGTTGGACACATACAACACTCCCTATAAAGAAAGAAATGTAGCGCGAATTCCAAAGACAGAAAATAAGGAAAGACGTGAACCATTCCCTTTTTACGATTGGTTGAACGATTAGATAATCCATTTTAGGAGGATCCTCATATGTATATCAAAGATAGAGAAACAAAACTTGGTACGGTTTATGAGCGTTACAGCAGTAAAGATGAAGTGATTCAGAAAACTGCTTCTCTAGGGTTTGTTAAAGAATCTACTAAAAGCAGAAAAACTTATTTTATTATTACCAATATAAACGTTCAACCCTTTTATGAAGCTAATTATTATTTAAATGTAATCCTGCGGGATACGGGTTACAGGAATAGAGAACGAGCATTCAATGCTTTGAAACTCTTCTTTGCTTATGTTCAACTATATGGTATTGATTATCAAAAAAACGTTACTAAAGAAGACGTAACTGGACTAAAGGTATTTTTAAAAGGTGGATATCAGCAAGATGTTATAAATCTTCAATTAAGTAAGGGAAGAATTAAAGATACTAGAAATAATTATTTTGGTGTATACTGGGATTTTTATAAAACAATGTTCCCTTCACAAGATGCGGATGTATTTAAGGTTAAGCGAACATCAGGAAATTCAAATAAAGGTAGTTCAAAGAACCGAAAGGCAGATCTTACTATGTTAGGAGTCCCAAAATACATAAAAGAATCTCAATATGACCTGATTATGGAATTAATAGAAAAAGAATACACAATAAGAGAGCAAATAATAATTGATTTGATGTTTTGGTATGGGTTACGCATAGGAGAGGTGTTAGGTCTTACTGTCGAAGATATCGAACCAGATGGGACTGTTATAATTCGTAATCGAGTATCTGATCGACCAGATCAAAGCTCGAAAGGACTTACCAGACCGAAATCTATAGAAGAGTACGGAACGGATAAAGATTTAAAATTATACGGCCAAGGATTTACTGATGTAATTATTGACAGTGACTTATTAGACTTAATAAATGTATATATCGATGAAACTCGCGGCCCGATGGTTCTTTCAAAATCACCAAAGAAAAAAGAAAACATTAATACAAAAGCAAAGGCAGACAAATGTGGTTCTATTCGTTTGAATGGCGAAAATACATATCTATTTTTAAATAAACGGGATTGTACTCCGTTAACACAAGGCGGCTGGAACTATATATTAAGGGGAATTTTCAAAGAAGTTGGAATAAGGATAGACCAAGAGGTTAAAGAAATTAATTTAAGTCATCGATTTAGGCATGGGTTTGCTATGTACCATGTAAAACAAGGTGTACAAATATTAGAGTTACAAAAACTAATGCGTCATAATGATCCTAATAGTTGTGCTGCTTACTATAATCCTGATGACGATGACAAACTAGAATTACGAGAGAAACAACTGCAAAGGAGAAGAGAAAAATATGGGCAGGATTAAAAAGGCTTATGTACCTGAGAAATACCTTGATATAAATGAATTAACTAGTGTCATCGATGAAAAATTACAAGACAAAGATATCAAGTGTTTATTTTCTAAATGGTTGGAACAAGGTGAATGGAAGCAAGTAATTGTTTTGAACGGAAACACTGGGACTGCCAGACAACCATTAATGTCGCAAAGAAATCTTTTAAACGGCCTTATTACTCTCCTTTCAAGATTTGTTGTAAATGAACAAGGATTAAGTTGGAAAAACTACTGTAAAATGATGCATAATCTTCCTCCTGCTCAATCAACTTGCCCTCACAGTTTATATATAGTGTTAATTAATAATTTCTTTAAATTTGCTTCTTTATATACTAATAATGAAGAGATAAGTCATTATTTAAGAAAATATAGATATATTTTTTTAGATAATGAGTTACCTAAAAAGCGGAAAAACACTATAAACTTTGATGTTGAATTTATACAACAAAATATAAGGACAAATTTTCCCTTAGATTCATTACCACATCAAGTTATAACTACAAGATGGGATGAATGGAATTACCAAGCGCAAAATTTTTTCGTTAAATCGAAGAATAAGTTTGTTTTTTCACTTCTAGAAAGATTTATAGAAGATTTCAGGCGTTATAATTCACCCAATAAACGAAAAGCAATATTTCAGACGCATAACAAATTTTATTTAATTTTCTTTGAAGAAAGCTTATCTGGAAGAAAAATTGATAAGTTTGAGGATTTTACCGAAGGAACATTTCGAACACAATTAAGTTACTATAATTCGCTATTAAAAGTTTACAATTTCACCCTTGACGAAAAGAGTTTTTATTCACCTTTTTTATTTCTTATTAAAGTTTACCGGTTTCTTGATCAGGTTTATGTCGAGGATACTGGTAAACACTTATTCGATACTCCTACTTTTAATGTGGAACTATTTAATGCAAAAGATTATCAAAGACTTATTGAGGAAGGGTATCAAGCAGTAGTTATTAATCCTTTGGAGGAATTTCCAGAATCGGATAAATGGATGGTAATAACTGAGAAAAGATTGGGGTGGCTAAATCGAAAATATGTAAGTATTGATTTTCAAAAAGTAAAAAATGACGAATTGCGAAATGAACTTAAAAAATTTGTTTGGTATGGAATACCTGACGATTATAGAGGTATACAATATGTCAACGCACATTTGACTAGATTGTTAAATGATGCCTATGAATTTTATGAAGCAACAAATAAACTTTTATATATAAATAAAGTGACAAAAACAAAATTATTTTCAAATGAATTTCTATTTACTTACTATAAAAAGTTAATGTCTCGCACCGATTTTACTTCTCAAACAAAAGATGCGTTGTTAAGTGAGATAAAGAAATATTTGAGATTCTACCAAACAGAATACCAAATTCCTGAATTAGTATTCAAACAAATGAAGTTTTTAAATGAGAAGGGGTATCAAGAAGGGAGTCCAATGTCCCCTAAAGATTTTGTTGTCATCCGAGAAACTTTTCGGGAGATGTGGCAAGGGGAAGATGAACTTTTATTCATTATCTTTCAGTTGTCAATAACAACACCAATGAGGATTGGCGAGATTTTAGCTTTAGAGAGAGATTGCATTATAAGCTCGAATGATAAAAAAGGAATTGTGCGTTTTAAGAGTAAAACATCTGATGGAAGATATATTGAAGAGCCGTTTTTGCTAGAAACAATACGTTTAATACAAAGAGCAATCGAATTATCTAATTCAGCATTTGAAAAAGCAAATAATAATTACAAAAAATATGTCTTTATTGGTTTTAATCAGAATTTTACTAAAAAACAAGTTGTTCACCTAGAAAGTCGTTACAAAGCTTACTTTGAGGAAGTTATTGGCAGTTTATATGAAGAGGGCAAAATAGAGGAAAAATATATTCCATACTCTGCTAGAGATACTTTAATTAATGAAGTATATGAGAGTGTAGAAAATAATGAGATTTCTTTAACTGAAGCAAAGACTTTAACTTTAAACTCTCCAAGTGTTGTGATGAGGTCATATCTTAGTAGAAAAAGAAGAACAAAAGCGTATATGGAGGCCTTTTATGAAATAGATATCAACGAAGACCCTGTAGGTACAATATTACGAGATGAAAAACAATCAAAGCCCTTTCCTCCCGTTCAAGAAAATGCCGGATTATGTAATAGTGAAGAGTGTATAAAGATAGACTTAGAGGAAGATAGTTACTATAAATGTTTAACTTGTGGATTTTTTATTACTTCATTAGAACGGCTCCCAGTTTTTGAAGAACGGTTAAAATTTTACAAAGAAAAAGAAGAAAGTAGTTCATCAAGGATTAAACGACTTTTTTATAAAGGGTTAGCAGAACTCTATGCAACTTATATAACTGAAATGTATGTGATGTTGGAGGAAAACAAAAATGACGGAAGCTTTTAATCCAGTTGATATAAAGTGGAATACGGTGAATATCGCAGCAATTTGTTTAAATGGAGAAACGAATGCCATAAAACGTAATTTTGATGAACCAGACGACTTTATCGCAGATGGTATACGTTTTTCAGATAACTATTGGGATTTAGGAAATAAAAGAATAGTTGATAACGGTTATCCTAGATTCGATTTTACTCAAATAATCTCAAAACCTTTTCGTGTCATTTTAAAGCTTATGGTTATTCGTAATAGGTATTATGTAGGTAATTCATTCAATCAAATTAAAGAAATATTTTATAATGTAGTAAAGTTTGTTAAATATTTAAATAGTGAAAAACATATTGATCGTGTAGAGTTCATTACACCTAGTTCGATAAGTAACTTTATAGAATCCTATAAAAATCACAGTTCTAAGTACAGAGAGGGTCTACTAAGTTCCCTAGAAAAATTTATACAAGAATTGGAATTAGGCGGATATGATGATGATTCGTTAATCATAGACCTTATAAAAGAAATAAAAAAGCAAAAGAAATCAAATCCAATAAGCTATAATAAACATCAAAATATCCCTCGTAAATTTTATAAAGCAATCATTGATTGTGCTTTAGAAGACTTGAGAAATGTACATCTGCATATTGAAAATCGAATAATGGCTTGTTTGATAGTAATACTTGGGGAGACTGGTATGAGGAAAGGAGAATGCAGACTTCTAGAAGCAGGGAAATTAAAAGATATTACTGTGTTCGAAGGAAAACCAAAAGCCTATTTTCTTGAATTTTGGACCTATAAAACAACTGTAGGTGCTGGTAGATGGACAAAATCTAAAGCATTTTCAAATATGATTGAAGCATATAAAATGCTTGAAAATTTAACAAAAGAAAAAAGAGAAAAATTTGAAATTAACTATTTAGTAACGAACAATAAAGGAAATGTGTTGAGTAAAGCAACTTTTTATAATAGATTTTATGATTTTTTCCATCGAAATAGAAATAAATTAAATATAGATTCCCTAGCCAACTATGAGTTGTTTCAACTAAATCTTCACCGTTTTAGTAAATGGAACTGGCTTGAATATCGTGAAGAAAAAAGTAAAGATTGGATTGGGACAACCTTTTATGCAGTAACCCCTCACCAATTCAGGGTTCATATGGCTAACTTTTTAAGAGATAAGGGTTTATCCCTTGAATGGATTAAGGAACATATGAACCATATGTCTGAGGATATGACCAAATGGTACTTTAGAGATCCTGATGAGATACAAAAAGCAATGATAAATAATTCTTCTCCAGATGGAACAGTATTAGAACCGAATGAATACACAGTAGTTGAAATGACAGAAGAGGATTTAAAGCAGGCTTATGAGACGATTAATAAGTTTCTCAAAAAAAATAAGTTAAATATATTTAGGGACTTTGACGAAATTTTAACTATTTGGCAATACAATCCTTTAAATGAATCACTGGTAGGATTATGCCGCAAGGCAATAGGTGCAATTTGTGAACGTCAAGAAAAACTTTCTACACTTGAAAAATGGTATTATATTTCACCTCAGTTTCCGGATATATCGTCATTTGACTTTACTTATGAACGGTTTAAAGAAAAGGTGAAAATCGTTGAACATAACAAGGCTTTATTTGAAAACGAAGAGATATACAAAAGATCATATGAGGTAGAGTATGGCTCACTTAAAAAGTATTATAAAAATCGTTTGAAACCAGAATATGATTTAGTCCTTTCAACGTTGGGGGAAAAAGGATTAGATTATATTACAACTGCCCTCCCTAATTTAAAAAAAGTTGTTAATCAATTAGATTTAATAGATAAGGAGATTCAGAAATGGGTAACCAACCTGAAATTAGAGAGTCCGTTAAAGAACGAACAAAAAAATATGGAATTGGTGAATTAGACCAACAGCGGAATAACATTCAAGAGCAATTAATAAAAATTGAGGAAAACTTTCAAAACGTTATTTCAGAGCAAAATCATGTAAAAAAAAGAGTTAAGCAATTAACAAAACATAATATACTTAGCGTTTCGGAAGCAACAAACATTCCTAGAGCAACTATAAATAACAATCCCAACACCTTAAAATTTTACATAGAAAAACGAATTGAGGAAATACAAAAAGAAGATATTCTAGGTATTGATAAAGCGAAGCAATCTATAGAAAAGAATGAATTTTTTTCGGGCTTGGTAGAAGATTTTAAGTTGCAATTTGTGGAACGATATGAATTAGAATTACAGATTGAATACTTTGAGAAAGAATTAAAGACAAAGCTTCAACAAATTGAAAAACTCACAAGAGATAAGACTGAGTTAGAACAAGAAAATCAACAATTGAAAAGGCAATTAAACAAAGCAAAAGTGAAAGTCGTACCGATCCGTTCATAATACCAATGGGTGTAGATGCTGCAATTGATTCTATTGGGGGTTCTGATGGTAATGAATTAGCATTTAGTGTCCGCCCTAATGGCAATTTTATAACGATTTGTCTCTTATCAGAGGTACAAGTAAATTGGGCAGATATTGTAAACAAGGCAAAGGTAAATGCTAATATATTTCATTTACGGAATTGGAATAAAAATGTCTCGGCAGATAAATGGCAAGAAACTTTTAATCATTTATTAAGGCTAGTAGATAATAAAAAATTACGTTTGATGATGGTAGATTCCAAGTATGACTTGTCGGATGTGAAAAGGCAATTGATGTTGTGGAAACTTCTAAAATAACTACAGGGAAGTATTTTTAACTAGCTAATGAATTAATAATCATCAACAAAACTTAGTAATAAAGGACCTTTTGTTGTTCCGCTAAAGGGCCATTGTTAAAAAAGTGTAAGAGTAAAAATATCTAATTTGAAGACTGGTTGTGAAATGTTACACTTAAACTAACTGGCAGGTTAGTACAGGAAGAAGTAGATTATTATCAACCTTAATCAAAGGAGTGAGGCACATTGTCGAAAACTAAATTTCTGTTGATTGTGTTCTTATCTTTATTTCTAATCATTTTAGGTGGTTGTAGCACAGGAAAAGAAATTACATTAGAGCAAGCAAAAGAGATTGCATTGGAAGACGCTCCGAAATTTAAACCAGATAATAAAAGTTTTGAGATTTGGGAAATAGAAGAAACGAATCGAGGGTGGATTATCATGATTAGTTCAAGTGAACCAAAGCATGAAAAACCCACACCAAATATTTTGTATGAAGTAGGTAAAAGTGGAAGTATATTAGACCGTGAAAATATGGCGATAGCAGAATAAAGCATTCAATTAACTGGTGCGAGAGTTTAAAAAGGGGGAGTATAAATGCGTTCTACTAAAATAATGTTACTAGGCATTGCATTGATGCTTGTTGCATTATACATACCTGAAGTTGTTTTTAGTGGTAATGAGATTTATCTATTAGGTTTAGGGTTTATTATTGTAATAATAGGCTTTTTCAAAAAATATAAGAAAGAAACTTTATAGATAAGATATTCAATTATCTGGTGCAATTGTTCGATTAGAGCAATCCTTTTTTCACTAACGGGGCAGGTTAGTGCAATAAAGATGAATGACAAAAAGGAGGATTGTTATGGGTTATTTCAGTAGTTTAATAATAATTTCTTCCTATTTGATTGGACCAGTTGCGATAGTTTTGGTAATGATATGGATTTACAAAATCAAATCGAATAGTGAAACTCAAGTTAAACAGAACCAAGAGATAATTCGACTGTTAGATAAACTGAAAAAGTAGAGGAAAGTTACTCTTCAACTAATTGGTGCAATCCAAGAAGAAGGATAAGCACCTTTTTTGTTGAATTTATAAATAGGGGAAGAAGCATGGATAAATAATTTGTTTATTACGAGGGAGAGGAATGGCTTGTTAATACATAAGATAGACGAGGAAGTCTCTTTAAGGATGCTTAATGAAGATGACACAGAGGGATTTTACAACTTAACTATTAGCTCTAAACAATATTTAAAGGAATGGCTTGGTTGGCTTGATTACATCGAAAGTGTTGAAGATACTGCAAAAAATATTAAAGCCAGATTAAATGCTTTTGCGGAGAATGGTGGTTATCCAGTTTCTTTTGGCATTATTTATAAAGGGGAAATTGCTGGAACAATAGGATATAATGATCTTGATAAAACCAACAAAATTGGTGTTGTGGGATATTGGTTGGGAGAGAAATTCCAAGGTAAAGGTATAATGATAAGAGCTTTTAAAACTTTAATAAATTATGGATTTAAAGAACTTGGGCTTAATAGGATTGAGGTCAGTGTGGCCACAGAAAACCATAAGAGTAGATCACTTCCAGAAAAGTTAGGGTTTAAAGAAGAGGGTAGATTAAGACAAGTAGAATGGTTATATGATCATTTTGTTGACCACATTATTTATGGACTTTTAGCTGATGATTGGAAGAAAAGTTAGACTATCTGTTATTCAATAAAGGGTGCTATCTAAAAAAGTACAGCATATTAAATCATCGAATTGGTGGTAATTATGATGGATATTATAATTGAGAAATTACAAGATGAAGATTTAGAGAAGTTATTTGAATTTGAACTTGAAAACAGAACTTATTTTGAGGAAATGATTCCGAGCCGTGGAGATGATTACTATAACTTTGAGACATTTAAACAAAGAAACAAAGCCTTGATAGACGAACAAGATCAAGGATTATCTTATTTTTATTTAATTAAGAATAAAGAAGGGTTAGTTCTTGGAAGAATAAACTTAGTTGATATCGAAAAATCAAAGGGTCTTGGTCATATCGGTTATAGAGTGGGAAAAGCATATACAGGAAAAGGTATTGCTAACAGAGCATTGAATCTATTATTGAAAAACACAACCCAGTTAGGCATAAGACAGATTTCAGCGAAGACAACAACAAACAACTTAGCGTCTCAAAAGGTCTTGGAGAAAAACGGATTTCGGTATTTAGCATCAGCTAATGAAGAATTTAAAATGAATGGACAATTATTATCTTTTGTTTATTATGCTTGGGAGAAACAATAAAGATAGCTTCTTCAACTATTTGGTGCAAGAGTTAAAATAAGGCAATCAGAATTTAACTATCTTTTCTTTTTCTAATAATGTTAGGAATATTATGTTAACGTTAAATAAAAGGTTGTTGAGATATATGGCAGTTTAGTACAACAATAATTAATAAAGAGGGAGAAATCTATGGATATGGTGTCTTGGTATGTAGGCAGGTTTTTAATACCTATATTGTGCATTATATTTTGTTTAAATTTAGTATCTATATTGAAAAAGGTAAAGAACGAGGAAAAAACTACAGTTAATACTGTTTGGCTTACAATTTCTTTTACACTTATTATGTGGACCATAGCATTAGTAGCTTCATCAAGTTTTTATTAAGCTAACTGGTGCAAGAGTTTAATAAGGCGGTCATCAAAACATCGTCTTTTTTTTTAGTAAATATTTTTTGAACATTATGTTAATATTGAGAATGAAGTTATTCAACTATAGTGGCAGGATTATTGAATAAGATACATAAAAACTTTGTTCAAGGAGGGAATATCTTGAAGAGTCCAGAGAAGTTAGCAATTTTATTATTATTTACCTTCTCTTTGTTTTTGACAGGGTGTGGTGTTAAATCATTAAGCGGTGAATCTGAAAATTGGATAGGGCATTATACAGGTACTGAAGAAAATAAAGAGAGAGTTAGAGAGTTCGTTATAACTCCAAAAGATAACGAGGAAGTTACAGTACCCGTCTCCTATGAAATAATTTCTGAAAAGGATGATATAGAATTAGTTGGTACCAAACACCTTGATTCTAATACCTTGTTTATTGAAAGTAGGTGTTCTGATTGTAGAATTTCTCTTCAAAGTAATGAAATTGAAATTCAGTTGGAGTGGGATGGAAATGGGGAGACGTTAGTTTTAACTAAGAAGTAGATATATACTTATTGAAGTAACGGGTGATTTAACGAAAGAAAGAGTTACCGCTTGGCAGCTCCTAACTATTATTGAGCTAAAGAAGCAGGATTATTGAAAAAGGGTTGAAAAAATATAGGGTGAGAAAATAATGGACTTTGATTTGTTAATTAGTCAGGGATTTTTGTTGCTATGGTTACCCTTATTCTATTTGGTTTTGTATTTGTTCCATAGATATATTCCATATGGAATTATTGTGGTACAGATATTGTTCGTTTATATATGGACCTTATTACCTTACTTCGATGTAAGTTATATAGGATTTTTACATTACGATAAGATACCAGTATTTTGGGTAGTTTCGTCAATCATACTACTGTTTTCCATTCATAAAAAGAAGTAATGTTGTTGTACTAACTGGTGCATTAATTCTAGAAGGATTAACGCTATTTTACGTCGAAGTTTTTGTACTAAAGGGGCAGTTTTCTTGAATAAGAATAAGTATCGAATGAGCAATTTAAATACAATGAATAACCTCTTTTGTTAGTTGGAAATTTAAAGAAGAGGTGGTTAAAAAACAAATTAAAGGTGGGATATAATTGGATTTTTTGGTTTCGATAGGTTTATTGGTCGGTGTCGTTTTCTTAATCTTCTTTTTAGCATATATAAAAACTACTAAAGAAAACAAATCAGATGAGGAATAAATATTTTTATTAAACAAACTGGTGCTTTACTTCAATTAGGGAATGCATCCTTATTCAATTAAAGCAGCAAATTGTATAATAAAAAAACATTAAGAACTCACAATTTTAATATCTAAAAGAGAGCAGGTTGATAAATGAGTAATGATTCGATTATTAATATGTGGGAGGATTATCGAAAAATTAACCCCAATACACCTAAAGAATATGAATCTTGGGCATTTGGCGATTCAAAAGAAATGGCTGATGAACTTGCAAGGTTAGTGTTAGAAGGAACTAAAACAGCAACAGCATCAAATTATACGTTATATGAATTTGAAAAGGAACCATTGCCGTATGTTGGTCTTCACAATATTATTCTGGATGGGAATGGAGAAGCTGTTGCGATACTAGAAACTACATCAGTAGGAGTTGTTTCTTTTGATGAAGTGACAGAGGAACACGCATATGTAGAAGGTGAAGGTGACCGTACACTGAAATATTGGCGTGAAGTTCACGAACCCTTCTTTAAGAAAGAATTTGAGAACATAAATCAAGATTTCGATTATAAAATCCCTGTTGTTTGTGAGAGGTTTAAGCTACGATATAAAAAATAAAGTGTGTGTCTATATTTCACCAACTGGTGCTTTAACACAACAAGGAGATCGTCAATACGGCGGTCTTTTTTAACTAAAGGGGCAGGTTTGTGGAAGAAGATATGGGGGATTTATCAATGGATTACGATTGGAAAACGTGTTCTTCTGACATAAAAGATTTTATCTTTAATCTACAAAAAGGGATTAACGAAATAATAAATGACGATTACGTTGGTTTTTATATACACGGTTCCTTAGCGATGGGAGGATTTAATCCGAACAGTAGCGATATCGATATTTTGGTTGTTACAAACAAACCAATGAAAGTTAAGACAAAACGGATTTTAGCAAGGTTCTTTTTAAATTATTCTAATTCGCCATTTCCAGTTGAAATAAGTTTCCTGAATAAAGAACAATTAAAGGACTGGCAACATCCCTGTCCATTTGATTTTCATTATAGCGAGTTCTGGAGAGAACGGTATCAATATGATTTGTTAAGGGATACATTCAACTTTTTAAATGAAGATATTAACACTGATACAGATTTAGCAGCTCATATAACAATAACTAACCATAGAGGTATATGTGTAGATGGTGAACCTATTGATAAAGTTTTCCCTTTGGTACCACGGTCAGATTATATAGCTTCAATAGTAGGTGACTTTCAGGAGTGTTTAGAAAATATTGAAGAAGCCCCAGTTTATTGTTCTTTAAATTTGATTAGAGTGTTTTGGTATCTTAAAGAAGGAGTTATTTCGTCAAAGCAAGAAGCAGGAAACTGGGGGTTAAAAACTTTGCCACAAGGGTTACGAGTTACTATTAGAAAAGTGTCCTATACTTATGCAAATAAGCAAGATACTTGTGCTTTTGATAAAGATGAACTCATATCGCTGAGAAACTATATTTCAGAAAAAGTGCAAGGGTTATTGCACTAAAGGGTGCAAGAGTGAAACAAGGGGGTTGTCGATGGTCGCATTTTTCCTTTGGAAAATTCAATTCTTTTTCGAATGTTTTGTCATTATTGAGGGAGAGATTTTAGCTAACGTGACAGGATTATTAAATATATAGGGGTGATGTATTGATAAGTTATATTATCGGAATTGCAGGGGTTATAATATCAATTTTAATGATAGTATTATTTCTAATCGGGCTTTGGAATAGTAAAATTCACTCATTTAAGGCTGGTGTATATTTTTTTCTGCTTCTAATTATACATCAACTTTATCCATTCATGGCACAACCTTTAATAAGAAATTATATTGATACTATTATTATTGAGAATAAGGAACCGATGTTAGGAATGACAATTGGAGAATTAGTAGCTACCTTATCACTTATTCCAAAGATGATTCTATTGGTTGCGTTTACTTGTTTAATTTATGGTTTACGTAGGCTTTGGAACCTAAAAAGTGTATCTCCAGAATAGTAAAGTTAGGTATTTCTACTAAAAACTGGTGCTTTCCTTAAAGAACGATAATAATCCTTGCTTATTCAAGCGAAGGGTCAAAGGGTTAAATATAAGATATCAAATCATTATTATTTTTAAAAGTGAGGTATATCAATGAGAAAGAAGTCTAAGTTGTTAATTGTTCTTGTCATCATCCTTTCCCTTAGCTTGTTATTAAATATTTATTTTGGAGTTTCCAGTCTTATAAAAAGCACCTATACCCCCGATTCAGAGGACAGAGATATTTTAGCTGAAATGACAAAAATGGTAATTGATAATGAGGTATATCAAGAGATTGCTGCAAAAGAAACGGTTTATGCTATTGAACAAGGCGTTAGTCGATTTAATGTGGGTGATCCATCTTCTATTCATCATTATGAGATTCAAGTTCAAACGGAGAAGGAAACATATATATTTACTTGTATTGACGAGAAGTGTACAGATGTAAGTAATGAAGGCTGGACCTATTCCAGATATAGGGAAGAAGAGCCTATATTACCTTTGAACAAAAACAATTGATTTTTTACTAATACTACCTTTGTTCATTTAACCAGCTAATAAACGCTCGTCCCTTATTTCACTATTTGGTGCTTTACTTGAATAATCTCCATGACCAAAAGACCTTAAATATGCACCATTTTATACATGGGCAGTATGTTTAAGGTCTTTTGATATACAGAAAATATACTGCCATTCCATACATGAATTAAATGCCAAATACATTGGAAGTTGCAGATTTAACATACGGAATCGAGTATAGAGCGATTTTAGAGAAATGGGCAGTAGATGATTTTAGTGAAGTGGACAAAGATCCTAATGCTATTTGGGAAATGCAAGGCGGAACTATAGGTGAGCTACAGGAATACTAAGTGAAGAAGAAGAACAGGAATATATCGAAAGTCAAAAATAAGAGAATAGGTTGAATTTTTGTTAAAAATAAGATACGATTTAGAAAAAAGGGGAAGGGGATTTGATGAAAAAAAGTTTAATTGTAGCAGGTTTACTGGTGTTGGGTGCTGTCCTAACAGGAGCATTAGTACAAGCCGACGATTCACTAACGGATGAAGATTATCGGGAAGTTGCCAGCGCATTAGCAGAAAATGAAGTAAATAACGAAGAGACAAAGGAAAAAATCAGGAAAGCTGTAAAAGACGGAGACTTAAAACCTGAAAAGGTGCGACCAGATTCTACGAAAGGTCCTTCCGAGTTTGAATTAACCGTTGGAGGTTTTTCTGACCCAAGTTTTTACCAATCTAATTATTTATTGCGTGCGGCACATACAGGTGCTTCCATAATCACATTGAATATTAATTTCAACAACGGCGGACTAGCTGTAGACAAAGAATCCATACAAGAAACTTTGGAGCATATAGAAGAACGGCTGACATTAATAACAGAATATAGTAGTGGCCATAAAAAAGCAGATGATATACAACGGGCAATCGACTTGACGAATCAAGCACTGGCTGACGGTGCCGATTTAGGCGACCCGATCTTAGATGAAATTCATGAGATCATTCATGAGTTGGATGAATATTTCAATGTAGACCGTTTAGAAGAAGAAAAAGTAGACAAATATGGTGAACCAATTAACAATTAAAGTTGAATTTCCAAGAAGAAGTAACCACCGTTACTTCTTCTTTTTTTATTACTTTATAATATAAATAAGGGATATGAAGGAGGAAAAATTATGCCAAGTTTATTAATTAATAAGAGTGGGTAAACAATTCCGGTTTACTCTTTGCTTGGTACTGGTACTTATTTGGGGTATATTGCAACAAATGAATTTACGCAGCAGTTTCAAGGACAACTGGTGCTTACAATGTAGGATTTTATTCAGGTGGCAAATGGATTGATCATGGGTACGTTGTGGATTAACAAGTAGGAACAGGTGGTTATGACAGAGCCTATAGTTCACAGTACGATTATGGTTCCGAGCATGACGGTTCGGAATATATTTATGGATACAGATTTTGGGTCCGCCATAAATGCCGAGTGTTCCTTGGTGATACGGAATTTACTAGCTTGTACTCTAGTGCGAATGATTTCGTTATTGTGAAAGGAAATTCCACTAGTGGTTCGTCGCATCCATATATCGGTTGAACATAGTAGGATACTCTAAGAATGGATATATCTATATTGAGACATCAAATCATTGGTGTGATACGGATATAGAAATCGGATATAATGATCAAAGCCAAACTGCTGTTTACGGTAAATGGTAAAATGGATTCATTTTATTTGAAATATTGGATATTAAGAGCAAACTTGTATATGATGAAGATAATTAAGTTTATAAAAAAGGGGATTTGCTGTATGTTTAAAAAGTCCATTTTAGGACTGGTGCCAGTATTGGTTTTGGTCGCTTTCTTTTTCATGATAAATGAAAAAGAAACCAAACCAACAAAAATACAGGCGGAATTAGCAGAAACAGAATCAGCAACAGAAGAAGTTAGTCCTGATAAAAACAGTCCAGACATTCTTGAAGGAGTTGAGTTTCTTTCTGTAGATGATTTTATAGAAAGTGCAAAGAAAGATATTAATTCAAACCCACCAGAATATAGGGACCCTTCAAAAGAAATGTGGCAATTCCATGTGGCAAGATATACAGGGGATTATGCAAAACACTACGCAGCACTTTCTACAGACAAGCAAGAAATTGAAAATCTAAACAACTTAGAAGAAGCTGCAGGAAACTTGTTTACAGTCGGAGAACCGTTTGAACCAAAAGGAAACCAAGAGGAACTAGTGGAACAACTAAATAAAGCATTAGATGAATTTTAAGGCTGTTAAAAAACAGCTTTATTTTTTTAAAAGAAGTTGTCTTTTTAAATATTTCATTCTAAACAGGGCGGGTAATTCTTCCAATTGTTTGAAAAAAACCAAAAAATGTGGCTGGGACATAACAAAAGTACCATTGCTAAAAACAATTGATTTCGAGATAAGCAAGCTCTAAAAAAGAACAAATCCGAACTAATTCGAATTCTAACTAAAGAATTCTGAATCATAGTTCGGATTTTTCTATAACTAAACCACTTTTGTCCCAGCCTCATTTTCATGACACAATTATCGCGTTAAGTCCATTACAGTTGTGCTTGATTGGTTGATTCCATAATTGAAAGTATAATTATCGCTTACTTTTAATCCAATTGGTTGTCCGCCAATAGAAGCACCTAATAAGTGATATCCATTAATAGATATTCTTACATTTTTATAGTAGTTATAAAAGCTGCGGATCCAAGATGTTTGTATATGGCATTTATTATATGAATATTAGAATTAATGTATAATAAGAATATGGATTCATTGCATATTGATGTATTTTTATACAATAAACTTTCAAAACTTGTTCCACTAACGGGGCAGAAGAATTGAAGAAGGGGGAAGAAAAGAATTTGGGAACAAGAGAAAAACAATAAAGATTGGATTGTTTTTTGGTAGCATTCATAATAATATTCGGCGGTTCATTGTATTATGTCTATTTCTTTGCACCTAAAAACTCACTTGAATTATATCAGGAATTAAATTTAGTAGACGACTTTTTCAGGAAGTACAAAAACTTATATTAGAGGGCTATGAAGACAACTTTATAGAAGAAGATTTTAACTTTATTTAAGATAATTCAGCAAATCATATAAGTCAATTTTCTCTAATTGAGTATAATAAAAAGTCTTATGTAATTATGACTTCGTCTAGAACTGAAAGATTAAAGGTTCTTGCAGTTGAAGAATTGCCAGAAGATATAAGAGAGTTCTTCTTGGAATTATCAAGATAGAAATGACCTATAACAATATGGTGCGATTATTCGATAAATATAGTCGCTTCTTGTGCTAAAGAAAGCAGTTTAATTTAACAAGGAAATGGAGGTTGCTTAATATGTTTTCGTCAAAAAGAATCCTATTACGTAAAGTGGAAAAGAATGATATTGAACAATATCATTCTTGGAGAAATGACACAGATGTTATGTTTTCAACAAGTTCATCATTAGATTTATATTCACTTGAGGATACGATAGATTTTGTAGAAAATGTTCTAATAAATTCTAAGTCATCTAAAAGTTATATTATTGTTGAAAAGGAAAATCAGGTTTCTATAGGAGTTACGTCACTGATCAATATTGATTATAAAAATAGAAATGCGGAATGTATTATTGATATCGGTGAGAAAAAGTATTGGGGTCAAGGATATGGAAAGGAAGCATTAAGGATGCTGTTAAACTATGCATTTCAAGAACTTAATCTACATCGTGTATCATTAAGAGTTTTTTCTTTTAATGAAAAGGCAATTCGTTTATACAACAAGTTAGGCTTTAAAGAAGAAGGTATTAGTCGTCAATCCTTATTTAGGAATGGTGAATGGAATGATATTATACATATGGGAATTTTAAAAGAAGAATATATTAATTAAATTTTATAATTACTTCTTCAACAAGCGGTAGCAAGAGTTAACAAGGCGATCATCAAATTGTTGTCATATTTTATAAAAAACTGTAATTTGTTTTTGGATTTTTATGGTAGTGTTCAAGTGTGAAGTTATTAAGCTAAACGTTGCAGTCTAGTTGGTGGATTATCAACTATTGAAACTATTTCCCTAATATTACGTATAATACGAGAGGGAGAGGGATTTTTTGGATAATTTAATTTTATCTAAAGGTGCTACTCTATTTAATGGAGATGTAAGAGAATTAAAATTAGTTGGTGGATTTTCGAATAATGTATTTGAGTGTAATCGGAATGGTGAAATATTTATTCTGAAATTTTATCTTAGTACAAAATATAAAAAAGAATCGGTTAAAGCAGAATTAGACTGGATAAGCTATTTACACAAATCAGGGGTTAACGTTACTGCTCCTTTACCATCTATTAATGGGAAAAAAATGGAGATTATCCGTGGAAACAATAATGAGGAATGCTACGTATTGGCATTTGAAAAAGCAAACGGTGCATTTATTGATACTTCCAATACTGATAAATGGAATGAGAAATTCTTTTATAATTGGGGAAAAACACTTGGGAAATTACATTCCTTGTCAAAGACTTATAAACCGTCGGGTGAAAGTATTAAAAAGCAAGAATGGAATAAAGGGTTATTGTTTACTTCAAAGATTGATGGGATTAGTAAGGTTGTTGCTGAAAAATGGAATACATTCATTAGTGATAGCAACAAATTGCCAAAGGATATACATAGCTATGGAATGATTCATAATGACCTTCATCAAAAAAATTTCTATTTAGATGATGAAGATATAATATTATTTGATTTTGGGGATTGTGAGTATAACTGGTTTGTTTATGATATTGCAATTGTTATATATCACGCCTTACAAACAATTGATGAAAATAATATACAAGGAAGAA
>NZ_LQNF01000054.1 GCF_001618145.1 Oceanobacillus damuensis
AACTTATAGGGGTCAGGTCATTTTCGCGGGCGGCTGGTGAGCCAACTTGCGCTAAAGTGCTGCGGTGTCTCACCTATGCCTCTCACCCCGGAGAAGTCTCCGTGTATTTCCCAGAGCTGGATAGAAGATTACTGCCAATTATTTTCCTTTCAATACCTATTGAATACGGTAGAAATTATATTTATTTTAAAAATGCTGAATGCGATGCAGGTAAATTAAATGTGTTGATTTTTCTTTCGTAGAATTCTTTTTGAAAAAACACCATACTAGCAGCCCGTATACACGGAGACTCCAACGGGAGGAAAGGCATAGGTGAGACACTGAAATGCGATAGCATGAAGGGGCTCACCAGCCGCCCGTGGAAAGCGGAGTGTATACGGGCTGCGGTTGCCGAAGTAAATCGTTTCCATTACCAGGTTAAAGATCAAACATAGATGTTACTTCGCATTTTACATAAAATACGAAGCTAATAAAGCAACAAACATTACGAAAGTTGCTCTATCTTTATCAAAGTTACCAAGGAGAATACTAGAGACATTCTTATGCTTGGCCCGGCTGAATGTTTGAATTGTTATATTGGCCTGAAGCTTGAGTTAATACACTTTAATCATTGAAAAGTCATTTGAACCTGTTTCAATTATCAAGGATTTCCCTGTTGGAATCAGGGTACTATCGTTCCATAAGTCTTTAACAGTTTTATCCGGAAAATCCACTTTTACAGCTGCTTTTATAGAGGTTTCTCCGGGATTAATAATGATATAGATTTTTTCTTCATGATATGTTTTCGAATAGATCAGATGGTTTGTTTCTGCGCTTGATTCCACAATCTGAAAGGTCCCGTCGTTCCCAAAAGCTGGCTCGGAGTTACGCAGGTGAATTAATTTTTTAATGAATGATTTCAGGTTCGAATCCTGCTTGTCTTTATCCCAAACCATGCATTTCCTGCATCCTGGGTCGTTCTCACCTGTCATACCAATTTCATCGCCGTAATAGATGCAAGGTGTCCCCTTGAATGATAATTGAAGTAGATAAAGAAGCTTAGCCCTTTGTTTATTGTTGTCACACACTGTTAAAACTCGAGCTGTATCATGACTGCCTAATAAGTTAAACGCTACTTCATTTACGTTTTCCGGGTAGGAGGAAAGTACTGATGTGATCTGATTTGCAAATGCTTCGGCATTGATTTTGTCTTTCGCCAAATAATCAAGCGCAGCAATGGTAAATGGATAGTTCATCACCGCATCAAATTGGTCGCCCAAAAGCCATGGCATAGAGTCATGCCAAATCTCTCCTAGAACATAGACATCCGATTTTATTGCTTTTACTTCTTTTCTGAAATCTCTCCAAAATTGGTGATCAACCTCATTTGCAACATCAAGCCGCCAGCCATCAATATCAAATTCACTGGTCCAGTAACGCGCTACATCTAATAAGTACTTCTTCACTTCCGGGTTTTCCGTATTTAGCTTCGGCATGGAGCCCACAAAACCAAACGTATCATAATTTGGCTTTGGTTCAGTGATTACTGGAAAATCCCATATATGAAACCAATCCTTATACCTTGATTCTTGCTGCTTTTCAAGCACGTCCTGGAATGGGGGGAAATAGTATCCGCTGTGATTAAATACCGCATCAAGCATAATGCGTATACCTCTTTTATGACATTCATCAACCAACTGGCGGAATGTCTCTTTGCTTCCGAATTGAGGATCAATCTCCATATAATCAATGGTATCGTACTTGTGATTGGAATGTGCTTTGAAAATCGGTGTGAAATAGATGCCGTTTATTCCTAAATCAATGAGATAATCCAAATGATCTATTACACCTTCAACATCTCCGCCAAAAAAGTTGGTTGGAGACGGTTCTGTACTTCCCCAAGGAAGGGCCTCTTTTGGATCGTTTTTTGTATTTCCATTCGCGAACCGTTCGGGAAAAATCTGATACCATAGTGTATCCCTTACCCATGAAGGTGCTTGGAATACGTCAATCGGGTTCAGAAAAGGGAAACAAAAATAGTAGGCAACATCGTCAGAGGGAGGAATATCATAAAATCCTTTTTCTGTGTAAACTATTTTTTCTTCCCCGCAGGTAAGTTCAAATCCGTAACGCAAGCGGCGGTAAGGAGGTTTGATTTCTGTAATCCAATAGTCAAATAAATGGTCAGATGCTTGTAAATGCATATCTTTTTTACTGAATTGCCAGCCATCATCGTTCCAGTCATATGGATCGCCATGGATAATCTTAACATGCTCTATATCCTTCTTTTTTGTTTGTAAGCGAATGTGCAATATTTCTTTAGTATAAGCATAGGCAAAATTATTTTTTGGACGGTGGTAAATGGCTTCTTTCAGCACTTTAGAGACTCCCCTTGTAAAGAATATTTGTTTTTGTTGAGAGCAATCGTTTGCATAATTTATATTTTATATTATTAGTATACTTGAGAAAAAACGCTATTTTCTGCAATTCCAGCAGTGATAGTTGTGTTTATTTATCAATGCATATTGGATAAATATATTCTAACATAAACGGTATGAGGGAGAAATAGAAATTTTTAAAATTTTCTATTGCAATAAACTATTTGGGATGTATAATTAGAATTGAAAGTGTGCAATCGCTTTCACAAAATATATACTGGAAACGATTACATATAAAACTAGGAGGGGTTAATATGAGGAAATGGTTTGTTTTACTTGTTTCATTGTTTTTTCTAGTTGTTTTTGTGGCGTGTGCTCCAGAGCGGGAAGAAAGTGACGCGACAAATAGTGATGGCAATGGAAATGGAATGGAAGAAGAAAAGCCGGATAAACTGGTAATCTGGGAAGATAAAGATAAAGGTATTGGTCTGGATGCAGCAATTGAAAGTTTTGAAGAGGAATATGGCATCAAGGTCGAATATAGAGAACTGGATATGGCAACAGAAATCCGTGAACAAATGAGGCTTGATGGGCCATCTGGTCAAGGACCGGATATCATAACTTTACCGCACGATCAGATTGGTCAGGTGGTTACAGAAGGATTAATTGCTCCATTGGAAGTCGAATCATCCGTTAAAGATATTTATACGGAGTCATCAATAATGGCACAAACATATGATGGTCAACTATATGGTCTGCCTAAAGCAACGGAAACACCGGTATTTATATATAACAAAGCACTTATGGAAGAGCCGGTTGAAACTTTCGATGAATTGTATGCGTTTTCCGAGGAAATGGCTGGAAGTGATGAATATGGTTTCTTAGCTTTATGGGATAATTTCTATTTTGGAAATTCGGTATTGCAAGGGTATGGTGGCTATGTATTTGGTGAAGATGGAGCAGTCCCTGACCCAGAAGACTTAGGGGTGAATAACGAAGGAGCTGTTGAAGGAGCTGCGTATATCCAACAGTGGTATGAAGATATTTTCCCTTCAGGTATTGTCGGGGAAAGTGGCGGCTCTGCCAAAGACGGATTATTCCAGGAAGGAAAGGTTGCTTCTGTAATGGATGGTCCATGGGCATTCCAAACACTTAAAGATATAGGAATGGATTACGGGGTGACGCCACTTCCTAAACTCCCTAATGGAGAATATCCGGTAACCTTTATGGGTGTAAAAGGTTGGCATTTATCCAGTTTTTCCACTAATAAGGAATGGGCAACTGTATTGATCGAGTGGATAGCAAATGAAGAAAACGCTAAAATTCGGTTTGACGAAACAAATGAGATCCCTCCTGTGAAGACATTGATAGATGACCCGATAATTGCAGAAAACGAGGGTGCACAAGCTGTAGCGATCCAGTCTCAACGTGCAATACCTATGCCAAATATTCCGGAAATGTCCGAAGTGTGGGAACCTATGGCCCAAGCATTGCAATTAATCGCCACTGGTAAGTCTGATCCTAAGGCTGCGTTGGATGAAGCAAAATCTTCAATAGCTGAACAAATTGAATTGAATCATACAGGGAATTAAATATAAAAAGTTCATGATCAAAGAGGAGAAAAGCGGGACGAGAAGTTCGAGTCTGTTTAAGCTTGATCAAGCGATCCTGTACGAAGGAAAAGTCTATTTTTTTCCAGGGTACGGAAAACAAGCATTCGTAAAATTTTCGATTGTTTTTCACCTGATTTTTTGAACATCCTCTAAAAGCAGTATCTCAGCATAGCCTTGAGATACTGCTTATCATAATCAAATGGTTCTGAAAGGTGGAACTCTGATGTTGCAGACTGACACAGAACATAAAAAGAATAAAAGAAAGATAGCTATCATACTTTCAATTATTCCTGGTATCGGTCAAATGTATAATAAGCAAGTTTTTAAAGGGCTCGTATTTCTTGTATTGACCATTTCATTTTTTGTTGCATTTCGTGATTTATTCCAATTTGGTTTCTGGGGTTTAATTACTTTAGGTGTTGACCCACAGTATGACCACTCTATATTTTTGTTAATTGAAGGAATTCTCACTGTTATCATAACGATTTTGTTTTTGGGGATATATGCCTTTAATTTCTATGATGCATATAAAGTTGGAAAAAAACGTGATAACGCTGAAAAGGTAAATGGTCTGCGAGAACAATATCATGCACTGATAGATAACGGATTTCCTTACTTAATGATGTCCCCGGGGTTTTTGTTGATGGTTTTTGTCGTCATTTTCCCTATATTATTTGTCATTTTATTGTCGTTTACAAATTATAATCTATATCATTCGCCACCAGCCAATTTGGTGGATTGGGTTGGGTTTCAAAATTTTGTGGATATATTTAACGTTCCAATCTGGCGTGAAACATTTATAAGTGTTTTTGCCTGGACAATCGTTTGGACGTTTGCAGCTACTACACTCCAAATTGGGTTGGGAATTTTACTGGCTGTGATCATGAATCAGCCAGATATTAAGTTTAAGAGAACTATCCGGACTATTTTTATTTTGCCATGGGCAGTTCCTGCATTTGTTTCTTTACTGGTCTTTGCAGGTATGTTTAATGAAAGCTTTGGGACAATTAATAGAGATATCCTGGCTTTCTTTGGGTTGGATGCCATTCCATGGATGACTAATGCTATGTATACTCGACTTGCATTAATATTTATTCAAACCTGGCTGGGATTTCCGTTTATATTTGCAATGACCACAGGGGTATTGCAGTCAATTCCTTCTGAGTTATATGAGGCAGCAGATGTAGATGGCGCAACGATTATCCAGAAGTTTAGGAGCATCACATTGCCGCTTATCCTTTTTTCTACCGCACCTATATTAATTACCCAATTTACTGGTAACTTTAATAACTTTAACGCTATCTATCTATTTAATGGTGGGGGACCGGCAGTATCTGGGCAAAATGCAGGTGGAACAGATATATTAATTTCCTGGATCTATTCCTTAACGATGAATTCCGCTCAATATGGGAAGGCCGCGGCGATTACGATGATTTTATCATTGATCGTTATCATTGTAGCTTTATGGCAGTTTAGAAGAACGAAGTCATTCCAAGAAGAGGATATGATGTAAATGGATATCAATAAGCAAAAAATCATACGTTTGACATTGTCGTATATAGTCATTTTTGCGATGATCATCATGATTCTGTTTCCTATATTATGGATCGTCGGTTCGTCTTTTAATCCTGGGAACAGTTTGTCAGGTTCCACTATGATTCCAGAAAATGCGACACTTGCCCATTATAAGGAACTTTTTGATCCGCAACGGAGTGATTATCTTTTATGGTATTGGAATACATTAAAAGTCTGTATTATCACAATGGTCTTTTCCGTCATACTAGTCAGCCTTGCAGCGTATTCGTTTTCCCGATATCGTTTTATTGGAAGAAAGAACGGTCTGATGACATTTTTGATCTTACAAATGATTCCTAACTTTGCAGCGTTAATAGCAATATATGTACTGGCATCATTGACTGGTTTATTGGATACCCACTTAGGTTTGATTTTAATTTATACGGGTGGTTCCATCCCAATGAATACCTACCTTATGAAGGGTTATCTTGATACACTCCCAAAAGAATTGGATGAATCTGCACGCATGGATGGTGCAGGACATTTAAGGATTTTTTGGCAAATAATATTGCCGCTTGCCAAGCCCATAATAGCGGTAGTGGCACTATTCACTTTTATTGCTCCATTCACGGACTTTATTTTAGCAAGGATCCTTCTTCGTTCGGAAGAAAATTATACATTGGCAGTAGGTCTTTACCAAATGATAGCAAAACAGTTTGGCAACGAGTTTACTTTGTTTGCTGCTGGTGCAGTATTAATCGCGGTTCCAATCTCAATATTATTTTTACTGCTGCAAAAATATTTTGTTACAGGTTTAACTGCGGGTGGTATAAAGGGATAATCTGAAGAAACAGACCAACTTATTATTTGCACAGGAGGAAAAACAATGCTTAAAGATACTAGTTTTGCCATTCATCCAGGGAAGGAGCAGCAAACTGGACCAGTAATATACCAGGATATTGGAAATGTACTGAAACATACCCCAGTTGATAACATCTATTTATTTACATGTGAAAATGGGGATGTTGCTGTTCAGTTTTACACGGATTCAATTGTGCGGGTGGTTATGAATCAAAAGACTGAACCAAAGCTCCATGCTTCAAAGGCAGTTCATGTTACACCAGAGGACGTTAGAATAACAGAAGTAAATTCAGAAGAAGTTTTAAAGCTTAAATCAAATAAGCTGGAGCTTATTATTAGGAAAACCCCTTTTAGGATAACCGTAAAGGATGACCAGGACCGTTTGATTGTCGCGGAAGGTGAAAGGGGAATGGCTTATCGTGAAAATGGAGAAGTAACCGTATTTAAAGAGATGAATGAGAACGATCATTTTTATGGGTTTGGTGAAAAATCCGGGTATCTTGACAAGCGGGGAGAAAAATATGAGATGTGGAATACCGATGTTTATGCGCCGCATAACCCAGAGACCGATCCATTGTATGAGTCTATTCCCTACTTCATGACATTGCGTCAGGGCAGAGCACATGGTTTGTTTTTTGACAATACATTTCGGACCGAATTCGATATGAAGTCAGCATCTGATTATTATTCCTTTTCTGCTGAGGGAGGCCAAGTTGACTATTATGTTTTGGCCGGGCCTGAACCAAAAGCCGTTTTGGAGCAATATACACATCTGACTGGCCGAATGCCTTTACCACCGAAGTGGGCAATTGGCTACCATCAATCACGTTACAGCTATAAAACAGAAATGGAAGTGCGTGAGCTTGCAAAAAGCTTTGTAGAGCATGACATTCCAGTGGATGCCATTCATTTGGATATTCACTATATGAACGGCTACCGCGTGTTTACCTTTGATAAGGAACGCTTTCCGAATCCTGAAAAATTAGTATATGATTTGAAGGAAATGGGAATCCGTATTGTGCCGATTGTGGACCCTGGTGTAAAAAAAGATTCGGAATATCCGATATACCAGGAGGGTGTCAGAGAGAATCTGTTCTGTAAATATATAGAGGGGGATATCTACTTTGGAGAAGTTTGGCCAGGGGAGAGTGCATTCCCTGATTTTACAGATGGGAACGTACGGAAATGGTGGAGTGACAAGCATGCATTTTACACAAACATCGGAATTGAAGGTATCTGGAATGACATGAATGAACCTGCAGTCTTTAACGAAACAAAAACGATGGATGTATCTGTCATACACCGGAATGATGGGGAACCGACAACACATCGTGAGCTCCATAATGTCTACGGTCTTTTTATGGGCCAGGCGACGTATGATGGGATGAAGGAGCAGCTTAAAGGGAAACGTCCATTTCTGCTGACCCGTGCAGGCTATGCGGGAGTTCAGCGATATGCAGCGGTTTGGACCGGAGATAATCGCAGTTTTTGGGAACATTTGCAAATGTCCCTGCCAATGGTGATGAACATGGGGTTATCGGGTGTCCCCTTTACTGGTCCGGATGTTGGTGGCTTTGCCCATGATACAAATGCTGAATTGCTAACCCGCTGGACACAGGTTGGAGCATTCACACCATATTTCCGCAATCATTCAGCAATTGAAACACGATATCAGGAGCCATGGCAATTTGGCGAAAAGTACGAAGCGATTATGAAAAAATATATTCAAATGCGCTATAAATGGATGCCGCAGCTCTATTCATTATTTTTTCAAGCGAGTAAACATGGGCTCCCGGTCATGCGCCCGCTGTTAATGGAATATCCTGGAGATGTGAAAACCTATAATTTAAATGATCAGTTTATGATTGGTGATAATGTGGTCATAGCACCAATCTTAACACCATCTACCACAGCTCGGGCAGTATATTTACCTGCTGGTGATTGGGTAGAGTATACATCCGGCAGCATGTACACTGGCGGGAAACAGCATTTAATCCATGCAAAGCTGGAAGATATGCCTATTTTTGTAAAAAAAGGAACAGCGGTCATGCAGGGGGAATGGAATTCAAATGCTGATAAGACTTCAAAAAACATTCGTATGGATGTTTATGCAGGGGATGGTAATGGGACGTATGTGTTCACCTATTATGATGATGATGGAGAAACATTTGCCTATGAGAATGGCAGCTATCTCAAATTGGATGTAGAAGTTATTTCGAACAGGGACAGGGTAGAAGTTAACGTACGCAGTAAAGATGGTGATTATGTACCAGGATATAAGGAAATTACCGTTAATATAATCGGGCTAAAAGAAGGGCAAAATGTTATAATCAATGGGGAAATAAATCGAGATAATGATAAGTTAAGCTTGAAAGTCTAAATAAAAGTAGAGGGTGAGAGAGTAATGGTAACAATAAAAGATGTAGCAAAGGCAACAGGTGTATCACCCTCCACTGTATCCAGAGTTATTGCTGATAATCCAAGAATAAGTCCGGAGACGAAAAGGAAAGTCAGAAAGTCCATGAAGGAACTCGGATATCATCCAAATATCAGTGCTCGTAATTTGGTGGCTAAATCGACGAAGACAATTGGTGTAATTCTGCCATCCTCTGCCGATAAAGCACTGCAGAATCCGTTTTTCCCGGAGATTTTAAGGGGGATCGGATCTGTGACACATAGTATGCAGTATTCCATGATGCTATCAAGCGGTCAGACCGAGGAAGAGATTTTTGAAGAGGTTCAGCGTATGGTTTATGGTAGGTATGTTGATGGAGTTATCTTGCTCTATTCGAGAATTGAAGATCGAGTGATGAATTTTCTGCGGGATAATGAATTCCCATTTGTCATTGTCGGTAAGCCAAATGAAAATATCAATGAAATTACCCATGTCGATAACGATAACCTTCGGGCGGGAAAAGAAATTACGAAGTATCTGATAGATCATGGTCATGAAAGAATCGCTTTTATTGGCGGTTCAAAGGATCTGTTTGTTACCCTGGATCGCGAGGCTGGCTATGAAGAGGCATTAAAGGAAGCAGATCTGGAAGTTTTGGATGCATATAAGATATACACTGAATTTTTAAAATCCGGAGGCAGGGAAGCTGTAGAAAGCTTGATTGCATTGGAAAAACGCCCGACAGGCATCGTCGTCAGCGACGATTTAATGAGCCTTGGTGTGCTAAGCATGCTGGAGGAATCAGGGGTTAGCGTTCCACAGGATATTTCACTGGTAAGCTTTAATAATGTCTATTTATCAGAAATAACCCGCCCGGCACTCACGACGGTTGATATTCATATTCATGAGTTGGGTGCACAATCAGCAAAGGCACTTATTGAGAAAACAATAAATAAGGAAGAGCCCGCCAAGCGCATCATCATTCCACATAAAATCGCCTGTCGCGATTCGGTGAGCGTGCGGGAAACAAAAAAGAGCCCAATCTAAGGCTCTTTTTTATTCGACAAAATTCGGGAAGTGACAGGCACTTCTTATGGAAGGGGGAGGAAGCAGTGGATAAGGTGCTTATATTATATGCAAGCTCAACTGGTAATACGGAAATGATGGCGGAGGCGATTGTTTCCTATCTTAAAAATCGTTCCTATACGGTCGTATCGAAATCATTTGAATTCGATACGATAGATGTGAAAGAATTGCTAGATTATGATCTAGTGCTAATTGGAACCCATTCAGGTGATGACGGTCAGATACCATTTGAGGCAGAACATTTTTATGATGAACTGGAGGATGTTGATCTCAGCGGCCGATTATTTGGCGTCTTTGGTTCAGGAGAGTCGTTCTATGATATTTTTTGTGAGTCAGTGGAAATAATGGGTGATCGGCTGGCACAACTAGGAGCCAGCCTTGTACCGACAAGGTTAAAAGTAGAACTTGAACCAGATAAAAAAGATATTGAACGTTGTGAACACTTCGCTGAGCAGTCCTGTAGTCTGCTTTCAATAGGAATATGAAATAGTATTGTAATTCTAATGATATCAAAGTAAAATAAAATTTCAAAAAAGTATTGTCTATCAACATAAAATTATATATTGTATAACTATCATTAAAAAATGGAGAGAGGTGAATAAAATGAATTATGTCCTCGGAATTGATGGAGGTGGAACAAAAACGGTCGCAGCGATCGCCGATAGTTCCGGAAAGGTTGTGGCTCAGACGACTGTTGGCTCCACCAATCCTAATTCGTCCACAGCTAAAGACCTTGATGATACTTTTATGGAACTGTTCAGTAATCTAAGAAAAGAGCTGCAGGCTGATTTCGATCATATAACTCATTTGTTTGCTGGTATCGCTGGAGCTGGCAATGAAGAAAATAAGCATGATCTAACAGAAATCATTAAACGCTTTGTCCCCACCCTTACGAGCCTTCAAGTCGTACCTGACCCCATTAACGCATTGTATTCCGGAACCCTAGGAGAGCCAGGAATCGTACAAATTTCAGGGACAGGTTCGGTTACATACGGAATTGACTCTGAACAAAGACATGCGCGCGTAGGAGGATGGGGTTACCTTCTTGGTGATGAGGGCAGTGGCTATGATATTGGGCGACAAGCAATTTTGGCAGTATTGAAGGCGTATGATGGAAGGGGCAGCGAGACGAATTTGACCAAGCTCGTATTTACACATTTCAATACGGAAAACCCCCAGGATATAATCGGAAAAATATATGGATCAAATACACCTAAAAATGAAATCTCGGCAATTACAAAGCTCCTTTTCCAGGCATATCACGAGAACGATTCGGTAGCAGATAGAATCGTAGAAACTGCTGCTGAGGAAATGATGTTCAGTATCCAAACATTATACAGGAAACTATTTTCCAAAGATGATAAAGTTGAAGTTGTTCTCTGTGGCGGAGTTTTCAATGAGTACGCAGTCGTTGATCAGATTAAAAAGAGATTGAAAAATCATACCGAATTAACGGTCGTATTACCGAAAATGCCTCCTGTCGGTGGATCGCTGATTGGTGCGTATCTGCTGAATGGAACTGCTCCGGACAGTGACATAATAAATAATATTATACATACAATCTAATGAATGAGTAGGTGAAGGAATGTCGCATATCAAGGGTGGTCTTGTAATATTAAAGGAAATGGTAAATAGTTTACCTCCCTCAGAGAAAAAGATAGCAGAATATATTTTAAAAAATCCTGAGGAGTCAATCCTGTTAACCGCACTCATGCTTGGTGAAAAAAGTAAAACGAGCAGTGCTGCAGTTATCCGTTTATGTAAATCGCTGGGTTTCAGCGGCTTTCAGGAATTGAAAATTCGTGTGGCGGGTGATCTTCAGAAACAAGCTGTAACCGAATACCGTGATATTGAACCGAACGAAGGTTTTAAAAATATTATTGACAAGGTTACAACAAATACAATTCAAACAATTAAAGAGACAGCGGATATTATAAATGAACAGAGTTTGCAGAACGCTGTAAAGGCATTAGCGTCCGCTCCCTCGATCATCTGCTTTGGGGTTGGAGCATCCTATATTGCTGCCAAAGACGCAGAGCAAAAGTTTTTACGGATCAATAAAAATGCACATGCCTTTTCAGATGTCCATATGGCTGCAACAACAATAGCCAACAAAGGACCCGACGACGTTGTCATAGGCATTTCTTTTTCGGGGAAAACGGAAGAAGTTGCAAGGTTATTAAAGCTTGCAAAACATAAAAACACAACAACAATCAGTATTACAAAATACGGAAATTCAGCCGTATCAAGTTATTCGGACATACAATTACATACGTCTGCAGCAAGAGAAGCACGGATGAGAAGTGGTGCTACTTCATCCCGGATTGCCCAATTACATGTAATCGACATATTATTTATGTGCTTGGCTTCGGTTCACTATGAGCAAACAGTAGAATATTTAGACGAAACAAAAGGAGCTATTTCATTTTTAAAAGGTTAAAAATGAAATAGCTTTTAAAAAATAAGACTGTATAAAATTTTTGGCGTCAATTAACTTATACACATAAACGGCCACGTCCAGCTCCGGTTCCTAGAAACTCCCGTCATAAGCAATGGACATTCCAAGCGCGAAAAACCATGCGCTTTCCAGTCCCTTGCTAGCGTTGAGTTTCTGAACAGTCACCTCCGCTTTTGTTCTTATATTTACGTCAATTGAAATATTATTACTAAAATTAAAAGGAATATTGACAAAATAATTCAGTGAATCTATAATGAAATAAAATTAAGAAAATTGATTATAATCTTTACGTCAATTAAAATGAGGGAGAACCACACACATATGGAACTATCCAACCTGACCACCGAACAGAGAAATAAGAATAGTATGAACCTGGATCAATTGTCCACATTTGAAATCCTGCATCTGATTAACGAAGAAGATAAAAAGGTAGCTTCAGCTGTTGATCTAGTTTTACCGAAAGTGGAAGTAGCTGCAGAACGAATTGTGAAAGCCCTTTCCGATGGTGGCAGACTTTTCTATGTTGGAGCTGGTACCAGCGGAAGATTAGGGGTCATGGATGCTTCAGAATGCCCGCCAACTTTCATGACGCCAAAGGATATGGTCCAGACGGTCATGGCTGGAGGACAGGATGCTTTTTTCCAGGCGGCAGAAGGAACAGAAGATAATGAAGCCCAGGGAGAAGCTGATCTGGCTTTAAGAAATCTTAAAAAAGAGGATGTAGTCATAGGGATTACAGCAAGTGGAAGAACACCTTATCCAATTGGCGCCTTAAAATATGCTAGAGAGCGTGGGGCATATACGATATCCCTATCATGCAATAAAGATTCCGTGATTAGTAAGTTTGCAGATTGCGAGATTGAAGTTGTTGTCGGTCCGGAAGTTTTAACAGGCTCAACAAGAATGAAAGCGGCTACAGCGCATAAAATGATTTTGAATATGATCAGTACCACCACGATGGTAAAGCTTGGAAAAGTATATGAAAACCTGATGGTCGATGTTCATGCTAGCAATTATAAGCTTAGAGAGCGTGCTAAGCAAAACATTATAGAAATTACAGATGTTTCCTATGATGTTGCCGAGGAGGTGTTAAAACAGACAAATCATGAAGTGAAACCTGCAATTGTGATGATCAAAGCAGGAGTGACTTATAAGGAAGCAAAAGATGCATTGGCCAAATGCAACGGTTATGCAAGAAAAGCAATCGATTCCTTTCATAACTTATTAGATTAGGAAATTCCATTGCTTGGTTTAACGACCGGTAATGTGTTTCACATAATATCAACATAAAATAAAAGGGGGTTCATAAGTTGAACAAGTTATTTAATGGTCGTCGTTTTTTATTAATAGGAATGTTGTTGATGCTGGCACTGGTTGCCGCATGTTCTTCAGATGGTGATGCTGGCGATGGAGAGGCAGATGGAGATGCAACAGAAACAAGCAGCACACCGAGCACAGATGCAAATGGGGAAATTTCAGGAGATCTTGAAATCCAATATTTTGTAGGTGGTTATGGAGATTCTTGGTGGAAAGAGGTTATCGCAGATTTTAAAGAGGCATATCCAGATGTAAATGTCATTGAGCATGCCGGCCCGAATATTAATGATGAAATGCGTTCACGATGGATTTCAAATGATCCACCTGATGTCGTTTACATTGATGGTGCGGGTTCAAGTGAAACACAGATGGTCGAAGATGGTCAGTTAATGGACCTTACTGAATGGGTGGAAGGAATTGAATTGGAAGGCGGCGACAAATTAGTTGACAGCTTTATTGTTCAGCCGGGAAAATTTGATGGACAAATCTATTCGCTTCCACTTGTATTTGATACATGGGGAACATGGTATGACAGAGCTTTATTTGAAGAAAACGGCTATGAAGTACCGACTGATTTCGAAAGCTTCATAAGCTCAATGGAAGAAATCAAAGCCGGAGAGAATATTGATCCGCTTGTAACGAGTGGTCAGCATCCTTATTACTTCCTTCGTGGAATGCTTTATCCTGCATTTTCTGCAGCTGGAGGGGAAGAATTACTCGCAGATTTAATAACTGGTGCAGAAGGAGCATGGACGAGTGATACAACTCTTGAAGTAATGAAAAAAGTAGAAAGGTTGCAGCAGGAAGGCATGTTTGACTCCGGATTAGGTGCATTAAACCATACACAGTCACAGATGAATTTCCTTTTACATGAGAATGCTTTTATCCCGGTAGGTTTCTGGCTGCCAAATGAAATGGCGAATGATATTCCTGAAGGATTCGACTTTGGATTTATTCCTTCACCAATGCAGGATCCTGGAGAACCATTTGCCATCGTTCCGGATTTAAGACCGTTGGCAATTGCGGAAAACGCAGAAAATCCAGATGCTGCAAAAGCATTTGTAGAGTTTGCTTTTACAAGAGAATATGCGATGTCATTCTCTGAGCATACTGGAGCGATTATGAATATTACGGAAGTAGATTTAACTGAAAACGAAAATGTTCCAAGTTATCTGACAGAGGCAAATGCGATGATTAACGATCCTGAGCAAGTCCAAATCTATGAAAAACCACATCCGATGAGTGCTGATTTGGAAACGCCGATTGGTAATGCGTTAATGTCCTTGATGCTCGGGAATATGACTGCCGAAGAATTTGTGGAAGAAGCTGAGAAAGCAGCAGCGGATTATCGTAATTAATTAACGGAAGCCAGTATGGAACATGATGGTATTTTTCCGAACGCCATTATGTTCCATACGTCTATTTTTAACAGAAAGAGTGATTGAATGGTACAGTCTAAAAAACAAAAATATACGTTTCTGGCCTTTTGCCTCGTTCCTACGTTCCTCATGTTTGCTGTATTTACGCTTTACCCTTTGTTCAGTGGCTTGTACTTTTCCTTTTTTGACTGGTCAGGATCCTCGCAAAACAAGGAATTTATTGGCTTTGGGAATTACATAAAATTGTTCCATGACGCGGTTATTCCGAATACGATTATTCATGATTATTTTCTTGTAGTTACAAAAGTAATTGGAATAATGATTTTGGCATTGTTTTTCGCAGTGGCATTAACGCAGCTGAAAATTAAAGAAGCACCATTTTACCGGATTGTATTTTTCTTCCCCAATATTATGTCGGTGGTGGTTATTGGGATTCTTTGGACATTTATATACAATCCAAGCATGGGTCTGATAAATTCGGGGTTGGAATTTATCGGTTTGGAAAACTGGACTAGGCCATGGCTAGGCAGTGAAACATGGGCATTGCCAAGTCTTGTGCTACCTTCCATATGGGCAGGTATCGGCTTGTTTATGCTAATGCTTATGGGCGGAATATCAAATGTGTCCAAAAGCTATTATGAAGCAGCAGAGATGGATGGTGCCAATCAATGGCAGCAATTTTGGAAGGTGACATTGCCGCTTGTATGGCCACAAATCAAAATATCTATTCTTTATATCGTTATTACAACATTAAACGGTTCCTTTGTCATTGTGCAGGTGATGACCGCGGGCGGGCCAAATAATTCGACACATGTTATGGGCTCCTATCTCTATCAGCAGGCATTTGTGCAATATAACTTTGGATATGGAGCGACAATTGGTGTCATGATTTTAGTGCTTTCTCTTATCACTGTATTATTATTACAATTCCTGATGCGCAGGGACAAAGTAGAATATTAGAATCATATAAGGGAAATTGTAAAGGAGGAATATGCTTGAAACGCAGTGTTGGTCAGATTTTAGGAAGGACAGGTATAAGGATTCCTCTGATTTTATGGACGATTGCCGTATTATATCCGATTTTTTGGATGTTCCTCGGATCCTTTAAGTCAAACGCAGAAATTTACCGGAATCCTTGGGGGTTACCGGAAACACTTAACTGGCAGAACTTTGCCAATGCATGGTCAAACTATAATATAGATACCAGTGTATTTAATAGTTTGATTGTCACTGTAGTCGGTTCTCTTTTAACATTGGTGCTTGCTATTCCGACGGCTTATGCAATTGAGAGAATTAATTTCAAAGGCAGTAAACTGCTATTTACGTTATATGTATCTGCAATGATGATTCCAATGGTGCTGGGATGGATTCCTTTATTCTTTTTATTGGCAGATTTGAATTTATTGGACAATATTTATGGATTGGCCATTGTATACGCAGTGAGTCAGTTGCCATTTACCATATTCGTTTTGACTAGTTTCATGAGTACCATACCAAAGTCACTTGAAGAGGCAGCGGCAATCGACGGACTTTCACCATATGGTGTGCTGTGGAAGGTTATTACACCGCTGACGATGTCAGGGATTATTACTGTAACAATTATGAATGCGATTCAGTTCTGGAACGAATATTTTATGGCACTGATCTTTTTGCAATCCAGTGATAATTATACAATGGCATTGGCAATTGACTATATCAGCAGTGAAGCGCAATATACGAATGCATGGGGAACACTTTTTGCCAGTCTTGTAATTGCAATCGTCCCGGTTATTATTCTTTATGCGATTTTCCAGAGGAGGATTTCACAGGGAATGACGGAGGGAGCGATAAAGGGTTAGTAATAAGGAAAGTAACATAAGACATCCTGAAATAAAATGTACAAGATGATCGTACACTTGATTTCAGGATGTCTTACTTTTTCGTCAGTTTTCTAGTTTTATAATTATCGGAGTAGATATAAAATGCGACACAGGATAAGGAACTCAGGCGACCGCTCGGGGAAATACACTGCGCTTTCCACGGGCGGCTGGTGAGCCCCTTCA
>NZ_LQNF01000055.1 GCF_001618145.1 Oceanobacillus damuensis
TAGGGTTTTAAAATACTTGGAGTAAGTTTGAACTTACACACTTTATTTGACAAACCCGTTTCGTCATAAAAATACCAGGTATCTTCATGCTCATCGTAATAATACCACTCGTTATATTGCTCATCATAATACCAATTTTCATCCTTGGTAGAATCAAAGTAAACTGCTTCATTCTCAAATTCATTGGTAATTTCTTCAATGTCTTCTTCTACCCAATCTTCTTCCTCATACATAGCTTCGGATTCTTCCTCATAACCCTCATCGTACCAATCATTATACTCATCTTCGTATTCATCTTCATAACCTTCATTGTACCAATCATCATACTCATCTTCATAATCTTCACTGTACCAATCCTCGTACTCATCTTCATAACTCTCGTTGTACCAATCATCATCGTAGTAATCTTCATCGTAATACTCCCAAATATCTGTTCCATATTCATACCAAAAATCGTCATAGTCGTATTCCCAGTAGTCATAATAGGAATTCTCATCGGAATAATAACCATCATCAAAATATCCATCACTATAACTCCATAAGTCATCAAAGTAAAAATTACCATTTATATCGTAGAATTGAGCCAATATGGCTTCTTCGCTCATTGGTTTTTCAATCCAGGACATTATAAGTTGATCTACAGTGTAGAGCGGAATACTAAATCCTATTGTTGAATCCGCTGTACTTTCGGCTGAATTGATCGCGATAATTTTTTCATAGGATTTAGAGATTAATGGCCCTCCGCTGCTGCCAGGTGAGATGGGAGCGGATATCTGATATAGGTCTTCATACGTATAGGATCCAATATAAAAATTTCGGTCCTGTCCGGTAATGTAGCCCATCGTCGCTGTGTTCTCAAGGCCAAGCGGACTTCCTAATGCAATAACTTCTTCTCCAACCAAATTCGGCTCTGAAACCTCTAAAGCAAAAGGTTCTCTGCCAACCAAATCAGGTACATGAATGGCAGCCACATCAGTACTATTTGAATATCCGATTACTTTGCCTGAAAACGACTGTCCGCTTATCGTTTTTATAAAAACATCGGTTGAACCTTCAACAACATGGGCATTTGTCACAACTGTACCATTGTTGTTGTACAAAAATCCCGATCCCTGACTGTAGTCTGTTAATATGGTGTAGACAGTTTCTTGTGCGGAAGCAATGATATCTGTTAATTCCCGCTCCTGAACAGGCTCGAGGACCTGCTTTTCAGCCCCTCGCATTTCAAGGTTATCCTTATTCTGGACAGTACTTACTTCGGCAGTTGGGTTTTTTGATATGGCAAAATTGGCGTCAGCTGTTTCAGAATTTCCGGTTAAAAAATAGTAGCCTGCAACACCTGCAAAAAGCAAACCCGTCAAAATCCATAAAAATTTATAATTCCTCTTTTGTTTGTTTCCGCAGTGTTGACAGTATCTTGAATTTTCCCTGCGTTCCTTCCCACAATCTGGACAGTACATACGTCCACCTCTTCACTTTTCTTTTTAGGTATATTATACCATGTATTTTAAAGGGATTTAGTGAATTTAGGCTGTTTTCTGTTATTTATTGTTTTTGAACACAGTTCTGTATAATGGATTGTGATCGATGAGGAGACTTATATTCATCTTAAAAACGTTATCCCCAGTATAAAGTGTCAGAGATAACGTTTTTGGAATGATCTGCAGCAGGAGATTTTTATTAAATCCCCATATCTGTATGTTCTTTATAATATTTTCCCTTTTCCACATAAGAGTTTCTGACCCGTTCCATCTCTGCATAATCTTCTTCTTTCAGTTCGCGCACTACTTTGGCTGGTCTGCCCATCACCATGGTGTTAGGTGGGATTTTCTTTCCGGGTGGCACAAGGCTGCCAGCGCCTACAAATGCATTTTCGCCAACTTCTGCTCCGTCCAGAATAATGGACCCCATTCCTACCAACGCATTTTTTCGGATGATGGCAGAATGGAGGGTGACTTGGTGACCGATCGTTACATCGTCCTCGACAATCAGTGGTGCATGGGGGCTTTGGTGCAGCATGGATAGGTCCTGGATGCTTACTCTTTTGCCGATACGGGTCGGCGCCACATCTCCGCGAATGACGGTTTTAAACCATACACTGGATTCCTCGCCAATCTCTACATCTCCATTAATGACCGCGTCCTTAGCAACAAAAGCACTGTCGTGTATTTTTGGATACATATTTTTATAATGGTCGATCACGGCTTTGTCCTCCTTTGTACATTTTGTTTTTTTTACACTAATTATGATGATATTATTAGTATAGCAAACTTACAGGGAAAACAATGGAAAAAATGTATAGGAATGGAGGAAACAATGTGAGTCGGATACCAGGAAACACAATAACCTTACTGAGGTCCATGTTTCAAAAAATCTTTCCGATGGTAGATGAAGAGATTGGCTGTTGGAAGAGTCGGGCGAAACAGATTCCGAATGAGGAATTACGGACACAGGCATTGGCAAGTATCCGGTCCAAAAAGTTTCACTGCCAGGGTGGGGGTGTCTATTCTCTGCTTGCAGGGAATAAGATGAAGGAAGCAATAACATTTATTATCGCATATCAGACAATCAGTGACTATCTTGACAATCTCTGTGATCGCAGTACATCGCTTGATCCGCGTGATTTTGAAATGCTGCATCAGGCAATGAAGGATGCTCTTTCACCAGGAAATGAACGGAAGGATTATTATCATTTTCGTACTGATCAGGATGATGGGGGATATTTGCATGCGCTCGTTGAAACCTGTCAGTTGATCTTAGAAAAACTTGACGGCTATGAGGCGATACGGCAACAACTGATGCAGCTGGAAAAATTGTATTCCGAGTTGCAGGTGCATAAGCATGTAAAAGCGGAAGAACGGATTCCGCGTCTTACAGCCTGGTATGAGGAAAATAAGGAAAAAGCATCCAATCTTAGCTGGTATGAATTTTCTGCTGCAGCCGGCTCTACCCTGGGAATCTACTGTCTGGTATCCTATGCGCTTGGAAATAAGATTAACAACCAAATCGCAGAAAATGTTTTTCATGGTTATTTTCCTTATGTGCAGGGACTGCATATTTTGCTTGATTACTATATCGATCAACAGGAAGATATGGAAGAGGGAGACCTGAATTTTTGCAGGTATTACAGCAGTCAAAGTGAAATGCAGCAACGGATCCTATTTTTTATAAAGCAATCCAATCAGCATGTAAAACACCTTCCAGACAGGAAATTTCATGAAATGATTGTACAAGGTTTGGTTGGATTATATTTGGCCGACGATAAATTGAAGAAAATAAAAGGTTCCCAAAACTTGAGCAGGACATTGTTGAAAGCCAGTGGGACTGGCGCAAGATTCATTAACTTTAATATAAAATTCTATTATAGGATGGAAAGTTAAGCAGAAAGCAAAAAAGGGATTTGCCGATGTTTAGTCGGTAATCCCCCATAGAGCAGGTAGGTTTATTTTTTTGGCAGCAATTTATTCTTACTCATAAACAGTTACATCCGCTTTTGAACGTCCAGCTCTACTGATTGGAACATCTATCCACCCAGTTGCAGTTCGTTTATCTCTTAGCCATACGGCTTACCAGCAGCAGGTAGATGGCCAGCCCGGCAAACGTTGTTAATGTACTGGCAGTGAGGCGTAAGGATTCACTCATGGAAGTAAGGCCCAGCAAGAAATCAGGGAGATTTAACAGGGCAATAAAGACAATTAACACCCAGCTGCGGGTCCAGATTGAAAAAGCAGTCAGAAAAATAAATGTGACAATGGCTATAATGATGGTATCTGCCATACCGAAGTGGACAATGGGCGTGTCGATCTTACTGTTAAGCAGGATTAGACAAACAAACAGGGCTGTTGGTAGTATGCCAAGTATAAAAAGAATGGCAAATTCTTGTTTCCGATTCAGATTGTTTCCGGAAACATAACGGAAAATAAAGGACGTGCCTGCCAGGAAAAATAAGGTAATCCCAATAAAACCAAAAATCTCCAATAAAGAGTAGGAGAGTGTTCCCTCAAATAAGTCACTGATGATCACAAAGGAAAACGCACCGATGATAATCAGGGGGATATATTTGCTCCAGGTTTTGTAATCAACGGACATTTCTGCAGCAAGCTGATCCATATAATCTTTTGGTGAATGCCCGATAATATGCTCGATGGATTTGCCGTTTTTTTCAGCCTCAACGAAGTGATCCTCCAATTCTTCTGCGAGCTCCTTAATTTCGCTTTCACTTTTTCCGCTTGAAAATAGATAGACACGTAAGTCTTCCAGAAACTTCTTGCTCTCCTCTGACAGTTCGACTTCCTCTTTCACCATTATTTCAACTCCTTTTTAACAGCTTCATGACTGAGCACATTATTTACGCTCGTTTGCAGATAATCCCATCGATCAAGGAAGTCACGCAGTTCATCTTCCCCTTTTTCGGTGAGAGAATAATATTTTCTCTTCGGTCCGGCAGTCGATTTCTTTAATGTGGACGTAACGAATTTTTCTTTTTGCATTCGAAGCAATAGAGGATAAATCGTGCCTTCACTGAAATTGTCAAATCCATAATCTGCAAGCTTCTCAGCCAGTTCGTAACCATAAACTTCTTTGTTTTTGATGATGGCAAGCAAACAGCCATCCAAAATCCCTTTCATCATCTGTGTCGTTGTTGACAAACTGAAATCGCCTCCATGACTCTTGCAATGCAAGATATTTCAGGTAAATTATATGTCTTGTATTACAAGGTATACAGAAAGTATATATTTGATTACCTTGTAATGCAAGATATAGGGTGAAATTTTATTTTCTATGCAAAGGATTTTCAATAGTTTTTATCGAATTAGTATACGTAGTGAGTGGAGATACTGCTCACAAGGTGATGCCCACGTTTCACGGTAGCGGTTTTAAACGGTTGGAGTCTGAAAAATAAAGGAGTGAATAATGTGGAAGTAACAGTTCGCAGCGCGAAAGAAAATGATGTAGAACAGTTAGCCGGACTTATGGGTGAGCTGGGCTATCCCGCAACAAAAGAGGAAATGCAAAAGCGCTTTTCAAAAATAAACGCAGCCCTCTCATACCATACGTTCGTAGCGGTTGTAGACGATTCAGTTGTGGGGATGATCGGTATGATGGAAAGTCATCATTATGAAAGAAATGATGACTATATAAGAATTGTCGCATTTGTAGTGGCATCTGCTTACAGAAATCATGGAGTGGGGAGAAAGCTTCTCGAGAAAACCGAATCTCTAGCAAGGAAAAAAGGTATTCATAAACTGGTCCTTAACAGTGGAAACCGGGATGAACGGAACGAATCGCATCGTTTTTATGAACGAAGCGGTTTTGAAGGAAAGGCGACAGGGTTTTACAAGATGCTTGATTCGGTTGATTCGCAAAATGAATAAGGAGGATTACCTATGGGTCAAGAGAAACTATCGAAAGTATTTCGGCATTTTGGTGAAGTGGAGTGTAAAGATTCGAGTCCGCTATATGAGCATCTTTCACTAAAGATTGCCGATGATGATTGGTTACTTGGGTTAAGCTCACATGCTCGTCAGGCGCAGCCGGTCCCCAATCTGTTATACGGAGCGGTACACTATTTACTATTGAAAGGAAAAAGTCACCCATTGCAACAATTTTATCCGAGCATAACCCGTGAGGCAGAAACACCTGAAGGTTCCTTTCCACAATTTAAACATTTCTGCAAAGCCTACGAAACAGAAATTATCTCTATCCTCAAAACTAAAAATGTGCAGACAAATGAGGTCAGGCGCTGTGCTTATTTATTTCCTGTTTTTTGCTGCATCTTCAGAAAAACAAATACTCCACTTTCTTTAATTGAAATAGGAACAAGTGCAGGGCTTCAGTTGTTATGGGATCGCTTTTCTTATTCTTATGGCGATGGGAAGACGTATGGAAGCAAGGATGCTCCGTTACACTTACAGACGCTGGTTAAAAATGGCAAGTTAACGCATCTTGATGCAGTTCCCACAGTGGAGGAACGTATTGGAATAGATCTGGATATTTGTGATCTGAGGAATAAGGAAGATTACCTGTGGCTGAGAGCACTGATTTGGCCGGAGCATAGAGATCGTGTAACCAATTTTGAACAAGCGGTGAAGGAATATAAGAAAAACCCACCAAAACTGATGGAAGGAGATGGTGTAAAGTTACTCCCATCTCTTGCAGAACAAATACCTGAGAAAAGCGCGTTATGCATTTTCCATACCCATGTAGCCAATCAAATGACAAAAGAAGTAAAGGAAGAGTTGCTTGAGGAAATAAATAAGATTGGCAGAAATCGAAATGTGTTTCATATATATAATAATATTTGGGATGGAAAGTTGCATCTTGATTATTATATGGATGGAACGTTTCATGAAAATACAATCGGTGAGACGGATGGGCATGGAAGGTGGTTCGAATGGAATTTGGCTTGAAGATATATAGATTGGAGGCTGGCAAATGGAAAGAGGACTCATTCATCACATCGAGTTAAACGTTTCGGATCTGTCCAAATCGACCGATTTTTAGGGATGGCTGTTGGAGGAGTTGGGATACCACCTGTTTCAAAAGTGGGATCAGGGGCGGAGCTGGAAATTAAATGACAGTTATATTGTTTTTGTGCAGACAGAAGAGAAGTTTCTTTCTTTTTTCTTATCACCGCAAGCATATTGGTCTTAATCATCTGGCATTCCATGCAGAATCGATCGTACAGGTTGATGCGATTACAAAGCAGCTACACCAAAAAGGTATTCCAATCTTGTATCCGGACATGCATCCATATGCCGGCGGAATAAATCATTATGCTGTTTATTTTGAAGATCCTGACAGAATCAAGGTGGAAATCGTGGCACAAGAGTTATAACCGAAAGGAGGTTTTACCATGGATAAAGAATATAACGATTTGATTGGTGATATTCTCGAGGCATCTGGCGAAAAGGATAACGTTCCTTTAAAAGGGAAGGGAAAACCATTGCCAAAAGGTTATGTGGAAAGAGATGTTTTTCAGAACTTCCAAAAAATCGCCAAGGATGCAGGCTATTTGCCATATTGGCTAAAGCTGCAAAAGGAAATCTCTGCATTAGTTTACAAAGCCAGGACAGAGAAGGACATAAAAAAGATCAATCTCAAAATAAAGGAATACAATGGTGTCTGTCCATCTTCCATGCAGAAATTGCCTGTCGATTTCTATGAATTGGAAAAGGCGAAGGAGATTTGGTGAGTGGTTTGATTGGTGCTTTTAAAATTACAGGAAAAGGGTTAAATCTTTACGGGTTTTGCCATCACGTATTTTAATTCTTTTATAATGGAGCGATAAATAATGGGATTGATCGATAGGATTGATACGATTTGTTTACATGTTTCGGATGTCAAAAGAGCAAGTGAATGGTATGAGGAAATTCTAGGATTTCAGACGTCATTTAATGGTGACGGATATTGTGTGCTGGATGTAGGGGAGGGAGGAATACCTTTAACATTGGAAAAAGGGGACATGCAAATAAATGGCAATCAACCATTTCCGATATTTTTTTCAGAACATATTGATCAGTTATATACATTTCTGGCAGAGAAGGGGGTATCGGTTGGTGAGCTGCAAAGTGATGGCGTAAATAGATTCTTTGATTTTCTGGATTCAGATGGCAATAGGTTACAAGTCTGCTGTTGGAAATAGAACATAAACAAAGGAGAGGAGAATTGTTATGGACAAATTGAAAAACTCACCGATAAAAAATGAAATGGGTGCTGTGTTTATCCATGTGAAGGATTTAAAAAAATCTGTGGATTGGTATGGTCGGATTTTAGGGGTGGAAGTCGACCTCAAACAAGTAGAATCCCCTGTGTATAATATGCCAATCAATGGGACAACAGGCTTGACATTGGATGACCATACGTTTGACAAAAGCTTCAAGCACGAACCGAGCCCAAATCCCATCGTCAATTTCATGGTGGACGATATTGATGAAGCATACGAATTTATAAAGGAAAATGGTGTGAATATCGTGAGAGAAATTGAACGGGTGGGAGAGAATTTTGCCTGGTTTAATTTTTCAGACCCGGATGGGAATGTCATTATGGCCTGCACGGGATAAAACGCGGTCTTCTGACAAGCGGGGATTTTCTTTAGGAGTGGTAATGTTTTTGCCGATGTGCTCTTAGGTAAAGGACGGTAGTGTAAAGCTTTTCACATACATTATATGCTTGATTTAATATTTTTGAAGGGATATTTGATTGGACAGAGAAATAAATATATAACAGACGTTTTTCCCGAACGAGGAAACGATTACGCTCAGCTTATAATGGAGGAGATTTGCAGTGGGGACAATCTTACGGTGGGGATTGGCAATTCTGTTTGCGTATCTTGCAGTATCTTTGGTCAGTGATGGAATTGGTTTGCTTGGGGTTTCAAATAGTGCACAAGCTGTTCCGGTCAGTTTTATGTCCCTTGAGATAAATAATCAGGTAAATCCGGATAACATTGTCTCCTATGCGGTTTTATTCTTTGCTGCTGCTGTTATCGTAATGCTCCTGTCTCTGAGTCTGGTTGGTGAGACATTTTCAAGTTTGCGTGGAGGAAAATAAAACAATGCCCAATGCGGTGAAACATTATCCCCATGTCATTCGTATTGATTAGTCGGAGCAGCATACAAAATAGGGTATAGGCTACTTGGATATCTTTGGTTTTGCAGCTGGCGTTTTTTAGTATGGCTTTGAAATGGAATTAAAAAGACTGGAGAAGCAAGTGGCAGTTCTGAAGGGAGAAAAGGGAGAGTGAATGCAATTGGAACAGAAAAACGAAAAAGGAATAAAAAATGGGAATGGTTATTGGACATTATTTTCTTCATACCGGAAATGATTATTTTTCTATTTCGCTTTCTTTTCAGGGGCATTGCAGGATTACTGAAAACCTGGAGCTAAAGTGGTGGTCGGATGGAGTGCATTCCAATAAAAGGGGCAAGGCATCTCGCATGAGTAACTTGCTCCCTTTTTTCGACACCCATCGACAAAATTCGGGGAGTGACAGGCACCTACTTTTTCTGGACTGCGAGTATGAATGGCGGGTCATTTTTCTGGTTTATGAATCCGTAGCGTAATACATTGAACTTTTTCTGATCTAAATGGAGAAGATATTTTAAGAGGGCTTCCTTTTCATCTTTCCCACCGTCATGGCCATGGTAGACAACAAGTATGATCAGTCTTCCTTTCTTAAGCAGGTTTAATATTGTATTGACAGCTGTTACGGTAGACTCGCCTTTCGTAATGACTGATTTGTCGCTTCTAGGTAAATAGCCAAGATTAAAAATTGCTCCACCTATTTCTTCCTCTTTTATATAGTCGGCAATGTTTGCATGGCTATCCTGTATCAAGGATACATTTGCACATTCGTGTTCGATCAATGCTTTTCTTGTGTTTGCAATCGCCTCATCTTGAATATCAAATGCATATACATGACCATCTTCGCCGACAACCCGGCTCAGAAATAAAGTGTCATTTCCGTTTCCGCAGGTTGCATCAATTACCTTTTCACCTTTTTCAATCGATTCTTCAAGTAAATAGTGCGCATAATTAAGAATTCCTTTTAGCATGGCAGATGCACTTTCCTTTACTATATATTTTTTCTTCTTCCTATTTTATCATGGAACCTTCCTCACAAAAATGGAAAAGGCATTGGTAAATTTCTGAAAAAATCCACTGGCGTCCTGATCTGTCTTGAATAAAATAAGAGCATGGCGAAAGTGAAGTATGGGCCGTCTTCTTGACAATAAGAACTGTATTCATTATAATTCGATTAAATAATTCAACGACTCTGATAAGGACCAGTAGTAATTTTTTTTCAGGCATAGAGAGGCAGTGTGTGGTGGAAACTGTCGCTGGGAAAACTTACGAACTCACCTTTAATGTTGCAGAAGTGAACATGAATAGCTTTTGCCGTCTCATCCGCGTTAAGGAATACAAGCGAACGCAAACGATGCGTTAATTTGGGTGGTACCGCGGGAGATACAGCTTCTCGTCCCTATTGGGGGATGAGTGGCTTTTTTTATGGGGACAAATATGCAGCAGACGCTTCGTTGACGTGTCTGTACCTGCCCAGATATCTATGCGGACAATGATTCTATACATTTTTTAATACAACGTGTTGAGCAGTGAAAGGGAGGTCGATTCGATGAGTTTCAATCATCAGCAAATCGAAAAGAAATGGCAAAAACATTGGCTGGAAAATAAAACATTTAAAACAGAGACATTTTCCAGCAAAGAAAAATTCTATGCACTTGATATGTTCCCATATCCATCAGGAGTGGGGCTGCATGTCGGGCATCCGGAAGGCTATACCGCAACAGACATACTTTCCCGAATGAAACGTATGCAGGGATATGAAGTAATGCATCCGATGGGCTGGGACGCATTTGGCCTGCCAGCGGAACAATATGCAATTGATACTGGAAACAGTCCTGCCGCATTCACGGCGAAAAATATCGCTACATTTAAGCGACAAATCCAGGAGCTTGGTTTCTCCTATGATTGGGATCGTGAAATTAACACAACCGATCCGAACTATTATAAATGGACCCAATGGATTTTCACCAAACTGTATGAAAAAGGGCTAGCTTATATCGATGAGGTTGCGGTTAACTGGTGTCCGGCGCTTGGCACCGTTTTGGCAAATGAAGAAGTAATTGATGGGAAGAGCGAACGCGGCGGTCATCCAGTCGTACGTAAACCGATGAAGCAATGGATGCTGAAAATCACTGCATACGCCGACCGTCTGCTTGAAGACCTGGATGAACTTGATTGGCCGGATAGCCTGAAAGAAATGCAACGTAACTGGATCGGGCGTTCAGAAGGAGCAGAAGTAACATTTCATATTGATGGACACGATGAGGAGTTTACTGTTTTCACAACTCGTCCAGACACATTGTTTGGTGCGACTTACGCTGTGCTTGCACCAGAACATCCATTTGTCGAAAAAATTACAACCGCAAAGCAAAAAGATGCAGTTGACGCCTATTTAAATGACGTACAGACAAAGTCGGACCTGGAACGTACAGATCTTGCTAAAGACAAAACAGGTGTATTTACTGGAGCATATGCAGTGAACCCTGTAAATAATGAAAAAATGCCAATCTGGGTTGCGGATTATGTACTGATGAGCTATGGAACGGGTGCGATTATGGCGGTTCCTGCCCATGATGAACGTGACTATGAATTTGCTTCCAAATTTGATCTGCCAATCATTGAAGTTGTAGCCGGTGGAGATGTGACAACAGAGGCATACACAGGTGACGGTGAGCATGTAAATTCTGATTTCCTGAATGGACTTGGAAAAGACGAAGCAATTTCCAAAATGATTGACTGGCTTGTTGCAGAAGGGAAAGGCGAAAAGAAAATAACCTACCGTCTTCGTGACTGGTTGTTTGCAAGACAGCGTTACTGGGGTGAGCCAATTCCGATCATACATTGGGAAGATGGTTCCATGTCAGCAGTTCCCGAAGAAGAGCTGCCACTTGAACTTCCGGTAATGTCTGAAATTAAGCCATCAGGCACAGGTGAATCCCCACTTGCGAATAATACGGACTGGGTCAATGTCGTGGACCCCAAAACAGGGATGAAAGGCCGTCGCGAAACAAATACAATGCCGCAATGGGCAGGCAGCTGCTGGTATTTCCTGCGTTATATCGATCCGGACAATACGGAACAGCTTGCAGATCCTGAAGCATTGAAAGAATGGTTGCCAATCGATATATATATCGGTGGAGCGGAACACGCGGTACTTCACTTGCTGTATGCTCGTTTCTGGCATAAATTCCTGTATGATATCGGTGTAGTTTCTACAAAAGAACCATTCCAGAAACTATATAACCAAGGAATGATACTAGGTGAAGGCAACGAAAAAATGAGTAAATCCAAAGGGAATGTCGTTAACCCGGATGATATCGTTGTTTCTCACGGAGCAGATACACTTCGTCTGTATGAAATGTTCATGGGCCCGCTTGATGCGTCTGTTGCCTGGTCGACAAACGGACTTGATGGGGCAAGAAGATTCCTTGATCGTGTCTGGAGATTGTTCATTAATGAAGATGGAACACTTTCCGAGAAGATTACAGACAGTGAAAACCCTGAGCTTGATAAGGTATACCATGAGACAGTGAAAAAAGTAACCGAGGATTTTGAAAACCTTCATTTTAATACCGGTATTTCACAAATGATGGTCTTCATTAATGACGGTTATAAAGCGGACAGTATTCCTAAGAATTATGTGGAAGGCTTCCTGAAGCTTCTATCTCCTGTAGCACCTCATATTGCGGAGGAGATCTGGGAAAAGCTTGGACACTTTGAAACCATCACCTATTCGGAATGGCCGGTATTTGATGAATCTAAACTGGTCGAAAATGAAGTTGAAGTCGTTCTGCAGGTAATGGGTAAAGTACGTTCAAAAATTAGTGTGCCAGCTGACATTTCCAAGGATGAACTGGAGAAAGCTGCCCTTGCTGACGAAGGCATGCAAAAGTGGCTTGAAGGAAAAACAATCCGTAAAGTGATCGTCGTACCAGGTAAACTTGTTAACTTCGTGGCAAATTAAGTACATGAATAAAGATCTCTTCATTAACATTATAGAAGAGATCTTTTTTATTTGACTTTTAGTTCGGTTATTTTTAATAGGGGTTTCACTCCGCAGGTTTCCATTCGGTCTTGAGAATAATCCATTTTCCTCTTTCGTAATACCATAACGTTTCTATCGTTCCCAATTGATCTGCATGATAAGCACCACTGATTTGCTGGTAACTTTTTAACCCGTATCCTTTTGAATCACTGATTAATAACGGAGCAAAGAAAGCAATTGGGTCAATCATTATAGGGGTATGTTTTAATAGGCTACCAGCTTCATCATAAATACCCAGGCGAACATAGTCTTCTGATCTATCCTTAACGTCCATAATAATCGGCTTGCCATTTGGCACAATTTCTATTTTCACTTTAAAATCTTCCTCGAACTGACCATTTACGTACAATTGTTCCGGTAATTCGATTTCGCTCATTTTACCATGTGCGAATGAACTTAAATTATATGTGTACAATCCGCCGCTGCCACCTGTAGGACTTTGGTAAAAGATATCTATAATATCATCATGGTTTAAATCGATAAACTGCAGCTCTGGCTCATAACCTCCCCCATAGCTGACCTTCCAATCAGCACCTGCAGTTGCAGTTATTTCTGCCCATATATCCTGATAGTATTGTGCCTCAGGGGAAAACAATTTCCCTTTTAATTCAATCGTCTCGTTTTCCCCGTCCCCGGTAACATCTGCCTGGTAATTCTCGATTACCATTGTATCGCGTGAGTCTGTTTCAGAGACCAGTGCAGCTGCTGGGGAGATTAATAATAGAAGAAACAACAGTTTCATAATGAATACGCTCCATTCATGTTGCTTAATTGAAAAAATAGTCAACTAACGCAATATTGTTATCATACTTAGATTGTGCGTCGTGTTTGCATCCTATGCACAATATCCGTAAAATTAAATGGAAGAGATTACAGGAAGGATGAGTGAAATGGCTGGAATTAAAGAAATAACCCCATCTGAAGTAGAAGAGATAATGGATAAAGATAATATTGTAGTTATCGATGTAAGAGAAGACGAGGAAGTTGCTCAAGGGAAAATTAAGAATGCAAAGCATATACCATTGGGATCAATTCCTGAAGCTGCTCCAGACTTAGATAAGAACAAAGATTATATAATGGTATGCCGTTCAGGAAAGAGAAGCATGAATGCATCAGAATATCTGAGTGAGCAAGGCTTTAAAGTGATTAACATGAAGGGCGGCATGCTGGAGTGGGAAGGCGAAGTAATCGTCTAATTGCTTATTTGTGTGTTTAAAAAGGAGTAATTGGACCGAGAAGTTCGATTGTGTTTTACCTCAAGCAAACGCACACTAAAAACCGTAATAGTGCTTTCCTTTTCCAAGGGAACAAAAGCAAGCATACGTGCGAACTTTGCTGTGTCATTTTTACCGGTTTTTTTGATAGAGGTTATTTCTGGAGTATATGGAAATAACCTCTATATATTTTTGCTTGATTTTAGGTCTGTATGAGTGTATTATTAATCTTGCTGTCACGGAACAGGTGATACAAATCAAACAGAAAATAGTTTTTTTCGACAGAATTACGAAACTGTGTTGACAAGCATTTGTAAAAAGTGCTATAATAAGTATCCACCGCAAGAACAGGGAAACAAAACAGGTTAAAAGAAAAACACTGTTGACATGAGCTTGCGAAATGTGGTACAATAATTTAGTCGCTGTTTTTAATGACGGTATACAAATTTGCTCTTTGAAAACTGAACAAAACAACCAGTATGTTTAGAAAGAAAACACTGTTTTCTTTCGAACAAGCAACAAACAGAAGCTAGTCTTCTGACTAAGCTAATTCA
>NZ_LQNF01000056.1 GCF_001618145.1 Oceanobacillus damuensis
CAAGGGGACTTTTTTTATTCAATCCTCATTTTGCTTTGTTACAGGAATGCTTTCTTACCGCACAAGAAACCTGAGTTCAATAATTGAACTCAGGTTTCTTGTGTATCATATCTGATAACTGTCTTATTTCACAATAAGAACCGGGCATTCTGCGCGTTTGGCAACCTTATGGCTGACACTTCCAAGTATAAAGGACTGTACGTCATTCAACCCACGACTACCAATCACGACACAGTCGAATGCTTTTTCATTTGCAAATTCAACGATCTCCGGACCTGGTTCTCCGTGCAGTACATGAGTATAGAAATCTGTACCCGATTTTTCCAATAACTCCCTCATCGGTTTCAATTTCTCTTTTCGCTTTTTTTCAATTTCAAATTTATTCGTTGCATGCAGAACATCTTCTTTCGCTGTACTGCCATCGACCACATAAACAACATCAATTGTTCCATTAAACTTTTCAGCAAGCGCTATTGCATGCTGGGCTGATCGTAAAGAATTCTCCGACCCGTCTACCGCCAATAATATTCGATTAAACAAATACTCCACCCCATTAGCTATTATTCTTTTATTTTATTAATCGGAATTAATGTCCTGAAGCGTTTGAGAGGCCGCCAATTTTGTTTTTCAATTGCTTACTCTCTTTATTAATTCCCGTATAAATAACTTTAATATTATTCTGTGCGAACTTCATTTCTATTTTATCCAATGCCCCAATTGCGGAATCATCCCAAAGATGTGCATTCGTTAAGTCTATCTCTACTTCTTTTACAGAGTCGTCAAAGTTAAATTTAGCTGGGAAATCACTCACGGATGCAAAGAATAATTGGCCATCAACATGATAGATTTTCTTCTGTCCCCTTAAAACCAGCTCTTCTGTTACTTTTACCTTTGATATTTTAGCTGCAAAGAATATAGCACTCAGTAAAACACCTGCTAGTACACCGATAGCTAAATTATGTGTCGCAAGCACGACAACTACAGTAGTCACCATGACGAGTGCATCTGTTCTTGGTAGTTTTGCCAGGTTTTTAACCGATGACCAGTCAAACGTACTGATGGCCACCATGATCATGACGCCAGCCAATGCTGCCATTGGAATTTGGACAACCACTCCACCCAAGATAATGATCATTCCCATTAAAACTACTCCCGCTACAAGCGAGGATAATCTGCCCGTTCCACCGGATTTGACATTAATAACAGACTGTCCCAGCATCGCACACCCAGCCATTCCACCAAAGAATCCTGTTACGATGTTAGCAATTCCCTGTCCACGGCTTTCTTTGTTTTTATTACTCTCTGTATCTGTCATATCATCGACAATATTCGCCGTTAACAGCGATTCGATTAATCCAACAATTGCCAACGATAAGGAATAAGGCAAAATAATCATTAGTGTTTCGAATGTTAATGGAATACTGGGAATCAAAAATACTGGTAACTGTTGTGTCAGTGCTCCCATGTCTCCAACTGTTCCGACATTAATATTTCCGAAAACAGCAATTACAGTTACGACTACAATTGCTACTAGTGTCGATGGAATAGCCTTGGAAAACCGAGGTAAAATATAAATAATTGCCAATGTCAATGCAACAAGTGCATACATTATCCAAGTTTCACCAACAAAATGCTGAAATTGGGCTGTTAAAATCATAATTGCAAGCGCATTTACAAATCCAACCATGACCGAACGCGGAACAAATTTCATCATTTTTGCTAATTTAAATACGCCAAATAATATCTGGATAATACCTGTCAATATGGTTGCAGCTAGTAAATACTGCAATCCATGTTCTGCAATTAAATTGACCATCAGAAGTGCCATTGCACCTGTCGCACCAGAAATCATTCCCGGTCGACCACCCACAAAAGCAATCACTAACGCTATACAAAAGGAGGCATAAAGGCCGACCATCGGATCAACACCAGCGATAATCGAGAAGGCAATCGCCTCCGGTATCAGGGCAAGTGCTACAACAATTCCCGCTAATACCTCCCCTTTAACATTTCCAAACCATTCCTGCTTTAAATCTTGTACTTTCAATTTAGCACCTCTTTTATATTTTATTTTTATAGTAACTTTTGACTCTCACAAAAGTTAAGTTCCGTTTTCAACAAATCGAATCATATCACAGATATTCACAATCTCAAAACCTGAAGTAAACGTAAACATTGAAAGAATACTCATTTACTCTCCGTTATTCTCCAATTATCTAGCCATTTTAACAAAAGGTGCAAAATTTTATATTCGAGCATAATCAGTTATAATTCAGCTTATTTTGCTATAAAATGTTATAAAATCCTTAACATCTATGGTATGATAAGGATAAGTTAACAGTTTGGAGGCATCTTTTATGACGCATGAAATAATGACCGTCTCACAGGTTGCGGAATATTTGCAATTGAGTGAAATGACAACATATAAATTAGTACAAGAAGGAAAACTGCTCGGATTTAAAATCGGAAGGCACTGGAGAGTAAAAAAAGAAGATCTAAATGAGTTCATTGAAAAACTGAAAAAGGGAGAACAAATCTAAACACACAAAAGACCCTAAATCTATTGTAGGGTCTCTTCATGTGTTTAACTATGTGCCTTTGCAATTTGGGATTTATCAGGCTTTTTAGCAATCAAGGCACAAACAACCCCAATGATCGGAAATACTAATGTAGCGAGCAATACAGGAGTATAACTATGGAACAGATCATATCCTATCCCAAAAGGAAGTGGTCCCAGGGACGACCCGATGACTGTAATCGTTACACCCACACCATTAATACTCCCTATATGCTTTCTGCCAAAATAGTTAGGCCATATGACATTTAAACTAATCCGTTCAAGACCGTTTGCAATCCCCCATACTATTCCAAATAATAAAGCCAACCAAAAGCTGCTTGTCACCAGTAACATCAACAGTAAAATAATCTCTATCAGGAAGATAACCAGCAACAGATAGTTGGTCTGTATCTTATCCGTCACATAACCTGACACGAAAGACATCGGGATTCCCACAATAGCCATTAAACTTAAGACCATCGCGGCAATTTCCGGGGACAAGCCATTTGAACCGAATATGGAGATGATATGGAAAGTAATGCCTGTATTGACCATTGCGGGAATACCAACACATACAAGAATCGCCCAAAAGGCTTTTGTCTTCTTTGCTTCCTGCAGTGTCCAATCCTGCTCAGCCTCTTTAAGCTTCATCCCTGGCACTGATCTTTTCATTGTTTCCTTACCAGTAGACGGTCCATCCGGTGATAGTCCCATATCCTCCGGTTTATTACGCACACCAAAAAAGGCAATCGGTACAAATACAAAGAGTAATAAAATCCCCCAAAATTGCCAAGCAAAACGCCAATCCCACGTATTGATCAGCCACGTATTAATAATTGGAAGCGACATGGCACTAGCAAAGCTCCCTAATGTCATAATGCTGAAGGCCACACCTCTCTTTTTGACAAACCATTGTGCCACCAATGTATTTGGAATAAGCGTCATGCTGCCTTGTCCCAACAGACGGATTAAAAAGAAACCAATCATCAGCATCCACATGCTGGAAACGATGCTATTAAAAAGGCAGGCAATTCCAAAGAGTGTACCTATCGTTACCATCATCGCCCGCTGACCGAATCGATCAATGAATCTTCCAATAAAAATCATTGCTATTCCCGCAATTAAAGTTGCAGTGGAATATAATCCTGAGACCTGGGAACGGGACCAGCCAAACTCATTTATATATTGATCGATAAACGCCGAATTGGAATAGGTTTGACCTGGACCTGAAAAGAACACGCCTAGCCCGGCAATTAAAACGATTACCCATCCATAATAAAAATTTCGAAAGAACGCCACACTTGTTTCCCCCAAACCAAGTTGATTATAGTATTGAGATATATAGGGAAGAAATAATAGATAAAACAGTTTTTTTCTAACGTCAATCTCATCAAAAACTACATAAAAGCATAATATCATTAATTTTCATGCAAAAAAAGGAAACAACTTATTAATATACGCTGATCAACTATTTCGATGTTCCTCCACCAATATATGGAATTAAAAAATCCATATGTTAGAATTAAACTATTAATAAGTAGATAGAGGGGGTTTATAATGGAAGATGTAAAAAAGAACAATGTAGCCATTTTTGCATTGGGTGGGCTAGATGAAATCGGTAAAAACATGTATGTGATCGATTATCAGGATGAAATCATAATTATTGATGCTGGTATCAAGTTTCCGGGAGATGAGTTATACGGAATAGACTATGTGATTCCAAATTACGCTTATTTAGTTGAAAATAAGCATAAAATTAAAGGACTTTTTATTACACATGGGCATGAAGACCATATCGGTGGGATACCATTTCTATTTAAAGAAATAAAAATGCCAATTTATGCTGGGAAAATTGCGCTTGAATTGATAAGGGGAAAATTAGAGGAGCACGGTTTGTCGAAGAATACGATCTCCATGAAATACATGAGGAACAGGATATAAAATTTAAGAACATGCACCTGCGAATCAAACAAAAATCGCAGCTATCGGTAAAGAAGGGGTTTTGTGCTTGCTATCCGACAGCACCAACAGTGAAGTACCGGGATTCTCGTTATCAGAAAGGGTTATAAGTGATACTGTACAGGATATTTTTGCTGAATTAACGGGAAGGGTTATTTTCGCCACATTTGCTTCCAACATTTATAGAATCAAACAGGCAGTCGAAGCTTCCATAAAAAATGGTCGTAAAATTGTTGTATTGGGACGGAGTCTGAAAAAAGCCGTAAGGATAGCCCAGGACCTCGGTTATATTGATATTCCAAACGGAAGATTAATCAGTCCCTCCTCGATTAGCAAGTGGCCCGAACATAAAATATTTCAGTAATATGTACAGGAAGTCAAGGGGAACCGTTTGCCGTATTATCTCGTATAGCCAATGGAAGTCATCGCAATTTGACTGTTAAAAGTAATGATACGGTAATATTTTCTTCATCACCAATACCAGGGAATGGATTAAGTATAAATAAAATTATCGATCAACTTTCAAGAAAAGGTGCGACTATCATTCATCATAAACTAAGAAATATTCATACATCGGGACATGGAGCACAGGAAGAATTAAAGCTCATGCTTCTGTTGTTAAAACCAAAATTCTTTGTGCCTATTCACGGGGAATATCGTATGTTAAAGAAACATACAGAGTTGGCAAATGAATGCGGAGTTCCTCTTGAAAGAACATTCCTATTAGATAATGGGGATATTCTTGAATTGAACAAAGAAACTGCAGCCAAAAGTGGATCTATACCTGCAAATCCAGTGTATGTAGACGGAAAAGGCATTGGGGACATTGGTACGGTTGTGTTAAGAGATAGACGTATCCTTTCCCAATCAAGCATCGTTTTAATAATCCTTTGCATCGACGTTCAAAATTCAGTAATCCTATCCGGCCCTAAAGTAATTACCAGAGGTTTTGTTTATATAAGAGAATCCACCGATTTGTTGAACAACCTTTCAAAGTTAGTAGAGTCTACAATTAATCATGTAATCCAGGACGGTAATGTTCCTATATTCGAGTTAAAAAGAACGATTGTTGATTTGGTTCAATCCTATATTTATAAAGAAATGAAAAGGAATCCTATGATTTACCCCATAATCATGACAATCTAATTCGAATTGCATACCCAGGAAGTTCAAAGCAATTTTATTTTACCTGCAGGCCAGTAGAAAAATTTATTTTTGAATCAGGACTCATGACATGTAGTATAACTTAATATACTATGTTATCAGCCAGGTTCATCTGGCTGTCGGTAACAATAATCTTAAAAAAACGTCTTAGGCGAATTGTACAGCGATGACTGTATAATTGGTTTATTAATAGCATATTTATCACTGACTGATCTCACGGTATCAGTAAACCACCTTGGGGCAAGCGGAGAGACATAAATCTCATCGATTAATAGATTTATGTCACATTTTTGCAACGTACCATAATTTTTAAAGTAAGGCTCTTCAATAGACTCAAAACAAATTAATCTAAATTCATTTTCATGGCTAAAAGAACTACGTTTATAGAATAGACTCTCATAAGTGTTATTACTTGTGATCTCTTTAGTATAATCAATATATTGAACCTGTCCGTAAAAAACATCATCACTAGTTATACTTCTGATTAGATTACTCACATTACTTTTTATAGCTATGCCATCACCTGATCTTAAATACAAATCCCACATTGCTGCAGACTCATTGTTATTAAGATGCCAACAGGATACACCAACGAGATCAAGTAACAATTTTGACTTTTTCATTAACTGCTGTCTTTTATCATCATAATCCGATTTGATATTAGGGACGAAAGAATCGGGCTCTCCTATGATACGCTTGATATCTACTTCTGAGTAGGAACCTTCGTAGGGATCTCTAAAAGATGAAGGTTTGCTAAAAAACAAAGAGTTGGAATCTAGCAAGTTAACGAATCTAGAAAAATTCATGTAACGCCATATACCTACTGATAGATCCATCTTATTGTTATAAATATTATATTCATTGTTATATTGATAAAGTTCTTCAAATTCTTGTTTTCTAGTTAAATACGTACGAGTTTTTTCATTATCCAATTTATTGTCCTCCTTTTTCCTAATTAATTACATTAAGTAGAAATGACTTTTGACTGTCTTTAATCATAAGGAAATCATTTTAGATAGTTAAGGTATCATAAATAAAATTACTTGCTACGATACCAATAATGAATAAAAAATTGTACCTATGTATTTGTTACGAGTATACAACTTAGAGTACTTTATAATGTTTCGTGTGTATTTTTTCAAATCCTTTTCAGCACTGTATATTCTAATATAAACTTCAAATTTACCACCATCACAAATTTTTCTATTTGCATTAAAATCACAAATGTTCATCTCCAAATAGCCTATATTTTATTTATTTTCAATTGAAAGTTTACTTTAACTTACTTTCTTCCTTCTTAAACTATCATGACCAGTTATTTCATAATAATACAAAACAGCTGGATCTTGAAGTAACACACCAGTTCGTAATATAAGGTTAGCCAGAATTTACTGGTAAACTTGTTCTATAAGATCTTATTATAACGGTAGTCGGGGTAGAACTTCACATCAGTGGGACTTGACCTCGTTAGCTAACTGTTCACTCCCTAATTGTATAAACATGTTTCAGGCTGGTTGGGACAATGTGATCCCGTTTAACAAGCGAACCTATGACATTACAAGAAGCCTTAGGGGTTACCGACTAATTTAATATTTTAGGAGGAGATCGTGTATGAATCCAGTCATCGGTCTGGATGTTTCAAAAGGGGAAAGTCAGATTCAAGCCTTTTTAGATAAAGGTAAACCTTATCGAAAGAACTTTAGTATTAAGCATGACATAAAAGGGTTGGGAAATTTACTAGAATTCCTTCATGAAGTTGAAAAATCAGCTAACAACCAACCTACGGTCGTTTTGGAATCAACTGGTCACTATCATTATCCAGTTATTCAATTTTTGGAGGAGCAAAAGTATGTCTATATTATTGTCAATCCTCTTATCTCACATCGTGCCAAGAGTTCAAGTCTACGTAAAGTTAAAACAGATGCAGTAGATGCCTATCACCTTTGTGAGCTGTTTTATAAAGAAGAGTTGGAACCTTATAAAAAGCGAGGTGTTCAACTTTTAAACCTTCGCAACCTTACTAGACAACAAGAAAGTATTGCAGAAATATCAGCAAAAACTAAAATACAGTTACACTCCTTGTTAGATCAGGTATTCCCTGAATATAGAGGTGTGTTTGGGAGTTTATATTCAAGGGTATCTTTGCTTACTTTACTAGCATTTCCAACATCTGAGGCGGTATTAAGTGCGAGTGAAAGTGAATTATCAGAGAAGATAAGTTCATTATGTAAAAGTCGTTCCGACCTTTGGGCACAAGAAAGGGCAAAAAAGCTAAAAAAAGCAGCCCTTCGTAACCCGTTCCAGAATAACCTGTATCAGAGCAATATTTTCAATCTTGAAATGTTAGTTAATCTTGTTCTTCAATACCAAGAGCATCTATCAAAGATTGCGAATGAAATAGATTCCCTCGCTAAGGAAATTGAAGAATATCATATTCTCCAATCGATTCCTGGAATCGGAGAAAAAATCGCTGCAACGATTATTTCCGAGATTGGAGAGATTGATCGATTTAATAATGCCAAAAAGCTCGTTGCATTCGCAGGAGTTGATCCGAGTGTTTACTCTTCTGGTAAGTTTACAGCATCAGTAAATCGAATCACCAAACGAGGATCTAATAGACTACGGCACGCTTTATATATGGCTGTTCAAAGTGGTATTCGTGATGCTCGTAAAAAGAAGACGACCGATGAGATAATAGCACGCAATAAGAGACTAAGAGAGTTTTATGATAAAAAACGTGAAGAAGGAAAATCCTTTAGAGTAGCAGTTATTGCATGTGTGAATAAGCTCTTACACTGGATTTACGCCCTACTAAAAAGCAGAACTACTTTCCAAGATATAGCATAAAAACTATATCTAACTAAATATAACAAAACCTTCCAATCACTGAATAGTGGAGGGTTATTTGGCATGCGTATTTTTAGTATATCATGAGAAATTTAATTTTTTTAGTGAAAAATATTGACAACTATTAGCTGGTTTAGTTGAAGAAGAACTATTAGATTTCACACTTCTGCCCATTATCATTATTTTTGTTTGAACATAATACCAATAATATAAAGCTAGATAAAAGCCCTGTCCCAATTGCTAAATACGAATATTCTATTTCCAACCATACATTACTGATAATTCCGAACATTGAAGTTAAAAATGCTAACCAACCTACAAAAAATCCAATTTTCTTTCCTGTTATAATCATAATTACCTCCGTTCTGCTAACCGGCCTCATAGCTTAAAAACTTCATTTTCTAATATTAACATAATATTCATAGGGAAATTGCAATTTTGATATAGCAAGACGATAATTGGATAATCGGCTTTTGAACTCTTGCACCATTTAGGTTAACAAGTCTAAAGCAATACCTGAGAGCCTATCTCTTATTACTAACTGAACTTTTCTTGCTTTTTCATTTATATTCTTTAAATCTTCAGTTTGTATTACCCAGGACAATTTTGTTTCTTTTTCTAACTCTTTCACTTGTTCCTCAATTAAGAGCGAGTGTTTTTCATATATCTTAATAGCAAGTAATTCATCTTTTAATTCTTCTGGTACTCTATAATGTAATCCGTTAAACCATTCTTGGAATTCTTTTTCACCATACTTGTTAAATCTCTTTTCTAAAATAATCATTATTTCTTCAGCAAATTCCTTATTGAAACCTATTTCATACATCTTGTCTTGGATGTTGTTCAAAGTAATATTTTCTAATGATTTTCTTTCCTTAAAGCCAAATATTTTCTTAATCATCTTTCTTCCCCCAAAATATTTTTCTTCAACTCTTCTGCCCCGAAAGTTAAATAACTCCACCTTCATAGTACCATAATATTCAAAAAACATTTCTTAGAAAAAAAGACAATCATTTAGATGACCGACTTGTTGAACTCTTGCACCAGTTTGTTGAATAAGGTTTATTGTTTAATTCCTATTTATTTCTCCCCACTATGCGACGTCAGGAGGAAATTTACCTTGTTAAATGTTTGCCACATAAAAAGATGAAAATTAGTCCATGGCTCCCTGCGCTCGGTATTTTCGTACCCAAGCCTTGATCAAATCCTTATCATTAATCCCTAATTTATTGGCAATCTGTCGTTTCGTCCAACCTTTTTTCTTTAACGTTAATGCTTCCATTTTTAGTTCGAATGTGTAAGTTCTTTTCTTTTGTCCTTTTATAGCCATAAAAATGCACCCCTTAAAAATCGTACGTTGTAACCGGTGGTTTTTTCAACGTCTATTTTAAGGGGTGCACACTATATCAAAAGGGGTGTTTTTATAGTGAAGATGAAAAGTGGTTAGGCAACTCTTAAGTAACAATAGAGTTGTTCCGTTAAATGCCCGATTGTGGAAGATCGTTAAATACAAATTTTACTTTCAACAATAGAAACCGCATTCTTCAATTGACAAATGCGGCGTTTCAAAAAAGAGTTGTTTATTTTTCGCCTTATCGACTTAAACTTAGTCAAAAAATCATACTCAGTCGAGTCTAAAAAGGATATTAGAAGTATCTAACATCAGGGTCTGCTGTATTATGTTGAGGAGGGAACAATAACTGTTCTAAATATGGAGAAGAAATACCATTCAACAAGTAGTTTTTAGCAATTTCTGTGTAGCACTTTCTTGCTTCTTCAACAGTTCGTTTACACGTCACAATATCATGGAATAGGTTCAAAGACAATGTATTCATCTCTTCCTTATCACAAAATACAGAAACTTCACCCTTTGTTCTGTCGGGGTAAACACCCCCATCATAATAAGCAAGTGCATCAAAGGCATCTAAAGGCGTTCTGTAATCAATGGTTTGTTCAAGGAAGTCAGGATGAAGAGTAGGAAAACAATGTGATACTGCATCTCGGTGAACAATCGTTCTCTTCCAAACACCGTTATTGTACCAAATCAATCTGCTTGCAGTAGCTTCTTGAGGGTAACCATACTTTTGAATTATTTTTAAAGCACCTTCTTTTTGTTTCGGTTCCCAAGCACTTAAAATTTGGTCTACGCAACTCTGATAATCATTATTCATTTTTATACCTCCAAAACATCAGTTAGTAATCAACATATGTGGAAGCCTAGATTTAGGTTCTTTCTTTATAAAAATGATTAATATAAAGATTTTATCAAATAATAAACTAAACTTATTATAATGGAGGTATATTATGGAACAAGAAGAAAAGCTAAAAACTGCAGCAATTGCCATGAGAAGTGATTTTAAAGTACAGTCCGTTGGGGGTGCTGAGAAAACCACTAAAGCTTTTGAAAGTATGGAGTCAGTGAATGCGATTGTTAATGATTGGAATGCTATGTCAAAGAAATCAGCAAATCTTACAATTGAACAATATGGTCCTCCGAATGAAGCGATTCCAAGTCGGTTAATCTGGTATAACAATGGGCCATGGAAACGGACTATTGTTTATCAAGATGAAATTCCACATGATTTTCCACAACCTCATACCGATGTAATCGAAAATGTTATTAATTATAAGGTGCCACCAGAGAAGTTGAGCGAATTAGCGAAGTTTGATGGAAGTATTATCGTTGAAAAGACAAGGGGAGAGGTATCTTCCCGTTGTGATATAGAGGCTGCTAATTTTACTGCCCTTAACGTAATGCATGATATTGTTACAGAAAAGCTAAACTCTGAAGAAGCTCGTGATCTCCTGTGTGAAGTTATGTCTGCTTATATGCTGAATAGACCAGCACCTTATGCAGAGAAACTTCAATTTGATGTCCCAACAGAAGGAAAATTCGATACGGACATAGTCATGATTGCCGATGAAATGGTTGAACAAGCAAGAGAAAAAATAAATGATATGGTTGACTCAAACAATAGCCAAAGTACTAACTATCATTAATAAAGCCCTGTGCTTTTAAACCGTCGGCAACCTTGACAGTACAAGTAAGGGATACGCCAACATTTCGGAAATTTTGTACGCTAAGCAGATTTTCAACCTAAAAAAGTCGATTCCCTGTACGTTAAGGAATCGACTTTTTAGTGGCTTCTTCAAGTAAGGGCGCTTTTGTGGAACAACATAAGTAGAAATGATCAAACTTTATTTTAAAGCTACATAAATTTAATATGGATATTGAAAAAAGGTAATTATAAATTACCTTTTTTTACAAGGCCGGATCCTCTTAGCGTAGGAGAATTCGGCTTTTATGTTCCAAATATTGGATTAGCGTATTTTTTCGTTAAAATGTTGGCGGTACCCCTTGCATAACTTGCAAATACGATTGATTGGTATTACTAGATAATCATATGTAGCGAAAGTCACTCATTAAAGGGTGGCTTTCTGGTTTCACTAAGCTAACACAAAAAGGAGGACATTATCATGGAAACAATTTACGAAATCCAACGAATTAAGCAAGTAGTTACGAGTGTAGAGGTTAAAAGGTCAATTATTAGACAAATCCCTGATGCTGCTGATTTGGCAATCGACTTGATTGGAGATGAAGATAGGGAGGTTTTTCTGGTCGCTTGTCTCAATGTAAAGATGGAGATAGTAGCTGTCCATCGGGCGCATATTGGTTCATTATGTGCAACCACCGTTCATCCCATGTAAACTTTCAAGACAGCTATACTTAACAATGCAGCATCTATCATCGGATTTCATAATCATCCTAGTGGCTATCCCGAACCATCCCCCAGGACGTACAGATTACCAAACGGTTAGATAGAGCTGGAGAAATAATTGGAATTGATTTTTTAGATCACATTATTATTGGTAGAAATTCCAACAAATATTTCAGTATGAAGGAAAAAGGTTACTTATCTTGACGCTCCAGTGAATAATTGGAAAAATCCCCACGAAGCTGGATAAATAGCAACTAAGAGTCCGATTTGTGATACGGTTAAGCCAACTCCTGTCTATGGATGATTTTATTTGTAAACCAATATAGCCTATGGTTGATAGCAGCTATTCTTTTAGGTTTAGGAACCGCAATGGTATATACAACCCTACAAGCTTCAATTAGTGATGTAGCACAGCCAGAATGGAGGGCTTCATCAATGGGGGTTTATCGTTTTTGGCGGATAGTGGATATGCATTTGGAGCATTATTTGCAGGGTTATTAACAGATATGCTAAATGTTAATTGGGCAATTGGCTTAGTAGCTCTATTACCATTAAGTGCAGGTCGACTAGCAGCTATTCGATTAAATGAAACTTTGCCTTCATTAACAAAACAAACCCAAAAGTAATTAACAAAACCCGAGCTTGTAATAATATGCTCGGGTTTTATTTGTATAAATACACGTTTTCACTTTCTCAATTACATTAAACTTATTCAAAAAGTCTTTATTATAAAAGAGCTTGATCACTCATATCCACTATGTTCTTATTTCATTAACCTGCCCCGTTAGTTAAAAAAGACCGCCATAGCGACGATCTCATTGCTGTGTTAAAGCGCCATTTACTTGAAGTATAATTTGCTTAAATACTCAGGTTATACCGAATGTTTTTTTGTAAATAATAAGATTGTTAAACAAGAAATAAAGGAGGACTTGTATGCAAAAGGATAAACAAGCTAAAAAAACCTTGAGTTCTAGTATGAAGCCAGGATTTGCCGGAACCGATACTAATAAGGTAAAACAAGAAATTCAGAAAGATATAAGCGAAGGACAAGGTGCAATGACTTCTCGAGAGGCAGGAGCAATGCGCGATTAAAAACCACTAAGGGTACAGTACACATTTGATGATCTTACTAGTTCAAGTCCCTGCATCAGTTAACACAATAAGAATTTTTATTAGTTTTTAACTTCATAATGGAGTTCTACAAACTGATTGAAGTTTCTCATTCCTTTCAACGAAAGGTCTAATTGATAATCTCCCTCTCTAAATAACGGAATTCCTTTACCGAGTAAAGTAGGGGCAACCGTTATAATGAGTTCATCAACGAATTTTTCTTGTATAAAAGAATGCAACAGTTCTCCTCCACCGACAATCCAAATGTTTTTCCCATCTTGGCTTTTTAGTTTTTCAATAAATTCACTTACACCGTCATTAACAAATTTTACATCTTTGGTATTCTCAATAGAAGACCTTGTAAACACATAGCATTGTTTGTTTTTATATGGGAATTCCTCAATATCTTGTTGTTTCATTACCCAATCGTAAGTCCTTTTACCAAGTAAAACCGTATCCACCGTTTCATAAAACTCTGAAAAGCCATTATCACCTTCACCTTCAACATTATAAAGCCACTCAAGTGACTCGTCATTAGTAGCAATATATCCATCTAAACTCGAAGCAATAAATAATACTAAATTTCGTTTTTTATTCATTAAACCCTCCGTTAAACTAGAATATACGTTCGCTTACTAATGTATCAAAGAATATCTCATTCTTCAACTAACCTGCCCCGTTAGTCATTCATGCAGCGCAAACCCAGCGCTGCACCACAGAGAATGAAAATGGTTCACTGCGTCGATACTGATTCTACGGCTGGATGAGGAAGGTCGATCAACTATGGTGCGTGAGA
>NZ_LQNF01000057.1 GCF_001618145.1 Oceanobacillus damuensis
GTGATATATCTCCAGTTACTTCGCATTTTATATCTACTATGCAATAATTAAAAAGCATACCATCCTGTAAATAGCCTTATTTTCATTGGTTCGCAAAGGGGATTATTAGAGACATTCCAAGTTTAACCCAGTTAACTGTTTAAGCTAATTTTCTTGGTACCACAGTTAAGTTCTTAATAAAAGACTTTTCAACAAGTTTGTTATTCCGCAGTACCTGTCTTGCTGCTTTGTGCTTTGCCCCTAAACCTGTGAAGTGCGACGTATGCATCGATTGCAAGAGTTATAAACCGGAAAAAATGACGAAAAGCCCTTGATAAAAAAGAAAGCTTCTGTCAACCTATGACAAAAGCTTGGTCATTCATTATTTTTCTTTCTTGAACATCCCAATTACAATCTTAACAAATCCACCTACAAACCTCGGAAGTTTAATAGTATAAAATTTCATAAGCAGGGACCCCTCCTGTTCTACAATTCAAACTTACGTCTGAATCGTATCACAACTCTTTACTAGTAATAGTATGCCTTTTTCAAAAGAAAAAGTACCATTTTTTGAAAGAAGCTTGTTCGAGATACAAAGAGTTGATCCCCAGGATATGTCTGCCTTTTCCAAAGGGTAGTAAAATCCGGTCAGGTTTATACCTTCTGCTTCTTTAGTAAAGGGAAGAAAAGATATGTAAGGATATGTTTCGTCCTGCTCCATCGTATAGCTTCCCGGAAAAGCCATTTCAATCCAGTTGGACTTATCCACAATCATGCCTTTTATTCCTCTGCTTTTGATAAGGTATAATAGTTGAATATTTACAAGTTCATGGTCGAGTCTCCCGCCAGTTATCCCAAATAAATAAATATTCTCCGGTTCAAGTTCAAAAGCTCGGTTTAAAGCAATTTCTATATCTGTTTCATCTTTTTCCGATGGATATTCTTCTATATGACTCGCATATTTCTTAATGAGAGATTTCTCGTTTGCATTGATTGAATCAAAGTCACCTACTGCAAATTTTAACGGAATATTTAATTCGGCCAGAATAAAGGCTCCACGATCTGCGCCTATCCACACATCTACTTTATCCTTGAACAGATGAAGATCCGGAAGCAGGTTATCTGGACCATTACCTACGATCCCTACTGATTTCATTCATTCTATCCTTTCGTGGCGTGAAGAATATCTTTTATCGCCCGATGACGGTCCGTTTGATTGAAAACAGCACTGCCAGCTACCAGCACATCCGCTCCAGCATCTGTACAAAGCTTGGCTGTTTCAGTATTGACACCACCATCCACTTCTATCTCGAAAGCAAGGTTCATTTCTTTACGCCAAACATGGACCTGCTCAATCTTATTTACTGTTTCATGGATAAATGTCTGTCCACCAAAACCGGGATTCACCGTCATTATTAAAACCAGATCGACCTCAGATAAAATTGGCTTAATCAATTCTGCAGGAGTTGCAGGATTTATAACCACGCCTGCTTTTACACCATTGGCTTTGATCAGCTGTATCGTTCGATGTAAATGCCTGCTTGCTTCCTGATGCACCGTAATGATGGAAGCACCTGCTGTTGCAAAAGCAGGGATATAGGCATCCGGGTTTTCAATCATCAAATGCACATCCAATGGAAGTGCAGTAACCGGTTTAATCGCCTCTACAATTAATGGGCCAATTGTAATATTAGGAACAAAGTGTCCATCCATTACATCGACATGGATGTAATCTGCGCCACCTGATTCCACATCTTTAATTTCCTCACCCAATTTTGAGAAATCTGCTGATAATATTGATGGAGCAATTTTTGTCATATCTTAATACCTCGGCTTTCTTGATTGTATTTCTTCCAGGAAAGTTAAATAGTGTTCATATCGGAATCTTGGAATCTCCTCATTTTCCACAGCTTCCTTTACAGCACATTTTGGTTCCTTGTGGTGCATACATCCGCGAAATTTACAATTGTCCTTTATTTCTCTCATTTCAGGAAAACAATCGGTTAACGCTTCTGCTTCAATCTCGTTAAATTCAAGCACACTAAAACCTGGTGTATCGGCAACAAGTCCCCCTTTAACCTGCATAAGCTCCACATGCCTCGTCGTGTGCTTACCTCTTCCAAGGCTTTTGGAAATTTCAGCTGTCTTCAGCAATAGGGATGGCTTCAAAACATTTAAGAGTGATGATTTACCTACCCCGGATTGACCTGCAAATACGGATACCTTGCCAGTAAAATAATGCGCCAGCTCAGGTAGTCTGTCAGGCAGTTTGGAAGATAACAACTCAACAGAATATCCGATTTTTTCAAATACCTGTTTATAATGCTCAATCTCTGCACGTTCTTCATCTGTGATTAAATCGATCTTTGTGATAAAAATTAGTGGTTGTATGTTTTTGGATTCAATCAAAACAAGAAAGCGGTCAAGCAATAGTGTACTGAAATCAGGAGACACTGCTGAGCTGACAATAATGGCTTGATTGATATTTGCTATCGGCGGACGAACAAGTTCATTTGTTCTTTTTTCAATTTCCATGATATAACCTTCACCGGGATTGCTTTCCTCGAATTGAACAAAATCCCCTACAAGTGGGGTAATCTTTCTGTTACGAAATACCCCTCTTCCTTTACAGGAATATATTTTGTCACCCGATTGCACATAGTAGAATCCGCTTAAAGCTTTTACAATTCTGCCTTCTGCCATTTAGTCACCCTCTTCTCCTTCATAGGATACTGTTTTGTTTCTAACCATCTCATCATCTCTCATTATGATATATTCTGCTGCACTATCCGGTGCGATTGTTAATGTAAAGGTAATATCGGTATCTTCTGTGATTATCTGTTCGTCATACAGATTTGAAATATCATTCTCTGCATCTTCCACATAAACTCGTACGATTTGCTCTACAGGTTCCTGTGTTTCTTCCTGGTTCTGGTCCACTTCTTCATTCGCCTCATCAGTCTCCGATTCTGGATTATATGTTACCGTATATGTTATTGTATGTGAACGTGGCGGCTTTTCTTCTGGCCCTTCAGAAATATACACTTCAACAGTTGAGCCTTCCTGTAACTCTGTACCGGTGGCCGGTTCCTGTCTTGCTACATAGCCTGATGGAACACTGTCTGAGTTCACTCTCTTAACATCCATTACAAGATTATTGTTTTCCAAATAACTTCTCGCTTCCTGTTCAGTCATTCCTGTTAGATTGTTCAAACTAACCAATTCTGGACCCATACTGATTTCGAAAATAACTTTTACTTCACTTGGAACTACTTCAGCACCGGCAGCAGGCTGAATTTGCGTTATAATCTCACCGACCGGTCTGTCAGAATACTTTTCATACGTCGTTACATCCGTAAACCCAGATTCATCAAGCAGTCCACTTACCTGGTCAAAATCACGGCCTACATAATCATTAAATGTCACTCTTTCTTTACCCTGACTGACAAAAAGGGTTATTGTCGATTCTTCTTTTGCAGTTCTTCCTGCTCTGGGATCGGACCTGACAACAAATCCTTCTTCGATATCTTCCGAGAAAGTAACCTCCTGCTCGACAACTAAATTATTTGCTTCCAGGATTTCCTTTGCTTCCTCAAATTCCATTTCTGTAACATCCGGTACAATGACATCTTTAGGCTGCAAGAGACCAGGGATCAGAAAAAGTGCAGCTGCACCGGCCGCAAGCAAAAATAAGGTAATTAATATAGCCAGCCTTTTTTTCTTACCCTTTTTCTCTTTAGGTTTTGAATTATTATTCTTTGTTTTGTTATTTTTCATCTGTTTTTTGACTGGTACGGATGAAGGGTGCTGCTCCTCGTTTCCTTCAGGAAAATTCTTCGTTCCTTCATCTGCCTTATGGACTAATGTTGCCTGTTCCATGTCTTCTTCTATTTGACGATCTGTAATGATAGGAATTGCCTTTGTCTCCTCACCTACTTCAATCGGAGGAGAAAAAGGGGGTTCATTCAGCATATCCGGGTGTAAAGCTGTCTCTATCGCATTTTCAAATTCATATATACTTTCATACCGATGAAACGGATCCTTGGCCGTTGCCTTCAATACGATATTTTCAACACTCTGAGGAATGTCCTGATTGTACCTTCTTACGGAAGGTGTGTTGCTCTGCAAATGTTTAAGCGCGATGGAAACAGGAGACTGGCCCGAGAAAGGCAGACGTCCGGTCAGCAATTCAAATAGGACGATCCCCATCGAATATATGTCTGATTTTTTAGTTGCCATCCCACCCCTTGCCTGCTCCGGAGACAAGTAATGCACTGAACCGAGTATAGAATTTGTCTGAGTCAAAGAAGTTGCACTCAATGCGATTGCAATTCCAAAATCCGTTACTTTAACCTGTCCAAAACTGTTAACCATGATATTCTGAGGTTTTATATCCCTATGGACTATGTCATTCGCATGCGCATGAGCAATCGCTGAACTGATTTGTTTCATAATATCCAAGGCTTCCGGGACATCAATCGGTCCATAATGCTGTATGTATTCTTTTAACGTCATACCGTCTACATATTCCATAACCATATAAAGTAACTGATCTTCTTCGCCAACATCATAGATATTCACAATATTCGGATGTGATAAGCTGGTTGCAGACTGTGCCTCTCTGTCAAAACGTGCAATGAATTCCTGATCATTAATATATTCCATCCGTAAAGCTTTTACAGCAACATCACGATCAAGAATGATATCTCTGGCCAGAAATACATTGGCCATTCCGCCCCCGCCAATTTTTTCTTTTATTTTATAGCGTTCGTTTAGCAGGTAACCATTGATCATAGGTTTTCACCTGCTTCCAGAGAAGAATCATGCTGTATTAAAATAAGAGAAATATTATCTTCCCCTCCTCGCTCATTGGCGAGATCAATCATCTCTTTTCCGATTTCTTCCATAGGAACTGACTTCTGCACATATATACTCAATTCTTTATCATTTAGCTTATTAGACAGACCGTCGGAACAGAGCAGAAGTTTGTTTCCTATTTCCCATTCCACCGTCCGTATATCTTCTGAAACCGTTTGTTCCGTACCCATTGCTTTCAAGAGTACATTTTTCCTAGGATGCTGCTCTGCATCATCTTCAGAGATCTGTCCGGAGCGCACCAGTTCATTTACGAGCGAATGGTCCTCCGTAATTTGCTTCAACCCATTCTCGTTAAAAATATAGCACCTGCTGTCACCTACATGGGCAATTGTCACAAACTCACGAGTACAGACCGCAATGACAACAGTTGTGCCCATGCCCTTATATTCATTTTTCTCGAGTGAATATTCATAAATGGACTGATTGATTTCCGAAATGGCAGCTGACAACCATTTTTCTGCTTCTTCAGAAGAGTGAAGCCCGGACTGGTCCTGCCATTTATCCCTTACTAAATCAGTAGCAAGCTTGCTTGCAACATCCCCAGCCTGGTGGCCACCCATTCCATCTGCAATCACAGCAATTAATTGCTTATCCGCGTTATAAAATAACCCGCCGGAATCTTCGTTATGACTTCTAACTTGACCCCGGTCAGTCAGAAAGTAACCTTCCATTTTTTTCCCCCTCGCTAAAGTAGCAAGTTATCGTTTGTTTCCGTAGTTTAATTGCACACTTTAAATAAAGTATTGCACAACTTTTCCAATAAAAGAACTAAATTATTCAATTTTTTTTAGCCTTGTCAGGAAGAAACCATCTGTCTGGTAATCCTGAGGGAATAACTGCAGTCCATACTGCGTTATTCCAGAGGATGCTTTTAAAGCTGCTGGCAAGTTTTCAAAAAAATCATTGTCAACTTGGAAATCGGGATGATCGCCCAGGAATTGCTTTACGACATTTTCATTTTCATCAATATCCACTGTGCATGTGCTATAGATTAATAATCCATTTTTTTTGAGCAAAGGAGCAATACTTTCAAGAATATCCGATTGGATTTCTGATAACCTTTTGATGTCATCTTCTTTTTTATGGTATTTGACCTCTGGCTTCCCTCTAATTACGCCTAACCCTGAGCATGGTGCGTCAATCAGAATCCGGTCAAAACTCCCTGACTCATGCAGTTCACCAAGTTTTCTCGCATCGCCAGGATTGGCATCAATGATTGACAGGTTAAGCAATGCCGCCTTCTCGTCTATTTGTTTTACTTTCTTTTTATGCAAGTCATAGGCATGGATTACTCCCCTATCCTGCATTTTTTCGGCAATATGGGTCACTTTCCCTCCAGGTGCACTGCAGCCATCAAGTATATGCATACCTGGCCTTGGATCAAGCATTTCTCCAACAAGCATGGAGCTTTGATCCTGAACCGTGACATAACCTTGTTTAAATAGTTCTGTTGCTAAAATGTTCCCTTTATCAATAATTATTCCTTGGGGTGAAAATATTGATTCTCTTACTTCGAACCCTTTTTCACGCAATGTCTCCATTGCTTTTTCGCGTGTAATTTTCATTGGTTGAATTCGTATGGAACTATGTTTCCTGGTCAGATTTTCCTCACACATTGCCTTTGCCGTTTCATATCCGTATATGTTAATCCAACGGGCCACGAGCCATTCAGAATGGCTCGTTTCGATAGACAGTCTTTTCACGTCATCTTCAATTGACGATGTATCTGGTACACCATTACGCTGAACATTACGAAGAACACCATTTACGAGAGAGGAAACCCCTTTATGGCCCCGCTGCTTTGCTATTTCAACCGCTTCGTGGATAATTGCATGATCTGGTACTTTATCAAGATAAACCATTTGATACAGTGACAGCCTTAATAGATGCCTTACCCACAAATCCAGCTTCTCACTGTTTTTGACAAAGCTAGCCAAATAAAAATCCAATGTCATCTGTCTTTGAAGCGTACCGTAGACGATTTCCGTCAACAGTCCTTCATCTTTTTCGGGAATGCGGCTGGATTTTATTTCATTGTCAATTAATAAGTGGCTGAATCCGCTGTCCTTTTCTATCCGCATAAGTAAATCAAGAATTGTGTTTCGTAAACGATATTTCATCCTATTCACCTAATCTTATCCCAATTTTTATACGATCTTGTGAGGCCTGCAAATAATCTTTGACAGTCATCCTTTTCTTTCCTGCAGGCTGTATCTCCGTAACCCGAATTCCTTTTTGATCTCCACAGACGACAATGAATGAATTCGTTTCCTTTGTTGCAATTTCTCCCGGGGCTTTCCCTTGGAACAAGGTTTCAATCGGTTCTCCCCACCATATTTTCATAACCTTTCCTTCGTAAGTAGTAAAAGCCACAGGCCATGGATGCAATCCCCGAATGTGATTGTAAATGTCATTGTTCGTTCTAGTCCAGTCGATTTTCTCTTGTTCCCGCTTGATATTTGAGGCAAAAGTAGCTTTTGCCTCATCCTGCTTGAGTGGGGTCAATTCCTTACTGAAAAGTCTTGGCAACGTCTCGGTCAAAAGCTCTGCACCTGCTGCAGAAAGCTTATCATGCATGCTCCCTACATGGTCTTGTTGTTCGATAGGTACAGCGCGCTGTGTCAATATATCACCGGCATCCAATTTTTCGACCATATACATGATGGTTATTCCCGTTTCTTTTTTCCCCTGCATAATCGCATAATGAATCGGTGCACCACCTCGCAACTCAGGGAGCAAGGAGGCATGGACATTGATGCACCCGAATTCAGGTGCTCCCAGAATTTCGTTCGGCAGTAATTGCCCATAAGCAGCCGTAACAATTAAATCTGGGTTATATTTTAAAATTTCCTCAAAGTCAATTTTTAATTTTTCCGGTTGGAATACAGGTATATTATTTTTTTCGGCTTCCACTTTTACTGGCGGAGGTGTTATTACCCGTTTTCTTCCTTTAGGACGATCTGGTTGGGTGACAACGAGTACCACTTCATACTCCGATTCGACTAATTTCCGTAAAACCGGAACTGAAAAGTCAGGTGTACCCATAAATACAATTCGTTTCATCATTAAAACCTTCTTTCACTACTGACAGATAGGATACAACTACATCATGTGATAAGGCTGCATATCTACTGTAATCAGCAAATCATTTTTCCGTACTTCATCAGCAAAAACATTGATTATTTTGTTGATATACTTGCGCAAATGTGGTTCGTCCCTATATTTTATCATGCATTGATAGCGATATCTATCTTTGATACGTGGAATCGGAGATGGAGTGGGTCCTAGTACAACAGTGTTATTCCCTACAGCTTTCATCAATAACTGTGCGATCTGCTGTGTTGTTTGAACAGCTTTTACGTTATTTTCATGTGATACCGTTATAAGCGCCAAATAGAAGTATGGTGGATATTGAAATACCTTTCTTGTCGCCATTTCGCGCTTGTAGAATTCATTGAAGTTATATTCACTTGCGAGTTCAATACTGTAATGATCCGGAGTATATGTTTGTACGATAACCTCTCCAGGAAGTTCATGTCTTCCAGCACGTCCACTGACCTGTGTGAGCAATTGAAACGTTTTTTCAGATGAGCGAAAATCCGGCAGATGAAGCATCGAATCAGCCGTCAGGACTCCGACAAGTGTCACATTTTCAAAATCCAATCCTTTTGCAATCATCTGTGTACCTAATAGTATATCCGCTTTTCTTTCCGCGAACTGCTTCAACAGCTTTTCGTGGGACCCTTTTCTTCTGGTAGTATCTACATCCATACGGATAACCGTTGCCTCCGGTATTAATTTTGTCAGTGATTCTTCCACTTTTTGTGTGCCTGTACCAAAATAACGGATCAGATCACTTTCACACTCTGGACATAATTCCGGAACCTTTTCTTCATAGGAGCAATAATGGCATTTAAGCTGATGGCTGTTTTTATGGTATGTTAACGCGATATCACAATGGGGACATTCTTTAACGTGTCCGCAGTCCCTGCACATAACAAAAGTAGAATATCCTCTTCTGTTTAACATCAGTACGACCTGTTCCCCTTTTTCAAGGCATTGTTCGATCTTTTCTTTAAGCTTTCTCGAAAACATGGTCCTATTGCCGGCATGAAGCTCATTGCGCATATCGATGATTTTTATTTCAGGCATGGCTTTCCCATTTGTCCGTTCATCCAGGGTAGATAGCTTGTAAACACCTTTGCTGGCCCTTGCATAGGTTTCCAAAGCAGGTGTTGCACTGCCTAAAATGACGGGACAATTATTATTCTGCCCCCTGTGGATTGCTACGTCACGGGCATGATATCTGGGCTGGTCTTCCTGTTTATAGGTGGTTTCATGTTCTTCATCAATAATTATAATTCCAAGGTTTTCAAACGGAGCAAATACTGCAGACCTTGCCCCTACAACTACCTTCACCTCTTTACGGTGAATTCTTCGCCATTCATCGAACTTTTCCCCTGCAGAGAGTGCACTATGCATCACAGCAACATTGGACCCGAACCTGCCTTTAAACCGATTGACCATTTGTGGGGTCAGTGATATTTCCGGAACGAGGACAATTGCTTCTTTCCCTTTGTTCAAAACATTTTGGATAGCCTGCAAATATATTTCCGTTTTTCCACTTCCTGTAACACCATGAACTAAAAACACATCATGCTTGTTCATTTCGATGGATTCATTGATCGGTTGAATTGCTTCCCTTTGCTGTTTGGTTAATTCCAATGGTGAGGTCCTCGGGAAGTCTTCGTCATTGTATGGGTTTCTGAGCACTTCTTGTTGAAATGTATCCAACAGGCCCTTTTCAACGAGAGCCTTTACTGTACTTGCAGTGGTGTTGACTTTTTTCAGTAATTCCTGCTTCTCCACCTCTTTATCATTCTCAACGAAAAACGACAGCAATTGCTTCTGTTTTTTGGCAGACCTAGGCAGATCAACCAATGCCTCTTCCAGCAGATGAGTGGCTTTTGCCGGTTTAACCATCGTTAGTTGTTTCTTTGTAATCCTTGATTTTACCAAATAGTCGATTGATAAATCCCCGGTCTCAATCAGTTTCTGCAGCTGATAATAGCTGATAGAAGAAGCTTCAAATTCTTCAAAAGGGATGTAGCCTCTCCCTGCGAATAGAGTTTCCATTTCATCTGGAAGTTTGTCATCCGTCTGGCGTATCAGTTCTTTCCTGTACTGCGATTTCAGAACCTGTGGAAGCATTGCCTGTAAAGCTGTTATCGACAGGCTCAATGTTTCTTCTGCTACCCACTTTCCAAGCTCCAGTAATTCCTCCGTGAGTACTGGCGTTAAATCCAGCACATCCAAAATCTCTTTTAATTTCGTAAAACTTGATTCAGATGTTATATCGACTACAAATCCCATGATTTTCCGAGGGCCGAATGGAACGATCACCCTCATGCCGGCTGTTAGCATCTCAATGAATTTTTCAGGGATCACATAGTCAAATGTCTGATTTGTGGAGCTAGTCGGTACATCAACGATTACTTTAGCGATATTCACTGTGCCTCATCCTTCATATCCCGGTCGATAAACGTAAGTATCTTCTCTGCAACTTCTCTTTTTGAAGCAATCGACACTTCCTCTTGCTTCATGGATTTATTTACATAGGTCACCATATTCGTATCTCCCCCAAAGCCAGCTCCTTCAGAAGATACATCGTTAATAATAATTGCATCCAAGTTCTTTTTTAAAAGTTTTTTCTTTCCGTATTCCAGTGGGTTTGTCGTTTCCGCCGCAAAGCCGACCAAATACTGTTCTTTTTTTATATCCCCAAGCGATTGCAGAATATCCCGCGTACGTTCCATCTCGATATGCCATTCGCCGTCCTGTTTTTTCATCTTTTCATCAAATACGTGTTTCGGCCGGTAATCCGCAACAGCTGCAGACTTAATCACAATGTCCTGGCCCTCGAAATGCCGATGCATTGCTTCATACATCTCAGAAGCTGTCGTTACGTCAATACGGTTAATCTTAGGGTTTGTTGTTGTCTCTGCAACAGGACCAGATACAAGTATTACATCTGCCCCGTAATCTGCAGCCGCTTCAGCAAGAGCAAATCCCATTTTCCCTGTCGATCTGTTTGTAAAAAAACGAATCGGATCAATTTGTTCTCTCGTTGGACCTGCTGAAATAAGCACTTTCTTACCTGCCAGGAACGCTTCTCGTTGCTGATGTGATTCAATTGCTTTAATAATGCTTTCAGGCTCTTCCAACCGACCTTTGCCTACATAACCACATGCAAGGTAGCCTGCACCAGGTTCAATAAAATGATATCCCCATTGTTCGAGCTGCTTCATGTTTTGAATCACAGCTGGATGAGCGTACATATGGACATTCATTGCCGGTGCTACATAAACCTCTGCCTGTGTTGCAAGTAAGGTCGTGGAAAGCATATCATCTGCAATCCCATTTGAAAGCTTGCCGATTATATTTGCAGTGGCTGGCGCAATGATTACAATATCTGCCCAATCAGCCAAATCAATATGGGCGATTTTCTCGGGATTTTTTTCATCAAATGTATCGATATGTACCGGGTTTCTTGATAAAGCCTGAAATGTCAGAGGTGAAACAAATGAGGCAGCACTTTCTGTCATGATGACTTTTACATTTGCACCTTTTTGAGTTAATTTACTAGTCAGGGCGCATGCTTTATATACTGCTATTCCACCGGAAACTCCCAATAGAATATTTTTGTTGTTAACCATTCTGTTACCCCTTTCAAATCCGTTTCAAAATATCTTTAGTTTATTTATACCATATAAAGAGCACATATATCTTGTAAAAAGCAGCAACAGACTTTGAAATGGCCTGGTCACTTTTACATAAACAAATAAACCCTCCGCTATTTTGTGCGAAGGGTTTATTTGTGCATCTCAATTAGTCTTTCAGGTATAATTTCCCAGCTTCAATCTCTTCCAATGCCATTCCAACATATTTATGTGATTTTGGTTTTTCTACCATTACATCCTTCGTCTCACTTAATTGTCGTGCACGTCTAGAAGATAATGTTACAAGTGTGTATTTAGATTTGATTCTGCCTTGCAATGCATCGATCGATGGTTCTAACATCATGATAGTTCATCCTCCAGTATTTTTTTGTATTGTTTTGAAACCCGTTCCCTTTTAAGATGCTCACTCTGGATAATTGCTTTTACCTTTTCAACGGCATGCTCCACCTGATCATTTACGACAACATAATCATATGCATCCATCATCTCTATCTCTTTACGGGCTTCTTTCAACCGATTAAGCACCAATTCCTGTGACTCTGTTCCCCGATTTACAATTCGGTTCTTCAATTCCTCCAGGCTTGGTGGGAATAGAAAAATAAATACCCCTTCAGGAAAGTTTTCTTTAACCTGTAAAGCACCCTGTACTTCTATCTCCAAAAAGACATCTTGTCCTTTTTCCAGTGTTTCTTCCACATACGCTCGGGGTGTTCCATAATAATTATTGACATATTTTGCATATTCCAATAGCTGATCCTGTTCTATCAAATTTTCAAATTCTTCATTTGTTTTGTAAAAATAGTCTACTCCGTCTTTTTCCCCGGGTCGCATATTTCTTGTGGTCATAGATATGGAATATTGCAATTTGCTCGCTTCTTCAAAAAGCTTTTTTCTGACCGTACCTTTCCCTACTCCGGATGGTCCTGAAAGAATAAATAAAATCCCTTTCTCCTTAATCAACATATTTCCTCCTAAAGCTCTACTAATATACAACTATTCATCTGAAAGTTCTTCGTGACTAATCACTCGTTGTCCGACTGTTTCAGGCTGAACAGCTGACAGGACGACATGATCACTGTCTGTGATAATTACTGCTCTTGTACGTCTTCCGTATGTAGCATCCACCAATTTATTATTTTCTCTGGCTACTGTAATAATTCGCTTTATTGGTGCTGATTCCGGTGAGACAATCGAAATAATCCGATTTGCGGAAACAACATTTCCAAAACCGATATTAATCAAACTCAAACTCAACTTATTTCCCCCTTGAACGAACTAAAACGAAATTCAGTCATTATTATAATAGTACCATTATACTTTATCCAAACGGAAATTTATACTATTAAATTTAGACGGCATTTTTTTCACTCTATATTCTGCACTTGTTCTTTAACTTTTTCAATCTCACTTTTAAGCAAAACTGCCCACTCACCAATTTTTGGATCTGTTGATTTCGCCCCGATTGTATTGGCCTCCCGATGCATTTCCTGTGCAATAAAATCGAGCTTTCTGCCTGAAGCTGCCTCACTGTCCATTGTTTTTTTAAAGTGTACCATATGACTGAAAAGCCTCGTGATTTCTTCCGTGATATCTCCTTTTTCAGCGAGCAAGACAATTTCCTGATGGAATCTCGTCTCATCCACTGCCCTTGATTTATCCGTGAATTCCTTTACTCTTTCGGTAATTCTTTCCTGGTACTCTTTTCTGACAGAATCCCTTTGACTGGAAAGTTTAGTGACAATCTCACTGATTATCCCAAGTCTTTCACTTAGATCGTCGGCTAAATATTTCCCTTCTTCCATTCTCATTTTTGAAACTTGCCTGCAAGCTTTCTCTGTCCCTTGCAGAATAAGTTCATGTAATTCATCTGTTCCGTCTTTCGTTTCCTGTACGTTAAAGAAATCAGGAATTGTGGTCATGACCGATAAAGGTATTTCACCAGCAAGGTCGTACCTTTTTTTTGCATGGTTCAATTGTTCCATATATTGGTCCATCAGTTCCCAGTCTGGAGTTAATTTTTTTCGTGAAAAGCTTTCCCCTTCAAGTCCTGCAAAAACCTCAACTCTTCCTCTTTGAAAATGGGTGTTAACAATTTTCTTCATCTTATCTTCCAAAAATAAAAATGTACGCGGCATCTTCATTGTTACATCAAGGAAGCGGTGATTTACACTTCTTATCTCTATCGTAATTGTTGTATTGTTCAGGTGCAGAATCTCTTTGCCATAACCGGTCATACTGTTCGTCATTTAATATCACATCCATTTTACATTATGCGTTACTCCCATACATTCTAAACCCATTATATCAATCCTTGTCCCGGCGGAAAAACAATTTCTCCGTAACTGATAGTTTATAAAACTCAGCTTTCGCACCAATGAGTTTGTTGCTTTATTAACCTCGCATTTTATGTAAACTCCGAAGTAACATCTATGTTAGATCTCTAACCTGGTAATGGAAACAAGTTACTTCGGCAGCCGCAGCCCGTATACACTTCGCTTTTGGTGTGACCCCCAATAGTTGG
>NZ_LQNF01000058.1 GCF_001618145.1 Oceanobacillus damuensis
AAGTGTATACGGGCTGCGGTTGCCGAAGTAACTTACTTCCATTACCAGGTTAGAGACTCAACATTGATGTTACGTCGCATTTTATATACACTCCGATGATTATAAAAGCACCAAAACTTACGAAAAGAGCCAAATTAAAACACTCATCTATATTTTTACAGATGAGTGTTTTTGTGTATCAGTCAACGGAAAGAAGTCCTGCCATTTAATAATGATTTCTTTCCTTCTTAAGATATAAATAAACGGTAATAAGACGATTAAAAAAGCGAAGATATAATAGGAAGTTAAATTGGAAAGCCATCCGCCGATGGAGGTATAAATGATAGCCAAAGGAATATTTGATAATAAAGATGATTTCGTATACGCTTTAAAGCCGGAAGAAGTTTCAATCAAACAAAGGGATAATAAATGAAAATGAATAAATGGCACCAGTCTCAGTAATGTTACCTGTGAAGTGGTCAATTCTGAATGCTTCCCCATCAATTTCTGTTTAACATAAATGAGCCGATTGAGTGATTTAGGCATCCACCCGATCATCATATAAAATAGTATACTTGATAATGTTATTCCAATAATGGAATAAACAGTACCTGCCACCGGTCCGAACAAAATGCCTCCTGAAATGCAAATAAATACTACCGGGAGGAATAATAATGGTCTCAACAGATGTAAAAATATAAAAAAAATCGGTGAAAATGCTCCTCCTATTTGAATGACAGTCATTAGATAGTTGCCGATTAATTCCATAATCCACCTCCTTCATCTTTAGATGCAGCAGTTTTCCCGAGTGGCAGAATTATGTCTTTCGGTACATGTATATGACATGAGACGAGCCTTTATGACATAAACAATAAAACATAGATCAGCGAAGCAATGTTGACGATCATTAATAGCGGCATTCCAATTAGAAAGGAACGGTGCTTTGTCTTATGCCGAAACGTATTCATACCTATGTAGGTCCCAATAGAACTCCCCAGAACAGCAAGCGCCCAAAACGTGCGTTCAGGTATACGGTATTTCTGTTTAATCGCTTTTTGTTTATCTATATACATCAGTGCAAAACCTACTATGTTTACTCCGATAAAATACAGCATAATAGAACTTAAATCTTCCATGGGTACTCTCCTTTTTCACACTGTTTGATTTATTTGAAAGGCGTTTGTTTATCAGATTCTGTTTGACACAGTATCTGCAAAATTAAGGCATAGAATGATCGGTAGATTTCTGACCCGTAACACTTCAGCATCCGCAGCCGTGGACCTTAAGTGTTTGCAGGAGCTGCCATCGATGTCGCAGATCTTATCTACTTCACCATTTCATACAAAACTTTGAAAAAGGACCAAATCCAATTCAATAATAGGATTTGGTCCTTCGTTTTTAATTATTTAAGTGCTTCTTTAGCTTGCCCAACTAATTGAGTGAATGCTTTTTCGTCGTTAATTGCAAGTTCTGACAGCATTTTACGGTTGATGTCGATACCTGCAAGTTTAAGACCATGCATTAATTTGCTGTAAGAAATATCGTTTAAACGTGCAGCAGCATTAATACGAGCGATCCATAGTTTACGGAAATCACGTTTTTTCTGTCTGCGGTCACGATAAGCGTATTGACCTGATTTCATTACTTGCTGTTTTGCTACTTTAAATAACGTTCTTTTAGAACCATAATAACCTTTTGCTAATTTAAGGACGCGTTTACGACGTCTGCGTGTTACTGTTCCACCTTTTACACGTGGCATAATAATTCCCTCCTAGTACAATTCAATACAATTGTATATCCGAATAATTCGTTAAATTTTTATTGCTTATTTAGGCAGCATTGCTTTGATGCGTTTGTAATCTCCAGAAGATACCACTGCACCTTTACGCAATTTGCGTTTCTGTTTTTGAGATTTGTTTGCAAACATGTGGCTTGTATATGCATGAGATCTTTTTAGTTTTCCAGATCCAGTTCTTTTAAAGCGTTTTGCAGAACCACTATGAGTTTTCATTTTAGGCATAATAATTTCCTCCTTGTACTGATCATTCATCGAGTAAATAATTTATTGCTTTTCGTTAACTGGAGCGACCATCATAAACATGTTACGGCCTTCCATTTTCGGTTTTGTTTCAATCGTCGCAATATCTTTAACTTCATCAGCAAAGCGATCCAATACTTCACGGCCAAGTTCTTTGTGTGTAATGGCACGTCCACGGAAACGAACCGCAGCTTTTACTTTATCACCTTTTTCAAGGAATTTACGGGCATTCTTTAATTTTGTTTCAAAATCATGATCGCCAATCCCTGGTGTAAAGCGCACTTCTTTTACATTGATAATCTTTTGTTTTTTACGAGCTTCTTTTTCTTTCTTTTGCTGTTCAAATCGGAATTTTCCGTAGTCCATGATGCGACACACTGGTGGTTTTGCGTTTGGAGCAACCATTACTAAATCCAGGTTGCGGGTTGTTGCGATTTCCAATGCTTCCTGACGTGTTTTCACTCCAAGCTGATCACCATTTGAATCGATAAGTCGTACTTCTCTAGCACGAATTTTCTCATTGACATTCATATCCTTGCTAATAGCCAGCCACCTCCAAATTTTTTGTTACTGATCTATCATTGACAAGCAAATTTTTTTAAATTAAAAAAGTGTCGGTACATTCATGCACCCACACGTCTCCAATAACTTATAAAAAAGAGTTTGGAACCAGTTAACTGCCATTAAGGCGTCAATCAGGTGAGAAGCGGGTGCTTCTACTTGTCTCAGATCATTTAATTTTTCAACTTTATAAGCATAACATCACTCCACTCGGATGTCAACTAAGGTCTTTCACATTCTTTTAAATAAGTATATCATATAAACTCTTCTATTGCAGGAATTATTTTTTTAGATTGACTTTAATGTAATATACGAAAAAGAAGCTCTCAACAATCGTTGAAAGCCTCTTGAACAAACTTTTAATTTTTTAGCTTTTTCTCTGCAATCTCTTCCTTGATGAAGCTTAGGAATTTGTCAAAGGAAAGTGTCTCTGTTTTCTGCTCTCCATAACGGCGGTAATTGACCGCACTTTCTTCAATTTCCTTATCACCCAGTACGAGTGCAAATGGAATTTTTTGTGTCTGTGCTTCACGAATCTTGTAGCCAATTTTCTCGTCCCGTTCATCAAGCTCAACGCGAACACCCTCAAGACGCAGTTCTTCTTCCACTTTTTTGGCATAGTCCAGATGAACCTGTGGTGACACCGGGATTACTTTTACCTGAACAGGTGCAAGCCAGGTTGGGAATGCCCCTTTATATTCCTCAATCAGGAATGCAACAAAGCGTTCCATTGTGGAAACTACTCCACGGTGGATGACGACTGGGCGATGTTCTTTACCATCCTCACCGATATAAGTCAAATCGAAACGTTCCGGTAAGTGGAAGTCCAATTGAACAGTTGATAAGGTTTCATCTTTACCTAATGCTGTTTTCACCTGGATATCCAGTTTCGGTCCATAGAATGCAGCTTCACCGATTGCTTCGACATACTCCAGGTTCATATCATCCATTGTTTCTTTCAATGTTGCTTGTGCTTTTTCCCACATTTCATCGTTATCGATGTATTTCTCTTTATCTTCCGGATCCCGATAGGAAAGACGGAAATAGTAATCGTCAATGCCAAAATCTTTATACACTCGTTGTACTAATTCAACCACACGGACAAATTCATCTTTCAATTGGTCTGGGCGGGCAAAAATATGAGCATCATTCAACGTCATACCGCGTACCCGCTGCAATCCCGCAAGTGCACCACTCATTTCATGACGATGCATCGTACCAAGTTCAGCAATACGGACAGGTAATTGTCGATAACTCCATAAATTATTTTTATATACCATCATATGGTGCGGACAGTTCATCGGACGAAGGATCAATGTTTCATTATCCATTTCCATTGGCGGGAAGATGTCATCTTGATAATGATCCCAGTGCCCACTTGTTTCATATAATTTTTTGCTGCCTAGTACTGGTGTATAAACATGGTCATAGCCCAGTCGTTCTTCCAGGTCAACAATATAGCGTTCTATATTACGTCTTACTGTTGCCCCTTTTGGAAGCCATAAAGGAAGGCCCTGACCTACTTGCTGGGATACTGTGAATAAGTCCAGTTCTTTACCCAGCTTGCGATGGTCACGCTCTTTGCGCTCCTCCAGGATACGGAGATGTTCATCAAGCTGTGCCTGCTTTTCAAAAGCAGTGCCATAAATACGCTGCAGCTGTTTGTTATTGCTGTCACCGCGCCAGTAAGCACCAGAGATGCTCAACAGCTTAAAGGCCTTGATCTTGCTAGTGGAAGGAACGTGGATACCACGGCAAAGGTCAAAGAATTCGCCCTGCTCATAAATGGTTACCTGCTCATCCTCAGGTATTGCCTCGATTAGCTCTAGCTTGAGGTTATCTCCAATAGCCTGGAACCGCTCTATAGCTTCCCCGCGGGATACTTCTATTCGTCTGATTTCGAGATTTTCATCCACAATGCGTTTCATTTCCTTCTCAATCTTGGGAAGGTCCTCTGGAGTCAGAGATTCCTCCATATCGATGTCATAATAGAACCCTTCTTCGATTACAGGACCGACCCCGAATTTAACATCTTTATACAGACGTTTAATTGCCTGGGCAAGCAGGTGGGCAGTTGAATGGCGAACCGCTTCAAGTCCTTCCTCATTCTTGTACGTAATGATTTCGATCTTCCCGCCATGATTCAATTCCCGTTTCAGGTCAACCAGCTCGCCATCGAGTTTTATAGCCAATGCCTGTTTTCGTAATCCAGGAGAAATGGATGCGGCAATATCTTCTCCTGTTGTCCCTGAAGGAAATCCTTTCTCGGCTCCATCGGGAAATACAATTTTAATTTCTGACATGTTACATTCTCCTTCCATTTCATGACAAAATAAAAACGCCCACCCCTCTGCACTGCTGCAAAGGGACGAGCGTTGGATACATCGTGGTTCCACCCTGATTCCCGTAAAAGATCTTACGGCTTCATTAATCTTTAACGCAGACGGTACGCTGCCAATTACTGTGAGTTCACCGGCAGAGTTCAAAGGCGGTAATTATTTATATGCATACAGGAAGCTTTCAGCCACTGACTTCCCTCTCTAATCTATGCGGATCAATAAATAATCATATCCTCATCATAACTTTTGTTTTAAAAGATTGTCGATTGACGTTTAACAAGTATTTAATGAGTATTATAGACCTACACAAAAGGAAAATCAAGCTTAATCTTAATCATTCTTCAAATAATAAGGAAAAGGAAAATTACTGATTGGTTCAAAATCGACTTTTTCCTGAAAAACGTTAATTACCGTTAACGTTTTTGGCTCGGAAGGATCATCTCCATATATCCTCAATTTTTCCGGCGCCATCGCTATAAGCGGAGCTAAATTAAACTCATTGTCATGAAGACCGACGATATATAATGGCTCTTTCTTCATCAATACCCGTAAATCGATGTTTGTCATTCGTTTACCATTATCCGTGAAAAATGTAAATGTATTCCCCTGCAATATGTGAATGACTGGGAAACCTGGCTCTTTTTTAATGACATACGCACGAAGCATATCCACAAATGCCTGATGATCCTCTTCCCTTTTAAATTCGTCAATTGCCAGTCCAACAATGGTAATCAGCTGGTCCTTAAAAGGTTTCAGACGGAAATTGACAATGGAATCAAAATGAAATTCAAAGCTCTCTTTTAAGTTGACTACGAATAATGATTTCAAAAATGCACGTTGGTCTTTATTTTTTCTTAACCGCTTGCTCTCCTCTTCCTTGCCAGTAATGATCCAATAGGTCAAATCGAGAATCCGTCCAATCTCCTCATTATCAGTATAGTAATAATAATCTTTTATAATGCGCTTGACCATTGCTCCTAAGCGATGAGTCATAAAAACATCTGTCATCGTACCTGCAACTATACTGAGCAGCTCATTCTTCGGAAGCTTCTCCTCCAACCTCAAACGATTCCCCTGTTTTCCATCCGATTTCCAGTTCATTTCAATCTGCCTGTGATTTCTTAGTAAATGCTCACAAAAACTGATTGCTTCTTTATCCGAATCAAAAAATACCTCCACCAATTATCACCCTCATCCACGACCAAACTGTTACATTATATGGACAAACTGATCAAAAAATGATTAAACTTCTTAATCTAGCAAGTATTTTAATTGATAGTCTGGTTGGGCAATCGTTGCTTGCTTTTTAAAACGTATTCATATATTTTTTCAATCTAGTATATTGCTGCCGGGCAGAGGGTGTCGATAGATAGACAGAAAAAAACCTGAGAATAGATATTCTCAGGTTTAGGATACTTGGAAGGGATAAATTCCTATAACATGAACGGAACTACAGTCTCCGGTTATGTCCTTCAATCTTAACTTCTTTACTCACTTGTTTGATTCGTTCGATAATCCTTCCAGCCTTTACCGTCTCTACTCCACTCTTTGTCGCAGCAAGCTGCATCTCCAGCTGATCGAGGTCATAATTGGATGTAAAGAAAACCGGAAGACGTTCCATCATTCGATATTGCAGCACAGAACCCAAAATTTCATCGCGGAACCATGCAGACTGAAGTTCAGCACCGATATCATCAAGCATCAGTACATCAGCCTTTTTGAAAAGATCTATTTTATCATTGAAGGAATCATCCTTGAAGGAAGATTTAATTTCACGAACAAATTCAGGCATATAAATCAATGTCGATGATATGTTGAATTTTTTCAGTTCATTTGCAAGTGCACCCAATAAATATGTTTTACCTACACCAAATTGACCGTAAAAATATAGTCCTTTTCTTGGGAGCTCTGTTTTTGCCTGGTCAAGGAAATCAAGAAGTTCAGCAATTGCTTGAATTCTCGTCTCATCATTTGCGATATCTGACAGGCTTGCCTGCAGTATTTCCTTGGGCATGTACAGACTTTGAAATAATTTTTGCTGTTCCTGTTCCTTTTCATGCATGATTCTGCTGTGGCATTTTTCATAGGTTAACCGTATCTCATTGGATTCCACTTGCAGGATCGGAGAATAACCGGGAAGCATGTTTTTACACGCTCTAAATGAGCCGCACTGATTACATTGCTTTGACTGGGTCTTGTATTCATAAAGCTTAATCAGGCTCTTGTTTATTTCTGATTGTGTAAGCTGTGGATGCAGGGAAATAAATTCTTTAATTTCTGGATCATCCAACACTTCCTGTCTAATTTTCGTGTAATTTTCCTTAAAATTTTCATTTGTTTGCATCCATGATTTCAATGCGGACTGTATAGGTTTCAATTTTGATCATCCTTACGCATGACTAGTTTAGTTGCCATTGGAATATTGTCTTAGTCTTGCTGCAATCTTTTCCTGCTCTTTTGTCACATTACTATTTTTTACAGCAGGCTGGTTCGGCTGCTTATGTTTTCTTTCTTTGAACCAATCCGGAACAACTTCTTTGGAAACCTGCTTTCGATTGTTGTAGGTGGATTTTCTTTTCATATCTTTTTGGAAGCGTTCCTGCTCTTTTTTCGCAAAGACCATAGCTTCCTTCGCAGTATTTATGTTGGCTCGCGACCAGTGGCTTGCAATCTTTTCCAAATAGGCTTTTGACAGTTTCATGTTCGACTGCAAAAGTACATAGTGAATAAGAACATTCATGACTGGGGCTGGTAACCCCTGTGTTGTCATCACTTCACGAATAGCTTTCATATCCTGCTCAGATGCATGACCACCGCTTGACAGGTCTTCCAATAACTGTTTCGGTGATATGGTTTCCAATTCCTGAATAAGCATTCCCTCTTTGGTAGACGGGGCTTCTGCCGTTTTTTTCTTGACAGTCTGTACGTTTTCGGTGAGGCGAATCGTTTTGTTGCTGTTCTTTGCTTTAAACAGGTCATGACAGGCCACCTTAAATTCCTCTGTATCCAGCTCATTCTCATCGGTCAGGGCCCATAAGACAGACTTATCGATTTCATGTGTCTCCAAGTCATAGAGTACCATCATTTGATATATTAATCTCCGGTTGTCCGAAGTTAATACTTTCCCTGCAGGAATCATTCTCTGTTTCAGCATCTGCTCCATCCAAGAGAAATCCAATTGCACTTCATCCGAGGATGACTTCTCTTGCGGGATATCTTTTAACGCTTCTGCAGATGGTGTAAAGGTTTGAAAGACATCATTGAAAGAAGCTGTTATGTTCTCAGCCGAGTCTGTCACAGCTGTCCTTAAATGATGACTTTTCAGAAGGTTAAATTTCTGTTGTCCAATATGGTGGAACAGCAGCTGGGAAAGCATTGCATCTTTGAAAAACTTATCAGGGGCAAACGGACTCTGTAATTCATATGTATATAAATCCCTTGAGTCCCCACTCTGTTTATATGTTTTCAATAGTCCGATACCTTCCAGCTTCAATCTGGACTGGTAGATTTCGTCCAGCGGAAGATTTAAGTAGTTCATCAGTGTATGATGTGTCTGGGGCGTTAAGTCTTCCTGAAGTTCTATATCATGCAAAAGGGTCTGGTAAAGAGAGACAGCTTCAATGCCTATCATAGGCTGGTATAAATGTGTTAGTGATTTAGCGTAATCCACCGGCAAATATTCTTTTAACGTGATCCTATAACCATCTACCGGTAAAATTTGTCCAATATAATTCATGTTTATCACACCCTTTTGTACGAAATAGAAATTACTTATTGTTTTTATCAGAATTGATGATATCCTTCAGTTCATCCAAGAAAACAGTAATATCTTTAAACTGACGATATACAGAGGCAAACCTGACATATGAAACCTCGTCCACTTTGGATAATCTTTCCATGACCAATTCACCGATATCATTGCTGGAAACTTCGGATGATCCCTGATTACGTAATTCTCTTTCCACATCAAGTGCAAGGGATTCGATTGTTTCAAGCGCCACCGGTCTTTTTTCACAAGCTCTGATCAATCCCCTTTTGAGCTTTTCTCTGGAAAATTCCTGTCTTACGCCATCCTTTTTGACTACAATCAATGGGACTTCTTCCATCCGCTCGAAAGTGGTAAAGCGAAAACCGCATTTTTCACATTCCCTGCGTCGTCGGATGGAATGCCCTTCTTCTATCGGACGGGAATCGAGCACCTTTGTATTTTTATTATGGCAATTGGAACATCGCATTTTTGCTCAACTCCATTCTAACTTCATATTTTACATATTTTTTTCTTCGATTAATGGCAATTCTTTATTTACTTGGGTATATAAACGGTTGATTAACTTCGCGCTGTATCCGAAATCAAAAGGCAGAATCGATTCGGTGGACACAGAAAAATCTATAGCTGTACGATAGGGCTGAACCATAATTACAGTGGCAACCACAAAAGCCTTCTTCCCATTCTTGCTGACTGCACTAATTTCTCCATGTTCTGCTGAAACAGAGTTAATATCGAATTCCTTATTGTTTCCGAAAAAATTCTCGAGCATCGTCAATGCCTTATCTTTGCTAGTTTTATAATAATGCGTTTTTAGAGAGCGATCCCAATGCTTTTCTCCCGTTTCCGCATGATTGCTGAAATATTTTTTCAACTTTTCCCCAAACGACATCTTTCGCACCCCAGCCAAATATTATTTTTCATACCAATATATTAACTTCTATTTTAACACGTTTCGAGTAAATCCTCTAGCTGGTATTAGTAAAAGCTCACAGGCCAGACAAATTGCAACGCCAGGTAACATCAGCCGGCAAGCCGATTTCCCAATATTTTTGTGACATATAAACAAGCATATAATTTCCAGTATCTGTTAATCTAGTTAAAAACGAAGGCTCTTGCAGTCTTTATTATTATCGGAATTGATATAAAATGCGACGTAATTTCTATATTGGGTCTCTAACCTGGTAATGGAAGCATGTGACTTCGGCAACCG
>NZ_LQNF01000059.1 GCF_001618145.1 Oceanobacillus damuensis
CGAACGTCGAGCGAAGTTTGCCAGTTTTTCAGGATCTTCTTCACCATCGGCAATAGCATCGAGCATATCCCGAGCAGAAACACCCATGATGTCTGAAAAACAACAGAACCTAGTTTAATATTAGCTCCTTCTAAAACATTTTGAATTCGGTTGTGTTGCCGACTAGAAACTCAATGTCTTCTGATTCTAGTAAATTAACAATGGGTTTCCAATAAACACTCGTACTTTCCATAGCGACATGAGTACACCTATGTTCCTTTATCCAGTCAATCATTTGAATGAGAAACACTGTCTTTGTAGAAAATGTTTCGATCTCTTTTCCTTCTGGGGTAATGATACATGCAGTAATGTTGTCTTTATGGACATCCATACCACAGGCTCTTTCAATGATTACATCCATTGAAAAACCATCCTTTCTTCGGCATATATTGGAGGCTGGTGCAACAACCAGAATAGGGATTAATCTACCATGAGTGCTTCCCGAAAGGGAGCGACAGTCAGTGGTGCACCGTGGTCGAAGGAGTCAGACTAACGGATGGGCTCTCACGCACCATAGTTGATCGACCTTCCTCATCCAGCCGTAGAATCAGTATCGACGTAGTGAACCATTTTCATTCTCTGTGGTGCAGCGCTGGTTTTGCGCTGCATGAATGACTAACGGGCAGGTTAGTTGAAGAAAAATGTTTTAGCTTGTTCAACAATCGGGCCATATTGTTGAGGAAAACCTTAGAAAACAAATGGATATTATTATGGTCTGATATTGTAAAGTTTTGTACGAAAGAGTAGGTTAGTGAACTTATTATATTCAAAGTAATTACGTATAAAAAGTCTTATCGGGATAGGAAAAGCTATTGCTACTATAGTTGGAGAATTAGGTTACGAGTTAGAACTAATTTTTGCATTGGTGATTAATATACATTTAAGTTACTACTGATTGTTCAATAGTCGGGCTCATGCCACAAGGTTCTGTCTTTCACTCTAGAAGCGTTTATAACGGAACTTGTGGAGCTCTCGATTACTGAAAAATAGAAAATTAAATAATAACAATCAATTTAACCATCTATTTTATTAGATAGGACGTTCATATTCTTGATGCCAGTGGCTATCCTTTAGTATTCCGATCCATTATGGTTTAGTGTGGAGAAAGTATTCGAATATTCTTTTTGCTATATTCCTCTATTGTATTAGATGGAAGTGAGCTGTCCGTAACAATTAGATCAATATCCTTTAGTGGACATACATTGATGTAAGAGGATGTCTCAAACTTTGATGAATCAGCAACTACTACTTTATGTCTTGTACGTGAGATCATTGTTTGAATAACGCCTACTTCATGCATTCTAAAATCTGTTAAACCATGTTCAAGTGATAATCCGTTTACCGTAAGAAAAGCAATATCAATATTAAAATTAGAAAGGATTTCTTCACATTGTTTCCCATATAAAGTATATTCCTCTGGGTTAAAAAACCCTCCGGTGAGTATGACATTGAAATTTTTATTTTTTCCAAGAATAGATAAAATACGAAGGTCGTTTGTAATAATAGTTAATCTCTTAAACTTGTCAACAAGTACCTTCGCAATTTCAATTGTCGTTGTCCCGCCGTTTAGGGCAATTGCCTGCCCTTCTTCAATTAATTCAATTGCTATGGAGGCAGCTTCCTGCTTTTTTTCTAGATTTTTGACTTCTCTTTCATTAAAAAGTCTGTTTAGTACATTATCACTTTTTTGGGTTAAAATAGCCCCGCCGTGAACCCGTTTTACGATTCCATTTTTCTCAAGAACCTCTAAATCCCTCCGTACAGTATCAATGGAGATATCTAATAAAGCAGCAAGCTCTGAAGCTTTTACAGCTTTTTGCTGTTTTAAAAAGGATTCAATCTTTTGATGTCTTTGCTCCTGTAACATCATCCAGCTCTCCCATCTTCCTTTATATAATTTAAATCATAACATAGATTGCAAAAAAGCAAAATCAAGCAAATAAAAGCATTTTATAAAGTAAAAATTGCGTGTGTATTTTGTAAAAAGCGTAAAGGTTGTGTAAATAAACTGTAAAAGAACTTGTAAAACTGCAAAAAGTGGATTAATCTTGCATTAACACGCAAAACAAAAGACGAACAAAGAAAGGAAATAGCCTAATGGGAAACTTTTACAATCCAGTCAGAGTTAAAATAGGCACCTTAAATGTCATTAAAGATGTACTAGATACAATCAAACCTCAATACAGCAAAATTATCCTTATGCATCGAGGAGGTGATTTTTCAGAATCCGTGGCGGGACGTAACCTTTATAAAAGCCTTGAGGGTTTTGAAGTCAAACAGATAGGAGTGAACATATCCAATCCTGATGTGGAAGACCTGTTTCATTACTATAAACAGATAGAGAAATTTGATTACCAGTGCATCGTAGGAATTGGAGGAGGCAGTGTTCTTGATCTTTCGAAATCCTTAGCTGCTTTAAAAAATATGAAAATAGATTCTACCACTAATTTACGCTCTGTGATTAAACAAAAGCTCTATAACGAAAATCAAAACATCGTACCATGGATTGGCATTCCAACAACTTCAGGTACGGGTTCTGAGGTTACTTGCTGGGCAACGATTTGGGATCGCGAGAACGGAGTGAAGATGTCGGTTGACAGTGAACACTTATATGCGCATTCAGCCATCATCGATCCAACGCTAACCGTATCATTGCCAAAAGGATTGACGGCTTCAACCGCTTTAGATGCTTTGTGCCATGCAACGGAGGCCTACTGGTCAAGAAGCTCTAATGAAATTTCAAGAATCTATTCATTAGAAGCGATCAAACGTATTGTCAACAACTTTGAAAAGGTAGTAGATCAGCCGGGTGACATTCAATTAAGAAAAGAAATTGCGTTAGGAAGCTTGTATGCAGGTCTTGCCTTTAGCAATACAAGGACAACGGCATGCCACTCCATTTCCTATCCTCTGACATTGGAACTTGGAGTGGTCCATGGGATAGCGACAAGTATCACATTGGCTAAAGTGATGGAAATCAATTTTAAATCTATTATTGAAAACGATAAGCTGCTCCAAGCCTTTGGGGTCAGCAGCGTCAGTAAAGTGCAAGGGCTTATTGAGCACTTCCACCAGCTGTCAGGTTCTTCAAGCAAGCTCAGAGATTACAAGGCTAATGAAGAAATAATCGAGAAAGTTGCAAGCAATGCCTTTACAAAGGGTCGAATGGATAATAATCCAGTTGCTTTAACACAGGAAGATGTCAAACAAATTCTACTATCTATTTATTAAGGAAAAGGAGAGAAAAAAATGAAAACGAAAGTCTTATTGATAATGATCTTGATATTAACTGTTTTGTTGACGGCATGCAGTGGAGGTAGCAACGGTGCTGCAAAAGTTGATGATGTGATTAAAATTGTTTGGTATCCGAACGAGTCTGGTGAGGATCTGAAATCATCCCGCGATGAAATTGGAAGACTTATTACAGAGGTCACAGGTAAAGAGGTAGAACATCAATTAACAACGGACTATGCTATTGCGATTGAAACGTTAGCAAACAACAATGCAGACCTTGCATTTATGGGTGCACAAGGTTATGTCGAAGCAAATAAAAGAAATGATGCAATTCAAACCATAGCCGTAAAATCTGGAGAATCCGGAACTTTGGAAGATGCCAAATACTATAGCTGGTTAGCGGTTAATGTGGACGAGCAGGACAAGTTTAAAGAAAACGGGGAATTTTCCCTTGATACGATTGCAGATACAAGATTTTCTTTTGTATCAAACAGTTCTACATCAGGGTTTAAAGTTCCATCCGCAAGTATTATTGAACATTTCTCACAACAAGAAAAGTACGCAGATTTAACGGAAGAAGATTTAATGGAAAGCGGAGCCTTATTCTCTCAAGTATTATTTGGCAACTCCCACCAAGGATCTGCAGTCAATTTATTATCGGGCAATGCAGATGTAGCGGCATTCTGTGATACTTGTGTGGACGAATATGTGGAGCTTGCTGAAGGAGAAGAAAATACAGATGGGGCTGTCTATCGCGTTAAGGAAGATGCAGTGGAACCTTTCAATACAGTTACAGGCAAGGAATTTACATTAATGAGCGCCAACCCGGTATTAAATGAACCATTTGTCGTGAATATGGATGTCATCGGAAAAGAAGATTTTGATAAAATCCAGGAACTATTAACGTCAGATGAAGTAGCAAATAATGAAAAAATCTTTGCCCCTGAAGATTCAGACAAGAGCGCTTTATTCACTAAAAGTGATAAAGAAAGACTAGTGGCTGTGGAAGATGAATGGTATGACCCAGTTCGCGAAATGTCAAAATAATACACTCGCTTGTCCTGAGGGGAAATGAAAACAGTAAGTGTGTACTTATATCGATAGGCGCACGCTTACTTACCAAGCTCTAAAAAGGAGTCAATAAAGATGTCATTGTTAAAGATAGATGAACTTGAGAAATCATATACAGCGGACAAAAGAATATTAAAGGATATTAATTTTGAAATAAAAGCAGGAGAATTCGTTTCGATCATTGGTCCGTCTGGTGCTGGTAAATCTACCATGCTGCGTTGTATTAATCGAATGGTTGAGTTTAATGATGGAAAGATTATTTTTAACAATCATGATGTTGGAAGCTTAAATAAAAAAGAACTGCGTAAGTTGCGAACGGATATTGGGATGGTTTTTCAGCATTATAATCTCGTACCTCGTTTGACCGTGATTGAAAATGTACTGCATGGCAGATTTGGGTATAAAACAACGCTGCAGGGACTTATGGGAAGATATTCCGAAAAGGAAAAAGAAGATGCCTTTCGCCTGCTGGAGAAGCTCGGAATTCATGAGCATGCCTATAAGCGGTGTGACCAATTAAGCGGTGGCCAGCAGCAGCGTGTAGGGATATGCAGAGCACTGATTCAAGAACCGAAGCTTATCCTATGTGATGAACCGATTGCTTCACTGGATCCGAATTCATCCAAGATTATCATGGACCTTTTAAAATCAATAAGTAAGGAAATGGGCATTACATGCTTGGTTAATTTACATCAAGTGGATGTGGCGCAGCATTATTCAGATCGCATCATCGGCTTGAATGATGGCGAAATTGTATTTGATGGGAAGGGAATCGAACTTTCCGTCGAACAAATTAACAAAATTTACGGAACCAAAGCGAAAGATTTAATAACATCATAAGGAGAAATGACTGTGAATGAAAAAACGATGCGAAAAAGCAGATGGCAGACAGTAATCTTTCTTCTCATCATCATCGTTCTAACCTATTTATCATCAGCGATTACATCATTTAACTTTATAGATGGGGTAGCGACAATCCCTAAAGCTATCGGATGGATGCTTTCTAATCTACTCGTGACACAGGAAACGCTTGATAAATTGCCAAACATCCTGGAAAAATTAGCTGAGACAACCTTTATGTCTATAGCGGCAACAACGATAGCGGCTGTTGTTTCTCTCTTCTTGGGGGTATTAGGTTCAAAGACGACAAAAGTAAATAACTTTTTAAGTGTATTTGCCCGTTTTATTGCTTCTGTATCCAGAAATATTCCAGTTGTTGCATGGTCGCTGGTTTTGCTCATTTCTTTTGGACAGAATTCCGTAACAGGTTTTCTCGCTCTATTTGTCGGGACAGTAGGATTTTTAACAAGGGCATTTATTGAATCGATTGATGAAGCGAACCAAAGCTCTGTGGAAGCATTAACTGCAACAGGGTCTACCTATTTCCAGATTGTTGGTAAGGCTGTTATTCCACAATGTTTGCCACAGATGATTAGCTGGGTGTTGTTCATGGTAGAAACCAACATTAGGAGTGCTACATTGGTAGGAATCTTAACAGGAACAGGGATTGGCTATACCTTTGATATGTATTATAAGATGTTGAATTATAATGCCGTAGCGCTTGTGACATTATGTATTGTCATTACCGTTATCATTGTGGATCTTATTTCAAATTATGTGCGGAAGGTGATTCTATAATGGAAGCAACCTATATAAAGAGAAAGAAAGACGGCCGTATAAATATAAAATGGGGAAATAAAGGTGATCGAGTCCTGAGGTGGACATTAGTTGTCCTAACCATTTTAACCGTTGTTTCCTTTCTGTTCTTTAACTATGCAGGACTTGAATTAGGCTCAGCGATTAGGGAAACAGCATATAACTTGAACGTGATGTTTCTTGAGCCGGCATTAAGTCATTTAGATTTAGGAGAAGCAATGTATCAAGTTGTGGTTACCCTTAGCTTAGCATTCTTGGCAACGGTTATTGGAGCAATTATTGCCTTTTTCCTTTCCTTGATGGCTGCAACGAATTTAGCTCCTGTAGGCGTAACAAGAATTGTTCGAGTATTTGTTGCCATTATTCGGGCTGTTCCAACCGTATTATGGGTGTTGATTTTTGCGATTGCCGCTGGGTTGGGAAGTGAAGCGGCAGTTCTTGGTATGTTATTTCATTCTATTGCTTATTTGGTGAAAGCATTTTCAGAGGCGTTTGAAGAAGTCGATAAGGGAATCTTGGAGGCACTGCGATCAATTGGTGCGGACTGGTGGCATATCGTAAAAAGTGGTGTCCTGCCATCTACCTTTACGTATTTACTATCATGGATATTCTTGCGATTTGAAATCAATTTTGGTGTAGCCGTAGCAATGGGAGCGGCAGCTGGAGCCGGCGGAATTGGATTTGATCTATTTATGGCTTCCGGCTTCTACTTCGATATGCGGGAGGTTGGATTTATTACCTACGCAATTCTCATTGTTGCCTTTCTATTAGAAGTCATTTCAACTCGTTTAAAAAAACGTTACTTCCCAGCAACTACGGAGTAAATCATGGATGAAGGAGACATATAGAAAACATGAATCAATACAAACTTTTAACACCAGGTCCCTTAACGACGACAAGCAGTGTGAAAGAGGAAATGCTGTCAGACCGTTGTACATGGGATAATGACTATAAAAATATCACACAGAAAATTAGAGCTAAGCTTCTTGAATTGGCAGGAGGTGATCGAAAAGAGTATACCACTGTACTGATGCAGGGAAGTGGTACGTTCGCTGTGGAAGCTGTGATGAATTCAGCGATTTCGAATGATGATAAGGTGTTAATTATAACGAATGGTGCCTATGGGGAAAGAATTGTAAAAATAGCCAAATACATAGGACTAGCTTTTAAAGAATATAGCGTAGCTTACGATGAATACCCAAATGAAGAAGAAATCAGGAGTATTTTAAAAGAGGATTCAGACATTACGCATATCGTCATGGTCCATTGTGAAACAACAACAGGCATATTAAATCCGATTGGCATGATTTCAAAACTGTCTAAGGAATTTAGGAAAACGTTCATCGTTGACGCCATGAGCAGTTTTGGTGGAATGGAAATTGATGTTCATGAACTAAGTATTGATTATTTAATAAGCAGTGCCAATAAATGTATTCAAGGTGTTCCTGGTTTTGGCTTTGTCATTGCCAGTATAGAGAAGCTCATCGCTTGTGAAGGAAATTCGCGCAGTTTGTCATTCGATTTATATGATCAATGGAAGGAAATGAATACGGATGGGAAATGGCGTTTCACTTCTCCGACACATACAGTGGCCGCGTTCGCTAAAGCCCTCGATGAATTGGATGAAGAAGGAGGCATTCCAGCGAGATTCGCCCGCTATCAGAATAATAATCGAATTTTAAGAGAGAGGCTCGGTAAGCTAGGATTCCATGCGTATATAACAGATGAGAAACAATCACCAATCATTACAACCTTTCTTTTTCCAAAGGAATCCTTTCAATTCGAAGACTTTTATGACTATGTCAAAGATAGAGGATTTGTCCTTTATCCAGGAAAACTGACAGATGTAAATACATTCCGGATTGGGAACATCGGTGAAATTTATGAAGAAGATATACAAACATTATGTAACGTAATCGAAAAATATATGGGAGTGACAGTAAAATGAAAAAGATAGAAGGCGTAATTTTTGACTGGGCAGGAACAACGGTTGATTTTGGATGTTTTGCACCGGTTAATGCATTTGTTAATGTTTTTAAAGATGCGGGTATTGATGTGACAATGGAAGAGGCAAGAGCCCCAATGGGACTGCTTAAGATTGATCATATTCGTGCGATGTTGGACATGCCTAGAATTTCCGCTTTATGGGAAGAGAAGTATGAAAGAGTGTTTAATGAACAAGATGTAGAGAATTTATATGCTAATTTTGAAACTGGTCTTATGGCTTCACTATCAGAGTACACAGATCCTAAGCCAGAGGTTGTTGAAGTTGTAAACAGTTTAAAAAACCAAGGGCTTAAAATTGGTTCTACATCAGGATATACCCAAAAGATGATGGATGTTGTTGTTCCAGAAGCAGCGAAAAAAGGCTATAGTCCAGATTTTTATATAACACCTGATGGAACAAATTCTCTTGGAAGACCGTATCCTTATATGATTTATCGAAACATGGAAGCATTAAAATTAACAGCAGCCAAGAATGTTATAAAGGTAGGGGATACAATCCCTGATTTTGCAGAGGCGAACAGTGCAGGTGTTTGGGCTGTAGGCGTTATTATTGGCAGCTCTGAAATGGGATTAGGTTTAGAGGAATTTAATGCCCTATCTAAAGAAGAACAAGAGAAAGTTATCTCTAAAACAGAAAAATCCTTTTTACAAAATGGAGCAGACTTTACAATCAAATCGATGAGCGAACTGCCACCATTAATTGAGAGAATCAATAACCTTATCAATGAAGGAAAAAGACCTAGTGCTAAATAAGCTAAAAACATTAACGTCAAAAGGTAATAGTCGTTAGGAAAATGATTATTCAGTATTGGCAAACGAGAGCAAACCTTTATTACTGGTTTTGCTCTTTTTTTATTTCTAGATAGAATTTCTTTTACTATCATCCTTTGAGAATGATAAATTACAATGGCTTGATTCAACTTCTGTTGATTAACTTTAGGTCTTCCACCTTTACACTCACAAAAATAGGCTGTCTTTAGGCCAATTATCGTTCGTTCAAGTTATTCCAGAAAAGAACGCGACTGTTGAATAAGCGTCTCTTTTCTTCTTCAACTACCATGAAAATAAACTTCTATAATAATGAAAAAAGTCAATACTAAAGTAGACACAGCCCATTTATTTTTTAAAAATAGAGGATTGTGACCTAATTCATTGATCTATTTGTATGAAAAAATGATTGGATTAAGATGCTTCTTGTTCTGTTATTGTAACAGTATAGCCTAAGCTCTCAAGGCGACGTAAGGAATGCCGAACAATCGATTGCTGTTTCTGTTTATCAAAGTAGTCTTCGCCTAAGTCTACATACATTTCTTT
>NZ_LQNF01000060.1 GCF_001618145.1 Oceanobacillus damuensis
AAGCGACTACCAAGACGATATTGAAAGATTAGATTCTATTCCTGGTATCGCAACGCGAATGGCTGAACAAATGCTTGCAGAACTTGGAACAGATATTGAGAACCAATTTCCTAGTGCATCTCAAATGTGTTCCTGGGCTGGGTTAGTACCTGGTAATAACGAAAGTGCAGGAAAACGAAAAAAGTCTAAAACCAAAAACGGAAACAAATACTTAAAGTCAGCTTTAATTGAAGCAGCCCATTCTGTAAGAGGATCTAAAAACTATCTTGGAGCACTTTATCGGCGAACTGCGGCACGTAAAGGTAAGAAACGCGCTGGAATTGTAGTTGCACACGCCATTCTACGTATCTCTTATTATCTGTTGACACGTAAAGAAATGTATGTAGACTTAGGCGAAGACTACTTTGATAAACAGAAACAGCAATCGGTTGTTCGGCATTCCTTACGTCGCCTTGAGAGCTTAGGCTATACTGTTACGATAACAGAACAAGAAGCATCTTAATCCAATCATTTTTTCATACAAATAGATCAATGAATTAGGTCACAATCCTCTATTTTTAAAAAATAAATGGGCTGTGTCTACTTTAGTATTGACTTTTTTCATTATTATAGAAGTTTATTTTCATGGTAGTAGAATAGTGATACTAACAAATTATACAAAGAATGAATAATAATTACTGACCAAAGAGAATTACTTTTCTTATATATAAATCCAAATATGATTCCCAAAACAAAAGCTGTTATTATAGAATTTAGAACGTAAGGGAATTCAAACAGTCCCTTATAAAACCAAATAGGAAAGTGAATCGATACAAAGAGTAAAGCCGTAATTGTATTTGCTATCCAGAATCTAAAAGAATCCATAAGTTTTCTTAATAAAAAACCCCTAAAGACAATTTCCTCTATTATGCCAACTAATAAAATGGTATTAAGCCATTCATTAAACTCTATTTGAAAATCGATATTATTTTTTAAAACGACAAGATTTAAAACAACAAAATAGGATATGAAGGCTAAGGATGTCCAGCCTGCCCATTTTAATCCTTTTATAAAGTTATGATCTAAACCTAAATAGGAAAACGGATTACTTTTCTCCTTAATTTTAACTAATAATATAACAGGAATAACCCAAATAATTATTTTAATAATGGCTGATGTTGTAGCTCTTGGTACATAATCCATCAAATCTAAATATTGAAACAACCATAATTCTCTGATACACCACAGAGCATAAAATGATATGAAATATACCCAAATATAATTTCTATTTACTTTTAATACCATCAGGAACTCCCCCTTTTCTTTTACAACAATCCGTAGCAATAGGTAAGCATTTGATGTTATCTCCAGCTTTTCCCCTGCTCAAACACGGAACGTGATAGTTCCCCATCATTCCGCGCTCCATCTAACAATATGTACTAGACTATAAGTTCCTCGTTACCCTTAACGAAGGTATCTCCTACTAAAAGCTCGCACTGTGGAAATCCCCACGTTCCTACCCGATCGGTGCAATGAACGCTTGGAAAATAATTATTCTATATCCTTAGACTTGGGGCTATTCCTTCACTCCCATTACAGGAGGTTCATCAGTCATGCCCCTACCCTCACAAGGATAAATGCATTTCGTATTATCTTATAGCAACCATTTCGGATGACAGTCCTTGTTGCAACGTTCCTTGTTTTCCAAGTCCCTTACAACCTAGCTATCCTTACTAGACGTAGGTGTAACCTGTAAGCCTGTGAGCTGGATACCGCCAGTTGTTCGGTATAGCGTATTTCATATGGTGCATTCTTACTCTACACCACTCACACCATCGTTGGATGGTACATAAGTTTCCCTATGTTCTAACTTTAGACCCTTACATTCGGTTATTCGTCAGTTCTCTTGCAGGAGAACGATTCTCACCTTATCTAGTTTTTCAGCCGTGCGGCATATCCATTGGCATACCTTTCCACAAAGAATGGCTTCAGCCTCCGTTCTGCCGAATCTACCTGTACTTCAAACCCCTTGACCTGTCAGCCAAGACGCATGCAGGAGTATTGACGGGATGGTTTCAAGATACATGGTTCTATCATTCCCACCCTCAATTGTAAAGTTAAGATTTATCTTAGATAATCTTCTGTTTTTCACGTTTAGACGCTTATATCAGAACTTGTCGAGCGGCACCTGTTAGTTGAAGAAAGGCAACTTATTTATTCTTCAATATCCCATTCAAATTCTTTATCTTCAACAATGGAACCAACTGTTTTGAGATGGTTTTTATTATCAATTACTTCATAATCATTGATATGACTATCATTAACGTTTGAAGTAAGACTTCTTGTAACTGAATAACCTTCTTTTATTTGATTATTCTTGGTGATTGAAATTGTATAATCCCATTCATAAGAATTGGAATCCGTATCCTTTTTCAATTCTAAACCCATAAAGTCGTTTATAATTGCCTCCATAATTTCTTCATCCTCTATCGTTACGCTTGCTACTCTTTCTGGGTATTGGTTAGAGGAATTATGTGTAGAAATCACGATTTGCCTAAGAACGGTATCTCTATCCAGTTGTTCCGAAAAGGCTTCTTGAAACGTTGTATATTTTAGCTGGTCTATTATAAAAGTTGCTGCTATTCCCAACACAACCACTATACACGCAGAAATAATGAGAGCAGTTCCTTTTTTGATAAATAACATAAGAATAACTGCGATGATGAAAAGAGAAAGCAATAAAAGAATAAAATTATTATAGAAAAACTCCACTATAATTGATAAAAAATTCATTGGTTTCCCCCCAACCTTATAAAATACTTTTTCAATTGAAGTTTTGTTAATTGTCTTCCTAAACTATTGCACCATATAGTTTAAAGTGCAATACTTAACAAATTACAAAAAGACGTTCCCTGATTTAAGCATCGCACCTTAGTAATTGATTACAAGTAATTAAAACTACTTCTTAGATATTGCACTTCTCGCTATTTCCTTATCGTCAAAATGAATTATTTTATCTTTTAAAATTTGATAGGTTTCATGACCTTTACCAGCTATTAATACAACATCATTTGAAGTAGCCTTTTTGATGGCTTTATGAATAGCTTCCTCTCTATTAACAAGTAATTCATATTGTAATGAATTAAACTTTATCATTGCTTTTTCTATGTCATTCATTATTTGAATAGGGTCTTCTGAACGTGGATTATCAGAAGTAACGAAAACATCATTACTGTATCTGCTAGCGATTTCCCCCATAATTGGTCGTTTTCCTTTATCTCTATCCCCTCCACAACAACCAAAAACAGTTATTACTTTTCCCTTTGTGAACTCTTTAATAGTTTTTAATACATTTTCTAAAGCATCAGGTGTATGAGCGTAATCAACTAACACTAGAAATTCTTGACCTTCATCTATTATTTCCATCCTGCCATTGATACTTTTTAACTGGGATAGACTACTTCTAATATTATTAAGTGGTATACCTTCAATTAACGCTGCTGTAATACCAGCTAAGGCATTGTAAACATTAAACCGACCCACTAATTGCAGATCTATTTCAATTTCTCCTTTAAAGGAACTAAGTAAAAAACGAATTCCTTCTGAAGTCATAGTGATATTTTTTGCGGAAACGTCAGATGTATTATTGATTCCGTAAGTAATAACTTCGGCTGAAGTAACTTTAAGAAAATACTCAAAACTTGGGTCATCTGCATTTAGAACTGCGTATTTTTTTCTTTATAATTAAATGTATTTCCAAGCCTAGAGAATAAAAGACCTTTTGTGTTCCTATATTCTTCAAATGTACCATGATAATCCAAGTGGTCTTGCGTAAGGTTTGTAAATATAGCTGTTCTAAATTTACACCCCATTACACGGTTCATATCTAATCCTTGGGATGTAACTTCCATTACGCAATATTCTGTGTTATAGTCTCTCATTTTTCGGAAATTTCGTTGTAAAATTGGAGGCTCCTGTGTATTTATGTCAGTGGGATACATGTTTCCATTAATCTTTATGCCGTTATTACCCATTACACCAGCGTTAAGTCCGTAATCAGCAAAAATTTTTTCAATAATGTAAGACGTAGTGGTTTTGCCGTTGGTTCCAGTAATTCCTATAAGTTTCATCTCATGTGATGGATGATTATAAAAATGCGAGGAAATAACTGACATTGCACGCCTTGCATCTTTAACAAATATCTTGGGAACATCAATATCAACATCACGTTCTACAATAATTGGCTATTGCACCGTTTTCGACGGCAGCTTGTGCGAAAAGGTGTCTATCCTCTAGAAATCCTTTTATGGCTGGTACGCAGATAAACAAATTCCCCTTTTTCACTTTCCTTGAATCCATTTGTAAACCTGTAATTTCGACATTCATATTCCCTTTTATTTCTTTCACCATAAAAAGATTTGCTATCTCCTTTAACTTCAAGTTGGGACCCCTCTCAAAGAACTATTTATATCACTTTTATTTCCATATTGTTCACAATTAACTTTATATATGTTATTTTTTAGAACTACATAAGAGTTTAATCCGGTTTGGTAAGTGTTTCAACCTCGCACAGTTGTCATTGAATATCCTAAAAGAGTGATTTCGTTGAGTAATTATAGTGGTAGCAAAATTTAGACTGGAGATTATATTAGTTTTATTTTATTTATATACTGTTTTTGCAACTTTCTTTCCATGGCCAATGACTGATTTTACTGCTCTTTTCGCCCACGGTATGGCCAGATCATCATTTCCGGCCTTTATATGGAAATCTTTAATTAATTCTTCACCAAAAATACAAACAACTTTTACTGGTGTCCCATCTTCATATTTGAATTCCATATTAGAACTTTTATCATCAATTACAAAACTTTTGTATCTCATTATCCCTTTATCATCAAGGAGATAATGTTTCTTTGATATGTCCTTTTTAATAATTGCCTTAACTACACTATTTATAAAATCCCGTTCACCTTTTTGTATATAATCTCTATAATCTTTCTTTTTCTTCTGCATTCTATGATTCCCCCTTTGTATAGAAACACCTTAAATATATTCGTCATCAATATACAAAATTCCTTCTTAAAATGGAAGAAAGCAACAGTTAGTAATTCAATCTTTAGGTTAGATATAGCTGAAATCTCAGTCTAAGTTGGATAACACTGGATAGAATGCCAATCTTATACCGTGATAAAACCAACTGAATAAGAACTAGAGATAGCCAACTCTTACTAGACAAGGGGTTGGGGGCATACGGAATAGATAAAAACGATTGGATTATGATTGATTGTTGATTGGAAATGAAATTGGACTGTATTGAATACCGACTAAGTTTTCGCCATTTTTGGCGAATTAACCCGAAGGTCTACCGGGGAAATTTCGGAAAAAACTTCGGATTAGGAGCGTTAATTTTAGCGTCATCTGCCCGATCACTGAAATTCGTTTCAAGGACTTTATACAAGTAACGCAACCGATTGTTTAAGATGCGTCGTTACGTCTTTCCTCTTAACCATTTGAGTATAAAAGAAAAAGCATTCCATATGCTTCAACGATATGCATTCTATTTTCAATGGAAACACTGCCCTCGCAAATAACTTCAGTGTTGTCTGTTTTTTTACAATCGGAAAAATACCTCGATGCAAGACTCCTGATTTCATCTATAGACTTTCCTACGCTAAGATTTATAAGATTCATATCTGTTCTTAGTAATTTAGAACCGTCTTCAATCCTTACTGTATAAATATATTTTTTCTTTAAATCATTTCTATATTTCAACGCCAATCGAATTTCATCAAATAAATAGATAGATTTTAACCTGGATGGTTTATCGGCAAAGTTAGATTTTCTAACCTCTTCAAAAATAATTTCCCTTAAATATTGATTGTGGTAATGATCGCTATCAGAGTAATATCTTTCATTTAATATAACCTTCCCATATTTACATTCAAGCATTCTTCCACTCTCTAAAACTTCATTCGACACATGAAAATAATCAACCATAACATCCGTCCCTTTTTATAAATTCAACAAAAAAGGTGCTTCTCCTTCTTTATGGATTGCACCCGTACGTGGAATAACTTTCAAACAATAAACCTAGTAAACCAAGCAATATATTTAGCTCCTGGTATAAACAATAATTGTGCAAGTATAGTCCCGAATAATCTCGATATAACCATCATTAATGAAATACTTTTTAATGTATGGTAACTACCTCTTTCATTAACAACGTCGTCAGCAATTACAGATACCTTTGGGTCAATAAAAATAACTAACAATATGGTTGCTATACCATTAATTAACCCCCTGATGCCATTATTGCGGTCGATGCTCTTTCAGGTGCTAATAATGCAGCGTATAATGCTGATAATACACCTATTGTATATATTGCGGTAATTAACATATTCACAAAAAACAATTTTATTGGAAGATCCTTTACTTTTGTATCTCTCAAGTATGAGAATATAGGGAGGTTAAAATGTGTAATACCTCGCTTTATGTAATGCAAAGAAAATATTCTCTTGAATAAAGATGGAACTGAACCCCTCTCTTCAGATAAATGAATAATTGCTCTTGAAAATAGTGCTACAAAAGTAGGGAGGAGAAGTATTCCAAAAACCGTCCCAACTGTTGATGCCCCTATGAGAAAACGAAATTGTGTTTCTACAAACTCTAAAGAAATACCTAGATAGTAGAAATGACAGTGACCCAGCAATTTTTGTTACAGAACGATCTCCACATAGAATGAGTATAGCTCAAATGAGATATGTAATAAAACGTATATCCAAACGTGCGGGAATTAATAAAACTATTCATCCCCATCAGTTAAGGCATAGCTATGCGACGCACTTATTGAATAATGGTGCTCCTCTTGATGTTATACAAAGTCTATTAGGACACGAGAAAAGTGAAACGTCCCGAATCTATGCTCAATTAAGTGGAAGGCTCCGACAAGATTTTTATAGAAAATATTTTTAGGTGAATCGAGTAGGAGGGGGTGACTAACCCCCGACCTCTCACACCACCGTACGTACGG
>NZ_LQNF01000061.1 GCF_001618145.1 Oceanobacillus damuensis
GTTTAAGGCATAGCCAATACTATATACAATGAAATAAAAGAATACAATAATCCAATATTTGTTTTTTGGAAGGGTTTTCAAACTTTCTTTAAGAGGAACCTTATTACTTGGTTTCTTTACTGACTTAACCCGTTCTTTTGATGTTTTAAAAGTAACCGTAAAAATTACAACAGCCAATACACCCATGATGGCATAAGTGATAACCCATCCAGTTTGTCCACCTCCAAATGTTCCCACAAGAGGTATCGTAAGATTAGCTACAATCAAAACACCTATTTGAGCCAAAAACATTCTAAACAGATTTAGTACTTCTCTTTCATGCTGATTTTGAGTTATTAATGAATTTAATGTTCCATAAGGAATAACCACCATTGTAAAAAACAATACAAATACATTGTAACTAACAATGACATAAATAATTTGCCAGAAATTACTTACATCTGGAACCATGAATAACATTACCGTAAAAACAGCAAAAGGAACAGACATCCATAATAACCATGGACGAGCCTTTCCGTGCTTTGAATTGGTTTTGTCAACAGCCATCCCCATCAAGACGTCTGATACCCCATCAAGAAATCGTGAAAATAAAATAATTGTACCTATAATAGAGGCACTTAAACCAATTACATCCGTGTAAAAATAAACAATAAACATACCAACGGAAGCCCATGAAAGGTTAACAGCTACATCCCCTAACCCATACCCGAACCTTTCCGAAAATTTAATTTTCTCCTTGGCAGTGCTATTTTGCGAAGTTGAATGTAAATCATACTTTGGAATCATTTTCTTAAGTCCTTCCCCTCAATTTAAATTCTATTACCTTATTGAATATAACCATATAAATATGTAATCGCCTCCATTATTTAGTCAATAAACAATCAACTAAGTTAATTAATTAATTTAATTAACTTGATTATAATAGTAACCTCTGACCATGTCAATTTAATTTATTAAGAACATGTAAAGAATTACTAATATTTGAAATCGCTAGATTCTACTAAAGGTAGTATTAATAAACTAAAGAAACCAGGAAATACCTGAAAGCTCATAGTTTATTAGAGAAGGGTTTCTTTTAAACTCTCTCTTACAAGAAAACTCTGAAGAAAAATGGCATCGTGTTCTCCAAGATGTTTGCATCATCCGTCTGAATTAATCGGTTTCAAGATCATTGGATCTCCTATTATTCATTTAGGTAACTGTTGCACAATCACTATATTAATAGTAACATATTGTTAATTAATTAATTTAATTAACTAATGTAATCGCTATTTTGTTAGTAAACCATATAGTCAGTTAAAAAAGCAAAGGAGGAGGTCATCATGACTTCTATTGATCTAAATCAAAAATTTATAGAAATATTCAACACAACGAAAACACCAGCTACATTCTTCGCCCCTGGACGTATTAACCTAATTGGCGAGCACACAGATTACAATGGAGGACATGTGTTTCCAGCATCTATTTCATTTGGGACATATGCGCTTGGCCAAAAGCGCTCAGATCAAAAATTTCGCTTATATTCTATGAATTTCCCACAAATCGGAATAATTGAATGCGACTTATCGAGCCTGGATTATGATGAAACGCATAACTGGGCAAATTACCCAAAGGGAATGCTTCGCTATTTAAAAGAAGCAGGATTTGAATTTTCCAATGGGGCAGATATATTATTTTACGGCAACATCCCTAACAACGCAGGGCTTTCCTCTTCTGCATCAATTGAAATGGCTACTGGCGTTTTGATAGAAGGTTTATATGACCTGGAGATAGATCGCTTTAAGATGATACAGATCGGGCAAAAAGTGGAGAATGATTACATTGGCGTACAGAGTGGGTTAATGGATCAGTTTGCGATTGGCATGGGGAGGAAAGATTATGCAATTTTACTGAATTGCAACACTTTGGAATACGAATATGCACCACTAGAGTTAAAGGATCATTTCATCTTAATTATCTACACCAATAAACAACGATCATTAGCTGGGTCAAAGTATAATGAACGTCGCAAACAATGTGACCAATCCTTAAGCGATCTGAAGTCGAAACTATCAATAAATAGTTTGGGAGATTTGACAAAGAAAGAATTTGAACAATACAAGCATCTAATTCAAGACAAAACAAACCAAAAACGGGCCAAACATGTCGTTTATGAGAATGCCCGAACATTGGAGGCATTTGAAAAATTAAAAGAAAATGACCTAGAAGCTTTTGGAAAACTCATGAATGAATCACATAAGTCCCTCCAACAGGATTATGAAGTGACAGGATCAGAACTGGATACGATCGTTCAAGCTGCATGGGAACAAGAAGGCGTACTTGGCGCCCGTATGACAGGTGCTGGCTTTGGCGGATGTGCCATAGCCATTGTAGAGAAAGAGAGAATAGTAGACTTTAAGAATAATGTAAACGCCATTTATCATCAGTCTATCGGTTATGACGCTACCTTTTACACTGCAACCATCGGTGATGGCGCAAAAGAGATAACGGAAGGAGCATTAAAATGAGCGTATTAGTAGTAGGCGGAGCCGGATACATCGGCTCACATGCCGTTTATCAGTTAATTGATCAGGGAGATAATGTCGTAGTTATTGATAATCTGGTAACTGGTCATAAAGAGGCAGTCCATCCAAATGCAACATTTTATAAAGGCGATATTAGGGATCGTGATTTTCTCAGACATGTATTTGAAAAAGAAAATATTGATGCAGTTATTCATTTTGCAGCCTATTCCCTTGTTGGTGAATCCGTAGAAAAACCACTTCAATATTTTGATAATAACATGTACGGAACACAGGTGTTACTGGAGATAATGGTCGAATATAATGTGAACTACATCATATTTTCTTCCACTGCAGCAACATACGGTGAACCTGAGTCCGTACCAATCACAGAAATATCGCAAACAAATCCAACAAATACCTATGGGGAAACAAAACTGACAATGGAAAAAATGATGAAGTGGACGGAGCAAGCTCATGGAATAAAGTTTGTATCTCTTCGTTATTTCAATGTCGCTGGAGCTAGGGAATCTGCGGAAATCGGTGAAGATCATCGTCCAGAGACCCATCTTATTCCGATCATTTTACAGACTGCTCTTGGTCAACGCTCGAACATTACCATTTTCGGAGATGACTACGACACTCCTGACGGCACGTGTATTAGGGATTACATCCATGTAGAAGACCTTATTGATGCTCATCTTCTAGCCTTAAAGTATTTAAAAAATGGTGGAAACAGCAATATATTCAACCTTGGAAGCAACAATGGTTTTTCAGTGAAAGAAATGGTAGAGACGGCACGAAAAGTAACTGGCAAGAAAATATTAGCAAAGCATGGAGAACGGCGTGCAGGAGACCCAAGTGTCCTGATTGCCAGTTCTGAAAAAGCGAAAGAAACATTGGGCTGGAAGCCGGCACGAACTTCAATTACAAAAATCATCGAAGACGCTTGGAAGTGGCATACAACACATCCAAACGGCTATACAAAGGACGTGTGAAAAATGATCTATCAGCATATCAACGAACTTATTCAAAAAGCCATCGAAAAGGAACTTATATGTCAAGAAGATCAAATATATGTGCGAAATCAAGTAATGAACCTGCTACAGTTGGAGTCTTATCCGGAAAATATTACAGCGAAAGCGGATCACTCTATCCCAAACCTTATAGAAAAAATAATGACCTATGCAGTGGAAAATAATATCATTGATGATGTATTTGATGAGAAGGAAATGTTCTCTGCCGCGCTCATGAACTGTTTCATTGCAAGACCATCTGTCATAAACGAAACATTTTATAAAAAATATGAACAGTCACCTCAACTGGCAACGGATTATTTTTATAACTTAAGCAAAAACAGCAACTATATTCAGATGGATCGAATAGCAAAAAACATTCATTTCAAAGCAGAGACTTCTTATGGTGAAATGGACATCACCATTAATCTGTCGAAGCCCGAAAAAGATCCAGAGCAAATCAGAAGAGAACGAGAAGAAAAAAAACAAATCGATTATCCAAAATGTCTTCTATGCATTGAAAATGAAGGGTATACAGGTCGGACTGGCTATCCGGCACGTGCCAACCATCGCGTCATCCGTGTTCCTTTAGAAGGAGAAAACTGGCATCTGCAATATTCTCCATATGTCTATTACAGGGAGCATAGCATTGTACTCGCTGAAGAGCACCGGGACATGAAAATTGACAAAAACACTTTTGAACGACTGCTTGCATTCACGGATAAATTTCCACACTATTTTATAGGCTCTAATGCCGATCTACCAATTGTTGGCGGATCGATTTTAAGTCATGATCATTATCAGGCAGGCAATTATGAATTTGCGATGGAACGAGCAACCAATGAATTTTCCTTTACGCTGGAGAAATTCCCGGAAATAAAAGCATTCGTTTTAAAGTGGCCGTTATCTGTCATAAGGCTTCGAAGCGGACAAAAAGAGCAACTTCTCCAAGCAGCTGATCATATTTTAAAAACATGGAAAGCTTATACCGACGATGATGCTGACATTAGAGCATTTACAAATCATACACCGCATAACACAATTACGCCGATTGCACGGATACGTGATGGCATGTATGAGTTTGATCTTGTATTACGTAACAACCGAACATCCGAAATGCATCCGTCGGGAATCTTTCATCCACATGCTGATGTACATCACATTAAAAAGGAGAATATCGGACTGATAGAAGTATTGGGACTTGCCGTACTGCCGCCGAGACTGAAAGATGAATTAGGTGAAATCAAGCAATTTTTACTTGGTGAATCCAATGATGTTGCTGCTTATCATCAAGAATGGGCAAACCAAATCAAGCACGAGAAAGGGAAGCTTACAGATCCCGAACAAGTTGATGATGTAATTAAAAGGGAATTAGGGAAAAAATTTGTTCGTATTCTCGAGGACGCTGGAGTATTCAAAGAAAAAGCAGCATTCTATCGATTTATTAAGACATTAAATAAGTAGGTGAAGATAATGGATATTATCACGAAAAATATTTTCGATAGATGGAAAGAATTTACACTAGAAAATGACCATGGCATGACGGTGAGTGTCCTTAATTATGGAGGGGTTATTACCAACATAACCGTTCCAGACCGTAATCAAAAGATGGAAAATGTGGTTCTCGGGTATAAAGAATATGAAAAGTACAAAGAAAATCCAAATTATTTCGGTGCGTTAATTGGTCCAGTAGCAGGAAGAATACAGGATGCTTCGTTTGAACTAAATGGAGAAACACATACCCTAGAAGCAAATGAAGGGAAAAATCACCTACACGGCGGGAAAACCGGTTTCCACCAAGTAATTTGGAAAGTGGAACCATTTAAGACAGACCGTCATGTTGGTTTGAACCTGTTCTATAAAAGGGCGGATCAAGAAGGCGGTTATCCAGGCAATTTTGATGTCCATGTAACGTATACGTTAAATAACGACAACCAGCTACGTATTGATTACATGGCAGAGAGCGATGGAACGACTCCGGTTACACTGACAAATCACTCCTATTTTAATTTAAGCGGGGATATGAAAGATACTGTCCATCATCATGAAGTGACTGTAAATAGCGGGAAATTTGTCGAACTAGATGAGGAATTGATTCCTACTGGGCGTTGGATTGAAGTTGATGGAACAGCATTTGACTTCCGCGAGAGCCGCCCGCTTCATCATGGATTCAATGCTCGTTCCGAACAAAATGAAATTGCCGGAAGTGGATATGACCATTATTTTCTCTTTGATGAGAAGCAAGAGAAAAACGTCATTGTTCGACATGCCGATTCCGGACGTAAATTGACTATCAAAACCGATCAGCCAGGCATGGTTATGTAT
>NZ_LQNF01000062.1 GCF_001618145.1 Oceanobacillus damuensis
AAGGGGACTTTTTTTATTCAATCCTCATTTTGCTTTGTTACAGGAATGCTTTCTTATTTTTAAATGAAAAAATACCCCGGCATCGTTAGGCCGGAGTATTTTTTATACACAGGTTATGCTTTCAGTTTATCACGCAATACCATACGCAGAATACCACCATGACGGTAGTAGTCAACTTCTACTTCACTGTCAAAACGGGCAACAGCATTGAATTCTGTTGTTTTCCCCTTTTCATCTGTGGCAGTAACTTTTACGACGTCTTGCGGTTTGACTGTTTCATCTACTTCAATATTGAATGTTTCCTTACCAGTCAGACCAAGTTTTTTAGCGCTTTGACCTTTTTCAAATTGTAATGGAAGAACACCCATCATTACAAGATTTGAACGGTGAATACGCTCAAAGCTCTCAGCAATGACTGTTTTGATTCCTAACAGGTTCGTACCTTTGGCAGCCCAGTCACGGGAAGACCCCATTCCATAATCCTTGCCGCCCATAACCACAAGACCAGTTCCTTCTTCCTGGTATTTCATGGCTGCATCATAGATTGGCATAATTTCGCCGGTAGGCCAGTAAGTTGTATAACCACCCTCCGTACCAGGTGCAAGCAGGTTACGGATACGGATATTCGCAAATGTACCACGCATCATAATTTCATGGTTACCACGACGGGAACCATAAGAGTTAAAGTTTCTTGGTGAAACTCCTTTTTCCTGCAGGTGTTTTCCTGCAGGCATATCTTTTGCGATAGCCCCTGCTGGTGAAATATGGTCTGTCGTGACCGAATCTCCAAACAATCCGATTGCGCGCAGGTTATTTAATGGTTCAACCGTTCCTGCCTCTGGTTCCAACCCTTCAAAGAATGGAGGATTCTGGATGTACGTTGACTCATCATCCCACTCAAATAATGGCTCATCCGTTGTATCTATTTCATTCCATTTTTGATTGGAATCAAATACATTTTCATATTCTTTACGGAAGATTTCAGGTGTTACTACTTGATGAACTTCCTGTTTAATCTCTTCCATTGTTGGCCAAATATCATTCATATACACGGCATTGCCATCTGCATCAGTTCCAAGCGGTTCTTTTGTCAGATCAATGTCGACAGTACCTGCCAATGCATAAGCGACAACGAGCGGAGGCGATGCAAGGTAGTTAGCTTTTACTAAAGGATGGATTCGGCCTTCGAAGTTACGGTTACCGGATAAAACAGATGAAGCGATTAGATCGCTGTCCACGATTGCTTTTTCAATTTCTTCACGTAATGGACCGGAGTTTCCGATACATGTAGTACATCCATAACCAACAAGGTTAAATCCTAATTTGTCCAGATATGTTTGTAAACCGGCATCTTCCAGATAACGGGTAACTACTTTGGAACCCGGCGCCAATGAAGTCTTAACATAATCCGGTACTTTCAAACCTTTTTCTACAGCTTTCTTAGCTACCAAACCTGCTCCAAGCATAACATATGGGTTGGAGGTATTTGTACAGGAAGTAATGGCTGCAATAGCAAGTGCCCCGGTTTTCATTGTAGAAGTGTTTCCATCAGGATGCTGAACGATAACTTGTTTATCAAATTCAGATTTCTCCATTCCAAATCCTTGATTTCCCTCAGGAGCTGTAATGGCTTTATTGAATTCCTTTTTCATTTTTGATAATGGAACAAGATCCTGTGGACGTTTTGGTCCCGAAAGATTCGGTTCCAATTTGGAAAGGTCAATTTCAATTACTTTCGTGTAATCCGGATCCTTTTCATCTGAGGAATACCATAGATCGTTTTCCTTACAATATGTTTCAACTAAATCAATTTGTTCCTCACTGCGTCCTGTCAGACGAAGATAGTTTAGTGACTCTTCATCAACAGGGAAGAATCCACAAGTTGCACCGTATTCTGGAGCCATGTTGGAGATAGTAGCACGATCGGCAAGTGGCATATCTTTCAGTCCAGGACCAAAGTATTCTACAAATTTTCCAACGACATTTTGCTCACGTAATACTTGTGTTACTTTTAGCGCCAGATCTGTAGCAGTGGTTCCATTAGGGAAGCTTCCTGTAAACTTAACACCGATTACATCAGGTGCAGGGAAATAGGATGGTTGACCAAGCATGCCTGCTTCAGCTTCGATACCTCCAACACCCCAGCCAAGTACGCCTAATCCGTTGATCATTGTTGTATGGGAGTCAGTCCCTACCAATGTATCCGGAAAAGCATCATACTCACCGGATTCATTTTTAATCCCGTGAACAACATTTGCAATATATTCGAGGTTTACCTGGTGCACGATACCTGTTGCAGGTGGAACAGCACGATAATTATCAAATGCTTTTTGTGCCCAGTTTAGAAACTCATAACGCTCTGCATTACGTTCAAATTCCAAATCCATATTCGCTTTAAGCGCGTTGGCTGTTCCGTATTGGTCTACCTGCACGGAATGGTCAATTACAAGGTCGACTGGAACTTCAGGATTAATTCTGTTCGGTTCTCCACCTAAATCAACCATTGCTTTTCTTAAAGATGCAAGGTCAACTACAGCCGGTACTCCTGTGAAATCCTGTAAAATTACTCGAGACGGTTTAAACGGAACATCTAAAGCTCTTCCTTTGTTTGTGCCCCATTTTGCCAATGCTTCTACATGTTCATCTTTAATTTGACGGCCATCATGCTGACGTAAAAGAGACTCCAGAAGAACACGGATTGAAAATGGCAAACGCCCTACTTTACCAACTCCAGCCTCTTCAAGACTTTTTAAACGGAAATAATTGTATGTGTTTCCGTTTAAATCAAACTGTTTTTTTGAATTGTACAAATTACTGTCACTCATATTGTTACCCCTTTCATTTGCTTCTCTTTTGTCAGAATGCCCTATCCCTAGGAAAGGGGATTTCCGACAAGGTTTTGGCTTTTCACAAAACGCTTCCATTCAACACGAATTAATTATACCTTCAATTCTAATAATATAGGAATCTATGAGATAAAACAAATGATTATCGTTAAGTGGTATATATTAAAAAGTTATGTAAATTGATAACTATTGCTTATACAAAATGCCAATCGCACTAAAAGTAAGTTATCATTATGAACTAAGAAGTTATATTATAGAAAATGAGCTGAAAAGTGCTGCCTTTCTCTTCATTTGTCGTTATGATCAAATCAGCTTCATGTGCATCAAGAATCTGTTTCGTAATTAGAAGGCCAAGCCCTGTTCCATTGGATTTTGTAGTGAAGAATGGCTCACCGAGCTTATGAAGGATGTCCTCCGGTATTCCGTTTCCTTCATCCGATATAAATATTTCCACACGGTCTTGGTGATTTTCTGCAGATAAAGTTATTTGACCTGCTGTGTCCATTGCCTCGATAGCATTTTTAACGACATTTATCAGCACCTGCTTTATCTGTGACCGATTACAATAGATTTCTCCTTGAATAGGCTGCTTCAAAACAAGATCAATATTTTTCAGTTTTGCCTGTGGTTTTAAAAGGATTATCACATCATCCATCATTTGGTCTACACGATGGTTGCTTCTGTCTTCTGTTAAAGGCTTGGAAATAAATAACAGTTCTGAAGTTATTGATTCAATCTTATCAATTTCGTCAATCATCACATTAAAATACTCTTCTTTATGACTTACACCAGCCTGCAAAAGCTGCAGAAAGCCTTTTAATGAAGTTAGCGGATTACGAATCTCATGCGCTATCCCCGCAGCCAGCTGCCCAGCGATGTTCATTTTTTCTGATCGAATCATCATTTCTTCCGTTTCCTTCTTGTATGTCACATCTTTCAAGTAAACGAGGATATAGGGAGTATCCTTAGACTTATCTATATACTTATCAATCGTACATTCCAGCATCTTATAACTTCCATCGTTATTAAGAACGTTCAATTGCACATTCTTCCCACTTTTATAGTTTTCAAGCACTTCATTTCGAACATAGTTAACATCTTTTTCCGGTAACTTTTCATGCCAATACGACCCTATCATATCCTCTGCCTTATACCCAAGCACATTTTCTATTGATTTGGATACATACAACAATACGCCATCCGTGTTCGTCAAAATAAATACACCATCCTGATTTCTTTCAATCCATTTGAGAAATTCAAGGGGGAGTTCCGCAAAACTCTTTATATTTAGTTGACTATCAGATTTCATATCGCATTTTGGAGATTTTTCACCACTATTATTAATTTCCATAGCCTGTTCCCCTTCCAAAATCTATTTTCTATATAATATGTATGGTTTTATCGAAAAGAATATGATACTTGTTTATCCTGTTTGCTAACATTATAATATATGTAAGGAATTTTTTTATGCCTTTAATTACTTGTAATCTTACTACATATATTTGAAAAAATAAATTAATTATTAAAATATTAAATAATTTGTATGGATATATTTTTAATCTTAAAATCAGAATCAGGTGAAAAAATGTCAATATTGATTGTATTGTGGGGATTTCTGCTTATTAGTCTAATGGCAATCGGCGGTTATTTTATGTTTCGTAAGTTTTTGAAAAAACTGCCTAAAGATGACGGCAAATCCGTCATGGACTGGGAAGAATATTATATGGAAAAGACCAGACATATGTGGAAAGATGAAGAAAAAGAGTTGCTGGAAGAATTAGTGTCCCCGGTTCCGGAATTGTTCAGAGATGTAGCCAGACATAGAATAGCCAGCAAAATTGGGGAAATTTCATTAAAGAAACATATGGATTACATTGATCAGACTACCTTAATTGAAGGATACATTTTGGCAACACCAAAACGGGATCATAAATTCCTAAGGAAAAAACTGAAGCAAAAAGAGATCGACGTCACTCCGTATGACCATTTATTTGAACTATCAAAATCAAATTATGCGAACGACTGGGAAACTAAATATAGACAATCGAGTAGGAGGGGGTGACTAACCCCCGACCTCTCACACCACCGTACGTACGGA
>NZ_LQNF01000063.1 GCF_001618145.1 Oceanobacillus damuensis
GATCCCGGACGGCAGCAGATGCACATATCTCCTGAAAAAAACCTGTCGCAGTTTACATATTTTGTGTAATAACAGCCTTATTTTTAACAAGGTTGGGAAGGAGTGATTCGTGGTAGACATTCTAAGTTTAACCCAGTTACCTGTTCGAGCAAATTTTATTGGTGCGAAGGTTGAGTAACTTCCATTAACTTTTTTAAACCATCAAGCAACCTTGGAGATGGTCTGCAGAAAAGTGATTCCTCCAGGACATGGATATTGCCTTCCTGTACGGCCTTCATTTCATTCCATCCTGGACGCTTCATCACTAATTCAGGTCTCATTTTCTCTTCTTTAACACCAACCCACACCATACAAATGTGATCCGGGTTTCTTCTTTTAACATCCTCCCAGTCTGTCTGGAAGCTTGCTACGTTTTCAGTAGCAAAAATATTTTCCGCACCTGCAAGATTACTGATTTCCGTAAGCCAATTTACATTGCCTGGTGTGAATACCGGTTTTGGCCACCATTCCCAGTACAAAGTAGGTTTGTCATCTCTATTTGCGGCTATTTTTTTCAAGTCAGCTGCTTCATCAAGAAATGTTTGTGCCCTTTCTATGCCAAGGTCCTTTAGATTCAGTGCTTCCCCAACAGTTCGAATGTCATCGGCAATTTCAGCCAACGAATTGGGATTCAAGCTTATATATGGCAGTCCACGCTCTTCCAAAGCCTCAATATTCTTTTCCATCCCTGGAACACTAAGCGAGGCTAGAACCAGATCCGGCTGTAATGCTTCCACCTTATCCATATCAATAGATAGGTCCGGCCCAACTTTCGGCAAATTCAATACATCTTCTGGCCAATCTGAAAAGTCATCGACTCCCACCAATACATCCAGTTTTCCTAAATAAGCCACTATTTCCGTGTTGCTCGGACAAATGGATACGATACGGATTACAACCATCTCCTCTAACTTTTTATCTATCTTGATCTGTTAAAATCATGGCTCCTTCTTTTGTAATGACTATTTGATGTTCATACTGTGCAGAACGTCCTTTATCGATCGTTCTCGCTGTCCAGCCGTTGTCATCCATCTGACTTTCCCAGGTACCTTCGTTGATCATAGGTTCGATCGTAATCACCATACCTTCTTTCAAACGCAACCCTTTGTTCGGTAGTCCAAAATGTGGAACATGGGGGTCTTCATGGATGGTCGGGCCAATTCCATGCCCAGTAAAATCACGGACGACAGAGAAGCCTTCCTCTTCCGCATAGGATTGGATCGCATGGCCAATATCGCCAATTCGATTTCCTGCCTGAGCCTGTTCAATTCCTTTATAAAGGGCTGTTTTTGTTACATCCATCAATCGCTGCCCTACAGGATCGACATTTCCTACCGCATATGTCCAGGCAGAATCAGCCAATCCACCATTTAGATTTACGACCATATCGATTGTAACAATATCTCCATCCTTTAATTTCTCGTCAGTTGGAAAACCATGGCATATTTCATCATTCACTGATGCACAGATAGCATACGGATAGCCGTTATAGCCCTTTTGCTCAGGCGTGGCACCGTGATCTGCCATGAATTTCTCAGCAAATGCGTCGATTTCCAGTGTAGTAATCCCGGGTTTTATCATCTTGCCGATTTCTTTATGGCAGGCGACAAGCACATCAGCTGCTGCCTGCATTTGTTCAATTTCACGCTTACTTTTTCTTGTGATCATCTGCAAAACTTCCTCTCTTTGCTCCGAAATACGTTATACTATAATTTGTATCAATTAGTTTTACCATTTTAGTTATTTTCTTAAAAAACTTGGCAGCTTCCTATGCCTTAGTTGCACTTATGCAAGAAAAATCATTCTATCTTACTTGCCAAAATAAAGTGTATCATAAAACACTGCTAAATACAGTTATGGAACACTTCCTTTAGTTGTAATAGAAATGAGGGCTATTTTATGATTGAAATCAATAATGTAAGTAAAAGTTTCCACGGGAAAAATAATGCTATCGACCAACTTAATTTAGTGATACCCGATGGAAAGATTGTCGGCTTCCTAGGTCCGAATGGTGCTGGAAAATCAACTACCATAAAAATGATGACAGGAATTCTTCCAATAGATAAAGGTACAATCAAACTCAATGGTCTGGATATTGAAAAACAACCATTGGAAGCGAAAAAAACATTTGGACTCGTACCTGATCAACCAGATATGTTCCTTCGTTTAAAAGGAATTGAATATTTAAATTTTATTGGTGATATTTTTAATGTCCCTGCTGAGATAAGAAAAGAACGAATTGAATACTTTACAAAAAAATTCTCAGTCTATGATGCATTGGAAGACTACATTCTCACGTATTCACATGGAATGCGGCAAAAAATTGTTGTTACCGGTGTGTTAATACATGATCCAGATGTATGGATATTGGATGAGCCTCTTACCGGTCTTGACCCAAAATCAGCATACATACTGAAAGAGATGATGCGTGCTCATGCGGATAAAGGCAATACAGTGTTTTTCTCGAGTCATGGTCTTGAAGTAGTGGAACAATTATGTGATGCGGTTGCAATTATCAATAAAGGTAAGCTGATATTTTATGGAAATATGGACGAATTAAAAGCCCAGTATCAAACAGACCAGTCATTGGAAAACGTATTTTTGGAGTTGACAAGCGATGAATAATACTTGGCTCCTTATTAAAACAATGCTAAAAATGCAGTATTCCAATGCCGGCAAGAAGGGTTCCAATCTATGGTTATATGTTGTTGCTTTCATATTTTTATTGCCTGTCTCCATTATATATATTTCATTTATTAATGGATTTATTCATTCCCTGTATTCCGGCCTTCAGCCATTCGGCCAGGAGTCAGCATTATTGGGTATCTTATTTTTAGGCATTCATCTTTTATTATTTATAATGAGCTTAGTTACTGTTTTAAGCGCATTTTATTTTGCAGACGATATTCAATCTTATATTCCATTTCCTTTCCACCCATATCAGTTGCTGATTGGAAAAGCTGCTAGTCCATTCCTATATCTCTATGTGACTTCTGCCATCATTTTTTTACCAGTATTCTTTTCCTACGGCAGTGCAGGTGGGGAATCGTTATTCTATTATCTATATGGAATAATCCTATTTATGTTGCTACCGATTATTCCGTTTGCAATCGCAGCAATTATCCTCATGTTCATGATGCGTTTCGTAAATGTGGCTAAAAATAAAGATCGATCAAAAGTTATTGCAGGAATTTCATCTTTTCTGTTGATTATTTTATTTAATATATTTATCCGGTTAAAAACAAATTCCAATGAAATGGTAGAGGAGTTGACAGTAATTTTCCAGAAGCAGGATGGCCTTCTGGAAATGGTGACCGTTTTTTATCCCCCAGCCTATTTGAGCGCCAGCGCTTTAGGTGACTCACAGTCATGGCTCGGTCTCATCTATTTTATCGCGATGCTGGCCCTGACGGCAGGCGCCCTCCTTTTATTTGCCTGGTTGGGGCAGTTACTTTATTTAAAAGGTGTATTAGGACTCAATAATAGCGGCAAACATAAATTGTCTAAACAAAAAATGCAACGAAAGATGAAAAGGCGCCCAGTAAGACTTTCCTATATCACAAAGGAGCTAAAGATTATTTTTCGAACACCCACTTTTTTGATGCAGTGTGTCATGCAAGGTCTGTTTGGTCCGATACTTGTCGTTGTAATCCTCCTGTTTGACTTTGGAACTGGATTATCATTGGAATTTTTGGATACTTTGTCCGATAAACAGATACTATTGTTGCTTTTTATAGCTTCATTCATCATTATCAGTACAAATGTCACTGCTGTTTCATCCGTTTCCAGGGAAGGAAAAACATGGTATACGAATTTGTTTTTCCCACTTGAACCAAACCAGGTTTTATTCAGTAAAATTGCAGCTTCCTGGATTATTAATCTATTTGTAATAACCCTGTTTTTTATCCTATCCCTGCTTGTCACGGTACCGGTGGTCGTGGTTTTAATTTGGCTGGTGACTATTTTGACAGCCAGTTGGCTGACGAGCAGTTTTGGAACATATCTTGATTTATTGAAACCTAAACTGAACTGGACAGACGAGCAGGAACTTTTCAAGGGACGTTTTATTGGCTTCATCGGCTTTTTAATTCAGGCTGGAATCCTTGGAATCTTTACCTGGTTTTTATGGAGAAGCGATGCTGTAGAAAATTTGTATGCAACCTCGCTAATATTACTCGGCTTGCTGCTTGTTTGCATTTTTATTGTGTACAAACTGATTGATAAAAAAATTAACAGCAATGTTTTCCAGGATATATAGAGGAGATATTCATTTTAGAAAACATGGCGAACACAGTGTTGTACTTATGCAGCGAAGAAAGAATTGTACTTCTATCTAAAAAATGCAGCGGACAAATCCGCTGCATTTTCTTTAATATTAGTAATATCCTCCACCGTAACCGCCTGTATATGCAGTCCCGATGATGATTAATAAAATGAATAACACGACCAGCAAAGCGAAACCGCTGGATCCGAAACCGGATTTACCTGCTCCACCAACTTTACTCATTCTTTTCCCTCCCCTATTTTCAAGACTACTTTACTTTATGCAAGGTTTCCGAAATTGGGAGGGCTATTGACTCATTTTTTTCAAGTGTTTAATCCTACAACTCAATTTTCGCAGTGTAAAATTAGCAAATAAGACTTGGTAGAATTAAGTAGGTTGGTGGAAACAGAATGCTTAATTTGACTTGGATTAAGACTATGAAATAGAATCTGGATACATCTGACTCCAAGATTATTTTCGTTCCCTTTGTTGCCTTTTTATTACGCATTTAATATAAAATGCGACGTAACTTCTATTTGTGTTAGAACTTTGGCACGAATAATGGAAG
>NZ_LQNF01000064.1 GCF_001618145.1 Oceanobacillus damuensis
TCTTCTTCTTCTTCTTCTTCTTTTTCTTTTTCTTTATATTGTCCACTTGTCGTGGACGTATCGTTATACGTATCGTCAGACGTTACGTATAATTTTTTAATATCTTTATGCAATACATTCTCACCAACATAAGGAATTAAATCCCGGTCTTTGACTTCTACCAATTCGGATATGACACAGTCCATCATCGGCTTACCGCCCCTATTAAGGTTGTATTTGCCCCAGTTTTTAATAGCAAGTTCTCTTGTTTCACGATTATATTTAATTAATTTGTGATGATTAATAAAACGCTCTAACAATGAGTTGATGCTTTCGAGAGAATAACCGATGTCAAACGCCATCTGTTTCTTTGTTATTTGATAAATACCTACTTGAGTTGTGTTCGCATTGGTTAAAAGGTAAAGAAAAAAGAATTTATCTTCTGGTGTCATTTCCTCAACAACTTTAGGATCATCCCAAAATTCCGTGTGAACCATTCTGAATTTAGCCATTTTGTTCCTCCTTAAGACTATTTATTCTTTCACACACTGCGAAACTATCTTCAATATGCGATAGAACATAATGGGGGTAACGCTGCATATAATCTTTTATGTTTTTCTGCAATTCTTTTTCAGTTTTCGATTTTTCGAATACCCATTTTGGTAATAACACCCTGAAATTTGCTTGCATTGACTACCCCCTTGTCTTTAAATGTGAAATAGGTTAATATATGAATATAATCAAATTAAAAATTATTGTTGCTCGTGTTGCTGCACGAGTTATTTTTTTGTTCTTCTAACCGGATTTTATAATTTTGGATTTTTTCTTCTAAATACTCTTGGTATTGATAAATGGCCAACCATAGCAATGTTTCTGAGTTTATTTCTTTGGCAGGAAATTTTCTTGCTATCCTAGGATAAGCCAAATCACGCAGTCTTTTGGATTCCTTATTAAGTTCTTCCAATTCATTTAGTTTTTCCATCATGTAATCAGGTAATTTCATTTTTAAACCACCGCCCATCCATTTATTAAAATCAAGCATAGTAATGTTAAAATCACTGCGAATGATGTCAGATAAAACAAGTCAACAAATTTATCATTCATGCTTTTTTCCTCATTTCACTCATCCATTTATCAACCACTAACTGTCCTTCCATTTGTTTAATTTCAAACCATTTATTATCAGCGCATTGTTTTGAAATTTTCATTTTTATTTTTTCCAATTCTCGTGAAGATCGAGCAGCGTTTTCAAGAAAAACAGCCGCCTTTGCAAATTCTTTTTTATTAAAGAGGTCAAACGCTGTATCAGTGCAATAGGCATAACATGCAGATTCTTTTTCAGCTTTTGCTTTTTCCTTTTCTAATGGGTTCATAAGATCCCTCCTACATAATTGAAGATGGTAAACAAAAATATGATTATCCCGATAATCGCCAAACCGTTGTCTTTTACCACGCAAACCCTCCTAAAAATATGGTTGCTACATCTGTTAATTGTGTTAGTACGTCAGCTACAGTTGCTACATCCACATTCATTACTAAAGCGACTAACATGTCCTGCGCATCCGTCTGTCTGGCCCAATTGATTAAGTCCCTGGCGCGTACATCCAGCTTTCCGCTTTCAAGTTTTGAGATGTTACTACGCGACATATGCATTTTCTCTGCCATTTTTTCTTGACTAAAACCGCCCCGTCTTCTCATCTTCCGTAAGACTATTCCTAATTCCAATTTTCTCACCTCCTTATGTTCCGTGATGGAACATGTTCCAGGAGTGCACAGTAAATCTTGGTTGATTGGATTAAAATGTAATTACCGACCCCCAACCGGTTAAAAAACAGTTGTTTTTTCAAATTACGTTTTCTGAATACTGGTCATTTGACTGCATTCCTACATATTCATTTAACTTTTTCGGCGAGATGTGATAGGTCCACACGCTTGACATCTTCACCGCATACCCAAATGGGAAGATATTTTCTTGTAACCCCACTCTGATAAACTGTTCAGATTTACCTAGAATCTTTGCAGCATCTTTGATTTTTACGTTGTTAGGTTGCAATTTGTTTTTTCTCCTTCCATGCATATTTTTATGTTAAGAGCACATACTATAAGATGTGTTGGTCAGGAAACGAATCGTGTCCATCAGAAGTAAAAAAAATATCATCAATCGATAAACCATAGTAATCAGATATCTTTTTTGCTAAATGTAAAGATGGTGTGCGATCTCCCCTCTCAATTGCACCAAGCATTTGAGGTGTAATTTTTAACTCTTTAGCTACTTTTTGTCGCGACTGTTTTCCTCGGCAGTCAATTAATTTCTTACGTATCAAATTACATTCACCTCGCTTTTATAGAAACGTTTTGTTTCTTGTTAATTCTCATAATAAAGAAACATTTTGTTTCCGTCAAGTGTTTTTTAGAAACTTTTTGTGTCTTTTTGTTTTTTAAGTGGAAAGGAAACTTTTTGTTTCCTATAATGTTTAAGAAGGTGTGATAAAAATGTTGAAAGAAAGATTGAAGCAATTAAGAAAGGAAAAGGGAATAAGCCAATATGAGGCTGCAAAGAAATTAGGTTTTTCACGAGGGAAGCTTGCCAATTACGAGCAAGGAACAAGAGAACCTGACTATGATACATTGGAAAAGCTTGCCGATTTTTATGATTGCTCGCTTGATTATTTGTTGGGAAGATCTAATCTGACAAATAATGAAGAAGAATTTATTTACGATCTGCAGAGAAATTTTAGTCTTGAAGAACTACAAAAGAAATACAGCCTAACCATCGATGGGAAGGCTGCGACAGAAGAAGAATTAAAAGCTGCAATTACTTTTATTCGTTCTCTTCGTGGGATGAAGTAACTTCTTTTTCAGTCTTTATTAATTTTTTGATGATCTCAAACAAATCAACATGCTTTCCCAACATGAAACATCTCCTTTGTTGATATAAGAAAGGGTGTCTATTTGGCTTACATAGTCGGAAGATGCCTACTTCAAGAAATTCTAGATCACAAAGATATGGAACAAATTGAGTTAGCAAATAAGTTAAATGTTAAGCCGCCACAGATAAATAAGTATGTAAAGGATAAACAAGGGATGTCTTATCAGGTAGCTTATAACGTTGCCCAAATACTCAATTGTAACATGGAAGATCTATATGAATGGATTGAAGTAGGAGAACATGAGTAGACTTGATCTACTCTCCGACACGAATTAGCCAAATAGCTAATCGCATTATGATTCTCTTTCCTTTTTAATTAAGGAATAAACACTATATAAAAAAATGTGACACTCGTTTGAAAATTATCTAAAAATAGTATATCATAACCAGAACGGATGTTCTAGTTATTAATTTAAGAAAGGTGATTAACATGAAAAACCCTAACGGATATGGAAGTGTATTTAAATTATCAGGTAAAAGAAGAAATCCGTTCGGAGTAAGAATAACGGTAGGATGGGAAATAAACGAAAAAACCGGTAAGGTAAAACAGAAATACAAAAACATCGGGTATTATAAATCAAGATCAGAAGCCATGATAGCACTGGCTGAGTATAATAAAAATCCTTACGATATTGATGTTAGAAAAGTTACTTTTTCGGAAGTTTATGATATGTGGTTCAAAGAAAAATTTAAAAATAGTACAAATACAAATGGATCCAGAGGATATGTAGCTGCTTTTAATTATTCTAAAGATATGCACAATATGGCCTTTATGGATATACGAAAATCGCATATGCAAGCAGTTATAGATAATATGGACAAGTCTTACAGCACGAAGTCAATTACAAAAACATTATACAGCCAGCTTTATAAGTTTGCTGCGGAAAACGACATTGTTGACAAAAACTATTCGGAATTTGTTTCTGTTGGTAAAAATCAGCATAGAAGTAAAAAACAGCCATTCTCAGACGCTGAAATACAAATACTATGGGATAACCTTGAAACAATAGAAAATGTTGACATGGCTCTTATAATGATTTATACAGGTTTGCGACCTGGAGAGTTAATCCTAATTGAAAATGATAATATAAATTTAGAAGAAAGATATTTTACTGGAGGAATAAAAACAAATGCAGGTAAAGAGCGTATCATCCCAATAAACAAAAAAATCCACTCGCTTATTGAAAAACGAATGGATGATAATAACAAATATTTATTTGTAAATAAAAGAGGAAACAAAATAACATACAGCAGCTTTCGTCAGGATCGCTGGGTCCCGCTTATGGAAAAATTAAAATTGGATCATGGAGCACATGAATGTCGTCATACTTTTGCTACCCTAATGGATAATGCTAATGCTAACAAATTATCTATTAAGAAAATAATGGGTCATGCTTCCAGTGATATTACTGATAAAGTATACACGCATAAGAACATTGAAGAATTATTAAAAGCAATCGACTTAATTTAACGTTTGTATATTACTTGTATATTACCGCCAATAAACGACATATTTTTAAACGAATTCAAATGATGATAAAACCTTTAAAGCCAAGCTTTAAAGCCTTATTCATAAATCTAATAGTTAACATTACATTAACG
>NZ_LQNF01000065.1 GCF_001618145.1 Oceanobacillus damuensis
TGAGAAGAAAACGGAGCAAGAAGTAAAGCAGAGTGAAAAGAAAGCAGAGCAAGAAGTAAAGCAGAATGAAAAGAAAGCAGAACCAAAAGAGAAACAGAACAATAACAAACCAGAAAAACAAAAGAATCAAAACGATTAATTCAAAAAGATGAGATTACTCTTACATCGTTGCAGTCATTGCTGTATGATTTCAGCAAGGAATTAACGTAATAAGATGGATATAAAGCAGGCTTAGCAGAGTTTTTAAGAAGACCGTGTACGAGAAAAAACTAAACAGTGTTTTGCGATACTAGCGGGGGAATGGATAAGATCTTCATCTTTCCCGCTTTTTTATATATTTTCATCTACTGCATCTAATTCTCGGATTGTCCCGAAAATGAACGAGGTTTTTCAGAAATAGATTGAAGAACCCCTTTTTAGAGGGATAGTGAAGTAACCTCAAAAACTATTTATCCTTTCTATGTGTTTACCAATTTTCTTTTTGGACGATTTTGATGGAGTTATTCAGGATTTGGATTTGTTCTCCAGTTTGATTTTGCAGGTATATTTTTCCTTTTTTAATGACAGATTTATCATTTTTTTCCTGTTCCTTTATAAAGAAGTTATACAGAATTCAGAGGTGTCCAGTCGAGGGTCAACGGGGATAGCCGTTTCTAGATCATTATTGAGTAGTCATAAAATGTTTACTGCATTATTATAAAAACGTTCTATAATACCAATGTTCCTCTCTTAATCAAACGCGTGATCTTTTCTATAGAGATGCCTGTATTTAAAGAAACCTCCATGGCATGTGAATTTGGATGCTTCAATAAAAATTCTATTACCTCATGGATATTTTTTTGTTCTACGTCGTAACACTCATTACATAAACCATTAGTTAGATGATCAATCTTTCCACAGTATGTACATGACCCGTATTTTTGCATTTTAACTCACCCAATCCAAGTGAAATCTACGCTGAACTATCCAGTTTCTTTAAAGTGTTTTTCAAACCACCAAAGTTCGGTTTGACAATAAAATCCCTCGCACCTAAATGCAGAGCCTCATTGACATTTGATTTTGTAGCCATAGCAGAACACATGACCACTTTAGCATTCGAATCAAAATCCAATATTTTCTCCAAAGCAGTTAAACCACCTACATTCGGCATGGTTATGTCAAGGAACACAATATCCGGCTTTGTATGTTCGTACACGTTAATTGCTTCCTGTCCATCAGCTGCCTCTATAACGTCTTGATATCCGTGTTGCTGAAGTTTAGTTTTTAAAAAGCTCCTCATAAACTTTGAATCATCAGCAATTAATATTGTACTCATAGCAAGCCTTGTCCCACTGGCTTCATCATCCGCTGTTTTTTGGCAATCAACTCATCTAATTCTTGACTGCAGATCAACGTTTTTTCACTTTCAATACCAAATCTCTCCGCTGTTATTAACAACATTTTTCTTTTGTGATTGATCAAATCCAATAGGTAATCTGTTGTTTCTGTTTCTTCATGCAAATCACACATCATGCTCTCTCCTTTGTGCTTTAGACATTAAAAAAGGTAAGCTAAAAATTAGGCTACCCTTTAAGAGCTTCTTCCACAGCTACCAACTACCATAGTCAATAAGCTTTGGTGGAGTACCTCTCGTTAATTTTGCTAGACTTCATATGAATTGCGTATATAGTGCTATATAACCATGTCAAACTATATATATTATCGGCAAAAATAGTTGATTTAGCAAGTTATATTTCTTTAATAAAGGAATTTGTTATGATATTGTCGTTTTTACTCACACAAAATAATCAATAATCAAAAAGAATGCCCTTCTATGAATATAGGTGTTTTACCCTATAAAAAATAATATTAAACTCTAACTATGTCGAAATAATTCCAAAGTATCATAACGCTTTTGTTGTAACTCTATATAATGAAGTGTGAATCACTCCGTCCCCATCCCACAAAAAAAGGAACTCCAGCCCCGCTAGAGTTCCTCCCTCAATAACATTCACTTAATAAAACCGCCCTTACAGCAACCGACTTCCATAAAACTACAATCTTATAAAAGCCAAACGATTAAATCCCTATCTGAAACTAATCCTTAATAAAATCGCTTATAACTATCAAAATGCTTGCTCCAATAAGAATTACTCAAGCTAGTAATCTGTACACCGCTTGAACTAGCATGGATGAACTGATTATTGCCAATATAAATTCCCATGTGAGAGATGCCGGCTTTATATGTTCCTTCAAAAAATACAAGGTCTCCCACTTCTGGAGAGTTCACATAGTATGAACGGTCAAAGTACCCTGCAGCTGATGTGCGGCTGATGTCCATGCCTGCCTGTTTATATACATAATAGATGAACCCACTGCAGTCGAAGCCGCTTGGTGTGGCACCGCCCCAAACATATTTCGTGCCGTTTAGGCTTTTCGCTGTGCTGATCAATTTGTCAACATTATAGCTGACGTTTGCCGGTGCTTTGGTAGTGCTTGCAGTTGATACAGAGCCCGTACTTGAAGATGTGGCTTTTCCACCAATATTCAGCTTCTGACCAATCAAGATCAAATCAGAGCTCAGGTTGTTCCACGACTTTAAATTACTGACAGTCACACCGTTCTGTGAAGCGATTCGTGATAAGGTGTCACCAGATTTTACCGTATAAACGGTAGATGAGCCTACTTGACCACTGCTGGATGAACTGGTTGAAGTTGACACGGTTGAACTAGAGCTAGAGCTGGACCCCGAGGAAGAAGGCGCCTTTATGACAAATTTATTCCCAGGATAAATCAATGTAGTATTCAAGTTGTTCCATTTCATCAAATTAGTTAGAGAAATTCCATGTTTCGAGGCTATGCCACTTAAAGTGTCGCCACTTTTAACTATATAAGTAGTAGATGATGTATTAGTAGTAGAATTAGTAGTAGTATTTGTGTTTGTATTTGTATTTGTATTTGAGCTTGTATTACGATCTGTCTCAATTACCTGGTTCGGATAGATAGTATCTGATGTTAAATTATTGATTGATCTCAAAACGGTCACGCTTGTCCCATGTTTCTGTGCAATCGACCATAGTGAATCACCGCTTTGTACTTTATATGATGCTGCATCTGCTTCGTCTGTCGCAAAAAAGGCCGATGCGATAACTGCTGTTGCAGTAACCGACATAAATATTTTGTTGTTCGCCATCTTTTTTTATCCCCCTGTTGTTACAGTTCGGTTCAGAGGATCAAGGCCTAAACACGATAAGCTTATCATAGTCCACGCTCTCTCTAAACCAAATCTGGTAAACTATCTCTGTATGACCATAATCTAACAGAAACTAACAATATTATATCTTCTATATGGGAAATATTATATATTTATAGGACATTTGTAATCTTTTTGTAATATTGCTATGAAAAAAATCTCTAATCAACCCCCAT
>NZ_LQNF01000066.1 GCF_001618145.1 Oceanobacillus damuensis
CAATTGTTATATATCACGCCTTACAAACAATTGATGAAAATAATATACAAGGAAGAAAGGACTTTGCTCTTATCTTTATTAAGACGTTTTTACAAGGTTATTTTTCAGAGAATAACCTTGATAAATACTGGTTATCCAAAATCCCTTTTTTCTTAAATTACAGGCAAATATTCTCCTTTATTTATTTTACCAATTTTCTTAATGAAGAGCAAAAAAGTAATGAGAAAGTTAAAGATATACTTGATGGTATAAGGTTAAAGGTAGAGAATGATCTCCCTTATTTAGATATTGAGTACAAAGATTTCTGTATTGAGTAAAGTGTGAAATATTGTACCTAAACTAACTGGTGCTTTAGTTTAGGAAACAGAATAACAAAACAGAAAACAACTCAAATCTACTGAGTTGACAGCTCAAATTACCCGGATATATGAACCAGAGCAAATAATTGGTAGACAAGTGGTTGCAGTAGTAAACTTTCCACCTAGACGTATAGCAGGCTTTAAATCCGAGGTATCGGTAATTGGCGGTGTTCCAAAAGAAGGTGATGTGGTACTTTAAAACCAGATGAACCAGTTAAAAGTGGTACACCAATAGCCTAGAACTTTGAAAACCGACCTAATGTTGTTTAACTTCCATTGTTGGTTGCCTTTATAAAGGAAGTCGCTTAAATAATTGGGTGCTTTTCTGAACTGAAATTGCAATCTTGCTTTGTGTAAAGGGCCATTACCTTACTTGTTGTCGTTTTTTATTAACTGTCTAAAGAACGTACCTGCAATTACGAATAAAGCACCCACATAATTATAAACGATAAGTATCTTATTTAAGAATATTGCCGATAGGACGTATCCGAAAATAGGTGTTAAAAGTAAAAAAATATTTGCCCTAACTACATCAAGTTTGAGTAGGTAAAACTAGAGGAACATAGCAATAATAGAAGTCATGATGACCTGTCAAAAAAGTCCAATCAAAAAGTATTAATCAAACTGAATATAAAAACCCAGCTCTAATAAACTGAATCGGGAATAAAAAAGTAAAGTAATCAGAGTATCTCACCAAATAGTAGATTTGTTTAAGTAAAGGTATTATAATGAATTTTTCGTTTATTTTAGTTCAAGAATTGAAATTGAAGGTGAAACCGTTAGGGTTGTTGGATTATAAAAAATAGCGGGTATAATAATTATGTAACCACTTTTATTTTTTCACCTTTATATTTTTTCACGAACAAGCATACGAAACCCTTCGGGTTTAAGGAAAACACATTTTAAACGTTGTGTTAACAATCCTTAGATCCGGAGGGTTTTTTGTTGCTTAAAAATCATTTATTTTCAGGAGGTTTGCTTACTATGTCAAAGAAAACTGAAAGAATTGAGACTTTACGCAAGGATTACAATTATAATTTTGAGCAAAGCGTTATTTTCTTTAAACTAATTGATGATTTTGTCATTCGTCTTTCAAAGGATATATCGGAATACACGTATAGTAAATTGCTAGAGAATATTTTAAAGTCGTTGCAGAGGAAACAGATTGATGGAATAAGTAGTTATCAGCAATTATATGAGTTTTTAAAAGATATTTCCTTTTGCTCCAATATCATTCCATTGAATCAATCGAGAATATGGAAGATACGGAACATCGTAATTATATCGAGGAACTATTTGTACGATGTGCAAAAATTAAAGATAATCAACCTTTCATGTTTGAAAACTATCAATCATTATTACCTTTACAACTTACGGTGAATTATTTTGAACTCGGCTATCGTCAATTCAAAGAGCAAACAGTTTATTCATTAGCAATTCAAAAATTCACGAAAAGATAACACAACGGTTCAAATTTATTCTGAAATTTACCTTTTGAATTCTATTGAGTAGTTACCAACAAGAACAAAGGACTATATTTGTATTAAAAAGGCAGAGGAATTGTAAGAAACCCAAGCCCATGCCATCAGATATTTTTAAATAGCTAAAACCGGTTTTTTGGAGCTGTAATTTTAATTATTCAAATAAAATAAACAAAAAATTGTATAACTTTTTATACAGATTTCATTGAATTTCACTTTAGCGAATTAAAGAATATTATATATTTACTATTTAAAATTGTCCAAGCTGGAAATTTGATAATTAGTCCTTATAATCCTTGTTGTATTAGTAGTTTCTACGATATGGACAAAAACATAACTATTCATAA
>NZ_LQNF01000067.1 GCF_001618145.1 Oceanobacillus damuensis
CGGCGGCAAGAGCACTTATCTCCAAGAATAAACTTAATTTACTTCGCATTTTATATCTAATGCGAAGATTGAAAAGCAAGCAAAACTTATAAACAGCCTTAAATAATAAACAAATGGATTGCTGCGAGGGAGGCTACCCCAAATAACCCCAAAAATCCTGAGACTACTGCTGTAAATAGGTTGATGGGGATATGCAGCCCTATCGCTCCACCGAAAACATTGAAGAAAAATAAAAACAAAATACCAATCCCAAGTTTAACTGTAGTTTGTCCAATAAGTTTCATTGGTTTAACCGGAGCACCGACAATCAGAAGTATAATGATCAAAGCAATCATAATCGTAATAACAAGTGTAGAACTCATACCAATCAACCCCTTTTTTGTTCCCTTATTAGTACATATGATAGGAAGGTCGAAAAAAGAACTATATAAAAAACCAGTTTTAAAACTCGGCAACTGCCTAAGCCTGGAGGTTGAAGCCTTATTCGTTAAATAGAGAGCAAACCTGAAAAGCGAGTAGTTCCTTTTGGTGAAGAAACATACTATACACAATAGAAAGGACCGCAACCAAATAACACGCTGAAATTTTTCGTCATCGTGTTGTTTTCTATATTAATTTTAATGCCATTTGATAAGTTGATTTGATCAACCTAAAGGATGATTGTGATTATGTTAAAATAAGGAAAGAGTTATTGAAGGATTGTAGAGAACAAGCAGGCTTAGTTTGAAGATGAAAATTATAGTTAATCAAGAAGGGATACCTTTCAATAAAAGAACTAAAAAAAAGGAGGTTAATATGAAAATAGTTATATATTTATATGATGGCGTAACTATGCTCGATGCTATTGGACCTTATGAGGTACTAAGGAATATGACTGATGCTGAAATATTCTTTGTTGCAGAAAAAGCGGGCGTGATAAAGGCTGATTCTGGATTTATAGATATTAATGCAAAATATAGTATCGATGACATAAAAGCGGCAGATATTTTAATAGTACCTGGTTCAACCATAGCGTTTATAAAAGAAATGAAAAACGAGAAGGTATTAGAATGGATAAAAGAGATAGATAAAACTACAAAATGGACTACTTCAGTATGTACTGGTTCTATGTTATTGGCTTCTGCAGGGTTACTCGCTGGATTAAAAGCAACATCACATTGGAAGCCAATGAATTTATTAAGTAATTTCGAAGCTATCCCCACAAGAGAAAGAATAGTAGAGCAAGGGAAATATATAACTGCTGCAGGAGTATCTGCGGGTATAGATATGGCTTTATTTTTATCAAATAAAATAGTCGGAGAAAATGAGACGAAAGCTATTCAACTCACGATAGAATATGACCCCCAACCAATATTTAATTCTGGTAATTATTCTGATGCCGATGAAAAGGTCATTAAAATTGCAGAAAAGAAATTAACAAACAATGCGAAAAAAGGGCTTGGATTATTGGGTATGATTAAAAACTCACAAAGTATAATTAAAATGATTAAATAGTCATTTTTTATTTCAACTATTGTGACTGCTATTCATCTGACGTGCGCTTATCTCTAATAAGTATTGGCTGTATTCAATGTTATTCATCTTAAATTTCTAATGATACAATATAGTTAAAATTCTTAAGGAGACTGATATGAACGAAACTGTCAAGTTC
>NZ_LQNF01000068.1 GCF_001618145.1 Oceanobacillus damuensis
TTAACTTTTCTCCATTGGGACAAGTATAACTATCCTGGTCTTTGTCATAGATGAATTTCCATTTAGGAAACAATCCTTTTGTCGGGTGGTACCTTCGATGTGCGATTACTCCAAAGATATCTCTGTCTGACAATCCTTTACAAATTGGGTTTGTTAGATAACCTGAATCTAAAGCAACGGCTTCGACATTGAAATTAAACCTTTTTATTTGCCGATCCAAGCGTTTTAAATATGGGACAGAGTCATGTACGTTTCCTGGGGTGACGTAGGCATCTGTAATAATATTAAATTTCATATCTGTTGTCCGATGGTCTAAGTAACAAAACATTTCCTGTTTTTGATCGCGAGACATAAAACCACTGTCTGGATCGGTATTACTTTTACGAATCGTCTTTTTCTCGTTCACTTCCTCTCTTTCCTTTAAAGGCTTTTTTCCGTGCTGTTTACGATCTTCCTCTATTGCGTGGTTCAACTCTTCTATGTAGTCACGTGTCTCTACCTCAACTTCTTCTCTCGTGAATTTATGTTTATTCGCGTTTGCTTTTAAGTGGGTGGAATCAGTAAAAAGGACTCTACCACCGACCATTCGGTGATTCATTGCCTGCAGTAGAATTTCATCGAAAATCTCTTGAAAAATATCCGTATCTTTAAATCGGGTGCGACGGTTCCAGCTAATCGTTGTATGATCAGGGACTGGATCTGATAACTTTAGCCCAAGAAACCAACGATAGGCTACGTTTAATTGTACTTCTTTTTCCAGTTGACGTTCGGAACGAATGCCATAAAAATATCCGATAAACATCATCTTAAATAACACGAGG
>NZ_LQNF01000069.1 GCF_001618145.1 Oceanobacillus damuensis
AACTGGATACGGACTCTATCGACTTCTTAAGACGATGGATATTGCATGTGAAGTGATTGCGCCGTCGTTAGTACCTCATAAACCTGGAGATCGCGTAAAGACGGACAAACGCGATGCCATGAAACTCGCAGCACTTTATCGTGCTGGCGAATTAACACCTATTTATGTACCAGCAGAAGATGATGAGGCATTACGCGATTTAGGTCGAGCACGCGAGGATGTCAAGGAAGATGAATTAAGAGCGAAACATCGACTAACAAAATTTCTTCTCAGAAATGAAATCAAACCACCTAAAGGAACCAAAAAATGGACTGTGAAATACTGGAATTGGCTAGACAGTTTGAAATTTGAACGCTCTGCATCCCGTCTGACATTTCAGAAATATTTGCAGCAACTAAAAGAAGCCCAGCAGCGCTTGACAATATTAGAAGAAGAAATTGAGGAACAGGCCAAAGAAGGTGTCCACGCACCAATGATCCAAACCCTGATGGCACTACGGGGAGTGGCCGTCATCACAGCTACCAGTCTGGTTGCAGAAATCGGATCATTCAAGCGATTTCAGACTCCAAAACAATTTATGGCATACACCGGACTAGTACCAAGTGAAAGTTCCAGTGGTGCATCACGGAAATTAGGAGACATAACTAAAACAGGGAATCGACATGTGCGAAGGTTGTTGATAGAGGCGGCGTGGAGCTATAGGTATCAGCCTGCAGTCAAAGGAAAATTGAAAAAACGGCAAAAAGGACAACCAACTAATATCTTAGGGATTTCGTGGAAGGCTCAAAATCGC
>NZ_LQNF01000070.1 GCF_001618145.1 Oceanobacillus damuensis
GGGTTTGTCAAATAAAGTGTGTAAGTTCAAACTTACTCCAAGTATTTTAAAACCCTATCTTTTAGCTTGTCGTGGAGGAGGAGTTGGTTCATAACCATTGACCAGTTTTGGATATGACCACCTTTCCACTTAGTTTCGAGTTCTTTCACACGTAAAAATAATACTTTCAAAAGAGCGTTCTCGTTGGGGAATGCTCCTTTTTTAGTTACCTTTCTGAAGCTGGAGTGGATGCTCTCAACCGCATTCGTGGTGTACATAACTTTACGGATAGCACTTCCATAATCATAGAGTTGCTCGACATGACTAAAATTCCTCGTCCATACATCAATGGCTCCTGGATAGGCCGCCCATTGTTGCTGGAAGGATTCAAATGAGCTATGACAGGCTTTCAGACTCGGTGCTCCATATACTTTCTTTAATGCCTTGGTGAAGGCTTTATAATCCTTGCTTGGAACGTATTTGATGGAGTTACGGATCAAATGAACGATACATCTTTGGACGATGACGTCAGGGAAAATAGCACGTGCTCCTTCCTCCAAACCACTCACACCATCCATGGATATAAAGAAAATATCTTCAACACCTCTCGCCTTGATTTCATCGAAAATCTGCATCCATTTGTGTTTACTTTCCGTTTCATTTAACCATAATCCAAGGATTTCTTTATTGCCCTCCATGGTGTATCCTAA
>NZ_LQNF01000071.1 GCF_001618145.1 Oceanobacillus damuensis
CGAACCGCTGACCTCCTGCGTGCAAGGCAGGCGCTCTCCCAGCTGAGCTAAGGCCCCTTAAATAAATGGTCGGGAAGACAGGATTCGAACCTGCGACCCCTTGGTCCCAAACCAAGTGCTCTACCAAGCTGAGCTACTTCCCGATATAATGGCGCGCCCGAGAGGAGTCGAACCCCTAACCTCTTGATCCGTAGTCAAACGCTCTATCCAATTGAGCTACGGGCGCATATGGTGCCGAGGACCGGAATCGAACCGGTACGGTAGTCACCTACCGCAGGATTTTAAGTCCTGTGCGTCTGCCAGTTCCGCCACCCCGGCAAGGGCTTGGAGCGGAAGACGGGATTCGAACCCGCGACCCCCACCTTGGCAAGGTGGTGTTCTACCACTGAACTACTTCCGCGCTTAGCAATTTATAAATGATGCGGGTGAAGGGACTTGAACCCCCACGTCCGAAGACACTAGATCCTAAGTCTAGCGCGTCTGCCAATTCCGCCACACCCGCAAATGGTGAGCCATGAAGGATTCGAACCTTCGACCCTTTGATTAAAAGTCAAATGCTCTACCGACTGAGCTAATGGCTCACAAAATGAGTTATGAAGCATCATATAAATATTCCGCTTATTAACTTGTATAAAAAAGATGGTGCCGGCCAGAGGACTTGAACC
>NZ_LQNF01000072.1 GCF_001618145.1 Oceanobacillus damuensis
ACTTATGATAAGTCATCTTATTGTATAGATTAATAGATTACTAACAGTATATATTTTTTTATATGAGAAGTTAGATAATTGACTAAATTAATATGATAATTTATAATATATTTAAATTGTGACTACAAACTTACTAAGAGTAGACCTCTACTACTACAACAACAAATTTTTCTGTAATTTTTGTTGTAGTAGTAAAGGTTTTTTTTATAAATTAAAAATCGAACTAACGTTTTTGCTGGAGGGTGATTTATTTGGAGGAATATTTAAAGGTAAAGGATGTAGCAGAATTGTTAAATAAAAGCAAAAAAAGAAAATGATAAAAAAGGTTGGAACATTCCTAAAGAGGATATAGAACCATTTCAACACACAACTCATTTAGGAAAAAATATAACCCCCACTCCTAAAGAACCTCATCAAGAAGAAGAACAAAACGAAAGAGAATTAGTTATATTAGCATTTGAAGCTGTTACAATGACTTCACCAACGGAGGAAATCATTGGTTATTTATCCTATGTGGGGATAAAGAGAACTCTTGAAATACTCCTTATTATGCAG
>NZ_LQNF01000073.1 GCF_001618145.1 Oceanobacillus damuensis
AAGAAGCTGGAAAGGCTATTACAGCAGTTGCGAGAGAACTGGCAGGTTTTGTTTGGGCCATTGCCCATGAATTTGAAGCCGGAACAAATTAAGTTAGATTTCTTATAAGAAAGAAATGAAGGAGATTTATTTGAAAAGGGAATGAATATAGGGCCCGGAGGCAAAGGTGAAAACCGTTAAGGAGGACACACGACGGAGACTTGTGCTAGCCATACAATTGGTGAATGCACGCTAGGAGTTCGTGAAGGATCCTTAGACGGAGAGATAAAATGTGAGAACCCACGGATATCAGTATGCTCATCGGAGTAGAGACTTTTGCCTTCGTGCCGTGTATTCATCTCCTTTATAAAATGAAGAAAGGGGGTAACCATTATTCTTAGCTTTTTACTAGGATCTCAGTCTTCTGATTTGATAGTCAAGGAAAGCACTTGACAATCAATCAGAAGACTGAGGAAGAGTTGGCAAGCTAAGAAGAAGGATATATTGTAGCAGGATACTGCTTACAAATATAAATCAAAAAAAGAGCCTATAAAGACT
>NZ_LQNF01000074.1 GCF_001618145.1 Oceanobacillus damuensis
ACGGTAGACTCTAGGAGCTGAAGCTGGATATTACGGAACGCTATTCTTTGGAATAGTTAGAACATACTTGGTTGTTTGGTTCAGTTTTGAGAGATTAATTTCTCCTAACAATAATAGTTTAAAATAGATGGGCCTGTAGCTCAGCTGGTTAGAGCGCACGCCTGATAAGCGTGAGGTCGGTGGTTCGAGTCCACTCAGGCCCACCATCTATTAAACTGAATACGGGGCCTTAGCTCAGCTGGGAGAGCGCCTGCCTTGCACGCAGGAGGTCAGCGGTTCGATCCCGCTAGGCTCCATTTTTGTACCTTGAAAACTAAATAAGAGTAATCAACGACATCAAATAAAAGGCTGAAGCGACTGTTCAGAAACGGACGCATAAGCAAGGGACTGGAAAACGCTGAGGTTTAGCGTTTGGAATGTCAATTGCTTATGACGGTAGTTTCTAGGAGCTGAAGCTGGATTAGAAATAAAGCAAGGCTAATAAATTAGTACGCTTATTTACTGTAACTTAGTTAAG
>NZ_LQNF01000075.1 GCF_001618145.1 Oceanobacillus damuensis
TAGCCGTATCGGAAGGTGCGGCTGGATCACCTCCTTTCTAAGGATTATATTAAAGGCCGAAGCGACTTTAGGAGCTGAAGCTGGATATTACGGAACGCCGATGAGGAACTTGTTCCTGTCGGTAAGGACATACTTGGTTGTTTGGTTCAGTTTTGAGAGAGCAAATCTCTCTATTTGTACCTTGAAAACTAAATAAGAGTAATCAACGACATCAAATAAAAGGCTGAAGCGACTGTTCAGAAACGGACGCATAAGCAAGGGACTGGAAAACGCTTGGTTTTGAGCGTTTGGAATGTCAATTGCTTATGACGGTAGTTTCTAGGAGCTGAAGCTGGATTAATTTTAGAAATAAAGCAAGGCTATTAAATTAGTACGCTTATTTACTGTAACTTAGTTAAGTGAATAAGGGCGCACGGTGGA
>NZ_LQNF01000076.1 GCF_001618145.1 Oceanobacillus damuensis
ATTGACGCACCTTCTTGCCCTTGCGGACGACCTTGCTGTCGTTGAGCAGGTCGACACCGTCCTTCTTGGCCTGGGCCACGGCGTCGGCAAACATCTTGTCGTCGCGCTTCCAGATCTCGATGGGCTTGATCTTCGAGCTGTGGACGATGGTGGCGTCGTGCGGCTCGGCGAAGGTCGGGCCGTCGTGCACCAGCTTCATCTCGTCGCCCG
>NZ_LQNF01000077.1 GCF_001618145.1 Oceanobacillus damuensis
AGTGATGAAACCTCTAGATGAAACTCTAGAAATCGTTAAAGGATCAAAATACAGAACAACTATTCATTCTGATCAAGGATGGCACTATCAACATAGAAAATGGGTAGAAACACTAAAAGTGAATAAGATTTTTCAAAGTATGTCTAGAAAAGGGAACTGTTTAGATAATTCACCAATGGAGAATTTCTTTGGTTTACTGAAACAAGAGATGTATCATGGGGAAGCATTGTGTTCTTATGAGGTATTAAAAAACAAGATTGAGAAACATATAGTTTACTATAATAATAAACGGATTAAGCAAAAATTAGCTGGTATGAGTCCAGTTCAATACCGCAATCACACCAGCCAATTAACTGCTTAAATCAAACTCTAACTTTTGGGGGTCACATCATTCCTGTCCCCGTGG
>NZ_LQNF01000078.1 GCF_001618145.1 Oceanobacillus damuensis
AAGCGACTACCAAGACGATATTGAAAGATTAGATTCTATTCCTGGTATCGCAACGCGTATGGCTGAACAAATGCTTGCAGAAATTGGTACAGATATTAAGAACCAATTTCCTAGTGCATCTCAAATGTGTTCATGGGCTGGGTTAATTCCTGGAAATAACGAGAGTGCAGGAAAACGGAAAAAACCTAAAACCAAAAACGGAAACAAATACTTGAAATCAGCTTTAATTGAAGCAGCTCATTCTGTAAGAGGATCAGAAAACTATCTTGGTGCACTTTATCGGCGAACTGCAGCCCGAAAAGGTAAGAAACGTGCAGGAATTGTAGTTGCACA
>NZ_LQNF01000079.1 GCF_001618145.1 Oceanobacillus damuensis
CGGGAAGCACTCATGGTAGATTAATCCCTATTCTGGTTGTTGCACCAGCCTCCAATAATGTATGCCGTAGAAAGGATGTTTTATCAATGGATGTAATCATTGAAAGAGCGTGTGGTATGGATGTTCATAAAGACAACATTACTGCATGCGTCATTACACCAGAAGGAAAGGAGATTGAAACATTTTCTACAAAGACGGTGTTCCTAATCCAGATGATAGACTGGATAAAGGAACATAGATGTATCCATGTTGCTATGGAGAGTACGAGTGTTTATTGGAAACCCATTGTTAATTTACTAGAATCAGAAGACATTGAG